>NZ_JSUT01000001.1:0-239774 GCF_000816655.1 Pantoea sp. MBLJ3
GAGGCGCATTATAGGGAGTTCGCGCGGACTGACAAGTGTTTATTGCGAAAAGATTACTGTTCGCAGTAATTTTCATCAAATCGCGCTATTTCGCTACGATTTGCCTGGTAACTGTGCAAAATCATTAGCAAAAGTGCGTACCTGCTGCCAGTCCGTGTACTCCACTTCTTTTGTGGAATCGGTCTCACCGCCAGTCATACGCATAATCAACTGAATCATGACGCGATCAAACCAGCGATAGCGCGGATAATAGAGCGCGCCCGCAAACACGGCACAGCAATCAGGTTGCCACGGCGAGCTGGCAAGGAACTTCTGCGTATAAGCATTCGTTTCAGGAGAACGCTTCTCAGGTTTGCGCGCCGTGAGGTTTACCGAAAAGAAACCACTGGTACGCTGCTGCAATGCAGGGAGATGAAGCTTTACGAACTTATCGACGACCGGCTGGAAATGACCGTAGCGAATAGAGGCGCCAATCAGCACGCGATCATACTGCGCCCAGTCAGGCAGAGCGGCATCCTGAATATCCAGCACATCGCATGGCTGGTGCTGACGGATCATCTCGGCTATAGAAGAGGCAATCTTCTTTGTTTGTCCGTCGCGGGTGGAATAGAGAATCAGCGCTTTCATATCAGCATCCTTATTAATTATTCACGCCAGAAAGTAGGCGTGAACAGCACCAGCAAGGTAAATACCTCGAGACGCCCGAACAACATGGTGGAGATAAGAATCCATTTCGCCACGTCATTCATTGAAGCGAAGTTATCGGCCACAACCCCTAAACCGGGCCCGAGGTTATTCAGCGTCGCGGCAACGGCAGCAAATGCCGAGAAGTCATCGACACCGGTGGCAATGATCGCCAGCATGCTGACCAGGAACACCAGCGCATAAGCCGAGAAGAATCCCCATACGGCCTCAAGGATACGCTCAGGCAACGCCCGATTCCCCAGCTTAATGGTGTAGACCGCATTCGGGTGAACCAGACGCTTAAGCTCACGGTTACCCTGCTTGCATAATAGCAGGATGCGGATAACCTTCAGGCCACCGCCGGTTGAACCGGCACAGCCGCCGATAAAGGCGGAGCACAACAGCAGCACCGGCAGGAACAAGGGCCAGCGTGAGATGCTGTCGGTCGTGAATCCTGCCGTGGTGGCCATGGAAACGACCTGGAAAAAGGCCTGGTTTAGCGTTTGCCAGCCACTGTCGTAAACATTGTGGAACCAGAGCACCAGCGTGCAGATCAACACCAGCGTCAGCTGAACGCCTATAAACATGCGGAATTCAGGATCGCGCCAGTACACGCGCAGATTGCGCCCGCTTAACATGGCAAAGTGAAGGCCGTAGTTACAGCCTGAGATCAGCAAAAACACCGCCACGATAGTATTGATAGTGCCGCTGTGAAAATAGCCGATGCTGGCATCATGGGTTGAGAAGCCGCCAATCGCGATGGTCGAGAAGCTGTGACCAATAGCATCAAAGGCCGGCATGCCTGCCAGCCACAATGCCAGCGCACAGGCCACCGTCAGCAGAACATAGATCAGCCAGAGTGTTTTCGCTGTTTCGGCAATACGCGGCCGCATTTTATTATCTTTCAGCGGCCCCGGCATTTCAGCGCGATAGAGCTGCATACCTCCGACGCCCAGAATCGGCAATATCGCCACCGCTAACACGATGATTCCCATACCGCCCAGCCACTGCAGCATCTGTCGATAGAAGAGAATGGCTTTAGGCAGCGAGTCCAGCCCCACCAGCGTAGTGGCCCCGGTCGTTGTCAGGCCAGAGAAAGATTCAAAGAACGCATCCGTCACGGAAAGATGGGGCTGTTCGGCAAAGATAAAGGGCATGGCCCCTACGCTGCCCAGCACCGTCCAGAACAGCACGACAATCAGAAACCCTTCCCGCGGTTTGAGTTCGGTTTTCTTTTTGCGATTCGGCCACCACAGCAGCGAGCCGATCACCAGCGCCATCATAAAGGTCTGGCTAAACGCCCGCCCCGCGCCATCGCGATAAATCAATGCGACCAGGCCGGGCAAAATCATCGTCACTGAAAAGAGGATCACCAGCAGACCGACTATGCGGGTAATGGCGCGAAAGTGCATTCAGCCGTTCCTTTAAATAATAGAGATGAACATCAGGGTGTGAGCGGGATCAGCGATAATGCACCCCGACTAAAGTCTGACAGATTTTTTTTAAAACCGTCGATTTGTCCGTAAGGTACAGCCAGCGTCAGCGCAATGCGATCCTGAAACTGACTGTCGGTCACCTTACCGTCAAAACGCTGTACCAGCCGTTCAACATCACTGAGCTGTGGATAGTCACATTGCAGAGTGAACAGCTTCATCGGCACTTTGCGCTGTCGTGGCAGCAGCTTAAGCCCCTGCTGAACGCCACCACCATAGGCTTTCACTAAGCCGCCGGTTCCCAGCATGATGCCGCCGTAGTAACGCACCACCACGGCAGTAATCTCGCCAATATCCGCGCCCATCAGCTGCGCCAGCATCGGTTTCCCTGCTGTACCCGAAGGTTCACCATCATCAGAGAAGCCGAGCTGTTGAGAATCATTCGGCGCGCCCGCGACCCATGCCCAGCAGTGATGCCGGGCAGCCGGATGCTCGTTTTTGACCTGCTGGACAAAGGCGCGCGCCGCCTCTGCCCCCTCGGTGTGCGCCAGCAGCGTAATGAAGCGACTCTTTTTGATCGTCTCCTCACTGCTGCTCACGGGCACCGCGGGAATATCAAAGGCTTCCATCAGGCCAGATGCAGATCGCGGGTCATGTTCTCAACGCGATGCGCATGGATCACCACGTTATCCTCGATACGAATTCCGCCATAAGGCCGAAGTGCATCGATAGCCTGCCAGTTAAAGTGCTGACTGAAACGGCCTGCACGCAGTGGTGCCAGTAATGAGTCAATAATATAGAAGCCTGGCTCGATGGTTAATACCATGCCCGGTTGCAGCACGCGGGTGCAGCGAAGATAAGGATATTGCGCAGGCGCGGCCAGATGCGTGCCCTGATCATCCTGCATAAAACCCGCTACGTCATGCACCTGCAGACCCAGTGGGTGCCCCAGCCCATGTGGCATAAACGGCCCGGTCAGATCTTCAGCCACCAGCGCTTCTTCGCTGATGCCCTGCACCAGCTCAAACTTCAGCAACATCTTCGCAATACGCTGATGCATCTGAAGATGATAATCGGTGTAGCGCACGCCCGCTTTCAGCGTGGCGATCAGCGCCAGCTCTTCCGCGTTCATCGCCTCAACCATTCTGGCATAGAGCGAACTGCTCTGCGCCGCATAGCTGCGGGTCAGGTCGGCGGCGTAGCCAAGATACTCAGCGCCCGCATCAATCAAAAAGCTGTGGCGTTTCGCCGGCGGCTGATGATCCAGCCGGGTGTAGTGCAGCACCGCAGCGTGTTCATTCAGCGCAATGATATTGCCGTACGGCACATCGGTATCGCGATGACCGGTCGCGGTCAGATACGCCTGGTTGATATCGAACTCGCTTAAGCCCGCCGAGAACGCCTCTTTCGCTGCGCGATGACCCGCCACTGCCAGCTTCTGCGCCTGGCGCAGACAGGCGAGTTCATAATCTGTTTTGATACTGCGATGGAAATGCAGGAAGTCGATCACCGCTTTAGGATTGATATTGCCGGAGGCGATACCAAGCTGTGCTGCCCGTGCGTTGATCGGGCCGATATAAGCGACATTATCACGCTGTGCAGGCAGCAACTGCGCAATCTCATCCGCATTTTTCAGGCCGATAACCTCGACATCTTCAGTCCAGAAGCTATCCGGCAGAGGTTCAACGTTATGCCAGTAATCCACCGGAGAGTAGAACCACAGTTTCGGTTTGTTCACGCCATCAATCCATAGCCAGCAGTTGGGAACCTGTGTCACCGGCACCCAGGCCTTGAACTGCGGATTCACCTTAAACGGATAGGTGTGGTCATCCAGAAACACCGTCAACAACTCACCGGAATGGATCAACATCGCATCCAGTTTATTGCGTGCCAGCACCTGCTGCGCCCGTTGTTGCAACGTGGCGATGTGCGCGTGATACAAGGTCTTCAGTGAATCCATTGACGTCTCTCCAGTGTCGCGAAATGGCCGCAAGTTTAGCATACCCCTTGCGCAGTTGCTGATGTCGACACGGCTGTGATCTTGTTAGCAAATAAGCAAAGAGCAGTTTGCAAATAATTAACATCCCTCCCACACTCACGATCATCTGGTATGACCAGATCACCTTTCGCGGTTTCAGGAGACGCACATGCTCTACCAAGGCGCTAACCTTACACTTCACTGGCTGGACGATGGTATCGCCGAGCTGGTTTTTGACGCTGCAGGCTCAGTCAACAAGCTTGATACGCAAACTGTCGCCAGTCTGGGCGAGGCAATTGCAGTGCTGGAGCAGCAGCCAGATCTTCGCGGCCTGCTGTTGAGCTCCGCTAAACCTGCTTTTATTGTGGGTGCGGATATCACCGAGTTCCTTTCACTGTTTAATGCACCCACCGAAAAGCTGAGCCAGTGGCTGAGCTATGCCAACAGCATCTTCAATCGTCTGGAAGATTTACCCGTGCCGACCCTGGCCGCCATTGACGGCTATGCGCTGGGTGGCGGATGTGAGTGTGTGCTGGCAACCGATCTGCGTATTGCTACTGCGGACGCCCGCATTGGCCTGCCGGAAACCAAACTTGGCATCATGCCTGGCTTTGGTGGCAGCGTGCGGTTGCCACGCTTGCTGGGTGCCGACAGTGCAATGGAAATTATTGCGGCGGGCAAAGATGTTGATGGCAATGCCGCCCTGAAACTCGGTCTGGTCGATGCCGTGGTCGCTCGCGAAAAACTGCGCGAGGCGGGGATCACCATGCTCAAAGCCGCCGCCACTGATGGCAGCTGGCGCGCGCGCCGGGCACCGAAACTGGCTCCGCTGAAACTCAGCCCGATTGAAGCAGCCATGAGCTTTTCTATTGCGAAAGCGATGGTGCTGCAGACTGCAGGTAAACACTATCCCGCCCCGCTGATGGCAGTGAAAACCATTGAAGCGGCGGCCAGCCTTGGCCGTGACGATGCATTGAAACTTGAAACCGCGGCGTTTGTGCCGCTGGCGCAGTCTGATGAAGCTCGCGCTCTGGTCGGCATCTTCCTTAACGACCAGTACGTCAAAGGCCTGGCGAAAAAGCGTGGCAGCGAAAGCGGCGCCCCCGCTCAGGCGGCAGTACTGGGCGCAGGCATTATGGGTGGCGGCATCAGCTACCAGTCTGCGTGGAAAGGCGTGCCGGTCAGAATGAAAGATATCAACCCACAGGCGCTAACCCTGGGGATGAACGAAGCCAGTAAGTTACTTAATAAGCTGTTAGAACGCGGCAAAATCGACGGCAACAAACTCGCCAGTGTGATCGCCACTATCCAGCCCACACTCGATTATGCCGGTTTTGATCAGGCCGATGTGGTGGTGGAGGCCGTGGTTGAAAACCCGCTGATCAAGGCCAAAGTGCTGGCTGAAACCGAACAGCATCTGCGTGAAGACGCGATTCTGGCCTCCAATACCTCGACCATTCCTATCAGCCAGCTGGCGCAGGCGCTGCAACGCCCGGAAAACTTCTGTGGCATGCACTTCTTCAATCCGGTGCCACGTATGCCGCTGGTTGAAGTGGTTCGTGGCGAGAAAACCAGTGAAGCCACGCTGAGTAAAGTGGTGGCCTGGGCCAGCAAAATGGGCAAAACCCCTATCGTGGTGAATGATTGTCCCGGCTTCTTTGTTAACCGGGTGCTGTTCCCCTACTTCGCCGCTTTCAGCCTGCTGCTCCGCGACGGCGCTGATTTCCGCCAGATTGATAAAGTAATGGAAAAACAGTTCGGCTGGCCGATGGGTCCCTCCTGGCTGCTGGATGTGGTAGGCATCGATACCGCACATCACGCGCAAAGCGTCATGGCGGACGGTTTCGCGGATCGTATGAAGCATGACTATCGTGATGCGATTGACCTGCTGTTTGATGCCGGTCGTTTTGGCCAGAAAAATGGCAAAGGTTTCTGGCGCTGGGAAGAGGATAAAAAAGGCAAGCTGAAGAAAGTGCCCGATGCAGAGGTGGACACACTGCTGCAACAGGTCTGTCAGCCCGCGCGGGTCTTCAGTGACGAAGAGATCCTGAACCGCATGATGCTGCCGATGCTGAATGAAGTGGTGCGCTGCCTTGAAGAGAAGATTATCGCCTCACCCGCTGAAGCAGATATGGCGCTGGTATACGGCCTTGGCTTCCCGCCGTTCCGTGGCGGCGCATTCCGCTATCTCGATACCCTTGGCAACAGTAATGTGGTCGATCAGGCACGCCGCTATAGCGCGCTCGGTGGGCTCTATGCCTTGCCTGCGCTGCTGGTGCAGAAAGCCCATCAGCATGAAAGCTGGTATCCCGCCGCTAAACCGATTGATGAAGCCGCGCTGAAAAGCGCCTGAGGGCAAAAAGATGGAAAATGTGGTGATTGTTGATGCGGTGCGCACGCCAATGGGACGTTCAAAAGGCGGAGCCTTTCGGAACGTGCGCGCTGAAGACCTCTCTGCGCACCTGATGCGCGAAATTCTGAGCCGCAACCCGGCAGTGGATCCGAGTTCGCTCGACGATATCGTCTGGGGCTGCGTACAGCAGACGCTGGAACAGGGATTTAATATCGCGCGTAACGCCGCGCTGCTGGCCGAAATCCCGCACTCTGTACCGGCCACTACCGTTAACCGGCTGTGCGGTTCGTCAATGCAGGCGCTGCACGATGCGGCCCGCACCATTATGGTGGGCGATGCACAGTGCTGCCTGATCGGTGGCGTGGAGCACATGGGGCACGTGCCGATGAATCACGGTGTGGATTTTCATCCCGGCCTGGGACGCACCGTCGCCAAAGCCGCAGGCATGATGGGCTTAACTGCCGAGATGCTGGCACGTATGCATCATATCAGCCGTGAGCAGCAGGATGCGTTTGCCCTGCGTTCGCACCAGCGCGCATGGCAGGCCACCCAGCGCGGCGACTTCGCCACTGAGATTGTCGCCACTTATGGACACGACAGCGACGGCATTCTTAAACGCTATGACTTTGATGAAGTGATCCGCGAGGAGACCAGCGCCGAAGGACTGGCGGCGCTCAAACCCGCCTTCGATCCGGTGAATGGCACCGTCACGGCGGGCACGTCGTCGGCGTTGTCAGATGGTGCAGCCGCCATGCTGGTCATGAGTGAATCACGCGCCCGTGAACTGGGGCTGACGCCACGCGCCCGCATCCGCAGCATGGCAGTGGTCGGCTGTGATCCGTCGATCATGGGCTATGGACCGGTTCCGGCCAGTAAACTGGCATTGAAACGGGCGGGGTTAAGCGTCAGTGATATCGACGTGTTTGAACTGAACGAAGCCTTTGCCGCGCAGACGTTGCCCTGCATCAAGGACTTAGGTTTGCTGGAGCTGATGGATGACAAGGTGAATCTGAATGGCGGTGCGATTGCTTTAGGCCATCCGCTGGGCTGTTCCGGCGCGCGCATCAGCACCACACTGCTGAATATTATGGAACGACGCGATGCCCGTTTCGGACTCGCTACCATGTGCATCGGACTGGGTCAGGGGATTGCGACCGTATTCGAGCGTCTGTAATACGTTGAGTCTTACTTTGTCAGATTTACCCGCCGTTAACCGGCGGGTTTTTTCTGTCTGCTACAGCCTGCTACCGGGAATCAGATAAAGGCAAACGCATCGCCATACATCTGTGACTCTACGGCGCCACGCTCGGCACAGAAACGATCGCGGGCAATCTTCGCCATCTCAAACCGTCCGGCGATGTAGATCTCATGCTCGCTCAGCGTGCTGAAGTCCTGCATCACGGCTGTCAGGACCGTGCCTGACCGACCCTGCCAGCCCGCTTCGGGCTGCTCGACGACCGGGATCACCTTCAGGTTCGGGTGCTTGACTGCCAGCGCATCCAGCTCGTCCATATCGTACAGATGCTTGAGCTCACGTCCGCCCCAGTAAATGGCGATATCGCGCTCTGGCTGTTCCGCCAGCGCGGTAAGCAGAATTGAACGGGCATAGGAGAAACCGGTGCCGCCCGCAATCAGAATCAGCGGCTTAGTGCTCTCTTCGCGCAACCAGGCGTCGCCGTGCGGCATATCAACCGTGATCTGGCGATCGTTACGGATGCGATCCATAACGGCCATGGCATAGAGGTTCAGATCGGACGCGCCGATATGCAGCTCAATGATATCTTTTTCCATCGGTGTTGAAGCCAGTGAGAACGGACGCTTGTCGCGCTCATCCATCACTACCATCAGATACTGTCCCGCGCGAAAACTGAATTCCGCTTCAGGGATCAGGCGAACGCGATAGACCGTGTCGGTAATCGCCTCAACTGAAGTTACTTTACAGCTTAACGTTGTCATGCGTTCCCTCTGTCGGGTCGTCTTTATGGTTGTGCTCGCCATCAACGCTGTGGCGGCTGATCAAAAATACCTAGCTCATCCCAGATGGCATCAATGCGCGCGGTGACCGCAGGGTCTTTCACAATGGGTGTACCCCATTCGCGCTGCGTTTCACCCGGCCACTTGTTGGTCGCATCCATCCCCATCTTCGATCCCAGCCCGGACACAGGCGAGGCGAAATCGAGATAATCGATCGGGGTATTTTCCACTAATACCGTATCGCGAGCCGGATCCATACGCGTGGTGATCGCCCAGATCACATCGTTCCAGTCACGCGCATTAACGTCATCGTCACACACAATAACAAATTTGGTGTACATGAACTGCCGTAAAAACGACCAGACGCCAAACATGACACGTTTGGCATGCCCTGCGTACTGCTTTTTAATTGTCACAACCGCGAGGCGGTATGAGCAACCCTCTGGCGGCAGATAGAAGTCCACGATCTCCGGGAACTGCTTCACCAGAATCGGCACCAGCACTTCATTCAGCGCCACACCCAGTACCGCAGGTTCATCTGGTGGACGGCCAGTGTAGGTAGAGTGATAGATAGGCTTATGGCGCTGCGTAATATGCGTCACAGTAAACACCGGGAAGCTATCTACTTCATTGTAGTAGCCCGTGTGGTCACCGTAAGGGCCTTCCGGCGCCATATCGCCCGCTTCGATATACCCTTCCAGCACGATTTCAGCGCTGGCAGGCACCTCGAGATTGTTCGAGAGACACTTCACCACTTCTGTTTTATTGCCGCGCAGCAAACCGGCAAACGCATATTCTGACAGCGTATCAGGTACCGGCGTCACGGCACCAAGAATGGTGGCAGGATCGGCACCCAGCGCCACCGACACCGGAAAACGCTCACCCGGATGTGCTTTCGTCCACTCCAGATAATCAAGCGCTCCGCCACGGTGCGACAGCCAGCGCATAATCAGACGATTTTTGCCGATCACCTGCTGCCGATAGATACCAAGATTCTGCCGCTCTTTATGGGGACCACGCGTCACAGTCAGGCCCCAGGTAATCAGCGGTGCCGCATCACCGGGCCAGCACTTCATCACCGGAATGCGCGTCAGATCAACGTCATCGCCACTGAACACCACCTCCTGACAGGGTGCATTACGCAGCCGTTTGGTCGGCATGTTCAGAACCTGCTTAAACTGCGGCATTTTATCGAACAGATCGCGGAAGCCTTTTGGCGGCTCCGGTTCTTTCAGGAAGGCCAGCAGTTTACCCACTTCACGCAGTGCGCTGACCTCCTCCTGGCCCATGCCCATTGCCACGCGCTTTGGCGTGCCGAACAGATTGCACAGTACCGGCATGTCGTACCCTTTCGGGTTTTCAAACAGCAAGGCGGGACCACCGGCGCGCAGTGTACGGTCGGCAATTTCGGTCATTTCCAGTTCGGGATCGATCGACTGGGTAATGCGCTTTAGCTCACCGCGCTGTTCGAGCAGCGCGAGAAAGTCTCTTAAATCGTGATATTTCATGCGGCTTTAGCTTTCCGGCCAGAGTGAATCGGCCATTATAGGTCTGATTAAGCGGATATGCTGAGGTTTATAGTGCAGCCTCTTAAGCAGACGTCAATTTTCAGTTACCTTTTCACCTGCCAGCCGGCCTGTTAAGAAAAGTCTCAGTTTATTTTCTTTGCAGGACGCTTTACCCTGCCCCTGCGCTATAACTCTGGCAGCAGGTTTGCTATTCTTAGCGTCCATTCAATGGGAGCAGTTATGGAATCCTGGTACTTACTCTATTGCAAACGTGGACAGCTATTGCGCGCGAAGGAGCATCTGGAGCGGCAGGAAGTGCATTGCCTGAGTCCGATGATCGCTCTGGAAAAGATCGTGCGCGGAAAACGTACCACGGTGAGTGAGCCACTGTTTCCAAATTATCTGTTTATTGAATTCGATCCGGAAGCGATTCACACCACGACCATCAGCAGCACGCGCGGTGTCAGCCACTTTGTGCGCTTCGGCACCACACCTGCGACCGTGCCATCGGCCGTGATTGAAGCGCTGGAGACTGATGTCCCGCAAATCCTGCTTGATCCGGAAACCCCTCAAAGCGGCGACGAAGTGGTTATCACTGAAGGGACCTTTGAGGGGCTGCGCGCCATCTTTGCCGAGCCGGATGGTGAAACACGCTCGATTCTGTTGCTTAATCTGCTGAACAAGCAGGTGATGCGCAGTGTGGATAACAAGCAGTTCCGCAAGCTTTAAGCCAGTCTGAACAACGTCCGCGCATTCTGATCAATGCGGACCGCCAGTTCCTCAGCATTCTCCCCACGCCATGTCGCCACCTGATGCACAATATGCGGTAAAAAGCAGGGTTCGTTCCGGCGTGAAGTCGGGCGCGGACGCATGTCGCGTGGCAGCAGATACGGCGCATCGGTTTCCAGCAGCAGACGATCGGCCGGAATCAGTGGCAGCAGCTCTCGCAGTTCCAGACCACGACGCTCATCGCACACCCAGCCCGTGATCCCCACGGATAATCCCATGGCCAGACAGCCTTCAAGTTCATCACGCGTGCCGGTAAAGCAGTGAATCACCGCACCCGGCAATTTTGGCAGCCAGGGTTCAAGCACCGCGGCGAAACGTGCATGGGCTTCACGGCAGTGAAGGAACACCGGCATGTTGAGTTCCGCCGCCAGTGCCAGCTGTGCATCAAACGCATACTCCTGCTGCTCATGCGCCGACAGGTTGCGATTAAAATCGAGCCCGCACTCACCGATAGCCACCACTTCCGGTTTTTCAGCCAGTCGACGCAGGGTACTGGCAATGTCCGTGGACCATTCGCTGGCATGATGAGGATGAACGCCCGCGGTAGACCAGCAGAAATCGGGTTGCGCTTCAGCCAGCCGCTGAGCCTGCTGGCTCTCCAGCGCATTAGTGCCGGTAATAAGCATGCCGGTGACGCCCGCATCACGCGCGCGTTTAACCACCTTTTGCCGGTCGGAGGCGAATTGCGTGCTGGTCAGGTTTACACCGATATCAAACATAATTTTTCCCACAGTTTATAAACAAAAACCGCCCATCAGGGCGGTTTGGATTGATCGCTTCCCGCCTGTGCGGGTAACGGTAACGCGGTCGGCATCAGGAGTCGATGTTCTCGTCCTCATCCTGTGACCGGCGGCCTTTACCCACGTAGTAACGGGAAAAGAATACGCCGACTTCAAACAGGCAGTACATCGGAATAGCGAGCAAAGTTTGGGAAAAAACATCCGGCGGTGTGAGCAACATCCCGACGACGAAGGCACCCACCAGAATATAAGGACGTTTCTTCTTCAGATCGTCCGGACTGGTGATGCCGGTCCAGCACAGCAGCACAATCGCCACCGGCACTTCAAACGCCACGCCAAATGCCATAAACAGCGTCATGACAAAATCGAGGTATTTGGCAATATCTGTCGCAACGGTGACGCCGATCGGCGCGGTTTTGGTGAAAAAACCGAATGCCAGCGGAAAGACCACAAAATAGGCAAACGCTACGCCGAAATAGAACAGGAAAGTGCTGGAAAAGAGCAGTGGCATAACCAGCCTGCGCTCATGCCGGTATAGCGCCGGAGCGACAAATGCCCAGACCTGATAGAGGATCACTGGCACCGCAAGAAACACCGACACAATGATAGTCAGCTTAATCGGGGTGAAAAACGGTGAGGCGACATCAGTCGCGATCATGCTCGATCCAACCGGCATCTGGCTAATCAGAGGTGCCGCGACCAGCTGGTAAATATCATTGGCGAAGAAAACCAGCACCAGAAAAATCGCTAATACTGCGATCATGCAATTCAGTAGTCGCTTACGCAGCTCAATCAGATGACTGATGAGCGGTTGAGTATCTTCAACGGCCATTATCGTTCATCACTTGCAGAAGAGGGTGGAGCGGAATGTCGCGCAGCATTGGCCGGTCTGGCGGCTTCATCCGCAGGCGCCTGTGCCGGGGCGCTGGCCACGGCGGCAGGTGCGGCAGAAGATTGCACAGCCGGCGCGGATGAAACGGCTGACGGAGCCTGTGCCGGGGCAGTGGCAACAGCGGAAGGTGCCGCAGCAGGTTGCACAGCCGTGACAGCGTCTGAAACCGGAGCGGGGGCCTGTGCTGGCGCGCTGGCCTGATGTTCTGCGGTAGCCGGTGTCGCCGAAAGTTCCGCCGTGCCAGACTCAGATGCGTCTCCTGCTTCTGAAGCAGGATGAGACACGGGCCTGTGCTGGGCCGAGTGAATGGTGTTTGCCTCGTCTTCTTCTTTTTCAATGTCGATGCTCTGACTGACCGAGCGTTTCATTGAATCCGCCGTTTTACGCAGCTCTTCCATCGACTCTTTCAGCTCAGGTGAGAGCGTGCCGCGGCTCGCTTCTTCCACCTTTTTCAGGCTGTCCTGCAGCTCCTGCAGCTTGAGCTCCTGCGCCAGTTCATGTTGCACATTGGCTGCCAGCGAACGAATCGCCCTGATCCAGCCGACTACGGTTTTCACCGCAACCGGTAAACGTTGCGGGCCGAGTACAATCAGCCCGATAACGAATACTAATACCAGTTCACTAAAACCAATATCGAACACGGTTTACACCTGCTTGTCGTTCTTGGTGTCTTCTTTGGTAGCCGAAGTGTGCTGTTTATCAGCCAGCGTTTTGGCCGCGAAGTCAGCATCCTGCTCTTTCGGTTGATCCTTTTTATCGTCCTCGTCACTCATGGCTTTTTTGAAGCCACGAATCGAAGAACCTAAATCCGAACCCAGATTACGTAATTTGTTGGTACCGAACAGAAGTACAACAATGACGGCAATGATTACCAATTGCCAGATACTGATACCGCCCATGAGATAGCCTCTAATATTCTGTGAAAACGATGAGGTAATGCACCACAGAGTGCCCTTTTCAACCGGGCCTGAGCCAGCGACATTACCTTTTTTTAGACGGACGTGACAATCAGTTTGTCTTACGCCAGCCGATTAACCAGGAGACGATTCCCGCCGCCATTAACACCGCCGGGAAGAAGTCCCAGTCCGGTCGGGTGAGTAGTACAGCCGTTCCGCTTAACAGCAACGTTGCCCCGACGCCAAACAGGTAGCGCGCCTGATGGTGACGAACGCGCTGTGCGTGCATATCACCCACCAATTTATCGACGCTATGCCGTAGCAGCTTGTGCTGGCGCAGGCTGTCGTAAAACAGCTCGGGCAGCTCGGGTAACTTTTCAGCCCAGAATGGCGCTTTCTCTTTCACCGCACGGATAATGGCCGGCAGACCGACCTGATCCTTAATCCACTCTTCCAGGAACGGCTTGGCTGTCTTCCACAGATCGAGCTGAGGATAGAGCTGACGGCCAATCCCTTCCACATAAAGCAGCGTTTTTTGCAGCAGGACCAGCTGCGGCTGCACTTCCATGTTAAAGCGGCGTGCGGTGTTAAACAGGTTCAGGAGCACATGTCCGAAGGAGATCTCAGCCAGCGGCTTTTCAAAAATCGGTTCGCAGACCGTACGAATCGCAAACTCGAAATCTTCGACATTGGTATCGGGCGGCACCCAGCCGGAGTCTACGTGCAGTTCCGCGACCTTACGGTAATCACGGTTAAAGAACGCGATAAAGTTTTCCGCCAGATAACGCTTATCTTCTTTGTTCAGTGAACCCACGATACCGCAGTCAATGCCGATATATTGTGGATCTTCCGGATGGTCATAGCTGACAAAGATGTTGCCCGGATGCATATCCGCATGGAAGAAGCTGTCGCGAAAGACCTGGGTGAAAAAGACCTGCACGCCACGTTCAGCCAGCAGCTTCATATTCACGCCATGGCGTTCCAGCGTAGCAACGTCAGAAATCGGAATGCCGTAGATACGCTCCATCACCATCATGGTTTCGCTGCAGTAATCTGAATAGACTTCCGGTACGTAGAGCATGCGGCTGTCTTCAAAATTCCGGCGCAGCTGAATGGCGTTGGCTGCTTCACGTAACAGGTTCAGCTCATCAAGCAGGGTTTTCTCATAATCGCGCACCACCTCGACCGGACGCAGACGGCGGCCATCCGGCAGCAGACGCGGAACCCAGCGGGCCAGGCGATAGATCAGCTTCATGTCCGCTTTGATCACCGGCAAAATATCGGGGCGGATCACTTTGATCACCACTTTCTTGCCGGTCGATTTCAGCGTGGCGGTGTGCACCTGTGCAATGGATGCTGACGCCAGTGGCTTGATATCAAAATCATCAAACCAGGTTTCAATCGGCGCGCCCATTGAGGCTTCAATCTGCGCTTTCGCTTTGACGCCATCGAAGGGCGCTACGCGGTCCTGCAGGATCGCGAGTTGATCGGCGATCAGCGGCGGGAAGAGATCCCGACGGGTCGAGAGCATCTGCCCGAACTTGATCCAGACCGGACCCAGTTGCTCCATCGCCATGCGCATACGTGCGCCGATGGGTTCATGCTGATGCAGATTCGGGATCCAGAAAACAGAGCGACGCCACAGGCGAAACAGGAATGTGAGGCGTGTCTGAGGTATCAGTTCATCAAGGCCATAGGTCAGAAACACCTTCATGATCAGATATAAGCGGCGGATCTCTCCAAAACTCATTTTGCCTCCAGCTGCGCCAGACGCGCATCAAGCGCCTCAAGCGAACGTTCCATCGCGTCGACCTCCTCAGAAAACCAGGCTAATTCCAGCGAGCCAGGCGCAACACGCCACTCTTCGGTGATAGCCTGTCCGAGATAATCCTGGCGACGCTGCACTTCGCCTGTGAAAAAGCGGAATGCCTGTTGCGAGCGCTGACTGATGCCCTGTGCGGCGATATCGCCTACCCAGGGAGCCAGATATTCTGCCGGGTCCAGCTCAGCCAGATCCATCAGCGCGGAGAACTGCTGCACTACCTGCAGGTCGCCATCAACCTGCAGCTCACCGCTGCGAATCAGCGGCGTCAGCTGCTGGCGATCGCGCAGCTTCGTCAGCGTTTTCAGCGAGGTGATCACCGTGCAGTCACTGCTATCCTGCCAGTCCGATAACACGTCCAGTTGCTGTTCACTGAAAACCAGCACCAGCGGATAAGAGAACTCAGTCAGGCGCAGCGTCAGCACTTTGCCATTCAGACGTTGCCGCGCCGGTTTCAGGCCGCGATCGCGATAGAGAATACGGTTCAGCGCCGTTTCCAGGCCCGCGGTAATCAAGGGCATCAGGTTCATTACCATCTCACTCAGAACTTAAATCCACGATGCAGCGCGACAATGCCGCCGGTCATATTGGAGTAAGTGGTATTTTCAAAACCGACATCGTTCATCATCGCTTTCAGGGTCTCCTGATCGGGATGCATACGTATCGATTCGGCCAGATAGCGATAGCTCTCTGCATCCTGCGCCACCAGCTGTCCGATACGCGGCAGAATGTGGAATGAGTAAGCGTCATACGCCTTGCTCAGCGGATCCAGCACCGGCTTAGAGAACTCCAGAACCAGCAGACGTCCGCCCGGCTTAAGGACACGGAACATCGAGGCCAGCGCTTTCTCTTTTTCCGTGACGTTGCGCAGACCAAAGGAGATGGTGATGCAGTCGAAATAGTTATCGGGGAAAGGCAGAGCTTCTGCGTTGGCCTGTACGTAACTCACATTGCCAACCACACCCTGATTGCGCAGCTTTTCGCGGCCCATCTTCAGCATGGAGCTGTTGATATCGGCCAGGACAACCTGACCGGTTTCGCCCACCAGGCGAGAGAATTTTGCGGTCAAATCGCCCGTACCGCCGGCCAAATCTAACACGCGCTGACCGCGACGTACGCCGCTGCTGTCAATGGTAAAACGCTTCCAGATACGATGGACGCCAAACGACATCAAATCGTTCATCAGGTCATATTTTGCCGCTACGGAGTGAAACACGTCCGCGACTTTGTCAGCTTTTTCGCTTTTGGCGACCGTCTGAAAGCCAAAATGGGTGGTTTCCTGCTGTGATTCATCTGCCATCGGTTTTACCTGCTCCACAAACAATACTTCCCGAAGTGTATCAGAGTCACGGAAGTCAGGCACGCTGCGCCCATACTATTCGTGGAGGCGTCTCACACGCGGCTCACTCTCATCCGCATCCCTGTCGTCATCTGCATCCTCATCCGCCCGGTTTTCCGGCATGGCGCGTTCGGCCAGTTGCGGGTTGATGGGCCGTTTGATCTCCACGCCCAGCGCCCGAAATCCCTCTATCTGCGCAATCAGGTTGCCGCGCCCCTCTGACAGCTTTTTCATCGCCTCGCGATAGCTGTTTTGCGCCTTATCAAGACTGTGACCAATGCCGGTCATGTCATCGGCAAACAGCCGCATCTTGTCATAAAGCCGGGTTGCCCGATCGGCAATACGCTGTGCATTGCGGCTCTGATGCTCATAGCGCCAGAGATTATTAATGGTTCGCAACGCCACCAGCAGTGTGGTGGGGCTGACCAGCATGATGTTCTGCTGCAGTGCCTCGCCAATCAGCTCAGGCTGGCGATCAATGGCCAGCAAAAAGGCGGGCTCAACCGGGATAAACATCAACACATAATCCAGCGATCGTAAACCGGGCAACTGTTGATAATCTTTTCGGCCCAGCAGACGGATGTGCGCCCGCATGGCAGCGACATGCTCCTGAATCGCCTGCTCACGTTCAATTTCATCTTCTGCATTGAAGTAGCGCTCATAAGCCACCAGCGTCATCTTGGCATCCACGACGACATCTTTGCCCTGCGGCAGACGCACTATTACATCCGGCTGCATCCTGCCCTGTTGTTCTGACTGAATGCTCACCTGGGTTTCATATTCATAACCTTCACGCAGTCCGGAGGCTTCCAGCACGCGGCCCAATACAACTTCACCCCAGTTACCCTGAATTTTGTTGTCGCCCTTCAGCGCTTTGGTCAGGTTTAATGCCTCCTGCGCCATCTGCGCATTCAGCTGCTGTAACTGCCGGATTTCATGGGTCAGGGTGTGGCGTTCACGCGCCTCTGCGCCAAAGCTCTCATGAACCTGACGACGAAAGCCATCAAGCTGCTCACGCAGCGGGCCAATCAGCCCATCCAGACTCTGGCGGTTTTGTTCATCGACGCGACGGCCGCTGTTTTCGAAAATACGGTTGGCGAGGTTTTCAAACTGGGCGCTGAGGCGTTGTTCGCTGTTGGTCAGCAGGCGCTGTTTCTCTTCAGCTGCGAAGCGGGTCTCTTCCAGGCGGATGGTCACTTCACGCAGTTCTGCTTCCTGCGCGCTGTTAACCTCCAGCTGATTACGCAGTTCACGATTGAGCTGTTCGCTTTCATTGCGCCAGTAATCAAGCTGTTGCAGTCGCTCATTGGCACCGCTTAGTGCGCCGTGAAGCTGACGCAGTTCCTGCTCACGCTGCTGCGTCTGCTGCTGAAGCTGTTCGATTTGCTGCTGCTGGCGCTGTTGCGCCTCTTCCTGCAGACGGCGCTCGGTCTGGAAACTGGCGACCTGATGACCGGCACGTAACTGTGCCAGCATCCAGCCAATCCCTAACCCGGCAAGCGCCAGACAGGCGCTGATGATGATGTGCTGATCCATGATTTCCCCGCGACTCAGGCTGCTGAGGGAAAAGGTAGAGTCGCACTGTATGAATGTCCAGACAATTTTAGCCAGACTCAGCGGCTTACAGAGCCGCCACCGTCAGCTTTCCAGCCTGCCACGCATCAATCAGGAAAAACGGCATCGGCAGCAGCCATTCACCGTTTTTGACCTGCGCCAGATAGTGCCAGGTTGTCTCGCCGGAGGTGATCGCGACGCGCTGCCGGCTACCGTCAGCGGCGCTGGTTTTACCGGTCATACTGGCAAATCCCGCATTACTACCAACGTGAAAATGCGGCGTATTCCAGCGCACAGGCCTATGGTCAGGCCACGGCTGGGCCTGATGGAAATGAAACAACTCATCATGGCTCAGGAGGCTTTCGCGCACAGTTGGCCACAGCGCTACCTTGAGGAAATACTGGTCGGTGAAGCGTTCACTACCCTGATACTGCGCGATGAAATCACGCATCGCCTGTTCCACACCCCGGAAGACGCCGTGACAGCCGCCCCACATCCCTGCCAGCAGCAGTTCGGTATGAGAGAAGTAGTCACGCATATGGTGGAACCAGTAAGGCGACGCCAGCCAGGCATTAACCGCCGCCGCTTCGCGCTCCGAGAGCAACGAGTCGGCATCGCGCACGATAAAGCGCTTCACCGCGGGATCGTCGAGCACCAGAAAACGCCACAGGGTTGGATACAAAGTTTTTTCATGAGACATATCGACCAGCTGGACGTGCGACTGGTCAAGGCGCTGCCAGACATGCTGCGGCACGCTGTCATCAAGATAGATGCGACAGACCCAGCCGGGATAAAACTCAGGCGCGACTTCAACGTTTTTGATTAAGGTTTCGCAGTAACGTGGCTGATCGCCATACAGGCAGAAAGCAATGACATTCTGCTGCGGCTGACGGAGATCAACAGGCTCAGGTTGCGGAGCGGGAAAGGCCATGCGCTGCTCCTGACTGAAACGTGCATCAGAACGCATCAGCGACGCCAGACCGTAACGTGCGACTTCGTCCTTTTTATCCAGCCAGCCACACACTTCGGTCAGGCCATCCAGCCAGGTTTCAGAAGCTGTAGCCTGCACAGCGGGCGGTGACTGATAAATCTTCTGATAGATTTTGTACGCTTTATTGTGCTGACCCAGACGCAGCAGACAAAGGGCGTAGTCGCTCAGCACCTGCATCTGGTTGGGCATTGAGCGCAGCACCTCTTCGCAGCACTGGGCTGCCAGCGCATAGTCGCCCTGTTGCATGGCGGCACGGAAACGTTCGGCACTGCGTTCCAGGCGGGCATTGAGTGCGGCAGGATTCGCGCCGGGGAGAGGACGTCGGACAGGAATGGTGTTGCGCATAAACACTCTCAGGTTTCACTGACGTTACGCGCCATTAACGACCGGCAGCAGGTTTTGAGTCTGGACAAAAACCTGCTGCCTGACGCGGCCTACAGCAAGCGACGCGCCGCTTCGACCACAATCTTCACTGCGTCACTTTCTGTCTGTTTCATGGTGACCGCATCCGGGATCTCTTTCTGCGTGCGGTTCACAATCACGCCCGCCACCATGCCGGCTCGCAGACCCTGGCTGGCGCACATGGTTAACAGTGTAGCGGATTCCATCTCATAGTTAAGTACACCCATCTCCTGCCACTCTTTCATCGAACCTTTAAAGCGGCTGACGACGCGGCCTGAAACAGTGTCGTAACGCTCCTGGCCCGGATAGAAGGTGTCAGATGAGGCGGTGATACCGATATGGGTCTTCGCGCCACAGGCTTCTGCGGCAGCAACCAGTGCGGTGGTACAGGCAAAATCTGCCACTGCCGGGAACTCCATCGGCGCAAAATGCAGGCTGGCCCCGTCCAGACGAACCGATGCGGTGGTCACCAGTACATCGCCAACATTGATATGTGGCTGGATCGCGCCAGTGGTCCCGACACGCAGGAAGGTGCGCACGCCGAGCTGTGCCAGCTCTTCCACCGCAATCGACGTTGAAGGACCGCCAATACCGGTTGAGCAGACCACAACGGGTTTACCATCAATTTTTGCCAGCCATGAAGTAAATTCACGGTGTGAGGCGAGATGCGTGGCATCTTCCATCAGTCCGGCAATTTTCTTCACACGCTCCGGATCGCCCGGCACAATCGCCAGGGTGGCGCCCTGCAGATCGGCTTTAGTCAGGCCAAGATGGAAAACGTCAGACTGTGTCATTTTTCAGACTCCTGTTAAGGGAAGGTATCGCGCCACTCTACGCCAGCACGCCCGATAAATATGTGACAGCATTCACTTAAGAAAATGAAAGTTACATTTCCAGCCAGATTAAATGTGATTGATATCACACAATAACATCTTCCTGGTCCCGATAGCTCTTCGCGAGGCTGTGTCCGGGTCAGCGCAATGTTAAAGAGGAGGATGATTTTATTCGCTGCTGATTCTGTTACCCGACACCTGGCGCATATGCTTTGTCGCCAGGCTATAGTTACGTGATTGCGCAAATGCTTGCACGGAGAGAATAATGAAACCCAGTGATAATATGGCACAAAAACCGGCGACGGGCGGCTTTGCCCCTGCCGTGCAGCCCACCGCCTCTACGACCATCATTACCGAAAGCCCGGCCATTCACGCAGGTGAAACCTCGGTTCCCAGCCAGGGCGAAAACATGCCGGCATTTTTTGCAAAGCCTCACTCAGCGGAAGGCCCGTTGCCTGTTGTCCTGGTGGTGCAGGAAATCTTTGGTGTGCATGAACACATCCGGGATATCTGCCGTCGTCTTGCGCTGGAAGGCTATCTGGCGATCGCGCCCGAGCTCTATTTCCGCGAGGGCGATCCTTCTGAATACAATGATATCCCGACGCTATTCAGCGAGCTGGTCAGTAAAGTCCCTGACACTCAGGTGCTGGCTGACCTCGATCATGCCGCAAACTGGGCGGCGCGCAATGGCGGCGATATCCGTCGCATGGGCATCACCGGTTTTTGCTGGGGTGGCCGCATCAGCTGGCTCTACGCCGCGCATAACCCACAGCTGCGCGCCGCGGTTGCCTGGTACGGGCGACTGACCGGTGAGCGCACGCTGAAGCAGCAGAAGCATCCTATTGATATTGCGGTCGACTTGAGTGCCCCGGTGTTAGGTTTGTATGGTGGTCAGGATGACGGCATTCCACTGGAGAGCGTCGAGCAGATGCGTCAGGCGCTGCATGCCGCCAATGCAACCGCCGAGATCATCGTCTATCCCGAAGCGGGACATGCGTTTAATGCTGATTACCGTCCGAGCTATCATGCTGAATCAGCGAATGATGGCTGGCAACGCATGCTGGCCTGGTTCAGGCAGTATGGTGTGGCATCAAAATAAATGAAAAAGGGGCGCTTCTGCGCCCCTGATTTTACCCACCGGCCCCATTCCTACGCCGTCTCACCACGCAGTTTCTTCGCCGCCGTCACCATATTCGCCAGCGCCTGACGCGTCTCCGTCCAGCCACGCGTCTTAAGACCGCAGTCCGGGTTTACCCAAAGACGTGTTTCCGGAATCCGTTTCGCCGCCTTCCGCAACAGTGCTTCTATCCACTCCACGCTGGGAACATTGGGGGAGTGAATATCATAGACGCCGGGCCCGATTTCATTCGGATACTCGAAATCTTCAAACGACTCCAGCAGGTCCATGTCAGAACGCGAAGTTTCGATCGTGATGACATCCGCATCCAGGGCTGCGATGGCGTCCATAATGTCGTTAAACTCGCAGTAACACATATGCGTGTGAATCTGGGTTTCATCCCGCGCCACCGCCGCATTCAGCCGGAACGCTTCAACGGCCCAGTTCAGATAGGTCGCCCACTCAGACTGATGCAGGGGCAGACCTTCACGCAGCGCAGGCTCATCAATCTGAATAATCCCGATGCCCGCCTTCTCCAGATCTTCCACTTCATCACGCAGCGCCAGCGCGATCTGCTTAGCGATGATTTCACGTGACACATCTTCACGCGGGAATGACCAGCAGAGAATCGTCACCGGACCGGTCAGCATCCCTTTTACCGGCTTGTCCGTCAGCGACTGGGCATAGTGGGCCCACTCCACAGTGATCGCCTCCGGGCGACTGATATCGCCAATAATGACAGGCGGTTTCACACAGCGAGAACCGTAGCTCTGCACCCAGCCGTTCTGGGTAAAGACAAAGCCGTCCAGATGCTCGCCGAAGTACTCAACCATATCGTTACGTTCTGCTTCGCCATGCACCAGCACATCCAGCCCCAGCCGCTCCTGCTCGGTAATCGCCTGTTTAATGTGCTCCGCGATGCCGGTGCGGTAATGACTGCTGTCAAGACGGCCCTGTTTAAAGTCGAGACGCAGGCCGCGAATTTCAGTGGTCTGTGGAAAAGAGCCAATGGTGGTGGTGGGCCAGGCGGGCAGATTGAAACGCTGACGCTGCAGGACGGCGCGAACCGGGTAAGCACTCTGCCGCTCACTGTGCTGTGGCGTGATGGCCTCCAGACGCTGCCCCACCGCCGCATTATGCACCCGTCGGGAGTGAGCACGGGCCTGCACCGGCGCGCTCCAGGCGTCCAGCGCCGCCGCATCATTGTTGTTCAGAGCCTGACTCAGCAGCAAGAGCTCAGCACATTTCTGCAGCGCAAAGGCGAACCAGCTTTTGACTTCGTCATCCAGGCGGGTCTCGACACTCAGGTCGATCGGGCTGTGCAGCAGTGAGCAGGAAGATCCAATCCACAGCTGCTCACGCTCTCTGGTCAGCGGTTGCAGGCGACTGAACCAGCGGCTCAGATCGGCGCGCCAGACGTTACGTCCGTTGATCACGCCCAGCGACAGCAGCCAGCTGGCGGGGAGTTGCTGATTCAGCTGCTTAATATCATCATTGCCATGGACCAGATCGACATGCAGGCCCTGCACCGGCAGCGCACGAATCACATCAATGTTCTGGCCGATGCTGTCAAAATAGGTGGTCAGCAGCAGCTTGCTGTGGCCCTGCAGAGCGTCATACGCCAGCTGAAAGGCGTCGCGCCAGGTCTGCGGCAGCTCCAGCGCCAGGGCGGGTTCATCAATCTGTACCCATTCGATGCCGCGCTTTGCCAGTTCCGCCAGCACCTGCTGATAGACCGGCAAAATCGCCGCCAGCAGCGACAGACGTTCAAAGGGTTCACCTTTGACTTTACCCAGCCACAGATACGTCACCGGCCCGAGCAGCACCGGCTTAATGTTATGGCCCAGCGCCAGCGCCTCATCAACCTCGTCCAGCAGCTGAGTCCAGCTCAGTTTAAATGTCTGGCCCTGAGTAAATTCCGGCACGATGTAGTGATAGTTGGTGTTAAACCATTTGGTCATTTCTGCCGCCGCCGCGGGTTCGCCGGTCGGCGCACGCCCGCGCCCCACGCGAAACAGCGTATCCAGATCAACGGTGCCCTCTGTGTTCTGATGACGTGCAGGCACATTGCCCAGCAGCAGGCTGGTGGTCAGCACATGATCATACCAGGCGAAATCGCCGACCGGCAGCAGATCGACGCCCGCCTCTTTCTGCTGTTGCCAGTGTCGCGCCCGCAGCTCGCGGCCCGTCGCCAGTAGTGCCTGCTGCGTGCTGTCGCCTGCCCAGTAACTCTCGAGTGCTTTTTTCAGTTCACGGCGCAGACCAATGCGGGGAAAGCCGAGGGTATGGTTGAGGATAGTCATGTGCTGTTCTCCAGATAATCTTTCACTTTGGCTAAAATGGGCAGCCAAAGATGTTTAGCCGTCCAGATGTTTACACTGCTATAATCTGCGGGTACTGTATGTCTCTCAAGCGCAATATGTTCATTTTCGATGTGAAGGACTCTCATGATCGAACTCAAGCACCTGCGGACGCTTCAGGCTCTGCGCAATACGGGATCGCTGGCGGCGGCGGCGGCCCAGCTTCATCAGACGCAATCGGCGTTGTCTCATCAGTTCAGCGATCTGGAGCAGCGGCTGGGATTCCGCCTGTTCGTGCGTAAAAGTCAGCCGCTACGCTTTACGCCGCAGGGGGATATTCTGCTGCAGCTGGCTGAGCAGGTGCTGCCGCAGATTCAGCAGGCGTTGCAGGCCTGTCATGAGCCGCATCAGACCACGCTGCGGGTGGCGATTGAGTGTCACAGCTGCATTCAGTGGCTGACTCCCGCGCTGGACAAGTTCCGCCAGAGCTGGCCGCAGGTGGTGATGGATTTCAAATCAGGCGTGACCTTTGATCCGCAGCCCGCTCTGCAACAGGGTGAGCTGGATGTGGTGCTGACCTCCGACATTCTGGCGCGCTCGGGCCTGTTCTACTCGCCGATGTTTGATTATGAAGTCCGGCTGGTACTGGCGACGGACCACCCGCTGGCGCAGGTTGAGCAGATTTCGCCAGAAGATTTGGCCGATGAAGTGTTAATGATCTATCCGGTTCAGCGTCAGCGTCTGGATATCTGGCGTCACTTCCTGCAGCCAGCGGGCGTGAGTCCGGCTCTGAAAAGTGTGGATAACACCCTGCTGATGATTCAGATGGTGTCGGCGCGCATGGGGATTGCCGCACTGCCGCACTGGGTGGTGGAGAGTTTTGAGAAGCAGGGTCTGGTCGTTACCCGCACGCTGGGCGATGGCCTCTGGAGCCGTCTTTATGCCGCCGTGCGCGAAGGCGAGCAGCGGCAGCCTGTGCTGGAGGCCTTTATCCGCTTTGCCCGTCAGCACGCCTGCGAGCATCTGCCATTTGTGCGCGACGCCGCGCTGCCCGGTGCAGTATTACAGCGGTAATCCGGCGGGCACAAACCTGCGCGAACGCGGTCGAAATCCCCTATAATGCGCAGCCTGTCGACTGAAGATGAGAAGATCTCACCATGACTAACAATGATATTCTGCGCAGCGTGCGCTACATGCTCAATCTGAGCGATGCCAAAATGGTGGAGATTTTTGCGCTGGCGCAATGTGACGTGCCGGTAGCGGATATTCAGGCGTGGCTGAAAAAAGATGACGATGCCGCGTTTCGTCCCTGCCCGGATGTGCTGATGGGTTATTTTCTGAATGGCCTGATCTTTTACCGTCGTGGCAAAAGTGAAGATGCGCCCGCGCCGTCCATAGAACGCAAGATGACTAACAATATCTTCATGAGAAAGCTGCGCATCGCTTTTGATCTGAAAACCACCGACATTCCTGATGTCCTGAAGCGCGTGAATTTTACTGTTTCACAGGCTGAGATTGGCGCGATTTTCCGCAAACCGGATCATAAGAACTATCGCGAGTGTGGCGACCAGATTCTGCGCAACTTCCTGAAAGGGCTGGCGATGATTCAGCGTCCTAAGAGTGAGCAGCCTGCCTGATATGGCGCCATCCAGTCGGAAATGGCGGGTTGCTGCGTAAAGACGGCGTAAATCCATCCCTGGAGCCTCGACCGCCGGTTTACTCGCCTCATCCGTGAGGCTCGCCCGCAAGCGGGCCGACGCTGTGCGTTGTTCAAAAACGCTCCCGACGTTTTTGTCCCTGCGGCGGACGCTTTACTTCTCAACCCGCCATCCCCTCCTTCATATTCGCTCTGAGTCCTTTGTTCAACTGCGATGATGCTGTTAAGTCTCCAGGGCTGGCGCGTCTGAAGAGCGAAGCGTCCGGGCCAGGGATGGCCCGGCCGATCCACAGGGAGGTGAGATTCCTTCGCGATCGGACGCGCCAGCCCGGGAGGCCGCAGTCCGGCTACAGCAACGGTTTGTCCCAGCACCTAATGATTACCGGTCACTACGCCCCACCACCCACCGCTTATGCACCCACAGCGAGGCGAGGATCACCAGCGCGCCCGCAATAAAGCTCGGCCAGTGCGGCTTCTCCTGCCAGATAGCCAGATTTACCAGCAGCCCGGCGGGAACGTGCATGTTATTCATAATGCCCAGCGTACCGGCATCGACCTGCGTCGCACCGTAATTCCACATAAAATAGCCGAGACCGGAAGCTGCCACCCCCAGCCAGACCAGAATGCCCCACTGCAATGAAGTCGTCGGCAACTTCTGCGGGTTACCCCAGGCACACCAGGCGATCACCGCAATCAACACTGCCCCCAGATAGAACCAGGAGAAAGCGGTATGCTGCGGCATGGGTCGGGTCTCCTGCAGACGCTTATAACCTACCATTCCCGCCGCAAAGCAGATGTTTGCCAGCTGCACTAACAGCAGGCCAAACCAGAAATGATCGCTGACTTTGTCATAGCGAATAATGGCCGCGCCTGCCACCGCCAGCAACGCACTGAAGATATAGCCGATGCGCAACGGACGACGGCTGATCAGATCATAAATCAGCGTCACGTAGAGCGGGGTCATCACCGTAAACAGCAGGAACTCCGACACGCTCAGGTAGAGATAGGCTTCGAAGCTCAGCAGATACATCACGCCCAGCTGCAACATCCCCACCAGCATATAAAGCAGCAATGTCGAAGGGCGATGGCCGCGCCAGCGCAGGAAAGGGAGAAACACCAGCGCAGCAAGCGCCAGACGCATGAGCACAGAGAACCAGCTGTCTACCTGACCGGCAAGATACTCGCCAATCAGGCTGAACGAAAAGGCCCACAGAATGGTGGTAATAATCAATAAAAACACGGTGACGATCCCGAAATAAACAGGCCGTCAGTGTAAACAATGTGCAGCCCTCAGGCTGTTAAATCTGGTTGACATCTGATTACTAACCAGGCGATTAAAACGCCCGAAAAATGACTTGTTTACACTTACTGACATAAGCGGTGCCGGAATGGGTTTTATGCCAGATAAAATGCGCGAAATGATCCATCGGATGATCATATTCGCTCTCAACTGTAATAAAACTGTAACAAATGTGTCACTCATCACAGTAACGTTGCGCAACTAACACTATTCTTTGCGCGAAATGGAACATCCTGCGTCCATTTTTTTCTGCTCTTTTCCTGCCCCAACCTGCTGGGAATAAAAAACCATAATGTGCCCTGGAGGGCCTCACTGATGCTGAGCATTTTTAAACCTGCACCACGTCAGCCGCAGGTGGCGGAGGATCATGTCGATCCGCTCTACCGTCGCCTGCGCTGGCAAATTTTCATCGGGATCTTCTTTGGTTACGCGGCCTACTATCTGGTCAGGAAAAACTTCGCACTCGCCATGCCCTATCTGGTGGAGCAGGGTTTTTCACGTGGCGATCTCGGTTTTGCCTTATCCGGCATCTCCATTGCCTACGGCTTTTCAAAATTCATCATGGGCTCGGTCTCTGACCGATCAAACCCGCGCGTCTTCTTACCGGCTGGCCTGATTCTGGCAGCAGCAGTGATGCTGATTATGGGATTTGTCCCCTGGGCGACGTCCAGCATCATGGTGATGTTCGTGCTGCTGTTTGTCTGCGGCTGGTTCCAGGGGATGGGCTGGCCACCCTGTGGACGTACCATGGTTCACTGGTGGTCGCAGAAGGAGCGCGGCAGGATTGTCTCGGTCTGGAACTGTGCGCATAACGTGGGCGGCGGTATTCCGCCTCTGCTGTTCCTGCTCGGCATGGCCTGGTTCAACGACTGGAAAGCAGCACTTTACATGCCAGCGTTTGGCGCGATTGCTATTGCGATTCTGGCCTTTGCGCTGATGCGCGACACCCCACAATCCTGTGGTCTGCCGCCGATTGAAGAGTACAAAAACGACTATCCGCCTGATTACGATGCCAGCCACGAAGAGGAGCTGACGGCAAAACAGATCTTCATGAAGTATGTGCTGCCAAACAAGTTGCTGTGGTACATCGCACTGGCCAACGTCTTTGTTTATCTGCTGCGCTACGGCATTCTCGACTGGTCGCCGACCTATCTGCGCGAAGTAAAACACTTCACGCTGGATAAATCGTCGTGGGCCTACTTCCTGTATGAATATGCGGGGATTCCGGGCACGCTGCTGTGTGGCTGGATGTCGGACAAAGTGTTCCGCGGCAATCGCGGTGCAACCGGGGTGTTCTTTATGACGCTGGTGACCATTGCAACTGTGATCTACTGGCTCAACCCGGCGGGCAATCCTGGTGTCGACATGGCCTGCATGATCGTGATTGGCTTCCTGATCTACGGCCCGGTGATGCTGATTGGTCTGCACGCGCTGGAACTGGCACCGAAAAAAGCGGCGGGCACGGCAGCGGGCTTCACCGGCCTGTTCGGCTATCTGGGCGGATCGGTGGCGGCCAGCGCCATTGTCGGTTACACCGTCGATTATTTCGGCTGGGACGGCGGCTTCATGGTCATGATTGCGGGCTGTGTGCTGGCGGTTATTCTGCTGTTACTGACCATGGTCAGCGAACACAAACACAAAAAGACCCTCGCCTGACGGCCATAAAAACAGGGCCGGTTATACGGCCCTGTTTTACGCTGACGGCTTAAGCCAGATAGAGCGTGCGAAGCATCTGCGGCACCGCATCATCGGCATTCGACCCAATCACATCCAGCGCTGGCAGCGTATCTTTCAACCGCTGATGGGCGTTCTGCATGATAAAGCCTTTACCCGCCATGCTCAGCATCTCCACATCATTCATGCCGTCGCCAAAAGCGATACAGCTTTTCAGCGTGTGGCCCAGCGTCTTCGCGACCGCCTCCAGCGCATGTCCTTTCGACACGCCACCCGCCATCACTTCCAGACAGGTGGGCAGCGAGAAACTGACATTAACCCGGTCGCCCCAGCGCGCTTCAATCGCCTGCTCCATCGGAATCAGATGCTCAGGATTTTCGCAGGTGAAGAAAACCTTGCTGATGTTATCAGTAGGCAGCAGCCCTGGCTCATAGACCTGATAGTTGAAGACCGACTCGCGGAAATAGTCCTGCTCCGCCGGGCTTGAACGGCTGACAAACCACTCATCGTCGCGGTAGACGTGCGTCAGAATATCGCTGTGATGATACTGCAGACCAAACAGATCGCTGGCGATGTCCTCATCCAGATTATGACTGAACACCAGTTCGCCCTGTGCGTTGTGCACGCGCGCGCCGTTTGAGGTGATCATATAGGCAGGAATGGCCAGGCTGTCGCGCATCTGTCCGACATCAATATGATGACGGCCAGTGGCGAACACAAAGTGAATATCTTTCGCGACCAGCTGCTGCAGTGTTTCACGCGCAAAAGGGGTCAGACGATGTTCGGGAGAAAGCAGCGTGCCATCCAGATCGGATGCAACGATGTGATACATGAAAACCTCGGGTATCTGGTTCTGCCGGTTTAACCGGTCGGATAAAAAACGTCAGTGGTGCGATGAAAAAAAGTCGACCACTGCATTGAGTGCTTCGGCGCGCATCTCATCCTTTTCAAACAGGATCTCATGACGCGCACCCTCGATCACCCGTGGCTTATTGCCCTCACACGGATGACCCGCCGCGGCCATTGCGGCACAAAACAGATCCTGTGAACGATTGTCGACCACCCGATCGTCGCTGGCCTGTAACAGCAGTAGCGGCGTGGTGATCTTATCGACCTGACTGATAATATTGCGACCGGCATGGATGCCTTCACGCACCCAGTGGTAGGTTGGCCCGCCGACGCGAATTGCCGGATCGTCCGCATAAAATCGCAGGTTTCGCCGGTAACGCTCGGTGCTGTGCGTCAGCCGGTTAATGCCAAACGGGTGCGCGCGCCAGCGTCCGGTGCCGAGCGCATAGCCATCGCGCATAGCCGGACGTTTCTCCGCCCAGTCAAGAAGCCGATGGGCCAGAAATGAGGGCAGCGGCAAGGCAATGCCAAACATCGGCGCCACTAACGCTGCCGCATGAAACGCCTGCGGCTGACGCGCCAGGAACAGCGTTAAGATTGCGCCACCCATCGAGTGAGCCAGCGCATAGCGCTGCTGATAGTGACCGCTGACAATCTCTTTAAGATAGAGCGTTTCAAGATCGTCGACGTAATGGGTAAATTCTGCCACGTGACCGCGGTGTGAATCTTCCAGCAGGCGATCGGAACGCCCCTGACCGCGATGGTCCAGGATCACCACATCAAATCCGCAGTGAAACAGATCGTACGCCAGCTCAGGATATTTTATGTAACTCTCGATGCGTCCCGGCACAATCAGGATCACACGCTTATGTTGCGGCGATGTGAAGCGGACATAGCGCAGTGTCAGATTTCCTACGCCGGTAAACTCCCGTTCTTCACGACTGTGCCAGAAATCGAGCAGCGGCCCGGTGGCGAAGGCAGCAAAGGCTTTTTCACGTCGCAGCCAACTGGCTTTGTGTTGATTCATTCGCCCTCCTGATGACCGGATACTGAGTCATGAATGCCATGCGCAGGCCGTAGCGTCGCGCTTATTTCTGGCGTATTGTGTCACAATTCCGTTACTAAAGAGAGCCTGACCCATGACCATCGAATGGTGGCTGACCTATCTGCTTACCACCACAATTCTCAGCCTGTCGCCTGGCTCCGGGGCAATCAACACCATGAGTACCGGTATCAGCCATGGCTACCGTGGCACGGTGGCCTCGATCTCCGGTTTGCAGGTCGGACTCATGCTGCACATCGTGCTGGTCGGTATCGGACTGGGCGCGCTGTTTTCACAGTCGTTGCTGGCGTTTGAAATTCTGAAATGGGCCGGTGCAGCCTATCTGGTCTGGCTGGGTATCCAGCAGTGGCGCTCAGCAGGTGGCATCGACCTGGATGCTGTCGCCAAAGCGATGCCGCGCCGTCGCCTTTTCAAACGCGCCGTGCTGGTTAACCTGACCAACCCGAAAAGTATCGTCTTTCTTGCTGCACTCTTTCCGCAATTTATCCAGCCACATCAGCCGCTGTTTATGCAGTATCTGGTGCTGGGTGTCACCACCGTGGTGGTCGATATCATCGTGATGATTGGTTACGCCACATTGGCAACGCGCATTGCTGGCTGGATTAAAGGACCAAAACAGATGAAGTTAATGAACCGCATTTTCGGTGGTCTGTTTATGGCAGTGGGCGCGCTGCTGGCCAGCGCCAGAAAGATCGCGTAAGGCTTTACGCGCCGACACGCTGAGGTCGGCGCGATCCTGCCCTGCATCACATCCCCTCTCCCTGGCGACGCTACGGCGCGGTCAATGGCACCGCACGCAACACAATAATGCCCGGTTTTGATCGCATATATTCCCTGAATGGCGTATCGACCACTTTGCGATTAATCGCCAGCGAAGAGGCGTTCCTGAACCACAACCGTCCATCATGCCAGACGGCAATCCCAACGTGCGACACATCCAGCCCCTGAGCGTTGGTATAAACGCCAATGTAATCGCCGGTCTGAATCTGCTTCAGTACCAGCGATGTGATCGCGCGAGCTGGGATGTAAGTTATGCGTCGGGGAACCACACCCAGACCGGGCAGCCTTTCTTTTCCGCTGACCTCACGATTCAGTTGCTTCACCACCGTCACCGCATCCGGGCTGAGTGTGCGGGTTATGTCAGTGGCATTACGCGGGCTTTCAGCAAACCAGTCGGAAAAAAAGTGACGCCGTTTCAGGTAGCTGACTTCTCCACCCGCGTAACGGGTGCGAACCAGGTTAGCCTCAAAGCTGGCGCGATCCTGACTGCGGCTTAGCGCCTGAACGTAATCAAGCAGCGTGAAACAATCCACTCCGTTGAAATTGATCACCAGCGCTTCTGGTGTTTCGGGTGAGCCGATCAGCGTATCCGCCTGATAAGGCGTACCGAGAAACGCAGCGGAGATCTGGTTAATTCTTTCGCCCTGCTGCTGCTCAGACACCGGAGGCAACTGCGCCAGGATGGCCGATACCCTGTCTCCCTTCACCTGGTCAGGAACGCGATAATGGACAGCCTCAGGCGCGGCGCAGGCGCTGATGCAGAACGCGATTAACAACACTAACAGGGGTTTTGTGTTCATTATCATCTCCATGAAAACAGAGTCCGTCGATACGACCATACCGGAGGTGAAGGTTTCATTAATCAAAGAAGGGTGACGATTTATACGCGGTTGTAACAGTGGGGCGTTAACAGGTGCAGTTTGTGACAGTCGTCACGCACGTGAAGTTCAGAGAGATACCACAGGCAATGAAGTTTTGCCGGATGCGCAATGCGCTCTCCGGCATAAAGGGATTGCAGCGCTTAACGTGAAATAATCAGGTGGATACCAAAACCGGCAAACAGGACGCCTGCCATGCCATCGACCCACTTTGCCAGGCGCTGATATTTTGCGCGGATCCACGGTAGCGCAAAGATAGCCGCGACCAGAGCAAACCAGGCAAAGGTTTCACCAATAATCAACAGGAACAGGCCCCAGCGCTCTGCCGAACCCACATCATCACCGACGAACAGCGAGAAGACGCTACCGAAGTAAATAATCGCTTTAGGATTCGACAGGTTCGTCAGCAGGCCTTTGAGAAAGCTCATTCCGCGTTTCGGCAGCTCAACTACGGGCTCATCCTGCTGCGGCTGTTTGTGTCGCTGACGTGCCGAACACATCAGCTGCCAGCCCATCCACAACAGATAGAGTCCACCACCGACCATGATGACCTGATGCAGCCACGCCATTTTTTCCAGGATCAGGTGCAGTCCCATCAGCGCCACGCCCGCCCAGACAACGATACCCAGTGTAATACCCAGTACCCCCATCATCGCCTCTTTACGCGAGCGGCTGGCGGCGGTTTGCGATACGAAAAAGAAATCAGGGCCGGGGCTCATCAATGCCACCAGATGAACCAGCGCAACCGTTGCGAATAACATCAGCATAATCAGTGTCCTTTATTCTTCATCATCAAGATGCTCTTTGATCATCACCAGGAAAGGTTTGCCAAAGCGCTCCAGTTTGCGGTGGCCCACGCCGTTGACGCTGAGCATCTCCGACGCGCTGACCGGCATCTGTTCTGCCATCTCTATCAGTGTGGCGTCATTGAACACCACATAGGGGGGAATATTCTCTTCGTCGGCGATCGCTTTTCGCAGCTTACGCAGCTTGGCGAACAGCTTGCGGTCGTAATTGCCACCGAGAAACTTCGCCGGACTGCTGCTTTTTGTTTTCGCAGTAATCAATCGCGGCACTGCCAGCATCAAAGGCACTTCACCGCGCAGCACCGGGCGCGCTGCTTCGGTCAACTGCAACGCCGAATGCATAGCGATATTCTGCGTCACCAGCCCCAGATGGATTAACTGACGTAACACACTGACCCAGTGTTCGTGACTCTGGTCTTTGCCCAGCCCATAAACCGGCAGTTTGTCATGACCCTGTTCACGAATACGCTGATTATTAGACCCGCGTAGCACCTCAACGATATAGCCCATGCCAAAACGCTGACCAACACGGTAGATACCGGAAAGCGCTTTTTGCGCTTCAACCAGACCGTCATAGCGTTTAGGCGGATCGAGACAGATATCGCAGTTGCCGCATGGCTGCTGGCGACCCTCGCCAAAATAGTTCAGCAGCACCAGACGCCGGCAGGTCTGCGCTTCCGCAAACGCGCCCATCGCATTGAGCTTGTGGCGTTCAATATCCTGCAGCTGCCCTGGCACTTTCTCTTCGAGGCATTTACGCAACCAGGCCATATCGGCCGGATCGTAGAGCATCATCGCTTCGGCGGGCAGACCATCACGTCCGGCCCGGCCGGTTTCCTGATAATAGGACTCAATATTACGCGGAATATCGAAGTGAACGACAAAACGGACGTTGGGTTTGTTGATACCCATGCCAAAGGCCACCGTCGCCACCACGATTTGCAGATCGTCACGTTGAAACGCTTCCTGCACCCGGCCACGCTGTTCGCTATCGATTCCGGCATGATAGGCGCCCACGCTGAATCCACGGCTTTGCAGACGCGCGGCGGTGTCTTCCACCTTCGCCCGGCTGTTGCAGTAGATAATGCCGCACTTACCGCGCTGATCCTGAACGTAGCGCAGCAGCTGATCGGTGGGTTTAAATTTCTCCACCAGCGTGTAACGGATATTAGGACGGTCAAAGCTGCTGATCTGGATCAGCGGATCCTGCATGTGCAGCAGGTTAACGATGTCATTGCGGGTGGTTTCATCCGCCGTCGCGGTCAGTGCCATCACCGGTAATTCCGGGAAGCGCTGACGCATCTTTCCGAGTGCGCCATATTCCGGACGGAAATCGTGGCCCCACTGGGAAATGCAGTGCGCTTCGTCCACGGCCAGCATCGCGGGCTGCCAGTGCGCCAGACTTTCCAGGAAGTTATCCATCATCAGGCGTTCGGGAGCGATATAAAGTAGCTTAACCCGACCGGTACGGCAGTCTGCCATCACCGTCTGCTGCTGATCGCGCGTCATGGTGGAGTTGAGATACGCCGCCGCCACGCCATTCGCCAGCAGCTGATCGACCTGATCTTTCATCAGAGAGATCAGCGGTGACACCACCAGCGTCAGTCCCTCGCGCACCAGCGCCGGAATCTGATAACAAAGCGATTTCCCTCCGCCAGTGGGCATCACCACCAGGCAATCGCGCCCGCTTAGCGCCTGATGAATGATCGTCTGCTGACCGGGACGAAAATGCTGATAGCCGAAGGTATCCTGCAATACCTGCTGCGCCAGCGCTTCCTGATTGAGAACTGCCGAGGTTGCCACGCGATTCCTGTCTTACGTTTGAGATTAGAACAAGTCGTTAAGCGTTACACCCACACCCAGACGCGTCTGGCGATGGTTGTAATCGATCAGTGATTCACCGTAACCGCTAAATACCTGAGTATAGAAGCGGACATGCTCACTGATAGGGTAGCTCCAGCCCATTGTCGCGCCGCCATAACCGCTGTTCCAGTTATAGTTGCCCTCAACGCTGAAAATACTGTCGCCTAGCCGGTAGCCCACTTTGGCACGGTAATAACCCATGTATTTGGTGATATCAGGATTATCATCGCTGCTCTCCCCTTCCGGGATGCGATACCAGGGTTTGATTTCCGCCAGGAAGTTACCGTTCTCCGCCATCAGACGCGCATAAACACGGTTCCAGCTGCGTGAAGTCGGATCGCTTCGTCCATTGGACTGATGATTCAGACCCACTTCAACATCCCGTAAGGTCCAGCCCGCCAGTGAATAGTCGGTTGCCCAGCCGAGGAAGATCTGAGGTTCATAGTTGGTTTCGCGGAATGGCGAAGACTCCGCGCTATTCGACAGCTGCCACCAGGAACGCTGTGTATAAGAGGCCGCCAGGACGGAGTTGTCGCCCAGAATACCGCGCCATAACGGAAATGCCAGACTGAGCTGGAATTTCACTTCATCTTTACGGGCATTTTCTCCCCAGTTATAAGATGAGATCGCCTCTTTATTCAGATCGCTGGTATAGGTGTAGAGCAGATAGTTGTTCTCGTAAGGATAGAGAACAAACGGGTTGTCGTGCTTCTCCAGCAGGTTAGCAATAATGCTGCCCTGGACCTGTGGCGCGTCATGAACCTCTTTAATCTGGGCTTCATCCGCCTGCGCCAGCGCAGGAAATATCAACATTGCCGCCAGCAAGGCGCGATGCTTACGCATAGAATTCTCCGGTGAGCAACTGCGTATCAGAATAACTGAAAGGGTGTCGTAAAAAGCAGGCCATTCTACACACAAATGGCAGCGAGCATGAGTGCTGATTTCTTAAACTGGAAACACCCTCGCAGGCGTCATAGAATACACAACTCATTAACGTTCCGCGCCCCTCTGGCCCGATTTTTTCAGGACACATCATCATGTCATCACCCGTGCTGACACAGCAGGACGCTCGTAAGCTGGTCGGCGAAATTTTCGTTTATCACATGCCGTTTAATCAGGCGCTGGGCCTGGAGCTGCTGCGCCTTGACGCAGACTACGCAGAGATCAGTTTCAATAACAAAACCATGCTGGTAGGTAATCAGGCACAGCAGATCCTGCACGGCGGTGTTATCGCCTCGGTACTGGATGTGGCTGCGGGCATGGTGTGCGTCAGTAATGCGCTAACCCGTCAGGAGAGCATCACTGAGGAGGAGCTGCGCCAGCGTCTGTCGCGCATGGGCACCATTGATATGCGTGTCGACTATTTACGTCCCGGACGCGGTGAACGCTTCATCGCCACCAGCAGCCTGCTGCGTGCCGGTAACAAAGTCGGCGTGGCTCGGGTGGAGCTGCACAATCAACATGGCGACTACATCGCTACGGCGACTGCCACCTATCTTATCGGCTAACCACGACATTGAATGGATCGCATATGGATACGCAACAAACCCGGCAGGGCGTTGGCTTTGCACTGGGCGCTTACTTTATCTGGGGCATTGCGCCCGCCTATTTCAAGCTAGTGAAACAGGTTCCCGCGACAGAAATCATGACGCATCGCGTGATCTGGTCTGCGCTCTTTATGCTGTTGCTGATTACCCTGAGCCGCAGCTGGCCCGGTGTACGCAGCGTATTGCGCCAGCCCCGAAAAGTGCTGATGCTGGCGCTGACAGCAGTGACGATCGGCGGCAACTGGCTGCTGTTCATCTGGGCGGTCAACAATCAGCATATGCTGGAAGCCAGCCTCGGTTACTTTATTAACCCGCTGATTAACGTGGTGTTCGGCATGCTGTTTCTGCGCGAACGCTTTCGTCGCCTGCAGTGGCTGGCCGTACTGCTGGCAGCCGTCGGCGTGCTGGTGCAGCTGTGGCAGTTTGGATCGTTACCGATTATCGCGCTGGGCCTGGCGCTGAGCTTTGCCCTGTACGGTCTTTTGCGCAAAAAGATTCAGGTCGATGCGCAGAGCGGTATGCTGATTGAAACCCTGTGGCTGTTCCCGCTGGCGGCGATTTACCTGTTTGGCTTTGCCGACAGCGCCACCAGCCATTTATCGGCTAACCCGCTGAGCCTCAACCTGAAGCTGATTGCGGCCGGCATTGTTACCACCATTCCACTGATGCTGTTTGCGGCGGCCTGCAGCCGACTGCGACTCTCCACCGTGGGCTTCTTCCAGTACCTCGGCCCGACGCTGATGTTTGTCCTGGCGGTGGTGTTTTACGGTGAAACCATCACGCCAGACAAGCTGGTGACCTTTGCCTTCATCTGGCTGGCGCTGCTGGTGTTTGTCTGCGATGCGGTGGCGTTTTCATTCCGCTCCCGTTCCCGTGCGCGCGTAGCGTGAAATAAAGCGCGCTAAAGCCGGGCCGGTCAGCAGGATGGTAAAGAGACGCAACGTCTGCATCGCCATCACAAACGCCATATTGACCTGCGTGCCTGCAGCAATAATCGCCACCGTGTCCAGTCCGCCTGGACTGGTGGCGAGATAAGCCGTCATCAGATCGATATCCAGCATTCGGGTCAGCATCCACGCCAGCCCGCCACACAACAACATCAACCCGAAGATCGAGGCCAGCATTTGCGGCAGCGTGCGCAGTGCCAGCAGAAAAATCGGGCGGGTGAAACGCAGTCCCACGCTCCAGCCAATCAGCGCATAGGCCACGGCCAGCAACCATTCCGGCACCTGTAATATCGCGATATGACTGCTGTTCAGTGCCGCACCCGCCAGTGCGGGCAGCAGCAACGCGCCAGAAGGAATGCGCAGTCGTGTGCCCAGCCATGCACCCAGCAGCATGACGACCAGGGTAATGGCAAAACCGCGATTCAGCGCCGGAAACCAGAGCAGCGACACGCTGTGTGCTTCATCGCCCAGCCCGATGCGCGCCACCAGCGCGGCCGCCGAGGCGACAAACAGTACCCGCAGATACTGCATAAACGCCACCAGCCGGACGTCAGCGCCAAAGTCACCCGCCATCGCCACCATGGCCGATGCTCCCCCCGGCGACGATCCCCATGCGCCGGTCGGGCCAGGCAGATGACTGAAGCGCACCAGCAGAAAACCGGACAAGCCACTGGCCGCCAGCGTCAGCAACAGCACCGCCAGTACGATCGGCCAGTCCTGAATCAGCGGTGTCAGAATCGAAGGTGACAGGCTTTGCGCAATCATGCAGCCCAGAACGGCCTGAGCAACCAGGAAGAACCGTTTATCAATGCGCAGCGTGGCACCTGATAGCCCCATCACCACGCCCACGATCATCGGTCCCAGTAACAGCGCGGCAGGCACATGAAAATAGTGCAGCACCGCACCCAGCAACACTGAGACCAGCAACAGCAGCGTCCACTGCGCGCGCAACGAAAAAGCGTCCATAAGAAGTTAATTATTTGTAAAAACAGGAGGATCAGAGTACGCAGAAACGGGGATGAGAGCCAGCAAAACGGGCCATCTGAGATGGCCCGTGGCTGTTTTAAAGCCAGTTTTTACGCTTGAAGTAGAGATAAGGTGCCAGTCCGGCAAGAATCATCAGGCCGATAGCCGCAGGATAACCAAAGCTCCACTTCAGTTCCGGCATAAACTCGAAGTTCATCCCGTAGCTGGAAGCCACCAGCGTTGGCGGCAGAAACACCACGGAGACCACCGAGAAGATCTTGATGATGCGGTTCTGTTCGATGTTGATAAAGCCCATCGCCGCCTGCATCAGGAAGTTGACCTTCTGGAACAGTGATTCGTTATGCGGCAGCAGCGATTCGATATCGCGCAGAATTTCCCGCGCCTGCTCCAGCTGATTGCCCGGCAGACGCGCTTTACGCACCAGGAAGTTCAGGGCGCGCTGAGTATCCATCAGACAGAGACGCACCTTCCAGCCGATATCTTCCAGTTCCGCGAGCCGCGACAGCGCCTGATCGTACTCTTCGCCCTGCTGACCTTCCATGATCACCCGGCTGAGTTTCTCCAGCGCGCTGTAGATGTTCTCGATTTCATCGGCAAGCTGTTCGATTTTGGTTTCAAACAGGTCGAGCAGCAGCTCAAAGGCATTGCCGTCGATCAGCGTCTGGTTACGGGCGCGCATACGATAGAGGCGAAAAGCGGGCAGTTCGCGTTCGCGCAGTGTATAGAGGCGGCCTTCACGGATGGTGAACGCCACAGTAGAGTTACCGGCGTGATCGTCAGCATCTTCATAGAAGAAGAAGGAGTGAATATGCAGACCATCTTCATCTTCGAAGAAACGTGCTGAGGCCTCAATGTCTTCCAGCTCAGGCCGTGTTGCCAGGCTCTGACCCAGTTCTGACTGCACCCGATCACGTTCGCCCTCTTCCGGTTCAATAAGATCGACCCAGACGGAGGTGGTCAGTTTGTCGTTTTCGTCTTCCAGCTCCAGTCGCGTCAGGCGGCTGTGATCCAGTTTAAATGCGCTCAGCATAGCAATACTCCCCATTGCAGACTAAATGGGACAAGGCAGTCCGCCGTTCCTCAACATGGAACGTGCGGCCTGAACACGGAAACAGAGTTTCAGAGATAAATCAGTGCTGACTCGTGCGACGGAATCAAAAAGGGAGGTCGCTGATAACCGCTAAGGCTACCCGCGTAAAGAGGTAGCCTTAGATGTTATTCCTGGTATCCAGGTCATTGAGCCAGCATCGACTGGGCGTGTCCAAGGCATTGTCCTCTCATGATAATAGTGGGCGCATGTTACGCTGAGACGAAAAAGCCGTCAACCGCACGCTAAAGCGTTTCCAGCTTTGCGTAAGCCGCCACCAGCCACTTGATTCCCTGCCCCTGAAACGCCACCTGCAGGCGGCTGTGTTCACCGCTGCCTTCCAGATTAATGATGGTGCCTTCGCCAAATTTCGCGTGATGAACACGCTGACCCAGCGCGAATCCGCTGTCATTTTTGGTCACCGGGGCACCCATCCGCTGATGGTTTACCGGACGGCTCACGCTGGCGCGCAGACGCACTTCTTCGATGCACGCTTCGGGCAGTTCGCCGATGAAACGGGAAGGCCGGTGATACACTTCCTTACCATAGAGTCGGCGGGTTTCAGCGTAGGTCAGTGTCAGTTTCATCATGGCACGGGTTACGCCGACATAAGCCAGACGACGCTCCTCTTCCAGACGGCCGCCTTCATCCAGCGACATCTGGCTCGGGAACATCCCCTCTTCCATGCCGACAATAAAGACCTGGCTGAACTCCAGCCCTTTCGCCGAGTGCAGCGTCATCAGCTGAACCGCATCCTGCCACTTGTCCGCCTGACCTTCACCCGCTTCAAGGGCGGCATGGGACAAGAAGGCCTGCAGCGGCATCAGATCTTCATCTTCGTCCTGATAGCTGAACTGGCGTGTTGCCGTCACCAGCTCCTCAAGGTTTTCGATACGCGCCTGGCCCTTCTCACCTTTTTCCTGCTCATACATCAGCCACAGGCCTGAGTCTTTAATGACCCGGTCAGTCTGAACATGCAGCGGTAAATCGGCGGTTTCGGTAGCCAGTGAATCGACCAGCTCACAGAAGCGTTGCAGCGCAGACGCGGCACGGCCAGCCAGCGCGCGGCTTTGCAGCAGTTCGCGCGTGGCCTGCCACAACGTCATCTGACGCTCACGGGCGGTCTGACGCACCACGTCGAGCGTGCGATCGCCCACGCCACGTGTCGGGGTATTTACCACGCGCTCAAAGGCCGCGTCGTCATTGCGGTTCGCCATCAGACGCAGATAGGAGAGCGCATCTTTGATCTCCTGGCGTTCGAAGAAGCGCATGCCGCCATAAATACGGTACGGCATGCTGCTTTGCAGCAGCGCCTCTTCCAGCACACGCGACTGGGCGTTGCTGCGATAGAGAATGGCGCAGTCGTTGAGCGCGCCGCCGTTCTCCATCCAGACCTTGATGCGGTTAACCACAAAGCGTGCTTCATCCAGCTCATTAAAGGCGCAATAGATAGAGATTGGCTCACCATCGCTGCCTTCAGTCCAGAGCTCTTTACCCAGGCGGCCATTGTTGTTGGCGATCAGGGCATTGGCGGCTTTCAGGATGTTATTGGTTGAGCGATAGTTCTGCTCCAGACGAATGGTTTCCGCGCCTGGGAAATCCTGCAGGAAGCGCTGAATATTCTCGACCTGCGCGCCGCGCCAGCCGTAGATCGACTGATCATCATCGCCCACGATGATCACCCGGCCGCTGTCGCCCGCCAGCATCCGAATCCAGGCGTACTGAATGTTGTTGGTATCCTGAAACTCATCTACCAGCACGTTGGTAAAACGTTCGCGGTAGTGATTAAGAATGTGCGGCTTGTTGAGCCACAGCTCATGGGCGCGCAGAAGCAGCTCGGCGAAGTCAACTAAACCGGCGCGATCACAGGCTTCCTGATAGGCCTGATAAATGCGCAGCCAGGTCTGCTCAATCGGATTGCCGTAGCTTTCAATATGCTTTGGCCGCAGGCCTTCATCTTTTTTGCCGTTGATGTACCACATGCCCTGACGCGCAGGCCACTGCTTGTCATCAAGGTTCATGGATTTAATCAGGCGCTTAAGCAGACGCAGCTGATCTTCACTGTCGAGGATCTGAAAATCCTGCGGCAGACCGGCATCAAGATGGTGAGCGCGCAGTAAACGGTGCGCCAGGCCGTGGAAGGTGCCGATCCACATCCCGCCCTGACTGGTGCCGATCAGATGCTCGATACGGTGACGCATCTCCGCGGCCGCTTTGTTGGTAAAGGTCACCGCCATAATTGAATAGGGAGAGCAATTCTCCACCGACATCAGCCAGGCAATGCGATGCACCAGCACCCGCGTTTTACCACTGCCCGCGCCTGCCAGCACCAGCAGGTTACTGCGCGGAGCCGCAACGGCAGCGCGCTGATTGTCATTCAAACCATCGAGCAGTTCAGAAACGTCCATAAGCACCGTTTACCAGAGAAAAAGCGTCGTCGTCGCGCTGATTATTCCGCCTGCCGCAAGACAGTATCGCTGCCCGTCAGGCGGCGACACAGATGCCAGATTAGCGACGGCGGCAAAGCAGAAAAGAGGAGACGACTGGATAAATTTACAGCCATTATAGCAGTGAGGTGAGTGATGCCAACCGCGAAATTTCGACATGCGGCAACAGGCGCGCATCCGGGATATGCATCAGGTTGCCCTGCCGCAGGTTAATCCAGCAGGCCTGCAGTCCGCAGCGCAGTGAGCCCGCGACATCGGTTGTGAGGTCATCACCGACATGCAGAATATGATGTGGTGCGATATCAAGGCGTTGCGCGGCAAGCTGATACATATCCTGCCACGGCTTGGCGCGCCCATCCGGCCCGGCCCGCAGCGTAAACTGAAAGTAGTGCGCAATGCCCATTTTTTCCGGGCAGGCGTTACCGTTGGTGACCGCCACCAGCGGGATTTTTTCCGCCAGCGCTTTTAGCGTCTGATGCGTCTCATCCGGCATCTCGACCTGACTCCGCCACTGATGAAAGACCGCCATGACATCTGCCGCGCCCGCTGTCGCTTCAGCGGCCGAGAGGCCGACATTCAGCATCGCCAGCTCTACCGAACGGCGTCGCCACTCCGATACATCATGATAGATTTCAGGCTCACGCTGCAGCAGTTCGTCACGTAACTGCTGATAATCCTGCGGCGTGAAGTCACGCAGCGCCGGATGAAAAGCCTGCAACGCCGCATGGGACTCCAGCGTGGTACGACGAATCACCGGGTAGTTATCGTAGAGCGTGTCATCAAGGTCGAAGCTCATAGCTTTTATGGCCGACAGCGGACGATAAAACTTCATTCGTTCTTTCCTCGTTTGGCGCGGGGATGCGCAGCGTCATACACCGAAGCCAGATGCTGGAAGTCGAGATGGGTGTAGATCTGGGTCGTCGACAGATTCGCATGCCCCAGTAACTCCTGCACGGCGCGCAGGTCGCCGCTGGACTCCAGCAGATGCGTGGCAAAAGAGTGGCGCAACTTATGCGGATGGATATGGCTCGCCAGACCCTGTCTGATGCCCCATTCGGCAAAGCGCTTCTGTACGTTGCGGGGCGAAATGCGGTTGCCGCGCGTCGACAGAAACAGCGCATCATCCTGGGCACCGAACGTTTCACGCAGCGGCAGCCAGTGCTGGATCCAGGTGACGGCCGTGCGGCCAATCGGAACCCGGCGCTCTTTGCTGCCCTTACCCACGACCCACACTTCACCGGAATCGAGATCGACATGGCGGCAATCCATATTGACCAGTTCGGAGAGACGCAGACCGCCGCCATACATCACTTCCAGCATCGCCCGGTCGCGCACCGCCAGCGGATCGTCAAGGTCGATCTCCAGCAGCTGATTCACTTCATCAACATCAATATTTTTGGGCAGATGCCGTGCTTTACGTGGCGTCATTACCCCTTTGGCAGGATTAGCGGAGAGCAAACCCTGACTCACCTGCCAGTCGAGGAAACTGCGCAGCGCAGAGAGGCGCAGCGCCAGGCTGCTGGCAGAGAGTCCGGCACGACGGCTACGCGCCGCCATGCTGCGCACCTGCGCGGGTTCCAGCTGTGCCCAGCTGCTGAGCTTCATCTCGTCAGCAATCGCCACCAGCGCGGCAAGCTGTCGCGCATAACTGCTCTGGGTTAACGGACTCAGCTGGCGCTCCACTTTCAGGTAGCGCAGGAATCCGTCGACAGCCTCCAGCAGCGTGCTACTCATGCGCGCTCGACCCAGCGGGAAAGCAGATCAGGCATCATCTGCGACAGGTGCTGCAACAGCAGTGTCCCCATACCCGACTGGTAGTGCTGGCTGTCGCGACTGCTGAACACCAGCACGCCGAGATCGCCCTCTTCGCCCATCAGCGACATGGCCACCGAACCGATCGCTTTTGCCTGCGGCAGCAGCAGCAGCAGTTCCGGGCCATTAATGTTGCCGAGATAGTGATGCTGGTTACCGAAGCGCTGAATACGCAGCGGTTCAAACGCCTGACGCGACAGGCTCAGCTGAAAGAAATCGGAAGGCGCGCCCAGCAGCCATTTGTCACTAAACAGCCGCACATTGGCACCTGCCAGGCCCAATTCACGTGCCCAGCGGTGCAATCGGTTGAGCATATCCTGCAGCGAATCAGCCGCTGCCAGATGACTTTCCAGCGACAGCAGACGGTCAAACAGTTCGTGGTTAGCGCTGGCCTGCTCCATCAGCAGCGTGATCTCTTCTTCCAGCCGCTGAATGTGGTTGCGTTGCCGCGCCATGTGCCACTCAACCAGCGACACGCTGCCGCGCACCGGATGCGGCACCGCCATCTGTTCAACTGCGCGGGCATTGCGGATAAAGAAATCGGGATTCTGCCGCAGATAATCACTGACGGCCTGATCGTCCAGCAGAACCGAACTGTCAGTCTGCTCTTCGATATTTTTCATAGATGAATAAACCCATCGTAGACGTGTGTCGCAGGCCCGGTCATATAGAGCGGCTGACCGGCACCTTTCCAGGAGATATGCAGCGTTCCACCAGGCAGATCGACACGGACGTTAGGTGCCAGAATGCCCTGCTGAATGCCGCATGCAACGGCAGCACAGGCGCCACTGCCGCACGCCTGTGTTTCACCCGCGCCGCGTTCATAGACGCGCAGGCGGATATGTTCGGGATTGATGATCTCCATAAAACCCACATTGACGCGATCCGGGAAACGCTCATGGCTCTCCAGAATCGGGCCCAGCAGTTCAACCTGCGCGGTTTTCACACTTTCAACCTGGATGACGCAGTGAGGATTACCCATCGACACCGCACCCAGCATTACCGTCTGTTCGGCAACGCGCAGCAGATAGAGGTTTTCGGCTTTGTTGGCGCGGAACGGCACCTGCTGAGGCTCAAAGTTGGGCTCGCCCATGTTCACGCGCACCTGGTCATCCGGCGTCACGGTCAGGACCATACGGCCATTTTGCGTACTGACCCGGATATCGGTCTTGTTGGTCAGCCCTTTGAGCTGAACAAAGCGGGCAAAACAGCGCGCACCGTTACCGCACTGAGCCACTTCACTGCCGTCGGCGTTGAAAATGCGATAGTGGAAATCGAGATCGGGATCGTAAGGGGGTTCAACAATCAGCAGCTGATCAAATCCGATCCCCAGATGACGATCGGCCAGCCGGCGGATCAACTCCGGCGAAAAAAAGACGTTTTGTGTCACTGCATCCACAACCATAAAATCGTTGCCGAGACCGTGCATTTTGGAGAACTGCATTTTTTGCTCCGCCGGATAAGCCATCAGATTAGTTCGCTTGTACGCCTGAGTTGCCGGTAACCAGTCCGCCCACATCGGCTTTTTTGGCATCCGCTTTCTGGCGTTCGGTCGGCGATTGTTGTTTCTTCGGCTGATCCTTCGGCGGGAAGTAAAGCGGTCCTTTCAGACCACAACCTGCAAGGCTGGTTACAGCCAGTGTCACGGCCAACAGGCTTATTACTTTCTTCATTCTTTATGCTCTTCATGTCCTTTACCTGGATGCTTATCATCGCAGTTGAAGGTGGAAAAGCAACAGGAAATCCCCGCTAATAGCGTGAACCGGGTGACAAGCCAGAAAGATAGCGGCCACCTGCAGAGCGCAGGCAGGCCGTCAGCATCAATGCACCTGATAGCGCGGTTGATAGTCGCTGTTGTCGTTGTCAGGCTGCGTCGTACACAGTTGCGTCAGCGTCTGACTACGGAACGGAATCACCTGGAATCGCTCACCCGTGTTCACAATCTGATAGAACTGCGGCAGGTTAAAGTTGATAAAGCTCGACCCATAGGTGAAGCGATCGTGCGATGAGGAGTAGAACCGACTGACGTCGCGCACCAGCTCCTCTTTGCTGCCTTCACAGTGATGATAGACCTCAACCCGATTGGTCTCATCGAGAATGTAGATATTGAAGCCGCGCTCATCCGTGGTGTTTTCAAAGAAGAACTGAATGATGCCTTCGCTGGCATAGCCGTTAACAACGGGTGGCAGCGGCGTCTGATTCGTTTCGACTTTAATAGAGAGTCCATGCAGCTTGTTGTTGGAGATCGCGCCATAAAACTCAACGGCATTTTCCAGCTTCTGCACAGAAACACTCATACGTTCAAAGAACAGACCCCAGGTCTGGCCTGCCATGCGCAGCGCTTTAAAGCGGCCCGGCTCCTGACGTGTGCTGGAAAGGCGCAGCTCAATGCACTCTGAGACCAGCTGCTGCACGCGCGTGCGGATGAGACCGCGCAGGTGCTGGCTGTAGCAGAACACTTCCACCGTATCCGGCGGTGCGGCATCCTGATGCATCTTGCCAAGAATGGTTTTCAGTCCTTCGATCATCGCCTGTTCGCCGCTGAAATGCAGTGTACGCACCTCATTCCAGGAGTTGCGATAGAGCAGATCGATACTGCCAATCAGGCACTGCTGCTGCTGACCAAAGCTAAAAACATCCAGCTTGCGGAAGTCGAAGTGCACCACCTGGTTGCGGAAGGCCGCTGTCGGGTCATGCTCAAGGTTAACAATAATCGCCAGGTGACGAATTTCACACGGGCTGTAGAGCGCTTTTGGTGTCGGCGAAGGCAGACGCAGCGGGAAGTGGCTGGAAACATCGTTAACCAGCTCCTGCAGACGCGCCAGATCGCAAATCTCATTGCCTTTAATATGCAGCCGGGTTTTGCGGGTCAGCAGACCATTAAACCACGCCCACGCCACCAGCTTGTTCAGGTAGCGGTTATATTCCAGCGGCTGATGGCTGATGATCGAATCCATATCCGGTGCCTGGTTATAGAGATACCAGCCGGAACGGTTGGCACGGCCAGGTGGGACATGAATAAAGGTCAGATTCGGTTCAGAGAGATCGGGCGAAATCTGCGGGTTCACCAGCGTCACTTTGCCCGGCAGCGCTTCAAACGCGGCATACAGTTTACGGGTTAATACACCGATATCCTGCGGGCTGGCGCTAACGCTTAAGTTATTGCGGCGGGCAAAGCGGATCAGGTTGCGATAGCTTTGCATCATCGCATCCAGTAATTCGTTATGGGCTTCGCGCACCCGCTCAATTTTCCACTCGGCGCGGTTGTCCAGAACGGCAATCTTCTCTTCGTTCCAGCCCCACTCTTTGACCAGCTGCGATAAAATCTCGCGACGCCAGCCGGTGCGATGATGATGATCTTCGGTGCTGAGCTTTTCACATACTTTGAGATAGAAGCAGCGACGAACCAGATCAAGACGCGGCTGATCGTCAACGCTGGTGAGATAGTGCGTTACGCGTTCCAGCATCATGCAGTAAGGATCGAGTCCGAAGCAGATGATTTCGCCGTCGTGCAGGCGCTGTTTGATATCCATCGCCAGCAGCTGCGTGTTCGGGTATTCCCAGCTATAGGCTTCCAGCAGCAACGTTTTCAGTACGGCTTTATAAGGCGAGTCGATGCTTTTATAGAGCTGCCACAGACTGGCACCAAAATACTCTTCAGCAGACAGCGTACCGAGGCCACCCAGATCGAGCCACTCATTGGGGGTCAGCACGCCTTTCGCGTACAGCGACATCACGTAATCGTCATAGTGATGCTCTTCTTCACCCGGTACCATATTCCACAGGAGACGTTTGCCCGCCATACGAACCGCAGTACGGTAAAACTCATCCAGCAGCAAAATGTGTTGGGTTGAGCCGCAATCTTCACCGCCCAGGCTGCCGCTTTCATTGTGACGGAAGCGGTTCTCATCAATCAGGAAGAAACTGACTTCCACACCCATTGAGACGCACCACTTCTGCAATAACGTACATTTGCGCTGCAGATTCAGGCGCTCTTCATTATCAAGCCAGGATTGATGGCAGACCCAGATATCGAGATCCGAGACGCTATTCTGGCCGACAGACGAGGTGCTGCCCATGGAGTAAATGGCGGTGATTGGCATCTCGCCTTTCGGCGCATCGGCATGGCGCAGGTCGCTGTCGCCGGTGAGATCGGCCAGCAGCTGGCGCTGATTTTCATCAGGCGTGTAGAAGCTGATGCCATATGGAACGCTACCTTCAAGGTAACCCGGCATCTGAGGATGTTGATAATGTAATAAGGTTGGCAGCAGACTGTAGACGCGCTGAAAAGCGGGTCCCATAGCAGCCAGCGCACGATCAACGCGCAGCTGGTTGATTGCATCCAGTCTCTGTTTCAGTGTCTCAATGTAGAGGTACAAGACGTTTCGCCTGATTGTCCCAGTGTTTAAGCACCCTGTTTCCACGCTCTGCCGCTTATTAAAGTAAAAAGTGGGCAGATAATTGCTGGAAACGTGATCAATCTAACACTCGCCAGATTGACCGTAAAGAAAGTTGCGCTACTTAACAGTTTAGCACGTTCTTACCAGCTTCCCGCCTTTTCAGCGCTGGTTCCCACGTTATGGCTTGATAATCCGGGCCTGAAACCGTGCGCAGGCCCTTTTCAATCCGTTGAAACTGACAGTATTCATCCAGAGATGATAGGATATTCAGTGAACGATAAAAATGGTTAACAGCATGTTAGACAAAATTTTCAGAATTGCTACAAGACAAAGCCCGCTCGCATTATGGCAGGCACATTATGTACAGCAACGCCTCATGAGTGCCCATCCGGGACTGCGCGTTGAGCTGGTGCCTATGGTCACGAAAGGTGACATTATTCTTGATACGCCGCTGGCAAAAGTGGGTGGCAAAGGACTGTTTGTCAAAGAGCTTGAGCTGGCGATGCAGGATGGCCGTGCCGATATGGCTGTGCACTCCATGAAAGATGTGCCGGTCAGTTTCCCTGAAGGTCTGGGCCTGGTGACCATCTGCGAGCGCGACGATCCGCGCGATGCGTTCGTTTCCCATCATTATGACTCTATTGACGCGCTGCCACAGGGAGCCATTGTCGGCACCTCCAGCCTGCGTCGTCAGTGCCAGATTAGTGCGCGCCGTCCGGATCTGGTGATCCGTTCGCTGCGGGGTAATGTGGGCACCCGTCTCGGCAAGCTCGATGCCGGAGAGTATGACGCGATCATTCTGGCCGTTGCCGGGCTGAAACGCCTGGGACTGGAAGATCGCATTCGCCAGGCAATGCCTGCCGAAGTTTCCCTGCCCGCCGTGGGTCAGGGTGCGGTCGGCATTGAATGCCGTCTGGACGACAGCGTCTTAATTGACCTGTTACGGGCACTGAACCACGATGACACCGAAGTCTGCGTCAGAGCGGAACGCGCCATGAATACCCGCTTAGAAGGTGGCTGCCAGGTGCCCATCGGCAGTTTCGCGGTGCTGGAAGGCAATGACCTCTGGCTGCGCGGCATGGTCGGCGCACCAGATGGCCGGGTGATGGTCAGCGGCGAACGCCGGGGTCCACGCGCGCAGGCAGAACAGATGGGCATTTCACTGGCCGATGAACTGCTGAATGGCGGCGCACGTGAAATCCTGAAAGAAGTTTACCAGGGGCAGCCGCCGGCATGACCATCCTGGTGACGCGCCCGGAACCCGCAGCGGCAGAGCTGGTATCGCGCCTGCATGCCCTTGGCAAACAGGCGTGGAGCCTGCCGCTGATCGAGTTCGCACCGGGCGCTGACCTCGCCTCTCTGCCCCAGAAGCTCGCCGGACTTCATGCTGGCGACCTCGTCTTTATCCTTTCTCAGCAGGTTATTCACTACGCGCAGCATGCGATCAAAGCATGGCCCACTGAGCTGGACTATTATGCAATTGGTCGCAGCACCGCACTGGCGTTTCACACCGTCAGTGGCCAGCAGGTGACCTGGCCACATGCTCATGAAACCAGTGAGGAATTGATCCAGATAAACACGCTTCAGCAGATTTCCGGTAAACGTGCGCTGATCCTGCGAGGCGATCCCGGACGCGAGTTGCTGGCAGAGACCTTAACCCGGCGAGGTGCTGAGGTGACGTTTGCTGCCTGCTACCAGCGCTGCCAGAAGCATTATGATGGACCCGTTGAAGGCCGCCGCTGGCGCGATCGCGGCGTCTCGGTGCTGGTGGTGACCAGCGGTGAAATGTTACAACAGCTCTTTTCGCTGTTCCCCGCAGTTGATCGTGAGGAATGGCTGCTCCACTGCCGACTGATTGTCGTCAGTGAACGTTTGGCTACCCTGGCCGCTGGATTAGGTTGGCAGGATATTCAGGTAGCCGATGGTGCCGATAACGATGCGCTGCTGCGCGCGTTACGCTGAACTTTAACAATGGGATGTGCCACATATGACGGAACAAAAAGACTCCTCCGCCATGGTTGAAGAAACCACCCCAGCGGTTGACCGCTCCTCTTCCAGCAACAGCACACCACCGCGTAATGCGAAAAAGGGTGGCATGGTGTTGGGTGCCGTTGCGATTGTCATCGCGCTGGCGATGGGTGCGGGTTTATACCTTAACGGGAAACATCAGGCTGATTTACAGGCACAAACCAATCAAAAGCTGAGCGACCAGTTAAGCGCGTTGCAGCAGCAGGCCGGCAGCGATAAACAGCAGCTGACACAGCAATTAAGTAGCGCTGAAAAGGCGTTGCAGACTGCGCAACAGCAGCAGAATGCCTCAGCAAAAGAGCTGGAAACCCTGCGTGAAAAAGTAGCCGTGATCTCTGGCAACGACGTGCGCAGCTGGCTGCTGGCACAGGCGGACTATCTGGTGAAACTGGCGGGCCGCAAACTCTGGAGCGATCAGGATGTCACGACAGCCGCGGCACTGCTGAAAAGCGCCGATGCCAGCCTGGCCGACATGAACGATCCCAGCGTGATGAATGTGCGTCGTGCACTGACCCAGGATATCAGCAACCTCTCTTCCGTTACGCAGGTCGACTACGACGGGGTGATCCTCAAGCTGAATCAGTTGTCGAATAACGTTGATAATCTGCGCCTGGCCGATAACGACAGCGATGATGCGCCGATGGACAGCGATGGCGGCGAACTCTCAGGTTCGGTGCGCGAATGGCGTCAGAATCTGGTGAAAAGCTGGCATAATTTTATGGATGATTTTATTACCATCCGTCGTCGCGATAACACCGCACAGCCGCTGCTGGCACCGAATCAGGATGTATATCTGCGTGAGAATATCCGCTCGCGTCTGCTGATCGCTGCTCAGGCTGTTCCGCGTCATCAGGATGAGATTTATAAACAATCTATCGATACCGTGTCCGCCTGGGTTCGCGCCTGGTACGACACCAATGATGCCGCCACCAAAGCTTTCCTTGCCCAGCTGGATGAGCTGAGTCAGCAGAACATCAATATGGATCTGCCGGATAACCTGGAAAGTCAGCCATTGCTGGAACAGCTGATGCAGACGCGGGTGCGCAACCTGTTAGCGCAACCTTCTGCCGCTGCTAATCAGCAGGGGGGCTAAGCATGCTTAAGGTATTTATCCTCTTTATCCTGCTGATTGCGGGCGTGGTGCTGGGACCGATGATTGCCGGTCATCAGGGCTACGTGCTGATTCAGACTGATAACTGGAATATCGAAACCAGCGTCACAGGCCTGGTCATTATCCTTATTCTCAGCCTGCTGGTGATTCTGGCCGTAGAGTGGCTGCTGCGCCGCGTGCTGCACACCGGCGCGCGAACCCGTGGCTGGTTTACCGGACGTAAACGCCGTCGCGCCCAGCGCCATACCCAGTCGGCGCTGATGAAGCTGGCAGAAGGCGACCACCGTCAGGTTGAGAAACTGCTCTCTAAAGATGCCGATCACGCTGATGTGCCTGTAGCCAACTATCTGCTGGCTGCAGAAGCTGCACAACAGCGTGGTGATGAAGCCCGTGCTAATCAGCATCTTGAGCGTGCTGCAGAGCTGTCGGAAAACAATACCATTCCGGTGGAAATCGCCCGCGCACGTATTCAGCTGGCACGTAACGAAGATCACGCTGCGCGTCATAGCATCGACCGCCTGCTGGAAGTGGCACCGCGTCACCCGGAAGTACTGCGCCTGGCCGAACAGGCGTATATCCGCACAGGAGCCTGGAGTGCGCTGCTGGATATTCTGCCGTCGATGCAGAAGTCACAGGTCGGCGATGAGCTGCATCGCGATGCCTTGCAGCAGCAGGCCTGGCTGGGTCTGATGAATCAGGCGATGGCTGATCAGGGCAGTGATGGGCTGAAGCGATGGTGGAGCACACTGAGTCGCAAGACCCGTCAGGATACGACGTTGCAGGTCGCCATGGCGGATCATCTGATTGAGTGTGACGATCACGACACCGCACAGTCTATCGTGCTGGAAGGCCTGAAACGTCATTATGACGATCGTCTGGTACTGCTGATGCCACGTATCAAAAGCGGCAATCCCGAAGCACTGGAGAAAGCATTACGTCAGCAGATTAAACAGCATGGCGCAACGCCGTTGCTGCACAGTACGCTGGGGCAGTTGCTGATGCGTCATGGGGAATGGCAGCAGGCAGCTGACGCGCTGCAGCAGGCGCTGGCGCAGCGGCCGGATGCGTTCGATTATGCATGGCTGGCAGATGTTTATGACCGTCTGCATCGCCCGGAAGAGGCTGCAAAAATGCGCCGTGAAGGGTTGTTGCTGACGCTGAAGAATAACCCAAACGCCTGATGCGATTGTCAGACAGGATAAAGCCGGGCTCGCCCGGCTTTTTTGTGCCCAAAATCTGCCATCCGGTTCTCGCAGGCAAAAAAAAACACCTGCCAGTGGCAGGTGTAAGATCAGGTCGGTAAGACAACCGGGAGGTACCTGACTCAACGTGGTGTCTGTTAACCCTGTAAGGCTTACGCGATACAGGCAGGCAGACAACAGGTACCGAAAATTGGCTCTGCATCATTCCCAGGTTTATGTAGCATAAGCAGACATAAGAGGTGGAATGAGCATCTACAGCAGAATTATTGCACAAGCCGTGCCAGGTTAAGGTTTATATTTAAAGTAATTATAAATCAATAACTTAATCACAGTGCCAAATCTGTTCTTAGCCATGTCCGATGTTAAGTGTCGGTATCCGGCGACAGCTTGCATTTTCTCTGTCTCTTAATAGAGACAGCGAGGCCAATCTCTCTGTGAACTTAACAATAACAATGACTTATTTGTCGGCGATTCACGACGCTGCTACTCCTGCTTAAGCAACTTTAACTGACAACTGGCGAAATCAAAGCGGGAGAGCTGGCATCGAAGATTAGCAAACAGCAGCCCGTTCTCACCGCTGTGCCGGCTTCAGGGAGCATACGCCTTTCGCAAAGACGCAAAAGACGCCATCCCTGGCGGCCTCAGCGCGGGCCGTCCGTGGCCCGCGATGCTTTGCTACAGGCGTATGCTCCCTTCGCTTCAAGTCTGGCAGACGCATCGGGAACTTACATGGACGCTTCAGACTGGTGAGAGATCTAAAGCCGGATTCATCTGACGGTGTTCCCTTCGCAGGCTCGCACTCACCGCAACATTGTTCCGCAGCCTACGCCCCTAATCTCTCGCAGAAATTTGCATCCTCTTTCTACAGACGAAAAAAAACCTGTCTTTTCAGACAGGTTTCTAAAAATGGTCGGCGAGAGAGGATTACACTGCTCTATGAGCAGCGCCCTGCGGGCCGTTGCTGAAGCAACGTTGTCTCGCTTCGCTCGGCTCAAACCTCCTTCGGAGGTCCTCATCCTCTTTTATACAGACGAAAAAAAACCTGTCTTTTCAGACAGGTTTCTAAAAATGGTCGGCGAGAGAGGATTCGAACCTCCGACCCACTGGTCCCAAACCAGTTGCGCTACCAAGCTGCGCTACTCGCCGATTTTTTTAACTGTTTTGCCTGGTGCGAAGAGAGGGACTTGAACCCTCACGTCCGTTAAGACACTAACACCTGAAGCTAGCGCGTCTACCAATTCCGCCACCTTCGCGTTTCCCAGCAAAATCTGGGGTGGCTAATGGGACTCGAACCCACGACAACTGGAATCACAATCCAGGGCTCTACCAACTGAGCTATAGCCACCACAATTCTTAATGTCACAGATTTAAAACCTGCAGCATTTAAATCTCTACTGCCAACCGCGGTAAATCAACCACCGAAGCTCATGCGCACAAACGATATGGCGCGCCCGACAGGATTCGAACCTGAGACCTCTGCCTCCGGAGGGCAGCGCTCTATCCAGCTGAGCTACGGGCGCGTAGCGCCGTTGCGGATGTGCATACTAGAGATAAGCGCCCATCGTGTCTAGTGCTTTTTAAATAAAAAGACGCGTTTGATTACGCTTTGTGCACTTTCTCGACAAATAGTGCATTTCCTCTCTCACAATGCCTAAAAATGCGGCATTTATCAGCAATATCAGAGATCGCCGCGCAAGTGGTAGCGCAAATATTTAAGCAGTTTTAATTGCCTGCGCAGGCGGCTCGGTTGTCGAATCAGACGATAGAGCCACTCCAGCCCCAGTCGCTGCCAGATTTTAGGGGCGCGCTTCACATGACCGGTAAAAACATCGTAGGTTCCGCCTACGCCCATGTAGAGCGCATCAGGACAGTGCGCACGGCACGCCAGCATCAGCAGCTCCTGACGTGGCGATCCCAGCGCTACAGTGACGAGCTTCGCACCGCTAGCCGCAATCCGGGCAAACAGCGCATCCTGATCGGCTGGCGCAAAATAGCCATCCTGCGCGCCAACAATATTCACATTCCACTGGCGGCGTAACTTATCACAGGTTTCATCCAGCACCCGCTGGCGACCACCGATAAGAAACACCGGCGTCCCTTCACGCCCGGCGCGCTCCATCAACGCTTCCCATAAATCTGCTCCCGCAATGCGCTGCACCGACGCCTGCGGATATTTTTTACGAATCGACCGCACAATACTGATGCCATCGGCATACGCATATTCAGCCTGCGCTAACAGCGTGCGTAATCCCTCATCCCGCTCAGCGGTCAGAATCTTCTCTGCATTGATCGCCACTAAAATACCGCTGCGAACGCGCTGCGGCGGCATCAAAAAATTCACCGCCGACGGCATGTTTTCGAAGCCATACAAATCAACGCCGCGAATCCGGTACTGCGGCGTCTCAGTTAACGTTGTCATATCTTCCGTCAATCCCAGAGGTTAATCAGAGCGTGCTGTGTAACACCCGCCTGCTGCGGTCGCGAATCAAACCTGCGCGATCCAGTAACCAGAAAAGTAATTTAGCTATGCCCAGACAGGCAGCAAAAATGATGCAGAAAAACACCACGCGAGAACCGAACGCATCAAGACCTTCGCGGGCCAGCACAATCATGTTAAACACCGCGCCAAAACAGAAGCTTTGCAGGATGGCGCCGGTGTACCGGTTGGTCTCAAGGCAGCCACGCTGATAGATCGCATCAAAGGCTTTGATAATCATCCCTACCGCGACAGCACCAACTGGAATCGCCCAGACGCCGCCCATCACCACCAGCGATCCAATTAATGTGGGGGAAATCGCCAGGCCAGAATGGTTATTCAGCACTTCCCAGGTGAAGTAGTTCGCACTGTTTAACACCGCCAGCGGCCGATCCGGCCAGAGCCAGGTCGGAATGAAAACGTAGAAATCACGCCACAGCGGCGCCAGACCCTGGAACTCAATGCGGGCGTAGTTATCCAGCAGAAGAGCCAGATTCTCCCACGGTGAGAACGTATCACGCGTCAGATAGAGGAAGGTATAAAACGCTTCATCGCCCATTACGTCGAGGTTATAGCGGCGCAGCGCCAGCCAGAACATCCCCGCAATTGCCAGTACGCCCGCTGTTGCCAGCATCCACAGAGTGATCCAGCCACGGGTGATCCCGATGAACAGGAACAGGGCAAAAGCAATAATGATATTGGCGCGGGTGCCGCCCACCAGTGCGTAGGTCAGCAAACCAAAGGCCACTGTTACCACCAGGAACAGCAGCCAGTTGCGGCGCGTCGGGCTCAGAAAATAGGGGATCAACATCGCCGGAATAAAGAAGTAGAAGAAGCGCTTGAGCGCCACCCCCGAGACTTCACTGGAGAAGATCTGGTTATAGGCAGTCAGGCGGAACAGCAGAAAACCGTTGTGAATGAAAAACACAGTGACGGTTCCCAGCGCCACCAGCGCCAGAATCACGCAGGTCAGGTGCGTTTCAACCCGATTCATCTGCAGCCAGGGCTTCGCCGGTGGCGCACTGGCGGGCTTCAGCCGCACTTTATAACTGACGTAATAAATGGCGTAAAACGCCGTCGCTGACAGCAACGCCTCCAGCAGATTCTCGACCGGCACCACCTCAACATTAAAGCGAAACACCAGCACCGAGGTCAGTGGGAAGCCGAAGTAAAAGGTCAGTAAGAACAGCAGTGTGAAGAACAGATGGAAGTTAAAACGGACGCGCTTAAACTCCCGCCAGGTCAGCGTCAGAATAAAAACCAGCGACAGCAGATAGACCACCAGCAGGCCGCCAAACTGCATAAGACTCATGACAACTCCCCTTCGCTGAGCTGTAACGCGGCCCGCCAGCCTGCGAGATACCCCGGCGCAAAAAAGGCGATCGCCTGTTTATCACAGCTCATCAGCTGGCGGCGTGCCTCGGCAATCACCGCAGGCGACAGCGTATCTTCGCTGAACAATACCGGAAGCTGCTGCTCAGCCACATCACGCCAGAACGGATTTTTGCGGGTCAGGATAAACGGCACGTTGGCCTGGATCAGCAGACAAAGTGTTCCCACTCCCTGCTGACGTTCAAACATAAAATAGCCGACATGACAGCGCGCCAGGAGCGCTAAATAATCATCAAACGCCAGATTTTCACGCATCAGATTCACCTGCCCGTCCGGGAACAGTGTCTCTGCTGCAGCCTGAATCTCACTGATGTACGCCTCGTTGCCTGGCGGATAGCCCAGCGGCACCTCGATACGCACCTGTGTGCCAAACTGCGCGCGAATCGCTTTTAAGCCTTCAATGTGCCGGTTACTCGGATCGCCGGAGTTGCCCAGCAGCAGCGTAAACGGCTCTGCGAGATCAGACTCAACAGCGGCGGCGGGCATTCGGGTCGGGAAATAGAGCAGTGAACCCGGCACCCTGCGATGACGCTGCTGGTAGTGATGCAGGTCGCCACGGGTCGCAAAAACCTGAGCAACGCGTCCCTGTGCTAGCCGGCGAACCAGATAGAACAGGCGAAACTTAAGGCTGCGTGAATCTTCATAGAGATCGGCACCCCAGACATGCCAGAAGATTTGGGAACGGCGCAACTTGCCACTGAGTAATGCCAGCCAGATCCACGGGTTAAACTGACCGTGGCAGAAAAAGCGCTGCTGACGATGTCTGGCCCGCTGCAGCACCGCCTGCGCCAGCGCTTTCTTGCTGGTAAAGCACTCAATCTGCAATGCACTGAACGGTGCCAGGCTCTCTGGCTGCTGCGTTACTACCATAAAATGGCGTGGCGAAGCCACGGGCTGCTCAACGCTGAGTACATCGTTGAAAAAGCGCAGCACCGTAAGATTGTGGTGGGGAATGTCCGATCCCAAAACGTGAATTAAAGTCATTTTTTCCGGCAGTAAACAATAAAAGCGCCACAACACAGGGCAAAGTAAGCCACATAGGTAAACATATAGGCCTGCGCCGCACCCGTCGCGCCATGTAACGGGATCAACCAGCGTGAGAACAGCGTCAGCAACAGAAACTGGCTGATCTCAGTGAGAACATAAAAGCGCAGCGAGGCTTTGGCGATAACCAGATATCCGAAAACATAGGCACCGACTTTAAAAACATCACCGCACAGCTGCCAGACGAAAAGATCGCGCATCCCGCGAAAAGCCTCAGAGAACAACAGGCTGATGGCGAAATCGCGCAGCACCCAGACACCAAAACTGGCAACCGCTACGGCGGGCAGTACAAAACGCAGTGCACGGCCAATCTCGCGTGCAATGTCGCGTTTGCTCTCGAGCCGCGCCAGCGTCGGCAGCAGCCAGACGCTAAAGGTTGCGGTGATAAACTGCAGATAGGCATCCGAAATGCTGGTGACACCCTGCCACAGTCCGACCTGCGCCCACCCTTCCTGCTCTGCCAGCAGGTTACGCATCAACACCCAGGCGACCGGCAGGGTCACAGCCGTGATCAGCGCCATCAGGGTATATTTTGCCAGATTACGCGCCAGCTCAGGGTGCCATTGCGGACGCAGCCAGCTGAGCGGCAGCGGTGCGCGGCGTTTCAGCATCAGCAGCGCCGGCAGCAGCAGCAAGGCCGGCACCAGTGCCAGGCCAATCAGCGCCCCCTGATAGCCACCCAGCCACCAGCAGAGCAGATAGCCCGCCACGCCAGTCAGGCTGCCGAGAATCAGTGCCAGCGCATTACCGCGCGCATCGCGATAACCCTTCAGCAGCGCCAGGGTAAAGTTGGCCCAGGCGATACCGAGCTGAAGAAAGGCGACGACGCGGATGACGCCCTGATAGCGATCATGACCAAACAGCGCGGTGCTGATGGGTGCCGCCGCCAGCAGAAACAGCAGCGCCAGCACACCGGAAAAGCCCAGCACCATTGCCGATGCCGTGCCCACCATCGCGCGCAGTTGTCCGGGCTGCTGTTGATACTGCGCCACATAGGTGGTGACGCCATTGAAGATGCCCGCGCCCGCCAGCACACCCAGCACGGTGATCAGCTGACGAAAGTTCCCCGCCTGGCCGACACCCTCGGGTCCGAAACTCACCGCCAGCAGTTTGACCACCAGCAGACCAGCCACAATTTTTACCAGCGTGGACGATGCGGTCCACACTGAGGCTCTGGCCAATGACATCAGGAAAAGAAGCTCAGCAGTGAGCTGATAACCGTGCTCTGATTATTATCGGACAGGTTATAGAACAGCGGCAGGCGCAGCAGACGTTCACTTTCCTGCGTGGTATAGCGATCGTCGCCGACAAACTGCGAGAAACGCTCACCGGCTGGCGAACTGTGCAGCGGAATATAGTGGAACACCGTCAGTATCTCAGCTTCTTTCATCCAGTTGATCAGCGCCTGGCGATCGTCCTGATCGCGCAGTTTGATATAAAACATGTGCGCATTGTGTTCACAGCTGGCGGGGATCACCGGCAGGCTGATACGTCCCTGGGCCGCCAGCGGCTGGAGTGCGTCGTAATAGCGCTGCCAGATGCGTAACCGCTGCTGGTTGATGCGCTCAGCGGCTTCCAGCTGCGCCCAGAGATAGGCCGCCTGCAGATCGGCCATCAGGTAGCTCGACCCCATATCGCGCCAGGTGTATTTATCGACCTGACCCCGGAAGAACTGGCTGCGGTTGGTGCCTTTTTCCCGCACGATCTCGGCGCGCTCGACCAGGCTGGCGTCGTTAATGAGTGTCGCGCCACCTTCGCCACCGGCGGTGTAGTTCTTGGTTTCGTGAAAACTGAAGCAGCCAATATGACCAATGGTGCCCAGGGCGCGCCCTTTGTAGCGTGACATCACGCCCTGCGCCGCATCTTCAATCACAAACAACTTATGCTTTGCCGCCAGCGCCATAATGGTGTCCATTTCACAGGCCACGCCTGCGTAATGCACCGGCACAATGGCGCGGGTTTTTTCAGTGATAGCGGCTTCGATCAGCGTTTCATCAATGTTCATGGTGTCCGGGCGTACATCGACAAACACGATGCGCGCGCCGCGCAGCACAAAGGCATTAGCGGTCGAGACAAAGGTGTAGCTCGGCATGATCACTTCATCGCCGGGCTGCAGATCGATTAACAGCGCCGCCATCTCCAGCGAAGCGGTACAGGAGGGAGTGAGCAGCACTTTTTTGCTACCGAAACGCTGCTCCATCCACTGCTGACAGCGACGGGTAAATCCGCCGTCACCGCACAGCTTGCCGCTGTTCATTGCCGACTGCATATAGTCAATTTCTGTGCCCACAATCGGGGGCGCATTAAATGGAATCATGACCTTTCCTGTAAAACCAGTAGGCGGTGCTGTCGAGCCGGGCACCGCTGCGTAAATAGAGGCGCATCGCCGTGAGATTACTCATCTGGGTGGCAACCCGAAGCTGAGCCAGCTGTCTTACCCGCGCCCAGTCCGCCGCCGCCAGCAGCAGTCGCTGACCCACGCCCTGGCCCTGCGCGTCAGGCAGCACGCCCAGCAAACCGATTCGCGCATCGCCGTCTGCCGCGCGCAGCGAAACAAAACCCTGCAACTGACCGGTGGCGTCACTGGCTACCAGGCACTGGTCGTCAAATGTGCCGCGCACCGCATTTTCAATCCACTGCGCATAGAAGCGACCGCTGGCGTCCGGCGCATACCAGGGCGCGCGAAAACGGCTCTGGCTGAAGAGCTGAGATGCGGCATCGCGCAGTGGCGGAATTTGTGCGTCACGCGCAATGCGAATCCCCGCCTGACGTTCCGTCTCTTTAACCGCCAGCGTCAGGTCTGCTTCGCCTTCTGCCAGCTGAAACTGATGCTGCTGCAGCGTATCAATCAGTGCCGTCTCGCTGGCAGCGACTTTCATCTGTATCAGTGCACAGGGATGCCGCAGCGCCTGCTCCAGCGGCGTCTCGCCCTGCGGCTCCAGCCGCACGGTATCAACACCGAAGAATGTGCTCTCCCAGCTAAGGGGATTAATATTGACGTGGACGGGCATGTAATAAATCCAGCAGGTATTGGCCATAGCCAGTTTTTGTCAGCGCTTCACCCGCGGCGCGCAACTGGTCATCGCTGAGCCAGCTGTTACGACAGGGACCAGTTTTACCAGCCGTCTACAGTATAAAGCGCACCAGAGCCGAACCGATAAAACCGGCACCGCCCGTGATCAAAAAGCGCTTCATCGCCACACGCCTTTGGTATCGACAATCCAGTTCTGCTGAACATCGGCGGCGTTAATCGCGCGGAAGGCACGGTGATCGACCAGCATCACCAGAATATCGGCCTGAGCCAGCGCCTGCTCGCAGGAGACCAGTTCGGCGTTGACAGCCAGCGAGTCCGCAAGCTGCTCAATGTGAGGTTCAACCACCCAGGTCTTGCCACTGTGCCACTCTGCGATTTTCTGAGTCACGCCCACGGCCGGGCTCTCGCGCAGGTCGTCAATGTCAGGTTTAAAGGCCAGACCAAAGCAGGCGATAGTGACCTCGCTGGCGCGCTTGCCGGTTTGGGTCAGGCAATCCGCCAGCGCGGTTTTCACCTGGTCCAGCACCCACTGCGGCTTGGCGTCATTGACCTCACGCGCGGTGCGGATCAGGCGTGCCAGTTCAGGATTCTGCGCCACGATAAACCAGGGATCGACGGCGATACAGTGACCACCCACGCCGGGACCGGGTTGCAGAATATTGACGCGCGGATGACGATTCGCCAGCGCAATCAGTTCCCAGACGTTAATTCCCTGTTCGGCACAAATCAGCGACAGCTCATTGGCAAAGGCGATATTGACGTCACGGAAGCTGTTTTCAGTCAGCTTGCACATCTCGGCGGTGCGGGCGTTGGTCTCAACGCATTCACCTTTCAGAAACAGCCGGTATAACGCGCTGGCGCGGGCGGAACAGGCAGGCGTCATGCCGCCAATCACCCGGTCGTTGTTAATCAGCTCAACCATTACCTTGCCAGGCAGTACGCGCTCCGGGCAGTAGGCGACAAAAATATCGGGCGTCTCACCGTGCTGCGGAAAGCGCAGGTCAGGACGCGCCGCAGCCAGCCACTCGGCCATCTGTTCTGTACTGCCCACCGGTGAGGTGGACTCCAGGATGACCAGATCGCCCTTCTTCAGAACCGGTGCGATCGACTCCGCTGCGGCTTTCACAAAGCGCAGATCGGGCTGATATTCATCTTTGAACGGCGTCGGTACGGCGATCAGAAAAGCGTCAGCGGGTTCAGGCTGCGTGGTGGCGCGCAGGTCGCCACGCGTAACAGCCGCATGCACCACTTCATCTAAATCGGGTTCTACGATGTGGATTGCGCCACGATTGATGGTTTCAACGGCACGCGCGTTGATATCCACGCCCACCACTTTTTTTCCCTTTGAGGCAAAAACGGCTGCCGTCGGCAGCCCAATGTATCCCAGTCCAATCACGGAGATGGTTTCAAAACTCATAATTCAGCTCTGTTATCTTTTAAGGCTTGTAAAATTCGGCCACAGGCTTTGCCATCGCCATACGGATTATGGGCATGGCTCATCGCCTGCCAGGCATCGTCGTCGCTCAGCAATTCACTGACACTTGCCACGATCCTGTCGATATCCGTCCCTACCAGTTTAACGGTACCCGCATCAACCGCTTCCGGACGCTCGGTCGTGTCACGCATGACCAGCACCGGTTTACCCAGTGAAGGCGCTTCCTCCTGAATGCCGCCGGAATCGGTCAGAATCAGCCAGGCACGGTTCATCAGCCAGACAAAAGGCAGATACTCCTGCGGTTCAATCAGAATGATATTCTCAATGCCGCTGAGAATCCGATTAACCGGCTCGCTGACATTCGGATTGAGGTGCACCGGATAGACGATCTGCGCCTCAGGGTGCTGGCGGGCAATCTGCGCCAGCGCGCTGCAGATACGCTCAAAACCGCCGCCAAAGCTTTCACGCCGGTGACCGGTAACCAGCACCAGTTTCTTATCCGGGTTGATAAAGGGATAGCGCGCCGCTAATTGTGCATTCAGATTGCAGTCATCCAGCACCCGATCGCGAACCCACAGCAGCGCATCAATGACCGTATTGCCGGTCACAATGATGCGCGAATCGGGCAGGTTTTCCTGCAACAGGTTCTGACGCGAGCGGGTGGTAGGGGTGAAGTGCAGACGGGCAAGATGGCCGGTGAGTTTGCGGTTGCCCTCTTCCGGCCACGGCGAAGCGAGATCGCCGGTACGCAGACCGGCTTCGACATGCCCGACCGGAATTTGCTGATAAAAGGCGGCCAGGCTCGCAGCCAGTGTTGTGGTGGTGTCACCATGCACCAGCACAATGTCTGGTTTGAAATCGAGCAGGACGGTTTTCATGCCCTCTAAAATGCGACAGGTAATCTCAGTCAGTCCCTGCTCAGGGCGCATAATATTAAGGTCATAATCCGGTTCGAGCTTAAACAGACGCAACACCTGATCGAGCATTTCGCGATGCTGTGCGGTGACGCACAGGCGCGATTCAAAAGCAGGATCCTGCGACAGCGCCTGAACCAGTGGCGCCATTTTAATCGCTTCGGGACGAGTACCAAATACGGTCAGAACTTTCACACTGTTTCTCTCACTCATGCGTGTCTGACATCAGACGCGGACGACGTGCCAGCGCCACTCCAGCGCCTGTTAATGCCCCAACGGCACCCCACATAATCATCATGAACAGACGTCGCGGACTGTCACGTGATACCGGCTCTTCCGGTGTGCGCAGATAACGGTAGGTCTGAAACTTGCTGTTCAGTTTTGGTCCGGCCTGCAGCGTGGTCAGCATTGCTCTGTTCTGATCATAGCTGATATCAAAGCTCGGCCCCGTTGCGCGCAGGGTATCCAGCTGGCCCTGTAAAACCGGCTGACCCAGCAGGAACAGATCGCTGTCTGCCAGATTCTCACCCACTTCGCGCGTCTGCTTCTCATTAATGCCCTGCTGGCTGGCGATCTTCAGCGCCTGCTCCAGCCGATGCTGCTGGCGCTGGAACACCGCGTTAGCCACATCTTCCTGACGTTTCACCTGCGCCTGCAGCTGATCGGTACGTACCCGCCAGGCACCTTTTAACTCATCGTTCAGATGACGCGCGGCGCGCTCACTGGCGTAGGCAATGTACTGACGCAGCAAATTATTGGCGTCACCCGCCGTTTCCGCTTTGAGTTTGACGTTATCGGGCAGGTTATGGGCCGCGTCAGCAGGCGTAAACAGGATATTGCCGATCATATCGTCGAGCAGCGCAGCATCGTTATGCGCATTGCCGGTTTTGCGGCTCTTGAAGTAATCCGTCTGTTGCCAGAACTCACGACGCGTATCCCACGACGCGAGTTGCATGATGAACTCCTGATAAACCTGATCCATCACTGTCGGTGACGGTGCTGACAGGGTTAAGGTGTTGCTGCGCGCATCCAGATTGGTCAGGAATTGCTGCTGCGAATAGTATGAACCGAGCATGTTCACCGTGGGACGATCGGTGATCGCGGTGGTGCTCCAGACCTGTTTCAGCAGCAGCGTGACCAGCCAGGCGACCAGAGCAAACAGCAGTGCCAGCCCGATGATCCAGCGTTTGCCACGCCATAAACGGCCGCTCAGGCCGCGAATATCCAGTTCGTTGTCCACAACGTCAGAGGGCATGGAAGAAGTATCCTTTAATCAGCATCGGGTTCATTTATTTTTTGCTTCGCGGTAATGGCTCAGGCGGCGCTTAATGCGCCGGATACGTCGCGCCACGCGCCACGCATGTTTCAGGCAGTAGCCGTAAACCATGAAAGCGCCAAGGAACAACAGCAGCATCACCCACTCCGGAATGAACGCCAGATATTCGCCCAGCACACCGATCCCGGCAAGGATGGCCGCAGCAACAGTGATCAGCACAAAGGCCTGACGTGAGGTGAAACCGGCGCGCATGATCAGATGGTGGATGTGCTGACGGTCAGCCGAGAACGGGCTCATGCCTTTACGCAGACGACGATACATAATCGCCACCATATCCATCAGCGGAATGGCAATAAGCCAGAGTGCGGTGACGGGGGTAATGGGATGGCTCAGGCCCTGCGTTGTTTCCAGCAGAATCCAGATAATGGTGAAACCGATCATGGTACTGCCGGCATCACCCATAAAGACTTTGAAGCGGCGGCCAAGGAAGCCAAGATTAAGCAGAATATAGGGCAGCGTGGCGGCAATCATCGCAAAACACCACATCGCAAGGCTGGTCTGGCCATCGAAGTAGAGGATGATTCCCATGGCGGCAAAGGTGACGGAGGAGAGGCCGCCCAGCAGACCATCGATGCCATCCACCATATTAAAGGCGTTGATTGCAGCCCAGACGGCAAACAGTGTCAGCACATAGCCAAAGGGGCCAACGATAAGCTCGAACGGGCCGACGATAAAGCCCAGGCTGAGCAGATAAAGTTTTGCGCCAAACATCATCACCAGCGCGACAATGGCCTGCACGACCGCGCGGAATTTGACGCTGATATCGAAACGGTCATCCAGTGCGCCAACCAGCACCAGCACCCCTGCGCAGCCCAGATAGAGCATCGCATGAGGCAAGTAATAGTTGGTGATGGCAAACGTAAAGCAGATACCTGCGAACACAGAAATGCCGCCCACCAACGGAATCGCGCCATGATGGCGTTTACGTGAGTTAGGCTTATCAACTAAACCAATTTTTTTAGCTGCTTTTCGAGCAAAAAAGAGGAAAGCCAGGGAAAAGAGAAAAATTAATCCAAGCTCAGTACTCATAGTGAGTAAATTCACGTTAAACGCTCTCAGCTAACATCCCGCACAACAATACGCGAAAAAACGCGCCGGTCGCTGTGTCGGATTCCGAATTCTGCATTAAGAGACAGACGAACGGTCAAAAGTTCGCCATCACTACCACAGTCATTATAAATGCTCCTGCCAGTGTTCAATCCTATAGCTCACAAATGAAAAACGCCACGTTGAGACGTGGCGTAAGGTCGATTTTCTGCGCATCTGGACTAAAAAAGCCGAATCTGTGCTTCGGCCTGGCAATCCCGGATTAAGAACGCTTCATCATGTCGAAGAATTCATCATTGGTTTTGGTCATCGCCAGCTTGTTGATGAGGAACTCCATTGCGTCGATTTCGCCCATTGGGTGAATAATCTTACGCAGGATCCACATCTTCTGCAGCTCTTCCTGAGAGGTCAGCAGCTCTTCTTTACGCGTACCAGAGCGGTTGTAATCAATCGCCGGGAAGACGCGTTTTTCAGCAATTTTACGGGCGAGATGCAGTTCCATGTTACCGGTACCTTTAAACTCTTCGTAAATCACTTCGTCCATCTTAGAACCGGTATCAACCAGCGCGGTCGCGATGATGGTCAGGCTACCGCCCTCTTCCACGTTACGTGCAGCACCAAAGAAACGCTTTGGACGATGCAGGGCGTTGGCATCCACACCACCGGTCAGGACTTTACCTGAAGCAGGAACCACGGTGTTGTAGGCACGCGCCAGACGTGTGATTGAGTCGAGCAGGATGATGACATCTTTCTTGTGTTCAACCAGACGCTTGGCCTTTTCGATCACCATTTCAGCAACCTGAACGTGGCGTGAAGCTGGCTCATCGAAGGTTGAAGCGATAACTTCGCCTTTCACCAGACGCTGCATCTCGGTCACTTCTTCCGGACGCTCATCGATCAGCAGCACCATCAGCACGCAATCCGGGTAGTTATACGCCAGGCTCTGCGCGATATTCTGCAGCAGCATGGTTTTACCGGCTTTCGGCGGTGCCACAATCAGACCACGCTGACCACGACCGATCGGTGAAGCCAGATCGAGTACGCGTGCGGTTAAATCTTCCGTTGAGCCATTACCCCGCTCCATACGCAGACGTTTATTTGCGTGCAGCGGCGTGAGGTTTTCGAACAGAATCTTATTACGCGCGTTTTCCGGCTTGTCGTAGTTAACTTCGTTAACTTTCAGCAGCGCAAAATAACGTTCACCTTCTTTTGGTGGACGGATTTTGCCAGAGATGGTGTCACCCGTGCGGAGGTTAAAACGGCGGATTTGGCTGGGAGAAACGTAGATATCATCAGGGCCGGCGAGGTAGGAGCTGTCTCCGGAACGGAGGAATCCAAATCCATCCTGAAGGATCTCCAGCACGCCATCACCGAAGATGTCTTCGCCGCTTTTTGCGTGTTGCTTCAGGATTGAAAAGATAATGTCCTGCTTGCGCATACGAGCCTGGTTTTCCAGTCCCATATTTTCGCCGAGAGTAATCAGCTCAGCAACCGGCGTATTCTTTAATTCGGTAAGATTCATAGTGATGGGTTCTTAAACTCGGGGTAATACTCGGAATGTTTGTCGTGAGTGGTATGGCAATTAATCCATGCCGTTAATGGCTCTTTTCGGCTCTTCCCGACGATCATCGTATGGAATGGCGATCGGTATGCAAGAAGGTGTCCGAATGTGATGCCAGAGTTGGAGCTAACCGTAAGATTGCTGAACCGTTCTATCTTTATAAGGTACAGGGCGACAGGGTTCAACAAGGGAAAACTTTAGATGCTAACTACAAGGTAAGTTCGTAATGCAGTATTGGTAACTTAGCACGCCTGAAAGTGAACGTCCAGCAGCAGGAGATAAATTCACCACTGCCAGACATTCAGTCCTGCATTACGCCAGATTGGCGTTCAGGAACTCTTTCAGCTGGCCTTTAGACAACGCGCCCACTTTGGTTGCGGCGACTTCGCCATTTTTAAACAGCAGCAGCGTCGGGATACCACGAATGCCATACTTCGGTGCCGTGCCTGGGTTATCGTCAATATTCAGCTTAGCGATGGTCAGCTTGCCATCATACTCTTCTGCAACTTCATCAAGGATTGGCGCGATCATTTTGCAAGGACCACACCATTCAGCCCAGAAATCTACCAGTGTAACGCCGTCGGCTTTCAGCACGTCGGTGTCGAAACTGTCATCAGTCAGATGAACGATTTTATCGCTGCTCATGTTTTACTCCACAAGATTATGCCTGGCGAATTGGCGTAAAATATACCAATGTTGGTTGACTTTATTTCATCGGATACGCTTTCGTAAAGCGATAGTAAGCTGATATTCTACCACACTATGAGCAAAACACACTTAACTGAACAGAAGTTTTCCGACTTCGCCCTGCACCCAAAAGTCGTGGAAGCCCTTGATACTAAAGGCTTTCAATACTGCACGCCGATTCAGGCGTTAGCTCTGCCTTTTACGCTTTCAGGGCGTGATGTTGCAGGCCAGGCGCAAACCGGTACCGGCAAAACGATGGCGTTTATGACGTCAACGTTTCATCATCTTCTCTCTCATCCTGCGGCGGAAGGCCGTCAGGTTAACCAGCCACGGGCATTAATTCTTGCGCCGACGCGTGAACTTGCTGTGCAGATTCATGCAGATGCCGAACCCCTTACCGCCTCAACCGGCCTGAAACTGGGTCTCGCCTATGGCGGAGACGGGTATGACAAACAGCTGAAAGTGCTTGAGCAGGGCGTTGATATTCTGGTGGCAACCACCGGTCGCCTGATCGACTACGCGAAACAGAATCACGTTAATCTCGGTGCTATTCAGGTTATGGTGCTGGACGAAGCCGATCGCATGTTCGATCTCGGCTTTATTAAAGATATTCGCTGGCTGTTCCGTCGCATGCCGCCGGCTACCCAGCGTCTGAGCATGCTGTTCTCGGCCACCCTTTCTTATCGCGTCCGTGAACTGGCATTTGAGCACATGAACAGTGCTGAATATGTGGAAGTGGAACCGGAACAAAAAACCGGCCATCGCATTCAGGAAGAGCTTTTCTATCCGTCTAACGAAGAGAAAATGCGCCTGCTGCAGACCCTGCTGGAAGAAGAGTGGCCCGATCGCGCCATTATTTTTGCCAACACCAAGCACCGCTGTGAAGATGTCTGGGGCCACCTGGCTGCTGATGGACACCGCGTCGGCCTGCTGACCGGCGACGTTGCTCAGAAGAAGCGTCTGCGTATTCTGGATGACTTCACCAAAGGCGATGTAGATATTCTGGTCGCAACTGATGTTGCAGCTCGCGGCCTGCACATCCCGGCGGTAACCCACGTCTTTAACTACGATCTGCCAGACGACTGTGAAGATTATGTTCACCGTATTGGCCGTACCGGTCGTGCGGGCGCCAGCGGACACTCTATCAGCCTGGCCTGTGAAGAGTACGCGCTGAACCTGCCTTCGATTGAAGAGTACATTGGCCATAGCATCCCGGTCAGCAAGTACAGCAGTGAAGCGTTGTTAACTGATTTACCGCCGCCTAAGCGTCTGCAACGCAGTCGTTCCGGCAACGGCCCGCGTCGCGGGGGAAATAACGCCAATCGTCGCGGCGCGCCTCGCAACAACAACCGTAAACGTTCAGGTTAGGGCACCATGCTAAGCGCATCGTCACTTTATGCAGCGATTGATTTAGGATCTAACAGCTTTCATATGTTGGTGGTGCGCGAGGTCTCTGGCAGTATTCAGACCATCGCAAAAATAAAGCGCAAGGTTCGCCTTGCTGCCGGCCTGGATAAAAATAACCTGCTGTCAGCCGATGCGATGTCGCGTGGCTGGCAATGCCTCAGACTCTTCTCTGAACAACTGCAGGATATTCCCCCCGATCAGATTCGCGTGGTGGCGACCGCCACATTGCGTCTGGCTGCCAATGCGCAGACCTTTCTTGATACGGCTCAACAGATTCTCGGCTGTACTATCAACGTTATCAGCGGTGAAGAAGAGGCGCGCCTGATCTATCAGGGCGTGGCCCACACCACGGGCGGGTCCGACCAGCGTTTAGTGGTCGATATCGGCGGCGGCAGCACCGAGCTGGCCACCGGCGATGGCTCACATGCTTCGGTGTTGTTTAGTCTGTCGATGGGCTGTGTGACGTGGCTGGAGCGCTTCTTCAGCGATCGTCACCTGGCCAAAGAGAACTTTGATCAGGCCGAACTGGCGGCGCGTGAGATGATCCAGCCCGTGGCAGCGCAACTGCGTGAACAGGGCTGGCAGGCCTGTGTCGGGGCATCCGGCACGGTTCAGGCACTGCAGGAGATCATGGTGGCGCAGGGCATGGATGAGCGCATCACGCTGAATAAACTGCAGCAGTTGAAGCAGCGCGCTATTCAGTGCGGCAAACTGGAAGAGCTGGAAATCGAAGGGCTGACGCTGGAGCGGGCGCTGGTCTTCCCCAGTGGCCTGTCGATCCTGATCGCCATCTTCCAGGAACTCAGCATTGATAGCATGACACTGGCGGGCGGCGCACTGCGGGAAGGACTGGTCTACGGCATGCTGCATCTGCCTATTGACCGCGATATCCGCACCCGCACGCTGCACAACGTCCAGCGCCGTTTCAGCATCGATGTCGAACAGGCAGACCGCGTGCGTCAACTGGCAGAAAGTTTCTTCCGTCAGGTTTCTGCGCCGTGGAAGCTGGATCAGCGCTGCCGTGAGCTGTTACTCAGCGCCTGCGCGATCCACGAAATCGGCCTGAGCGTCGACTTCCGTCATGCGCCACAGCACGCGGCGTATCTGGTCCGTCACCTCGACCTTCCCGGCTTCACACCGGCGCAGAAGAAGCTGCTGGCCTGTTTGCTGCAAAACCAGAGCGGCAGCATCGACCTGGCGTTGCTGACCCAGCAAAACGCCCTGCCGCCGCGTCTGGCGGAAAGGATGTGCCGTCTGCTGCGACTGGCGATTATTTTCTCCACCCGCCGTCGCGACGACACCCTGCCTGCTGTGCGGCTACAGGCAGACGACGATGCCCTGCATCTGACCCTGCCCGCAGGCTGGCTGGAAGCGCATCCGCTGCGCAGCGAACTGCTGGAGCAGGAAAGCCACTATCAGTCTTACGTCCACTGGTTGTTAACCCTGTCGTAATGGTACCCGTGTGAGGCGAAGTGCCTTCGCCTCCTGCACCGATTTAACTCTTTTTCGCCTTATCCAGCATCGCTCTCAGACCGGCGACACGGCTCTGTCCGGTTTTCATCCGCTCTTCCGCGCTGACCACTTTGCGCTCGGTCTCCCATTGCAAATCGTCCTGCGGCAGCTCCAGCAGAAAACGGCTGGGTTCAGGCCGGATTAACTCGCCATATTGCCGGCGTTCACGACACAGGGTAAAGGTCAGCTCTTTCTGCGCCCTGGTGATCCCGACGTAAGCCAGCCGTCGCTCCTCTTCGATATTGTTCTCATCAATGCTGCTCTGATGCGGCAACAGCCCCTCTTCCATGCCCACCAGGAACACATAGGGGAACTCCAGTCCTTTAGAGGCGTGCAACGTCATCAGCTGTACCTGATCCAGCTCTTCATCACTTTCACCGCGTTCCATCATGTCGCGCAGAGTAAAGCGCGTTACCACCTGCGCCAGCGTCATCGGCTCATCAATATCAGTGCCTTCCAGCATTTCTGTCATCCACTGAAACAGCGTGTTGACGTTCTTCATCCGCATTTCGGCGGCTTTCGGACTGCCGGAGGTTTCGAACAGCCAGCTTTCGTAGTCGATGCCGCGGATCAAATCGCGCACCGCATTCACGGGTTCACGTTCAGTGAGCTGGATAATCTCATTCAGCCAGTGGGTGAAGCGCTGCAGATGCTCCAGACCACGGCCACTTAGCGTCTGCCCCAGGCCGACATCAAAACTGGCATTAAACAGGCTCTTGCTGCGCAGATTGGCCCACTCACCGAGCTTCTGCAGCGTAGCCGGGCCAATCTCACGGCGCGGCGTATTGACGATACGCAGGAACGCGCTGTCATCTTCAGGATTGGTCAGCACGCGCAAATAGGCGAGCAGATCTTTGATCTCGGGTCGCGAGAAGAACGAAGTGCCACCAGAGATGCGATAAGGGATGCGGTTCTGCATCAGAAACTTTTCAAAGGTCCGTGACTGATGATTGCCGCGATAGAGGATCGCGTAATCTTTATACTGCGTCCGGTTGATAAAGTGATGTGCGATCAGTTCGCCGGTCACCCGTTCCGCCTCATGCTCTTCGCTGTTAGCGGTCAGCACTTTCAGCTCGCTGCCCTGCCCCAGTTCCGAAAACAATTTTTTTTCAAAGACGTGCGGGTTGTTAGCAATCAGGATATTCGCCGCCTTCAGGATGCGCTGCGAAGAGCGGTAGTTCTGCTCCAGCTTCACGACCTCCAGCGCAGGGAAGTCCTGATTCAGCAGCACCAGATTCTGCGGCCGCGCACCACGCCAGGAGTAGATGGACTGATCGTCATCGCCGACCACCGTGAAGCGCGCCCGTGCGCCAACCAGCAGTTTAACCAGCTCATACTGACTGGTGTTGGTGTCCTGATACTCATCCACCAGCAGATAGCGGATACGCTGCTGCCAGCGTTCACGCACCTCCTGATTACGCTGCAGCAGCAGCGTCGGCAGCAGAATCAGGTCATCGAAATCGAGCACGTTGCACGACTTAAGATGCTGGCTGTAAAGGGCATAGCAGTGAGCAAAAATATTATCCTGTTGCGAACGCGCCAGCGCGGCGGCACCCTGCGGATCGATCAGATCATTCTTCCAGTTCGAGATGGTGGAAATGAGTTGCTGTAACAGCGTCTTATCCTCTTCCAGCCACTCTTTGGTCAGCTCTTTCAGCAGCGCAAGCTGATCCTGATCGTCGAACAGGGAGAAGTTGGACTTCATGCCCAGCGCCGCGGTTTCGCGTTTGATGATCTCCAGTCCCAGCGTATGGAAGGTCGAAATCAGCAGGCCGCGTGCCTCTTTGCGGCCCAGGGTTTGCGCCACACGCTCTTTCATTTCGCGCGAGGCCTTATTGGTAAAGGTCACCGCAGCGATATGGCGCGCCTGATAGCCGCATTCACGAATCAGGTGGGCGATTTTATTGGTAATCACGCGGGTTTTGCCCGATCCCGCGCCCGCCAGCACCAGACAGGGACCGGTAACAAATTCGACGGCACGTTGTTGGCTGGGGTTTAAACGCATAGGAGAAATCGCCTGATTAGATCAAAAGAAAGGGGTTTATACTGGGCGGCAATTATACACAACCGAGATATCAACATGGCGAAAACCGCGGCGGCTTTACACATCCTCGTTAAAGAGGAAGCGCTGGCAAAAGAGATTCTGGCGAAACTGGCGAAAGGCGGCAATTTTCAGGAGCTGGCAAAGAAGCACTCAACCTGTCCTTCCGGCCGGAAGGGTGGCGATCTGGGCGAGTTCCGGCAGGGACAGATGGTACCGGCCTTTGATAAAGCGGTCTTTACCTGCCCGCTGCTGACGCCTTACGGGCCGGTAAAGACCGGCTTTGGTTATCACATTATCAAAGTGCTCTACCGCAACTAGTTACTTCTTCTGCTTCATCTGCTGCAGGACGGTGCTGCACTGGTTATCTTCGTTATCACTTGGAGAGATCAGTGCCAGCAGCGCCGCTGCAGGACCTACGACCGCGCCCAGCGCCACGGCAGCGGCACCACGCGCCAGCAGTGGCCCCGTTTTCACGCCCGCATCAGGATTTTTAAAGGTGCCGCGCACATAGAGCGGCGAGCGCAGCGTCACGATGCGAATGCCTTTACTCTCCGGATTCACCGACAAATCAAGCCGCTCGCTGGCGAAGTTTGCGTTGCCGGAGACATTGATAATCGCGTTCTCGGTGTCAAACACAAACAGGTTGGGCGTTGCCACACCATTCTGCAGTTTGAGATCGGTGGCGGCGCAGTTGATGCGCACCTGGTCATCGCCAAACAGTTTACCCACCACATAGTTACCGACATTGAGACCAGCAATTTCCATCAGGCTGCGGCTGATCAGACCGTCATTCATCAGCAGTTTGAGTTGACCGTTACTGGTTCCCAGCAGGTCGGCCACTGAGTTACCGGTGCCGGTAAAGCTGGCATCGCCATTGAGCTGGCCACGGCTGTTCTTCATCGCCTCCACCGTCGGGAAGAGCTGACGCAGTTGCAGCTTACGAACATGAAGGTCAACCCGACCGCGCATTGGCGAGTGGTCACCCTCCAGTCGGATAGTGCTGTTGAGATTGCCGCCCGCTACACCAAAGCGCAGCGGATCCAGCAGCAGATCGCCGTTTTTCATCTGTAAGTGGGTATAGAGATCGCTTAACGGCAGTGAATTACTGTGTTCGATCCGTTTGCCGCTGAACTTCACGTCGGCATCCATCACATCCCAGTTTTTGGTCTCGAATTTATCATGCGGCAGCACGCGATCAGCAGGCTGGTTCGATTTCTCACCGCGACGCGCTTTGGCCTGCGCGGTTTTTTCACTGCCTTTACCGGAGTCCACGCCAATGAGTGGACCCAGATCGGCCATACGCAGTTGCTCAGAGGTCATTTCGCCGCTGAGCGTCGGGCGAGGTTTGACCTGGCTGTAGATCAGCGAGCCATGAATATCGCTGTCACCAATGTGACCATTGAATTTCTCATAGCGGTAGACCGCGCCCTTTTTACCATTGAATTTCGCTATCAGATGGCCGTCAGTTTCATAAGGCGGTGTGTCAGGCAACAGAACACCGGTCAGGCCATAAAGATTAGCCAGCGTATCGCCCGAGAAGCGTAGTCGCACGTTAAGCCCGCCGAGGTTCATTGGATCCTGCAAACCGCCAGTCACCTGAACCCGCGTGGTGCCGTTGCGCACATCGGCCTGAATCGGGAAGGGGGTGTTCTGGCTTCGCAATGACAGCATGCCCCCAATCTTGCCGTCGCCAGTGAGTTTCTCGTTGTTGTAGGTGCCGCTGGCCTGCCAGCCAAAGACAAAGTCGCCTGCGCCTTTCTGCTGGTCATCGCCTCCGGCGATCTGCGTATACGGCACCGGTTTGCCCAGTGGATTGACCTGTACCGTGACATCGGCGCGGTTAATGGCGTCGCGATAACGAATCTGGCCCTGATCAAACAGAATATTATCCAGACGGAAGGACCAGGCCGATGGCGCGGCATTCTTCTCATCCTTGTCGCTGTCAGCAAGGGTAAAGGTCCAGTTGTTCTTTTTATCGGCGGTCTGGATCAGTCGCGCATCGGGTCGCTGCAGCTTAATCCACGGGATGAACAGCTCTTTATGCAGTAACGACAGGGGTGACAGCGTGGCGTCGACACGCTGCAGATGCACCATGGTGACGTCAGAAATGTCAGGCGGGTTGCCCAGCATAATATCTTCCGCATGGATCTGCGGCCACGGCACCCAGCGCCGCCAGCCTGCCTCGTCGCGATTTCGTGCCCAGTCGATGCCCAGATCCCCGCGTATCGCAAAGGGACGGTTTAATTCTGTTGAGACTTTCTGATTAATGTTGGGCTTCAGGCGGTTCCAGTCAAAGGTAGCGATCACAACGATAATCACCACAATCAACAGCACCAGAATACCTGCTACCCAGCTGACGATTTTCCCGGTACGCGACATTACGCTTTCTCCTTGCACATTCACGGTCTGCGTTAAAGATAGTCGAGACCACGAGCAACGGCATCAGGGAAGCTGGAGAGTGAGGTGATTCAATTCAGAAAAGGGGACGGGACGCGAAAAGTAATAGCCCTGTGCAGCAATCGCAGGCGACGCTTTGACCTGCTGCCACTGCGCTTCCGTTTCCACCCCTTCAACAATGACACCGTTACAGTAACGATTAATCAGCGCAAGCAGCATCGAAAAGAGACTCCGCCCTTCATCCGTCGTGCCCAGCATAATAAACAGGTCGCGCGACAGCTTGATGTAATCATATTTCAGTTCAGTCAGCGCTGAGAAATTTGCCATACCTGAACCAAAATCATCCAGCCACAGCGGCCCCAGTTCCGGTATTTTCGCCACTTTCTCCTCCTGCGGCAGCGCCTGATGCTCGGTGAGCTCAAACCGTATCCAGGGCAGCTGGGCAATCAGGCGGCGAATGGCGGGTCGTTGCTGAATGGCGAGCAGTGAAGGACCGTCTATGTTGACCGAAGCGACCATATCACTGCGCTTAAAAAATTCGCTCCATTCTGCCAGCAGTTCAAGCTGCTCATGCACGACATCCAGGCGCCGGGCAATATCGAGTCCGGCAAACCAGGCTTCAGGCGAAAGATTCCGTTCCGGTTCAGAAGGATGCGACACGGCAGTCAGGAGTTCAATGGCAAGTAATTGACCGGTAACCCGGTAGATGGGCTGAAACCGATAGCGTCGATGACATTGTTGCCAGAAGAGCGGGGTTTCCGGGTGGAGTTTAAGGTCGTTTGAAGACGGCAGCCATTGGCTAATACTCTCCATCACCATGCTATTTCCCTGAGTGGTAACAAGTCCCCAAAATGGGTGACTGAGCGATTATCAAAAGTGCCTGTGATATTAAGATGAACGGCATGGCAATATAAAACGGCGAGTTTATCAGCCGTCTCGCTAACATAATCGGCTAAACAAGCCGACGTTAGCCGCGTTTATCTGCCAGATCGAGGCTGTTTCATGCCTTAAGTTAAATTAAAACGGCGTTTTAAAATCATTGACGTCTGCCATACCAGACGCGAGACTAGGACGATATTTCACTACAGGTCTGAAACCATGACGCACAAGAAAATCGCCATTATTGGCGAATGCATGATTGAGCTGTCCGAAAAGGGTGAGAACATCAAACGGGGCTTTGGCGGCGATACGCTTAACACGGCAGTTTATCTCGCCCGCCAGGTCGATGAGCAGCAGTTGCGGGTCGATTATGTCACTGCGCTGGGAACGGATTCGTTCAGCGATCAGATGATCGCCGCCTGGCAGCAGGAGAAGGTGAATACGGACCTGATCCAGCGCCTCGATAATAAGATGCCGGGCCTGTATGTGATTGAAACGGATGCCGATGGCGAGCGTACTTTCTGGTACTGGCGCAGCGATGCTGCGGCGCGTTACTGGCTTGATAGCCCGCAATCTGAGGAGATAGCCGGGCAATTGTCGCACTACGATTATCTCTATCTCAGCGGCATCAGTCTGGCTATTCTGCCGCCGTCCAGCCGTGAGAAGCTAATGACGCTACTGGCCCGTTGCCGGGCAAATGGCGGCAAGGTGATTTTTGATAATAACTACCGCCCGCGTTTATGGGCCGATCGCGCCAGTGCGCAGGCTGCATATCGCGCCATGCTGAACTGTACCGATATCGCCTTCCTGACACTGGATGATGAGCATCTGCTGTGGGGCGAAGCGCCGCTGGAAGAGGTTATCGCACGAACCCGTCAGGCGGGCGCCAGCGAAATCGTGATTAAGCGCGGTGCCGACTCCTGTCTGGTGGTCACCGGCGATGCGCCGCTGATTGATGTGCCTGCGGTGCGTCTGGCGAAAGAGAAAGTGATCGATACGACTGCTGCCGGTGATTCATTCAGTGCCGGGTATCTGGCGCGCCGTCTGACCGGGGCTTCTGCGGAGGAAGCCGCGCAGCGTGGGCATCTGACAGCCAGTACCGTGATTCAGCATCGTGGCGCGATAATTCCGGCAGCGGCGATGCCTGAATGATGCTGTAGCCGTTAGCGTCGTGAAGATCGATCAGCGAATGGTGATGACGAAAATGCGCCCGGAGGCGCATTTTTTAGCTTCTGGCATTCACACCTCTTACGCACACAGCGGCTGGCTGAACTGCATCTTATAGAGCCGTGTATACGCGCCGTTCTTCTGCAGGAGCTGCTGATGCGAGCCGCGCTCCACAATCCTCCCCTCTTCTACCAGCAGAATTTCATCGGCCTTTTCAATGGTTGAGAGCCGGTGAGCGATGATCAGCGTGGTCCGGTTCTGCTGCAGCGTCTCCAGCGCAGACTGAATGGCGCGTTCAGATTCGGTATCCAGCGCCGAGGTCGCCTCGTCGAGGATCAGAATTGGACTGTCGCGCAGCAGGGCGCGGGCAATCGCGATGCGCTGGCGCTGCCCACCCGACAACAGCACCCCGTTCTCCCCAATCACTGTATCCAGTCCGTTATCCATTTTATTAATGAATTCCATAGCATGGGCCATCTGTGCCGCCTTTTCGATTGCTTCACGGCTGAAGACGTCGGTACGGGCATAAGCGATGTTGTTGGCGACCGTGTCGTTGAAGAGGTGAACGAGCTGAGAGACCAGTGCCACCTGCTCACGCAGCGAGGCCAGGGTGTAGTCACGCAGCGCATGACCATCCAGCAAAATCTCTCCGCTGTCGATGTCGTAAAAGCGTGTCAGCAGGCTGGCGAGAGTCGATTTACCCGAACCGGAACGGCCCACCAGCGCCACAGTTTTACCGGCGGGAATGGTCAGGTTAATATGCTCCAGCGCGGGCGTTTCCGATCCCGGATAGGTAAAGGTGACATCGCGAAATTCTATATTGCCGGTCGCGCGTTCAACCACGTATGTTCCTTCATCTTTTTCCTGTTCAGTATCCAGGATGGCAAACAGTGTCTGACAGGCAGCCATACCGCGCTGGAACTGGGCGTTAACGTTAGTCAGTGACTTTAACGGACGCATCAGCATCAGCATGGCGGAAAACACCGCACTGATAGAACCCGCCGTCAGTGTGGCCATCACAGAGGGAAAACTCGCCGCATAGAGCACAAAGGCGAGCGCAGAGGAGGCGAGCAGCTGAATAATGGGATCGGAGAGCGAGGTCGCTGAGACCATTTTCATCCCCTGACGACGCATGTTGTTGCTGACCTGTTCGAAGCGGGTCGTCTCGACCTGCTGGCCGCCGAACATCAGTACCTCTTTATGACCTTTCAGCATCTGCTCTGCATGAGACGTTACCTGCCCCATGGTGTTCTGCATGTTCTTGCTAATACCGCGAAAGCGCCTGGAGACGATGCGAATCGCCAGCGACACAATGGGTGCCAGCACCAGCAGGATCAGGGAAAGCTGCCAGCTGTAGTAGAACATCATCACAAACAGGCCAAGAATAGAGGCTCCCTCACGGACCACCGTCACCAGCGAACCGGACGAAGAGGAGGCGACCTGTTCGCAGTCGTAGCTGATACGGGAGAGCAACGTGCCGGTTGATTGCTGATCAAAAAAAGCCACCGGCATGCCCATCATATGGCTGAACAGTCGACAACGCAGGGCCATGACCACTTTGCCTGACACCCAGGAGATACAGTAACTGGAGATATAGCCGCTCACACCGCGGACCAGGATCAGCCCGATAATCACCAGCGGCATCCAGATCAGAATGCCGTGGTTATTCCTGCCAATCACATCGTCAAGCAGCGTCTTCAGCAACGTCAGCATCAATGGATCGATTGCAGCGTTGACGATCAGGGCGACACCCGCAACCACCAGCCCCAGTCTGAAGGGAGAAATCGTCGGCCACAAACGAGAGAAGGTTTGCCGGGTAGAGAGATCGTTATCAAACATGGAATTCATCTTACCGTTGTGAATGAACGGCTGATGTTATGTTAAACCTCATCAACCAACAGGAAACTGCCCGACGCTGAACATTCCCAAATGAGACTGGCACTTAAGCCCCTGCAGCGAAGTGAACGTGATTCTGGCGGTAAAATCATTATGCTGTCTGAACAGCACACAGCGTGATATCCGGTAAATTTTGGCTAACAAAGCGAGCCATGCCAGCCATTTACCTTAAGCTGCAAATTCGTGGTTAATGACGGACTTCCAGCGGCATCCCTCTTCAACCCGCCTTATAATTTATTGATTAAAATTAATCATTTATATAAATGGATCCACCACCAGGCATAGTCCGAATCTGGTCAGATTTGCCCTTTTCGGATGGACGACCGCCTGAAAAAAGACCATCTTTTAATCAAAAGACAGCAGGACGCTGTTCTCTCCGGCCGCGAACAAAACAATTAAAATATTCCCCGCATCAGGATCTATTTATGCACACAGAAATTATTAATATCTGGCCACACGGTGATGCGCCAGGCGCCAGCGATTCGCGCGCAGAGCCGCAGATCGTCGATATGGCAAAAGAGTATGAGCCTTACGATCGCGCAGCGACCGGCGTACGTTGCCCGGAGATGGCGATCTGGCATCCGGTAGAATCAAACGGGATTACCCTGCTGGTTGCACCGGGTGGTGGCTATCAGCGCGTGATGATCGATCGTGAAGGCAGCGCCCTGGCCACCTTCTTTACATCGATGGGTTACACCCTGGCGGTCATGACCTATCGCCTGCCCTATGATGGACATCATGAAGGTCCCGACGCGCCATTGGCCGATGCGCAGCGTGCGGTTCGCGTCCTGCGTGAACGGGCACAGCGTGGCCTGAACGGTAAATACATTGTGATGATGGGCTTTTCGGCGGGCGGCCACGTGGCAGCCAGTCTGGGAACGCGTTTCGCAGAGAAACTCTATCCGGTGCAGGATGGCGCAGAAAACTTCTCGCCGCGTCCGGATGCGATGGTACTGGTTTATCCGCTGATCAGCATGCGTGATGGCATTGCCCATGAGGGTGCCAGAACCCGCCTGCTGGGTGCGTGGCCGGATCAGAAAACCATTGAAGCCTATTCAATGGAAACCCGTGTTCATCCGCTGGTGCCACCGACACTGTTGATCCACGCCGCCGACGATGATGATGTCTCGGTGAATCACAGCATGGCGTTTTTTGGCGCGCTGCGTGAGCATAAGGTGCCGGCAGAGGTGCATTTCTATCAGAAAGGCGGGCACGGATTTGGTATCCGTGGCGTGGCAGATTTGCCCCTCGCCAGCTGGCCGATGTTAGTGACCGAGTGGCTCAGGGCAAAAACCTGACGTTAAGCGGCGGGCGGAACGTCTTTGACGTTGCTATCCGGCGGGCTGGCTTCATTGCTGGTCGCCGGTGCCGTTGCCGGTGACATTACTTTGTCCCAGCTCTCCTGCAGGCTCTTCACGTTAGTTTCCGCTTCGCCTTCCGGCTGAATCAGAACCATCATCAGTTCCTGCGTCAGCTGCTGGCGCAGCTCCTGGTTCAACTGTTCACGGGTCAGGCCGGCCAGGAAAGTCTGACGCAGCTTCTGATACTGCTCAGGCGCAATATCGACCACGGCGTTCTGCTGAGATCGCAGGCGCTGGCTCATCAGCACATCGGTATCGGTGCGGGCATAGGTGGTAAAGAGCTTATTCAGCTCCAGCAGCTTCTGCGCCATCAGCGCATCAAACTCCTCCTGCGGAATGCCTTTATCACGCACGTTCGCCAGCTCGCGCGCCACCAGATTCATATTCTGTGCCAGGTTGTCGTTGCGACCGTCCATGTTGATCGAGCACTGCGCACGCTGATAGAGCACGCGGCAATCAAATCCCACCTGGATGCCCTGCGCCTTGCTGTCGCTGAGCGCACGCTGGACATGCCAGAACAGCGCTTCACGGGCCAGGTCGCCCTGCCAGTAACGTTGCAGATTCTGGGAGTCCCGAATCGGTTGCCACGGCGTATCCCACACCAGTGAGAGACGATCCTGCGTCATGTTGCTGCTCACCAGATTCACCGGCTCGTGCGGCAGCGGCGACAGGGTGGGCAGAGGTGCAGGCGTTTCACGTTTTCCGGTTAGCGCCGAGAAGGTTTTGTTGATCTGCTCAGAAAGGTTCCGGCTATCAACATTGCCAACAACGTAGAGCGTCATCGCATCCGGGGTGTACCACTGATGATAAAAATCGTTGAGCTGGGTTAAATCGACAGGTGCGCGCGGTTGCGCGGCGGGATCGTGCGCCAGCAGCGCAGAGCCTTTCAGGCGGTAGCGCCACCAGACATCCTGCGAATCTTTCGGCCAGGTCGCCACCGGATCGGAGGCGGCCAGCGCAGTGTTGACCACCTGTTCGGTGATAGCCATATTGCCCGCCGTGGCCGCCAGCCAGTTCAGTGCTTCTTTCAGCAGTTCGGGACGGTTATTCGGCAGACTCAGATTATATTGGGTGGAGTCATAGGAGGTAATGACAGGCGGCAGCGGACGCTGTGGATCCATCGCCTGTTGCCATAGCGCGCGTTGCTGGTTGTTATCAAGCGCGGTGTTATGCACCATCGCCAGGCGCGACAGCAGATGACTGAAGCCCGTCTGTTGCGCACTCTCTACCAGCGAACCGGTATTCACCACCAGCCGCAGTTCAATGCGGTCGCTGGGGCGTTGCGGTGTGGCCAGTAACTGCCAGTTAAATCCATTATCCAGCTTGCCTTCCTGCCAGGCCGGATCCGGTTGCAGCGTTTCTGCCTGGAGACCAAAGCTGCTTGCCAGCACTAATCCACCAACCAAAAGCCGAATTCTGGTGCCCTGCATGTGAACCCCTACTCAAATAATTCAAATATTGTTATCACTGGCGCATATTGCCGCTGTTATTAACGAATCGGCTGGCGCCGAATCGCGCTGTTATCCAACAACAAAGTGTTTGACCACAGGAAGCTCAGGATGTCGCGTAACGAAGTGAAAAACGTCAAAAAAAACAAGTGGGGTTTATTATGCAAATGCCCGCTGTCAGGGCAAGCGACAGCGGGCATTTGTGGGGATTTAAGTTAAATTCAATGATTAAATTGAAGATTCAGTCGCTTTATTCTCTTTATTTCGGCCTGCCAGCGTATCGGTCAGCTGTTTATGATCCAGCTGGTCGACCCATTTCGCCACCACCACGGTCGCTACACCGTTACCAATCAGGTTAGTCAGCGCACGGGCTTCGGACATAAAGCGGTCAATACCGAGAATCAACGCCAGACCCGCCACCGGCAGATGGCCCACCGCAGAGAGCGTCGCCGCCAGCACGATGAATCCACTACCGGTTACCCCCGCCGCACCTTTGGAAGAGAGCAGCAGCACCACCAGCAGCGTAATCTGATGGAAGATATCCATGTGCGCATTGGTCGCCTGAGCAATAAATACCGCCGCCATGGTCAGGTAAATCGAGGTGCCGTCCAGGTTAAAGGAATAGCCGGTGGGAATCACCAGCCCGACCACCGATTTCTTGCAGCCCAGCTTCTCCATCTTATCCAGCATGCGCGGCAGCGCAGATTCGGAAGAGGAAGTCCCCAGCACAATCAGCAGCTCTTCTTTTATGTAGGCGATAAACTTGAAGATGCTGAACCCGGCAAACAGACGCGCAATCAGCCCCAGCACAATCACCACAAACAGAATACAGGTGATATAGAAACAGATAATCAGCTGGCCGAGTTGCACCAGTGAACCCACGCCGTATTTACCGATGGTGAACGCCATTGCGCCGAATGCCCCTATCGGTGCCAGACGCATGATCATATTGATAATGCCGAAAATCACTTTTGAGAAATTTTCAATCACGTTGAAAATCAGCGTGCCGGTGTTACCCAGACGATGCAGGGCAAAACCAAACAGAATGGCAAACAGCAGTACCTGCAGAATGTTGCCGCTGGCAAAGGCGCCAATCACGCTGTTGGGGATAATATCCAGCAGGAAAGCGACGACACCCTGTTGCTCTGCCTGCTGCGCGTACATCGCCACAGCTTTGGCATCCAGCGTGGCAGGATCAACGTTCATCCCGGCACCTGGCTGCACCACGTTCACCACGATCAGGCCGATAAGCAGCGCGATGGTGCTGACAATTTCAAAATAGAGCAGCGCAACCGCACCGGTCCGTCCTACCGCTTTCATGCTTTCCATGCCAGCGATGCCGGTCACCACGGTACAGAAAATGACCGGGGCGATAATCATCTTGATTAACTTAACAAAGGCATCTCCCAGCGGCTTCATCTGGGTCCCTAACTCCGGGTAAAAATGGCCTAACAAAACGCCGATGCCAATCGCCATCAGCACCTGGAAATAAAGGCTTTTAAAAAGTGAGGTTTTCATAAACAGGTGTCCACTAACGCCGTGAGGTGATGTTGTCGGATTCGTTATTGTGACTGTCAGGCAACAGAGGTAGCGCCTGACAGTAACCCGAAAATAACACTCTGTTTACGTGATTAATACAGGGTGACAAACGCCCAGGAAACCCTGGGATCGTAATTCTGAACTGAAACGCTTCAGCAAGGGGTTTTGTAACTAAAATTCTCGCAAAATCAATGAATCAGGCAATTATTGCGGCAGTGAGGAGTTTTCAATCCACGCCTGATTAAATCGGGTCAGAGGCAGGGCTTCAGCGTAGAGATAGCCCTGCCCGATAGCGATACCGCGCGCCAGAAGCCAGTCGCGCTGCTCGGCTGTTTCCACGCCTTCGGCAATCACTTCAAGGTGGATAATCTCGGCGATAGCCGCGACGATACGGACCATTGTGTCGTCATGCGGTAGCGCCGCCACGAAGCTGCGATCCATCTTCAGCTTGTTTACCGGCAACGCTTTCAGCTGATGCAGATAGTTCAGGTTGGAGTAGCCCATGCCAAAATCATCCAGGGCCACGGCGACGCCGGTCTGCTGCAACAGGCGCAGCATCGACATCGCCTGTTCTGCATCATCAAGCTGAGCGGTCTCTGTCACTTCCAGCACCAGCGTGTCGGGTGCGATGCGGTGGCGCGTCAGCAGGGCTTGCAGATGAGAGACCACGCCGGTGTCCCGCAGTTGCACAGCGGAAATATTCACACTCAGCGGCAGCATAATGCCCTGCCGCTGCCAGCCAGCCAGAATGCGGCACGCCTCTTCAAACACCCAGCGACCTATCGCGCTAATCACGCCAATCTCTTCGGCGCTGGCAATAAATTCTTCGGTAAGACCATAACTGCCGTCTGGCTGGCGCATGCGCAACAGGGCTTCGGCGCCGGTTAACGCGCCGGTCCGCATATCGACCTGCGGTTGCAGGTAAAGCGCGAACTGATCATCATGCAGACCCTGCAGGATGTCATGCTCCTGAGTCAGGCGCTTCTGCGCGCGCTCGGTCAGTGCGGCGTCAAAGAACAGGATCTGATTTTTGCCCTGATGACGGGCCGACATCATCGCCGACGTCGCGCGGTCAAGCAGCTCATTCGCGCTCAGCGGCTGATCCTCACGCAGCGCCAGACCGATACTGAGATTAGGGCGCAACTGCAGCTGATGGAGGTTAACCGGCTGATTCAGGCGAATCATCAGGTTGCGCGCCAGACGCAGTGCGCGGAACGGATTGCTTGCGCGCTTCATTAACAGAACAAAATCGCTGGTTCCGGTCTGCGCCAGCAAAGTATGGTCGTCCAGGGTATTACGGATCTTCTCCACCAGCGTCAGCATCAGTGTATCGCGCTGCTCATCGCTGAGTACGCCGTTAGCTTCCTGGAGGGTTTCAATGCGGATGACCATCAGACCCAGTGACTGTTCAGGCATGCGCATGCACTGATCGACCAGCGCCAGAAACAGAGTGCGATTGGGCAAATCGGTGACGGGAAAATGGGTCGTCAGCCGGCTCATCTCATCATGGATCGACTCCAGCACCTGCTGATTGCGGTTGTAGCTACGGACCAGCATACCGATTTCATCATCACGGTGGCTCTGCGGTAGCGACAGCTTGTGCGTCAGAATCGACTGGGGCGGCAGCTCCTGCAGTTCGCGAGAGAGATTGCGCAGCGGATGCACCACCAGCCGGTTAATGCACCAGCTGATCGCCACGGAAAGAATCAGCGCCAGCAACAGATAGGTGATAATCATGGTCGAGAGCGTGCTGAGGATAAACTGGTAGACGCGCGTCGAGTTAGCCTGCAACACCAGATAGGCCAGCGGCTTCGGCATCCCGGTATTTTCGACTGAATAGAGCGGCAGGGTAATCTGCACCGGCAGCTCAAACAGGCGGGCGACCAGACGCGGCACCGGTTTTTCCACCTCGAAATCTGCATGCAGAGCCTGGAACGCATTCGGCAGCACCACATCGGCGCGCGATAAAATACCGGCCGGTTTCAGGGAGTGAAGAATACGTTCGGCCTGAGGAATATCGGCGCGCAGCACCGCTTCCGACAGCGGCTGACGGACGGTGTGCGCGATATTCTCCATCTGCTGGGCGTAGTCAATCCTGCGCTGCTGCACAAAATGAAACAGTTGGATGACGATAAAGATACTGATGGTGATAATCGCAACCAGCGAAACTGTCGCCATCTGCTTTATCGTAAGTGACCGGCTTACGCGCAAAAATTCTCTCCTGACGATGAAAAAAGCCCAGATAGCAGACAGTACAATGCCCGCCAGTATATCCCATAAACTGACTTTTTTACCGTCTGAAAAGTCCGGCTTTTTCCCGATCGGGATTATTTAAAATCTGCGTAGGGAACCAGCGGCTGTGGCGGCATATCCAGATCCCCTTCCCAGCCCCCGGCAGCATAGCGTACATAGATCAGGCCGTGGCTCGGGGTGTAATCTTTCGCCTGCTGAATATCGACACCTGCTCCTACAAACCACGCCGACGTCAGCCGCCGCTCAACTACTGCCTGCAGCGTGTAGCCGATCCCCCCGCCGGCGCTGCTGGCGGAAGAGGGATTGCTGGCAAGGGTGAAGCCAGGATTAACCGGATAACGCTGCTGCGCATCCGTTTTCGAATGTGACCACGAAACTGAACCGCCCAGATCAAATGACCAGTTCTCCGTACGCTGCCGCCAGGTGACCGGCACAGCAAAGGAGAGATATTGCTGTGGACTGTAGTAGCCGCCCTGGCCGAAGGTGTAATCACTGAGATCCTTCTGATAGTGCCAGAGCATGCTGTTCAGCCCGATGGTCGCACGGCGATTGTCGGTGGTGATCAGCTTGTAGTAATAGCCGCCCATCAGGCGCTCGCGGCTGTTATCAGCGACATTCTTGCCGGTGATCTGATGCGCACTGATGTCGCCCCAGACACCATGCGCACCGCCCTGATCGTAACTCAGCCCGATGCTGCCGCCCGTTGCCACCACACCGCCCCAGCTTTCACTGCCGTTGACTGCCGGATCGCGCGTCCCGGCATAGGAGAGCAGCGAACTGGCAATTGGCCTGCGTGAAGCGGTCAGCGTCACACCGAGCTGCTTCACATCGGTTTTCCAGCTCAGGCCGCCGGTCCAGTTAGTGACTTCAAAACCCAGCGGCGTGGTGCCGAGGTCGGCCGACCAGATCGCATTATGCCAGCCAGCGGCCAGCGCCGTGCCACTGTCACGCTGGTGAGTCTGAGAAGTGCAGCCGCCGGAATTCACATCGTCACAGCTGCCAAATAAATCATTAAAGCTACCGTTTCGGGTGGTAAAGGTCCCTGCGGAAACGTCCACCCGGTCGAGCCGGAAAAAGCCGCGCCCATCGGCAAACGGATGTTCCGCCTGCAGCATGGTGGTGTGCGCCGTAAAGTCAGAGATGCCGCCCGTACCGCTGTTGCGTGAATAGTCCTGCTGCACTGTCAGCGTGGTTTGCTGCTGACGATAGAGATCGGCCGTGTCGCTGCGCAGGCTGCGCTTCAGCCACTCATCCTGCGGATCGTTGCGGGTGGCGCGGCTGATATTGCCACTGCTATCAATACCGCTGGCCGTCATCGCCTGACGATAATCGGCCAGTGCCTGTTCAGGCTGCTGCTGCGAACGTTCAAGTCGTGCCGCATCACGAAACACCAGCGCCTTATCCTGAGAAGGTGGCAGCGAGGCGGCGCGCTGTTTCAGATCGCTAAACAGCACGGCAGCCCGCGTGGTTTCACCCACCGCCTGCCACGCCAGCGCAGCACGCCTGTCCGCATTGACACTCGCCTGAATCGGCGGCTGTTGCTCAAGCGCCTGTAGGGCTTCGCTGTTGCGCTGCAGGGCAACCAGCGCTTCGATTCGTCCCAGCGCCGCATCGCCGTTTTCCGGCTCGCGAGACAGTACCTGCTGATAGCCTGCCAGCGCCTGCAGCGCGTCACCGCGTGCCAGTGCCCAGTCGGCCAGCGTCAGGTCACGTCGGCTGGAAACTGGCTGCTGCTCAAGCAGCGTTACGGCTGCCGGCTCCCGCCCGGCGGCGCGCAGCGCCTCGGACTGGGCATAGATCTGATTCTGTTTCAGGCGGTCAGCCAGCTGACGCATATCGCTGCTCCACTGCGCATCGGGCAGACGATGCAGCGTGGCCAGTGCCTCGCTGTCGTTATCGTTGCCCGAGAACCAGAGTGCGGTCGCGTAAAGTGCAGTCGCATCCTGCGGATGTTGCTGCGCGACCGCGCGCATTATCGTCTGCGCCTGCTGCACGTCACCACTGTTACGCAGCGCGCCAGCCAGCCGGTAACTGAGCCAGACGTCATCCGGAGCCAGCTCCCGTGCCTGGCGATATTTCTCTGCCGCCTGCGGCCAGCGAGCCTGCTGCGCCAGAGCATCTGCTTCCGTGCGCAGGCTATCGCTGCGCAGCAGGCGCAGCGTGTCAGCCAGGGCGCGCTGCTGCCCGGCGGGTAAGGTAGTAATAAATTCCAGCTCGCGTGCAGGCGACACAGCCTGATAAAGCCCCGCCAGCCGACGCACTGCGGTGATATTGGTGCCATCCAGCCGTCGCGCGCGCTGCCAGAACTGTTCTGCGCCCGCCGCATCTTTACGCGCCATCGCCACATCACCCAAGCCAATCAGGGCATAGCTGTCGCTGCTGTCATACTTCTGGGCCGCACGATAGTGCTGTCCGGCCCCTTCAATATCATGCTGCGCCAGCGCTTTATCGCCCTGCTCAATCGCCAGCCAGTAGCGATTGCTCTGCAGCAGCGACTGCCATTTGCCGATCAGCGTGCTCTGCTGTCCCGCTTTGATGGCGCGTTCCAGCCAGAGAATGGCGGCATCACGATGGCCCGCGCGGGCCTGGGTCTGCCCCATCGCCCCCATTAATTCGGCATTATCGGGATTCGCTTTCAGTGCCCGGTTCAGGATCGCCATCGCGTTATTCACATTGCCTGCGTCGACCAGCGCCAGCGCGCGCATCCGTTCGCGATAAGCGGGATCGGCCAGCGTCGTCTGCTGCTTCGAGAGCGCCTCCAGGCCCTGCTGATGCGCATCGCCCTCGGTGAAGACGGTGAGATACTCTTTCAACTGCGCGACGCTACTGTCGCTGACCGGTTGATCGTTAATCTGTTTCAGCCAGAGATCAGCCGCGGCATCACGCCCGCCGCTGCTTTCCGCCAGCCGCTTCAGCTGGACTATCGCCTGCGCCGACTGCTGCCGGGCAAATGCCATGCGGGCAATCTGCAATCCGACGCCAACGTTGCCCGGATAGCGCTGTTCCATCGCCTGCAGCTGCTGCCATACGACCTCTTCCTGGCCAGGAAGGCGCGCCATCAGCCGCCAGTACTCCAGGGCGATGTTGGGATCGGGAAACACGCCGTTGAACAGCGCATCGTACGCGCTTTTTGCTTCCGCCAGCCGCCCTGAGGTAGCAAGCAATCGCGCCTGCTGCAGTTGCTGCCGCCCCTCTGGCGACATCATGCGCAGGCCTGCGGCAGACTCACGCGCCGCCGTCGAGCCGGGCGCCAGCCTGTTGAGCTGATCCAGCAACGCCTGCGCTGCGGTGATATCGCCCTGATGCAGCGCCAGACGCAGACGCGCCGCAAGCACCTGCGGATTATCCGGGTCCATCTTCTCCAGCCGGTAGAGCGATTGCTGTACCAGATCGTATTTGTTAGTCGACTCGCCGGTGCGGACCTGTGCCAGCAGCCACTCGACTGGCGAGACTTCCGGTCCGTCAGTCGGTGCGGCCAGCCCCGGCAGCGCACTTAGCGCACCAAGCAGCATGCCCGCCCGCAGTACCTGAGCGTTATTCATCTTCATCCAGTAAACGACGACGGGTAATAATTCGCATCAGACGCCACGTCATTAGCGCGAACAGCACCACCACAAAGAGTGTGCAGAGTGCCAGCCAGAAGGGATGGGTCGAGAGTAGCGACCAGAGACGCTCCCACCACGGCAGATGACCAACGTAGTAGCTCTCGCCAACCCGCAGACTGTTAACCCCTGACTCGCGGATAATCGCGGTGGAGCCAGACATTGCGCCACGCTTATCGCTGTCACTCATTGCCTCGTTGAGCAGTTGCCAGCCACGCGGCGTGCCATCGGCGAGCAGCGCAACCACGCTGCGCTGATCGTAAAACGGCGACTGGAAGCCAATCACCGTTGCCAGCGGGCCGCGGGAGCTGATGGCAGTGGTGCTTTCTGCCGTCTGATCGCGACCGCTTTGCGGATTCATCTGTGGCGTGACCCGTCGCACGGGTTCTTTCAGCCAGCTGGCGGTGGCGTCGACCAGCGCCGGGATCCGCAGGTCATTCTGAAGATCTTTGGGGATGACACCGATCATCAGCAGATCCACATCCTGCTTTTTCGCCGTGGCCCAGTCGTCGGTCAACTGAACGCGCAGTGCCGGATAGCCAGTCTGTGCACCACTATTGCCCATCGCATTCAACAGTGTGCTGACCTGCTGGACGTCTGGTTTTGGCGGCATCAGCACCAGGGTTTGCGCCAGATCGGCATAACGGCTGAACGGGAAGCCCGCATTTGCCCAGGCACGCAGTGATGGCATTTCGATGTAGTGGCGATAGCCAGAAAAATCGATGCTGGAACTGTCGTCCACCACCACATGATGACCGACTGGCGTCACGGTTTCACAACGCCCGTCAGCATTGCCACCAATAAAGGTGTTGGCATAGTCAAAATCGAAGCGCAGCTGGTTAACCACACCCAGGCGTAACGCCGGAATCAGCAGTTCATGGTTTTTGTCCAGCATTCCCTGAATCAGGGGAATATGCAGCAACTGCTGACCGGCCGTGTTTTTAGGCGGTAGCGGATAATCCTGGATGAACTGATTATTCAGGTTCACTGCCAGCCGCGAGCCATCCGACTGGAAAGGCGCGGTATAGCGATAGCTCAGATCCATGTCGATGCCGCGCGCGCGAACCAGGAAGAGATCGGGCGGCAGATTCAGCGTCAGGCTGATGGGATTGGGCTGCAGGCCGTCAGACTGCAGCTGGTTTTCATACTGAGTCAGTTCAGCAAAGGTGGTGCGGCGATCGGTGCGCACCCAGTTTGGCGCATCATAGGGCTGGCGCGGTGCCAGCAGCGTAACGCGGTCGATGGTCGAGGTGTCCCCGCGTAACAGCAACTCACCCTGCGCAATCCCCTGCACCGCCGTCAGCAAATCGTCGTCGTTGCGTCCCAGGATGAGCAGCATTTTTTCATAGAGACTGTCAGGCTGACTCACTATCTCCACGGTCGGCTTTACAACCGGCGGCAAATCTTTCAGAAAATCCGGGCGCGCATCGTTGGTGGCAAACACCACAGCATGCTGCTGTTGCGGCAGCTGATTGTAGAGCACCTGAAAGCGCTGTCCGCGCCAGGCAGCTTTGCTGCCGAACCAGGAGGCGAGAATCGCGGCAGCCCGCTGCTGCTTTATGTCCGGCTGGGCAGCAAACACCATCGGCAAGGTCAGCGGTCGCGTGTCGCGGGTATCAAAAAAGGGTTCAGGAAAATGGGAGAGGTCATTTTTCAGCGGCAGTTTTTGCAGCGTCAGATCGATGCCGCTCTCTTTGCCGATATCAAGCCAGATGGTGCTGTTGGCCGGATTTTCACAGATGTTGGCGTAGTGACCAACCAGCTCAAAGCGCACGCGGTTAAAGTCAGCAATATAGTGAGGATCGATTGCCAGCTGCGTCTGAATCTCTTTACCCGGCTGGTCCGGGGTAATGGTGATCAGGCCGATCAGCTCATCGTTGAGATAAACCTTCAGCTGCGACAGCACAGGTAGCAGCGCAGGCGAGGGCCGATAGGTAAGATTAAGCAGCGCACGCGTCACCACCTCATCACTGCGCACACCGAACTCGATCTGCCCGCTGGTACGTGTTCCGCTCAGCGTCATGCTACCCGGCGCTGGTGCCAGCTTAACAAAGCTCAGCTGACTGTTACGCAGCGGTGCAGCAGGCTGTGGCGGCAAAGATTGCACCGCGGTTTCTCCGGGAGTGACCGCCATATTTTCCTGCGCCAGGGCGCAGCTTAGTGTTGTGGAACCCAACAGCAGCGCAGCGACCCACCTGTTTACTCTCGTTATCGTCATATCATCAACTCAATGCGTTTTTTGAAGCTAGCGCACGGATGCCTTGCGGCAACAGCGAAGCCAGCCAGCTCACCCCAACGGTAAGCAGGTTAAACAGCCGACGTAACTGCGGCGGGCCATATTCCGCCAGGCGCAGGTAACCTTTGAAACCGAGGATCATGATATCGGCGAGGCTTTGCACCGGCTTATCTTCCGGAAAACCGTCCTGCCACAGTGCCCAGGTATCGGCGCGAGCGAAGGTACACTGGATAAATTCAATATGCTGCTGGGTGGTCAGCTGATGGAGACGCACGCCAGCCCGGTGGCCAAAGACACGCTGCACCTGGCAGGGGAAGCTGAACTCCTGCTGTCCACGACGCAGCAGCAGCCACACTTTTTCATTCTCCCGCAGCGCATCCGGCTCGCGCATCTCCAGCCCGACGCCGCCATCCGAGTAGTCACGCAGCGTGCAGGGCAGCATATGACCATCTTCGCGTGCGATGGCGGCCGGCATGGCGATCTCTACACGGTGCGCCTCGCGGATCTGCCGGGCTTCAACGGAAACCGCCACCGCACCGCCAAGAATAATCATGTTATAGAGCACCCAAATCAGACTTACGCAGACGGTCAGTATCTCGTTGGCCGGACCGTGCTGCATGCGCCAGAACGCCATCAACACGCCCGCCACATTAAGCAACACCAGCAACATATAGGGTTTGGTTATCACCCAGTCCAGATGCTGCTCCTCGACCAGTCCGCCTTTCGCCGTGACGTTAAACTTACCCTTGTGAGGATTGAACAGCGCCACGGTAGTAGGCCGGGCGATATACCAGGCCAGCACCGTCTCGTAAACTTCGCTCCAGAAAGAGTGACGCCAGCGCCCCTGAATACGCGAGTTGGTCAGGCTGGTGTGCAGCATGTGAGGTAAAACATAGATAGCGATCGCCAGGGCAGGCGCATAGATGATGTAGGCATGGCAGAGTAAAAACGCCAGCGGTGCCAGCAGGAAGATCAGCCGCGGAATACCGGACAAAAAGTGCAGCATAGCGTTGGCATAACAGAGCCGCTGTACCCACTTCAACCCCTTACCAAACAACGGGTTATCAAGGCGGAAAATCTGCACCATCCCGCGTGCCCAGCGAATACGCTGCCCGATATGCGCTGACAGACTTTCGGTCGCCAGCCCGGCCGCCTGAGGAATGCGGATGTAGGCCGAGGTGTAGCCACGCCGGTGCAGACGCAGCGACGTATGGGCATCTTCAGTGACGGTTTCTACGGCAATACCGCCAATCTCTTCCAGCGCAGTGCGGCGCAGAATGGCGCAGGAGCCACAGAAGAAGGTGGCGTCCCAGGTATCGTTACCGTCCTGCACCAGCCCATAAAAGAGCGAACCCTCATTCGGCGTACGGCGAAACCGCCCGAGATTGCGCTCAAACGGATCGGGCGAAAAGAAGTGATGCGGCGTCTGCAGCATCGCCAGCCGGGGATCTTTGATAAACCAGCCCATGGCCATCTGTAAAAAAGCGCGTGTCGGCACATGGTCGCAGTCAAAGATCGACACGAAGTCGCTGCGGCAGTAGTTTTTCAGCGCGTGGTTGATGTTCCCCGCCTTGGCATGTTCGTTAGAGGGACGCGCCACATAGTTAATGCCAATGCTGGTGGCAAACTCGCGGAATTCCGGCCGGTTGCCGTCGTCAAGGAGATAGATATTCAGGCGATCTTTCGGCCAGTCGATACCCAGCGCAGCATAGAGCGTCGGTCTGACAACGCTAAGAGCTTCGTTATAGGTCGGCACCAGCAGGTCCACCGATGGCCACTGCGAACGGTCAGCCGGCATGGAGACGGGTTGCCGGTTAAGCGGCCACAGCGTCTGGAAATAGCCCAGCACCAGCACCACCCAGGCGTAGGTCTCTGCTGCAATAAGCAGCAAACCAAAGATCAGGCTCAGCGGATCGTCCCAGTTCAGCGTCGAGGTATAGCGCCACCAGAGGTAGCGGCACGACACGGTCAACGACAGCACGATCAGCATCATGGTAGGAAAACGACCCGGAATGCGCCGGACCAGCATCGCCAGACCCCAGAGCAGTACGACAAAAATAAACTGCGTCATCAGACCAAAGGGCTGGCTGATACAGAGCAGCGCCAGCAGTGAGGCAAAGAGAGCCGTCACGACAAAGAGGCTGCGTCGCATCGGCGGCGACAGGCGCTTCAGTCGCTGTTCGATGCGCGTATCAATGCCCTGGGTTTGCGAGCGGGCAATAACGTTGTCCAGCCAGCGATAGCCGTGCTGCCGCCAGCCAGAAAGTGCGCTCAGGCCCTTAACGCCATCGCGGGCGCTCGCCTGGGGGAGCCGGATCATAATCAGCCACAGTGTCTGGATCAGATAGCGCAGGATATCCAGCGGACGCGGACGCTCCGGTGAGATGTGCGGATAGAGGCGGCGGCGCTGCTGAATCACACTCTGCCAGCCCGGGCTTTCGAAGCGGAGCAGCATCAGGCCCAGAACAGACCAGAAAAGATGAAGTGCGCTGGCGAAGCGGGAGGCACCATTGCCTCGCGCAGTGGTATAGCCCCGATGCAGCGATTGCCAGGCGGGCGCAGTCAACAGCCAGCGCAACGGATTCAAGAACTTACTCCCTTCAGATTGAGTAACAGCCAGTTAGCCAGCGTGATGATCTCCTCGCTGGCTAACGCATGTGGCCGATATTCACCGACCGGCTGCTTCATCATCAGCGCCTCTGCCAGCGCCTCATCGCGATGAATCAGCAGCGGTATCAGCTGCGCCAGTGAAGCCATCCAAAGCTGATGCAGATCCTGCTGCAGACGGCTGTTAGCATTAAACTGATTGATAACAAAGCGGGTGCGCGCCGGAAAGCGGCGCTGGCTAAGGCGCAAATGACAATTGGCGTCAGGCTGGATGACACAGAGTATGCCGTCCAGCTGTTGATAGAGTGTTTCATGCCACGGCAGGGAGTCGGCAGGCAGATCAAAAATAATCCACTGATAGCGCGCCTGCAGGTCCGGCAATACCTGGAGCAGCGGTGCGGCGACAGACTCATTCTGACGGGTGATAGTCAAAGAATGCTGATGAGAAAGCACACCATGTGGCAGCAAGTCAGGCCCATGGGGATAGCACAGCGCGCTGTGCTGCCAGTCTCCCCCTTCGCACAGGGCTTTCATCCAGCCATTCTCCTGCTGAGCGGGCAGATTGAAATGCATGCCGAGCTGACTAACCGGCGAGCCGTCGATCAGCAACACCCGCTCGCCGAGAGCCGCCAGCGCCCAGCCCAGTCCGGCACAAAGAGACGTTGTGCCGACACCGCCCCGCACGCCCTGAAGCGCTATCTGCGGCATCAGTGAGGTTGCTCAGGCTGGCTGGGGACCGTTTCGGCTAACAGCGTCCAGCGTGACAAAATCTCTTTCAGACGCTCTTCGCGCGCAATATCGACATAGCGAAAAGCGTGCAAAGAAAAGGCGTCACGCAAAGCACTAATATCATCCTGACGATCGCCATCGGCGGCCTCAGGGGTATGAAGATTTGGATTTTTCATTACTGTTCGCCAAAGATAAAACACTGTCAGACTCAGAATAGTCGCCTGCGCATAAAAAGGAGGTTCAAAAAGATTTTCAGCAACGCTGCATTTGCCAGACATTGTGAGCCAGTTTGTCATTGGCAATGTTTAAATTTCTCAGGTTACATCCTGGCCTGTCTATAATAAGCTAGCCTGGACTGGAAAAATAACGAATTCAATATGAAAAATTCTTTTTCGCTAGGGCTGTTGCATGTTCAGCCTGAATTAACGGCATTGCAAACGCCTGGCTGTTATTGGGTGACGTGTGCACGGCAGGATGACGCCCGCATGTTGATTCGACAGGTGATTTCACATCAGCAGGCCGTCACGCTCATCAGCGCTGATCAACCGCCTCGTGATCTCCTGACGCCCGACCCGATCGGCGGCCCCGACCGTATCCCGCTATTTTCTCTTTCCAAAAGCAAACGGAGTCTTTTGCTGCTGGAAAATGATTTTCTGCGTACGCTTGGCAGTAAAAACGGACTGGTGATATTTAACAGCAGCGCAGCGCAATGGGATAAGCTCGATGACGCCGAATTAACCCGGTGGATAAAGGGTATGCGCCGCACGCTACATAAAAGCAAACTCACACTTTTAATCATTACCTCCGGCACCACCATAATAAACCTGAGTAATAATCTTCAGCGTTATTTTCGTCAGCTGGATGGCGTTGCCCATTTGAGCTTTCAGCAGGACAGCTGGCAGTATCGAATTAACTGGTGGTATGCCGCGGAACGCCTGCTCGCCGATCGTGCAATACGTCTGGGCTGTGAAGAAGATCGTTTCTTTGCCTTAAATGAAAAGCAGGAACCGTTGAGCCTTAATGACGAACAACATTATCTCGCGGACAAAATCGTGCTTGAGGGCGCGCCGCCGCTTTCACGCCAGTGGCAGCTCTTTGATGATAATGAGCAGGTCTGGTTCCAGGCACAGCAGGCTAATGCCGCGACAGTTATTTTTAGTCTGACCCGCAGCGACTATATCGGCGAACTGGCGAAGATGGTTCACAGCCTGCGTCGTGCTCGCGGCAACGGAATGAAAATTGTGGTACGTGAGATGGGGGCCAGCCTGCGTTATAGCGACGAGCGGCTGCTGCTGGCCTGCGGAGTCAACACCATCGTGCCGGCTAACGCAGCTATGTCGCGCTTTCTGACCACGCTGGAAGGTCTTCAGGGACAGGTGTTTAACCGTCGCGTTCCCGCCAGTCTTGAGGCGTTAACCGCCTCATTGCAGCCGCTGCATGAGAAAGGCTACCTGCGGCTTGACGCCTTCTGTCAATCAGTCAGCCAGTTGATCAGTAATACCTTACTGCCGGAAAATGATAAGGGCCTGTTGGTGGCATTGCGGCCAGTGCCGCAGCTTCAACCCCAGCAGATTCTGACGCTCTGTAAACCGCGTCGCTTCGGCGACCTGGTCACGGTGCTGGAAGATCGCGTCATACTGTTTCTCTCCTCCTGCCGCTACAACGATCTCGATAAGGCCTTGAAATATATATTTTCATTGCCTCACGATGAGCTATTTGCAAACCGGATGGTCTGGTTCGAGGATAATCATATTCTTGCGGAAGTCAGCAATATTAAAAAACTGACGCCGATGGCGATTCAGGAACTGACGCCGGTTTCAGAATCTCTGCTCGAATCCACCCTCAAGCCAGTGGATGCGCCTGTACGTTCGGCACCGCAGCCCATCACTTTACTGCCGGAGAAAGAATCCCGATGAACCTGATGGACTGGGTACAGATTGCGCTGCTGGCTATTTTTATCCTGCTGATTCTAAAGCCTGTCTGGCAACGCTGGCTGCCGCGTCGCTGGAACGGCCTGCTGAATCGGCTGTTGCCTGCGCGTGCGCTAAAGTCTGAAGGTGACTGGCAGCGTCAATCTCCAAAAACGGATGCAAAAATTAATGAAAAATGATCAACCCGCTGCGGCCCACTCTTCCGGTTTGTGGTCCTGCTGGCGCGGACTGGGCGGCTGGAATTTCTACTTTTTAGTGAAGTTCGCCCTGCTGTGGTATGGCTATCTCAACTTTCACGCGCTGAGCAACCTGGTGTTTCTCGCCTGGCTGCTCTTCCCGCTGCCGACGGTACGCCTGCATCGCCTGCGCCACTGGGTCTCGATCCCCATTGGTGTCGGGCTGTTCTGGCATGACACCTGGCTGCCCGGACTCAGCAGCATCATGAGCCAGGGCGATCAGCTGGCGGGCTTCTCCGCAGCCTATCTTCTCGATCTGGCAGACCGCTTTATCAACTGGCAAATGATAGGTGCGCTCTTTGTCCTGCTGGTTCTCTATCTCTTTGTTGCGCAGTGGATTCGTATCACCGTGCTGGTTTCATTGATGCTGATCTGGCTCAACGTACTCACTATCGCTGGCCCGGCGATGTCGCTGCTACCGACCCGCGCAGCCACTCCGCAGGTGGTCCTGAATCAGACGCCAGCCGCCAGCCAGCCAGCCGCTACGCCGGATGGGCTCGATCAGTCTGCACCCGCGACCAGTACGAATCTGACCGCCTGGCTCAACCGTTTCTATGAGAGTGAGCGCAAGCGCGTTACCCACTTCCCCGACAGCCTGCCTGCCGATTCACAGCCATTCGACATTCTGGTGATCAACATCTGTTCGCTCGCCTGGTCAGATATGGATGCCTCGCAACTGCGTAATCATCCGCTGTGGCATCACTTCGACATCATGCTGACCAACTACAACTCCGCCACGAGCTACAGCGGACCGGCAGGGATTCGTCTGCTGCGTGCCAGCTGCGGTCAGACCTCGCACAGCGATCTCTACAAACCCACTGATTCACGCTGCTATCTGTTCGATAATCTGGCGAAGCTGGGCTTTAAAGAGCAGCTGATGATGGACCACACCGGCGTGTTTGGTAACTATCTCAAAGAACTGCGCGAAGGCGGGGATATTCAGGCACCGCTGATGTCGCAGGCGGGTATTGCGCCGGAGGTGACTTCATTCGACAGCACGCCGGTGTTCAATGATGCCCAACTGATGCAGCGCTGGCTCGACGATCGCAGCAAGAGCAGCGATGCCCGCAGCGCCACCTTCTATAACCTGATCCCGCTGCACGACGGCACCCGCGAACTGGGCAGCACCCAGACAGCCCCATGGAAGCCGCGCGCTCAGTTGCTGTTTGATCAGATCGACGCCTTCCTTACTCAGCTGGAGAAGTCAGGCCGTCGGGTGATGGTGCTGGTGGTGCCGGAGCATGGGGCCGCCCTGCAGGGCGATAAGATGCAGATGTCAGGGCTGCGCGACATTCCCAGCCCGGGTATTACGCATGTGCCGGTCGGGATTAAGTTTGTCGGCATGAAAGCCCCGCATCAGGGACAGCCACTCAATATTGATGCGCCAACCAGTCTGCTGGCAGTCTCAGAGATTGTGTCTCGCGTGGTGGATGGGCAGGTATTTAATGCGCCCAATGTCAATATGTCGGTGCTGACTGACAAGCTGCCGCAGACGCCAGTGGTGTCGGAAAACGACGGTGCAGTGGTGATGATGTATCAGGGCAAGCCCTGGATCAGGCTAAATGGCGGAGACTGGGTGCCCTATCCGGAGTAACGCATCACTGCCGTAAAGCAGAAGTGCGGGTCAGCCGCCGCTTAGCGCCTGACCCATTTTTATCGTGTTACTGTCGGCAGCAGAATAGCGGCCAGCGCCGCCGTTCTGCCTGTTATCAGCGCTTCTCCTGAAACGCCTGCCAGGTCAGCAGCTGCAGACTGGCGGAAAAGTAGTTCTGATCCGCAGCCAGCTTATCGCTCAGATAGCCGGTCTCATTCAGCGTGAGGTCGCGCACCGCCAGCAGACCGCCCTCAAGATGATAAGGTGCAGGTGCATTTGCCAGCACGTCGAACCAGGCGGGAGTCAGCATACGGCTGTAACCCTGCCAGACGCGCTGAAACGGCACCAGCGCCAGACTGTGCGGGTCATACCACCAGATGTTCAGCGGTACGCGAATCGCGTCATAACTGAAGCGGTTTGAGTAACCGACAGCCGGGGCAACCGAACCGTCGGCATTCAGCGCAACCCAGTCCAGCGGCAGACCGGTTTTGCCAAAACTCAGCTTACCCAGCAGCGTAAAACCATCATTAATCAGCTTATCCCAGACCTGCAGATGACTGCGCTCGCCAAACTCACGCCACGCCTGAAACAGGAAATAGGAAGGGTTAAGCACCACGTAACTGGTTTTATTGAAACCCTGCGCGCCCGGCAGCAGGACGGTATAGCCGCCAAAGTTCGTGACATCCAGCTTGATGATGGCGCGCTGAATACGGTCAGATGCCTGCTGGTAGCTCTCCACCTGCCATTTCTGAGCAGCACGCTGCAGCGCCCAGGCCAGCAGCACATCACCATCCGAGGCGTTGTTCTTATCAGCAACCGGATTGTCACTGCCTGGCACATAGCGCCAGTAGAAGAGATCGGTCTGCGGATTACCTAACTGGGTGCGTGTCCACTGCCACAACCTGTCAAACGTGGCGCGATCATTGTTGGCTACCGCCAGCAACATGCCATAACCCTGACCTTCGGTGTGACTGACATTGTTATTGGCGGTGTCCGTGATCCGCCCTTCCGCCGTCAGAAAACGACCTTTAAACGTGTCCCAGCCGCTGGCACTCGCCTGCGCACTGCAGACCAGCAGTAAAACAGAGCAGATCCAGCCCATCCAGAATGGCTTACGTTTCATTTCCGATCCTATTGATATCGATAGTGCAGCGTGCTGCCATCATTGAGTTCAAGTGTAACCGGCACAATCCTGCTGCCGCCCTGGCCCTGTAACCAGCCTGAAAACAGTCCGGCTATGACTGCGCCAAATACTGCCTGCCAGTCAGCCGGAGAATGGGTATTGTCGCCAGCCGGTAAGGCGTGATACGTCATCAGCAGCGCCGTCTCTTCCGGCTGAAGCTGCACAAAGCCCCAGTTAAATCGCGCCAGCTGTAAGTTGGCCTCGCGCTCCAGATCCTGCACGGTGCGTGACGCTGGCAAAGGATAGCGGGTCGCCAGTGATTCACCCATTTTATAGAGAAAGGCCTCCGCCTCCCGCTGACCCGCGTTGGCCACCATCCCGTCAATCATCACGCTGACCAGGTCAAACCAGCCCGGCTGATGTGGATGTGATACCCCAGAATGTTCACTCATTACTTCTCTCCAAACAGATAACGGACATAGAGCTGCGCGCTGCTTTCGTTGTAGTCACCAAAGGTGTCATAGCTCAGCTGGCCGCCAATCGTCACATCTTTGTTGAGTTTGTAGTCCGCCCCGGCGTGCAGGTTGTAGCCGATGCCGTTTTTGCTGCCACCAGAATAGTAAGCGTCTTTTACACTGCCTCTTGCGGCAAGGGCTTCCAGCTCAGATTGCAGGCTGGCATTTGCAGGGAAGTACGCGCTCTTATCCTGACTGTAGGTCTGATAACCGGCCGCACCGCCAATATTCACGTTGAGATCGTCAAATTTACGTGAGAACTCTATCGGGAATGAGACCGACGCGTAGTTCTGCGGGCTGAAGTAGCCGCCCTGACCGTAACTGAAGTAGCTGAGGTTTTTCGAGAAATCCATCCACGACAGGCTCATGCCTACTTTCAGCTCGCGATCGTCACTGTGGAACGGACGGACATAAGCGCCAGCGGTTGCCTGCAGATTGTTATTGCTGGCGACATTCTCGCCAAGGTAGCTGTACGCGCCCGCGCCAGCATAGAAGCCTGCATCGCCATTGTCATAGCTTAACAGGGCGTTCGCGCCGTTCTTCGTGACGCGTCCCCAGCGTTTGCCGCTGGTTTTATCTTCTGCGCCGACGTAGGAGAGCAGGCTATCAGTAATCGCACGACGCTCACCGGTGAGGATCAGCGTCAGGAAGTCAGTGAGTTTCGGTGACCACTGCACGCCACCGACCAGTGTACTGAGATCCTGGCCCAGTGGCGTGCTGCCAATGTCCACTTTATAACTGTCGCCCTTCAGTGCCAGATTCAGCTCCACGCCAGAGGCGGTTTGCGAATCGGTAACGCCGTTCGGCAGATCATTCACCGTCGCACCGCCTGCGGCGACAACCCGGCCCTGACTCAGTGCATTGGTGCCGAAACGACGCCAGGCATCGGCTGCGCCACTACCCGCCGTGAGTGAGACCGGCGTGGCGGTAAAGTCGAGACGCGCCGTTTCAAACGGCACGGTTGAGAAGGTCAGCGGCGCTTTGGCTTCTGTCAGCTTACTGAGGCCTGACTCGCCATCACGCCCGCGCACCTGCACCATGCCCTGACTCCAGGTGCCGGTTTTCTCCTGCAGCGAATCCATCATGGTGTCGACGTCGTGCAGAACCTGTGACTGCTGAGAAAGGATTTCGCTGCCCGCAGCCGGTTCGCCCCGCGTTGTCACGCCAGCGGCAACGCCCGCCGGTGCCGCCTGCCACGGCAGCACAGTGCCGTAGCTGGACGGCGAACGTCCCACTGGTGAGGTATTACGGTTGATAAACGGATTATCCGCCAGCGCCAGGCCGCCCACAGTCGGCACGCTGCCAGGCTGTGCACCCTGCAGGCCAATCAGCTGCCCGCGTGCTGAACGCAGATATGCCATCGCCTGCGAATGGTCGCCATTGGCTTCCGCGACTCGCGCCAGCAGCAGCAGTCGATCCGGCGTCTGCATGGTGGTGTTGAGGCCGCGACTCAGCTCGTTAGCGCGTTGCAGATTGTTCTGCGCCAGCGCGACGTTGATGGCCCCGACGCGCGCATCCTGCGTCGGTGTATCCTGGGTCATCAGGTAGTCATAGACCACACCCGCATCCCGGTTCATCTTGCCGTCCTGGTAAAGACGGGCCATCGCAAACATCAGATCACGGTTCTGCGGATCCTGCTGTAGTGCGCCAATCAGCTTGTCATACGCCACCGCGTACTGGCGCTGCTGCCGCAGGCGATCCACTTCGTTAATGAGATAGCCGTTGCGAATACCCGCCAGCTGCGTCGGCGTACTGCGCGCCTGCAGTTCCGGGTTACTGAGGAAGCGCTGCGCCTCACTGCCGAGGCCCGCCTGATTCAGCACTGCCATCTGCGCAGCATAATCGCCGGCGTTGCCCTGCACGCCGCGCTGCAGGTTAGTCCGCACCACCGAAACGGCGCTGGTGAGATCGCCCGCCTGCGCCAGCTTCTGCGCCAGGTTTCCGGCATCAACCGGATTGGTCGGTGGCGTGACCGCGAGCGCTTTCAGGGTATTGGCAGCCGCTGCCGTCGCGCCCTGCGCCAGATATTGATCGGCCGTGCTCATCTGCAGATTAAAATTCACCCGCTGCGCCAGTTCGCGCATCGGCGCGGTTTTAGCATTAGCGGGAATGCGTGACAGCAAGGCGCTGGACTGCTGCCAGCCGCCGCTTTCGCTGGCATTAAGCGCACCGGCATACAGCTCGCTGGTGCTGGCCCCATTGCGCATCACCGGTTGCATTACGTTGGCCGCCAGCAGCATATCGCCCTGCTGACGATAAAGCCGCGCTAAATCGAGCCGCAGCCAGCCATCCGAGGGATAGCGCTGAACGCCCTGCTGCAACGTCGCGATGGCCGCGGCGTTATTGCCAGCGGCAAGCTGGCGCTTCGCCTGCAGACGCAACGCATCGGCTTCATTGGCCCGTGGCGTAACGCTCTGACGCACGCTGTCCGGCAGCGCGCCCAGCAGCGTACTGGCTTCGGCATTCCGATTCTGCTGACGCAGAACGTAGAAAAGCCCTTCTTTGGCGCTGCGGTTATTCGTATCGCTTTGCAGAATGCTGCGGTAAATTTGCTCTGCCTGCTGCGGTTGATTGGTGCGGCGCAGCACGTCGGCGCGAAACAACCTGGCGGCCAGCCCTTTCTCACCGTCAGCCTGCACCAGCGGTTCACTTAAGGTCAGCGCCTGCGCAGTGTCCCCGCTTTTCAGCGCCTGCTGGGCGCTGGCCAGTTGTGCATAAAAGCGCGCATCGTCCGCCTGCTGCTGACGTGAAGCACCCTGATCGCCGCCGAGCTGTGCAGCGCGCTGCAGATAATCTGCCGCTTCCTGATAATGTCCGGCACGCTGGGCCACATAGCCCATACCCGCTAACGCATCAGCATCCTGCGGGTTGGCGCCCAGCACTTTTTCAAAACTGGCCTGCGCTCCGCCAACGTCACCGCTGTTCAGCGCGCTGAATCCGGCCCCTTTTTCTGCGCCACCGACATTTTTACGGTAGTAGTCGATTACCGCTGAGTCCTGCGGGTGACGCTGCTGCCAGGTCTGATAGAGTGCCGCATCTGACGGCTGAGGGCCAAGCCATAGCAGTGCCTGACGCAGTGAGCGATCGGCATCCTGATTACCACTCGCCAGCGCGCTCAGCATCTCAATGCCTTCGCGACGGGTCTGTTCCTGATAAGTCAGCGCCTTACCCAGCGCCAGCTTCGCCCCCGTATCCTGCGGGTGCTGAGCCGCAAACTGGCGCAGCGCCTCAACCGCCTGCGGCAGCAGCGTCCGGTCACCCGCCATAGTGAGATAATATTCTGCCGCGACGCTGGGTGGTGGCTCATTGCCGGTAAAGGTATTGCGCCAGGTCTGTAACGCCGCCGGAATATTGCCGCTGCGCGCTTGCTGACGCGCCAACGAAAGCTGCGCCTGTGGAATGGTCTGCAGCTGGCGTGCACTGTCCAGTTCGCCGAGGTGCGGATCGTTGGGAGAGACCTGACTAAGCCGGGCGCGATACTGCGCCGCGGCGGCATTATCGCCGCCCTGCTGTGAATAAAGTGCCAGCAGATAAAGTGCCTGGGTATTGCCGGGTTCAACCATCAGCACCTTTTGCAGCGAGGCTTTCGCCAGATCATCATGCGCTTTCTGATGCCAGTAAGAGGCCTGATCGAACAGCGCCTGCAGCGCCGGATTGGTGCTTTCCGCCGCCAGAAGCGGCGGTGACAGAGCCAGCGCGCTGCCCAGCAGCAACGCCTTACGAATACCGGCACTCAACAGATTATTTTTCATTATTATCCTTACTTCCTGCCGGAATCACGATCTTGCTTTGGGTTCAGACGCCGCCACGCATGACGCTTCAGCATCACCCAGGCCGCACTGCCCACCAGCGCAGAGAGCAGCATCGCCGTCAGCGCCAGCAGCACCGAATGCTGGTTGGCATACCACACCACCATCATGTACCAGGGCATTTCGCCGCTGGGGAATTGCGCCCCGACGCGGAAACTGCGAATACCGTTTTCATCGGTAATAATCGCGGTATCGCCCCGAATTCCGGCGTTAATCTGCGCCGAACTCAAATCGTTATGCAGTCGCAGCAGCTGATCGTCGCTGGTTGCCACCGTCATCACCACCAGCCGATCGCGATTCCACGGCGATCGGTAGCTGAGGAAGCCTCGCCACGCCTCGTTGGAGGAGAAATAACGGTCGGCATCCAGCTGCTGGAGACTCCAGTCGCCCGTCAGCCAGCCGCGTAATTTTTCCAGCGTATCGGGCTCTTTCACACCAAAAGTGCTGCTCGTGGCGTCATACGGTGATGCTGCCAGCATCGCCTGATTAAAGGCGCTGTTGCCGGTCGTACTGACCGCCAGCAGATCGCTCTGTTGTAAGCGCGCCATGTTGGTGCCGCCGTTGGGCAGACCAAACAGCACCTGATTCTGCGTCAGTGCCACCCCCGTAGCGTTACCGGCACGCGCCGCCAGATCCAGCAACGTCGATAGCTCGGCATTGCTGGGCGTTTCCGGCAGCAGGAGCGTGGTCTGGCCGAAATCGGCCAGACGCGAGAACGGGAACGAGGCACCCACAAAGTAAGAGAGGTTTGGCAGCATGCTGAAGTGACGGGTATGGCTCAGATCGATCCATGAGTCCTCTTCAATCCGGCTCTTAATGTTGTTGTTCAGGAGTACACCGCAGGGCGCATCGGCTCGCGGTTTGATATTGAAGTAGAGTGCAAGCTGGTTGTCGCCATAAATCAGATAGGGTTCGAGATTCAGCTGATACTGCTCCTGACGCGCGTCACCGCCTAAACGATGCCAGACGTTTTCCAGCAGCCCGACTTTATTCACCGTCAGGTTGCGCAGGAACATACCGTTAAGCATGACGTTGAGAAACGAGTTGTCCTCATCAATCCAGCTTTCCGACGGGAAGCGATAGTGCAGGTTGACCGGCACCGTTTTTCCATCCCACAGGAACAGGTCAGGTGCAGCGCGGAAGTTAACGCGTAGCGCATCATGCCAGATGCCACTGCTGGTCAGACTCTGATCCTTACGCAGCAGTTCGCTCAGACGTACCGGTCGGTCGGTGTTAATCCAGCGTGGTGCATCGTAAGGTTTGCGGTTGCCAATGGTCTGTACAGGAACCTGCAGCTGGCTCTCATCGGTCGCGAATGGCTGCGTCGTCAGCCGGTTCGCTGCCTGACGCAACTGCTCCTCATTGTTGCCACTCACCAGCAGCAATTTGTAAACCGGGTTGTTGGGATTATCCACCACCTGCAACATCGGGCCATTACTGGCCGGGAACGTCAGGGTACCGATCCGATCGCCAGGATGACCAAACAGGATACCGTTGTTTTCCGGCAGTTCGCCGCGTACTACCGGGAAGCGGATGCCACGATAATCACTCTGAATACCGAGCCAGGAAGCGACCAGTGCCGCCGCGCTGACCGCATCGGGTGAGAGGTTACTGGCAAAGCCCATCGTGATAGTGGACGCCGTCATCCGCTGAGGATCCAGGAAGGGACGCGGAAAATTGCGCAGACTGGTACCGATATTAAGCTGCTGCCCCTCAAGGTGCAGCGAGGTCTTCGGCAGAATGGTGACCTGGTACTGCTGCGCGCTCTCTTTCTCACACAGCAATTTGTCCGCATCGTTAATTTTAAAACTCAGGTTGTTGCTCGACACCACCATCGCCGCGGGAACATCCAGCTCATAGTCACTGACGTCGCTGTCAGTGGCTCCCAGCGGCAGTGTGCCGAGTGGCTGACCATTCAGCATCAACTGCAGCGACGTATTGCGTGCGGCCAGGGCGGCAGAGACGCGCAGCGTCAGATTCAGTCGTGCATTGGTAATGACTTCATCGCTGGGCAGGGTAAAGGTGATGCCCGACTGTAACTGGCCGCCGGTCAGCGTAATGCCACGTGACTGGCCCATCTGAGCCACTGAGATCGTGCTGCTGATGGGCTGATTGATGGCTGCGGTAATCGGCAGCTGCGGTTCTGCAACCGGCATCGTCGCCTGGCCTGGCGCGTAGGGCAGCGCACTGGCAGCCGCTTCCAGCGCCGGATCGGCGTTGCTCAGTCCCTGTGGCAGTGGCACCGCGGACAACGCGCTGCTGTCCTGGGTCACGGCACCGGTGCTCGTCACGGGTGCGGCGGCCGGCGCAGAAGCCTCACCGGTCGCTGACGCCTGAGATGCTGATGTTGTATCACCAGCGGGTGCATAGGATGGGGTCGTGGCTGCTGGTGTCGCATCCGGTGCGGCACTCTGTGGCGCAGAAGCCGAAGCCGATTCTGTAGCCTGGGTAGCCGGGGCCGCTGATGGCACTGACTGCGTGGCAGACTCGCCACCGCTGACCGGGGCCGTCACCTGGGCTGAACCGGCTGTCGGCGTGACACTATTATTCATCGGTGCCGCAGGCGCGGCATCACTGACCGGCGCCTGATTTGTCACTGGCGCACTGCCCGCTGCATTAGCTGGCTGCGAAGCAGAAACGGCATCAGGCGGTGTCGGCGCTGAACTGTTTACCGGCGCACTGGCTGCTGCATCGGCTGGCTGCGTAGCAGAAACGGCACCAGACGGCATCGGCGCAGAACTGTTTAACGGGGCAGTGCTGTTATCACCCGCAGCCGGCGTTTCCGCGCCAGCGGGCGTCAGCCATAACGCTGCGGTCAGTGAACTGGCCAGCAAAGTTTGCGTCAGGATCTTCATGCCACGCCATCCTCTTTCGCCGCCGCAGCCACCGGATCGACATTTTTACGTTTATCGTGGCGGCCCTTCCAGGTCAGCCAGAACAGCTCAAATACGGTACGGATAATGGTGCCCAGCGAAATCAGTGGGTTGTCCTGCTTATACTCCGGCTGAATCCAGGCATCCGCACGCGCCAGTACCACACGGACCAGTTCGCGGCGACGCGCCAGCGGCATCGCCTCAAAGCGCAGACGAATGCTCTCCTCATCACCGGAAATCTTACTGACCGGAATGGTGATCGCGCCGGATTTCAGCATCAGATCAATCTCTTCAATCTCATCCGTTTCATGGCGTCCATCTGGCGCGTCGAGTTGCGCACCGCCCATCGAAAGGTTGCTGGTCTGGGTGCGTGAGGAAATGCCGCTGGCGTAGTGAATAATCGCCGGGATTTGCACATCTACGCGGATAGTTTTACGCACCTGCTTGGTTTCGCGGGCCACGGCAATCGCCGCCATCAGAATGATCAGGCTGAAGATCGCCCAGCCGACGTTGAGTGCGATGACATAAGGATCGACGCCAAAGTAGTCATGCATCACGGCACGCACCACACCCGCCACAATACCGATGCCCAGCAGCAGCGCCACAATCACGTGCGGACGCACGATATGGAAATCGAAGAACCCCTGATCCAGCACGCCGCCTTTATCGGTGACGTTGAACTTCCCATGCTTTGGCGACAGCAGGGTCAGGAGGGTCGGGATCACCAGATGGAAGCACATCACCGTTTCATAAATCTCACCCCAGAAGGTGTAACGGAAACGGCCATTCATGCGGGAGTTAACATAGAGCGACATGACCAGGTGCGGCAGCACGTAGGCGAAGATCAGCGACGCCGAGGAATGAATAATATTCAGGTTAAACAGCAGGTAGGCCAGCGGCGCAGTCAGGAAGGCAACACGTGGCAGACCAAACTGGAAGTGCAGCATGGCATTAAGGTAGCAAAGACGCTGCTGCCATTTCAGGCCACGACCAAACAGCGGGTTATCAACGCGGAAAATCTGCGTCATGCCGCGCGCCCAGCGGGTACGCTGAATGATATGCAGGCCCAGACGCTCGGTTGCCAGACCGGCAGCCAGCGGAATGGCCAGAAAGGCGGAGCCCCAGCCCAGGCGCTGCATTTTCAGGGCGGTATGCGCATCTTCGGTGACAGTTTCAACAGCAAAGCCGCCAATCTCTTCCAGCGCTGAACGACGGATCACCGCACAGGAGCCACAGAAGAAGGTGGCATTCCAGTTGTCGTTGCCCTGCTGAACCGGGCCATAAAAGAGTGAGCCTTCGTTTGGAATGCTGCGCGCGGCGCGCAGGTTACGCTCAAAGGGATCGGGAGAATAGAAATAGTGTGGTGTCTGCAGCAGCGCCAGCTTCGAATCTTTCAGGAACGGCCCCACCGTTGCCTGCAGAAAGGTACGGGTCGCCACGTGGTCGCAGTCAAAGATGCAAATCAGCTCACCTTTGGTGATCTTCATCGCATGGTTGAGGTTACCCGCTTTAGCATGTTTGTTGTCGTCTCGGGTGATGTACCCTACCCCGACATCTGCCGCAAAACGGGCAAATTCGCTGCGCTTACCATCATCCAGCAGATAAACTTTAAGTTTGTCACGCGGGTAGTCGATACATTGCGCGGCCAGTACAGTGTCGCGCACCACATCCAGACTTTCATTATAGGAAGGCACATAAATATCAACCGTCGGCCACAGACTGGTATCGTCTGGCAAAGGTTCAATCGTGCGTTTTAAGGGCCACGTGGTTTGCAGGAAGCCGAGAATTAAGATCAGCCAGACGTAAAGCTCCGCCAGATATAAGCCAATCCCTAAAATAGCCTCAACTTCGGAATTAAAGTGCAGCGTCTCAGTAGTGCGCCACCAGATATAGCGGCTGGACATCAAGGCAGAGAGAATCACCATCACCACAGTTATTTTGCGGCTCTTGCTGAAACCCAATAAAAACATCATGCCAATGCTGATCAGACCAAAAATATACTGTTTCTGGCTGTCCATTGGCGTAATGATGATCACCGCGGCAACGGGTGCAAGCACCAGCAGCAGCAGGTAAAACCCGATTTTACTCATGATTCACCCTGAGAAGAGCTGTGTTAGATAGTCGCCTGCAGAAGTCGGCTAATAGTGGTTTGTGCGGATGGGAGCCTGAACTTCGCCATTACCCACGGTGATATTCAGAATGCTGCTGACACGCTTCGCGATCAGTTCAATATCAAATGCCGCTGCCGAAGCCGGGCTGAAATCATAAACAGACTGCTGGGAAGCATTGGCTTCACCCACGCTTTCATCACGGTGAACCACGCCCAGTAAGTTATCGCCCAGACGCTGCTGCATAAATGCGGTGACATCGCGATTAATATTCCGGCGGTTGTCGCACTGGTTCAGGATAAAATAGTGACCCTGCTTATTATTGAGCGGTTTACCGGTCATCCGGTTCTCTTCAATCTGCGGTAGTAACGACACTGACGCGGTATCCGCTAACATCACCACTAAATGCATATCGGCCAGCGCCGTCATTGCTTTAAGGGCAGGACCGGGACCAGGCGGAAAATCAGCCACAATTACCAGGCCGGGATAATTGAGCACCGTATCCAGACCGCGTTTAATAAAGTGGGGATCTTTCATCAGGTTCTCTTCGAACCGTTCACGTTGGGGCTCGGTGACGTCGCCATAAGGCAGGACAAAAATATTGCCGCCGGTGGTGAGAATTGACTGGCTCCAGTCCGCCTGCTCTTCTGAGCGCGCTACAAATCCACGACCATCATGAAGCGGCACGCCAAAGTGCAGACGCAATGCATTCTGCACATCAAAATCAATCGCCAGAACTTTGCTACCGGAACGTGCCAGACTCCAGGCCAGATTCGCCGCCAGCGTCGTTTTTCCCACGCCTCCCTTCGGCGAGCACACACAAACTAACGGCATAACGCAATCTTCTCCAGTAACGGTTTGAGTAAGGTTTCTTTCGGCAGAGTCACATCGCGCGAGCGGAACAGCGCGCCAAACCGTTCGGGTTCAGAATGGGGGGCGGAGGGCGAGATGACAGGCTGTCGATCCGCCACCGGGGCGCGCAGGACGGGCTCTGCACGAAGGGCAGCAACAGGCTCAGCCACTTGTGGTCGTGGTGGCGGCGGTAGCGGAAAAAGCGACGAAGGACCGCGTTCAGCGGCACTGGTTGCTGTCAGGCTGCTGCCTGACAGGCTATCGAGAATCGACGTGCGGGCAGCCATTGCCGGTTGCACATTCAGGGTCGCAGGTCGTGCAGGAGCGTCAGGCAGAGGAGCAGTGAACTCATCACCGCGCAGCGGCTGAGGTTGAGGCAGGTCGATACGCTGACCGCTGCCCAATGGCGTCTGCTGTTCTTCTTTCGCCAGCTGACGAATCAATGCCCATTTACTGTGTTCCGCCGCTTCCTGCGTCTGGCCAGACATATCTTTAAAGTCGATGTCGAGCGTTTGCGTTTTCTCTTTAAAACGCTGCAAATCATCGTAATTATTCTTCATTGACCGTGGCCTGCCACAAGGGGGGAATTTTCCTGGAATATAACACATCCCTTGAATGTCAGTCAGAAAAACCTGATTACAAAAAGAGCAAATTCAATAAAATAGTTTAATCATAAAGATTAAACCCTGCCGACTAAAAGCCATTCTCAGCGTATAACCCCAGATAATTAATAAATTAAATTTAAGTTAAATTGTCTGGATATTTTTTAGAATTTTTCGGAAATAGCCGCTGTGGCAACGAATGGCCCAGCCAGAAGGACTCATACCACACAGCGTATTTAACAGCGACAAGGCCATTTCAGGTGCAGCAAAAAGCCGCTCGCTGCCATGAGGGATTGATGGCATTTATCTTTTTCCGCTGAAAATATCACCAGAAAAAAACAGGTTAAAAGTGGTAAAGAAAAAAGGAGGTAAATAATCAGAATATGAGTGCGGAACCGCCAGCGGCACGGCTTGCCACTGAATTGAGATAAAAAAAGGCTCCAGAAAGGAGCCTTCGGCTGGAGGCAAGGTGATTGCTCAGCTGACGTTTTCTGCCACCCCAACCGGCTGATTCTCATCCTGATCAACCGCGAAGCAGGCAATTTCCTGCCCGCCATAGTTTTTCAACTTTGGCTGCAGCTGTACACAGGTGCTGAAACGCCGATGGCAGCGTGCATTAAAGGCACAGCCTGGTGGCGGATTCAGCGGGCTTGGCAGCTCGCCGGTCAGCTTAATACGCTCACGACGGTCGTCAGGATTAAGACGCGGTGTCGCTGACAGTAAAGCCTGGGTATAAGGATGGCGCGGATTAGCGAAAATCGCCTCTTTACTGCCCTTTTCTACGCAACGGCCGAGGTACATCACCATTACCTCATCGGCTATGTGTTCTACCACGGATAAATCGTGCGAGATAAAGACGTATGAGAGGCCCATATCCTGCTGCAGATCCATCATCAGGTTCAGCACCTGAGCACGCACCGACACGTCGAGCGCCGAAACCGGCTCATCAGCAATCAGCACGTCCGGATCGAGCATCAGCCCGCGCGCAATCGCGATACGCTGGCGCTGTCCACCGGAGAACATGTGTGGATAGCGGTCATAATGTTCAGTTTTCAGGCCGACTTTCGCCATCATCTCCAGCGTCTTCTCGCGACGTTCCGCTTTGGTAAGCGTGGTATTGATGACCAATGGCTCTTCCAGAATCTGGCTCACTTTTTTACGCGGATTGAGTGAGCCATACGGGTTCTGGAACACGATCTGGATTTTCTGACGACGCAGCTTCTGCGCCTGAGGATCGTGTTTCAGCAGATCCTGACCGTGCCAGTAGAGCTGCCCTTCGGTCGGGGTTTCAATCATGGTCAGCAGTCGGCCCAGCGTGGATTTACCACAGCCTGACTCGCCAACCACTGCCAGCGTTTTACCGCGTTCCAGATCAAAAGAGACGCCATCAAGTGCCTTGACCAGACGCTCCTGACCAAACAGTCCCTTCTTCACCGGGTAGTGCTTCTTCAGATCAATCGCCTGTAACAGAAACTGATCTTTCTTAATTTCATGACTCATAAGTGGGTCTCCCGGCATCGTCCAGCGGATAGTGACACTTGGACTGGCGTCCTGGAATAGTGCGCAGTTCAGGTTCTTCCTGACGACATAGGTCAGTCGCATAAGGGCAGCGTGGATTCAGCAGACAGCCAACCGGGCGATCATATTTACCCGGCACGACGCCCGGCAGCGAGGCCAGACGCGCTTTATCAGCCGCAAACTCTGGCAACGCACGCAGCAGCGCCTGCGTATAGGGATGGCGCGGCGCTTTGAAAATATCGGTCGCTTTGCCGCTCTCCACCACCTGACCGGCATACATCACGATAATGTGGTGAGCCGCTTCTGCCACTAACGCCAGATCGTGCGTAATCAGAATCAGCGCCATGTTCTCCTGCCGCTGTAACTCCAGAAGCAGTTCGATGATCTGTGCCTGGATAGTCACGTCGAGCGCTGTGGTCGGCTCATCGGCGATGAGCAGCTTTGGCCGGCAGGCGATCGCCATCGCAATCATCACACGCTGGCTCATGCCGCCCGACAGCTGGTGCGGATAGACATCGAGACGTGACGCAGGATCGGGAATACCGACCTGATTCAGCAGGTCGATTGCCCGCTGACGCCGCGTGCGTTTATTGCCGCCCTGATGCACCTTGATCGCTTCCATAATCTGGAAACCCACGGTGTAGCAGGGATTCAGGCTGGTCATCGGGTCCTGAAAAATCATCGCCACTTCTGCACCCACTAGCTGGCGGCGCTCGCGTTCGGAGATGTGTTGCAGGTCGCGCTGGTTGAACTCCAGCTTCTCAGCCATCACTTTGCCGGGGAAATCGATCAGCCCCATGATCGCCAGCGAACTGACTGATTTACCGGAGCCAGACTCGCCCACGATACCCACAACCTGGCCCTGCTCTACCTGATAACTGATGCGGTCAACCGCACGGAACGGTGCTTTATCGTCGCCGAAATGCACCGATAGTTTGTCTACATTTAATAACGCCATCTCGGTGCCTCTTTACTGCTTGAGTTTCGGGTCGAGGGCATCACGCAAACCATCGCCCATCAGGTTAAATGCCAGTACGGTAAGCAGAATGACCAATCCAGGGAAGGTCACTACCCACCAGGCACTTTGCGCATACTGCAGAACGTCGGAGAGCATGGTGCCCCACTCCGGCGTTGGCGGTTGCGCACCCATACCGAGAAAGCCCAACGCCGCCATATCGAGAATGGCGTTGGAGAAACCTAATGACGCCTGCACGATCAGCGGTGCAAGGCAGTTAGGCAGAATATTCACGAACATCTGGCGCAGCATACCCGCACCGGCCACGCCGGAAGCGGTGACATAGTCGCGGTTCACTTCGACCAGCACCGCCGCGCGGGTCAGACGGATATAGTGCGGCAGTGCCACAAAGGTCAGCGCGATGGAGGCGTTGACGATTGAGGGGCCAAAGATGGCGACCAGCACCAGCGCCAGCAGCAGACTTGGCAGCGCCAGCATGATATCGACTACACGCATGATGATGGCATCGACCACGCCGCCGAGATAACCGGCCAGCAGGCCAAATATCACGCCGAAAATCAGTGACAGCACCACGACCAGACAGCCCACCAGCAGTGACAGGCGCGCACCGTACATCAGACGCGACAGCACATCGCGGCCCACGTCGTCGGTGCCCAGGATGTAGCTCCAGTTACCGCCTTCCTGCCAGACCGGCGGATGCAGCAGCGCATCGCGGAACTGCTCAGCAGGTGCATGCGGGGCCAGTACATCGGCAAAGATAGCGCACAGCAATACAATGATGATGTAGACCAGGCCCACAACGGCGCCTTTGTTACGTTTAAAGTAGTGCCAGAATTCCTGGAACGGGGTCATCGGCGTGGGTGCAACGGTAACGCTGCCGGGATCAACAACAGACATGATGCCCCCTTATTTCTTGTGACGTATGCGCGGGTTAACCACGCCATACAGCAGATCAACCAGCAGGTTGACCACGATGATCAGTACTGCGGTCAGCAGCACGCCGCCCTGCACCACCGGATAGTCACGGCGCTGCAACGCTTCAATCAGCCAGCGACCCAGACCCGGCCATGAGAAGATGGTTTCGGTAAGAATCGCCCCGGCCAGCAGCGTGCCGACCTGCAGACCAATTACCGTGACCACCGGCAGCATGGCGTTTCGCAGCGCATGCACCACGATCACACGCATCCGCGTCAGGCCTTTAGCGCGCGCCGTACGGATGTAATCTTCACCCAGTACTTCAAGCATCGCCGACCGCGTCATACGCACAATCACCGCCAGCGGAATGGTACCGAGCACGATGGCAGGCAGAATCATGTGCATGACCGCATCGTGGAAGTCGCCCGGCTCACCCCAGAAGAAGGTGTCGATGAGCATAAAGCCGGTCAGTGGCATGCTGTCATCCAGGAAGACGGTGTCGCCGACCCGCCCGGAAACGGGTGTCAGGTTGAACTGAACCGAAACCAGCATGATCAGCATGATGCCCCACCAGAAGATCGGCATGGAGTAGCCGGTCAGTGAGATTCCCACAGCGGTGTGATCGAAAATCGAACCGCGCTTCACCGCCGCCAGAACCCCTACCGGGATGCCAATGGCCACGGCAAATATCATGGCGCAGATACCGAGTTCCAGCGTCGCTTTGAAGCGCGGAACAAACTCATCCCAGACCGGGATGCGGCTTTTAAGTGAAATGCCCAGGTCGCCATGTAATACGCCGTTAATGTAGTGCAGGTACTGTTTCCACAGCGGCTGATCCAGCCCTAACAGTGCCATTAACTGTGCATGACGTTCAGGAGAAATACCGCGCTCGCCCGCCATGATCAGCACCGGATCGCCGGGGATCATGTGAACAAACGCGAAGGTGAGTAATGTAATGCCGATAAACGTTGGGATAACAAGGCCCAGACGTCGGAGTATGAACTGCAGCATAATCCGGGTTCTCTCTTGTCCGCGCGACCGTCGCCGCGAGGGTTGTTATTGCTTACATCTGACGATCGGGTAGGCCCGACCGCGACGCAGACTGGCTGCGCCTCTACCGTTTCCAGTAAAACAGGGAGATAAAGCCGGGGCGACGCGCAGCCGCCCCGGAAAAGGCGACAATTATTCTTTAATGTCTACCTGAGCAAAGTAGTGTCCGCCCAGCGGATCGACTTTGTACCCGGAGACTTTCTTGCTGACCGGTTCGTATACCGTTGAGTGCGCGATCATCAGCGCCGGTACCTGGTCATGCATCACAACCTGAGCCTGTTTGTAGTACTCGATGCGCTTCGCCTGATCGGCAGTCGCACGAGCGGGCTGGATCTGGTCCTCGAAGGACTTATCACACCAGCGCGAGTAGTTAGAGCCATCTTTAGCCGCTGAACAGCTGAACAGGGTAGCCAGGAAGTTATCCGGATCCCCATTGTCACCGGTCCAGCCCATCATGACGGTCTGGTGCTCGCCCGCTTTGGCGCGCTTCAGATATTCGCCCCACTCGTAGGTGACGATTTTGGCTTTGACGCCAATCTTCGCCCAGTCACTCTGAATCATTTCAGCCATGCGGCGTGCGTTCGGGTTGTAAGGACGCTGAACCGGCATTGCCCACAGGTCGATTGAGAAACCGTCTGCCATGCCCGCTTCTTTCAACAGCGCTTTGGCTTTCTCAGGATCGTATGCGTAGTCTTTCACCGCGTCGTTATAGCCCCACATTGTTGGTGGGATCAGGTTTTTAGCAGGCTGACCTGCACCCTGATAAACGGCGTCGATAATCGCCTTTTTGTTGACCGCCATGGTCAGTGCCTGACGTACTTTCAGGTTATCCAGCGGTTTTTTCTCAACGTTGTATGACAGATAGCCGACGTTCAGGCCCGCCTGCTCATACAGGTTGATGTTCTTGTCCTGCTTCATACGCGCAATGTCAGCCGGATTTGGATAAGGCATGACCTGGCATTCGCCCTTCTGCAGTTTGGCGTAACGCACTGAAGCATCCGGGGTAATGGAGAAGACTAAGCGATCGATTTTTGGCTTGGTGCCCCAGTAATTCGGGTTAGCTTTGTAAAGGATGCGCGAATCTTTCTGGTACTGCAGCAGCTGGAACGGACCGGTACCGACCGGGTTCAGGTCGACGTTTTGCGGGGTACCCGCTTTCAGCATGTTGTCTGCGTACTCTTTCGACAGAATCGAGGCGAAATCCATGCCGAGGTCGGCGAGGAACGGCGATTCAGGACGGGTCAGCACGAAGCGAACGGTGTTGTCGTCCACTTTCTCAATTTTGCTGATCAGCTTAGGCATATCCATGCCTTCGAAATATTCGTAGCTGCCGCCGGAGACGCCGTGATAGGCGTTGTTTTTATCCAGCTGACGCTCAAAGGTGAACACCACATCATCCGCGTTGAAGTCACGCGTCGGTTTGAAATCTTTAGTGGTCTGCCACTTCACGCCTTTGCGCAGGTGGAAGGTGTAAGTTTTACCGTCTTCGCTGACATCCCACTTCTCTGCCAGTGCAGCGTGCAGTTCGGTGGTGCCGATGGTGAACTCAACCAGTCGGTTGTAGATCTGACGTGAGCTGGCATCGTAGGTGGTGCCCGAAGTGAACAACTGCGGGTTAAAGCCTTCCGGAGAACCTTCAGAACAGTAAACGAGGGTTTTTGCCTGAACACCGGCGGCGACAGTCATAGCAATCAGGCTCAGACCGACCTTCAGCATCCCGGATTTAGCCAGGGAGTTGATCATGCGTTTGCTCCATTGTGATGTGATGTTGTGTGTATTGCCTGACCTCTGATTTTTTTATGCGGTTCAGGCGTACCACCGAACAGGTGGTTAACGCGCGCTACGATTTTTTGTTTTTTCAGATGCAGGTTATGCATTCAGAAAATTCCGTAACTGCGCATTTATTGACGCATCAATTTGTCAACAGTTGCAAAGAACGTCAATACAACGGTTACTTATTTACACAGAGTGTGAGGAATCGCATGCAACGGTAATAAAAACCGTTTCTGTCCAAATGCCATACAATGCACAGCAGAGCTGACCTGAATTCCGTGTATTGTGCTGGAAGCCTGCTCTATCGCTAGTGATTCTCACCGCTAAAAAACTTAAAACTTTTACCGGCAAATGTTGAATAACTGAACGATTCACCGTGCGTTATGACGTTCATCCAGCGGAATATGCTGGTAAAGAAGCATAAGAAATCAGCATGTTGCCGCTTTCGGTCATAAGAAGAATGTGTCGCGAATTATGATCGCATCGCTTATGGGGTAAGGCCTGCCAGCGGGAAAGAAGGGATAATTATTGTCAGTAAGTGGAACGCGCGGAAGATGGGGTTTACTGGAACTTTTTGGAAGGTAACAAAAATGATTTGGATTTCTCAGGCGTTCTGAAGCGCCCATGTAAGTACCTGATGCGTTTGCCAGACGTGAAGCGAAGGGAGCATACGCCTGTAGCAAAGCATCGCGGGCCAGGGACAAAAACGCCGGGAGCGTTTTTGAGCAACGCAATGCGTTGGCCCGGCCACGGGCGCACCTCAGGGATGAGGTGCGTAATCGGCCGCGCTGAGCATGCCAGGGATGGCGTCTTTTGCGTCTTTGCGGAAGGCGTATGCTCCCTGAAGCCCGCTCAGCTGATAAGAGTGTGAATGCTTAGCGGTCAGATTGAGATCTGCCTCAGGAACACGGGCAGATCGGAAAGTCGCTTAAACCATCCATGGACGCTCGGCCCACGCCGTCCATGGCGTGGGACGCTTTCCTCCTCTGCCCGTGTTCCCTCCGCCTTGAATTTATGCGCTGCTGTCAGATTCACTCGGGTTTAGATCTTTCAGCCGTCTGAACCCCGCACAGCGCTAATTCTTTGCCTGCAAATCACTTTTCTACAGACGAAAAAAAACCTGTCTTTTCAGACAGGTTTTCTTAAATATGGTCGGCGAGAGAGGATTACTCTGCTCTTCGAGCAGCGCCCTTCGGGCCGTTGCTGAAGCAACGTTGTCTCGCTACGCTCGGCTCAAACCTCCTTCGGAGGTTCTCATCCTCATTTATTACAGACGAAAAAAAACCTGTCTTTTCAGACAGGTTTTCTTAAATATGGTCGGCGAGAGAGGATTCGAACCTCCGACCCACTGGTCCCAAACCAGTTGCGCTACCAAGCTGCGCTACTCGCCGATGGGGGCGCATGTTACTGCTACCCCCGATCAGCGTCAACCGCTTTTTATGCTTTTGCCGCCAATCGCCTGGAAAGCACGCGGTTACCCGTAATTAACCACCTGCCCTGCCCTTTTCGCTCACTATTACAGCGCTTTAGCCTGACCTTTTGCCGGTGCCTGACACCAGTTGTTGGCGGGGTTAATACCGCCATCTGGCGAGGTATAACCCAGACAGCCCAGAATGGTGTCGAACAACTCAACATGGCGATGAGTGCGGCCTACGCGCTGCTGCGCCTGCAAACGCTCAAAATTGCTGCGGTTCTGGCTGTCTTCCAGATACTTATCGGAGGCCCAGACCATCATCGGTACGCGGAACTGCTCAGGTGGCGCCATCTCGCGCGGCGTGCCGTGCAAATGCATATTCTCGCTAATCGACTCACCGTGATCAGAGGCATAGAAAACGATCGCCTTCTTATCACGCAGCTGATCCAGCACGCTATCCAGCATACTATCGACATACAGCACCGAGTTGTCATAAGCGTTAATCAACTGCGCTTTGCTGCAGGTCTCATCCACGCCCATACATTCCGGCTGATATTTCGCGAAACTGCGCGGATAACGCTGTGAATAGAGGTAGTGCGACCCTTTAGTGTGCAACACGATCAGATGCTTACCTTTCGGGAAACGATCCAGTGACGCTTTCATCTCCGGCACCAGCAGCATGTCATCCACCGCTTTGCCCTGATTACGCTTCTCTGAACCAATCTGCTCACGGAAAGCAAAGTTGTTGGCATTGATGTTGTCGTAGAACCAGACTTCGCTCTGCATCGCAAACAACTCAGACGTGAAGCCCAGCTCTTTCATCACCGCAAACACGTTCTGCTCTTTCAGCGTACGACCTGGGTTATCCATGGTGCCGCCTTCGCGTACGAACATGCAGCGCAATGACAGCTTGGTCGCGGTATCACAGGATTCGCCCCGGAACGCCACAAGATTCTTCTCTTTCGACAACTTTGGCGTGGTGTCACGCTCGTAGCCCAGCATCCCCATGTGATCCCAGCGGGTGGTCTCACCAATCACAAACACCACATAGGTGTCGTCCAGTCCGGCAGGCGCGACGTAGGTAAACTTCTTCGCCGGATCCAGCAATTCCTCGCTATTCAGCGTCTCATCCACGCGGGTCCAGGCAAAGAGTCCTACAGCTGCAAGCCAGTTTGAAGGAAGATAAGAGTGTGCCACGACACCGCCGTAGCTCGGTAGATCGACGTTGGTAATCTCTTCGTTTTGCTTCTGCAGTTTGTCCAGAAAGCGAATCGGCAACCAGACCAGCGCCACGCAAAGCAGCATGATCACGGAGGGTTTAAGACGCTGTCCCGGCGTGCGCAGCTGCTCATTCAACGTCATGCTCAGCTTATTACGCCAGATCATCAGCAGCGGCAGCGCGCTGACCAGCACCATCCACAGAATGAAATGGTAGCCAACCACCTCTTTAGAAAGATCGGTATCAGTGGTCATCACCGAAGCCACAATGCCGTAGCCAATTACGACGTTAAAAAATGCCATGTAATAAGCAGCGGCAACGGAAATCAGCACTATCAGCGTGGCCAGCACGCGATAAAACCACTTTCCACCCAGCGACAGCAGCCGCATCAGGAAGAAAGTCAGCAGCACAATGGCCACCACTTCAGTGACGGCAGTCAGCCAGTTCGTTATCGTAGAGTGCGAAAGAAAACCATCAAAACGACGATAGAAAATTGGTAAATTCAGTAAGATACCGAGGTAGAGCGCCAGCAGTAACGATAACTTCTGCTGAGTCAGGGTTTTAATATAATTCATGAAAAAAGGTGTTTCTCCGGTGTGAAGCGCTTAACCAAATCTTTTATGTGACTGCCGAAACGCGGCAGAGTTCGCTGAATAAGCGGACCGGACAAGATGAAGGAAAATTCTGAACGGATTTATAGGCTATAACGCGAGGTGGCTCAGTAAAGCATGAGGGCGTTTTATAGACCAGATAATAATCGCTGTCGACCTGATTAGCACATTTTTTGTACACAGCGCGGAGGATTAACCGGACATGCTGACGCAGTGAGACGGAAGTGTGAGATTGAATAACAGGCAAAAGTGCGGGCCTGATAATTCAGGCCCGCAGCATGCTTAGCGAATGATGTTCAGCGTCACGTCGATGTTGTTGCGAGTGGCGTTTGAGTAAGGACACACGATGTGTGCCGCATCCACCAGCTTCTGCGCTTCTGCTTCATCCATTCCCGGCAGGTGAATATTCAGCGTCGCTTCGATGCCAAAGCCGTTGGGGATCGGGCCGATACCTACTTCACCTTCAATCCACGCATCTTTTGGCATCGCGATTTTGTCGCGACCCGCAACAAACTTCATCGCACCGATGAAGCAGGCAGAATAGCCCGCCGCAAACAGCTGCTCAGGGTTGGTCACTTCGCCGCCTGCACCGCCCATCTCTTTTGGCACGCCCAGTTTAACGTCCAGTACACCGTCAGAAGAGGTTGCACGACCATCACGACCACCGGTAGCTTTGGCTTTGGCGCAGTAAACCACTTGTTCTAAAGACATGACATTTCTCCGTTACACTATTTAATCGCCTGCTACTTATTTAACCGTAATCAGGCGGTGAGGTTCAACGGGTGCAATGCACCCGTCGGCAATATTTATCGTGACTGAATCAGGTTATCACGCAATCCATCAAGCTGTAATTTCAGCGCCAGCAGGGCATCATCGTCACAGGCAGTGGCACATTTAACCGCTTCAGGAATGGCTTCAGCCTTAACGCGCAGCGCACGGCCAGCCTCGGTCAGTGTTACTGCAACCTGCCGTTCATCCTGACGGGTACGCTGCCGGTTAATCAGACCCGCGCTTTCCAGTCGCTTCAGCAGTGGCGTTAATGTTGCCGAGTCTAAAAAAAGCTGCTCGCCAATCTCTGACACCGTAACATCATCTTTCTGCCACAACACCAGCATCACCAGATATTGTGGATAGGTAATGTCGAGCTGGCTCAGCAACTGGCGATACACTTTATTCATTGCCAGATTGGCAGAATAAAGCGCAAAGCAGAGTTGCTGATCGACCAACAGTGGCATCGTTTTCACTTTTTTGTCATCTTGATCACAGTTCATGGTGTTCAATATATATAGCGCGCTAGATAATTGCAAGCAAACTTTTAGTCAGGGGTAAAAGCATGCTGGATTCACTGGAAGAACAGGCGCGTCGATTCGCCACCGAGGCACATGCCAGTGCCGGTCAGCGCCGCAAATATACCGATGAGCCTTATATTGTTCATCCGGCCGCGGTGGTGGAACTGGTGCGCAGCGTCAGCCATGACGAGGCATTGTTAGCGGCAGCCTGGCTGCACGATACCGTAGAAGATACCTCCACGACCCAGAGCGATATCGAAGCCCACTTTGGCGCGCGCGTGGCCAGCCTGGTGGAGATGCTGACCGATAGCGCACCGGCTACGGCGAAAAATCGGGCGGCCCGGAAGCTTGCGCACTTTCGCCATACGGCCAGCGCCAGTCCTGAGGCCCAGACTATCAAGCTGGCGGACATCATCGACAATACCCGCGCGATTGTACGTTTTGATCCTGACTTTGCGCGGGTCTACCTGGTGGAAAAGCAGATACAGATTGCGTTGCTGAAGCAGGGCGATGCACAGTTGTGGCAGCAGGCTTCGACGATCATAGAAAGCGGGCTTGCCCGGTTGCGGGAGCCGCCCTACAGCGTGCCGGAGAGCTGGTTTGTCAAACAGGCCGCTAAATACAGCATAAAACACGCATAAAAAAACCCGCCAGCGGCGGGTGTTTTCATGATGCCTGATTATTCAAGCAACTGGCGTCCCAGATAGGGATTGGCCTGTAATAACTTCATCAGTTTCTGCGCCGTCGCGGATGGACGGGTACGCCGGGCTTCCCAGCTTTTCACGGAAGATACGCTCACGCCCATCACTTTAGCAAACTCATCAACCTGCATGCCGGTCATTTCGCGCAGACGCTGTGGCTCTGGCTGGGCGGGTTGCTGACGCTGAATAAGTAACTCGGCGGCGCGATCATCACGTGTCAAAACAATCTGCTCAAGGCTGCTGAGCAATTCAAACATCGGGTCTTTTAATTCCATAGAGAACTCCTTAAAAACTCACTATGAAGCACGTGAAAGTAGAGAGGTACGAGCCTGAAGTCAGGACTCTGAAACCGGGCCTGTTCAGGCTGGATCCCGCAAGGGTTTGTTTTTGTTATGAGAAAAACCATTACGGGACACAGCCTGCGGTGCACTGCTTATAAAGGTGTCAGAACAATGCAACAAATGCCGGGAGACTAAGTATGGATAGAGACCTGACTATTTGCCGCGCAATTTATAATTATTTTTTTAACTAACGTGTGCCGAAAACGCTCCAGCGCTTCTAACCTGCTGAGGCGGTTGATTTTTGCGCCTGCACAGCGGGCAAAAAAATCAAATGGTGTTTGCTATTTATGTGGATGCCATCAAGCTTTTGGCGGGCACATTCTCATTTCTGTGAGGCATTACACCTCTTCAGGTAGTGATTGCAAAATATACGCCAATGGTTTACTTCATGAACACTTATATTCACAGTTCTGATTAATTTAAGAATAGTCCTGGTTTGCCCCTGAGCCCTGGCGCGCGGCGGCTCACAGCGACGTGCGGAGAAATCTTTTATTCTGAACGCCGCCATATCGTCAGCGAAATCAACAGTCACTCTAACGAAACGGCAGATGCCTCATGCCGGTGCAGTCACCGGTCCTTAATCGCGCTGATGCGCGCTAAAAGTGCAGCCTTGTGATTGCGCACTCATGACGGGTAAAAAGAGACCTGCCACCTGAAAGGATGAAGAGCGATGCGTGAAACAGATTTTGACGTCGGATACCCTTCTCATCGAGTACCGATGATGGGACGCAATGCCGTGGCGACCTCACAACCGCTGGCGGCGCAGGCGGGCTTACGGATGCTGCATCAGGGCGGAAATGCTGTAGATGCCGCTGTCGCTACCGCCATCGCCTTAACTGTGCTGGAGCCAACCGGAAACGGCATCGGCAGCGATGCGTTTGCCATTGTCTGGGACGGCAGCGAGCTGCATGGATTAAACGCCTCAGGCCGTTCGCCCGCCGCGTGGCATCCTGAGCGCTTCGCCGGTTTGAGTGCAATGCCAGAAACCGGCTGGGAGTCCGTTACCGTCCCGGGTGCCGTCTCGGCGTGGGTCACGCTGGCGCAGCGCTTCGGGACCCTACCGCTGACCACACTGGCGCAACCCGCAATTGACTATGCGCGCAACGGTTTTCCGGTATCACCGCTGATTGGTCAGCTGTGGCAGCGAGGCTATGACAAGCTGCGGGATCAGCCTGGCTTCATCGACTGCTTTGCGCCGCAGGGCCGTCCACCCCGTGCGGGCGAGTTATTCCGCAATCCGGCTCAGGCCCGGACCCTGCAGACGATCGCTGAGACACAGGGTGAAAGTTTTTATCGCGGTGCACTGGCGCAGAAGATGACAGCCTTTGCCCGTGAACATGGCGCGGCGCTGACGCTGGACGATTTGAAAAACCATCGCGCCGACTGGGTTACCCTGCTGTCACATCCGTTTGCCGGGGGATCGGTGCAGGAGTTGCCGCCTAACGGTCAGGGCATTGCGACATTGATTGCGCTCGGCATTCTGGAAGCGTGGGAGATCAACCGTTATGCGCCTGATTCGCCGCAGTGGCTGCATCTTTCCATTGAGGCGATGAAACTGGCACTGGTTGATCTGGAGCGTTATGTCACCGATGAAGATCATCTCGAGTTCCCGGCAGCGTTACTGCTGAGTAAAGAGTATATCCGCCAGCGGGCAGCGTTGATTGATCCTGACAAAGCGGGAGACTTCCGCTTTGGATCACCGCAGCAGAGCGGCACGGTGTATGTTGCGACGGCTGATGCCAGCGGTATGATGGTCTCATTCATTCAGTCTAACTACATGGGCTTTGGCTCCGGCGTGGTGGTGCCCGACACCGGCATCAGCCTGCAGAACCGTGGGGCGGGCTTTTCACTCGATCCAGACCATCCTAACGTGGTGGCAGGCGGTAAGCGCCCTTTTCACACCATCATCCCGGCCTTTGCGCTGGATGAGCAGGGTCAGCCGCTGATGGCGTTTGGTGTGATGGGTGGCCCGATGCAGGCGCAGGGTCATGTCCAGCTGGCGCTGCGAATTATGCTGCACCGCCAGAATCCGCAGGCTGCGATTGATGCGCCGCGCTGGCGGGTGGTACAGGGACGCGAGGTGGTGTTTGAATCGACACTCGATCGCAATACCCTGAGCACGCTGCGCCGCATGGGGCACAATGTGGTACTGGAAGATCCCCTGAGCAATTACAACTTTGGTGGCGCGCAGGCGATAGTGCGCGATCCGCAGGGTTTCTATATTGCAGCCAGCGAGAGTCGCAAAGATGGTCAGGCGGTGGTGTTTTAAGGCTGCAGCCGTGATCGCCATACCGCTAAACTGACGTTCAGGTTAACGCATGATGGCAGGAAACGTATCGCGCTCTGACGTGCGGGCGATCCCGTTGTATCACCGGCGTTTAAGAAAGCCTCTGCTTCACAGGCGGTTTCACATTGTGCCGTGACGGCGGTTTGTTCTATTCTTTAGGCCATTCCCACCTGGACATCAGACAGTACTACCGACAGGAGTTGACCCAATGGCTTCAGGACTTACACGCCTTATGGCACGCGGCGGCATTATGCTCGCTGGCGCGCTCATCGTGCTGCAACTCACCGCATGCGGTGACAAAGAAGGCGAGCAGCGTAAAGCATTTATTGATTTCCTCCAGAATACCGTGATGCGCAGTGGCGAGCATCTCCCTAGTCTCAGCGAAAACCAGAAGCAAAGCTTTGGCAACTTCGCCAGCGATTACGCCATCATGTACGGCTTTTCGCAGCAGGCGAACAAAGCCGTTGAACAGGGGATGCGTCCGGTGGTGGATGAACTGTCTGCCATTCGCGTTCCGCAGGATTATCTCAGCCGTCGTGATTCCCTGCGTCAGGCCACGAGCGCACTGGTCATTGTTACCCAGCAGATTGAGAGCGCAAAAATGCAGGCGGACAGCAGCAAAGCGGCCCTAAAGCAGACGGATGATCTGAAAAAAGTCTACGACACCGCCTATAACAAAGTGGTGACGGTACCCGCCAATCAGCTGATTCCGCTGCTGCCTAAACTTCAGGCGCTGAGCCAGGCTGCCGTGCAGACCGGCGAATTCCTGCAAACTCAGGGTACCCGCGTCAGCTTCAATGATGGCGGCGTGCAGTTCCCGACGCAGGATCAGGCTTCACAATACAACGCGATAATGAGCACGTTATCCGCGAATGCACAGGCGCTTCCTCAGGCACAAGCGGCCGTTCAGGGTGGCCTGCAGTAAATCTGCTTTATGGGCAGGCGTAGGTCGCCTGCCCGTCTCCACGCCTTTTCTAATCTCATCCGATAGCCTGTCGAATGAAGTGTGATCTGGCGCATTTTCGACCAAAAATAGTTTGTGATCTGAGTCACATTTATATAACAAACCCCCGCCCTTTTAGTGTGATCAAACTCACAGATAATCAGCTATCACGCGTAAAAACCAGGCAAAACAACACGTAACCGTTATAAAAATGTGATCAATGTCACGCTAATCACCCCTGCCACCACCCTTAATCAGTGATGTAGATCACACTTTTCCCACGTGCTACGCAGTGCCAAATTCGCGTGATAGAGTCCGCGTGCATACAGTAATACCACCGGCTGCGAGTCGGGGTGGCTAAACAAAAACAAACGCGCTCTCCTATTGCAGCGCGTCTCAATAAGGGGTGGGTTTATGTCCTCATCAGTGAAGGTCAAAGTACAGAGCTTTGGTCGCTTTCTGAGTAATATGGTGATGCCAAACATCGGGGCGTTCATCGCCTGGGGTATCATCACCGCGCTGTTTATTCCAACTGGCTGGATCCCGAACGAAACGCTGGCCAAACTGGTTGGCCCAATGATCACCTACCTGCTGCCACTGCTGATCGGTTTTACCGGTGGGCGTCTGGTGGGCGGCGATCGTGGCGGTGTGGTCGGTGCAATTACGACAATGGGTGTGATTGTCGGTGCGGATATGCCGATGTTCCTCGGTGCAATGATTGCCGGTCCACTGGGCGGCTGGGCAATTAAGTCGTTTGACCGGGCGATTGACGGCAAAATCAAAAGCGGCTTCGAGATGCTGGTTAACAACTTCTCGGCCGGTATTATCGGGATGATTCTGGCACTGCTGGCGTTCCTGGCGATTGGTCCGCTGGTAGAAGGTCTGTCACACATTCTCGCCGCAGGCGTGAATCTGATGGTGCAGAACAACCTGCTGCCGCTGACCTCAATCTTCGTGGAACCGGCAAAAATCCTGTTCCTGAACAACGCCATCAACCACGGGATCTTCTCACCGCTGGGTATCCAGCAAGCCAGTGAGGCGGGCAAGTCGATCTTCTTCCTGATCGAAGCCAACCCGGGTCCGGGTATGGGCGTGCTGATGGCCTACATGTTCTTTGGTCGTGGTAGTGCTAAACAGTCTGCAGGCGGTGCGGCAATTATCCACTTCCTTGGCGGCATCCATGAGATCTACTTCCCGTATGTGCTGATGGCGCCTCGCCTGCTGCTGGCGGTCATCCTGGGAGGCATGACGGGTGTCTTCACACTGACCGTGCTGAACGGTGGCCTGGTCTCGCCTGCTTCACCGGGTTCAATCCTGGCGGTGCTGGCGATGACACCAAAGGGTGCCTACTTTGCGAACATCGCTGCCATTGCTGCCGCTTTCGCCGTCTCCTTCGTAGTTTCCGCTATCCTGCTGAAAACCAGCAAGGTTAAAGAAGATGACGATATCGAAGCCGCGACTCAGCGCATGCATGAGATGAAAGCGCAGTCGAAAGGCCAGAGCGTGGCGGGTGCACCCGTCGCCAGCGATGCGATGAGCGTCGAGCTGCATCACGTGCGCAAAATTATCGTCGCCTGTGATGCCGGTATGGGCTCAAGCGCCATGGGTGCAGGTGTTCTGCGTAAGAAAGTGCAGGATGCAGGTCTGAGCAATGTGTCGGTGACGAATACCGCGATCAATGCCCTGCCAGGCGATGTCGATCTGGTGATTACCCATCGTGATCTGACCGAGCGTGCTATTCGCCAGGCTCCGCATGCGCAGCACATCTCGCTGAATAACTTCCTCGACAGTGCGCTCTACAGCACGCTGACCGAACGTCTGGTTGCCGCTAATCGCAGCGACGTGCATCGTCAAACGGTCACCACTGCGCTCTCTGACAGTTACGATGAAGGCAACGCACACCTGTTTAAACTGGGTGCAGATAACGTCTTCCTCGGCCTGACCGCCAGCAACAAAGAACAGGCGATTCGTTTTGCTGGTGAACAGCTGGTGAAAGGCGGTTATGTAGAGCCAGAATATGTTGACGCGATGCTGGCGCGTGAAAAACTGACGCCGACCTACCTCGGTGAGTCGATTGCGGTGCCGCACGGGACCGTTGAAGCGAAAGATCGCGTGCTGAAAACTGGCGTGGTGTTCTGTCAGTATCCGGCAGGCGTCCTGTTTGGCGAAGAGCCAGATGACGTCGCGCGCCTGGTGATTGGTATTGCTGCCCGTAATAACGAGCACATTCAGGTGATTACCAGCCTGACCAATGCGCTGGATGATGACAGCGTGATTGAGAAGCTGGCGAACACCACCCGCGTGCAGGAAGTGCTGGATCTGCTGTCAGGCAAGCCTGCCGTCGCGTAATTCAGAGCAATTCTTTCCCTGGGGCGGTCATGCCCGTCCCGATTTCCTGGGGCGGGTTTGCCCGCCCCATCGTCATTTGATATGGGTCAAAAATTATGAAAGCGTTACATTTCGGAGCAGGAAACATTGGTCGCGGCTTTATCGGCAAATTACTGGCTGATGCAGGTATCGAACTGGTTTTTGCTGATGTGAATCAGACGGTGCTGGATGCACTGAACGCGCGTCATGAGTATCCCGTTCATGTGGTTGGCGAACAGGCCAAAGTGGAAACCGTTAAAGGCGTCAGTGCCGTAAACAGCACCAGCGATGAGATCATCACCCTGGTCTCTGACGTCGATCTTGTTACCACCGCCGTGGGTCCGCAGATTCTGGAGCGTATTGCCGCCAGTGTGGCAAAAGGTCTGGCAAAACGCAGCGACAACGGTAACACCCGTCCATTAAATATCATCGCCTGTGAGAATATGGTGCGCGGCACCAGCCAGCTAAAACAGCATGTGCTGAAGGCGCTGCCGGCGCAGTATCACGCCTGGCTGGAAGAGCATGTCGGCTTTGTGGATTCCGCTGTCGATCGCATCGTGCCCCCTTCTGAAGCAGGCAGCACCGATCCACTGGAAGTGACCGTTGAAACCTTCAGCGAATGGATCGTCGATCAAACCCAGTTTAAAGGTGACCTGCCAGCCATTCCTGGCATGGAACTGACCGACAATCTGATGGCCTTTGTTGAGCGTAAACTCTTCACCCTGAACACCGGTCACGCCATTACCGCCTACCTCGGCCAGCTGGCGGGTCACCAGACCATTCGTGACGCCATCCTTGATGAAAAAATCCGGGCCGTAGTGAAAGGCGCAATGGAAGAGAGTGGCGCGGTACTGATTAAACGTTACGGTTTTGACGCGGAAAAACATGCGGCCTATATCCAGAAAATTCTGGGTCGTTTTGAAAATCCTTATCTGAAAGATGATGTTGAGCGCGTAGGCCGTCAGCCGCTGCGTAAACTCAGCGCGGGCGATCGCCTGATTAAGCCCACGCTGGGCACACTGGAGTATGGTTTACCGCACGCCAGCCTGGTGCAGGGTATTGCTGCTGCCATGCACTATCACAGCGATCAGGACCCGCAGGCACAGGAACTGGCCGCGCTGCTGGCAGAAAAAGGCCCGCAGGCTACGCTGGCTGAGATTTCAGGACTGGATGCCGACAGCGAAGTGGTGGCTTCTGTGGTGAGCGCCTGGCACGCTATGGCATAATGCGCACGTGTTAGTGACGCAAGCCGGGCGCAGTTCGCCTGCGCCCAACGGCGGTATTGAACCCATGCAGGCAATAATGGAAGAGAAGCAGGCTTTTGAGAACCGGGTGCTTGAGCGCCTGAACGCCGGTCGTTCGGTGAGAAGCTTTCTGATCGCCGCCGTTGAGCTATTGGCTGAAGCCGTCAATCTGCTGGTGCTGCAGGTGTTCCGCAAAGATGACTATGCGGTTAAATATGCCGTAGAACCGCTGCTGCTGGGTAATGGCCCTTTGGGCGAACTCTCGGTTCGCCTGAAGCTGATTTACGGACTTGGCGTCATCAGCCGGCACGAATATGAAGATGGTGAACTGCTGCTGGCACTGCGCGAAGAGCTGAATCACGACCACGGCGATTATCGTTTTACTGACGACGAGATTCTCGGCCCGTTTGGGGAACTGCACTGTGTCACGGCCTGGCCACCCGCGCCGGTGTTTAATACTGAAGATCCCGAGCTGCGCAGTATGCAGCAGCAGCGCTATCTGCAGATGGTGCGCTCCACCATGGTCCTGTCACTCACCGAGCTGATCGCGCGCATCAGTATGAAGCAGGCGTTTAAAAAGTCCGGTAGCTGATCCTGTCAGGCGCCATCACGGCGCCTTTTTCGTCTTAACCTGAACGGGAATATGCGCCAGATTTGGTGTATCCTTGCCCTGTTTTCCTCAACGAGTTGTTGTCATGAAAGAGCAAGAAAAGAACGAAATCAAACTTCTCAGCGATAAGCTGGACGCATTGAACCGCAAAGAACCGCAGCTACTTGAATCGGGTGATGTCGAGAAACTGGGCGCGTTGCTGAAAGAGAAAGAAGCGCTGGTCATTGAGATTGAGCGCCTGCGCGGTCAGCGGGTTGAAAAACTCAGTGCCGAAGCGCAGAAGCTGCAGAAAATGGGCTTCAGCCGCGAAATTACCAAGAAAGAGCAGGCAAATCTGGGCGCGCTGAAAAAAAGCGTGCGCGGCCTGGTGGTGGTGCATCCAATGACCGCGCTGGGACGTGAGATGGGTCTGACAGCGATGACCGGCTTCGCTAAAAGCGCATTCTGACGGAGTCGATCAGGCAGCTGCCTGATCGACATCGGCTTTGCGTTCGCAAGCGGCGGCGTACACCTGCTCCGCCAGCGCATCCAGCAGTTCATAGCGACGGCGATACTCTGCCCGCTTCTTACTGGCGATCTCCTCCAGTGTCTTGCGCGGCAGGCTCAGCGGCAGAGTAAACATCCCATCTTTGCGCGCTTCACCGCTCAGCGACAGCCAGAATTCACTGTAGCTGGCAAAGAACTTATCCCCTTTGCTATGGCGATAACGCAGACTGCGGAAGACATGTGTCTCATCACCTACCGCCAGAATATTTTCCACACCGCACTGCTTCGCAACAATAAATACCGCTTCCATTAACAGACGCTTTGGAAAGAGACCGTGAGCCGCTTTGGTCGCCTCGCGGATCATCTCATTATTGATATGTTTCCGCGGCCCCTGTAGTCCACCAATTAACAGGGTGCGCTGGCTATTTTCGTTGAGAATAGAAAATGAGAGCGACGCAATAATTTCGTCGTTATAACGCAATACCATTGTCACTTCCCCTTCCCGGTCGAAATAACCAGAGCTGCACGAGAGGATAAAGTTTTCGCCATTTTTACCGGTCAGTGTGGCCAGTGGATTATCCGTAGCGCTTTGCAACAGCTGGCGCAGCATAGGATTTTCCAGATTATTCATCAGGCTGTAATGATCAAGTATCGCCTGCGCACGTGCTGCAATGCTCATTCCTGAACGCAGATAGGGCCGGTGCAGCTTAGCGGGCAACAATCCCTGCGTGCTCATCAGCAGCGGGAGTTGCGGTAAATGCGACAACGCGTCCAGATAATGCAGCGTCGTCAGTGGCGATATTAAGGTTCTTAACACAAATTTCAGGCGGAAACGTTTACTTTTCCAGAGTTTATCCGGAACATATTTCCCGCTAATTAACTGAAAAAAAAGAGAAGCAGAGGATTCGGTCGTATTTTCCTGAGTAGTTATAATTGACATAGTCAGCGACACACAATGAGTTAAACAAGAATGTCACTGAAAATAACATAGTCAATATCAACGGCAGGTTAATGCGGAATAACATTAAAACTCATATCTGATGACTTCGGGTCCGAATCTGGAATACACAAAATAGAGATAAAAAAAACCGGCGAAATAAATTTCACCGGTTTATCTTCATTGCGTTTACGCTTTGTTAACTTACTGAGCAGCAGCGAAGCGGGCTGCCGCTTCGTCCCAGTTAACCACGTTCCAGAACGCTTTGATGTAGTCAGGACGCTTGTTCTGATACTTCAGATAGTAAGCGTGTTCCCACACATCCAGACCGATGATCGGGAAGCCAGAAACGCCGGCAACCGCTTCACCCATCAGCGGGTTATCCTGGTTTGCGGTAGAAACCACAGCCAGTTTGTCGCCTTTCTTAACCAGCCATGCCCAGCCAGAACCGAAACGGGTCGCAGCGGCTTTCTCGAACTCTTCCTGGAATTTTTCCACGCTACCGAAATCTTTCTCGATAGCCGCTTTCAGGTCACCCTGCAGCGTGGTACCGGTTTTCAGGCCTTTCCAGAACAGGCTGTGGTTAGCGTGACCGCCTGCGTTGTTACGCAGTGGGCCTTTTTTGTCTGCTGGCAGCTGATCCAGTTTGGTGATCAGCTCTTCTACCGGCAGATTAGCAAATTCAGTACCTTCCAGCGCGGCGTTAGCGTTGTTCACATAGGTCTGGTGGTGTTTGGTGTGATGGATCTCCATCGTCTGCTTGTCGAAATGCGGTTCCAGTGCGTCGTATGCGTAAGGCAGGGATGGCAGTGAATAACTCATGTTCTTCCTCTCCATTTAGTTTGAGCAGCACGACGAATTCGGGACGTGCCGCGTAAGCAGTCGAATCATTATAGTTAAATTCATGTAGCGTAAAAGGGTAATCAATGCCCTATTAACCCTAAGGATTTGCGAAAGCCGGCATTAGCAACCCGTTGTTTTTACAGTGTGCTGATGCTGGCTCTGCCTTTTCAGACGTGCCAGGCAGGGAGAGCAGCACGCTGATGCCAGGCTATCAGCCAGCACGCCTCCCGCCTGAACGCCGCGTCGGCCCTGCTCTGCGCGTTACTGACCCAGCTCGCGCAGGGCGCTGTCGAGTGCGCCAACCAGCCAGTCGATATCGCTCTCCTGGAAAGCCAGTGGTGGACGCAGTTTCAGCACATTCCCATACGGACCGGCGACCGAGGTGAGCACACGATGTTCACGAAGCTTCTCAATCAAATCCAGCGCCAGCGTTTTGTCCGGCGTTTTGCTGTGACGATCGGTGACCAGTTCAAAGCCGATAAACAGTCCGGCACCGCGCACATCCCCCACACACTCATAGCGATCCATCAGGGTTCGCAGCTCAGCCAGAAGCTTCGCGCCGACCACGCGGCTGTGTTCCTGTAATCCCTCTTCGGTAATCACGTTCAGCACCGCCTGCGCCGCCGCCATCGCGACCGGATTCCCCCCAAAGGTATTGAAGTAGGGAATCGAATCGCTGAAGGCTGCCAGCACATCACTTTTTGCCAGCAGTCCGGAAACCGGAATGCCATTGCCCATCGGCTTGCCAGTGGTAATCACATCAGGCACCACATCGTGGCGACCAAAGCCCCAGAACGCGTCGCCAGTTCGGCCAAAGCCAGGCTGAACTTCGTCGGCAATAAAAATGCCGCCGTTGGCATGCACCACCTCAATCGCTTTTTTCAGGAAGCCGCGTGGATTGGGCAGAACGCCGTCCGAGGAGAAAATCGAGTCCGCCAGGAAACCGGCAAATTTAATGCCGTGCGCCGCCATGTCATCAATCTGCTGCTGAATCTGGTCTGCGAACCAGTCACCCAGGTCGGGCGCATCCACACGGTAGGCATCTGGCGGCATCACCAGCCGCGTGGTCGGTGCCAGTGGCTGTCCACTGCCCAGTGCCGGAGACGCGCCGGAGGTCAGCTCACTGGTGCCGTGATAGGCCTCTTTACTGACGATAATTCCGGTACCGCCGCTGAACGCGCGCGCCACGCGAATCGCCAGATCGTTGGCTTCCGATCCGGTGCACATGTACATCGCGCGATCGATCGCCGCAGGTGTCGTTGCCAGCAGCGCTTCACTGTAATCCAGAATCTTTTCATGCAGGTAACGCGTGTGGGTGTTCAGCATTTTCATCTGCTGCGTCACCGCCTCAATCACGGCCGGATGGCAATGACCAATGCTCGCCACGTTGTTGTAAACGTCGAGATATTTATCGCCCGCTGCGTCCCACAGATATTGCCCTTCACCCCGCACCAGATGAACCGGTTTGCGATAGAACAGGCGATAGGATTCGCAAAGCACTTTGCTGCGTTTATCGGTCAGTTTGCGTGTGTCACTGTCGAGCGCATCGGCATGTTCAGCACGAAAACTGTTGGTATCCATAATGGTGGAACGCGTGGCCATATTGACTCCCGTTACAAGGATGAAGGAAGAAGAGCGGACTCCTGTATCATGCCTGCCTGAATTTAAAATGCAACAAAATACACAAAAGCAATAAAATACACATGACGCCGTCAAGCCGCCGCGCTAAGCTTGCTCTCTGATCCAGACAGAATCTTTCGCGTCACTGGCGTATCATCCATGCTCTTCGCGCTTTATAAGGATTTCTCTATGCTGCAGGAAACGCGCCTTCATCGCATCCGTGCCTTACTGACCCGGCTAAACCAGGTCAGTACCGAGCGCATTATCAGGGAGCTGGGGGTATCACGCGAAACCGCGCGCCGCGACATCATTGAGATGGAAGCGCTGGGTCTGGCACGCCGCGTCCACGGTGGCCTGGTGGCCATTGAAACCCAGGCTGAACCGCCGCTCACGGAACGTCGCAGCACCCAGACCCGGGAGAAACGCGCAATCGCCCGCGCCGCTGCGCAATTGCTGCAGCCCGGACAGACGCTGTTTCTTGATGCGGGCAGCACCACCACGCTGCTGGCAGAGGAGTTACACGCCCTTTCCGGCCTGACGATAGTGACCAACAGCCTGCAGGCCGCGCTGGCACTGAGCGCTGGAGAAGAAAACCAGCCGTTGAATAATCAGATTATTTTGCTGGGTGGGACGATGTCGGCGGGTGCGCAACAGACGCGCGGCGAAATCACCGTTGGCGAGATTATCCGCTACCGAGCCGATGTCGCGCTGCTGTCGCCCGTGGGTATTGACGCAGAGTGCGGTGGCAGCAGTTTTCACCCGCACGAAGCGGCTATCGCCAGAGCAATGGTGCAGCAATCCGCTGCCTGCTATCTGCTGGCCGATCACACCAAACTCGGCGTGGTCAGCCGCACGGTTTACGCGCCGCCGCAGGCGATCTCCCTGCTGATTACTGACAGTGGCGGCGACAACGGTGCCGCACTTGAGGCGTTGCAGCAGACATTGCCAGCGGTAATGGTGGTTTAACGCAGACGCTGAGGATGGCTGTAGACTGTGGCGCGGCCAGGTTTACTGAATCCAACCAGCGTCAGGTTGCAGCGCTCAGCCACCTCAACCGCCAGGCGGGTCGCCGCCGAGACCGCAAACAGGATCTCCACGCCGCACATGGCAGACTTCTGCACCATTTCATAGCTGGCGCGGCTGGAGACCAGCACCGCGCCCGGTCCCCACGCAGCCTGACTGCGATAACCCAGCAACTTATCCAGTGCCACATGGCGCCCTACATCTTCACAGCCACCCGCCAGTTGACCATCAGGCTGGATCCACGCAGCAGCATGGGTGCAGCCCGTTTTCTGTCCGACCGGCTGATAATCTTTCAGCTGGCCCAGCGCCCGATCCAGGTGGTCCAGCGCGAAGGTCTGGGTAAACGGCAGCGGAGAGAGCGGCTTGCCAATCTGGTCCAGCTGTTCAACACCGCACACGCCGCAGCCGGTCCGGCCTGCCAGCGCGCGACGCTGTTCTTTCAGCGCCATAAAGCGGCGGCTGGACAGCTCAATCTGCACCTCAATACCGTGACAGCCCGGCACAATATCCATGCCGAAAATGTCGCCAGGTGCGTCGATAATGCCCTCTGATAGCGAAAAGCCCAGCGCAAAAGCCTCCAGGTCTTTGGGCGTGGTCATCATCACCACGTGTGATATACCGTTATAGACCAGCGCCACCGGAACTTCGTCTGCCAGCCAGTCATCCTGTGCATCGGTCAGACTGGCGCGCTGCCACACCTGCGTCCTGCTAACGCCGGTTTGAATTGTTAAATCTTCGCCTGAATCAGGCTGGATAGCTTTCAAAAATATAACCTGTTGTTAAGAGATGATCTCATTCGGTGCCCGGTAATGCAGAGCATAGACGCGCCCTGATTCTGCCTTTTAGCCCCCGAGAGCGCAAATAAACAGCGAGGCAATTGATGCGGTTTCTTCAGTGAAAATAACTGTCGCCCTGCCTGCTGGCGGCCCCATGAGAAAAGGTCTTTTTCATGTGTTAACGCCGGGAAAATCTGCAAATCACTGGGGTGTTAATGCGGATGTTTTGGGGAACCCGAAACACATGCCAATCCGTCGCCTTACCCTTTAACGGGCCAGAGAGATTCATCAGATTACAGTGAATAAAGAGGCAGGAGACACCCGTAAAAAGAACTTTGGTCAGAAGAGTCTGTTCTGGACTGCTATCATCAGCTTAGTACTGCCGCCTGCCAGCGGCATTGTGATCCGGGGACCGTACTTTTCAGATGCCTTTGTCATTCCGCTGAGTCGGCTGGCACTGATTGTGCATTCTGTTTCGGCAGTGACGCTGATCATCGTGATTATGGTGCCCGCTTATGCCGCATTATGGGTCAGAGGCACACTGGCCGCGAGGGTAGAAAGCTGAATATGCTCTTAATGAGCCAGACAGCATTATCCTTGTGGATATCGTGAGCGGCGTAATTCGCCAATAAAACAGGAAAAACGCCCCTGATGAGTATTCGTATAATCCCGCAGGATCCGCTGGAGAAAGGCGAAAAAACAACGGAGGAGATGATTCCGCCGTTACTTTTTCCACGGTTGAAAAATTTATACAGCCGTCGTGCCGCGCGACTGCGCGATCTTGCGGCGAAAAATCCACTCGGCGATTATCTGCGCTTTGCGGCGGTGATCGCTGAAGCGCAGGAAATTGTGCTGTATGACCATCCTCTGCATCTCGATCTGCATGCCCGACTGACGCAGAGCGCCAGCGAGGGCAAGCCACCGCTGAACATCCATACTCTGCCGCGCGATCCACACTGGCAACGGCTGCTGCACTCGCTGATTGCTGAGCTGAAGCCGGAGATGAGCGGTCAGGCGCTGGCGGTGCTGGAGAATCTGGAGAAGGCCTCAGCCACAGAGCTGGAGACACTGGCCGGTGCGCTGTTTACCGGCGAGTATGCACAGGTGAGCAACGATAAAGCGCCCTTTATCTGGGCAGCACTCTCGCTCTACTGGGCGCAGATGGCAGCCCTGATACCCGGTAAGGCACACGCTGAAATGGGGAATCAGCGTCAGTTCTGTCCGGTCTGCGCCAGTATGCCGGTCGCCAGCATCGTTCATATGGGCAGTCATGAAAGCGCGCGTTATCTGCACTGCAATCTGTGCGAAAGTGAATGGCATGTCGTGGGCAGCAAATGTACCCAGTGCGAACAGTCCCGTGACCTGCACTACTGGTCGCTCAGCAGCGAGAAAGCAGCCGTGAAGGCGGAAAGCTGTGGCGACTGCGGCACCTATCTGAAGATGCTCTATCAGGAGAACGATCCGGCCATTGAACCGGTGGCCGATGACCTGGCGTCGCTGATACTGGATGCAAAAATGGAGCAGGAAGGCTTCGCGCGCAGCAGTCTCAATCCTTTTATGTTTCCTGGCGAATAGTCACTGAATCCGGAGAACCTGATGAAACTGATTGGCAGCTATACCAGCCCGTTTGTGCGTAAGATTTCGATTATCCTGTTGGAAAAAGGCATCACGTTTGAATTCGTTAATGCATCGCCTTACAGCGATGACAGTCACGTGCCGCACTACAATCCGCTGGGCAAAGTTCCGGCGCTGGTCGCTGACGATAAGCAAATCTGGTTCGACTCCAGCATCATCGCGGAATTTCTGGAACTGCGCGGTGAGGAGCCGGCCCTGTTGCCTGCCGATCCGCTTAAGTCGCTCAACATCCGTCAGCTGGAGAAGCTGGCAGATGGCGTCAGCGATGCTGCGCTGGTGATTGTTCGCGAGCAGATGCGTCCGGGTAATTTGCAGTCCGAAGAGGTCCTGCTGCGTAACCGTGAAAAGATTAAGCGCAGCCTCGACATGCTGGAAGCCGTGGCCGCTGAAGGAAAATGGCTGAACAACGGCCAGCTCAGTCTGGCGGATATCGCCACCGGCTGCATGATCGGCTATCTCAATTTCCGCCGCGTGGTGCCAAACTGGTGTGTCGAACGACCGGCGCTGGTGAAGCTGGCGGAAACGCTGTTTCAGCGCGAGAGCTTTGCGCGGACAACGCCGCCTGCGGCGTGATGGGTGCTGTAGCTGGCAGGTGGCTGGATTCAAAGATGCGGTTTTGGGGCTAATTGTCTAATCCAGCTCTGAAGCGCGCCGTTCTTTCTGAGGACGTCCTTATATCTGACTTTCTGAGACACAAGTAACTGGCTGACTATCTTTGATAGCGGCCTGTTATTTTTTGGGATGTATGCAGTATACGCAGAATACGAACCCCATCTGTTTCAGCCACATAGAGAATGATAAAGGGAAAGCGTGGGACTGCCAGCTTACGCTGTTTTTCTGTGCTGACTTTCGTGCCCGCCAGGGGGTTTTCGCTAAGCAGACTGGGCATACGGATAAACTTAACGTCTGTTGCACTGGCTACCCGTACGCCAGCCTCACGATACAGATAACGAAATATCGTCTCCCTGTCCGCCTGCGCCTGTTTTTCCCATTGAACGGCTGATATCACAATGTTCCCCGCGCGGCCTGCGCTTTCAGCTCTTCCATGCGGGCATTCATTTCATCGTTACTGATGAACTCACTTTCACCGGCATCATAACGACTGAACGCCGCCGTTATTTGCTCTTCCAGCCATGCATCATGTTTACCCTCCTGATATTGCCGCTCTTCAGCAGCCAGCTCTTCCGCTCGCTGACGCATAACCTCAGTCAGCGTCTTCTTCTGGCGCTCGGCTGCCCGCATGGCGAGTCGTTTAACGTCGTCATCGATTCTGAAGTGGATAGTGCTCATGGCCGGACTCTCGTGTGGTGTCATTTGTGTTGTCATCATGCCTGTCATCCCTTTCTCTGTCATCCCCATTCCACTCTTATAGTGATGCCGACAATCACCACGCTATTATGAATAAGCGGCTGATTGCAGTTGCTGAAAAGAATATTGAGAAGAAGATGTAAACGAAATGGCAAAGTGAAAAATAATTCGTTTGCCAGAGACGCCTCGCAATCTATTACTTAGCGTTCAGCAGACTTACGAAGCAGACGATATATATGTGAACAGAAGAAAACAGTAAAGGAAGAACGTAACGAGAGATTTTTAGCGCGGACTGAAGGTGGTGGAACACCAACAGCCCGCTGACCACAACTAACTGAATCGGAGTTAATTATGGCTGGAAGAGATTCTACGTCAGAACCCGCTGTACCCCAAGCACGTAAAAGCATCGTCGGTTACCGCCCCAACGGCGGCAGACCGAATCCATTACCTCAACTGACCATCAAAGGACGATGGCTGGAGCAGTGGGGATTCGTCAAGGCCAGCCAGTCAGCATTATCGCCGAACAGGGCCAACTGATTATCCGGCTGGCTAAGGAGTGATCGGCAGGTAAAAAAATCCCGGCATTTAAAGGCCGGGATTGAGTGTTTATTCAGGTGGGAATTTCTGCTTTTTTCTTTTCTTTAACCACATTTTTATACAGATTCTGATACCCAGGATAAGGCCACCGACCTATCCAGATTTAAAGAAAGATGCAAAAAAATCATTCCAACTTAACGCTGCTCACCTAATTGAATTGATTTATTAAAGAAATATTGAGCTTTAGAATCACTTAAATCCATTGGTGTTCTCAAGCCGCCTATAGCATCTTTAGGGCCAGGAACATATTTACTGTCTTCAAATAAATAAGCCAGATAAGCCGTATTCTGCTCCGCAATCGGTGTTTCCGTAATACTTCCATCCGTATTCAGCGCGCCTTCAATATTCTCCGTATGGCTTGCTACTTGCTCACCAGATCTAGCTGGCGTAACTAACGACGTCCCTTTATTTTCATCCTGAACTGGATTTACCAGTTTGCCAATGTTTTCTGTGCCTGCAAGTTGAGCACCACCAGTATTTAAATGGGCATACTAATCCTGCAACGAACTCAGATACTTCCCAATAATCTCATCGTTATCCATTATCTACAGGGTGACAAGACGCTCCAGTCATTGGAGGGCATTTTATCAGCTACATCTTTAATGGCCAGTCCGGCAGGCCCTGCTTTTACCCCGATTTCCAGCAACTGCTCTGCGACCTTTTTCCGGCAGGAATATAGTGTAGTGCAACTAATGCAAGATTACTTTTTAATTGCAAAGAACTACAATTAACCATGCTGTATAAGCCAGTCTTGATAGCCAGAGAAAAATCGAGCCAAAGGATAGATCTGTTTTTGTCAAAAAAACCTTTATGAAATAAAAGGGGCTTTTATCATCAGTAAATCCTTGGTGGAGATACTTCCCGTACAATGCAAAAAGAAAAAATGCAAGTCCTCCGGAAAAATTAGACATTAACAATAATTCATCCGCCCCCCTTCGATACTCCGCTATCGCTGCAGACATATATCCAAGAACAAGAAAAACCAATGCACAGTTTGATAAAGCATCCCGTTTAAAAAACATATAATTGAAATAAAGCATGGAGTCCTTACCTACCTTAGCGCCACCAAGATTTTTATAAACAAAAATAAAAAAACAACCACCCCATAACAATAAAAAACATAACAACATAAAGGATGAAACATTGAAAATAATATCATTCGAAATCATAGCGGTATATTTCCTTAGTGGAGTCACCGTTCATATCTATTTTTTATCATAGGAATCAATAGCAGAACCTGTAAAACCAATTCCCAGTCCAGTAGAAAACGAAACACCAATGCCATCTTTCCCGCCAGACATTTCCTACAGAACCGGGACCAAAACCGACGCTAGTTGAATAATCACGATTTAAGTCTCCAAACAATCCCGGGAAATATGGACCAAAGTCAATACCGATTGAAGCTCCAGCCTTAATACCAAATTCTTTAGTGTATCCTGTAGAAATAGAGAAGCAATCATTATTAATCTCATATCCTCTTTTCAAAGCAAGTCCCACGCCACCTGAAACTTCAACTTTTCCATTAGGTTTAACCTTATATTCAGTCCCCCAGGAAGGCCCTTCACCAATAGCAATATGATTCATCCCTTCCTGAATTTTTTCTGGTGTCAGATTATTGTCCTTGCCATACTGATTCCACGAGCCTACGGTCAGTCCGTAATCATTTGTTCCTGATGACAACATGCTGTTCCAGCCATCATTGAGCGAGTTATTCTCAATCGCATTTTCCCCCGCCTGAGCACTCGCCACAACATCCGCCGTACTGTCACCCACGACTCCACCCGCAAGTCCCGCCGCCAGCGTCCCCAGAGCGCTGATCGTCTGCCGCTGCTCTTCGCTCAGGTCGTCACGCTTAACCCCCGGATTTACGAAAAAACATACGTATACTCAGGCTATCCCGGCCCAAAAAATTCCATAAAAAAAGGGACGATTGCTCGTCCCTTTTTCGCACCGCTAATCACATTACTGCAGCAGCGAGATATCCGCGACCTGCAGGAACAGCTCTCGCAGTTTTGACAGCAGCGTCAGGCGATTGACCCGCACCGCCTGATCGTCGGCATTAACCATCACTTTATCGAAGAAGTTATCTACCGCAGTACGCAGCTGAGCCAGTTCGACCAGCGCATCCTGATAACGACCTTCCGCGAAGTAAGGCTGCAGCTTGCTGCTCAGCGCGGTAACAAAGGTCGCCAGCTGGATCTCTTCGTTCTCTTTCAGCAGCGACGCCTGCACACTCTCATTAAGCGTTTCAGTCGATTTCGCCAGAATGTTAGAGACGCGCTTGTTCGCCGCCGCCAGTGCTGAGGCTGCTTCCAGCGTACGGAAGTGCGACACCGCTTTCATGCGTGCATCAAAGTCAGCCGGACGAGTCGGACGACGCGCCAGAACGGCCTGCAGCGTGTCGATGCTGTGACCCTCTTCCTGATACCAGGTGCGGAAGCGACCCAGCATAAAGTCGATCACATCATCGACCACGCGGGCGTTGCTCAGCTTGCTGCCATACAGACGCACCGCTTCTTCAGTCAGCGTTTGCAGATCGAGCGGCAGGTTTTTCTCAACGATGATACGCAGCACGCCCAGCGCCGCACGACGCAGTGCGAACGGATCTTTGTCGCCTTTTGGATGCTGACCGATGCCAAAAATACCGGCCAGCGTATCCATTTTGTCAGCAATCGCCAGCGCACAGGCAACCGGGCTTGACGGCAGATCATCACCGGCAAAGCGCGGCTGGTACTGCTCGTTCAGCGCGACCGCCACATCTTCTGCTTCGCCGTCGTGACGCGCATAGTGCATGCCCATCACGCCCTGCGTGTCGGTGAACTCGAAGACCATGTTGGTCATCAGGTCACACTTCGACAGCAGGCCTGCGCGGGTGGCGTGATTCACATCGGCGCCAATTTCACCGGCAATCCAGCCCGCCAGAGCCTGAATGCGGTCGGTTTTATCGCGCAGCGTGCCCAGCTCTTTCTGGAACAGGACGGTTTCCAGACGCGGCAGATGATCTTCCAGACGCTTTTTGCGGTCGGTGTTAAAGAAGAACTCCGCATCGGCCAGGCGTGGACGTACCACTTTTTCGTTGCCGGAGATGATCTGGCGTGGTTCGCTGGACTCGATGTTGGTGACGAAAATGAAGTTCGGCATCAGATTGCCGTCATTGTCATACACCGGGAAATATTTCTGATCGCCTTTCATGGTGTAGACCAGCGCTTCCGCAGGCACCTTGAGGAATTTCTCTTCAAAGGTCGCGGTCAGGACCACCGGCCACTCCACCAGCGACGTCACCTCTTCCAGCAGGCTGTCACTGATATCGGCGTTGCCGCCTAAGCGACGTGCGGCTGCTTCTGCATCGGCTTTAATCATCGCTTTGCGAACCTGATAGTCTGCAATGACCTGGCCGCGTTTTTCCAGCACATCAGGGTACTGATCGGCGTTGTCGAGCGTGATTTCGCTTTCACCCATAAAACGGTGACCGCGAATAACCCGGTCTGACTTAATGCCCAGAATGGTGCCAGGGATCAGTTCATCGCCCAGCAGCATCGTCACAGTGTGAACCGGACGAACGAATTGCACATCGCTGTCGCCCCAGCGCATCAGTTTGGGCACTGGCAGCTTGCTGAGTGCGGTCGCAATCATCGCAGGGAGCAGCGCCTGAGCGGCTTCGCCTTTGACCTGAGCGCGGTAAACCAGCCATTCGCCTTTATCGGTGGCAAGGCGTTCAGCCTGATCGACAGTAATGCCGTTACCACGCGCCCAGCCTTCGGCGGCTTTGGTGGCGTTGCCATCAGCATCAAACGCTGCGGAAACAGCCGGACCGCGCTTCTCCACTTCCCGATCGGGTTGTGAGGCGCTCAGGTTTGCCACTTTCAGTGCCAGACGACGCGGTGCAGCAAACCAGCTGACCTCGCCGTGGCTCAGGTTGGCGGCATCCAGTTCAGCGGTGACCTGCGCGGCAAAGGCTTCTGCCAGGCTGCGCAGGGCTTTTGGTGGCAGCTCTTCGGTGCCGATCTCCACCAGGAAGGTTTGTTCAGTCATGGCTGCCTCTTACTTTTTGTTATTGCACATCGGGAAGCCCATTGCCTCGCGAGAGGCGTAGTAAGCTTCAGCCACGGCTTTGGTCAGGGTACGAATGCGCAGAATATAGCGCTGACGCTCTGTTACCGAGATCGCTTTGCGGGCATCCAGCAGGTTGAAGCTGTGTGCCGCTTTCAGAATGCGTTCGTAGGCGGGCAGTGGCAGCGGTTTTTCCAGCGCCAGCAGATGCTGCGCCTCTTTCTCGTACTGCTCGAAGCAGGTAAAGAGGAAATCGACGTCGGCGTATTCGAAGTTATAGGTGGATTGCTCCACTTCGTTCTGATGGAACACATCGCCGTAGGTGGTTTTGCCCAGCGGGCCGTCGCTCCAGACCAGATCGTAAACGCTGTCGACGCCCTGGATATACATCGCCAGACGCTCCAGGCCGTAGGTAATCTCGCCGGTCACCGGCTTACACTCCAGGCCGCCAACCTGCTGGAAGTAGGTGAACTGCGTCACTTCCATGCCGTTGAGCCACACTTCCCAGCCGAGTCCCCAGGCACCCAGCGTCGGGTTTTCCCAGTTATCTTCCACGAAGCGAATGTCATGCACCGTCGGATCCATACCCAGCTCTTTCAGCGAGCCGAGATAGAGCTCCTGAATGTTGTCCGGTGACGGTTTGATGATCACCTGGAACTGGTAATAGTGCTGCAGACGGTTCGGGTTTTCACCGTAGCGACCATCGGTTGGACGGCGTGATGGCTGCACGTAGGCGGCGGCGATCGGCTCCGGGCCGAGTGCGCGCAGGCAGGTCATCGGGTGTGAAGTGCCAGCGCCCACTTCCATGTCCAGCGGTTGGACAATGGTGCAGCCCTGACGCGCCCAGTAATCCTGCAAGGTCAGGATCAGCCCCTGAAAGGTTTTGGTATCAAACTTTTGCATGTTGAGTGTGCACGCGCTTCGGTTAGATTAAAAAAAGAGGCCGACAGTATACCCTTTGACCGCGCGATGTGCAGCCGTAAATCCCAGGCGCAACCGGCACGTTTTCGCAGTGATTCAGGGCGCTGGCATACAGATGCCTCTGAATCCTGTTGGCAGCAGTTGTTGCTCTGGTCGCATTTGACTACCCTTTGGCGCACGGAGCGATGCGCAAGAGGACGCCATGCCGCAGAAGATTTACTGGATAGACAATTTACGCGCGGTCGCCTGCCTGATGGTGATCGTGATTCACACCACCACCTGGTATATCACCGGGCCGATGGCGGTGACGGGCACCACCTGGGATGTGGCAAATCTGCTGAACTCGGCATCACGCGTCTGCGTTCCGCTGTTCTTTATGATCTCCGGCTATCTGTTTTTCGGCGAACGCAGCGCCCAGCCGCGCCACATGGTCAGGCTGGTGCTCTGTCTGCTGTTCTACAGCGCGGTTTCGCTGGCCTATATCACCTGGCTGACGCCGATCAGCGAAGGACGGTCGATCCTGAAGATGCTGCAGAAGCCGGTGTTCTATCACCTGTGGTTCTTCTTTGCGCTAATTGGCATCTATCTGATGTCGCCGCTGATTCAGGTAAAAAATGTGCAGGCGCGTTATGTGGCGCTACTGGTGCTGGTGCTGGCGGTGCTCGCCAACCCCAATACGGTCAGTCAGTCGCTGGGCCCGTTTCATTTCCTGCCGGTTAACCTCTATGTCAGCGGTGACAGCATTTACTACCTGCTCTATGCACTGCTGGGACGGGCGATTGGCACCATGGATACGACCCGGCGCGGCCTGACGCCGCTGGCTACCGGACTGTTTATCGCCTGTGTGATTGGTATTACGCTGGGGACGAAAAAGGCGCTGATCGTCAACGGCGCGTTTAACGATACCTGGTATCTTTACTGCGGACCGCTGGTGTTTATCGCCGCCATCAGCCTGCTGATCGTGTTTAAAAACAGCCTGAACCAGCGCACTCTTCCCGGTTTAACGCTGATTGCCCGTTATTCACTGCCAATCTACGGCTTTCACGCGCTCTTCATTCACTATCTGCGCACGCATCACTACGATGATATGTCGCGTCCCTGGCTCGACCTGCCCTGGGTGTTTGGGCTGACGCTGGGCGGCAGCCTGCTGCTGGGAATGGCACTGAAACGCGTCGATACCCGTCATTTCGTCAGCTGATCGGCTTCACGCTGGCGGGCGCGTCGTAGCTGGCGCGCTGATGAAAACCCCGCCGCCAGCGCCGCTTTTTCGGCAGACTCACCCTGCTGCTGACGCTGGCGCGCCACGCCAACCCGCAGCTGCTCATGGTATTCCCGCACGCTGATCCCCAGATGCTGACGAAACAGACGCGCCAGATGACGACTGCTGACGTGCGTGCGACCGGCCAGCTCGGTCAGCGTCCAGCCATGCTCTGGATGGGCAATCATCAGATCCTGCGCGCGGTGAATGGCCGGATGCATGTGGTTGCGATAACGCAGCCAGGGTGAAAGCTGTGGGTCGTCACCGGCGCGGCGAAACCAGACCACCATTTCCCGCGCCACCGCCAGCGCGGTGGGGGTATCACAGAGCTGAGCGATCAGATGCAGTGCCAGGTCGATCCCGGCCGTGATGCCCGCGCTGGTCCAGATATTCTCATGTCTGACAAACACCCGATTCTCCTGCACCCGTGCACGTGGAGCCGCCGCTTTCAGCCGGGCAATCACATCATGATGAGTGGTGCAGAGTACGTCATCGAGCATGCCCGCCTGCGCCGCCAGCAGCGCACCCGAACAGACGCAGACCAGCATAAAGGTCTGCGCGCACAGCGCGGCGTTCTGGCGCCTCAGCCAGTCGCGTGCTTCTGCGGCCTGAGGTGTGGCATAACAGATTTGCGAATCATAGACGCCCGGCACCACCAGAAGGCTCCCTGCTGGCAACTGTTCCGGTAAGGATTCGATGCCGCCAATGGTCATGCCGGTGGAGCAGACCACCTCCGGCTGCGGACCAATATAGCGCAGCGAAAAGCGATCGCCCGCCAGCTGCAGCGTCTCAGCCGGGCCGGTCAGATCCAGCGCCATCACGCCAGGCAGGGTTAAAAACCAGACGGTACGAGTCATATTGTGGCCAGCGCTACGCCAGATCCCAGCCACGGGCGCGCCACAACGCAGGCAGTTGCGCCATATCGTCGAAGCGGGTCACCAGCGGGTGGTCCAGTTCAGGGTTGTGTGGGTCAGCGCAGTAGTAGTAGACAGGAATGCCAGCGGCGATACCGGCGCGGGCGCCCGCTTCGGAGTCATCCACCAGAATGCAGCGCTCAATCGGCACCTGCATCTGTTCTGCGGCGTGGTACATCAGTTCCGGATCGGGCTTCCAGTGCAGAATGTCATAGCCGCTGTAGAGGTGCTCCTCGAAAAGCGGCAGCATGCCGGTTAAGCCCAGCGAGTGCTGCATCTTTTTTACGGTTCCGTTTGAGACTACGCACATCGGCACTTTTATCTGCTCAACCAGCGCTTTCGCGCCTGGGATGGGCTGCAGTTGCAGATCAAACAGTCTTGCCACTTCCGCGCGATAAGCTGTTTCCACCTCTTCCATCGGCAGCGTTACCTGATGCGCATCGCCCACGTCACGAATGATGTCGTAGAGTTTGACGCCTTTATACTTTTCAAACATCTGCTGCAGCGACAGCGCCAGGCCGTAACGGGCAAAGGTGTTAACGTAGGCCTGGGTACAGAGCAACTCACTGTCGACCAGCGTGCCATCGCAATCAAAAAAGACGCATTCTACTGACATCAGACTCTATCCTTCGATTCGGGGTGTATTCCACACTCTACCGCACTCAGCGCAGATTGCGAGACTGGCAATCGGTTGCGAAAAATCATTGTATTGCCCCGGTAAAATCGCCAGGATACGCGCCGATGATTTTTTCTTCTGGATGGATGGCATGAGCAAGCAAGGCGTTTTGCAGCGCATCTTCAGGCTGCAGGAACATGGCACCACGGTGCGCACCGAAGTGATCGCGGGTATCACCACTTTTCTGACGATGGTCTATATCGTCTTCGTCAATCCGCAGATCCTCGGCGTCGCCGGCATGGATACCCAGGCGGTGTTTGTGACCACCTGTCTGATCGCCGCCTTCGGCAGCATTCTGATGGGACTGTTTGCTAATCTGCCGGTGGCGCTGGCACCCGCAATGGGGCTGAATGCCTTCTTCGCCTTTGTAGTGGTCGGGGCGATGGGCTATTCGTGGCAGGTCGGTATGGGCGCGATTTTCTGGGGCGCGGTTGGCCTGCTGATCCTGACGCTGCTGCGGGTGCGCTACTGGATGATTGCCAATATCCCGCTGAGCCTGCGCGTTGGCATCACCGCCGGTATCGGCCTGTTTATCGCGATGATGGGGCTGAAAAATGCCGGCATTATCGTACCAAATCCCGATACCCTGGTGGCGGTAGGGAATCTGACCTCGCACAGCGTCCTGCTGGGCGCACTCGGCTTCTTTATTATCGCCATTCTGGCATCACGCAATATCCACGCAGCGGTGTTGATCTCAATGGTGATCACCACCGGCATCGGCTGGATGCTGGGCGACGTGAAGTTTGTCGGCCTGTTTTCAGCACCCCCATCGATAACGTCTGTAGTCGGTCAGGTCGATATTAAAGGCGCATTCAACATTGGCATGGCGGGGGTGATCTTCTCCTTTATGCTGGTCAATCTGTTCGACTCCTCCGGCACACTGATCGGCGTTACCGATAAAGCGGGACTGACCGATGAAACCGGCACCTTCCCGCGCATGCAGCAGGCGCTTTATGTCGACAGCATTAGTTCGGTGAGTGGCGCGCTGGCGGGCACCTCATCCGTGACCGCCTATATCGAGAGCACGTCGGGCGTGGCGATTGGGGGCCGTACCGGGCTGATGGCCGTAGTGACCGGCCTGCTGTTCCTGCTGGTAACCTTCCTGTCACCGCTGGCCGCAATGGTGCCATCCTACGCTGCTGCGGGCGCGCTGATTTATGTAGGCGTGTTAATGACCGCCAGCCTGTCGCGCGTGCGCTGGGATGATCTGACCGAAGCCGTTCCGGCCTTTGTGACCGCTGCCATGATGCCCTTCAGCTTTTCCATCACCGAAGGCATTGCGCTGGGGTTTATCGCTTACTGCGTAATGAAGCTCGGCACCGGCCGCTGGCGTGAAATCAGCCCCTGCGTAGTGATTGTTGCGCTGCTGTTTGTTCTGAAGATTGTTTTTGTGGACGGGCACTAAGCACATTCAGGGCCGCAACCTTCGGGTTGCGGCTTTTTTACATTTCAGGATGCAGGCTGCGCTCGCTGGGCAGGCTGGTCAGCCGCAGGGCAAGAGGCCCGATGTTGGGCTTACCCATCTCGATTTCGCGTAATCCGCGCCACTGAAAGTCGCTATCCATCTCCCACAGGTGCAGACGCTGGGTCGCAGACGACAGCGCGCACGACCAGACCAGCACAGGCTCCGCATCGCACACCACCTGGATATCAGGATAAAGTGACGATCGCAGCCGACCCGCTCCCGGCAACAGCCGCAGCGAATCCAGTCCCCGATCACCCTCTCCCGTCAGCTTGAGAATGCTCTGCCGCAACGTCCAGATCTGCGTCACCGCTTCCATGGCATCCTGCTGGGCATTAATCCAGGCGATCTCGCCCGAGGTGAATCCCTGAATCAGCTGCTCCTGCGTCTGACGGCTCCGCGCATGAACGATCTCCATATCCAGACCGGCACGTCCTCCTTCTTCGGCCAACAGGACGCCCACCGTATTTCCCGCATAGGCGATACTGAAATCGGGCAGTTCGCTGTCAGCAAACACCGGACGTCCATTGCTCTGGATAATCAGGCGCGGCAGTGTCTGAATGCCATAAACCCGCAGCATAAGCTGTGCCAGCAGGGTTCGTGCGGCAAGAAATCGCCCACGGCGTTTGTCAGCAAACTGCTGTGCCGTGTCGGTAATCGCCTGGGGAATACACATATCTTTCGCCGGGAAGCCGGGGTCGCCCGTCCAGCGTACAAAATGACCAGCCATCTGTCGCTCCGTGAAAATGGTCAGATAATCATCAGAAGCATTGTAGGAATTTTCTTAACACATTGCATCCGTCAACGCGAACATTAGTTTAAATTCAGAATAGGATGAGCGGCGTCGTGAGGGTCAGAACTGGCGAATGGTGTTTCATCAGGGGACACCCTCAGCAGAACCGGGTTTGATGCGCGTGCCTGGTTAGCCATCCCGCGGGCAGCCAGCGTAGCTGCGACACTGCTGTCATGCGGGTGTCAGGCTGCTGTCGGGTCAGGATCGTGTTACTGCCGGACGTTCCGCCGCACACTTTTCCTTCCTGTCTGTTACTTCGGAGAATAAGAATGAGCAGCATCAACAGATTTAAAGAACATCGCCTGGCACGGGCGTGGTCACAGGAACAGCTGGCAGAAATGGCGGGACTGAGCACCCGCACCGTGCAGCGTATTGAAAATGGTGAGCGGCCGGGACTGGAAACCCTGAGTGCGCTGGCTGCCGTCTTTGAGGTGAACGTTGCTGATCTGACCGGTCCGCAGAACGGCGAGGATCTGGCGCTGGATCAGCGGATTACTGATGCGCGCAGCAGGATCGCCGGTGAAGCACGCTTTTACCGTTCACTGATTACTGCGGTGGTGGTTTGCGGACTGCTGTTCGTCCTGAATCATGTGACGGCGCCGGATGATCACTGGTCGCTCTGGGTTGCGGCAATCTGGGGAGCGCTGCTGATTGTCCGGGCGATGCGGACCTTTGTGTTTCATGGTCTGACGCAGCGCTGGCAGCAAAAGCGCCTGCAGAAAATGCTGCGCCGTTAATGCGGTGATCCGCGTCACGAACTGAATCGCGACGCGGAGAGCATCAGGCGAAGCGGCTCGCCTGATCAAAGCTCAGTCGCGGCAGACGCGGATGCAGTTTTGATGCGTCACCATATCCGAGGTTGATCAGCAGGTTAACCTGATACTGACCGTCCGGGAAAAACGCGTCATTGACTTTGGCCGGATCAAAACCGGACATCGGACCGGCATCCAGACCCAGCGAGCGAGCCGCCAGAATCAGATAACCTGCCTGCAGGCTGCTGTTACGGAAAGCCGTCTCTTTCGCCGCTTCCGGGCTGCCGGTAAACCAGCTACGCGCATCCGCATGCGGGAACAGCGCGGGCAGTTGTTCATAGAACTCGCGATCCCAGGCCACTATCACCGTGACCGGCGCGCTCATGGTTTTGTCCAGATTGCCGGAAGAGAGTGCCGGTTTCAGCTTCTCTTTGCCTTCCGCAGACGTTACGAAAACAAAACGCGCTGGCGAGCAGTTCGCCGAGGTCGGGCCCAGTGCCGTTAAGGCATAGAGCTGTTCCAGCAGGGCGTTATCGACAGGCTTATCCTGCCAGTAACTGTGAGTGCGGGCGTCATTAAACAGCGTGTCCAGTGCGGCAGTGTCGAGCGGTGTACTCATGTAACTCTCCTGTTACAGGCGAAAAGCTTCGCCCAAGGGTGTTCACGTTGTGGATTTGCGCCCGGCCCGACGCGGCTGGATGAGGCGGGGATCATTCACCGCAATCTGTAGCCGCCGTCAGATCGGCGCGTCTACCGTTATACGACAACGCGGTGCCGTCGCAAAATAACTTATCAGCAAGAATGAACGCAGAGGCGGGAATAGCAGAAGATAGCGCGAGGCGGGAAATCAGGCCTGACAGCGTATCGCCATCAGGCCAGTGAGGCTATTTACCAATACAGAAGCTGGAGAAGATACGACCCAGCAGATCGTCAGAGGTGAACTCGCCGGTGATTTCACTCAGCGCCTGCTGAGCAACACGCAGCTCTTCGGCCAGTAACTCACCCGCCCGGGCACCGAGCAGCTGTGCTCGGCCCTGCTGTAAGTGCATTGCCGCCAGCTCCAGCGCCTGGAGATGACGACGGCGTGCCAGGAAGCCGCCTTCCATGTTGCCTGCAAATCCCATGCTCTGCTTCAGGTGATCACGCAGTTCATCAACGCCTTCACTGGTACGTGCCGACAGACGAATCAGTGAATGACCGTTTATTTCTGTCAGACCGGGAGGCTCACCGGTGACGTCTGCTTTGTTGCGGACCACGGTAATCGGCAGTTCCGGCGGCAGACGGGAGACAAAATCGGGCCAGATAGCCGCTGCTTCGGTGGCATCGGTGGTGGTGCCATCGACCATAAACAGCACGCGGTCAGCCTGCTCGATCTCCTGCCAGGCACGCTCAATCCCGATACGTTCAACTTCATCGCTGGCCTCACGCAGACCGGCGGTGTCGATGATATGCAGCGGCATGCCATCGATATGAATATGCTCACGTAAGACGTCGCGGGTGGTGCCCGCAATGTCTGTAACGATGGCGGCATCACGGCCCGCCAGCGCATTCAGCAGGCTCGATTTACCCGCATTAGGCCGGCCCGCAATCACCACTTTCATCCCTTCACGCAGCAGGCTGCCCTGACGCGCTTCGGCGCGGACCGCATCCAGGTCGCCGATCACCGTATTCAGCTGTGCTTCGATTCTGCCGTCAGAAAGGAAATCGATCTCCTCATCCGGGAAGTCGATAGCCGCTTCGACATAAATCCGCAGATGAGTAAGGGCTTCCACAAGATGATTGATGCGGGTGGAGAACGCGCCCTGCAGCGAGTTGACCGCTGACCGTGCCGCCTGCTCAGAGCTGGCATCAATCAGGTCGGCAATCGCTTCGGCCTGCGCCAGATCGAGCTTGTCATTCAGAAACGCCCGCTCAGAAAACTCACCCGGCTGGGCAATACGCACGCCAGGCAGCGTCACGATGCGCTTCAGCAGCAGGTCAAGAATAACCGGACCGCCGTGCCCCTGCAGCTCCAGCACATCTTCGCCGGTAAAGGAGTTGGGGCCAGGAAACCACAGCGCAATGCCCTGATCCAGCACGCTGCCGTCACTATCGGTAAACGGCAGATAATCGGCGTAACGCGGCTTAGGCAGTTTACCCAGCAGCTGGCGGGCAACCTCTGCCGCCTGGGCGCCAGAGACGCGCAGAATGCCTACGCCGCCGCGTCCAGGCGGTGTTGCCTGGGCAACAATGGTATCGCTGTGGCTCATAAATTTTCTCTCGCTACAAAAAACACAGGCGGTCGCTTTGACCGCCTGAGAATAGACTATTTAAGGGCGGGATGACTCCCGCGCTGAATCGCTTACGCTTTCTTCTTGTCGCGGCTATGCAGACCACGTTTTTCCAGGCCGCGATAAATCAGCTGCTGCTGGAGAATGGTGACCAGGTTGCTGACGATGTAGTACAGCACCAGACCTGACGGGAACCACAGGAAGAACACGGTGAAAATCACCGGCATGTAAGTCATGATCTTCTGCTGCATCGGATCGGTCACGGTGGTCGGTGACATCTTCTGAATGAAGAACATGGTGATGCCCATCAGAATCGGCAGGATGTAGTACGGGTCCTGCGCTGACAGGTCATGGATCCACAGAACGAATGGGGCATGACGCAGTTCAACCGAGCCTGACAGCATATAGTAGAGCGCCAGGAAGATTGGCATCTGAATCACCAGCGGCAGACAGCCACCCAGCGGATTCACTTTCTCTGCTTTATACAGCGCCATCATTTCCTGGCTCTGCTTCTGCTTGTCATCACCCAGACGCTCACGCATCGCCTGAATTTTCGGCTGCAGCATGCGCATCTTGGCCATCGAGGTGTACTGCGCTTTAGTCAGCGGGTACATGATGCCGCGCACGATGAAGGTGATCACGATAATGGAGAAGCCCCAGTTACCGATGAAGCTGTGGATGAATTTCAGCAGTTTGAACAGCGGCTGAGAGATAAACCACAACCAGCCGTAATCCACGGTCAGATCAAGGTGCGGCGCAATCGCGGCCATCTTGTCCTGAATTTCCGGGCCGACCCACAGCGTTGCACCCAGATTCTGCTGTGCGCCTGCGGCAATGGTGACCGGTGCAGATTTATAGCCAATTGCCGCAACGCCGTTACCCAGGTTGCTGGTGTAAAGGGTGTTGGTGCCTTCGGTACGCGGAACCCATGCCGTCGCAAAGTACTGTTGCAGCATCGCCACCCAGCCATTGCTGGTGGTCGCGTTCAGGTTCTCGTTGTCCGCGATAGTGTCGAATTTATACTTCTCATATTTCGACTCGCTGGTGGAGTAGGCCGCACCACGGAAGGTGTGCAGCGCAAAGTTGTTGCTGCCGGTATCACGATGCTTTGGCAGATCAATCGTCTGCTTCAGCTGGCCAAACAACGACACTTCCAGCGGCTGCTGCGTGGTGTTGTTGACATGATAATCGACATTAACGGCATATTCGCCACGCTTGAAGATGAAGGTTTTGGTATAAACCACGCCATTTTCAGCGGTATAGGTCATCGGCACACGCAGTTCGGACTGGCCATCAGCCATCTCGAAGTGATTCTGTGCAGCGTTGAACAGCGGACGTGCACCGTTGTTCGGGTTATCCGGGCCATTACGACCGGTTAAACCGCTCTGAGCCTGATAAAGGAATGCTGGCGTTGTTTCAAGCAGCTGGAACGGCTGGTCTGAACCCAGTTTGTCCGGGAAAGTCAGCAGCTGTGCTTGTTCAACATCACCGCCTCGGGTGTTGATATTCAATGACAGGACATCAGTCTTAACGGTGATCGTCTGGCCCTGACCGCTGGCCGGTACACCCTGACTGGCGGCATCACCCGCTACGCTGTTGGTGCCCTGTGTGGTCTGCGTCTGCTGTGGCTGCGGAGCGTGGTCCGTCTGCCAGGCTTGCCAGATCATAAAGGTCACGAACAGAAAAGCGATGAGAAAGAGATTGCGTTGCGAATCCATCGTTAATGTTCTCTGGTATCAAAGGTTTTTGGCGGCACAGGATCGTCACCACCCGGGTTCAAGGGGTGGCATTTTAATACGCGTTTTAATGTCAACCAACTGCCTTTTATCAGGCCGAACCTGCGTAATGCCTCAATTCCGTAATGAGAGCAGGTCGGGTGAAACCGACAGTGTGGTCCCAGTAATGGACTGATACCGCGTTGATAGACGCGTATCAGGACGATCAGGAGCCGCGCGCCAGGCGACAGTGACGACGCCATAATTTCTCCAACGCTTCCGCCAGCATACGGTTATCCAGATCGGCAACCCCCTTCTTCGCGACCACCACGAAGTCCATCGACGGCAGTTCATGTTGACGCAGACGAAAGCTTTCGCGGGTCAATCGCTTGATCCGGTTGCGTTCATGAGCGCGTTTCACATGTTTTTTAGCGACGGTGAGACCGATGCGGGGATGCCCCAGCGCGTTAAGGCGGCCGAGAATAGTAATTTGCGGCGTGCCAGCCCGTTGTGGCTGCTGGAAGACGAAAGTGAAATGAGTGGGAGTTAACAAACGTAACTCCCTGGGAAATGCGAGCTTACCCATCAGGGCTTGCTTTATTACTTAGAAACGGTCAGACGAGAACGGCCTTTAGCACGACGACGTGCCAGAACCTGACGACCATTTTTTGTTGCCATACGAGCACGGAAACCGTGTGAACGGTTGCGCTTCAGTACGGACGGTTGAAAAGTGCGTTTCATGGCGGTTTCTACCTAAACTTGAAAATTTTCACTGGGTGACGCGTTTCGGGCCAGAAAATCGACCTACGCCTCAATGTGTCTTTAATAAAGAGGCGGGATTGTAATAATTGTACAGTCCCGAGTCAATTTACTTCGCGTGTCATAGTGCCTGAAAACCCGCATACAGCCCGCAGAGTCCCGACTTTGCGCCTGATGGCTCAATGTCGGGTGGAGAATTATACGGGCTCCGCACTAAAGCGCAAGGATCGCGCGGGATCTTATTGCGATCGGCTCACCGGATCCTGGGGATAAAATGAGATAACGTCCGAAATTTTCATCTATTGCGTCAGATCTCTGCTGGTTTTTCCCGCAACTGGCGTAAACTTCTTTGCGCGCCTCTGGCCTGTGGATAAAAAGGATCAAAACTGTGTAGAAAGGGGAGATCTCTGCCTCGCTTTGCGCTATGATCCGCCCTTCCGCTGACGATCCTCCGGTGATTGCAGGACGGAAAACCGCTGATAGCGGTCGCAGGCGCTTTCTTAGTGTCTGTGTCAAAAATGAACGTTTCTTAGAGTAACGCCTACTATTCTTTTCGAATTTGTACGAGTGGAGTCCGCCGTGTCACTTACGCTTTGGCAACAGTGTCTTGCCCGTTTGCAGGATGAGCTTCCTGCCACCGAATTCAGCATGTGGATCCGTCCACTCCAGGCTGAGTTAAACGACAATACGCTTGCCTTGTATGCTCCAAATCGCTTCGTACTCGACTGGGTTCGGGACAAATACCTTAATAGCATCAACGCACTGCTAAATGAATTTTGTGGTCCAAACGTGCCTGCACTGCGTTTTGAAGTAGGTACGCGCCCGGTTCAGCAGCAAGCGGCAGCGGTCAGCCAGCCCGTCATGGCCAGCGTCAGCGCGCCCGTGATGCCCGTACAGAGCCATATTCGTCCGGCCCCGGCGCAGATCATGCGTCCCAGCTGGGATAATGTCCCGGCTCCGGCCGACGTCACTTACCGCTCGAATGTGAATAACCGTCATAACTTCGATAACTTCGTTGAAGGTAAATCCAACCAGCTGGCGCGCGCGGCGGCACGTCAGGTGGCGGATAATCCAGGCGGCGCTTATAACCCACTTTTTCTGTATGGCGGCACGGGTCTCGGTAAAACGCACCTGTTGCATGCGGTGGGCAACGGCATTATTGCCCGCAAACCCAATGCAAAAGTGGTTTACATGCACTCCGAGCGTTTTGTACAGGATATGGTTAAAGCGCTGCAGAACAATGCAATTGAAGAGTTCAAACGCTACTACCGTTCTGTGGATGCGCTATTGATCGATGACATTCAGTTCTTTGCGAATAAAGAGCGCTCACAGGAAGAGTTCTTCCATACCTTTAATGCCTTATTAGAAGGCAATCAGCAGATCATCCTCACCTCGGATCGCTATCCCAAAGAGATCAACGGTGTAGAGGATCGTCTTAAATCGCGCTTCGGCTGGGGTTTAACGGTGGCGATCGAGCCGCCTGAGCTGGAAACGCGTGTGGCGATCCTGATGAAAAAAGCGGATGAGAACGACATCCGTCTGCCGGGTGAAGTTGCCTTCTTTATTGCCAAGCGTTTGCGCTCTAACGTGCGTGAACTGGAAGGTGCACTGAACCGCGTCATCGCCAATGCTAACTTTACCGGTCGGGCGATCACCATCGACTTCGTGCGTGAAGCGCTGCGCGATCTGCTGGCGCTGCAGGAAAAGCTGGTCACCATCGATAATATTCAGAAGACCGTGGCTGAGTACTACAAGATTAAGGTGGCAGATCTGCTTTCCAAACGCCGTTCGCGCTCGGTAGCGCGTCCGCGCCAGATGGCGATGGCGATGGCGAAAGAGTTGACGAACCACAGCTTGCCAGAAATTGGCGACGCTTTTGGGGGTCGCGACCACACAACGGTGCTTCATGCCTGCCGCAAGATTGAGCAGCTGCGTGAAGAGAGCCACGATATCAAAGAAGATTTCTCTAATCTCATCAGAACATTATCTTCCTGACGCTATGAAATTTATTGTTGAACGTGAGCAGCTGCTGAAGCCGCTGCAACAAGTTAGTGGCCCACTGGGTGGTCGTCCGACGCTGCCGATTCTCGGAAACCTGCTGCTGCAGGTTACAGAAGGTTCGCTGCTGCTGACCGGTACCGATCTGGAAATGGAGATGGTCGCACGTGTGGCGCTGACGCAGGCGCATGAGCCTGGCTCCACCACCGTTCCGGCGCGAAAATTTTTGGATATCTGTCGCGGATTGCCGGATGGTGCAGAAATCACGCTGGCGCTGGAAGGCGATCGTATGCTGGTTCGCTCTGGCCGCAGCCGTTTTTCGCTGTCGACCCTGCCCGCCAGTGACTTCCCGAATCTCGACGACTGGCAGAGTGAAGTTGAATTCACCCTGCCGCAGGCGACCCTGAAACGGCTGATCGAAGCGACTCAGTTCTCGATGGCCCATCAGGATGTGCGTTACTACCTCAACGGCATGATGTTTGAAACCGAAGGGGAAGAGCTGCGCACTGTAGCCACTGATGGTCACCGTCTGGCCGTTTGCTCCATGCCGATTGGCCAGGCACTGCCGAGTCATTCCGTGATTGTGCCACGTAAAGGCGTCATTGAGCTGCTGCGTCTGCTGGATGGCGGCGATACGCCTCTGCAGGTCCGGATTGGCGGCAGCAATATCCGCGCGCACGTCGGCGACTATATCTTTACCTCTAAGCTGGTTGATGGTCGCTTCCCTGACTATCGCCGCGTATTGCCGAAGAATCCCGATAAAGTGCTGGAAGCGGGCTGCGATCTGCTCAAACAGGCCTTTGCCCGTGCTGCCATCCTTTCTAACGAGAAGTTCCGCGGTGTTCGCCTCTATATCACCGAAAATCAGCTAAAAATTACCGCCAATAACCCTGAACAGGAAGAAGCGGAAGAGATGCTGGATGTCAGCTATAACGGCACGGAACTGGAGATCGGTTTTAACGTCAGTTACGTGCTGGATGTGCTGAACGCGCTGAAGTGCGAAAACGTCCGCCTGCTGCTGACGGATTCAGTGTCGAGCGTGCAGATCGAAGATGTGGCGAGTCCTGCAGCAGCTTACGTCGTCATGCCCATGCGCTTGTAGGTGTGATATATCGGCCTGGCTTACTTGCTATGTTGTGCCCCGGCAGTGCTCGCCATCCTCACGTACTTCAGTACGCTCCGGTGGCTGTGCGCTGGCGAGGCGCAACGTAGCGGCGACGCCGACGACCTTGATCGCCAGGTCCAAAAACTTTATTGCCCTTCACGCTGGATTGATTCATGGCTTTAACCCGCCTTCTTATCAAAGATTTTCGTAATATCGAGCAGGCCGACCTGCAACTGGCCCCCGGATTTAATTTCCTGGTGGGTGCCAATGGCAGTGGGAAAACCAGCGTTTTAGAGGCGATTCATACGCTGGGGCATGGTCGATCGTTTCGCAGTTTGCAGGCGGGTCGCGTCATTCGTCACGACGAGGCGGCGTTCGTGTTGCACGGGCGTCTGGAAAACGCAGAGCGGGAAATTTCTGTCGGGCTGACCAAAAACCGGGCCGGTGACAGCAAAGTGCGTATTGATGGCAGCGATGGTCATAAAGTCGCAGAGCTGGCGCAGCTGCTGCCGATGCAGTTAATCACGCCTGAAGGTTTTAGTCTGCTGAATGGCGGTCCCAAATACCGCCGGGCCTATGTCGACTGGGGCTGTTTCCATAACACGCCCGGCTTTTTCAACGCATGGAACAACATGCGTCGCCTGCTTAAACAGCGGAATGCGGCGCTTCGCCAGGTCTCACGTTACAGCCAGATTCGTCCCTGGGATCAGGAGCTGGTTCCGCTGGCTGAACAGATTAGCCAGTGGCGGGCGGAATACAGTGCGGCAATATCTGCAGAGATCACCGCCACCTGTAGCCAGTTTCTGCCAGAGTTTGAACTGCGCTTCTCCTTCCAGCGTGGCTGGGACAAAGAGAGTGATTACGGCGAACTGCTGGAACGTAACTTCGAGCGCGATCGTGCGCTGACTTATACCGCCAGCGGCCCCCATAAAGCCGATTTTCGTATTCGGGCTGAAGGGACGCCGGTGGAAGATTTACTCTCACGCGGGCAGTTAAAACTGCTGATGTGTGCATTGCGTCTGGCACAGGGCGAGTTCCTGACAAGCCAGAGCGGACGCCGCTGTATTTACCTCATTGATGACTTTGCTTCTGAGCTGGATGAGAGCCGACGACGCCTGCTGGCGGACCGGTTAAAAGCCACTCAGGCGCAGGTGTTTGTCAGCGCTATTTCTGCCGGGCATGTAATCGACATGACTGACGAAAAGGGCAAGATGTTCCGCGTGGAACAGGGTAAAATAGCGGTTCAACCTGAAGATTAAAATGAGCGAGAAACGTTGATGTCGAATTCTTATGACTCCTCAAGTATTAAAGTCCTGAAAGGACTTGATGCGGTACGCAAACGCCCGGGCATGTATATCGGCGATACCGATGACGGTACCGGTCTGCATCACATGGTATTCGAGGTCGTGGATAACGCAATCGACGAAGCGCTCGCTGGTCACTGTAGTGACATTGTGGTCACCATCCACGCGGATAACTCCGTTTCGGTGCAGGATGATGGACGCGGCATTCCAACCGGTATTCACGAAGAAGAGGGCATCTCTGCCGCTGAAGTGATCATGACCGTGCTGCATGCTGGCGGTAAGTTCGATGATAACTCCTATAAAGTCTCCGGCGGCCTGCATGGCGTGGGCGTCTCCGTGGTTAACGCCCTGTCGCAGAAGCTGGAGCTGACCATTCGTCGCGAAGGCAAAGTGCATCAGCAGGTTTACGTCCATGGCGTACCGCAGGCACCGCTGGCGGTAACGGGTGAAACCGACATTACCGGGACCCGCGTGCGTTTCTGGCCGAGCCACGAAACCTTTACCAACGTGCGCGATTTTGAGTATGACATTCTGGCGAAACGCCTGCGTGAACTCTCATTCCTCAACTCGGGCGTGTCTATTCGTCTGGAAGATAAGCGCGATGGCAAAAACGATCACTTCCATTACGAAGGCGGCATCCGGGCGTTTGTTGAGTACCTGAACAAAAACAAAACCCCTATTCACCCTACCGTGTTCTATTTCTCTACTGAGAAAGATGGCATCGGTGTGGAAGTGGCACTGCAGTGGAACGACGGTTTCCAGGAAAACATCTACTGCTTTACCAACAATATCCCGCAGCGTGACGGTGGTACACACCTCGCCGGTTTCCGTGCGGCGATGACCCGTACCCTGAATGCCTACATGGACAAAGAGGGTTACAGCAAGAAAGCCAAAGTCAGCGCCACCGGTGATGATGCCCGTGAAGGTTTGATCGCCGTAGTGTCGGTGAAAGTGCCGGATCCAAAATTCTCCTCGCAGACCAAAGATAAACTGGTCTCCTCCGAGGTGAAATCGGCGGTTGAGCAGCAGATGAATGAGCTGCTGGCAGAATACCTGCTGGAAAATCCATCAGACGCCAAAATCGTCGTCGGCAAAATCATCGACGCAGCCCGTGCCCGTGAAGCGGCCCGCCGCGCCCGTGAAATGACCCGCCGTAAAGGCGCGCTGGATCTGGCAGGTCTGCCAGGCAAACTGGCGGATTGCCAGGAGCGCGACCCGGCGTTGTCCGAAATCTACCTGGTGGAGGGTGACTCCGCAGGCGGCTCGGCTAAACAGGGCCGTAACCGTAAGAACCAGGCGATTCTGCCGCTGAAAGGTAAAATCCTTAACGTTGAGAAAGCGCGTTTCGACAAGATGCTTGCTTCCCAGGAAGTTGCCACGCTGATCACCGCGCTGGGCTGTGGTATTGGTCGCGATGAGTACAACCCGGACAAGCTGCGTTATCACAGCATCATCATCATGACCGATGCCGACGTCGATGGTTCCCACATCCGTACCCTGCTGCTGACCTTCTTCTATCGTCAGATGCCTGAAATCATTGAACGCGGCCATGTTTATATCGCCCAGCCGCCACTCTACAAAGTGAAGAAAGGTAAGCAGGAGCAGTACATCAAAGATGACGAGGCGATGGATCAATACCAGATCGCTATCGCGCTTGATGGTGCGACGCTGCACACCAATGCCAGCGCACCCGCGCTGGGCGGTGAGCCGCTGGAGACACTGGTCTCTGACTTCAACAGTACCCAGAAGATGATCAAGCGTATGGAACGCCGTTATCCGATGGCGATGCTGCGTGCGATGATTTATCACGACACGCTGAGCGATCTGAGCAACGAAGCAGAGGTCACCACCTGGCTGAACGGTCTGGTGAGCTATCTGACCGAACGCGAAGCGCACGGCAGCACCTATCTGGCACAGGTGCGTGAAAACCGCGAAACGAACCTGTTCGAGCCGGTGCTGCGCGTCCGTACCCACGGTGTGGATACCGACTATCCGCTGGACGCGGATTTCATTCAGGGGCCTGAGTATCGCAAAATCTGCGCGCTGGGTAGCCAGCTGCGTGGTCTGCTGGAAGAAGATGCTTACATTGAGCGTGGCGAACGTCGTCAGCCAGTGGCAAGTTTCGAACAGGCGATTGAGTGGCTGGTGAAAGAGTCGCGTCGCGGCCTCTCCGTCCAGCGCTACAAAGGTCTGGGTGAGATGAACCCGGATCAGCTGTGGGAAACCACCATGGATCCAGACAGCCGTCGTATGCTGCGCGTCACCATTAAAGATGCGATTGGCGCTGACCAGCTGTTCACTACGTTGATGGGCGATGCGGTGGAACCGCGTCGCGCCTTCATCGAAGAGAATGCGCTGAAAGCCGCCAATATCGATATCTAACCGGCAGCGGACGTAAAAGGCCATCACTCAGGTGATGGCCTTTTTTTTGTACCGTACGGGCGGAAATCCATCAGGCCGCACCCCTGCTGTTCGCCAGGCGAACCCGCAACTATCCGAAAAGCCGTGATTTAAATCCACCGCGATCTCCTTATCGCCTGCACCCAGCGGTTTGCTGCCCGTTCCTGCCTGCCATGAAGCTGGTCAATGTGCGCTGAATCGCGCTAGCATTGAATAAAACCCAGACGCTACGAGGATTGTATGGCTATTAAATTGATCGCTATCGACATGGATGGCACCCTGCTCAACCCGCAACATGAGATCACACCAGGGGTGAAATCTGCCCTGGATCGCGCCCGCCAGAAAGGTGTGTCGATTGTGCTGACCACCGGCCGGCCATTTGTGGGTATCCAGCGCTATCTGATGGAGCTGGATATGCAGACGCCCGGCCAGTATGCGATAAGCAACAACGGTGCGCTGGTTCATCAGGCCGAAGATGGTGAGTGCGTGGCGGAAGTGACGCTGACCTTTGACGACTACCTCTACATCGAGAATCTGGCACGTGAGCTTGGCGTGCATTTCCAGGCGTTCGACAAATCCCATCTCTACACACCCAATAAAGACATCAGTGAATACACCATCCATGAAGCGAGCCTGACCGGCATTCCGGTGCGCTATCGCGCCGTGGAAGAGATGGATCGCGCCATGCGCTTCCCGAAACTGATGATGATTGACCGCCCGGACCTGCTCGACGCGGCGATTGCCCGTCTGCCCGAACATGCTCACCAGACTTATACCATCCTGAAGAGCGCGCCTTACTACCTGGAAATTCTCGATTGTCGGGTGAATAAAGGCCAGGGCGTCAAAATGCTGGCTGACAAGCTCGGTCTTAAGCAGGAAGAGGTGATGGCGATTGGCGACCAGGAGAATGACCTGGCGATGATTGAATACGCCGGAACCGGCGTCGCAATGGGTAATGCCATTGATTCTGTTAAGAAAATCGCGCAGTTTATCACCAAAACCAATATGGAAGATGGTGTGGCGCATGCCATTGAAGAGTTAGTGCTTTAATTGCCTTTCCCGGATGGCGTCCTGCCATCCGCCTTTCCCATTGATTTAACGCCACCCACCTGCAAGGGCGGATTGTTGTTTTTGTGATCTTGATTGTAGTACAAGATTAATATCAAGTACTACAATATGTGCAGAGGTTAAGACAATCTGTAGGCCTGAAAAGCGGAAGGCAGTAATCTGATAGCTCATGCTTTCTCACTGAATGGATCATCATGACGCAACAGCACATCAGCAAAACGGAGCGTATCATCCTGACGCTGGGCGAGGAGATTGTCGCCGGCCACTTTGCGCCAGGCGCCGCACTTCCGGCGGAATCCGACCTCTGCGATCGCTTCTCTACTTCACGCAATATCATTCGCGAAGTCTTTCGGGCGCTAATGGCAAAAAGGCTGATTGAGGTGAAACGCTACCGGGGGGCATTCGTCACCGCCCGCAACCAGTGGAATTATCTCGACAGTGACGTGCTGCAATGGGCGCTGTCGCACGATCAGGATCCGCGTCTGATCGCTGCGATGAATGAAGTCCGTGTGCTGGTTGAACCGCAAATTGCCCGCTGGTCAGCCGAGCGCGCCACCTCCAACGATCTGGCGGCCATCGAACAGGCTTATAACGACATGGTGACACATCATGCCGATCGCGAACTGTTTAACGAGGCGGATATCCGCTATCACGAAGCGGTGCTGGCATCGGTGCACAACCCGGTGCTTCAGCAGCTTAACGTCGCGATCAGTCAGCTGCAAAAAGCGGTCTTCTCCCGCACCTATATGCCGGATCAGGAGAACATGCCGCGTACGCTGGCCGAGCATAAAGCATTATTTGACGCGATTCGCCATCAGAATGCTGATGCCGCCGGAGAGGCAGCGAAAGCGATGATCGCCAGTTCAACCGCACGACTCAAGGAGATTTTGTGAGCAGCTATATCGCCATCGACTGGGGATCCACCAACCTGCGTGCCTGGCACTACGATAAGGGTGAATGTGTCGACCAGCGTCGGTCTGAAGCGGGGGTGACGCGTCTGGCCGGACGTACTGCGGCTGAGGTATTTGACGATGTCACCGCTGGCTGGCCCGTTGACCGCGTACCGGTAATCATGGCGGGCATGGTGGGAAGTAACGCGGGCTGGCAACCGGTGCCCTATCTTGGCTGTCCGATGGCGCTGGACCAGCTTGCCAGCCACCTCACACACGTCGCGGATAAAGCGTGGATCGTGCCGGGACTGAGCATCGAACGAGACGACAACGATAACGTTATGCGCGGCGAAGAGACACAGCTGTTAGGTGCCACCACGCTGCACGCAGCATCGCTTTATGTCATGCCGGGCACCCATGCAAAATGGGTCGATGTTGAGGGATTGGAGGTGCGCGATTTCCGAACCGTGATGACCGGCGAACTGCATCATCTGCTGCTGAATCATTCTCTGATTGGAGCCGGCCTGCCGGAGCAGCAGGAGAACAACGTGGCGTTTCAGGAAGGTATTGAACGCGGTGCTCAGGATGCTTCGATCCTGTCGCGCCTATTTGAAGTGCGCGCGGCCCATGTTCTGGGCACACGCGATCGCCGCCACGTTAGTGAGTTTCTCTCCGGACTCCTGATTGGACATGAGGTTGCGCTGATGACGAAACAGAGCACAACAGACACCCGTCAGCCCCTTGTTATCATTGCCGGTGATGCACTGGCCTGTCGATATCAGCAGGCGTTGCAGTTCATCGGTCTGGAATCTGTCACCCTGGAGGGCGATCGAGCCTTTCAGCATGGAATAAGGAGTATCGCCAATGTCCTGGCAAACTAACTTACCGCTGATCGCCATTCTGCGTGGCATTACCCCGGCGGAAGCCGAGGCGCACGTTGGTGCGTTGATCGAGGCCGGATTTGACGCTATCGAGATCCCGCTAAACTCACCAGACTGGGCCACCAGCATTGCCGCCATGGTAAAAACCTTTGGTGACCAGGCTCTGGTTGGCGCAGGTACTGTGCTGACACCTGAGCAGGTTGACCAGCTGGCAGAGCTCAACAGCAAACTGGTGGTCACGCCCAATACCGATCCGGCGGTTATCCGTCAGGCCGTCTCTCACGGCATGACGGTCGCGGCAGGTTGTGCTACCGCCAGCGAAGCCTTTACCGCTTTACAGGCGGGTGCGCAGGCGCTGAAAATTTTCCCCTCTTCGGCATTTGGTCCCGGTTACATCAAAGCGCTGAAAGCGGTGCTGCCACCCGACATTCCGGTGTTTGCCGTGGGCGGTGTGACACCTGAAAACCTGCAGGAATTTCTGGCTGCGGGCTGCGTCGGCGCAGGATTAGGCAGCGATCTCTATCGCGCCGGTCAGCCGCTGTCACGCACGATAGAAAAGGCTCAGGCTTTTGTTACTGCATATAAGGACGCTGTACGATGAAAATTACCAGACTGACCACTTACCGCTTACCGCCGCGCTGGATGTTCCTGAAGATAGAAACCGATGAAGGCATCGTTGGCTGGGGCGAGCCGGTTATTGAAGGCCGGGCGCGAAGCGTGGAAGCCGCCGTTCATGAACTATCAGAGTACCTGATTGGCCAGGATCCCTCGCGCATCAATGATTTATGGCAGGTAATGTATCGCGGCGGCTTCTACCGGGGTGGCCCGATTCTGATGAGCGCCATTGCCGGTATCGATCAGGCTCTGTGGGACATCAAAGGCAAAGCACTGGGAGTACCGGTTTATCAGTTACTGGGCGGTCTGGTGCGTGACCGTATTAAAGCCTACAGCTGGGTAGGCGGCGATCGTCCGGCTGATGTGATTGAAGGCATCACAAAACTGCGGACCATCGGTTTTGACACTTTCAAGCTTAATGGCTGCGAAGAGATGGGCATTATCGACAGCGCACTGAAAGTAGATGCCGCAGTCAATACCGTGGCGCAAATCCGCGAAGCTTTTGGGAAAGAGATCGAATTTGGCCTGGATTTCCACGGGCGCGTCAGCGCACCAATGGCAAAAGTCCTGATCAAAGAGCTGGAACCCTATCGCCCACTCTTCATCGAAGAGCCGGTACTGGCTGAGCAGGCGGAATATTATCCGCGCCTTGCCGCACAGACTCACATTCCGATTGCCGCGGGCGAGCGCATGTTCTCACGCTTTGAGTTCAAGCGTGTGCTGGAAGCGGGCGGGCTGGCGATTCTGCAACCTGACCTCTCTCATGCAGGCGGCATTACCGAATGCTACAAAATTGCCGCAATGGCGGAATCCTATGATGTGGCCCTGGCCCCGCACTGCCCACTGGGCCCGATTGCACTGGCCGCCTGTCTGCACATCGACTTTGTGTCACGTAATGCGGTGTTCCAGGAGCAGAGCATGGGCATTCACTACAATCAGGGCGCAGAGCTGCTCGATTATGTACTGAATAAAGATGATTTTAAAATGGATGATGGCCATTTCTATCCCCTTAATAAACCAGGACTGGGTGTGGAAATTAATGAAGAGTTAGTGATAGCACGCAGTAAAAATGCGCCTGACTGGCGTAATCCATTATGGCGATCAGCAGATGGTTCGGTCGCAGAATGGTAATTTATCTGACGGAGTAAAATAAAAAAAATCTGTAAAGAATGTGCCGGTAAATAAGGCGCAGGGGTCAGCACATGCCTGCGTCAGCCGGAATATAAAAAAACTTATCTTCCGCCCCAGTGCGTCTTGCAGACGCCTGTGGTGTTCTGTGCGCCAGATTTGCCCAAAAAGTCAGTCTGGCGCCGGTCCGATACCCTACAAAGCACGTAATTTTCCTTACGTGAAGACGGAGAAGCACTATGGATCTCTCAGCAACACAGGAAAAACCGACTCGCCGCCGTTATTTAACCCTGGTAATGATCTTTATTACTGTGGTGATCTGTTATGTGGACCGCGCTAATTTAGCCGTGGCGTCTGCGCATATTCAGGAGGAATTTGGTATTACTAAAGCGCAAATGGGTTATGTCTTTTCTGCCTTTGCCTGGTTATATACGCTTTGCCAGATCCCCGGCGGTTGGTTTCTGGATCGGGTCGGTTCACGATTAACCTATTTTATTGCCATTTTCGGCTGGTCAGTGGCGACATTGCTGCAGGGCTTTGCCAGCGGATTACTCTCGCTGATCGGTCTGCGTGCCATTACCGGTATTTTTGAAGCCCCCGCTTTCCCGACCAATAACCGGCTGGTAACCAGCTGGTTCCCGGAGCAGGAGCGCGCCTCAGCCGTCGGCTTTTATACGTCGGGTCAGTTTGTCGGCCTTGCTTTTCTGACACCGCTGCTGATTTGGGTTCAGGAGCTACTCAGCTGGCACTGGGTCTTCATCATTACCGGCGCTGTCGGTATTGTCTGGTCATTCATCTGGATCAAAGTTTATCAGGCACCCAATAAAAGCAAAGGCATTAATCAGGCTGAGCTGAGCTATATCCGTGAAGGTGGTGCTATGGTGGAAGGCGATGCGCCGGTGGCCAAAAAAGATCGGATGCGTTTAACTGCCGCCGACTGGAAACTGGTGTTTCATCGCAAGCTGTGCGGCGTCTATCTCGGTCAGTTTGCCGTCACCTCCACTCTGTGGTTTTTCCTGACCTGGTTCCCTAACTATCTCACCCAGGAGAAGCACATTGCCGCGCTAACGGCAGGCTTTATGACCACGGTGCCCTTCCTGGCTGCCTTTGTTGGCGTCATCCTCTCTGGCATTGTGGCTGACCGTCTGGTACGCAGCGGCCGTTCGCTAGGGTTTGCCCGTAAAACGCCGATTATCTGTGGCCTGCTGATATCAACCTGCATCATGGGTGCCAACTACACTAATGATCCGGTGTGGATTATGGTGCTGATGGGGCTGGCGTTCTTTGGGAATGGATTTGCGTCGATCACCTGGTCACTGGTCTCTTCACTGGCACCGGTGCGCCTGATCGGGCTGACCGGTGGAGTGTTCAACTTTGTCGGTGGACTGGGCGGCATCACCGTGCCGTTGGTCGTGGGCTATCTGGCTCAGGATTACGGTTTTGCCCCGGCGCTGACCTATATTTCGGTTGTGGCCCTACTCGGTGCCCTCTCCTACATCCTGCTGGTCGGCGATGTGAAACGCGTCGGTTAATAGTCTGCTACGACTGTCATCTTCTCCGGGTCGTTCAGGCCCGGCTCCCTGCATCCGGCAAAAAAGCTGCACCGCAAAACAGAATCGCGTAATTTGTCGGGCAACGCTGTCTCCGTGGGTTTTATCATGTCAGAAAAACAGATCACCTTTGCTGCCCGTCAGCATCAGCTCACCAATATCAATATCTGGACTGCCGACAGTCAGTGGCTGGCGTTTGACGTCCGCCCCTCGGGCGCGTCGTTTACCAGCCAGACCATTGAGCGGGTCAATGTGATGACCGGAGAGGTAGAGGTGCTCTATCAGGCCCGACACGGAGCCCACGTCGGTGTCGTTACGGTCAGTCCCGACCTGCCGCCACGCTACGTCTGCATTCATGGCCCGGAACATCCTGATGCCAGCTGGCAGTATGATTTCCACCACCGGCGCGGTGTGATCGTTCAGAACGGCACGGCGGTGAATCTGGATGCCTGCGATATCACGCCGCCGTTCACCCCTGGCGCGTTGCGTGGCGGTTCACATGTTCATGTCTTTAGTCCTGATGGTTCACGCCTGAGTTTTACCTACAATGACCACGTGATGCATGAACTGGATAGCCGTCTGGATCTGCGCAACGTCGGCGTCGGCGTGCCGCTGTGTGCTGTCACGCCTGTAAAGCAGCATCCGCGTGAATATGACGGCACTTTTTTCTGCGTGCTGGTGAGCCAGACGCATGCGGAACCACAACCCGGCAGCGACCAGATCAATCGTGCCTATGAGGAGTGCTGGGTCGGTGAGCGCGGTTATCAGAAACCAGACGGCAGCTGGCAGCGCTGGGCTATCGCTTTTATTGGCGACACCGTGACGGCACAGAGCGAGAAACGGCCTGAAGTTTTTATTGTTGATCTGCCTGACGCGCTGGAGGATTACGCCCGCGCCGGAGAGAAGCCGCTTGAGGGCAGCAGCCAGCAGTTACCTGCACCACCGGCTGGCGTGCAGCAGCGTCGCCTGACGCACAGCCGCGGCGTGGCGCTGCAACCGCGCCACTGGCTGCGTGCTGCACCGGATGGCAGCCAGATCGCGTTTCTGATGGCAGATGCAGGAGAGGTGATCCAGCTCTGGATGGTGTCGCCCAACGGCGGCGAACCGCGTCAGATCACCCATCTCAGCCACAGCATTCAGTCCGCCTTTAGCTGGCATCCTGAGGGCCAGGCGATTGCCTTTATCTGTGATAACAGCGTGATGCGATGTGACATTGAGAGCGGCGCGTGTCAGCGGCTGACCGGCAGAACGGAAGAAGCACCGTCAGGTGACACGGTGGTCTGGTCACCGGACGGTACACAGATTGCTTATATGCGTGAGGTGAATGGCTGGCGGCAACTCTTTACGGTTGCGGCTGCGACCGCACAGGAGGCATAGGCTGCGCCTGTGCCAGGCTTTCGTTGGTATGCGCGAGTCTTTCGCTCTGCAGGATGCGTTCACGTGGGGAGTCGAGAGTTTTGTCCTGGTCGCTACGGTAGTAGTCCCACGGCAGCAGCAACGTATCCAGTACGGCAGAGAAAGGAAGATCGATTAACGCCAGCGGCTTCAGCGCCCAGCTGGTATCACCATCGGCCAGCATGTCAGCGCTGGCACGGGTGCCGGGATAGTAGCCCTGACTCGCACCGGTGTGAGACATCACGCTGGAACAGCCGGTTGTCACCATTGCGCAGCACACTATTCCAGCCAGAGGTAAGGTCTTTAATTTCATCATCATCATCCCTTCAGTCATGGCATAAGCCTGGCTGAGTTTGCTTGCCAGACAACGTCAACACTCTGGGGCGAAGTCCGTTCTGGTCTGGCAAAAGTAGTCCTGAGTGTATGTCATTTCCTCAGATTGGCGAAAAAAATTGCATTTTACCCTCTTGAAAATCCTCTTCTGACACCCATTTTTACTTTACGGACGCACTCACGGTTGCCGCAAGGGACAGTGAGGTGCCGTATCCAGCCTGTCCACTAGTGGAAGGTTGCCAAAACTTGCTGAACTTCAGGAGTCTTAATATGCGTAATTTTGATCTCACCCCACTTTATCGCTCTGCTATCGGTTTTGATCGCCTGTTTAACCTGCTCGAATCTAATCAGAATCAGAGCAATGGCGGCTATCCTCCTTATAACGTAGAACTGGTCGATGAAAATCACTATCGCATTACGATTGCGGTGGCCGGTTTTTCTCAGAGCGAACTGGATATTACAGCGCACGATAACGTGCTGATTGTGCGGGGAGCCCATCCTGAAGAGCAGGCCGAGCGTAAATACCTGTATCAGGGAATCGCCGAGCGCAACTTCGAGCGTAAATTCCAGCTCGCCGACCACATTGTGGTACGCGATGCTCGTCTCGAAAATGGTCTGCTGAGCATCGACCTTGAACGTCTGGTGCCGGAAGAGGCGAAACCACGCCGTATTGAGATTCTGAAGTAAGATTGAGATTCTGTATTAACTATGACAAACGCCGCTTATGCGGCGTTTTTTGTTTTTGATGTCAGTGGGAGCGCAGGCTCAGGGAGCATACGCAGCGTCAGCGGCGTTTCAGACTGCTGGCATACCCAAATCAGGGTGAATCTGGCCGCAACGAGTAAACTCAACGCGCAGGAAACACGGGCAGAAGAGGAAAGCGTCCCGTGCCATGGACAAAAACGTCGGGAGCGTTTTTGAACAACGCGAAGCGTTGGCCCGGCAACGGGCGCACCTCAGGGATGAGGTGCGTAATCGCGCGGGCCGAGCGTGCCATGGAGGGCGGTTTTTGCGTCTTTCCGATCTGACCGTGCTTCCTGCGCTTGCTCGGTCTCACAGCTAACCGGGTCAGATTTTATCAACAACCTCTAACGCCGTGGCAGCGGCGTTTTTTAACTTTACGGCTGCGTTCTCATCGCTAAACGCTGACCCAGCACGCCACCAAACACATTGACCAGCAACCCCAGAATAATCACTGCCGCGCCCAGCATCTGCTGCCCGGAGAGATGCTCATCCAGCACCAGTGCAGCGGTAACAATCCCCACGACCGGCACCAGCAGCGACAGCGGCGCGACGCGCCAGGTTTCATAGCGACTTAGCAGATTCCCCCAGATGGCATAGCCCACAATGGTGGCGACAAACGCCAGATAGAACAGCGCCAGCACGGTCTGCAGGCCGATATGCAGCAGGCTGTTAACGATGGCGGCCTCGCCATCAAACAGCAGAGAGCAGGCAAAGAAGGGAATGACCGGTACCAGTGCACTCCAGACCACCAGCGACATGATCGGCACACTGCGGTTCCGCATAATGATCTTATTAGTGATATTGCCCAGCCCCCATGACAGCGCCGCCGAGAGTGTCAGCATCATGGTGGTCAGCGTAATACCGGCGCTGGTCTGCCCTTCCATGCCTGCTGTTGCCAGCATAAACATCCCCAGCGTGGCGATGATAATCCCGACAATATGATTCCAGCGCAGCTTTTCCGCCAGCAGCAGCGCGCCCAGCAACAGGGTAAAGAAGGCCTGCGCCTGCAGCACCAGCGAGGCCAGACCGGCTGGCATACCAAGTTTGATCGCCAGGAACAGAAACGCGAACTGACCAAAACTGATGGTCATGCCGTAAACGACCAGCCAGCGCAGCGGGATCGGCGGGCGACGCACAAAGAAAATGGCGGGAAAGGCGACCAGAGAGAAACGCAGTCCGGCGAGCAAAAAGGGCGGCATGCCCTGCAGCCCCAGCTTAATCACCACAAAATTCACGCCCCACGCCACCACCACGCACAGCGCTAACAGCATATCTTTTACCGACATCAGAAACTCCTTGTGCCGCCGTCAGGCGGTGACCGCAATCGGGGTGGCGATATCAGCACAACACGCGTCCCCCACGATGCGAAAATAATCCTCTGCAGCCAGCGCGATCGACTTCTCCAGTTCGCCCGCGTTAAACCATAATGTGCCGACCTGTTGCAGCCGGGAATCCACCCGCAGCGCCAGCCGGTCATCAAAACTAAATGGCGGCACAGCGCCCATGACACAGTCGGTCAGTGCCTGTGCCAGCTCGGGCGCGGCGAAAGAGGATTTTTTGCCACCGATCGCGCGCGCCGCATTTTTAAAATTGATCCGGCAGTCGCCCGGCACAATGGCCAGCAGCTGTCGCGAGGGCGCACCATCCGGCATGCTCACCTCCAGCACCATCGCTTTGGCCGCCTGACCCAGTGCGTTGCCGCGTATCTGGCTGATCTGCTCGGTTTGCCCTACCGCCTCATGCTCCACCACACGGTAGCTGGCCTGATGCTGATCCAGCAGCGCAGTAATCTTTTCAAACGTCGTCATTCCCTTCTCCTTTTCTGGCACAACTTAATGGCACAACCTGGCTTAGCTCCAGGCGATAGCATGTTTCATCTTTTTATCGGTCAGCCCGAAAAAGAACCCCATCGTGATACGGGTATCGCCTTCGACCCGATCAATCTCATGATAAAAAGCGGGATTAAACAGATAGACATCGCCACTGCGCGGTGAAAATTCGCAGATCTCGCTGTGATCAATGACCCCACTGCGATAGCCCAGCTCACCTGCGGTTTTGAACTGCTCATCCTCCGGCGACCACTTTTTGTTGTAGATGCGCAGCGCACCACCCGCGCTGCACTCCTGCAGGCAGACCACGCAGCTGAGCTGATGCAATATTTGTGTCACAACCAGGGAGGTTCCTGCAGCATCGCGCACGATATTGTCGTTATGTAGCGGGTTCGCGACGCCATGAGCATGAAAGCGCACGATAGAACCGGCGTAGTCACCACAACCCGGTTCGTGGGCGATGTTTAAGCTCTCCAGCCGCAGCGCGTGCTGCACCCAGCGGTAAATCTGTTCGCGCAGTGTGTTGAGTGATGCCGGCAGCGCCGGCTGGATATCGCGCAGCTCAGTGAAATAGTTATCAGGTGCCGCCGTATGGCGTGCCAGATAGGGACCCAGCGTGGTCAGCGCGCCATTGGGATAGTGAGAGACACGGATCTTTTCCCGGCAGCTCTGCAGGTCAGTCACCACCGCTTGCCGCACGTCTGGCGTCAGAAAGTTACGCAGCACCAGTAGCGGCACCCGTGCAGTGACGATGTCATCCAGCCAGGTCGATTCCACAAACATGTTGGGATTAATCACGCGGAACTGATTGAAAATTGCCATGTTTATCACTCCCTAAACGGTATTTCATAGAGTTCATGATTATTCATTCGCCGCCAGCTGCCGGCGCTGCCTGGTATTGTCACGGGTTCAGAGGCGATCAGCGTGCAACCGTCCTGTTGCCGAAAATGCATCGTAAAATAGTCCGGCCAGGGGGTGTCGTGCGGATACCACTGCCACGCCCAGGCTTTGTCGCGGGTGACGAAAATGGCATTGCCTGCGCTGCCGCCTGGCTCAACCTGCGCCATCTTTGCGCGCAGATAGTCCCGGGTGAAATCAGCAGGGGTGGTCTGATCCACTAAATAGCGCAGATACTCTTCAGAATCGAAGCGTGATTCCGCCAGGCCGAGCTGACGGTAAATGGTCGGCAGAAAGCCGTTATGCATCATGTACCACTGATGTCCGGCGCTGTTGCGCCACAGCGGATGCGAAAACTCGATCCCCTGATTTTTGCTCAATGTGGCGTGACGCACATGAACCGCCAGAAACCGACTGCGCAGACGATCCACGTCAATACCCGGCAGGGCGTCTGCGAACGGGCCGGTGCCATGCAGGGTGTGAATCTCGCCCTGTTCCAGCCACAGACAGCCCCAGCCATTGGGATGCGATTTGATCGGGCCATCGTGTTCGGCGCCTTCGCCGCAGCTCATGGCGCGTGCTGCCTCCAGAATCTGTGCGCTGTCAAACTGGCCATATGCCAGAATCATCCTGCACATACTTTGTCTCTCCCGGCGGTGACTGATTGCGCGGCAATCACCTGCTTAAACGTGGTCATGATTGGCTCACGTGCTGTATCTGTCAGACTGAAGGTGGCGAGGATACCCGCATGACGGGTCAGATCGGCATAGAGCGAGGAGCGTGGCGAAACCTGCAGTGCAGGCAATCTGAGGGGTGGCAACAGCGCACCCTGCTGATGCTGTTCGATCCAGCTTTCGGCAGCCTGCAGCTGCGCCGGTTGCCGTAACCGCAGCTGTCCAACCGCACCGGATCCGGTGAAAGCAAAAGCAGGCAGTGGATCGCCCGCCTCCAGCCGGAAGGTGACATCCGCCCAGTTGATGCCCGTTGCCTCCTGCACCAGCATTGCCACCCCCATGCCGGAAAGCCGGAATCCCATCTCAAGGAAATGCGGTACGCCATTAACCACAATAAAATCGATATGAAACGCGCCCTGACGATAGCCAAAGGTTTCACAACAGAAGGTCATCAGGCTACTGAACGATGCCGGCAAGGCCGCTGCCGCCATTGCTACATGCCCCGACTCATAAAAACTGACGCATCCCTGGCTATCCCGGTGCTGCTCAATCACCTTCTGGCAGCAGGTCAGTGCCTGGGGATGCCCCTGATGCACCACACCCTGCAACGAAAACTCAGTGCCTGTCAGCGCACTTTCCACAATAAAGCCGCTGAAGCCGCGACCGCCATAGTTCATGGTCTGCACCAGCTGTTTCACCACACTGCGCAGTTGATCGGCGCGTTCAATCAGAAAGATGCCCAGGCCGCCGCCGCCATCCACTGGTTTCACGACACACGGATAGATCAGCGCCTGTTCCGCATCCAGAATGCTGAGCGGTGACGCGAAAAAGCGGAACTCTGGCTGCGGGAAGCGCGGCCAGGCTTTTTTCAGCGCCATGCGCTGCGCATATTTATCCATGGGAATAAAGGCGGCAGGCGCGTCTGGCCCGGCCAGCATCTCACGCAGCCGTCCGGCGCTGGCGTTGTAAGCTTCAAAGCCTGCCAGCACCACCAGCGGATGCGCCAGTAAACCGGCATGCAGATAAGCCTGCATGAGCTCCCACGGATTCTCAGGACGGTCGAGGCGAATAATCAGATCAAACGGCAACGCCAGACTGAGCGACTGGTAATCGACAAAATCACCCATTTCCGCCAGCACGGTAAAATAGCCGTCGCGCTTCGCCACAGCGCAATAAGGATTTTGTCCGTCGCGGGTGGCGCCAATTTGCAGGAAAATCTTTTTCATCGCCTCGCCTTACCGGGTTAACGCCCGGAAATGATTTCTGTCACGATGTCATTGAGCACACCGTTATTGACCTGAATCACCGCTTTGTGAGGATCAAAACGCAGGACGCGCGACAGCGGATCGGTACTTTTGCCCTCCAGCAGCGAACTGACCGGCCTGCTCTGCCAGCAGTGGCGCATCTGCGTCAGCGTCAGGCCGGAGAGCTGTGTTAACTGCTGAGCCAGTTCGACGTCGTTATTGCGTTGTTCAATCAGATCGCGAATAGCGGCTTCCTCCAGCGCAATCTGCTGCTGCGACAGCCAGTGTCCCAGCTGCTCTCCGTGCGCCAGGAAGGGTGAGTAAATCATGCAGATCAGCTGATCTTCACTGAGGTTAAACGCCTGCATGGCGAAATCTGCCGCGCGCTGCCGCTGCTGCCGGATGGCGTCGTCGTCCTGATAGCGCGCCGCCATCTCATTAATGAGCGCGGACGGAAAATCTTTCTTCACCATCAGCCCCAGCGCGAAGCGCACATACTCGCGGATCCCTTCGGCATAGTGGCGCTGCAGCAGCGTTTCAGCCCGCAGTCCGCGCAGATGCGCCATCAGCGTTGGATTACCGCAGTCGGACTCGGAAAAGCTGAACATCAGTTCATCAAAACGGAAGCGCATAAATTCGCTGAGCAGCGCCCAGTGCGCGCCCGCTTCATAGGCGGTGTCCTGATAAATGTTGAAAAACAGCGGGTCACGTGCGAGCTGATGGGTGATGCGGTGCGCGGCTGTCAGCTGATCGGCCCCGTAAACGTCAGAGAAGTAGCGCTCTGCCACACCGTCCAGCGTCTGGAGAAATCCGCTGAAGCCCCGGCTTTTGTCCGCTACCGGCGCATCAAACAGCCGGGAAAGGTGTCTCGCCCAGGCGACATAGGCGGCCTGCTCCTGCGGCGAGTCGCCGGTGATAATCAGATCCACGCCGCCGTTGTAGTCTGCCGCCAGACCAAAGGAGTTCACCATGCTGAGATTACAGGCGTTGCAGAAGGTCGAGCGCGCATCAGCGCGAAAACGGTGGCCATTCATCAGCACGTCATTGCGGTTCTGCTGCCGTACGCTCTCAGGAATCGTCAGGTCGCGGGCAAACGGTCGGATCAGCAGGCCATCTACCACCAGGCATTCTGTCCGTTCATCGTCATGCATCGCCAGCGCCTGATAAACGCGGTGGATGTTCTCCATCACGCTCTGATTCATCGCTGCATGGCGGTTGGTGCTGACCCGCAGATGAAAGGTGCTGCCCTGTTGCTGCCAGATGAGGCCCTGAATGTAGCGCACGTAGGCCACCATGTAGCTGCTGTCTTTTCCGCCGCCATAAGCGAGCAGTACACGGTTATTCTCCAGTTGCTGCTGATCCGGCAACGCCGCCATCAGGCGGCCAGAGCAGCGCTGAGCTGACTCAATAATGGCGGGTGACAGATACGCTTCAATCTCCTTCATCATGGCGGGCAGATTATTCATTTTTCACGTTTCCCTCAGGTGAACAGAATCACTTTATGGCCTGAAGCCCGGCGGCTGACGAGGTAGCCGGGCCGTTTAGCGTCATGAATAATTAAGAGATGCAGCCTAAAGTACTTTGAATGTACTCTGTTGAATATGCACAGATCAGCGCGATATGGGGTGGAACAGATGGCCGATGTTATCGGGGAACAGGAGAGTCAGAACAGTCGTTACCGCCAGATCGCAGAACAGATTAAGCAGGCCATTCATGCCGGTTCACTGGCACCCGACAGTCGTCTGCCGTCGGTGCGGACGCTGGCGACGCAGTACAATGTCAGCCTCACCACCGCCCTGAAAACCCTGCGCACGCTGGAAGATGAGCGCTACGCCGTCGCCCGCCCTAAATCGGGCTTTTTTGTTGCCCCGCAGCGGCCCGCTTCGCGTCAGTTGCCCGCCGTCAGCGAACAGCCGCGCGCCATCGCGCCGCTGGATGAGCAGACAGAACTGCATCTGGCGATGCTCGGCTCAGACTGCCGGGTGCGTCTCGATCTGGCTAACGGCGACAGCGCCCTTTATCCGGTCAAGCGCATCGGCCTGCTGATGCGCCAGATGGGCTACAGCAAACCGGCTCTGCTCGGCAATACGGTCAAAGGTACCGGCTATGCGCCGCTGAAAACTGAGATTGCCCGTCGCGCGGTCGATTACGGCTGCAATATCAGCGCCGACGACATTCTGATCACCAACGGCTGTATTGAGGCGATCTCGCTGTCGCTGCGTGCTACCACCCAGCCGGGCGATGTGGTGGCAGTCGAGTCGCCCTGCTACTTCGTGCTGCTGCAGATGCTGCACAATCTCAATTTACGGGTGATTGAAGTGGAAGCCGGGCCGGAAGGGTATGTGAATGTGGCGAAGCTGACCGGTCTGTTTCAGCGCAAGGCGGTACGGGTTTTTCTGACCCTGTGCAACGTCAATAATCCGCTGGGCAAGAGCATTCCCAACGAGCATAAAGCCTATATTGCGCGGCAGGCGGATGAAAACGATGTGGTGATCATTGAGGATGATATTTTTGGCGATACCGCCTTTGGTGAGCGTCGCCCCTTCCCGATGCGCGCCTTCAGCCCCAACGCCATTCTCTGCAGCGGCTTCTCTAAAACCGTGGCACCGGGCATTCGCATTGGCTGGGTTCACAGCGTTAACTACATGCGCAAAATCGCCTCGCTAAAATATACCTCGACGATGGGCACCTCGGTGCTGTCACAGGCGGCAGTGGCAGAGTTGCTGCGCAGCGGCGGCTATGATGCGCATCTGCGCAAGCTGCGTCGCGAGCTGGCACGGCAAATTCGCGAAATGCGTCAGTCAGTGCTGCGGGAATTTCCGGCGGGAACGCGGGTGTCCGATCCGGAAGGAGGCTATGTGCTGTGGGTTGAGATGCCGGGAAAGGCGCTGAACGTGCGCGAACTGTTTCTGAAAGCGCGTAATGCGGGTATCGGCATTGCACCGGGCCACATTTTTGCCACCGATGATCGCTACGATCACTGTTTCCGGCTGAATGCCGGTTTCGGCTGGAATGCGGAGGTGGAACAGGCCATTAAGCAGCTGGCACAGTGGTGCCAGCTGTCATTAACCGATCCACAGGAAGAGCAGGATTAGCTGTCGCGCCAGGCGATCTCAACCTCTTCCGCCAGAATCTGCACCGCCCGCTCGATATTCTCTGCATCCGGCACGTAGTTCATCCGCATACACTGATGGGTGTGCGGCCACGCCTGTTCGAGGCCCGGGAAGAAGAAGTGGCCCGGCACCATCAGCACGCCGCGCGCTTTCAGCCGCTGATAAAGCAATTCAGTGGTGATCGGCAGATCGCGGAACCAGAGCCAGAGGAAAATCGCGCCTTCCGGCTTGTGGATCAGACAGCGCTCTTCCGGCAGATAGCGCCGCAGGATTGCAATGGTCTGCTGCACCTTCTGATGATAGAACGGCTTGATCACCTCTTCGGAGAGCCGCAACAGATCGCCGCGACGAATCATCTCATTGGCGATGGCCGGACCGATGCTGCCCGGTGCCAGACTGATAATGCCGTTCATGTTGCTCAGTGCAGTAATCGTCTTCTCGTCAGCAATAATAATGCCGCAACGCGCACCCGGCAGGCCGAGCTTCGACAGACTCATGCAGAGAATGATGTTGGGATTCCACAGCGGGCGCACCTCGCTGAAGATGATGCCGGGGAACGGCACACCATAGGCATTGTCGATCAGCAGCGGCACGTCATGCTGCTGTGCCAGCGCATCGAGCTGCATCAGCTCATCATCAGTGATCACATTACCGGTAGGATTTGTCGGGCGCGAGACGCAGATCAGCCCGACCTCATCGTTCATCGGCAGATGCTCGAAATCGACATGATATTTAAACTGGCCTTCCGGCAGCAGCTCAATGTTCGGCTTCGCCGAGACAAACAGCGCCTCTTCCAGACCGGCATCCGCATAGCCAAGATACTCAGGCGCCAGCGGGAACAGCACTCGCTTCTTGCTGCCATCGGCCCGGCGACCGGCATACAGGTTAAACAGATAGAAGAAAGCGCTCTGACTGCCGTTGGTCAGTGCGATATTCTCTGCGGTGATCGGCCAGCCAAGCTGTTCACGCAGCAATTCAGCCAGTGACGCCAGCAGCGTCGCTTTGCCACGCGGACCGTCATAATTGCACAGCGCTTCGCTGAGTTTGCCTTCCTCGTGCATCTGCTGCAGCAGTTGCTGAAAGTAGTCGTTCATGGCCGGAATTTGCGCCGGATTGCCGCCACCCAGCATGATGGTGCCGGGCGTGCGGAGGCCCGCGCCCATATCTTCCATCAGACGTGAGATGCCGGAATGTTGGGTAAATTTGTCGCCGAACTGAGAAAAGGACATAGCGGTTAAATATTTGTGATAACGAATCGGGGGTCCACCATAACGCCCGCCATCGGCGGGCGCAATGGGAAGGCGTGGGGATTACTTCAGTGCCTGCGGGTTAACGCAGTTCTTCTCGACGCTTCCGCCAAGTGCGGCGATGAGATTTTCTACCGCATCCTGCATCATGCCGTAACGGGTTTCGTGTGTCGCAGAACCGATGTGCGGCAGCGTCACCACATTGGGCAATGACAGCAGTGGGGAGTCGGCAGAGACCGGCTCCTGCTCAAACACATCCAGTCCGGCGGCATGCAGTTTGCCTGCCTGCAAGGCAGCGATCAGCGCCTTCTCATCCACCACCGGTCCGCGCCCGGCGTTGATCAGCACCGCATCCGGTTTCATCAGGTCCAGCTCGGCGGCCCCAATCAGATGGTGTGTCTCTTCAGTCAGCGGCAGGCTAATGCAGACGAAATCACTCTGCTTCAGCAGCGCTTCCCGTTCACAGCGCTGTGCGCCAAAGCGTGACTGTGCCTCCTCATGCTCACGGCGGGCGTTATAGAGGATTTTCATGCCAAAACCAAAGTGCGCCCGCTGCGCAAGCGCCATCCCGATACGTCCCATGCCGAGAATACCCAGCGTTTTATGGTGTACGTCGATGCCGAACTGCGCCGGTCCGATGCTCTTCTGCCAGTTACCCGCTTTAACCCAGGCATCCAGTTCCGGCACCCGGCGCGCCGTGCTCAGCACCAGCGCCATCATGGTGTCTGCCACGGTTTCGGTCAGCACGGTCGGCGTGTGCATCAGCACCACGTTACGCTGATTCAGGGCGTCTACATCAAAATTATCGTAGCCCACAGAGACGCTGGAGCAGACGCGAAGATTGGGCATTTTCGCCAGCAGCTCGCCATTCACTTTACCGCCCGATCCCAGCAGACCTTCTGCCTGCTGGAAATCCGCAGCATACTTCTGCTGGCTCTCTGGTGAGAGATCGCTGATTTCCGTCACGTCACACTGTTCAGCCAGGCGGGCATAAAGATCGTCAGGTAGTTTTTTATAAAGAATTACAGCGGGTTTCATTCGGTGGCTCCCGGTCAATAAGTTACGGGCGGCTTGCAGGCCGCCCGGAGAAATAGAGGCTAACGTTTACGCTTTCAGGCCGGTTTCGCCCCCTGCAGCGGTGGCGCTTTATTCTGCGCCGGCTTCACAATCAGCGTCAGCCACACCGAAACCAGCAGGGCCGATCCCATAAAGATGTAGGAGGCGGATGGGCTGCCGGTTGCTCCATTAAGATAGCCGACAATCCATGAACCGATAAACGATCCCAGCGCACCCATGCTGTTGATCAACGCCATTGCACCACCGGCAACATTACGCGGCAGCATTTCAGGGATGATGGCAAAGAACGGTCCGTAAGGCGCATACATCGCGGCACCGGCAATCACCAACAGGGTGTAGGACATCCAGAAGTGGTTAGATCCCACCAGGTACGAGCCGAGGAAAGCCAGCGCACCGATCAGCAGCAGTGGCCAGACGAACAGCTTGCGGTTCTGGGTTTTGTCAGACGCCCAGGAGACAATCACCATCGCAATGGTTGCCGCCAGATAAGGCACCGCTGACAACCAGCCCGCTTCGACCATGCCCATCTGCGTGCCGTTACGCAGAATCGACGGCAGCCACAGCACAAAGCCATACACGCCGATGCTCCAGGCAAAATATTGCAGACAGAGAATGATCACGTTGCGGTTACGGAACGCTTCACCGTAGTTGCGCACCGCTTTGATATTTTCCTGCTCTTTCTGCAGTTCAGCCTGCAACGCCGCTTTCTCGGCATCGCTCATCCAGCGCGCCTGTGCGGGTTTATCCTGCACCAGGAACCACCAGGCGATCGCCCAGATCACCGCAGGAATCCCTTCGATGATAAACATCTCACGCCAGCCAAAGGATTCGATCAGATAGCCCGACACCACCGACATCCACAGCACCGTGACGGGATTCCCCAGGATCAGGAAGGTGTTGGCGCGTGAACGCTCCGATTTGGTAAACCAGTTGCTGATATAAATCAGCATCGCAGGCATTACCGCAGCTTCCACCACGCCCAGAACAAAGCGAATGGCTGCCAGCATCGGAATGTTGCTGACCACGCCGGTCAGCGAGGCGCAGCCGCCCCACAGAATCAGGCAAACGAAGATCAGTTTTTTGACGCTGCGGCGTTCGGCGTAAATCGCACCCGGGATCTGGAAGAAGAAGTAACCCAGGAAGAACAGCGCACCCAGCAGCGAGGACATGCCTTTGGTGATGCCGAGATCGTCATTAATCCCGGCAGCAGAAGCGAAGCTAAAATTTGCACGATCAAGATACGCCAGGCTGTAGGTGATAAACACGATGGGCATGATGAACCACCAGCGTTTTGGCGCGATTGTCTGCTTTTTCATCGGGAACTCCTGTGACTGTAGAGGGGCGCGAACTACACGTCGCCCAGTTGCTGACGCGTCGGCAGACCTTCGCTGTCACCAATGACCTGAATCGCCATCGAACCAATTTTGTTGCCGCGACGAATCGCCTGCGGCAGCGACTGACCTTCCAGCAGGGCGCTGATAACGCCAACGGCAAAACCGTCACCGGCACCCACGGTATCCACCACGTTATCGACTTTTATCGCCTCAACCTGACCCTTTTCGCCCTGCGACGTTTTATACCAGGCACCGTCACAACCGGTTTTTATGACCACGGCTTTGACACCCTTGTCGAGATAGAAATCGGCGATCGCTTCCGGCTGACGATAACCGGTCAGAATCAGCCCCTCTTTTTCGCCCGGCAGCACCCAGTCGGCATACTCCGCCAGCAGATTGAGTTGCTTACGCATCTCCTCTTCGCTGCGCCACAACACCGGCCGCAGGTTAGGGTCAAACGAAATAGTTTTACCGCGTGCACGCATTTCTTTGGCGGTGTGCTTCAGCAGCGCCAGCGAGCTCTCTGACAGCGCCGCCGCCACACCGCTCAGGTGCAGATGACGCGCCGAGCCGAAATAGTCTGCATCAAAATCCTCAACCGACAGATGGCTGGCCGCCGAGCCTTTACGAAAATATTCCACCAGCGGATCAGAACCGTCATCGACTTTGGACTTGAGCTGAAAACCGGTGGGATAGCGTTTATCGACCGTCACACAGGCGTGGTCGATACCCTCTTTTTCCAGCTGCTGGCAGATAAACCGGCCGAAAGCGTCATCGCCGATACGGCTGACCCAGCCCACTTTCAGGCCAAGACGTGCCAGGCCGGTCGCCACATTGAGTTCAGCGCCCGCAGAACGTTTAACAAAGGTCTCTGCTGCGGCCAGATCGCCAGTCTCGCGGGCGATAAACATCGCCATCGCTTCACCGATGGTGACCACATCAAGCTGACCGTTGTGATGATTAATGTGCGTCATATCTGTTCCTTACACGTTACGCAGCAGCGACACGTAGTGGCGTGTCACCGCAGTCAGATCGTCGCCTTCCAGCGGAAATTCGATACCGCGCGGTGCCTGTGCGGGCAGCTGTTGCAGCAGCGTGCGCCAGTGGTCATCCGCCTCATCCAGCGCAATCGCCCGGAAGCTATCCTGGTGCGGCACGGCCGCTTTGACGTGCACATAACCCACCTGCGCGGCCAGTTGTTGCGCTGCCTGGTCGGCATCTTCCCCGGTCCAGCGCCAGTTACCCATATCAAAGGTCATGCTGATCGGCAGATCGGCTTCCCTGACCGCCGTAAAAAACGCGACGGACGGCGCCAGTCGACCATGCTCAGTCTGGTCATTTTCCACGGTCAGCTGAAACGGCAGATCCGCCAGCAGCGCCTGCAACGTTTCGCGAGGGAGTGCACCGGTAAAGTCTCCCAGCGCCACTTTCAGCCGCTGAGCGTTTAACTGGCGTGCTTCTTCAACGTAGTGGATCAGGCGTGGATTGATTTCGCCGCCGTCACAAAACAGCGTATCGGGCACCGAATAGCTGGCGTGCAGCTGATGCTGCGCCACCGCCCGGCCCAGCGCGGGCAGATCGGTAAGCGCCGTGTCATCAAGCAGTTCGCGGCGGATTTCAACGCCGTCAGCGCCCGCCTGCTGAATAATCGGCAGCAGCGCACGCTGACCCCCGAGTGCGGCGATCTGCGCGTGGCCATAAGCGGCGGTCACCACGATGATGTCAGGTTTCATGTTCTACTCCATGGCAGGGTTCTGCCCATAACGAATAGAAAAACCCTAAATGGAACCGGTTCCAAAGCAAAGGAGCAAACTGTGAAATTATGATCGTGCTCACGAAGCGAGCACGTAAACGGAAGGTTAAATCTGAAATTCAGCCCAGAGGCTGGCTTGAGCCGCGAACAATCAGTTCACCAGAGAAGACCTGCTCGCCAACCGGCACATCACTGCCCTCAATACGGGCAATCAGGCGTTCCAGTGCACTGAAGCCAATCTGCCAGGTGGGTTGTTTCAGCGTGGTGATACCGACACCGGCCAGCGCCGCCCACTCCAGTTCATCAAAACCGAGCAGGCCGATATCGCGACCCCAGTGCAGATTGAGTCGTTGTAACGATCGCGCCACCTGCAGCGTCAGCGCCCCGTTGGCGACCATCACCGCGCAGCGTTTGCCGGTATGACGCTGATGGAAGGCCAGCAACGCCTGGTCCAGCGCATCGGGCTGATGCAGCCCCACTTCAGTATTCTCATGCTCAACCTGAGGATGCGTTGCCAGCAGCTGGCGGAAAGCCTGCAGACGCTCGCGGCGAGTGTTGACGCTGCCCAGCGGCTCACTCAGAAACAGCAGTGCGTTATAGCCATTGTCGACCAGATGGCGCGTGGCTGTTTCAGCCGCTTCGGCGTTATTCAGTCCCACTACATCGCAGGGAAAATCGGGGATTTTTCGGTCAATCAGCACCATTGGCAGCAGGGATTGTTGCAGATGATTCAGCACCTCTTCACGCATACCGACCGCGTTAACCACGATGCCTTCTACCTGATAGCTGCTAAGCAGTTGCAGATAGTGCTGCTCCAGATCCACTTCATTATTGGTGTTACACATCAGCAGGGTAAAACCCTGCTCGCGGCAGGCGGCTTCAATACCGCTCATCACATCGACGGAATAGGGATTGGTGATATCGGCAATAATCAGCCCGATCAGGCGGGTACGTCCGCGCTTCAGGCCGCGCGCCATCTGGCTTGGACGATAGCTGAGATCGGCAATCGCCTGCTCAATCCGCGCTTTTAAACCGTCAGAAAGCAGATGCAGCTCGCCATTGAGATAGCGTGAAACGCTGGTTTTGCCCGTTCGTGCCGCGTGAGCAACATCGCTGATGGTGGCACGAGGCGGCCTGATTTTCATGAGATATCCTGCGAAATGAGAAACCAGGCAGAGACTAGCACAAGCAAAGCTCACCGCAAAAAGTGCTATACCGGTAATTGCAGCCAGGGTTGCCAAAGGGTCTGTAACGTTTCCGGTGGTGCGCCATTGATCAGCTGGATGACCATTTCAGCCACCTGCTCTCCGGCCTGGTGCGGTGTTGCCTGGCGAATAGCGACAATGGGATGATCGAGAATCGCATCACGCGGCAATCCCTCCCAGCCTGCCAGCAGAATGGCACGCTCACCTGCTGACCGTCCTGCCTGATGCAGTGCCAGAGCTGCGCCTTCAGCCAGCACAGCGCAGTCGGTGATAATCACTTCCGGTACCGCCGCCTCTGCCAGCCACTGCCTGGTTTGCTGATAGCCGGCACGGCGAGACGGCGACACAGCCGCCATCGCATAAGGTGCGACATCGCCCAGCGCGGTCAGATATCCCTGACGACGCTCACGCACCTGCGTGCTGTGTTCGTTGCTACCGAGCCAGGCTATCCGCTGCCGTCCCTGCGCCAGCGACCAGCTCACCGCCATCTGCGAACCCGCGAAGTGATCCACATCAAACCAGGCATAAGTGGGTGGCAGATCGCTGCGGCCCAGCGCCAGAAAGCGAAAATTAGCCTGAAGCAGCGCATGAAGTCGGCTGTCATCGGGCGTAGTGTGACCGACGATAAGGGCATCCACGGCCCCACTGCGCAACAGATGTGTCAGTGTCGACTGACTCTGCTGCTTATCCATCAGTAACAGCAGATTAATGTCATGACAGGCAAGGTGATGATCCAGCGACAGCAGCATGTCGCTAAAGTCGCTGCCACTCAGAGAAGATGCACTGATCGGGTAGATAAGACCCACCGCGTTAGCGCGACCGGTTTTCAGACGCCGCGCCGCTGCATTGGGTCGGTAGCCGCGCCGCTGCGCTTCCTCTTCGATACGCTTACGCGTTTCGTGAGCAACGTCCTGATAACCATTAAGGGCACGACTGACCGTCGTCACGGAAAGGCCTAAAACCGTAGCGATGGCTTTAAGAGACATGAGGAAATATTCTCTGATCAATTTTTGATCAGGCTACCATAAAGCGTCTGCTGGCTCTATTCGCCGAAACATTACTGATTCTTTTAGCGGAAGGCTTTACAGAAAAAAGACGCCCCCAGGTCGGGGGCGCGCGCGATTATTACAGTGGGCTGAGCGTGATCTCAACACGACGGTTTTGTGCTTTGCCTGCTTCGGTGCTGTTGGTGGCAACCGGATTATCCGGGCCTGCACCCTGCGTACGCAGGCGATCGCTGGCAACACCCTGCACGATCAACGCGCTGGCAACACTTTCAGCACGCTGTTGAGACAGGCGCATGTTCAGTGCACGGCTGCCAGTGCTGTCGGTGTAACCTACGACGTTTACCGCTGTTTTCGGATACTCTTTCAGCACCATTGAAACACCGGTCAGGGTATTTGCACCGGCCGGTTTCAGATTGCTGCTATTAGAGTCGAAGGTGACATTATTTGGCATATTCAGAACGATGTTATCGCCATTACGGGTCACGCTGACACCCGTGCCGCGCATTTTGTCGCGCAGTTTCGCTTCCTGTACATCCATGTAGTAGCCCACGCCACCGCCCAGTGCAGCACCGCCAGCGGCACCAATCAGTGCGCCTTTACGACGATCTTTTTTCGACGAGGAGAGCACGCCGACACCGGCACCCACGAGTGCGCCCAGGCCCGCGCCCACGCCTGACTTACCCGCCTGAGATTCGCCGGTGTAAGGATTGGTCGTACACCCTGGCAGGGCCAGGGTGCCGCTTAATAACAAAGTGATGGCGATTAATTTTTTCTGCATTTTTGTTCCCTTACATTCGACACACAGGGGAAAACCTTTCCCATAAGTGGCACGATTATGCCGCCTGATGCCAGGGAATGTAGTGCGGAAAAATCCTGATTTAACGGGAATCACGTCTTTTGATTGTCAGGATGACAAAAACAGTTGCTCTGATGATCATTTATCAGCCCACAGGCCTGCATAAAGGAGTAGCAAATTGTGGGGCCGATGAATTTAAAACCACGCTGCTTTAACGCCTTAGAGAGCGCAATGGCGTGCTCTGACGTCGTGGGTGCCTGGCTGTAATCAGGATAATCGTGAACGATTTGCACGTTATCGACAAATTGCCAGACGAAGTGGCTGAAATCCTCGCCTTTCGTCTCCATTTCAAGATAAGCACGCGCGTTAGCGATAATGGCCGCGATTTTACCCGCGTGGCGGATAATGCCGCTGTTGAGCATCAGCGCGTCAATATCTGTGGAATCCATCAATGCTATGGCCTGCGGATCAAACTGGTGAAAGGCCGCCCGATAGTTTTCCCGCTTTTTCAGCACGGTGATCCAGGATAATCCCGCCTGCTGCCCTTCCAGACAAAGCATCTCAAACAGCGCGCGCTTGTCTCTTTGCACCACACCCCATTCACGGTCGTGATAGGCCAGATAGAGGGGATCCTGCGTTACCCAACCACATCGTTGCATCACTTTTTTCCTTTAATGACGTGAAAATTCTGGCGGTCCGCTTGATCTTAGAATTTATCGGTTGATAGTTAAACAACCACCGGTTAAATAACAGAGACGGGCCGAAAATTTAATTAAGACGCCGGATAATAACTTCAGTTTTGCCCGGAGAAGCGATGGTGCCGAGAAGCGGTTGGAAAGGTCTGCGGACCTGCTGTGCTGTATGCCTGTTACTCTTAACGCAACCGACTTTTGCCCGCGGTGGCACCTCTGCGCCTCAACATCCCGTCTTCTCTCCCGACTACGACACGATCCTGGCGGAGAAGATCGCCCTGAACCCACTCGCCTTCAGCGATGAAAGCCGCGCCCTGTTTGAAGCCGCCATTAACTCGCCTACCGCATCCCCCATTGCCCTGCACAGTGAAACCGGCAGCGTAGGCACTACGCCGCTGGGAAAACGCTATCGGGCGGGCGTTGACCTGCCTATTGCCCCGTCACTCACCACCGGACCCGTGGCGCAGTATGCGGTCGATCCGCAGCAGATGAACTGTCTGCAATGCGATTACAGCGATCAGCAGAGCCGTGAGCAGAGCGCCAGCGTCGGCTGGCGCATTGATTCGAAACAGGGATGGATATCGCCCTGGGCGCAGCTGAGTTATCACTATCTGATGGCCGATACATCGCAGAATCCCCGGCGCGAGGCAACCAACGGCTCTGATCAATCCGATGGCATTGATGTGAGCATCGGTGCACAAATGCCACTCAACGCGAATCTGGCGGCTTTTGCTGCGTTTTCACAAAGTGAGGCGCTGAATAATCAGGAGCAGCAACTTTATACCTTTGGATTCAGTGCCAGCTTCTAGCGGGGCATAAAATGAGAAAGGGAATCGGGCGTTTAAAATATAATGAGTCCGCTAATCATTATACCGGTAACCTTATGCGCAACGATTTGACAATTATTGGCCGCGAAATAGCGGTTTTCCTTCTGGCAGCTCTGGTTCTCGCGTTGACTATCGTCCCTGTCTACATTGATGTGGCCTGGATGAACGACGCGCTCCACGAAACCTCTTTTACTGAAACCACCCAGGAATGCATGCTGGCGATGATCGCCGCACTGTTCTTTATTGCGGCTCGCCGTCGTCCCGCTCAGCGCGGGGCGCTGACCTTAGTGGCGGGCTTTTACAGCTGCATGCTCATCCGCGAACTCGACTTTGTTTTTGATACTTTTCAGCACGGCAGCTGGGTCTGGTTTGCTCTGGCCGTTACGGCGGGTTCGCTGGCTGTCGCGCTGCGGACGCCAAAAAAAACCGTGCATGCGCTGGCGAATCTGCTGCTGCATCGCAGCTGGCCGGTGATGGCCTCTGGCTTCTTAGTGGTGCTGGTCTTCTCCCGCCTGTTTGGTGTGCATGCGCTGTGGCAGCATCTGATGCTGGGAGATTACAACCGCGTGGTGAAAAACATGGCCGAAGAGGGTACCGAGCTTCTGGGATACAGCCTCTGCTGGCTCGCCTCAGTGCGCTATTTGTGGCAGACCCGTCCGGCTGCTGCGGGTGTCCGGGTACAAATCACCGAATCTGCACCGGCCCGCCACGCGACCTCCACGGTCACCTCACACTGATCCGCAGCGTTGCTTTTTAAGCGATCCGCACCCTTAAAACAGGTACAATAAACACTTCTGCGTCGGTGATGGGTTCCCGACGCAAGGTGTTCGTTAACCTCAGGTCTTTTCATGTCAGCTAAAATCTTAACTTCAACGCTTATTGGCCTGGATGCCTTCCGACAGGATCCGCTGACTGCCCTGCAGCAGGCGGAAAAGGGCACGCTGGCGGTGTTAGATAACTATGCGCCGGTGATGTACGCCATCACACCGACGCGTCTGGCTGAGCTGCTGGCGCTGGAAACCGCCGCCCGGCAGCCAAATGATGTGGCGCTGGATGACAGCCTGTATGACGACGCGCCCGCCGCGATTCATACGCCGGCAGGCAAGTTCGCCATGTATCAGGGCTGGCAGCCGGATGCCGACTTTACCCGTCAGGCCGCCATCTGGGGCGTGGCGCTAAGTGAACCGGTGACGCCCAGCGAGCTGGCGGCCTTTGTGGCCTACTGGCAGGCCGAAGGCCGGATGTTCCATCATGTGCAGTGGCAACAAAAGCTGGCGCGCAGCATTCAGATGAACCGCGCCGCAAACGGCGGGCAACCGAAGCGTGATATTACGCAGTTGCCTGATCCTGACCGTACCATTCCCGATGGTTTCCGAGGTGAATGATGAAAACGCCCAACGATCTCTTTAACCGTCTGAAAAGAATGATGCCTGAGGGCACCCGGCCGAAATTTGCCAATGGTGAAGAGCTGCTGGCGTGGAATCAGGAGCAGGGTCGCCTGCGTTCAGAGGCGATTGTGCGTGAAAACCGCGCAATGAAAATGCAGCGCGTGATGGGCCGATCCGGTATTCGTGAGCTGCACATGAACTGCTCATTTGATAATTACCGGGTAGAGAACGAGGGACAGCGCAAAGCGCTGGAGCTGGCACGTCAGTACGCTGCCGAATTTGATGGCAGCATCGCCAGCTTTGTCTTTTCAGGACGTCCCGGCACCGGTAAGAACCATCTGGCTGCCGCGATTGGCAATGACCTGATTCTGCGCGGTAAAAGCGTGCTGATCGTGACGGTGGCCGATCTAATGTCGAGTATGAAGGGCACCTTCAGCGGCAGTAGCGGCATTACCGAAGAACGGCTGATTCAGGATCTCAGCAGCGTTGATCTGCTGGTGATTGATGAAATTGGTATGCAGAGCGAATCGCGCTACGAAAAAGTGATCATCAACCAGATAGTTGATCGCCGTTCTTCGTCGAAACGACCGACCGGCATGTTATCTAACCTCGACCATGCAGGTATGAATGCACTGCTGGGTGAACGCGTCATGGATCGTATGCGGCTCGGTAACAGCCTGTGGGTGCGTTTCGACTGGGAAAGCTATCGCAGTCGGGTGCGCGGCGACGAATATTAATCAGTGACCCGGCTGTGCCGGGTCACTGCGTTAATCGGGCCTGATGTTCCGCATCCTTGCCATTCACCACCCTTGCTTTGTCTTTCTCCCCTACCCGGCGCAGACAACGGTGCTGCACCCGCAGTCTCGCCCGCTCCGCCGGTACCACAGAACACCCGTGTTAATCCGGCAATCCGATCATCATCACGATCTCCGCCACCGTCGATTGGGTTGTGTGAAACAGCACGCAAAGTGTGGGATGAAGAATCCGCATGGGCTGATACACTCAATTGTTACTCCTCTGTTGAGTGAACCCGTGATGAAAACGAATGGCAAAGGCCCTGCACTACTGAGACTGAATAACCAGAAACGGGTGATGAGTCAGCTGCGTAAGCTGCGCGTGACGTCGCGTCAGGATCTGGCGGAGGTGCTGACACTCAGCAAAAATACCGTCTCATTAATCATTGATGACCTGCTTGAACAAGGCCTGATCGAAGAGCTGGGCCCGGTCAGCGTGGCGGCCGCCGGACGGCCTAAAATCGGGATTACCCTCAGGCCAGAAAAACTTAAGAGCGCAGGCATTATGGTGGAACGCAACGTGGTCCACTGGCGGGTCTGCGACTATTTTTCCCAGGTACTGGCTGAAGCGACACTACGTACTGATACCAGTAATCCGACCCGCCTGCTGGCTGAGCTGGCCATGCTGTGCCGTGAACTGACTGAGCACTATCCCGATTTGCTCGGCATTGGCCTGGGCTTTCCCGGCATCGTTGATCCGCGACGCGGCTGGATGCACATTTCATTGCCGCTTGAATGGCAGGATGTTGACCTGCTGAGCGCGCTACGCAAGCACGTTCGTCTGCCGATTCGCATTATGAACAATGTTAAAGCCGCCGCGCTGCTGGCTGTTGATCAGCGTGGATTATCGGTGGAGAGCAGCCATTTTTATCTGCGTATTTCAGAGGGGATTGGCGGCGCACTGGTACAGCATGGCGAAGTCTTTACCGGCCACAGCTGGACGGCGGGCGAGGCCGGCCATCTGGTTGTCCAGCCCGAAGGGCCGCGTTGCAGTTGTGGTCGTCGGGGTTGCCTTGAAGCGCTGGTCAGTCAGCCTGCGATTAAACAACAGCTGGCACAGCGTCAGCCCGGGCTGAGCTGGCAGAACCGCGACAGCGCGCCACGCGTGGTGGATGAGGTGATGGCGCTGGCAGGTGGCTATCTGGGTGCGGCACTGAGTCAGATTATGCTGCTGCTCAATCCCGCCACAATCATCATTGATTGTCCGTGGAACGCCAGTGAGCGCTTCTGTAAGGCGGTACGCGATACCGCACACGGTAACGCGCTGGCTTTTACCGCCGCGCATACTCAGCTGCAGTTCCCGGAGAACCGGATTGACCCGGCTAACGGGCTGGCACTGGCGGTGCTGGAGGAGAGGGAGCAGCGGGTGTTTTAGTGCCCCGGTCCGTGCTTTTTTACCCGATATCCATCCCCGCCAGACTCACCCTTTCCTGCTACAACACATTCTCACCAAAATGCTGGCGATACTCTTTTGGAGTGGTGTCGTAGCTTTTGCGGAACACTGAATAGAAGTATTGCAGCGAAGGGTAACCGCACATTTGCGAGATCTCATTGATATTGAGCGATGAAGAAGCCAGCAGTTCGCGCGCTTTTTCCAGTTTTTCGCGATGAATCATGGCATGAATGGTGTCGCCGGTCTCATCACGAAAGCGTTTTTCCAGATTAGATCGCGACAGCCCGACCGCATCCAGCACCTGTTCCACCTTAATGCCCTTACAGGCGTTAAAGCGGATGTAGTGCATTGCCTGAATCACCGCCGGATCGCGCAGTGAGCGGAAGTCGGTTGAGCGCCTTGCGATGACTTTCACCGGCGGCACCAGAATGCGCTGAAGGGGCAGAGGCTGATTATCCAGCAACCGGTGCAGCAGTTTGGCCGCCTGATAACCCATCTGCCGTGAACCCTGCGCCACGGACGAGAGCGCGACGCGTGACAGATAGCGGGTCAGCTCCTCATTATCAATCCCGATCACCGTTAACTTTTCCGGTACAGGTATTTTCAGGTGTTCACAGGCTTGCAGCAGATGTCGCGCCCGGGAGTCAGTCACGGCGATAATGCCGGTTTGCGGCGGCAGTGTCTGCAGCCAGTCGGCGAGCCGGTTCTGCGCGTGCTGCCAGTTTTCCGGCGCGGTCTCCATGCCCTGATAGACCACGCCCTGGTAACGCTCACGCCCTACCAGCTGACGAAATGCCTGTTCCCGCTCCTGCGCCCAGCGCTTGCCACTGGAGGCCGGTAAACCATAAAAGGCAAAGCGGTTGATGCCCTTCTCTTTCAGATGCAGAAAAGCTTTCTCCACCAGCGCGGCGTTGTCAGTGGCGATGTAATGCACCGGAGGATAATCTTCCTGGCGATGATAAGAGCCACCCACGCCGACAATGGGGACAGAGACATTCGACAGCAGAGCTTCGATAGAGCGATCGTCGTAATCGGCGATCACCCCATCACCCAGCCACTCACGGATGTTGTCGATGCGGCAGCGAAAATCTTCTTCGATGAAGATATCCCAGTCTGTCTGCGACGCCTGTAAATACTCACCGACGCCCTCAACCACCTGACGGTCATACACTTTATTGGCGTTAAACAACAGCGTAATACGATAACGTTTATCATGCATGATGGCGCGTTCCCTTAAATCCTCAGCGCATTGCATAACACGGCTGAAAGGGGCAAAAAAATTGTTTGCGCCACAATGTGATCGCCCGCGCGATTACACCCGACGCCGCGTTGCGGTATCCATCCACACCGCCAGCAGCAGAATCGCGCCTTTGACGATGTACTGCCAGAAAGTCGGCACATCCATCATACTCATGCCGTTATCCAGCGAGGCCATGATAAAGGCCCCCATGACCGCGCCCGCAACCGACCCCACGCCGCCCGCCAGGCTGGTGCCGCCAATGACGCAGGCGGCAATCGCGTCGAGTTCCGCAATATTACCCGCCGATGGTGAGCCTGCACCCAGCCGCGAGCTGAGGATCAGCCCGGCAATCGCCACCATCACACCGTTGATGGCAAACACCGCCAGCTTGGTGCGCGCCACGTTAATGCCAGAGAGGCGGGCTGCATCTATGTTGCCGCCGATAGCGTAGATACGACGGCCGAATGCGGTGCGGGTTGCCATAAACATGCCCGCCAGCAGCAGCACAGCCAGCAACAACACCGGCGTAGGTACGCCACGATAATCATTGAGTAACCAGATGGCACCCAGCACTAAGATAGCCGTGATCGCCTGACGCCCCACGGTGCCGCTTGCTGCGCCCTGTGGCAGGCCGAGTTGCTGACGACGCAGCCGCAGCCGCCATTGCCAGAGTGTAAACAGCGCCAGACCTGCAACACCAAAGCCGAAACCGACACCGCCCGGCAGATAACTCTGTCCAATCTGCGACATGCCCGGTGTAATCGGCGCAACGGTGGTGCCATCGGTAATGCCGACCAGAATACCGCGGAACGCCAGCATCCCCGCCAGTGTCACAATAAACGACGGCACTTTGCGATACGCCACCCACCAGCCATTCCAGGTGCCGAGCAGCAGTCCCATCACCAGTGTGACCACGATGGTCAGCGGCAGCGGCCAGCCGAGCCAGACGTCAAAGATTGCCGCCGCGCCGCCCAGCAGACCCATCATAGAACCCACTGACAGGTCGATCTCCGCCGAGATAATCACGAACACCATGCCGACCGCCAGAATGCCGGTGATAGCGGTCTGTCGCAGCAGGTTGGAGACGTTACGCGCACTGAGCCACGAGCCGTCGGTAGTCCAGGTAAAGAACAGCGCAATCAGCACAATCGCGCCCAGCATCACCAGAACCTGCAGGTTGGGCAGCGTGAACCTGCCCGGTGACGGTTTGCCCGGCGTACCTGAGAGGCGGCTTTGGGTACTTTCACTTTTAAGCATAATGTTCACTCCGCAGGGCAGCTTCCATCACCTGCTCCTGAGTCAGATTATCGTTAATCAAATCGGCTTTGATCTGCCCTTCATGCATCACCAGAACCCGATCGCTCAGGCCCAGTACTTCCGGCAGCTCAGAGGAAATCACAATCACCGCGATACCCTGCTGAACCAGCGCATTGATCAGCAGGTAGATCTCCTGACGGGCACCCACATCAATGCCGCGTGTCGGTTCATCCAGGATCAGGATTTTTGGATTGAGCAGCAGGCACTTCGCCAGAATCGCTTTCTGCTGGTTGCCGCCGCTTAAACGGCCAATCGGCAGTTCCGATGAGGAGGTTTTTACGCGCAGCCGACTGATCGCGTCGTTGATCGCTTGCTGCTCCTGCGCTTCATCCAGCGTCGAGAGTCGGTGACTGAACTGATCCAGTGCCGCCAGGGTAATATTTTTGCCCACCGCCATCAGCGGCACGATGCCATCCTTTTTGCGATCTTCCGGCACCATCGCAATGCCGTGCGCAATCGCGGCACGGCAATCAGTGATGTTGACCTGTTTGTCGTTGATCCAGATATCACCCTGCCAGCGCCCAGGCCAGACACCAAACAGGCACTGCACCGTTTCAGTCCTGCCTGCGCCGACCAGCCCGGCAATGCCAAGGATTTCACCGCGTCTGAGTGTGAACGAGACGTTGTTGACGCGGCGGATGTGGCGGTTAACCGGATGCCAGGCGGTGAGATTGTCCACTTTGAGTATCACATCGCCAATCTGATGCGGCGCATGGGGATAGAGCGCGGTCAGCTCGCGTCCGACCATCATGGTGATGATGTCATCTTCGCTCAGGCCTGCCGCAGGACGGGTGGCAATATGCTGGCCGTCACGGATTACGCAGATGGTGTCGGAGATCGCCTTGACCTCGTTCAGCTTGTGCGAGATGTAGATGCAGGCGATACCGTGTTCACGCAGATTACGAATGATGCTCAGCAGCACATCCGTCTCCTGCTCCGTCAGAGAAGAGGTCGGCTCATCCAGAATCAGCAGCCGGACCTGTTTGTTAAGGGCGCGGGCAATCTCCACCAGCTGCTGCTGACCCAGGCCTAACTCGCCCACGCGGGTTGCAGGCGAGACGTTCAGCCCGACCCGCGCCAGCAGTTGCTGGCAGCGCAGGGTCATGGTTTCATCATCCACCATGCCGAAACGACTCAGTTCGGCGCCGAGGAAGATGTTCTCCATCACCGTCAGTTGCCGCACCAGCGCCAGCTCCTGATGGATAATCACAATGCCTTTACGTTCGGTATCGCGAATGGTCTGTGCCTGAATGTCGTCGCCAGAGAAGTGAATCTGTCCCTCAAAATCGCCGTGCGGATAGAGTCCGCACAGGATTTTCATCAGCGTCGATTTGCCCGATCCATTCTCACCGCACAACGACATCACTTCACCCGCCTCAAGTTGCAGGCTGACATCATTCAGCGCCTTAACAGCACCGAAACGTTTGGTGATGTTTTTCATTTCCAGCAGCATCGACTGTTCTCCCTCACGCTATGCGCGGTCAGAGTTCGCTCTGTTTGTGGAAACCGTCTTTCACCACGGTGCTTTCGATATTGTCTTTGTTAACCGGAATCGGCTTCAGTAGCCGTGACGGCACATCTTTCAGGCCATTGTTCAGCGTGCTGTTGCTGGCGGGTGTTTTGCCCTCACCCAGTTCGACGGCTATTTTCGCCGCTTCGGTGGCCAGCTCCGTGATCGGTTTGTAAACCGTCATGGTCTGCGTACCCGCTTTGATACGTTTAATCGCGGCCAGATCGGCATCCTGTCCGGAGATCGCCACTTTTCCGGCCAGCCCCTGCGCGCTAAGGGCCTGAATGGCACCGCCTGCGGTGGCATCATTTGAGGCAACGACCGCATCAATGTGGTTACTGTTGGCGGTCAGGGCATTTTCCATAATTTTCAGGGCGTTTTCCGGCAGCCAGGCATCGACCCACTGATCGCCGACAATTTTAATGCTGCCGTTATCAATATAAGGTTTTAACACTTTCATCTGTCCGGCACGGAACAGGCGGGCGTTATTATCCACTGGCGAACCGCCCATTAAAAAATAGTTGCCCTTAGGCACCTGTTTCACAATGCTTTCGGCCTGCAACTCGCCCACTTTTTCATTATCGAAAGAGATATAAAAATCGATATCGGCATTATTTATCATTCGGTCATAGGCCAGCACTTTAATGCCTTCCCGTTTCGCTTCAGCGACAACGTTACTCAATACCTGACCGTTGTAGGGAATAATCACCAGCACATCGACACCGCGATTGATCATATTTTCAATCTGCGACATCTGTGTCTCTTCGTTGCCGTTGGCTGACTGAACAAACACCTTAGCACCCAGTGTTTCCGCCTGTTTAACGAAAATATTGCGGTCTTTCTGCCAGCGCTCAAGGCGCAAATCGTCAATCGCCATGCCGATCTTCACTTCTTTTGCCACGCTGGTCTGGCTGAACAGCGCCAGCGCCGCGCAGGCGGCGAGCAGTGCATGTTTCATCTTCATTGTGATCATCCTGTAGGTTGAGGCTATTGTCGTTTCAGGCCTATAAACCAGGCGGATGAATTGTTGCCCTTCTTCTCCGGTTACAGCAATTACTGATTTTTATCCGGCTATTACGTTTTTTGGTTTATTTCATTTTTTATGAGCGCGATCGAGGTTTCATCTTTTTAAGACAAGAGAGTGAACAGGTTAAATCATCCCGTTAATAACATTATTTTGCGAGACAGCGCACAAATAATAATTATCTGATGCCCGTTATGAAATATCGTAATTGAGCTGAAGCCACAGCCCCTATTGAATATTGCTTCAACGCAGACCATTCGGGTACTGATGCTAAGGAGCACACCATGCACGCTTATTTCGATCAGATCGATCGGGTTCGTTATGAAGGCACCCAGTCGACGCATCCTCTTGCTTTCCGCCACTACAATCCCGATGAGGTCATCCTCGGCAAGACCATGGCGGAGCATCTGCGCTTTGCTGCCTGTTACTGGCACACCTTCTGCTGGAATGGTGCAGATATGTTTGGCGTGGGGGCTTTTGATCGCCCATGGCAGAAAAGCGGGGATGCGCTACAGCAGGCAAAACTAAAGGCGGATGTGGCCTTTGAGTTTTTCCATAAACTGAATGTGCCGTGGTACTGCTTCCATGACGTTGATGTCTCACCTGAAGGTGATTCGCTGCACAGCTACAAAGAAAACTTTGCCGCTATGACCGATAAACTGCTGGAGAAACAGCAGGAGACTGGCGTGAAACTGTTGTGGGGCACGGCCAACTGCTTTACCCATCCGCGATACGGGGCTGGCGCTGCCACTAATCCCGATCCGGAAGTCTTTGCCTGGGCCGCGACGCAGGTCTGCAGTGCTATGCAGGCGACCAAAACCCTGGGCGGCGAAAACTATGTGTTGTGGGGCGGACGGGAAGGCTATGAAACGCTGCTGAATACCGATCTGCGCCAGGAGCGCGAGCAGATTGGCCGCTTTATGCAAATGGTGGTCGAACACAAACATAAAATTGGCTTCCAGGGCACGCTGCTGATTGAACCGAAACCGCAGGAGCCGACTAAGCATCAGTATGATTATGATGTCGCGACGGTGTATGGCTTCCTGAAACAGTTCGGCCTGGAGAAAGAGATCAAGGTTAACGTGGAGGCCAACCACGCCACGCTGGCGGGCCACTCTTTCCATCATGAAATCGCTACCGCTATTGCGCTGGGTATTTTTGGTTCAGTCGATGCCAACCGCGGCGATCCGCAGTGCGGCTGGGATACCGATCAGTTCCCGGTCAGCGTGGAAGAGAATGCACTGGTGATGTATGAGATCCTTAAAGCGGGCGGCTTTACCACTGGCGGCTTAAACTTTGATGCCAAAGTGCGTCGTCAGAGCACCGATAAATATGATCTCTTCTACGGTCATATTGGCGCGATGGATACCATGGCGCTGGCGCTGAAAGTGGCGGCTCGCATGATCAGCGATGGTGAACTTGATAAGCGTGTGGCACAGCGCTACAGCGGCTGGAATGGTGAGTTCGGTCAGCAAATTTTGAAAGGTGAGTTTTCACTGGAGGCACTGGCGGCGCATGCTCAGCAGCAGCAACTCAATCCGCAGCATCAGAGCGGACGTCAGGAGCAGCTGGAAAATCTGGTGAATCACTACCTGTTTGATTTCTAACCCTTCAGGAGCAGAGCATGTTTATCGGGATCGATTTAGGCACCTCTGGCGTCAAAGTGGTGCTGATGGATGCACAGGGCAACGTGGTGGCGACAGAAACGTCGCCCCTGCAGGTTTCGCGTCCACAGCCCTTGTGGAGTGAACAGGATCCCGAAAGCTGGTGGCAGGCGCTGGAGCTGGCTATGCAGGCGCTGAGCGCGAAGCAGGACCTGCGTGCAGTGCAGGCCATCGGGCTGAGCGGACAGATGCATGGTGCCACGCTGCTCGACAGTGCTAACCAGGTATTACGTCCGGCCATGCTCTGGAATGACGGACGCAGCGAGGCGCAGTGTCGTGAGCTGGAACGGAAGGTGCCGGATTCACGGGCTATCACCGGCAACCTGATGATGCCCGGCTTCACAGCCCCCAAACTGCTGTGGGTGCAGCAGCATGAACCGGCCATCTTCAGTCAGATTGCTCACGTGCTGTTGCCCAAAGATTATCTGCGCTGGCGATTAAGTGGCGACTTCGCCACTGATATGTCTGATGCCGCAGGGACAATGTGGCTGGATGTGGCGCAGCGTGACTGGAGCGATGTGATGCTGCACGCCTGCGATCTCCGCCGGGAGCAGATGCCGACGCTCTATGAAGGCAATGCCCTGACGGGCACTCTGCATGCTGAACTGGCAACACGGTGGAAGATGAACGCGGTGCCGCTGGCTGCGGGCGGTGGCGACAATGCTGCAGGTGCGATAGGTGTCGGCATGACCGAACCCGGTCAGGGAATGCTGTCGCTGGGGACATCGGGCGTCTACTTTGTGGTAAGCGACGGCTATCTCAGCAATCCGGCGCGCGCGGTACACAGCTTCTGCCATGCGTTACCGCAGCGCTGGCATCTGATGTCGGTGATGCTCAGCGCAGCCTCCTGTCTGGACTGGGCAGCAACGCTGACCGGATGCAAAGATGTTCCTGAGCTGCTGGCTGAAGCGGAGCGCGCACGCGATGACGTACCCGGGTTATGGTTTTTGCCCTATCTTTCCGGTGAGCGTACGCCGCATAACAACCCGAATGCACTGGGCGCCTTCTTTGGCTTTACCCACCAGCATGGCCGGCCTGAGCTGGCACGATCGGTGCTGGAAGGGGTGGGATTTGCTCTGGCGCAGGGCATGGATGTGCTGCATGAGTGTGGCGTGCAGCCAAAGAGTATTATGTTGATCGGCGGCGGCGCACGCAGCACCCTGTGGCGTCAGATGCTGGCGGATATCAGTGGCCAGACGCTGGACTATTGCCACGGAGGTGAAGTGGGTCCGGCTCTGGGCGCCGCAAGGCTGGCGCAGCAGGCGCTGAATCCGGAAGTCACCGTCCCGACGCCGACTCTGGTGCAGCGGCATCAACCGGATCCGGACAAAAGGGTACATTACCAGTCACGTCGGGAGACCTTTTCAATTCTGTATCAGCAACTTCTGCCGCTCATGAAGTAATCCGTCCAGGATGCCCGGTTTAGCAACCGTTTGGCCTGGCAACCTTCCTTATTGCTACTGCCTCTTACTGTTCAGCCGCTGCCGTATTAACGCGTCTCCTGGCGCAGTATCAATTAATGGCCCCCGTCGATAATAAGGTTTAATGCTGGCGTATGCCGATAAGCCAGGCTGGCGATGTTGTCTGCCGGTGTGCGAAGCAGGCGGATACTGTTTACCACCTGGCCCCACTATTCATTGCACTGACGCTTAATCAGTCAACACCAGAAAAGTGTATCTCAGCTAACTGCCAGCTTATTTCGCTGCTACACTAAAATGCTTCTGTTTTACGTAACGTGAAATTCAGCGTTGATTCAGATTGCGCGGGTTAAACCGGTTAAATACCTTCACGCAAATTAAAACGATTTTTTGGGCGCGCGCATTTAGTTCCAGGCGAGTTATGCAATCATTATCTGCCCGACAATAGAAACTATAATAATAAGAATCAATATCATTATCTTTCACCTGATATATTCAGGTCCAGTAATGCTTAAGGAATTAGCATGTTAAAAGCAATGAAATACTACATCAGCAATCATTATGAGAGCGGAACGTTGTTACATCGGGAAGGGTGTAATTTAATTCCGAAGTCTCTCGACGATCGGACATTTATTGGCACCCTTTATACAGCGCTGCAGGCAATGACCGTAGCTTTACAGCATCACCACGAAGTTGGCCGATGTCTGGTATGCCTGAAACAACCCAATAATGGTCAGGCTGACGCAATAGAAGAAGGAAGTATCAAATCTTTTACGAAGCCAGCTACCACCCTGGTTCGAAGGCCTGCGACCAAAGCAAAGAAGAGGCCTGCGATAGCAGGCCATACGTGCCAGCTAGCTGAAAGATCTGGCATCACACATGCTACGGTGATGCTGAATAAAAACCCTGAGCCCCAGCAGATATTGGGTCCTCAACGGGTGGTGAAGATAAAGAATGGCCTGCAGGTTGTTGCGGTGCAACATTCCCCCTTTCACTGGCAGAGTGAGTAGCCCCTGACAACAGAATAAAGTACCTGAAGCAAGTCGCTGACTTATGCCGCAAGCAGATTACTCCGCCTGCGGCTTTTTTTTGGTATTACGCTGTGCGGTAACGGCGCATTACATCCACACCCTGCATGACGATATTACCCACGCTCATCTGACGATAAAAAAAAGACCTGGATAAAATTGTTTAATGATTTACTGCCACAGGTAATAATAACGCTTATCAATCATACCCTTAATGTAACATTTACAGGCTCAGCCAAAGTTATATTGATCAAATATTTTGATCTTATTTTCGATTTAAGATCACAATTATTGAATCAAACCTCAGTGCGTATAAAATAAGAACTCTTTTAACTCAGGTTCTTATGGCTTTTTTTCTATGCCCTTATTCTTACTCATCGTAATGTTTTATGAAACGGACTAGTGTTTACGAAACAATAAATCAGTAACTTAGCAGAACTATCCTTCTTAGATTCTAAAGCAAAAAAAGATTTATCTGTACAAGGTATTTATTTAGCCCAAATAAAAATGTTTTTTAACTTTAAAATTAAATGCTAAATTTATTTAACGCAAACGAGCTAATGTGAAAACCGCAATCATATTAATTTCACATGGATTCAGACGCTGCTTTTACAGGTTATGGCTAACCTTAAAAAGCGCATTTTTAAATTTTCGTTTGTTACACACAGCAAAAGGATATGGCATGTATAAGGCCATGAAATTCTACGTCAGCGATCATTCAACCGGAGGATTGCTGCTGCATCGGATGGATTGTCCGCAGCTGCCTTCAGAGACAAGGCGGGCGTTTATAGGAAGTTGCTATACTATCAATCAGGCACTTAGCGTAGCCAGGATAAGCTATACGGGTGTGATTGCATGTCCATTCTGTGCCAGTAAGTCTGATATAAAATCCGTTAAGTCAGAAGCAAATTTGGTGTTAAAAAAAGCGACAAGACCCAGAAAGAAATTAATCTGATCAAAAATTGATCTCATCGGAATCTGACAATTTTATTGCCAGTGAGATTAATTGAGTGTGTAAGCTCTCTGAATAAATCCCTCTGTATCCGCTTGATATATGTTATCAACCGCACTCTATCCTGAAATAGAGTGCGGATTTTTTTCTCATCTTGCTGATCATCTACTGAGATGACGATTGTGAATCCTGTTGCTGAACCCGAATAGCTGAGATGACAGTCACAGCTCCTGCTTCAGGTGAGCATCAGCCAATGGCCCCCAGCGTATCTTCCTGACTCTGTTTCTTCGGCAGCAGGAACAGCGTTGCCACAATATCCAGCAGATAAATCAGCGCCAGCAGGGTAATCGCCGCTGTGAACGAGAACTGGCTCGCCAGCAGGCCAATCACGACCGGACCAAAACCGCCTACGCCACGCCCAAGGTTGAACAGGACGTTCTGCGCGGTGGCACGTACCTGTGGCGGGAAGGTATCTGAAATCAGCGCCCCATAGCCGCCAATCATGCCGTTAACAAACATTCCCATGATGGCGCCGGTAAAGAGCATGATGTTCGGGTCACGCAGCTGCGCATAGACCACCACCATCACGACAGCGCCAAACTGATAGAGCAGGAAAATTTTCCAGCGTGCAAAGCGATCGGCCAGCACGCCAAACAGCCAGATGCCAAAGGTCATGCCGACGACGGTCACGGCGGTCCAGAGGCCCGATTTTGTCAGGCTGAAACCAAAGCTGGAGGAGAGGTAGCTCGGCATCCAGATCATCAGCCCGTAGTAGCCAAAATTCTGGACGGAGCAGAGGATAAAAATGCCCAGGCTGGCTTTAGCGGTAGCGCGATCGCGGACCAGCAGCTTCAGGCGTGCCGGAAACGAGAGTGACGGCACATGTTTAACCTGTCGCTGATACGCCTCAGGTTCTCCCATCCCGCGACGAATGGCGAACGAGACCAGCGCAGGCAACAAACCAACCAGGAACATGCCACGCCAGCCGATAATATTCAGTAGCGGTGGCGTGATAAAGGCCGCCATCAGCACGCCCAGCTGCCAGCCGATACCGACCCAGGCTGAGGCACGATTACGCTTCTCCGCAGGCCAGGCTTCGGCAATCAGCGCCATACCGATCCCAAACTCGCCGCCCAGCCCCACACCTGCCAGCGTTCGCCAGGCGAGCAGATCCCAGTAGCCCTGCGCCACCGCGCACAGGCCGGTAAAGATAGAGAAGACCAGAATCGTGACGGTCAGCATGCGGATGCGACCATAACGGTCGCTGAGATGACCAAAGACGATGCCACCGATGACCGCGCCGATCAGCGTCCAGGTCACCAGCGATCCTGCCTGTGATGGATTGAGCGCCAGCGAAACACTGATAGCCGGCAGCATAAACCCGAGTATCAGCAGGTCAAATCCATCCATGGCATAACCGCTGACCGCAGCCAGCATCGCTTTGCCCGGCGTTACGCCCGGTTTTGATTGGGGAGAAGGAGACATCATTGCGCACCTCAGAGAGTAAAGTGCCGCAATTATAAAGAGAGTTCAGGAGGTGACCAATCAGAAAGGCTTATCCCTGCGCCTGTCTGGCACAGGGATAAGGTGTATCAGGAAGGTTTGTTGCTGCCATCGTCACCCGACAGTAATTCATCGAGCCGATCCCCGCCCACATGACGAAAATCCTGACCTTTGACGAAATAGAAGATGATTTCGCAGATGTTCTGGCAACGATCACCGATGCGCTCAATGGCGCGGGCGCAGAACAGTGCCGTCAGCACGCTGGGAATCGTGCGCGGATCTTCCATCATGTAGGTCATCAGCTGACGAACAATGCCTTCATACTCTTTATCCACCTTCTTATCTTCGCGGTAGATGGTAATCGCTTCATTGAGATCCATACGTGCAAAGGCGTCGAGCACATCATGCAGCATCTGCACGGTGTGACGTCCCAGCGACTCAAGGCTCACCAGCAGCGGAAGATGCTGTTGACCAAACTTCTCCAGCGCCGTGCGGCTGATCTTCTCCGCCACATCGCCAATGCGCTCCAGCTCGGAGATCGTTTTGATGATCGCCATCACCAGACGCAAATCGATCGCGGTTGGCTGACGTTTGGCGATGATGCGCACGCAGGCTTCATCAATCTCCACTTCCATCATGTTGACCTTCTGGTCGCCGTCGATCACCCGCTGCGCCAGTTCGCCATCCAGATTATGCATCGCGGTAATAGCATCAGTCAGCTGCTGCTCGACCATGCCGCCCATGATCATCACCTGGGTACGGATATGCTCCAGTTCGGCATTGAACTGACCGGAGATGTGCTTATTCAGATTCAGATTATCCATGTCGTTCTCCTGTCAGATCAGCCGTAGCGGCCAGTAATGTAGTCTTCGGTTTGCTTCTGCGCGGGCTTGGTGAACAGCGTGTCGGTGTCGCTGAACTCAATCAGTTCGCCCAGGTACATGAAAGCGGTATGGTCAGAGCAGCGTGCTGCCTGCTGCATGTTGTGCGTCACGATCACCACAGTGTAATCCTGCTTCAGCTCGGTGATCAGCTCCTCGATACGGCCGGTGGAGATGGGGTCCAGCGCGGAGCAGGGTTCATCCAGTAGCAGGACTTCCGGACGAATCGCGATGCCGCGGGCAATACACAGACGCTGCTGCTGGCCGCCGGAAAGACTGTAACCGCTCTGATGCAGCTTGTCTTTGGTTTCATTCCACAGCGCCGCTTTGGTCAGCGCCCACTGTACGCGCTCATCCATATCGGCACGTGACAGCTTTTCAAACAGACGCACGCCGAAAGCGATGTTGTCATAGATCGACATCGGGAACGGTGTCGGCTTCTGAAACACCATGCCGACGCGGGCGCGCAGCAGCGCGATATCCTGCTGTGTCGCCAGAATATTTTCGCCATCCAGCAGAATGTCCCCTTCGGCCCGCTGCTCCGGATAGAGTGAGTACATCTTATTGAAGGTACGCAGCAGGGTAGACTTACCACAGCCCGAGGGCCCGATAAACGCGGTCACCTCATTCTTAGCGATATCCAGATTGATGTTCTTCAGCGCATGAAACTTGCCGTAATAGAAGTTCAGATTACGGACCTGAATTTTATCGGCTGATGCTGTCGCGATACTCATAATTCATCTCTCTTATACGGCGCCGCTCAGGGCCGCGCCGGAAGTTAACCGTGTTTACCTTTGGCGAAAATGACCCGCGCGACAATGTTCAGCAACAGCACGCAAAGGGTAATGATCAGCACACCCGCCCAGGCCAGGCTCTGCCATTCGGCAAACGGGCTCATGGCGAATTTAAAGATGGTGACCGGCAGGTTCGCCAGCGGCTGCATCATGTCGGTGCTCCAGAACTGGTTCGACAGTGCCGTAAACAGCAGCGGGGCTGTTTCACCTGCGATGCGGGCAATCGCCAGCAGCACGCCAGTAATGATGCCGGAGACCGAGGCTTTCAGGGTGATGGCCGAGATCATCTTCCACTTGGGCGTGCCGAGCGCATAAGCGGCTTCACGCATGCTGTCTGGCACCAGACGCAGCATGTTTTCAGTGGTACGAATCACAATGGGCACCTGCAGCAGCGCCAGTGCAATCACCCCGGCCCAGCCGGAGAAGTGCTGCATCTTCGCCACCACCAGGGTGTAGACGAACAGGCCGACCACAATGGAGGGTGCTGAAAGCAGAATGTCGTTAATAAAGCGAATCACTTCTGACAGCGCCGATTTGCGACCATATTCAGCCAGGTAAATACCCGCCATGATGCCCAGCGGCGTACCAAAAAATGTAGACCAGAAAATCAGCAATCCACTGCCCGCCAGGGCGTTCGCCAGACCGCCGCCCGCGGTATTCGGCGGTGGCGTTGATTCAGTGAACAGGGACCAGGAAAGCCCATCTACGCCGCGCGTGACAGTGGTAAACAGGATCCACACCAGCCAGAACAGACCAAATGCCATGGTCAGCAGCGACAGCGTCAGCGCAATTTTATTTTTAGTACTGCGCCAGGACTGCATTTTACGGCGCGATGCGTCCAGCTCGGCACGCGCCTGAATTTCAATCGTGGTCATGAGCGCGCTCCTTCACTTTTCTGCAGTCGCATAATCATCAGCTTTGAAATCGCCAGCACGATAAAGGTAATCACAAACAGGATCAGTCCCAGCTCCATCAGCGCGGCAACATGCACGCCCGACTCCGCTTCTGCAAACTCGTTAGCCAGTGCTGAGGTAATGCTGTTACCCGGCATAAACAGCGACGGGCTGTCGAGCTGGTAGGTGTTGCCGATAATAAAGGTGACCGCCATGGTCTCGCCCAGCGCACGACCCAGTCCCAGCATCACACCACCAATCACGCCATTTTTGGTAAAGGGCAGTACGACGCGCCAGATCACTTCCCAGGTGGTGCAGCCGATACCGTAAGCAGACTCTTTCATCATCACCGGGGTCTGTTCAAACACGTCGCGCATCACCGAAGCGATGTAAGGGATGATCATGATTGCCAGAATCACCCCTGCCGCAAGAATACCGATACCAAAAGCGGGGCCGGAGAAGAGTTCGCCGACAATCGGAATGCCCGACATCACGTCATTAACCGGCGTCTGAAAATATTCGGCGAACAGCGGCGCGAAAACAAACAGGCCCCACATGCCGTAAACGATACTCGGGATAGCCGCCAGCAGCTCAATAGCCGTGCCCAGCGGGCGACGCAGCCAGGCGGGTGAGAGTTCAGTCAGGAACAGCGCGATACCGAAACTCACCGGCACGGCAATAATCAGGGCAATGATGGAGGTTACAAGGGTGCCGTAGATCGGTACCAGTGCACCAAATTGTTCGTTGGGCGCATCCCAGGTTTTGGTCCACAAAAAGGCGAAACCAAACTTCTGGATGCTGGGCCACGAGGAGATGATCAGGGAAACAATAATGCCGCCCATCAGTAACAGTACAATCAGCGCAGCCAGTCTGACCAGCGCGCCAAAAATCTTATCACCTTGTTTACCCGGGGCTTTGAATGCCGGCTTCGTTGCAGCCATAGAAGTCTCAGTCTTCAGAAGTTATCAGGGCGGCATGAGCCGCCCGTTGGGTCTGACCGGACCGCTGCCCGGTCAGGGTCGGTCAATTACTGATAAAGCGCTTTACCAGAACTGTCTTTGATGTTGGCTTTCCAGGCGGCGCGAATCTGCTCGGTCACGCTCTCTGGCAGCGCAGCATAATCCAGCGCAGTGGCGGTTTTGCTGCCTTTCTTGTAAGCCCAGTCGAAGAACTTCAGTACTTCAGCGCCTTTGGCCGCATTCGCCTGGTCTTTGTAGATCAGAATGAAGGTGGTTGAGGAGATTGGCCAGGCATCAGCGCCCTTCTGGAAGGTCAAATCCTGTGCGAACGATTTGCTCCAGTCTGCGCCTTTCGCGGCATTGCTGAAGCTGGTTTCGCTTGGTGCCACCGCTTTACCATCAGCATCCATCAGTTTGGTGTAGGTCAGGTTGTTCTGTTTAGCGTAGGCATATTCAACATAACCGATTGAACCCGGCAGACGCTGAACAAACGCGGCGACGCCGTCGTTGCCTTTACCGCCCAGACCCACTGGCCAGTTAACGGTGTTGCCTTTACCAATTTTGCTGTTCCAGTCCTGGTTCACTTTCGCCAGATAGCTGGTGAAGACGAATGAGGTGCCTGAACCATCAGCGCGACGCACCACGTTGATGTTGGTTTCCGGCAGTTTCACGCCCGGGTTAAGTTTGGCGATCGCCGGGTCGTTCCACTTTTTGATGGTGCCGAGATAGATATCGCCAACGGTCTTGCCATCCAGCGTCAGCTGGCCTGACTTGATACCGGGCAGGTTAACTGCCAGTACCACACCACCGATCACGGTAGGGAACTGGAACAGGCCATTTTTCTGCAGATCTTCATCTTTCATTGGCGCATCGGACGCACCGAAATCAACGGTTTTGGCGATGATCTGTTTAACGCCGCCAGATGAACCGATGCCCTGGTAGTTAATTTTGCTACCGGTGGCTTGCTGATATTCTGCTGCCCACTTGGCATAAACCGGCGCCGGGAACGTCCCGCCTGCGCCAGTGAGATCGGTGGCCGCAAAAGCAGATACCGCGCTTACGGCGAAGGTGGTGGCGAGGATTCGGGCTACGGTGCTACGCATCAGTGTCATGTTCCCTCCAGGGGAGAAAAGTCAGGCTTGGGGCCGTTTTAGTAAGAGTCTGTGATTGCTGCAGGAGGGAAAATAGGACAGTTTGATGACAGTGAAATGTACGAAATATGACAGTTATATGACAGAGAGCCGGAATGAAGTGGGCCCGCGACGGGGCCCACCAGGTTATTCCACGGTAACCGATTTTGCCAGGTTACGTGGCTGATCGACGTCGGTCCCTTTGATCAGGGCAACGTGATAGGAGAGTAACTGCAACGGCACGGTGTAGAAGATGGGGGCAATCACCTCTTCAACGTGCGGTAACGGAATAATCTTCATGCCGTCACTGTCGCTGAAGCCCGCATCCTGATCCGCAAACACATAGAGCAGGCCGCCGCGAGCGCGTACCTCTTCGATGTTGGATTTGAGCTTCTCCAGCAGTTCATTGTTAGGTGCCACCACGATCACCGGCATGTCCGCATCAATCAGCGCCAGCGGGCCATGCTTCAGCTCGCCTGCCGCGTAGGCTTCCGCATGAATGTAGGAGATCTCCTTGAGCTTCAGCGCCCCTTCCATGGCAATCGGGTATTGATCGCCACGTCCCAGGAACAGCGCGTGATGCTTGTCAGAGAAGCCTTCTGCCAGATTCTCAATCAGCTTATCCTGCGCCAGCATCTGCTCAATCCGGTTCGGCAATGCCTGCAGTGCATGAACGATCTCATGCTCAGTCTCGGCAGACATGCCTTTCAGACGGCCCAGTTTCGCCACCAGCATCAGCAGCACCGCTAACTGGGTAGTGAATGCTTTGGTGGAGGCGACGCCAATTTCGGTGCCCGCTTTGGTCATCAATGCCAGGTCAGATTCCCGCACCAGTGACGAACCGGCCACGTTACAGACCGCCAGCGAGCCCAGATAGCCCAGTTCTTTAGAGAGACGCAGCGCCGCCAGGGTATCTGCCGTTTCACCCGACTGCGACAGGGTGATCAGCAGGCTGTTTTTGCGCACTGCTGACTTGCGATAGCGGAACTCGGAGGCGATCTCCACATCGCAGGGCAGGTTAGCCAGCGACTCAAACCAGTAGCGTGATACCATGCCGGAGTTGTAGGAGGTGCCGCAGGCGATAATCTGGATATGCTCCACCTGGCTCAGCAGTGCTTCTGCGCCCGCGCCCAGCTCGCTGAGGTCAACCTGCCCCTGGCTGAACCGGCCACTGAGGGTGCTTTTCAGCGCCATCGGCTGTTCGTAGATCTCTTTCTGCATGTAGTGACGGTAAATACCTTTGTCACCGGCATCATATTGCAGGTTTGATTCGATCTCGGCACGCGTCACGGTGTTGCCTTCACGGTCAATAATCGTGACATCACGACGACTGATCTCGGCGATATCACCCTCTTCCAGATAGATAAAGCGGCGGGTCACTGGCAGCAGGGCCAGCTGATCCGAAGCGATAAAGTTTTCACCCATCCCACGACCAATAACCAGCGGGCTGCCGGAACGGGCCGCCACCAGCAGTGAGGGATCGCGGCTATCCATGATCACCATGCCATAGGCACCGCGCAGCTGTGGAATCACACGCAACACCACTTCGCGCAGTGAACCGCCCTGCTTCTGCTCCCAGTGAACCAGATGCGCCACCACTTCGGTGTCGGTTTCAGAGGCAAAGACGTAGCCGCGCGCGATCAGCTCAGCGCGCAGCGGCTCATGGTTTTCAATGATGCCGTTGTGCACAATGATAATGTGCTCTGAGATGTGCGGATGCGCATTCGCTTCCGATGGCTCACCGTGTGTTGCCCAGCGCGTGTGCGCAATGCCGGTGCCACCAATCAGCGGCTGCTGTTCAGCGGCTTCAGCCAGTTTCTGCACTTTTCCTAACCGCCGCAGGCGCGTGACGTGTCCCTGACGATCGACCACGGCCAGACCGGCCGAATCATATCCGCGATATTCAAGACGACGCAGACCTTCCAGCAGAATTTCTGCGATATCGCGTTGTGCTACTGCACCAACAATTCCACACATAATGATGTTTTCCTGACTACATGGCTTTTCGCCACTTCTGTTGTCATGCGACCTGATATCCGGCTTTGCCGGTTCCCCGAGCCTTGTAGAGAGTGGGGATTATAGTTTTGGCACTGCACTGCATCGGCCCGCATACAGCGGGCCGTTAAAAATTTATTTTTTCTTCACCGGACGCTGCCAGTCCGCTTTGTGATTCTGCTCTTTGCGGTTGTAAACCAGACCAGCCTGAGGCACATCCCTCATAACGGTAGTACCTGCCGCGATGGTGGTGCCTGGCGCGACATTGACTGGTGCCACCAGCTGCGTATCCGAGCCGACAAACACGTCATCGCCAATCACAGTTTTAAATTTATTCGCGCCATCGTAGTTACAGGTGATCGTGCCTGCACCGATATTCACGTTGTCGCCAATCTCTGCATCACCCAGGTAGGAGAGGTGACCCGCTTTCGAACCCTTACCCAGACGCGCTTTCTTCATTTCGACGAAATTACCCACGTGGGCGGCCTGCGCCAGCTCGCTGCCAGGACGCAGACGGGCAAAAGGCCCAACGGTACAGGCGGTGGCGAGATTAGCATCCTCGATCACCGTATAGGGGCTGATTTCACAGTCATCGCCAATCACGCTGTTTTTGATAATGCAGCCCGCGCCAATTTTGACGCGCGAGCCCAGCGTGACCTGGCCTTCAATAATGACGTTGGTGTCGATTTCAACATCCCGTCCATGGGTCAGCGTTCCACGCAGATCAAAACGGGCCGGATCGCGCAGCATTACACCGGCCAGCAGCAGTTTTTCCGCCTGTTCAGCCTGGTAAGTGCGTTCTAATGTCGCCAGCTGCAGCCGGTTATTGACACCATCCGTTTCACTGATGCGTGCCGGATGGACCGCGTTGATCACCCGGCCTTCCTGATGCGCCAGCGCGATAATATCGGTGATGTAATACTCACCCTGCGCATTATTGTTAGTGAGCTGCGCCAGCCAGCGTTTTAAGTCGCCCCCGTTGGCGATCAGAATGCCTGTGTTGATCTCTTTAATAGTGAGCTGCGCCGGGCTGGCATCTTTCTGTTCGATAATACCGGTAATGGTGTCGTTTTCACGCACAATGCGGCCATAGCCGGTAGGGTCATCCAGTACCACGGTGAGTAAGCCGATGCCGCCCTGCGGTTTTGCTTCGCGAAGACGCTGTAATGTCGCCTGCGTGATCAGCGGCACGTCGCCATAGAGCATCATGATATCTTCATCATCTGCAAAAGCAGGTGCAGCCTGCTGCATAGCATGGCCGGTGCCGAGCTGCTCGGCCTGCAGCACCCAGTTAAGCGTGCTGTCAGTGAGGGTCGCTTTCAGGCGATCGCCGCCATGACCATAAACCAGATGCACATGCTGTGCGCCCAGCCCTTTGGCGGCATCAATGACGTGCTGAACCATCGGTTTGCCTGCCAGCGTATGCAGAACTTTAGGCAGATCGGAATACATACGGGTGCCCTTGCCAGCTGCAAGGATCACCACACTCATCGCACTGTTAGACATAACTATCCTGAGTGAATTTTTACGGGTGAAAGTAAAACGGTTTGAGGTTGAGATTACTACATTTTTCTCAGGCCGAAATTAGGCGGACAGGCAGATCGGGCGCCGCAGGCAAAAAAAATGCCAGCCCGAGGGCTGGCATTTCGTGACGCATAAAGCTGGATTACATCGCTTTTTTGGTCAGTTCGATCACGCGCAGTTTAGCAATGGCTTTCGCCAGCTCGGCAGAGGCCTGAGCATAGTCCACGTCACCATGGCTGCTGTTCATGTGCTCTTCTGCTTTGCGTTTTGCTTCCAGCGCGCGCGCTTCGTCCAGATCGGTACCGCGAATCGCGGTATCGGCCAGAACGGTGCTGCTGCCTGGTTGCACTTCCAGCACGCCGCCAGAGAGGTAGATATACTCCTCTTCGCCGTGCTGTTTCACGATACGGATCATTCCAGGCTTAATGGCAGTCAGCAGCGGCGCATGGCCAGGGAAAATCCCCAGTTCACCTTCGCTACCTGACACCTGAATCTTCTGTACCAGACCAGAGAACAACTGCTCCTCTGCGCTGACCACATCCAGGTGATAAGTCATAGCCATAATCTTCCTCCCGGGAAACCGTTATTACAGTTTCTTCGCTTTTTCCACGGCTTCTTCGATGGCGCCAACCATGTAGAAGGCCTGCTCTGGCAGGTGGTCAAACTCACCTTCCATGATGCCTTTAAAGCCACGGATAGTGTCTTTCAGCGTAACGTATTTACCCGGTGAACCGGTGAATACTTCCGCAACGAAGAACGGCTGAGACAGGAAGCGCTGAATCTTACGCGCACGTGCCACCAGCAGTTTGTCTTCTTCAGACAGCTCATCCATACCGAGGATGGCGATGATGTCTTTCAGTTCCTGATAACGCTGCAGCAGTGACTGAACGCCACGCGCAACATCATAGTGTTCCTGACCAACAACCAGCGGATCCAGCTGACGGCTGGTAGAGTCCAGTGGGTCAACGGCCGGGTAGATACCCAGAGATGCGATCTGACGGCTCAGCGTTACCGTTGAGTCTAAGTGCGCAAAGGTGGTTGCTGGTGACGGGTCAGTCAGGTCATCCGCAGGGACGTAAACGGCCTGTACGGAAGTGATTGAACCGGTCTTGGTGGAGGTAATACGCTCCTGCAATACACCCATCTCTTCTGCCAGCGTTGGCTGGTAACCTACCGCAGATGGCATACGACCCAGCAGTGCAGAGACTTCTGTACCGGCCAGGGTATAACGGTAGATGTTATCGATGAACAGCAGAACGTCGCGGCCTTCATCACGGAATTTTTCCGCCATGGTCAGACCGGTCAGGGCTACGCGCAGACGGTTACCCGGCGGCTCGTTCATCTGGCCATAGACCAGAGCAACTTTGTCGATAACGTTTGAGTCAGTCATTTCGTGGTAGAAGTCGTTACCCTCACGAGTACGCTCACCCACACCAGCAAACACTGAGTAACCTGAGTGTTCAGCTGCGATGTTACGGATCAGTTCCATCATGTTGACGGTTTTACCTACACCCGCACCACCGAACAGACCCACTTTACCGCCTTTGGCAAACGGACACATCAGGTCGATAACCTTGATGCCGGTTTCCAGCAGTTCCTGCGAGTTAGACTGATCTTCATAAGAAGGCGCTGCGCGGTGAATAGAGGCGATCTCTACTGCGCTGCCATCTTCTTCTTTCAGCTCGCCTTTCATATCGATTGGCTCGCCGAGAACGTTCATGATACGGCCCAGAGTCGCTTTACCGACCGGTACCTGAATCGGTTTCTGCAGGTCGTTGACGTTCAGACCACGCTTCAGGCCGTCAGACGTACCCATTGCGATGGTACGTACTACGCCGCCGCCCAGCTGCTGCTGTACTTCCAGCACCAGACGCGCATCACCATTCATAACCTCGAGGGCGCTGTACACTTGCGGTACCGCGTCCTGAGGGAATTCGACGTCAACAACGGCGCCGATAATCTGGACAATCTTTCCAGTTGCCATCTTGAATCCTCTACCTAATTCCAAACCTGGTTAAACCGCGGAGGCCCCCGAGACGATCTCGGTAAGTTCCTGGGTGATGCTGGCCTGACGAGCTTTGTTGTAAACCAACTGCAGCTCTTTGATCAGATTTCCGCCGTTATCGGTTGCGGCTTTCATCGCTACCATACGTGCGGCCTGCTCACTGGCCAGATTTTCCACCACACCCTGATAAACCTGCGATTCGACATAACGACGCAGCAGGGTATCCAGCAGCGCTTTCGGATCGGGTTCGTACAGGTAATCCCAGGTCTTCGCCTTCATCTCTTCTTCACCTTCCGCTGGCGCTAACGGCAGCAGTTGGGTGATGGTCGGAGTCTGAGACATGGTGTTATTGAACTTGTTACTGACGATCATCAGTTTGTCGATGCGGCCTTCATCATACGCCTGCAACATCACTTTTACCGGGCCAATCAGATCAGACAGGGCAGGTTTATCGCCCATGCCGCTGACTTGCGCCACGATGTTGCCACCTACTGCACTGAAGAATGACGCCCCTTTTGAACCGATAATCGACAGATCGCTCTGCACGCCTTTATCGGACCAGGACTTCATATCCGCCAGTAATTTTTTGAACAGGTTAATGTTCAAACCACCACAAAGCCCGCGGTCTGTAGAAACGACCAGGTAGCCGACGCGCTTCACGTCGCGCTGTTCCAGGTAAGGGTGCTTGTATTCCAGATTACCCAACGCAAGGTGACCAATCACTTTGCGCATGGTGTCTGCATACGGACGGCTGGCCGCCATGCGTTCCTGCGTTTTACGCATCTTGGAGGCGGCGACCATTTCCATCGCTTTGGTGATCTTCTGCGTGTTTTTCACGCTTCCAATCTTGCTTCGTATCTCTTTTGCGCCGGCCATTAGCTTCTCCTCAAAGCCTTGCGGCCTGCCTTTTCAGACAAGCCGCCAGACATTACCAGGACTGGGTTGCTTTAAACGTATCGATCAGGCCTTTCAGCTTCGCTTCGATATCGTTGTTAAAGTTACCCGACTGGTTGATTTCAGCCATCAGCTCAGCGTGGTCGCGATCGGCGAAGGCCAGCAGCGCAGCTTCGAAGCTGCCAATTTTTGCCAGTTCAACGTCGTTCAGGTAGCCACGCTCTGCAGCGAACAGAACCAGACCCTGCTGCGCGACAGACATCGGCGCATACTGTTTCTGCTTCAGCAGCTCGGTCACTTTCTGACCATGACTCAGCTGTTTGCGGGTTGCATCGTCCAGATCAGAGGCGAACTGCGAGAACGCCGCCAGTTCACGATACTGTGCCAGCGCGGTACGGATACCACCGGACAGTTTCTTGATGATCTTGGTCTGTGCAGCACCACCTACGCGGGATACCGAAATACCTGGGTTAACAGCCGGACGAATACCGGAGTTGAACAGGTTCGATTCCAGGAAGATCTGACCATCAGTAATCGAGATTACGTTGGTCGGAACGAACGCAGAAACGTCGCCCGCCTGGGTTTCGATGATCGGCAGCGCGGTCAGTGAACCGGTTTTACCTGTCACTGCGCCATTAGTGAAACGCTCAACATAATCAGCGCTTACGCGTGATGCACGTTCCAGCAGACGAGAGTGGAGATAGAACACGTCGCCAGGGAATGCTTCACGGCCTGGTGGACGGCGCAGCAGCAGAGAGATTTGACGGTAAGCGATAGCCTGCTTGGAGAGGTCATCGTATACGATCAGCGCATCTTCACCGCGGTCACGGAAGTATTCGCCCATCGCACAACCTGCGTACGGAGAGAGATACTGCAGTGCAGCGGATTCAGAAGCAGACGCCACAACAACGATGGTGTTCTGCAGTGCGCCATGCTCTTCCAGCTTACGAACCACGTTAGAGATGGTTGAGGCTTTCTGACCAATCGCAACATAGACACACTTGATGCCTGAGTCACGCTGGTTGATGATCGCATCGATCGCCATCGCGGTTTTACCGGTCTGACGGTCACCGATGATCAGCTCACGCTGGCCACGGCCGATTGGAATCATCGCATCGACCGACTTATAACCGGTCTGAACCGGCTGGTCGACTGACTGACGATCGATAACGCCAGGTGCAATCACTTCGACCGGTGAGAAACCGTCGTTGTCGATTGCGCCTTTACCGTCGATAGGTGCACCCAGGGTGTTCACGACGCGGCCCAGCAGGCCACGGCCTACCGGTACTTCAAGAATACGGCCAGTACACTTAACCTTCATGCCTTCGGCGAGGTCAGCGTACGGACCCATCACCACTGCACCAACCGAGTCACGCTCGAGGTTCAGGGCGATAGCGTAACGGTTACCCGGCAGGGCAATCATCTCACCCTGCATGACATCGGCCAGGCCGTGTACGCGGATGATACCGTCACTTACAGAAACAATCGTACCTTCGTTGTGAGCTTCACTCACGACATTGAACTGAGCAATGCGCTGCTTGATCAGTTCGCTGATTTCGGTGGAATTCAGTTGCATATGCTCCAGTCCCCTTAAGACTGCAAGACGTCAGCCAGACGGTCAAGACGGCCGCGTACGCTGCCGTCAATAACCAGATCACCCGAACGGATGATCACGCCTGCCATCACAGACTTATCAATTTTGCAATTCAGCTTAACTTTGCGTGACAGACGTTTTTCCATCGCGGCGCTGATTTTATTCAGCTGGTCGTCACTCAGCGTACTGGCGGAAATAACATCGACTTCAGCGGTGGCTTCATGAGCGTCACGCAGTTCGATATACTGAGCCAGTACAGCCGGAAGCGCTGTCAAACGTCCGTTTTCCGCCATCACCTTAATCAGGTTCTGTGCGGGTTCATCCAGTTGATCACCACAGACTGCGTTAAACGACGCTGCCAGCGCTTCAGGGGCTAATGCACCTGAGAGAAGATCAGCCATCTGTTCATTGCGAGCCACTTCTGCGGCAAACGCCAGCATCTGTTGCCAGCGTTCTATACTTTGATGCTCAACAGCAAAGTCAAAAGCTGCTTTGGCGTAGGGGCGAGCTACAGTAATCAGATCAGACATCAGCCCCTCCCTCCTTACAGTTCAGCGACCAGTTTATCAACGATGTCGCTGTTAGCAGCTTCATCCACGGAGCGTTCGATGATCTTCTCGGCGCCAGCCATAGCCAGCAACGCAACCTGCTTACGCAGTTCTTCACGTGCACGTTTACGCTCGGCGTCAATTTCAGCCTGCGCTTGTGTCACGATGCGATTACGTTCGTTTTCAGCTTCGGTTTTGGCTTCATCCAGAATCTGCGCGCGACGCTTGTTCGCTTGCTCGATAATGACCTGAGCGTCTTCTTTGGCTTTTTTCAGCTGGTCGGTCGCATTAGCCTGCGCGAGATCCAAATCTTTCTTGGCACGTTCAGCAGAAGCAAGGCCTTCAGCAATTTCTTTCTGGCGCTTTTCGATAGCAGCCATCAGCGGCGGCCATACGTACTTCATGCAGAACGCGACAAACAGGATGAACGCGATAGCCTGGCCGAGGATTGTTGCATTAATGTTCACAGCACAATGCCTCTAGATTGAGTATTTAACTTTTCTGCCGTTATCAACGTGATAAGCGGCAGAATCCGTTCACCCTTGCACATTGTGCGCTGAGTGAACACAGGGCTTTAGGCGACAGCAAACATCACGTACAGACCCAGACCAACAGCGATCATCGGGATTGCATCCACCAGACCCATTACAACAAAGAACTGCGTACGCAGCAGAGGAATCAGGTCAGGCTGACGAGCAGCGCCTTCCAGGAATTTTCCTCCGAGGATGCCGATACCGATCGCAGCACCGATTGCCGCCAGGCCCATCATCACAGCGGCAGCCATGTACAGCAGATCCATATTCAGGTTTTCCATGACAGTCTCCAGTTTGTTTCAGTTAAATGCTCCCTTAATCTTCCGGGCCTCAGCGTGGTGCGCTGCCACCCGGAATCAAGCGGGAAAGTAGTGTTGAGAAAAAAATCAATGCTCTTCAGATGCCATCGACAGATAGACGATCGTGAGGACCATGAAAATGAAAGCCTGTAGCGAAATGATCAGGATGTGGAAAATGGCCCACGGCACATTCAGCACCCACTGCGACCACCACGGCAACAGACCGGCAATAAGGATAAAGATCAGTTCACCCGCATACATGTTACCGAACAGTCGTAAACCCAGTGATACAGGTTTAGACAGAAGGCTCACACCTTCCAGAATCAGGTTGATCGGGATGAAGATCGGGTGGTTAAAAGGCTGCAGCGTCAGCTCTTTCGTGAAGCCGCCAATGCCTTTCATTTTGATGCTGTAGAACAGAATCAAAATAAATACGCCCAACGCCATAGATAGCGTGATGTTCACGTCTGCAGACGGTACGACGCGCAGCGCCGGTAACCCCAACACATGCTCACCAATATATGGCAGCAGGTCGATTGGCAGCAGATCCATGAAGTTCATCAGGAAGACCCAGACAAAAATTGTCAGAGCCAGCGGGGCGATAAGTTTGCTCTTACCGTGATACATGTCGCGCACGTTACTATCAACGAAACCGACAACCAGTTCGATAGCCGCCTGCATTTTCCCTGGCACACCGCTGGTGGCAGACTTCGCCACGCTACGGAACAACACCAGGAAGATGATTCCCAGCACCATAGAGAAAAACATGGAATCGATATTTAATACCCAGAACGTCGCGGGAGCGTCGTGCGGATTCACTAACTCGAAGGTACGCAGGTCCAACTGAAGATGTGTCAGGTGGTGACCAATGTACTCTTGCGGAGTAGAGATTTCTCCTGCAGCCATGATGCCTCTTACCCTTTGTTGTTAATTACCGCCGGTGCCAGAATATGTACCACCAGCACCGATAACCAGGTTATTCCGACCGGCCAGAAAACCGCGCCGAACAGACCCAACGCCACAATGAGCAAAATGATGGTCGCAAACACTTTAGCTATTTCACCTAAAGCGAAGCTCCACGCGACTCGCCCCGAAGTGGGGGATTGCCCCTGCAGGCGCCAGGCTAAAAACAAAAACATTACGTTTGGCAGCCAGGCTGCCGCTCCACCCGCAAGAGCAGAGACACCCCAGGTGACATCTTTAACAGTAAAGAGTGCGCCGATGATGACTATCGTCACCAGCTGAATCATCAGCACCGTTCGGGCGAATTTTAAACTGTAAAGAGACACTGACATGACGCTGATACTCTCCTGCCCCGTTAGGGGTATGTCGCGTGTCGTATAAGACTGCCTTTGCGCAGTTGAGTCAAGCAGCAAAAGCCGTGCAAATTATACGGGCCGCACCTGCGATTTCAATCGGTAAGTAGCGAAAAGGTGAACAATTATTTAAATTTCTTTCCGGAGGGCTATTTTTCCAAAGATTACCCTGCGGAGATTCGCACTAATCTGACTGAAATTTCACGCGCAACTTGCTTTTAAAGCGTGCTTTAGATCACATAATAAGCACTCACACTACACTGAGTTTTATCTTCAACCTATTTAAGAACAATCTGTAAAACAGATTAAGCCTTAAAAATCATTGTCTTGAAATTATAAAATTGCGTGTGCAAGTCTATTTTCATCAAAAACACGCTATTGACATCGAAGTATGCTTAAGAAACGTGAAATTGATATTACGCACGCAAAGTTATTACCGCGATATATTTTCTGGCGTGACTACTTTTATTCCGCGGCCCACCTATACAAGTGATATTTCTGATAATTAAATGTGAACCAATCGTTAAATGTAACAGAGCTTTTCGGATAATTTCCGTCGCTGTTTTTAACCTTCATTCCGCCAGGGCTTAAACAAAATCTTTTATCGATAGCGCATTATCTGCACTTTTTTCATCAGAACCCTGATAAAAGCCCCTGCTAACTGAAGGGCTACTGATGACGAATGATGACCAGATGACGGTCACCTTCCAGCTGCGGCACCTGCAGCTTAATGACGTCATCAGAAACATAGCCAGCCGGTAATTCCGCAATTTCATCGTCCGGACGCACGCCTTTAAGCGCGAAGAAGCGCCCTTCCCTTCCTGGCAGGTGATGACACCAGTTCACCATATCGGTCAGTGACGCAAATGCACGGCTGATAACGCCATCAAAAGGCGGCTCAGCCGGGAACGCTTCAACCCGACTCTGGACCGGAGTAATGTTAGTGAGTCCTAACTCATGCTGAACCTGACGCAGAAAGCGCACCCGTTTGCCCAGACTGTCGAGCAGCGTAAAGTGCGCATCAGGCATTACGATTGCCAGCGGAATACCCGGCAGTCCGGGACCGGTTCCCACATCAATAAAACGTGAGCCTTTCAGATGCGGTGCCACCACGATGCTATCGAGGATATGACGGACCAGCATCTGCTCAGGATCGCGCACAGATGTCAGATTGTAGGCTTTGTTCCACTTATCCAGCAGGCCGACATAGGCAACCAGCTGCTGTTTTTGTTGATCGGAGAGGGAAATACTGGCTGCCTTTAGCAGCGATGTGAGTGTGTTGATCACAACATAATTCCATTCAGCGGGGGCGTGTCGCCACGCCCCGTTTCAGATCAGGCGCTTTTACGCAGCAGACCCTGTTTTTTCAGATAAATAAGCAGAATTGAGATCGCCGCCGGTGTTATGCCGGAGATACGTGTCGCCTGACCAATTGACACGGGTTTGTGATCGTTCAGTTTGGCGATCACCTCATTCGACAGCCCGTTCACATGGCGGTAGTCGAGCTCCACTGGCAACAGTGTGTTCTCATTACGCAGCTGGCGATCAATCTCTTCCTGCTGACGCGCAATATAACCTTCATATTTGACCTGAATCTCAACCTGCTCAGCGGCCTGCTCATCAGCCAGAGCCGGACCAAAGGCATCCAGTGTCATCAGCTTCAGATAGGTCAGCTCAGGACGGCGCAGCAGATCTTCACCGCTGGCTTCTTTGGTCAGCGGCGCGCTGAGAACCGTGTTCACTTCGGTCACGTGCTCAGACTTTGGATGAACCCAGATATCCCGCAGACGCTGACGCTCCTGTTCAATCGCTTCCAGCTTCTCGTTGAAACGCGCCCAGCGCGCATCATCCACCAGACCCAGTTCACGGCCGGTTTCGGTCAGACGCAGATCGGCGTTGTCTTCGCGCAGCATCAGACGGTATTCAGCACGGGAGGTAAACATCCGGTACGGCTCTTTAGTGCCAAGCGTGCAGAGATCGTCAACCAGTACGCCCAGATAAGCCTGATCGCGACGCGGTGCCCAGCCCTCTTTGTCAGCAGACTGACGAGCCGCGTTCAGACCCGCCAGCATCCCCTGCGCTGCCGCTTCTTCGTAACCGGTCGTGCCGTTGATCTGTCCGGCAAAGAACAGGCCATGAATAAACTTGCTCTCCAGCGTCGGTTTTAGATCGCGCGGATCGAAGAAGTCATACTCAATGGCATACCCCGGACGCACGATCTTTGCATTCTCCATGCCCTGCATCGATCGGACGATCTGAATTTGTACATCAAACGGCAGACTGGTTGAGATACCGTTCGGGTAGATCTCATTACTGGTCAGCCCTTCCGGCTCCAGGAAGATCTGATGCGAGTTACGATCGGCAAAACGCATAACTTTGTCTTCGATCGACGGGCAGTAGCGTGGGCCGATTCCCTCGATGATCCCGGCATACATCGGGCTGCGATCCAGGTTATTGCGGATCACTTCATGGGTTTTCTCATTGGTGTGCGTGATCCAGCAAGGCACCTGCTGTGGATGCTGAGACGCATTGCCCATGAACGAGAACACCGGCATGGGGTCATCGCCATGCTGCGGGCTAAGCACTGAAAAATCGATGGTGCGCGCATCGATACGCGGTGGCGTACCGGTCTTGAGGCGGTTTACCCGCAGCGGCAGCGCACGCAGTCGTTTTGCCAGCGGAATGGACGGGGGATCGCCAGCGCGACCGCCACTGTAATTGTCCAGACCGATATGAATTTTGCCATCAAGGAAAGTACCGACGGTGAGGACCACCGTTTTGGCACGGAACTTCAGTCCCATTTGCGTGACGGCACCGACCACACGATCGTTTTCCACGATGAGATCGTCAACCGCCTGCTGGAAGATCATCAGATTAGGCTGGTTCTCCAGTGCCGTTCGCACCGCCTGCCGATAGAGCATGCGGTCAGCCTGAGCACGGGTCGCCCGTACCGCCGGGCCTTTGCTGGCGTTTAGTATCCTAAACTGGATACCGGCCTGGTCAATTGCGCTGGCCATCAGACCACCCAGGGCATCCACTTCCTTCACCAGATGTCCTTTGCCAATACCACCAATCGCCGGGTTACAGGACATTTGTCCAAGCGTATCAATGTTATGGGTGAGTAACAGGGTTTGCTGACCCATTCGGGCTGCCGCCATTGCGGCTTCGGTGCCCGCATGACCACCACCAATTACGATGACGTCAAAAGGATCCTGATAAAACATGAAGTGGTACCTCGGTTGATGAACTTGCAGGATCGTCGTCCTGGGGCGTGGATTCTACTCAAATTCCGTCTGGGGTGAAAGCCGCGGGATCGTCCGGTTTTAAAAGAAAGGATCTTAGATCTGTATATGATCTTTCTGTTAGATCTCTTATTAGGATCCCGCTTTTCTGTGGATATGTGCCAGAAGCACCTCAGAAACAACAGGATAGAGAGGATCACTACCTGTGAGTGATCGGTGATCCTGATCCGTATAAGCTGGGATCAAAATGGACTGTTATCCACAGCTCAAAAATCGTTCTCCCGATGTTATCTGGATAACTACCGGTTATACGCAACAAAACAGGGTAGTTATCCACAAAATAAAAGGAGGGAAAAGGATAAAATCAGCATCTTCCACTGGGGATCGTAACTATTTCGCGATCCCCAGCCCCCTTCAGATCGCGTTTTTCCAGCTTTCCAGCCAGGCTTCTGCGGGATCTTCAGGAATATCATGCTCCAGCACGTCAATCTCAAGGCGATCGCCGATCTGACGGGCACCCTGAGCAATTAACAGCGCTGTAATCTGGCGGATCGCGCCACAAAAGAGATCATATTCATGATTGCCGAGTCCGACAGCACCAAACCGCACCTGCGAGAGATCGGGTTTGCTTTCCGTGATGGCCTCGAACAGGGGCAGAAGGTTGTCAGGAATATCGCCAGCACCGTGGGTTGAGCAGACCACCAGCCAGATACCCTCGTGCGGCACCTCATCCAGCGCCGGACCATGCAGCATCTGGGTTGAGAAGCCCGCTTCCTGTAATTTTTCTTCGAGATGTTCAGCCACATACTCTGCGCTACCCAGAGTACTGCCACTGATTAAGGTAATATCGGCCATCTTGCTCTCCCGGACATTAAGGCGAGCATTGTACGCTGTGATCAAGCGGTGATCCACCTGTGGACAACAGGGTTAATAGATCAGAAGAAGCGAATGCAGCTGTTGTCAGCCGCCACATTCGTCAGGGATAAGATTATGCACAAGGAATAGAGGATCAGGGCTTGATGGTGCGCATGATCGGGTTTTGCAGTGAGATCAGCGTTTCTGTGGACTGAATTTCATCGATGGTCTGGATCTTATTGATCAGGACCTGCTGCAGGGCGTCAATTGAGCGGCACATCACTTTAATAAAAATGCTGTAGTGGCCGGTGGTGTACCAGGCTTCAACCACTTCATCCAGCGCATCCAGCTTGCTCAGCGCCGCCGGATAGTCACGCGCGCTCTTAAGGATAATGCCAATAAAGCAGCAGACATCAAACCCCAGCTGGCGCGGATCGATATCAACCCGTGTTCCCAGGATGATGCCCGCCTGCTTCATTTTTTCCACGCGCACATGAATGGTGCCCGGGCTGACATTAAACTGTTTTGCCAGCTCGGCGTAAGCGGTGCGCGCATTATCCAGCAGGGCATTCAGAATGCCGCGATCCAGGTTATCGAGCTGCAGATGTTCGGCCATGGCCATCCTCGTTATGGGTCTGCTTAAGTAAACAACGGTGAATGTGCAGCAAAATAACGGTTCAGGCAACTCCCGGCAGCGACGGGCGCCGCTGCCGGTTCACTTAGCGTTTGCGCCAGACGGTGACCTGCGCCAGCGTATGCTGGAACTTGCGGGCCGTTTCGCGGATCACAAACGGTTTATCCTGCGGTTCATCGACCAGGTCGAAGTCGGCCGCCAGCAGACGTTGCAGTGCCTGCAGCGTCGTCAGTGCCTCACCGTTCTCACGTACACCGCCCAGCCAGTTCTCTTTCGGTGTGAAATCTTCCAGCCAGGTATAAGGGGATGAGAGCAGCAGAATACCGCCCTGACGCAGCATCGGCGTGACATCACGCAGGAAGCGCGCAGGCTGGCGCAGACGATCAATCAGGTTGGAGGCAAGTACCAGGTCGTAACGGCCAGGCTGAGGTTTGAGGTTACAGGCATCCCCCTGAACAAACTGAATCCGCTGCGCCAGTTCGCTCTCCAGTGCGAAATCTTTCAGGCGAACCTGACGATACTCCACCAGGTCGCCTTCCTGTGGCAGCAGATAACGGAAGTCTTCGCCGCTGGCCAGCTGCAGCGCCACATCAATGAAGCGCGCCGAGTAGTCCATCCCGGTGACGCGTTCAAAGTGGCGAGCCAGCTCAAAACTGGCGCGTCCGGTGGCACAGCCGATATCAAGGGCTTCGCCACGTGCTGTTGTGTAGTCCAGCGCCAGCTTCACCAGACTTTCGGCATAGTTGTCCACACCGAAATAGCGCGGGCCATACTGGAAGTCGAGGTACTGCGACACCATCGCGTCAGATTCATACGGGTTCGGCGCCATCGTCTCCTGATGGCTGGAAACCACGTAGCGGAAACCGGCATGCTGGAAGAAGTGGCGGCGGAACGCATAGCGGGCTGATTTCAGCGCTTCGTTGCCGGTTGAGATCCAGCTGCCGCCTTTGATCAGCGAATGTTTGCCATCAAAGGTCGGAGTGGAGAAATCATCGTACAGCGGGTGAACGTTGAAGCCTTCAAAGCCATTGGTCGGCGTAGTCGTCCACTGCCAGACGTTACCGACGATATCGAAGAACTCGCCCTGGGCGAAGAGGTCGACCGGCGAGGAGGAAGCCCAGTACGCCAGGTTGATGTTGCCCGGCGCCCGATCCCAGTCTGGCTGATCGCCCGCGACCTGTTCGCGTAACTGAGCCCACTCCGCTTCACAGGGGAGCTGAACACTCATGCCGGTCTGATTCGCTTTCCAGCGGCAGAAGGCCGCCGCTTCCAGCTGATTGACCTCGGCAGGCCAGTCCCATGGCATCGCGACCTCTTCACACATCAGACGCAGTTTAAGCTGATCGGGCATCGCAGGCGTGCCGACCCAGAAGGTGGGCATTTCTGCTTTGGCAAACTGACACCAGCCCCAGCCTTCGTCATCCCACCAGCGGGCATCCTGATAACCGCCTGCCTCAATGAACGCCAGAAATTCCGCGTTGCTGACCAGCATTTTGCTCGCCTGGAACGGCTGCAGCGTAACCTGCTGGCGGCCATACTCGACATCCCAGCCGTAGGTGTCGTCGGTTTTCCCCAGCGTAATTGTGCCACCAGGCATCGGCAGCAGGGTATTGGCCGGAACAGCCTCGCGCTGGTGGCGTGCCATCGGACATACCGGCCACGCGGCCTGTGGTCTGACCCACTCAACGGGTAGCTGGCGGATAAGCACGCTGGAGGTTTCCAGATGAATACGCTCATGCTCAATCCCCATCAGGATCACCCATGCCGGGCTCTCCCAGCTGAGTGGCAGCGTGATCGGCATGGTCTGGATCAGATCGCTGACCAGCGCTTTAACGCGCCCGCGGTATGCACGGACTTCTTCGATAGTGGGCCAGTCGTAGTGACTATCGTTGAGGTCATCCCAGCTCATCTCATCCACACCAATCGCCATCATTGCTTCGATGCGATCGTCCAGACGCGCGTCGATAAGGCGTCCGGCCATCAGCTTATTAATGTAAAAGGTAGCGGTGTGGCCAAAATAGAAGATCAACGGATGGCGCAGCGGAATGGCTTTCGTAAACCAGGCCTTTGAATCGGCCAGACAGGTGAACAGACTTTCATACTGTTCCCAGGTCTGATGAAAATAGGCCAGCAACTCGGCACGTTTTTGTTCTATGTTCTGGCCGGAGAGCAATAACGTCCGCGTCGGGGCAGGCAAATCGCGGTGAGGTTGAGCAAGCGTCACAGGAAGCTCCAGATTGCTGAGTAAGTGAAACGGTAATTTACTATAGCAAAGAAGCTTTTCTGTCAGATGACTTAACGGCGCCAGTGGCGTAGCAGGCGGCTTTTCATGCCGGTATCGAAGCGCCAGATATGGTCAAAGATGCGCAGAATACCTGGTTTCCCGTGGGTCGACATCGCCACGGCATGAAAACGTTGCTGATTGTGTCGCTGACGCTTTTTAATCGCCCCGATCACCTCTTCCGGCAGACGCTGGGCAATAAAATCGGAGACGATCACCGCATCGGCTTCCTGCCACAGTGCGCCTTCCATTCGGGTGACAACAGAGGATAGACAGGCAGCCAGATCGGTGCCGCCGCGAAAACGTTGACTGAGAAAACGAATCGCCTGTTCCAGCCCGTCATCACCGGTCAGCTCATAGCCAATCACCTCATGGGCAAAGAGCATGATGTAGCAGCGACGACGGTCGGCCAGCGCGACCTTCAGTAGCGCCAGACAAAACGCTTTGGCACAGCGCTCATTGAAGCCACCCATCGAACCGGAGGTATCAACGCAGACGATAAATGGCCCGCGTGGCTGCTCTTCATGTTGCTGGTGGCTGGCCGGACGCATCGTCACCTTTTCATGCCAGGCATCGCCCTGCAGCTTGTAGGTCAGTAGCCGTTTCTCGACCAGCCGCCGGTAAAATTCCAGCTCCAGTTCGCTGATGCTCAGCGCGGCTAACTCCGGCGGCAGCAGACGCAGCACGTCATCGCTCTGATGAATGCCGCTGACCTCTTCCGGCACGGACGCAGGCTCCTGCACCAGATGGTGAAAAGCTTCCATTGGCGCATCCTGCGACGGCACCGATTTTGCCTCGCGGCTGCGACCCAGCTGCTGGGCCAGTTTCAGCAGCTCCGGCTGCTGAGCCAGAAAGTCACCATATTGCAGCATCAACTGATAGTCGCCAGGCTGCAGTGACGCTTTACTCATGTCCCACAACCGACCCGCGGCAGCTTCATCATCGTCGCCCAGAATCGGTGCCAGCTGGCCGCTCAGTGCCATGCGCTGCTGCAGTTCCGCCAGCAGACGTTCGCGCTGCTGTTCCAGCAACTGCTGATTCAGCGTCAGCGTCTGTAAGGTCAGGCTCAGCCGCCAGCGCTGCAGAAAAAGTTGGTGCTGCGCGCTGCTGAGATGAGCGATATCGGTATGTTGCAGCAGCCGGTTAGCTTCATCCAGAAAGGGGGACGGCAGGCTTTCAAGTGCCTGAAGTGTGGCATTCAGCTGGTGGCTGAAGTCACGATCGCTGAGAAGTTGTACCCGCTGGAACAGCTGAAACTCTTCGGCCAGCGTGGCCGGAACCGGTGTGGCTTTGAGATCGGCTGTGATTTCGGCTCGCCAGCGCGGTACATCGCGCAGCAGCGCTTTCTTCAGCCTGGGAAACTTTTCAAAAAACAGCGCAAGCTGGGGCGACGCCAGCAGAGCAATGATCAGCTCTTCAATCAGTTCGGTTTCCCCCACTGAGAGCAGTGTGCTGAGCGTCTCCACTGAGATCATTTACGCGCCTGTTTCAGCTGTTCCGCCACATCCTGCAGACTGGTTTCAACCCGCGCCAGCCAGTCATCACTGATAAACAGGCAGCGCTGATGCTGACTGAACTGATGTCGCTGCGACCGCAGTTCACTCTCCAGTGCATCCAGCGCGTCGGTGATTTCACCGGGCAGCGGCTCGCTGCTGCTGACGCCTGGCAGTGTCAGGCGCGACGATTGCAGGCTGACATCACGGATAGCCAGACAATGCTGTGCATCCACGTGTAAATCCAGGCTCTGCGCAAAGCCAATCCCATTGAGCCTGCCGCGAACCTCGCCGCCTTTTTGCAGCCACTGATTCAGGGCATCACGCGCGATCACCAGATGACTTACCTGCATGTCATGCAGCATCAGCGGTTTTTGCAGCATCAGCGTCAGTTGCTCATCGGTAAAGCTTTCTGGCAGATCGTAATGGGGTTTGCGGCTGAACATGCCGCTGTGTTTTTCCAGGGTGATTGCCTGCGCGATGCTCTGCTGTTGCTGGAGGGCCATGCGGCGAGCTTTGATCTGCTGCAGTTTCATCAGCATCGGTTGCTGCTGCCAGGCGTGCTGCGTCATTAACAGGTCGATTTCGCGCTCCAGCAGTTGCATGGACGCCACGTCATGCCAGAGACAATCTTTCAGCAGGATCAGGTCTATCGGTGCAATGGTGTTGCGACCGCTATAGAAGGCGCTGGCCTGCAACAGATGAATCGCTTTTTTCCAGCGACGATCGGAAATGTAAGGCGCGGCGGGCTGGCTCTCCAGCTGCTGACGCAGCTGATAAATCAGCTCAAACACCGCATCGGGCAGACTGACCTGGCTGATGCCGAGCTGCCACTGTGCATACTCTTCATCACTGATGCGCAGGGACTCCGCGACCGGATTGGTGTGCTCATCCTGCTGGTGCGTCAGCATGCTGCGGAAGTTCTGTTTCTCATGCACATTATCCAGCCACAGGCGGATCAGCATCCGATCATAGAGCGCTTCAAGACCGCTATCCGCTTCCGGCAGTTCATTGGAGGCGGTGACCAGCAGCCGCATCGGGATGGTCTCTTCGCTGTCGCCATTGCGGAAGCGGCGCTCATTAATAGCTGTCAGCAGCGTATTGAGAATCGCCGGCCCCGCTTTCCAGATCTCATCCAGAAAAACAATCTCGGCGTCGGGCAGATACCCTTTGGTCAGACGCTGATAGCGCCCTTCATCTTTCAGCGCCTGAATGGAGAGCGGACCAAACACCTCTTCCGGTGTGGAGAAACGGGTCATCAGATATTCAAAAGCGCGGGCGTGCTGAAAGGCATATTTGAGGCGACGGGCAATCAGGCTCTTGGCGATGCCTGGCGGTCCCAGCAGGAACACACTTTCACCACTCAGCGCCGCGAGCAGGCAAAGGCGTATGGCATGATGCCGCTCATACAATCCTTTTTCTAACGCATTGCTGAGGCGAGAAATTCTTTCTGCCAAAAGATGGGGTTGAGCCATAATCACTTCACTGTCCTTACGATCGTCGGGCCGCCGCGCTTAAGCAAGCGCTTTACTCTATAGATCATCATGCGTGAAAGCGTTGATAGCTGTCAGCTTTTTTGTTTCAGAAGGTTTGCCTGGATTAAAAGCAACGCTAATTAACGCTTTATCGCCAGAAGTGACCCCGTTACCCTGCCAGCGAGGCGAAGCGGGTATAGGAATTTTCGCTAAACCGTGCATACTGTGCGCTTTTTGATGGCCTGAGCGAGGGGTTTTCGCGCCTCTTAGACTCCAACAAAAGATAACTCTATGAGCTCGGATAATAAGCAGTCACTTCGCGGATTAACGCTGGCCGCCATTGGTGTTGTTTACGGGGATATCGGCACCAGTCCGCTGTATACCTTGCGTGAATGTCTCTCCGGACAGTTTGGCTTCGGCGTTGAGCGGGAAGCGGTGTTTGGCTTTCTGTCGCTGATTTTCTGGCTTCTGGTGCTGGTGGTCTCACTGAAATACATCAGCTATGTGATGCGTGCCGACAACGCCGGTGAAGGCGGGATACTGACACTGATGTCGCTGGCTGGACGCCATACCGGTGCGCGGGCCACGGCAGTACTGGTGATCATGGGCCTGATTGGAGGCAGCTTCTTCTATGGGGAAGTGGTGATCACGCCAGCCATTTCGGTGATGTCCGCTATTGAAGGCCTGGAGATTGCCGCGCCGTCGCTGGATCCCTTTATCGTGCCGATGTCGATTGCGGTGCTGACGCTGCTGTTTGCGATTCAGAAACATGGCACCGGCATGGTGGGCAAACTCTTCGCGCCGGTGATGCTGGTCTGGTTCCTTGTGCTGGCGATCCTTGGGGTCAGCGGCATCATGAAAAATCCGGAAGTGCTGCATGCGCTGAATCCCGCTTATGCGGTCGAATTCTTCGTGCACTATAAATCTGTCTCATTCTTCGCGCTTGGCGCGGTGGTGCTGGCGATTACCGGGGTTGAAGCGCTCTATGCCGATATGGGGCACTTCGGTAAAGTGCCGATTCGACTGGCCTGGTTCTCGGTGGTACTGCCGTCGCTGGCACTGAACTATTTTGGTCAGGGTGCGCTGTTACTCAGCGACCCTAAAGCGATTAAAAACCCCTTCTTCCTGCTGGCGCCGGAATGGGCGCTGATCCCAATGCTGATTCTGGCGACCCTGGCCACCGTTATCGCCTCGCAGGCGGTGATCTCTGGTGTCTTCTCGCTGACGCGTCAGGCGGTGCGACTGGGCTATCTGCCAGGTATGCGCATCATCCACACCTCTGAGCGTGAATCGGGTCAGATTTATATTCCGGTAATCAACTGGGTGCTCTATTTCGCGGTGCTGATTGTGATTATCAGCTTTGAGCATTCAAGTAATCTGGCTGCCGCCTACGGTATTGCGGTGACTGGCACCATGGTGCTGACGGCGATGCTCTCCTGCACCGTGGCGGTTAAAAACTGGCACTGGAACAAGCTGGCGGTTGCCGTCATCCTGGTATTGATGCTCTGCATTGACGTGCCGCTGTTTACCGCCAACCTGGTGAAAATCTTCTCCGGTGGCTGGTTGCCGCTCTGTCTCGGCCTGGTGATGTTTATCATTATGACGACGTGGAAAAGCGAGCGTTTCCGCCTGCTGCGCCGTATGCACGAACATGGCAACTCCCTGGAGGCAATGATCGCGTCACTGGAGAAATCGCCGCCGGTTCGCGTACCGGGCACGGCGGTCTATATGTCACGTGCACTGAATGTGATTCCATTTGCCATGCTGCATAACCTCAAGCATAACAAAGTGTTGCATGAGCGGGTGGTGCTGCTGACGTTGCGAACTGAAGATGCGCCTTACGTGCACAACGTGCGTCGCGTCACTATTGAGCAGCTGTCGCCGACTTTCTGGCGCGTGGTGGCGAGCTACGGCTGGCGCGAAACGCCAAACGTCGAGGAGATTTTCCACCGCTGCGGTCTGGAAGGTCTTAACTGCCGCATGATGGAGACGTCGTTCTTCATGTCACATGAATCGCTGATTATCGGCAAACGTCCGTGGTATCTGCGCCTGCGCGGCAAACTCTTCCTGGCGCTGCAGCGCAATGCGCTCCGTGCGCCAGACCAGTTTGAGATCCCCCCAAACCGGGTGATCGAGCTGGGCACTCAGGTCGAGATTTGATCTGCAGCGTCCGCCTTACGGGGCGGGCGCTGACCAGCGCAGCGTGACGCATAATCCGCCGCCGGATCGCTGGCTGAAGGTGACCTGCATTCCGTGCAACTGGGCAATGTTGCGGACTATCGACAATCCCAGCCCGCTACCACTCTTCTCCTGGCCCGGCGGTCGCCAGAAACGTTCTCCGAGCCGTTGCAGATCCGCTGCACTCAGACCCTCGCCATTATCCTCCACCGACAGGCTGTTTGCCTGCAACCGCACATCAACTTCACTGCCTGCTGGCGTGTAGCGAATGGCGTTATCCAGCAGATTCCGCACCAGCAGTGACAGTAACAGCGGATGCCCCTGAATCAGCGGATCGGCCTCTGCGAGAAGGCGCAGCGTCACACCGTTTTTGTCCGCCAGAGGCAGCTGTGCGGCGAGCGTCTCCTGCACCGTGCGTTTCAGCGACACAGGTTCGAAGGCGCTGCGCACATCATCGGCTTCAACCCGCGAGAGCGTCAGCAACTGATCCACCAGCCGCGTTGCGCGGACAATCCCGGCATCCAGCTGCTGCAGCGCATGGGTTCGCATGACTTCGTCATCCGCTGTCAGCTGTATCACTTCGCTTTGCACCTGCAGCGCGGCCAGCGGACTGCGCAGTTCATGCGCGGCATCGGAGGTAAAGCGTCGTTCACGCTGCATCATGGCGCTAATGCGGCTGAACAGACCATTGAGCGCGACCATCAGCGGTTGCACCTCTTTTGGCACGCGGTCTGCCTCTAGCGGCGTATCATCATCGGCCGAACGCTGCGCCAGTTGTTTTGCCAGCGTCTTCAGCGGCCGCAGTTCAGACCAGACCAGACCGATAAGCAGAAGCAACATTAAAGGCAGCGCGATTAGCCAGGGCAACATGCTGGCCTTCATCAGATCCCGCGTCATGTCATCGCGGTATTCCGACTCCTGTCCCACCACCACCCGGAACTGCTTATCGGGCGTGGTCAGCCAGACAAATCGCCAGCTATCGTCGTCATTGGTGAGCTGCCCTTCATGAAATCCCTGATGCTCCGCCTCAAACGGCAGATAGCGGCCGTTGTCGCCATCATTCATCACCTGCCTGCCGTCACGCGTGAAGACAGCAAAGGCCAGTGCATCATCATCCTGTTCGCCGCGATGGTGGCGCAGCATCTCTTTGGTTCTGGGCAGTGTGGTATTGTCCAGCGAGGAGAAATCCAGCGTCAGCAGACGCTTAGCCAGCAGCATCTGCTGGGTATCAAAGAGCTCATCCAGGGTTTCACGCGTCTGATGCCAGGCACTCAGGCTGGCACTGGCCCAGCAGAGGCCGAGCAGCAGCACAAAACCGATGCCCAGCCGCAGAAACAGACTCATTGATCGCATTCGGCGGCCCCCAGCGTATAACCGACGCCATGCAGCGTGCGGATAAATGTGCTGCCCAGCTTTTTACGCAGATGATGGATATGCACTTCCACCGCATTGCTGGAGACGTCGGCGTCCCAGCTGTAGAGCTTCTCTTCCAGCTGGCTACGCGTCAGCACCCGGCCTGGATTGCGCATAAAGAGTTCCAGCAGCGCCAGTTCACGACTTTTCAACGCAATCGTCTCACCCTCGCGCATCACACTGTGGCTGCCGGGGATCAGCACCACGTTACCGTGACGGAGTTCGGGCTGCAGCTGGCCGTGACGGCGGCGGATCAGCGCCTGTAAGCGAGCGGCCACTTCGGTTAAGGCAAAAGGCTTGCATAGATAGTCATCAGCGCCCAGCTGCAGGCCTTTGACCCGCTGATCGAGCGCATCGCGGGCGGTCAGTATCAGTACCGGCACATCGTTGCCCTGCTGTCGCCACTCCCGCAGGATATCGAGTCCATCCCGCTCGGGCAGTGAAAGATCCAGAATCACCGCATCCCAGGGTGCGGCCTCCAGCGCGTTAAAGCCGGACTCACCAGACATAAACCAGTCAACGCTAAAGCCCAGCTTACTTAGCCCCGCTTTGATACCGTCGCCAATTAAGCGATCGTCTTCAATCAGTAAAATACGCATCACGTCTCCCTGTTCCGATAGCGCTTTATACGAAGCAACTTCCCTGGTGTACAGCTGATTTCGGCGAAAATCGCTTATTTTTAACGCTTAAGAAGCTGTTAAGAACTCTGTGGTCAACTGGGCGTATTCAAACCGAAAACACCACTGAAAAGAGGTACACCATGAAAAAGCATGCTGCAATTCTGGCCGTCGTTATGCTGGCTTCCGCCCCGGTTTTCGCTGCGCAGCAGGGCGGATTTGTTGATCCCAGCGCGCCAGCCACACAGACACAGTCAGCAGCCGGACAGGGTGGCTTTAGTGCAGACCACACCAGTGTGGTGACCGTGAAGCAGGCTGAAGAGATGAAAGATGACAGCTGGATCACCGTGCGCGGCAAGCTGGAGAAACAGACCGGCAAAGAAGATTATCTGTTCCGCGACCAGACCGGCACCATGAAAGTCGAAATCGACCACAAGCACTGGAACGGCCAGACAATCACGCCCAAAGATAACGTAGAGCTCACGGGCGAACTGGATAAAGATTTCAACAGCATTGAGATGGACGTTAAGCAGGTTAAAAAGCTGCCTTAATCTTTTGCTTCAGGGTCGCATTTGCGGCCCTTTTTTCTGCCCGTTCCCCGCCTTAATGCAAATTTCCCCTCGCGTGAGCGAAACGTTTCGATGGCGATCACAGATTTCTTCTTTGCCCGTTGAGTTGATGGCGCCTTTTCATACACTCCCATCAGCGAAACGTTTCGCTGTGGAGTGAAAAGATGAAAAAAGGTCGCTTGTTAAACGCTGAACTCTCTCATGTGATTGCCCGCCTGGGACACACGGATACGCTGACGATTGCCGATGCAGGCTTGCCGATTCCGGCAGGACCGCAGCGTATCGACTTAGCGCTCACGCCGGGTACGCCCGATTTTATGCAGGTGGTGAATGCTGTCGCACTGGAGATGCAGGTAGAGAGCGCCCTGATCGCGGAAGAGATTAAGCAGCATAATCCGCAACTTCATAGTGCGCTTGTCGCTGTGCTCGAAGCCTTGCAACAGCACCAGGGGAATATCATCACCATCAGCTACACCAGTCATGAACAATTCAAACAACAAACGCAGCGTAGTCAGGCGGTCATTCGCAGCGGAGAGTGTTCTCCGTTTGCGAATGTCATCCTCAGCGCCGGTGTGACCTTCTGAGGCCGCTATGCAACCTTTACTGCAACTCGAGGGCATTGAAAAATCCTTTCCGGGTGTGAAAGCCCTCAAGGGTGCATCGCTGAATGTTCGGGCAGGACGCGTGATGGCGCTGGTGGGCGAGAATGGCGCAGGCAAGTCCACCATGATGAAAGTGCTGACCGGGATCTATCAATATGATGCCGGTACGCTGCGCTGGCTCGGCAAAGAGACCCGTTTCAGTGGACCGAAAGCGTCTCAGGAAGCGGGCATTGGCATCATCCATCAGGAACTGAACCTGATCCCTCAGTTAACCGTGGCGGAGAATATCTTTCTCGGTCGCGAATATGTAGGTCGTTTTGGCCGTATTCAGTGGCCGCGTATGTATGCCGAAGCGGATGCGCTGCTTAAACGTCTTAATCTGCGCTTCAACAGCCACAAGCTGGTCGGGGATCTGTCGATTGGCGATCAGCAAATGGTCGAAATCGCCAAAGTCCTGAGCTTCGAATCACAGGTCATCATTATGGATGAACCAACCGATGCGCTGACCGATACCGAGACGCTGTCTCTATTCCGCGTGATCAACGAACTGAAAGCGCAGGGCTGCGGCATCGTCTATATCTCGCATCGCATGAAAGAGATCTTTGAGATCTGCGATGACGTCACGGTGTTCCGCGACGGCCAGTTTATTGCTGAACGTCCGGTCAGCGAGCTGACCGAAGAGAGCCTCATCGAGATGATGGTCGGACGTAAGCTGGAAGATCAATATCCTCATATCGATCAGGCGCCAGGCGATGTGCGACTGAAAGTGGAGAACGTGAGCGGACCAGGTGTAGAGAACGTCAGCTTCAGCCTGCGCAAAGGTGAAATCCTCGGCGTTTCTGGCCTGATGGGTGCGGGGCGTACCGAACTGATGAAGGTGCTGTACGGCGCATTGCCGCGTCGCGAAGGCAATCTGTGGCTCAATGGCCGGGAAGTCGTGACGCGTTCTCCGCAGGATGGACTGGCGAATGGCATCGTCTATATCTCCGAAGATCGTAAGCGTGATGGCCTGGTGTTGGGCATGTCAGTAAAAGAGAACATGTCTCTGACGGCCTTGCGCTATTTCAGTCACGGCAGCGGCACGCTGAAACATGCAGCAGAGCAGCTGGCGGTGGGCGATTTTATCCGTCTGTTCAATGTTAAAACGCCGTCTATGGAGCAGCCGATTGGCCTGCTTTCGGGCGGCAACCAGCAGAAAGTGGCGATTGCCCGCGGTCTGATGACCCGGCCCAACGTGCTGATTCTGGATGAACCGACACGCGGTGTGGATGTCGGTGCGAAGAAAGAGATCTACCAACTGATTAACCAGTTTAAAGCCGAAGGGCTGAGCATCATCCTGGTCTCCTCGGAAATGCCGGAAGTGCTGGGCATGAGCGATCGGATTCTGGTGATGCATGAAGGCCGTATCAGCGGCGAATTTACCCGAGAAGAGGCCACTCAGGAAAGCCTGATGGCAGCCGCCGTAGGCAAGCAACACAGCGAGGATTTAGTGGTATGACGACCCAAACTTTACCGGCCAGCCGTCGCTGGTTTAGCAAAAGCTGGCTGCTGGAACAGAAGTCACTGATTGCGCTGATGGTGCTGATCGCCGTGGTGGCCAGCCAGAGTCCGAACTTCTTTACCGTGGCGAACCTGTTCAACATTCTGCAGCAGACCTCGGTTAACGCCATTATGGCCGTCGGGATGACGCTGGTGATCCTGACCTCAGGCATTGACCTCTCTGTGGGTTCTTTGCTGGCCCTGACGGGCGCAGTGGGTGCATCGCTGGTGGGCATGGAAGTCAATGCGCTGGTCGCGGTGGCGGCTTCGCTGGCACTGGGCGCGGCAATCGGTGGCCTGACCGGCACCATTGTGGCACGCGGCAAGGTACAGGCCTTTATCGCCACGCTGGTCATGATGTTATTGCTGCGCGGTGTGACCATGGTCTACACCGACGGCAGCCCGATTAACACCGGCTTCAGTGCCAATGCCGATCTGCTGGGCTGGTTTGGTATTGGTCGCCCACTGGGTATTCCTGCGCCGGTCTGGCTGATGGCGCTGGTCTTTATTGCCGCATGGTACATGCTGCAACACACCCGCCTGGGCCGCTATATCTATGCACTGGGTGGTAATGAAGCGGCAACGCGTCTCTCTGGCATCAATGTGAATCGCGTCAAAATTATCGTCTATTCACTGAGTGGCATGCTGGCTGCGCTGGCGGGCACCATTGAAGTGGCGCGTCTCTCTTCGGCACAGCCGACAGCGGGCACCGGCTATGAACTGGATGCAATTGCTGCGGTCGTGCTGGGTGGAACCAGCCTGGCCGGCGGTAAAGGCCGTATTTTCGGCACCCTGATTGGCGCGCTGATCCTTGGCTTCCTGAACAATGGCCTGAACCTGATGGGCGTCTCTTCCTACTACCAGATGATCGTTAAAGCGGTAGTCATCCTGCTGGCGGTGCTGGTGGATAATAAAAGCAGTAAATAACTCTGACCTTACACAGGATAACAAGATGAAAAAGTTAACCGCACTGGCCATGATTCTCGGCGCCACGCTCAGTACCAGCGCCATGGCAAAAGATACCATCGCGCTGGTGGTCTCAACCCTGAACAACCCGTTCTTTGTTTCGCTGAAAGAGGGTGCACAGAAAGAAGCCGATAAACTGGGCTACAACCTGGTGGTGCTGGATTCACAGAATAACCCGGCGAAAGAGCTGGCGAATGTGCAGGATCTGACCGTTCGCGGCACGAAGCTGCTGCTGATCAACCCGACCGACTCTGATGCCGTGGGTAACGCCGTGAAGATGGCTAACCAGGCGAAGATTCCGGTTATCACCCTGGATCGTGTTGCAGCTCAGGGCACCGTTGTCAGCCATGTCGCTTCTGACAACCGCTTCGGCGGCAAAATGGCCGGTGACTTCATCGCCAAAAAAGTGGGCGAAAACGCCAAAATTATCGAACTGCAGGGCATTGCCGGCACATCTGCTGCCCGTGAACGTGGCGAAGGCTTCAAACAGGCCGCTGATGCGCATAAATTCCAGATCCTCGCCAGCCAGCCTGCTGACTTTGACCGTACTAAAGGTCTGAACGTGATGCAGAACCTGCTGCAGGCACACCCGGATGTTCAGGCGGTATTCGCGCAGAACGACGAAATGGCACTGGGTGCACTGCGTGCACTGCAGACCGCCGGAAAAACGGGTGTGATCGTGGTGGGTTTTGACGGCACGGCTGATGGCGTTAAAGCCGTAGAAGCTGGCAAACTGTCTGCGACTGTGGCACAGATGCCAGAAAAAATTGGCATGATCGGCGTGGATACCGCTGATAAAGTGCTGAAGGGTGAAAAAGTGCAGGCGGTCAATCCGGTCGACCTGAAGCTGGTCACTCAATAACTCAAAGAAATGCAGGGCACCGCGCCACCCTCCCGGTGGCGCACTTATTCCGGACTCCCCTAATGAGCAAAAACGCAAAACTGGCCGTTCTTGGCAGCATCAACGCTGACCACATCCTTAATCTGGCGCACTTTCCTCGTCCCGGTGAAACGGTGATCGGGCAGAATTATCAGATTGCGTTTGGCGGTAAAGGTGCAAATCAGGCGGTAGCCGCTGGTCGTGCCGGTGCCGATATCGCATTTATCGCCTGTGTGGGCGCTGACGACATGGGTAAACGTATTCGTGATCAGCTTACGCAGGACAATATTGATACCACGCCAGTCGAGGTGGTCGAGGGCGAGTCGACCGGTGTGGCAATGATTTTCGTCAACGGTGACGGTGAGAACAACATTGGCATTTACTCTGGTGCAAATGCGGCGTTAACACCCGATTGTGTGGCGCGTCATCAGCAGGTTATCGCCGATGCTGATGCACTATTAATGCAGCTGGAATCACCACTGGAAAGCGTACTGGCCGCTGCGACGCTTGCCCGGCAGCATCATACGCAGGTTATCCTCAATCCGGCTCCCGCTACCTCTCTTTCAGATGAACTGCTGGCATTAGTCGATATTATTACGCCGAATGAGACCGAAGCCGAGAGCCTGACCGGCATTGCAGTCAACAGCGATGAAGATGCGGCACGCGCTGCGGAAGTGCTGCATGCCAAAGGCATCGGCACGGTACTGATTACGCTTGGTCGCCGCGGCGTCTGGCTGAGCGAGCGGGGAGAAGGTCAGCGTATTGCAGGCTTCAGTGTTAAAGCTATCGACACCATCGCGGCGGGTGACACCTTTAACGGTGCCTTTATTACCGCGCGACTGGAGCAGAAGCCAATGTACGACGCGGTGCGATTTGCCCATGCCGCCGCCGCTATTGCCGTTACTCGACCGGGTGCACAGCCCTCCGTGCCGTGGCGCACGGAGATCGATGATTTTTTGCAGCAGCAGGGCTAAGCATTTGAGCACCATGAAAGATGTTGCTCGCCTGGCGGGCGTCTCTACCTCAACTGTCTCGCACGTGATCAATAACAATCGCTTTGTCAGTGATGGCGTGCGCGAAAAAGTTGAGCAGGCGATACGTCATCTCAACTATGCCCCTTCTGCGCTGGCACGCAGTCTGAAAATTAATCAGACCCACACCATCGGTATGCTGCTGACCACCAGTAGTAACCCCTTTTATGCCGAAGTGGTGCGCGGTGTGGAGGAGAGCTGCTATCAGCGTGGCTATAGCCTGATTCTCTGTAACACGGCGGGTGACGAGGAGCGAATGAATCGCAGCCTGGAAACGTTGATGCAGAAGCGTGTCGATGGTTTGCTGATGATGTGCACTGAAAGTCACCTGCCTTCGGCAGATATTCTGAACCGTTATCCTTCTATACCTACGGTGATGATGGACTGGGCACCCTTTGAAGGCCGCGGTGACATTATTCAGGATAACGCGCTGCTGGGCGGCGAACTGGCTACTCAGCATCTCATCGACTGCGGTTATACCCGTATAGCCTGTATCGCCGGTCCACAGGATAAAACCCCTGCGCGTATGCGCCTGGAAGGTTATCGCAACGCCATGACAAAGAGTGGCCTGGAGATTCTGCCCGGCTATGTGGTGAATGGTGATTTTGAATTTCAGGGGGGCTACAACGGGATGGTCGAACTGCTGGCGCTGGAAACGCCGCCAGAAGCCGTCTTTACCAGCAACGATGCAATGGCGGTTGGCGTTTATCACGCGCTCTATCAGGCCGGGATGCGGATTCCGCAGCAGATGGCGGTGATGGGATATGACGATATTGAACTGGCGCGTTATCTCACTCCACCACTGAGTACCATCCATCAGCCGAAAGATGCGCTGGGTGAACTGGCGATAGACACCTTAATTCATCGTCTCAGCGATCCCGACGCCAGTCAGCAAACGCTGGTGCTGACGCCGGAACTGGTGGTGCGGGGGTCGGTTTAGCGCTTTTTCTTCTTGTCACGATTGCTGATCAGATTACGTCCATCCCCGTTTTTCAGCAGCATAAAGGTCAGCGCCGAAAGTACGGTAACGATACCCATAGTCAGAAACGTGGCATGGAACTGTGAAATGGTGCTGGTTTCAAACTCCTGATAAAAGCGCAGCACCGCAGCGCTGACGGCCACACCAAAACTGATCGCTAATTGCTGCGTTACTGCCAGCACGCTATTTCCGCCGCTGGCGTTATCATCATTCAGGTCGGCCAGCGTAATGGTGTTCATGGCGGTGAATTGCGTAGACATCGCCATGCCGAGAATAAACAGTGGAAGCAATAGTACGAAGATACTTTCAGCGGGTGACTGCAGGGAGAAGCTGGCGATCAGGATGCCAATAATGGCGGTAATGCCGACCAGCAGACGGCGGTAGCCCAGCCAGCGCAGGAGTTGTGTCACGGTCGACTTCGCCAGAATCGAACCCAGGGCGGTTGGCGCCATCATGCAGCCTGCAATAATCGCGGAAAAGCCAAATCCAACCTGTAACATAAGCGGCATCAGAAAGGGCACACAGCCGGTGCCGAGACGAGAGGCAATGTTGCCGACGATGCCGACTGAGAAGGTCCGGGTTTTAAACATCGGCAGGTTGATCAGCGGTGAAGGGTGATTTCGGGCATGCACTATATAGAGGAGTAAAAGCACGATCCCGCTGAGTAATATCCCGCCGGCCAGCCAGGCAGAAACAATCCGCTCACCGAACAGCTCAATCCCAATCGAGATCATCACGAGTCCAGCCCCGAATAATATGAAGCCGAAAAAGTCGAAGCGGCGCTTAGGTGTGGTGAAGTCCGGCATATATTTGCGTGCGTAGATAATGCCGAGAATGCCAATCGGGATATTAATCAGGAAGATCCAGTGCCAGGTGGCGTAAGTGACGAGTACGCCACCCAGCATCGGGCCCAGTATCGGCCCGACTAAACCTGGCATGGTCACAAAGTTGAGTACCGGCAGCAGTTCACTGCGTGGATAGGCACGTAACAGTGCCAGTCGCGCGACCGGCATCATCATTGCGCCACCGACGCCCTGTACGATGCGCGACATGACCAGCACCGAAAGCGTCGGTGAGAGTGCACAAGCCAGTGAGCCAAGGGTGAACAGCGATACCGCCACAATAAACACTTTGCGCGTGCCGAAGCGATCGGCGAGCCAGCCGCTGACCGGAATCAGCATAGCGACAGTCAGGGTGTAACTGATGACGGCGGATTGCATGGCAAGGGGAGAACGGTCGAGGCTGGTGGCGATAGCGGGCAGGGCAGTGTTCAGTATGGTGGCGTCGAGTGACTGCATGAAAAAGGCCATAGCAGCTATCCATGGCAAACCAGCCATGCTGCGCGCGGATTTTATCATTGAGTGTCCTTCCTGGGGTTATCCTGCGAGAAGAAGCAAAATAATAGCACCCGCAATCGGCAACGGCAGGTCTCTTTACAACGTTTCGTTGCCACTTTTGTGCGTTATTCGGCCATGAAACGTCTCTTTTTAAGCCGTTCGTTTAAAAAAGAGGCGCTCAGTAAATTAATTCGAAGAAACACTTGTCAGCCTGAGGAAACTCCCTATAATGCGCCTCC
>NZ_JSUT01000010.1:0-188849 GCF_000816655.1 Pantoea sp. MBLJ3
GCCCGTTCGCGCAGCGAACAAACACCAGCTTCAGCTCCGTACTCAAGCCCCGTTCGCGCAGCGAACAACAACCCCGCTTCAGCGGGCCGATCAGAATCCCCGATAACTCTTCTGCGCAGTACTCACCTTATACAGATAACGACGCGACTCCGCCGACGGGTGCTGGTTCGCCAGGGTCGAGTAAACCTTGCTGGATGACATACCGTTGATCATCGAAAACGCCCGATCTTTATCGCTGGAGAAGACGCGCAACACGCTGCCTGCGCCGCCGTTATAGGCGGTGATCACCGCATAGCGGCGTGATACCGGATCCTGAATGCCGCCCAGATAGCTGCGCTGCAACAGCGACAGATAAGCCGTACCGGCATCGATATTGTTTTCTGGGTCCAGCAGATAACTGCGACTCGGCTTGCCCCATTTACCCTTCATGCGGAAGACGTCAACACCGGCGGTGTGCTGCACCACCTGCATCAGACCCAGCGCATCAGAGTGGCTTACGGCGTAGGGGTTAAAGCTCGACTCGGTCTGCATAATCGCCAGGATCAATGAGGCATCGACACCATACTGTTCGGAAGCTTTACGCACCATCGGCAGGTATTTGTGCGCACGTTTGTCCAGGTGGTTCGGCACCATCGGAATCGAAATGCTGTAAATCACATGCAGACCCGAAGTGCGACGCATCAACTTATTCTGGATCAGATAGTCAGCAAAAGCTTCCGCGCGGCCCTGCCAGCGAATCGGCTGACCGGTGTTATCCAGCACCTGACCATAGAGCAGCGGCTCTTTACTGATCTCGATGTCGTTGGCGTCAGAATAGAGATCGACATTACCCGGATCTTCACCAATCAAAAGCGTGGTCACGATCGCCTGACGCAGACTGGCCATCGGATCGGTGCCAGAAATCGTCTCGATGGTCAGCTTACCGCTTTCAAAGTTGATGTGGCTGCGGGTGTAATAGTTGTCGCTGTATTTGACGTAATCTTTTGGTCCGGCGATCAGGACCTCATTGATACCCCAGATATTCTCAATATTATGAGCAAACTGCCCCATCAGAATATCAAAGGCGTTGGTGTCTTTTACCCACTCCTCGTGGGTCTGCTGCTTCTTTGACCCGGAGCAGGAAACCAGAAGTGGTGCTATCACCAGCAGGGCGATTAATTTTTTATTCATTGGGAATGCAAGCCTGACCTGGATAACCGGCCTCAGTGATGAGGCCCGGAATGTTTACGCTTCTGGCGGTGTATAGCCTTCGATATGAACGTCTTTACCTTCGAACAGGAAATTGATCATCTCCTTCTCCAGCACTTTACGATCTTCGGGATTCATCATGTTGAGCTTTTTCTCGTTGATCAACATGGTCTGTTTCGCCATCCACTTCTGCCAGGCTTCTTTGGAGATGTCGTTGTAAATACGCTTACCCAGGTCGCCCGGATAGAGCTGAAAATCCTGACCTTCCGCGTCGCGCTGTAAAAAAGTACAAAAAATGGTGCGGCTCATTACTCTTCCTCATTAATCTCACAACTGTCCAAAGCCAGTTGTCGGGGATGGCGCAGCTCGTGTAACAGGCGCTCAACGGGTGCAGCTAATCCCACAGATGGTGGCAGCGCTAAGTTATACCAGAGACCGCCTGCTTCATCCATCGCCGCCCCGGCAGAAGGCCATGACAGCCACATTGGCACGATATCAAGATGGAAATGGCTGAAGGTGTGACGAAACGCGGTTAGCTGCTGCGGTTTTGCATGGATGCCACGCGCCGTCAGCCAGTCGGTGAGCGCCGTTTCGGTGGTGAACTGCGGGAAGCAGAACAGACCGCCCCACAGGCCCACAGGCGGACGCTGCTCCAGCCAGACATCATCGCCATCCTGCATCATCAGGAACCAGCCGCTGCGTTCCGGCAGCACCTGCTTAGGTTTCTTGCCGGGATAGCTCGCCCAGCTGCTGCTGGCGTACGCCTCACAGCCGCTGTTAAGCGGACAGATTTCACACTTCGGCTTCGATCGGGTACAGACGAGAGCACCCAGATCCATCATTGCCTGATTAAACTGGCTGACGCCCTCGGCAGGGGTGACCTCTTCACTGATCTGCCAGAGACGTTTTTCGACCTCTTTTTTACCCGGCCAGCCGCCAATGGCATAGCAGCGAGCCAGCACACGCTTGACGTTGCCATCCAGAATCGGGAAGTGCTGGCCCAGTGACAGCGACAGAATCGCGCCGGCCGTGGAGCGGCCAACGCCGGGCAGGGCAGAGACATCATCAAAATTACGTGGGAACTCGCCCTGATGCACCTCGACAATCTGCTTTGCGGCTTTATGCAGATTACGCGCACGGGCGTAGTAGCCCAGCCCGGTCCAGAGATGCAGCACCTCATCGAGCGGTGCCGCAGCCAGATCGGTAACCGTGGGGAAGCGCGCCATAAAGCGTTCAAAATAGGGGATTACCGTGGCAACCTGGGTTTGCTGTAGCATCACTTCGGAGAGCCACACCTTATAAGGCGTTTTCTCCAGCTGCCACGGCAGGGTTTTGCGACCAAAGCGCTGATACCAGTCCAGCACCTGTTGCGCGAACTGCGGCGCTTGCATCATAAGAAGGAAATTTTCCGTGTTTACTCTACACTCAGGCAGGAATTCCAGCACATGCGCACCTGGGTGTAAACCGGAAGATTGCAAAGGCTTGCTTCTGCTTATGAACTTTGCATAATGCCCGTTTCCCGGAACAGGCTAACCAGCAGGCTTTTACATGATTAATGACGTCATCACCCCAGAATTTGATGAGAACGGGCGGCCATTGCGCCGGATCCGTAGCTTTGTGCGCCGCCAGGGTCGCTTAACAAAAGGCCAGCAGCAGGCGCTGGACACCCTGTGGCCGATCATGGGGGTGGAATATCAGCCGGAGCCTGTCGATCTGCCCGCGTTGTTTGGCCGCGAAGCCCCGGTGACGCTGGAGATTGGCTTTGGCATGGGTGCCTCGCTGGTCACTATGGCGCAGAACACGCCACATCAGAACTTCCTGGGTATTGAAGTGCATGCGCCAGGCGTAGGTGCCTGTCTGGCTTCCGCGAAAGAAGCCGATGTGCAGAACCTGCGGGTAATGTGTCATGACGCGGTGGAAGTGCTGGAGAAGATGATTCCGGATAACTCACTGCGTATGGTTCAGCTTTTCTTCCCCGATCCATGGCATAAAGCGCGCCACAATAAACGCCGTATCGTTCAGGTGCCTTTCGCCGAGCTGGTGATGCGTAAACTGAAGCTGGGCGGCGTTTTCCACATGGCGACCGACTGGGAAGCCTACGCGGAACATATGCTGGAAGTGATGAACAGCATTTCTGGCTACCGCAACCAGTCAGAACAACACAATTACGTGCCGCGTCCTGAGACGCGTCCACTGACCAAGTTTGAGCAGCGCGGGCAGCGTTTAGGCCACGGCGTATGGGATTTAATGTTTGAGAGGGTGAAATAATGGCCACACAACGCAGCCGCCGTTTACGTAAAAAACTGCACATCGATGAGTTTCAGGAACTGGGCTTCTCGGTTGCCTGGCGTTTCCCGGAAGGCACCAGCGAAAGCGAAATTGATGAGACGCTGAACCAGTTCATCAACGAAGCGATCGATCCTAACGGTCTGGCTTTCGATGGCAGCGGTTACCTGGTGTGGGAAGGTCTGGTTTGCCTGCAGAAAACCGGCAAATGTACTGATGAACATCGTGCGCTGGTTCGCAAATGGCTTGAAGACCGCAAGCTGCAGGACGTGCAGATGACTGAACTCTTTGACGTCTGGTGGGACTAAGTCGTCACACCGTGTCGGGCTGAGGCCCGATCAAAGGGTTTCAGACCCGATCTTAGGGAGTAGATATGATGCGTAAAACGCTTCTTGCTGTGCTGCTGGTAGCAGCAACTCAGGCTCAGGCAGCCTATGAATGCAGCGTTAAGCCTCAGGACGATGTGGTCATCAGACCACAGAGTGTGCAGGTGGTCGGTGCCAACGGCAATATGGAAATCTCGCCGCAGGGCGACGTGCAGTTCAATGGACAGAAGGTCACGCTGGATAATGCTGAGCGCCAGAAAGCGATCGACTATCAGAACGCGCTGCGTCGCGATCTGCCGTGGATCGACAGCGGGGCGACGTCACGTCTGGAGAAAGGGCGGGCGGCACTGGATCGGGTCATCGTTGAGAAACTGGGCACCGACAGCAACGTGCGCAATCGCCTGACCACACTGAATGGCCAGCTGAAACAGCAGATGAATCGCATTATTGAACACCGTGAAGACGGGCTGACGTTCCACCATCAGGCGATTGATCAGGTGCGCGCCGAAGGTGAAAGGCTGGTGCAGTCGACGCTGGGCGGCGTGATGCAGGATAGTCTGAATGAGATGGGCAGTAAGCAGGGCAGCGGTGGAAGTAATCCCCTGCAGGCGATTATGGGGAATCTTGGCGGTTTGCAGCAGTCGATTCAGGCTGAGTGGAGCAAACAGGAGCAGGATTTCCAGAACTTCGGCCACGAGGTGTGTAATCGCGTTATTTCGCTGGAAGATCAGCGTAAACAGCTTACGGGCGCACTGAAAAAATAAAAAACGCCTCAGCCTGCCGGGCTGAGGCGTTTTTTTTAACCCTTCCTCGCCTATTCTTCCGCTAAAAACAGCTCCAGCAGCGAGTTCAGGAAGAGTTTTCCTTTCTCCGTAATCTGCCACTGCTCAGCGGTTTCTATCACGTAACCGGCGGCAATCGCGGCATCCATCTGTGGACGAATCACCTGCTCTGACAAGCCGGTGTAGCGGCAGAATTCGTCACGCGGCGCGGCCTCCAGCAGGCGAAAGCGGTTCATAAAATATTCAAACGGCTTGTCGCTATCGGCAACGTCGTACTGCTTTTCGCGATAGTTGCCCTGCATAAACCCACGCGGATGACGGGTTTTCACCGTGCGAACAATGCGGCCATCTGGCTGCGTCAGCTTGCCGTGCGCGCCACATCCAATTCCCAGATAGTCGCCGAAGCGCCAGTAGTTGAGGTTGTGTTCACAGCGATAACCCGGCTTCGCGTAGGCGGAGGTCTCATACTGCTGATAACCGGCCGCCTGCAGCAACTGATCGCCCTGTTCGAAAATATCCCACAGCGCATCATCATCCGGCAGCACCGGCGGGCGTGAGCCAAACAGGGTGTTGGGTTCGATAGTGAGCTGATACCAGGAGAGATGCGGCGGATTCAGCGCAATCGCCTGACGTAAATCATCAAGCGCCTCTTCCAGCGACTGATCGGGCAGGCCATGCATCAGGTCGAGGTTAAAGCTGCGCAGCGACAGAGACTCCGCCAGTTCAGCGGCGCGGACGGCCTCTTCCGGGCCATGAATGCGGCCAAGACGCTGCAGCTTTTGCGGGCTGAAACTTTGCACGCCAATCGAAATACGGTTAATACCGGCGCGCTGATAGGCACTGAACCGGTCCGCTTCCACGGTGCCCGGATTGGCTTCCATGGTCACTTCGGCATCAGGGGAGAGCGTCAGACGCGCCCGCACACCATCCATCAGCATCTGCATCGCGCTGCTGCTCAGCAGGCTGGGCGTGCCGCCACCGATGAAGATCGTGCGCACTTCACGGTCACCGATCAGCGGCAGGTCGATCTCCAGATCGCGCAGCAGGTGCTGTACGTATTCAACGTGCGGCACCTCATCTTTTAGCGCATGGGAGTTAAAATCACAGTAGGGACATTTCTGTACGCACCACGGAATGTGGATATAGAGACTTAACGGCGGCAGATTAGGCATTACGCATGGCTTCCAGCAACAGCGTCAATGCTTTACCCCGGTGAGAAGCTGCACCTTTTTCCGCTTTACTCAGCTCGGCCGCTGTTTTACCCAGCGCCGGGACAAAGAAAATCGGGTCGTAACCAAAGCCACCGGTGCCAGAGGCGGAGCGGGTAATCTCACCCTGCCAGCTGCCGTGGAACACCAGCGGGGTCGGGTCTTCCGCATGACGCAGATAGACCAGCACGCAGTGAAACTGCGCCTGGCGCTGACCGTCAGGCACATTTTCCAGCGCCTGCAGCAGCTTCTCCAGGTTCTCTTGATCGCTGGCCTCTTCACCGGCGTAGCGCGCAGAGTAGATGCCAGGCGCGCCGCCCAGCGCATCCACGGCCAGGCCGGAGTCATCGGCAATAGCTGGTAATCCGGTGATCTGTGCCGCGTGACGCGCCTTGAGAATCGCGTTCTCAATAAAGGTCAGGCCGGTCTCATCCGCCGATTCAACCCCAAGGTCAGTCTGCGCGACGATATCCAGACCAAAGGCGGAGAGTAACTCCGCCAGCTCACGCACTTTGCCGGGATTGCCGGTTGCGAGGACAACTTTTTGCATAACAGTTCCAGTTTGATTCATTTACAGCAGATACCAGAGACCCGGGAACAGGTCCATGCCGAGAAAGTTCAGGGCATACAGCACCAGGATGACGATCATCGCTGAGAAATCGATGCCGCCCATCGCAGGCAGAATACGGCGAATCGGTGCCATCATCGGCTCGGTTAACTGCACCAGCAGATAATCGACAGGACCCCGACCCTGGCTAATCCAGCTCATCAGAGAGCGTACGATGATGACCCAGAAGACCAGATAGCCGGCGGATTTAACCAGCGACAGCAGGCCGACCAGCAGATTAGTCGGATCGACCGAGAACACACCCACCTGGATTAGCAATAAAATCGGGTATTTCAGCGTGGTCAGCACAAAGGCCAGCAGCAGTGAAGCAGTATCAATCGGCCCCAGAGCCGGCAGTATGCGGCGCAGTGGCTTAACAACCGGCTGTGTCACTTTAACGACAAACTGTGCCACTGGATTGTAAAAATCGCAGCGGGACCACTGCATCCAGATGCGTAACAGCAGCACCATGACGTAGAGATCGATCAGCGTTTTTACTAAAAACGTCAGTGTTAACATGAAGTTCCTCTATTATTGTTGTGAGTTGTGCGCATAATCTCGTGCGCCAAAAATGGCGGTGCCGATACGCACCATCGTACTGCCTGCGGCGATTGCCGCCTCCATGTCATCGCTCATTCCCAGTGAAAGCGTATCAATATCCGTATACTGCTGTTGCAACTGCCGGAAGGCTTCCGCCATCTGCTGACACACTGCCAGCTGACGCTGATAATCGCTCTCCGCAGCCGGAATCGCCATCAATCCCCGCAGCCGCAGTTGCGGCAGCGCAGCAATCTGCTCCGCCAGCCCGGAAACGGCCTCCAGCATGATGCCAGATTTGCTGTTCTCGTCACTGATATTTACCTGAATTAACACATTCAGCGGTGGCAGCGAGGCGGGCCGCTGATCGCTGAGCCGCTGCGCAATACGCTGGCGGTCAATGGTGTGACACCAGGCGAAATTTTCTGCCACCAGACGGCTTTTGTTGGACTGCAGCGGGCCGATGAAGTGCCACTCCAGCTCAGGATGTGCGGCCAGTGCCTGGACCTTTTCAACCCCTTCCTGAACGTAATTTTCACCAAAGCCAATCTGGCCTGCGGCAAAGGCTTCTTCGACCGCGCTCGCAGGTTTGGTTTTACTGACTGCAAGCAGGGTAATTTCTTCTGGTGCGCGGCCGCACTGCGCGGCAGCGGCGGCGATTCGCTGCCGCACTTGCTGTAGGTTCTGCTGGATTGAGGTCATAGTCAGGAGAAATTATGAATCTGGATGAAATGGTGGAGCTTAGTGTAAAGCATAATGCCGTCGATCTGCACCTTTGCAGCGGACATTTGCCCTACTGGCGACGGCAGGGACGGCTGGAGGCGATTCCACAGCAGGCCGTGCTCTCTGCTGACTGGATGGCGCAGTTTATGGCCCGCTGGCTCAGTGACCCGCAGTGTCAGGAACTGGCGAGCACAGGGCAGCTCGATTTCGCCCTGAGCCTGGCCTGCGGCCAGCGTCTGCGCGCAAACCTGTTTAAGCAGCGTAACGGCCTGTCACTGGCGCTGCGCATTATTGCCTCTGTGTGCCCGACGCTGGAGAGCCTGCAATTGCCTGCTATTGTGCCGACGTTACTGACGCAGCAGGATGGGCTGATTCTGGTGACCGGTGCCACGGGCAGCGGTAAATCTACCACGCTGGCGGCGCTGGTCGATGCGCTGAACGGACAGCAGGCGCGCCATATCATTACGCTGGAAGACCCGATTGAATTTATTCACCACAGCCAGCAGTCGCTGATTCAGCAGCGCGAAATCGGCCTGCACTGCAGTTCGTTCGCCCAGGGGATAAAGGCGGCACTGCGTGAAGATCCTGACGTCATTCTGCTGGGCGAACTGCGCGACAGCGACACGATCAGACAGGCGCTAACGGCGGCAGAGACCGGCCATCTGGTGCTGGCAACACTGCACACACGTGGCGCAGCACAGGCGGTGGATCGGCTGGTGGATGTCTTCCCGGCGGAGGAGAAGCATCTGGTGCGCACTCAACTGGCAGGCAGCCTGAAAGCGGTGATTGCACAGAAACTGGTGCCGTCTGCTGCCGGGTCGCGCATTGGACTGTTTGAGCTACTGATTGCCACGCCTGGCATTACGAATCTGATCAGGGAAGGCAAGATGCACCAGATCCCGGCAATGCTACAGACCGGCGCACAGGCCGGTATGCAGACGTTCGAGCAGAGCAGGCTGGCGCGTCAGGCTGACGGGCTGATTAAGCCGGAAGGTCAGTAATGGTTTTCGAACCAGTCCTGCAAAATGATGGCAGCAGACTGTGAATCAACCGACCCTTTATTGAGCGCGCGATAACCACCACGTTCAAACAGGCCAGCACGCGCTTCTACCGTGCTGAGTCGTTCATCCTGAAGCTCTACACGAATGCCAAAGCGACCGTGCAGACGGTTAGCAAATTTACGCGCGCGGTCAGTTAACGGCTGCTCAGTGCCATCCATATTGAGCGGTAAGCCGACGACCACGAAATCGGGCTGCCACTCTTTCAGCAGCTTTTCGATCACCAGCCAGTCCGGAATGCCATCCTGCGCTTTCAGGGCGGTCAGCGGTCGGGCGCTGCCAGTGAGTTGCTGCCCTACGGCGACACCAATACTTTTGGTGCCGAAATCGAAACCTAACAGAGTTTGAGTTGACATCAGGCGTGTCCGGCGTCGCTGGCCATGTTGTGAATATCGACGCCAATACTGCGCGCCGCTTCGCGCCAGCGCTCTGAAATCGGCGTCTGGAACAGGATGTTGCTGTTAGCTGGCGTCGTCAGCCAGGCATTTTCCATCAGCTCATTCTCCAGCTGATCTTTTTCCCAGGCACAGTAACCCAGCGCGACCAGCACATTGGTGGGCTGAGACGCCGTGCCGATGGACTCCAGCACGTCACGGGACGTGGTGATGATCGTGTTATCGGACACACGAATGCTGGAGGTAAACGTGCGTTGGGCTGAGTGCAGGATAAAGCCACGATCTTCTGCCAGCGGCCCGCCGGTAAACACCGGTTTATCCAGCTTGATCGACGGATCGCGATCTTCAGCAGAGATTTTCAGCTTCTTCAGAATGCCTTCAACCGTCAGGTTTTCCATGGGTTTATTAATGATCAGTCCCATTGCACCCTCTTCGTTATGTTCACAGATATAGACTACGGAACGTTTGAAGAAAGGATCCTGCAATGAAGGCATGGCAATCAAAAAGTGATGTTGTAAATTCATTGTCACACGATGTACCAAAAAAATAACCGGCACGCGACGACCGCACCGGTATTGGGTTGATCACGGAGCCTCGCCCCGGCGTTTTGCTCAGCCCAGGCGTTTCTCAATGGCATCCATCAACATGCCGGTGATGGAGATCGGGAACGCAGCCTCAATTTCACGTATGCAGGTTGGGCTGGTCACGTTAACTTCTGTCAGTTTATCACCGATGATGTCCAGACCGACAAAAATCAGTCCTTTTGCTTTCAGCGTCGGGCCAACACGACGTGCAATTTCCCAGTCGCTTTCGCTTAACGCACGTGCTTCACCACGCCCACCAGCCGCGAGGTTGCCACGCGTTTCACCGCCCTGCGGAATACGTGCCAGGCAGTAAGGCACCGGCTCGCCATCCACCACCAGCACGCGTTTGTCACCCTCTTTGATTGCCGCAATGTAGTTCTGCGCCATGCAGAAACGACTCTCATGCTCGGTCAGGGTTTCGGTAATCACGCCAAAGTTAGGATCGTCTTTCTTCACGCGGAAAATAGACGCACCGCCCATACCATCCAGCGGCTTCATGATGATATCACCATGCTCCTGCCAGAAATCACGCAGCTGCGCTTTGCTGCGGGTGACCAGGGTGTCCGGCGTAAACTCGGCGAACCAGGCGGTGTAGAGCTTTTCGTTACAGTCGCGCAGGCTCTGCGGCTTATTCACGATCAGCGTACCCAGCTCTTCAGCGCGCTCCAGAATGTAGGTCGCATAGATGAACTCGGTATCGAATGGCGGATCTTTACGCATCAGCACCACGTTCAGATCAGCCAGCGGGATCACCTGCTCGCTGCCGAACTGGAACCAGTTCTCAGGGTTCTGCTCAACGGTCAGCAGGCGGGTGCGGGCAGACGCCACGCCACCACGCATGGAGAGATCGTGCATCTCCATGTAGTGAATTTCGTAACCACGGCGCTGTGCTTCCAGCAGCATGGCGAAGCTGGAGTCTTTTTTAATATTGATGGACGAAATAGGGTCCATCACGATGCCAAGTTTAATCATTATTATCTCCTCGGTGAGGCGGCATTGACCGCCTCGTCTGGTTCGGTCTGCAGTGGGCCGATGAGTCAGGACCGCTGAAAGTATCGCTTAACCCAGGTCGCCAAACCTCACCTGAAGTGCCGTAATGGCCGTCAGCGCGGTAGTTTCGGTGCGTAATACCCGTGGGCCAAGCAAAATGTCAGTAAAATCGTGCTGCGCCGTCATCGCAATTTCGTCCGCAGACAAACCGCCTTCAGGACCAATCAGCAGTCGTACCCGCTCAACAGGCTGTGGCAGCGTGTTGATGCTGTGACTGGCGCGGGGATGCAGGTTGAGCTTTAAACCGCTGTCAGCTTCCGCACACCAGGCTTCCAGTGTCATCGCTTCACGAATCTCCGGCACGCGATTACGTCCGCACTGCTCGCAGGCGGCAATCGCAATTTTCTGCCACTGCTGGATTTTTTTCGCCAGACGCTCAGCATCAAGCTTTACGCCACAGCGCTCGGAAAACAAGGGTGTAATGATATTCACGCCCAGTTCGATCGATTTCTGGATAGTGAATTCCATTTTTTCACCGCGCGACATCACCTGACCTAAATGCAGATGTAAAGGCGACTCGCGATCGTCCGGCTGGCTCTCTGTGACGGATACTTTTACACGCTTTTTATCAACATGCGTGATCTCTGCTGCAAAAGTCAGATTAGTGCCATCAAAGAGTTCCAGACGCTGACCTGCCGTCATCCGGAGCACGCGGCCTACATGATTGGATGCATCTTCATCCAGGGTAATTTCACTGCCGATGTCCAGGGGCCCGGCGTGATAGATGCGAGGTATGCGCATAAGATTCCTGAGACCGGACGCCGCGCTGCAGCGGCGTCATGGGAAAAAGAGCTAGTGTAGGGCAGGGATTTTAGCGCTGGCAAGCCTGCTGCACATAAGGATTGTGATTGCCCTGAACCTTTGCAATGCGCTGGTCGCGTTCGCACTCCCATTGGGTGACGGGATAGAGCCTGTCCCAGGCGGTAAACAGCTGCGTCTGCTGGCGCGAAATGCGCAGATGATACTGGTCGCGCATGTAGAAATAGGTGCGGGCAATGGCGCCACGCGCACGAGCGGGTGGCTCTGCCTGTTTGAGTTTAAAATCGATCTTCATCTCACACTGGCCGTACTGCTTCTCGCTGCCGTTCCATTGACTGTAGGCGAAGTTGCCACGGTCGCCATTCACTTCACCCACCGCAGGTTCCAGATTGTGCAGGTCAGTTTCAATGCGGCGATAGCCGGGATCTTTACTGCAGTTTTTGCGGCCTCCCTCCTGCCAGCACTGGCGCTGATGACCGAATTCCCATGCCGGCATCACATGTTCCCACTCAATACGTGCAGCGCGGTTCGCATTTTTGCGCACCTGGTAACCACAGCTGCTGAGATCGGGCGTGCCTTTTTTTCCCTGCCACTGAATTTTACAGCCGCAATAAAACGAACCTGGCGCATCGGCATTGATCGCCGCCGCAAAGGTTTTGGCCTGCTGAAAGTTATTCTGATGATAGTTATTCAGGTTGAGGGCGTCAGCGGCGGGGACAAACAGCAGTGCAACCGCCAGACTTAAAATGCGAGACATATTCCAGCTTCTACCTAATACGAAAAAGGGCGGCAGGTTAACAGAATGTGGAATAGGGCGGAATGGGGAGTGTTCTCAGGAGGCGATAAACTCGCCTGCGACCAGCAGGCTGCCACAGTGCACACAGCGATATTCACTCTCTTTGCGCAGCACCCGATTGTGGCGGCGCACCGTCAGCTGATGTTGCTGGCACTGACAGCGGTAAGCGAAAGTGTTGCTGCGCACGGAGGCGATCTCAAACTGATGGGTGCGTCGTGCCGGAACGCCCAGCACATCCTCCATCATCCACTTCCACTCTTTGCCATGGGGTGCGACGCGACCAAACTGCTTCCAGACCAGCAGATGCGCCAGCTCGTGCGGCACCACTTCATCGATAAATGCCTGCTGATTTTCCAGCAGCAGCACCGGATTGATGCGGATTTCCCAGGCGGTCAGCCAGGCGGTGCCCGCCGCCGTTCCGCGTTGCTGATAGAGCAGTTTCGGTTCCGGATAAGCGGTTTTCAGTACCTGATTTGCGCGCTCAAGCGACTGACGCAGTGAGCGCATAACGGCCTGCTGCAGGGCAATGGGGAGACGAGGTGTTTTCATGGTGCTCAGAATAATCGCCGCCGCGCAGGAACTCAACGTTAGCCGCAAACAGGGCGGCGCAGAGTCTATACTTCGCCAGCTGTCTCCGGATAAGCAATACGCCGTCCTGCCGATGGTCGGGAATGGCGAACCCCATCGGCTGAAATTGCTGGATTAAATATAGTTATGGCCTTTTTTAGAATATTCTATTGCAGACATTCACTGGCGAGTGAATGGATGAAAAGCGAACGGCACAGAGCATGGATAAAGCAATGAAAAATAATGATAACGTCAGGAAACAACGGATTGTGCTGGTGACGGATTTGATGGCCGGTCGCGGTGGTATGGAAAATGTGACCTGTCAGTTGATCACCGCCCTGAATGCGGAAGCCGGAACGGAAGCGGGGCTGTTTATTATTAACAGCGGAGAGGAGAGCCACTCCCGCGCCTGGACCGCCAATGCCGTACTGGCAGAGAGCGTCTGCACGCTGCGGAATAAGAAAATTAAAAATCTTATTCACACGCTGAGAATGGCTGCTTTCTTTCGTCGCTATCAACCCGATCATGTTCTGACCCTCAACACCATTCCCTGTCTGATGACGCGTCGGGCTATTACGCTTTCAGGCCGCAAAATCGTGCTTTCGAGCTGGATGCACCTGCCACCGCGCGAACGATATCGCCCACATTATCTGCTGCGGGCCGATCACCATTTTGCTATCAGTCATGAGATCAAAGCGCAGCTGGTTGAGTTAGGCGCCCGTGCCTCTGACGTTGATGTCATCTATAACCCCATCAGGCGCAATGATGAGGTTATCGGCAGACCGCAGGCGCTGAAGTTTCTCTATATTGGTCGCGTCCATTTTCAGCGACAGAAACAGCTCAAAGACCTGTTTGATGCCTTGCAGAAACTCGATACGCCCTGGACGCTGGAGATCGTGGGGGACGGCGAAGATCTGACGCGCTGTCAGCACTACGTGGCGGAACTCGGGATTCAGGATCGCATTACCTGGCATGGCTGGCAGGAGAACGCCTGGGCGTATGTCAGCCGCCATATTAAACAGGTCACCTGCCTGGTGATGACCTCTAACTTCGAAGGCTTCCCGCTGATTCTGCTGGAGGCGATATCGCGTGGCGTCTACTGCGTCTCCTCCGACTGCATCAGCGGCCCGTCAGAAATTATTCAGAATGGTCTCAATGGTCAGCTCTATCCCACTAATGACAGCATGGCACTGGCCGCTATTCTCAACACCATGAGCGGGGATTTTCACTTTCCTGATCATCAGGTTATTAAAGCGAGCATTACCGGTTTTTATGAGGAAAATTATATGAAGCACCTGATGAGTGTGTTTAACCGCCTAACTGAGGTTAAGCATGACGAATAGAACCAGTCGCGATGGATTAACGTTAATGGTTAATTTTTCAGTTATTGCGCTCTGTCTGGCGCTGTCACTGAATATGTTTGTTACCGGCCTGCCGCAAAAAATATTCTATCTGGTCTCTTATCTCTCCGTTGCCTCCGTGTTGTATGGCCTGGTGCGCAGGCGAGAGGACTTTAAAGAGAACGGTTTTTATATCGCCCTGTTTGCTGTACTGATTATTTTTGCCCTGATCCGTCTCTTCTGGGCGATACACGCTAAAGGGATCGAAACCGCGCCCTCAAAAGATGCCATCACCAATATCGGCAACTATCTGCTGGGGGCGAAGCGACTGTTACTGGGCGCCTTTGTGCTGCTCAGTCTGGCGATTTATGGTCATCGGGTCTCTGCTACCACGCTGCGCATCGGAAAAGTGTTAATTCTGGTGGGACTGTTGATTACGCTGGGCTTTGGTATTCACGAGCATCTTTATACCGAAAATATCCGCATCAAACTCACCACCGAAGCGGCCTCGATGTCCTCCTACATGATTCTTTTTATCTACTGTGCCTGGCTATGGCTGAGCCGCTTTGTGACGCACTCGTACTGGAAGGTGGCTGATGTCGTTGCGCTGGCGGTGACCTTTGCCTTGCTCTACCTATGTGGCACCCGGGTGACCCTGATTGCGCTGATTGCCGCAGGATTGCTGTTCCTGGTGCAGACTTATCGGCTATCGTTGCTGACCAACTGGCGGATTAGTGCTTTGCTGGTGGGCGTGCTGGCGGTGCTGATCCTGATGACCAGTAACCGCTGGGTGGAGGGTGTGCAGGATATCGAGAACTATGGCTCAAACAGCTCAACCTCCCTGGGCGCACGTGTGGCTATCTGGGGCGGGGCGATGAATTTTATTGAGCATCATGGCGGTTTTGCGACGCCGGATGCGCGCACCACCGAGGCCCGACAGTTCATCACGGCGCACTATCCTCACAATACTGAGGGCTATACCAACGTTAAATACAACATGCACAACGAGTTTCTGGAAGTGACGACGCTGCAGGGCTGGCTGGGTGCGCTGTCGCTGGCGCTGCTCTATCTGACCGTGCTGGCAGGCGTGCTGAAGAAGTGCGATCTGCGCGGTGTTGCGCTGCCGATGCTGGGATTGTTTATCTGCGGACTGACCGATTCGGTACTGCCTTATAATCAGACTGCCACCATTTTTATTATGGCTCTGGCGCTCTGCTGTATACGGCGGCCGCTGCCGGTCACGCACGTCACCGCTGCATAGTCTCTGTCTGAACCTATAAAAAAGGCGGGGTTTCTCTGGAAACCCCGCCTTTTTATTACCGCGATTTTTACGACGTAACGTTAGTCGCGTGAACCGATGTCGCGCAGTTTCTTACCTGCCATCAGATTACGTTCAATGTGCTCCAGCGAGACGTTTTTGGTCTCAGGAATCAGCATCAGCGTCAGCAGAATGAAGAACAGGTTAAGCAGTGCGTAGACCCAGAAGGTGTTCGCATTGCCCAGCGTATTCAGCATGGTCAGGAAGGTTGCACCCACGATCATGTTTGCGATCCAGTTGGTGGTCGTAGAGACAGTGATACCGAAGTCGCGGCCTTTCAGCGGCTGAATTTCGGAACAGAGTACCCAGATCAACGGACCGGCTGACATGGCAAAGCCAACGATAAACATCAGCAGCATACCGATCGCAAAGTACTGTGCGCCTGCTGAGTGAATACCGAAGTGCAGCATTGTACCCAGCACGCCCATACCGGCTGCCATCACCATAAAGCCCAGAATCAGCGTAGGTTTACGACCCCAGCGATCCACCAGACCAATAGCAATAAAGGTGGCCAGAACGTTGACCAGACCCACAATCACCGTGCCCCACATCTGCTGGGTGGTGTTAGTGAAGCCTGCGATTTCAAAGATTTTTGGCGCGTAGTACATGATGACGTTCATGCCGGTAAACTGCTGCATCACCTGCAACAGGATGCCGAGATAGACCGCGCGACGGAAGTGGCTGCTGCTGGTGAACAGACCCCAGCCAGACTGCTTGACCTTCAGGCTCTCACGAATCTCTTCCAGCTCACGTTTTGCCTGCTCGCTGGTGTCACGCAGACGATCCAGTACACGTTGTGCATCGCGGAAGTTGCCTCGCGCCGCCAGCCAGCGCGGGCTGTTTGGCAGGAAGAAAACACCGACCAGCAGCAGCAGTGCCGGAATCGTGATGATACCCAGCATCCAGCGCCAGTTGCCGGTAAAGCTGAATGCGGTATCGGTCAGGTAAGCACCCAGAATACCGATAGTAATCATCAGCTGGTAAAGCGAAATCATGCTGCCGCGAATTTTTTCCGGTGCGATCTCAGAAAGATAAAGCGGGGCGGTATAAGAGGCGATACCGACAGCCAGACCCAGCAGAACGCGGGCGCTGATCAGCATTTCCGGGTTTGGCGACATTGCTGACCAGAGTGAACCGATCACGAACAGAATCGCACCAGCCATCAGGCTTTTCTTACGGCCCAGGCGGGATGACATCCAGCCGCTGCCGATAGCACCGACCGCCGCACCAAACATCATGGAACTGACGATCCACTCCTGCTGATGAGGGGTGACGTTAAAGTCCTTTGCGATAAACGGCAGAGCACCGGCGATAACGCCGATATCCAGACCGAACAGCAGTCCCGCAAGGGCCGCCAGAAAGCAGACAAATAAGGTCATCGCCTTATTTGAAGTTCTGCTTTTGTGTGTATTGCCAGGCATTGTAGCCTCCAGGTTTATCCATCATTGTTTTTATCAATGTTAAAAAACCATTTGCGGGAAAAAAGTGAGCCTGATCACATCAGTGTAATCGCTTACACACGCTGAAACCCTGAAATTCAGCATATTTTTCCCGGAAAGATTAATTAACCAGTGAGGTATAGCACTCATTAAGTTTCTGACAATGCTCTATTTAGTGGCTATCAGACGACGCTGAAAATAACGCATTTTCAGCATAATAACTACGTGCGTTAATTCTTAAATGTCAGATATACAAAGCATTTCGATTTGTAATCGTTAACATTTTGTCGTCAGAAAAAGCGAAAGGAAGTGTAGCTGAGAACTGAAAATTTGCTGCAGAGTAAAGAGGATGTCATTCAGGTTCGTTTTTTTCGTCTTCAGATGTCTGGAATAAACAGCAGGGTTATCGTATTCCGGTGCCGGGCGGGGGCAAGCATTCTCTGGTGAGCAATGGGGCTGATCGGGCGATAAAAAACCCCGCCACCGGGGCAGGGTTTTTATCAGCAGCCGCTAACCTTACAGGCCAGCTGCTTCACGCAGCAGGGCAGCTTTGTCGGTTTTTTCCCATGGGAAATGTTCGCGACCAAAGTGACCGTAAGCTGCGGTCTCTTTATAGATTGGGTGCAGCAGGTCCAGCATCTGAATCAGACCGTATGGACGCAGGTCGAAGAACTCGCGTACCAGCAGCGTCAACTGTTCAGTTGAGATTTTCTCGGTGCCGAAGGTTTCCACCATGATGGAGGTCGGTTCAGCCACGCCAATAGCGTAGGAGACCTGAATTTCACAACGGTCAGCCAGACCCGCCGCCACGATGTTTTTTGCCACGTAACGCGCTGCATAGGCGGCAGAGCGGTCAACTTTAGAAGGATCTTTACCCGAGAACGCACCGCCACCGTGACGTGCCATACCGCCGTAGGTGTCGACGATGATTTTACGGCCGGTCAGACCGCAATCGCCCATCGGACCGCCAATGACAAAGCGACCGGTTGGGTTAATGTGATATTTGGTCGAGGCACTCAGCCATTCTGTTGGCAGAACCGGTTTGATGATCTCTTCCATCACCGCTTCCTGCAGATCTTTCTGACTGATGGATTCAGCGTGCTGGGTAGACAGGACGACTGCATCAATGCCAACGATTTTGCCATCGTCATACTGGAAAGTGACCTGGCTTTTGGCATCCGGACGCAGCCACGGCAGGGTCCCGTTTTTACGTACTTCAGCCTGACGCTGAACCAGACGGTGCGCGTAGGTCACCGGCGCAGGCATCAGCACGTCAGTTTCGTTGGTGGCATAGCCGAACATCAGACCCTGATCACCCGCGCCCTGTTCCAGCGGATCGGTGCGGTCAACGCCCTGATTAATATCCTGAGACTGTTTGCCAATGGCGCTTAATACCGCGCAGGAGTTGGCATCAAAGCCCATATCGGAATGAACATAGCCGATGTCACGTACGGTCTGACGGGTGATCTCTTCAATATCGACCCAGGCGCTGGTGGTGATTTCACCGCCAACCAGAACCATTCCGGTTTTAACGTAAGTTTCGCAGGCCACGCGCGCTTTAGGATCCTGTTCGAGGATCGCATCCAGCACAGCATCGGAGATCTGGTCGGCGATTTTATCGGGATGTCCTTCTGATACGGACTCGGACGTAAAAAGGTGTTTAGCCATTCTGTTCTTTACCTTAAATATGGTTTGAGTACGACTGCATAGCGCCAGTGAGGTTGTCTGACCTGACGCCCCTTCAGGCAAAGCCGCGAGCAGTGAGGTAGTATCAGCACAGCAGGCTGACACCGCCTGGATAGTAACCTGTTTAGATGGAAAACCATCTGGACGGCTATTTTAGGATAGAGGATAAACCAATTACCAGCCCTTTTTCTGTTTAAGCGCTTAACCTGTAACCGTTATCGGCATAATTTGCTGACACTGCACGCAATTCCCGGATAATCTTTTTGCATTTTAGCGCTGTAAACTGTATAAAACGCCGCTGCTTCGATAGCAGCAGCAAGGATGACGCCACTGTTTGCGTCGCGCCTGTCAGACTCTGGTCTGGCTTTCACCCAGGTTGTTTTCCATGTGCCCCTGGCATATGCGGAGGTGATACAAGTAATGAACCACGCTTTTTCTTCTTCCGGTTCCTTGCGCTGCGGCGCTGCACTGGCTCTCTCCTGCCTCCCATCTGTTTCTTTGTCCTGCCGACACTATGTCCGATGCGGTAATTTTACCGACACAGGCGCCGGCTAATCTTTATCTCTGTTCTGCTGGTTTGGTCTCTTCTCTGCGCCCGCGTAGCGGAACGACGCAGGTTATCCATGGTCAATACATAACTAAATGTTCTCTGTTTAAACGGAGATGGCCAGGGTGTTTTACACTTAACTCTCATGCGTGAATCGCGCTGACGGCAACGTCAGGTGAACAGGACATTGTGTTTAATGTGGCAACAGGTTTTCAGATTAGCGGCCATAAAGCCGGTTAGCAGTTCTATCTTTCAACGGAAAATTGAGGTTCGCGATGTCTGACGACATGAAGAATATCAAAGGTTCGTCAGCTGGCGAACAGGGTGCACTCCGCTCCATGCAGGAGGTGGCAATGAACGATCAGGATGCGAGCAAAATGTTGCGTACGTACAACATCGCCTGGTGGGGCAACAACTATTATGACGTTAACGAACTGGGCCACATCAGTGTCTGCCCCGATCCGGATCGTCCGGATGTGCGCGTCGACTTAGCCCGCCTGGTTAAAGAGCGCGAAGCACAGGGCCAGCGTCTCCCCGCCTTGTTCTGCTTCCCACAGATTCTGCAACACCGTCTGCGCTCGATTAACGCCGCGTTTAAACGCGCGCGCGAATCTTACGGCTACAAAGGCGACTACTTCCTGGTTTACCCGATCAAAGTTAACCAGCACAAACGCGTTATTGAGTCGCTGATTCACTCTGGCGAACCGCTGGGACTGGAAGCAGGCTCGAAAGCCGAGCTGATGGCCGTGCTGGCGCATGCCGGTCAGACCCGCTCAGTGATCGTCTGTAACGGCTACAAAGATCGCGAATATATTCGTCTGGCACTGATTGGCGAGAAGATGGGCCACAAGGTCTATCTGGTGCTGGAGAAGATGACGGAAGTGCGGCTGGTGCTGGAAGAAGCGGAGCGTCTGAATGTCGTGCCGCGTCTTGGCATCCGTGCGCGTCTGGCTTCGCAAGGCTCCGGTAAATGGCAGTCGAGCGGCGGCGAAAAATCGAAGTTTGGCCTCTCCGCCACGCAGGTGCTGAAACTGGTTGAGATCATGCGCGAAGCGGGTCGCATCGACAGCCTGCAGCTGCTGCATTTCCATCTGGGTTCGCAGATGTCCAACATTCGCGACATCGCCACCGGCGTGCGTGAGTCGGCGCGTTTCTACGTCGAACTGGCGAAGCTGGGCGTTAACATCAAATGTTTCGATGTCGGCGGCGGTCTGGGCGTCGATTACGAAGGCACACGCTCGCAGTCTGACTGCTCGGTCAACTATGGCCTGAATGAGTATGCCAACAACGTGATCTGGGCGATTGGTGCGGCCTGTGATGAGCACGGTCTCGAGCATCCGACCGTCATTACCGAGTCGGGTCGTGCTGTGACCGCGCACCACACGGTACTGGTCTCCAATATCATTGGTGTCGAGCGTAACGAGTTCAGCGAACCTGAAACGCCGGATGCGGATGCGCCGCGCCCGATTCTCAGCATGTGGGAAACCTGGCAGGAGATGCATGAGCCAAGCACCCGCCGTTCGCTGCGTGAATGGCTGCACGACAGTCAGATGGATTTGTCTGATATCCATACCGGCTACGCCTCCGGTACATACGATCTGAAGCAGCGTTCATGGGCTGAGCAGCTCTATCTGAGCATCTGCCACTATATTCAGCAGCATCTTGATCCCAGTAACCGTGCGCACCGTCCGATCATCGACGAACTGCAGGAGCGCATGGCAGATAAGATCTACGTTAACTTCTCGCTGTTCCAGTCCATGCCGGATGCGTGGGGTATCGACCAGCTGTTCCCGGTACTGCCGCTGGAAGGGCTGAACAAGAAGCCGGAGCGCCGCGCCGTGCTGCTCGACATCACCTGTGACTCCGATGGCACCATCGATCACTATGTGGATGGCGACGGTATCGCAACGACCATGCCGATGCCGCAATATGACCTGGATAACCCGCCAATGCTGGGCTTCTTCATGGTCGGTGCTTATCAGGAAATTCTGGGCAACATGCACAACCTGTTCGGTGACACCGAGGCGGTAGATGTCTACGCACGCGAAAATGGCGATGTGGAAGTCCAGCTCTCTGATGAAGGCGATACCGTGGCGGACATGCTGCGTTACGTGCAGCTTGATCCCAACGAGCTGATGGCGCTGTTCCGTAATCAGGTGCAGGCATCCGATGTCGACGAAGAGCTGCGCGCGCAGTTCCTGGAAGAGTTTGAGAGCGGCCTCTACGGTTACACCTATTTAGAAGATGAATAATCGGCGCTGGCAGCCTGCAATCGCATATTGCAGTTGCCGTTAACTATGCCGATAATCTGACCCACTCAATCCCTTCCTCGTCGGGCCTAACGACGCGGAGGGGATTTTTTTCATCTCAACCTTAATGGCTTGCGGGCCTGGCCTGACTAACGCACATAGAGAGAGCAATTATGTATAACACCCTTGGCAATCAGTATGACAACTCCCTGGTTTCTAACGCCTTTGGTTTCATGCGTTTTCCGCTGAATTTCCAGCCTTACGACAGCGACGCCGAGTGGGTTATCACTGGCGTGCCATTTGATGCTGCAACATCGGGCCGTCCGGGCAGCCGCCTGGGTCCGGGCGCGATTCGTCAGATCTCCACCAATCTGGCCTGGGAAGGCTGCCGCTGGCCGTGGGATTTCGACCTGCGTCAGCGTCTGAACGTGGTCGACTGTGGCGATCTGGTTTACGCCTTCGGTGATTCGCAGGATCTTTCCGACAAGTTGCAGGCTCACGCGGAAAAACTGCTGGCCAGTGGCAAGCGCATGATGACTTTTGGCGGCGATCACTACGTTACGCTGCCACTGCTGCGCGCCCATGCAAAACACTTCGGTAAGATGGCGCTGGTGCATTTCGATGCGCATACCGACACTTACTCCAACGGCCCGACCTTCGACCACGGCACTATGTTCTTTACCGCGCCGAAAGAAGGTCTGATCGATCCACAGCATTCTGTGCAGATCGGTATCCGCACCGAATTCGACAGGAGCCTTGGCTTCAACGTGCTGGATGCGGCGCAGGTCAACGACCGCAGCGTTGACGATATCCTCGCGGAAGTGAAACGCACCGTTGGTGATCTGCCGATCTATCTGACCTTCGACATCGACTGTCTGGATCCGGCGCATGCGCCTGGCACCGGCACGCCAGTGATTGGCGGCCTGACCACGGATAAAGCGACCAAGCTGATCCGTGGCCTGCAGGGCATGAACATTGTCGGCATGGATCTGGTGGAAGTGGCACCGGGATACGATCATGCTGATCTGACAGCACTGGCGGCGGCAACGCTGGCGCTGGATATGCTGCATGTTCAGGCTGCAAACAAAGGTTAATCCCGTCCTGAGCCTGCCGGGTTAACCTGGCAGGTTTTGCGCCGCCGGCTAATGCGGCACAGTGCCAGTAACGACCTCCATCCGGTTTTCCTCCTCAGGATTGTTTCCCTTTATCGCGACGCCCACTGCTCAGGCGTAACCGCGCATCAGCAGCTAAACTCATTGATATCAATTCTCAACGTGGAGGCAATCATGGGCTTTCTTGATGAACTGGCGGGATCGCTACAGGGCGCGCAGAGTGATGGGCATCTGCCCGGACAACTGCAGGCGGTCTGGCACTGGGTGCAGGAGCAGGGCGGTATTGAAGTGCTGCTACAAAAATTCCAGCAGGGCGGGCTGGGCGAGGTGTTTGGTTCGTGGATCGGCACCGGGGCGAATCAGCCGGTAGAACACAGCGATATCCACTCTGCATTTGGTCAGGCTGAGCTACAGTCACTGGCGGATAAGCTGGGAACCGACGTTAAGGGCGCCGCGGGCACGCTGGCGGTTATTCTGCCGCAGCTGATCGACAAAATGTCACCTCAGGGGCATATGGATGAGGCGTCGCTGCACGAGAATAAACTCGATTTAGGTTCGATGGTGGATCAGATATTCAAACGTTAGGTCAGTGATTCTGACCTGATCCGTACTGCAGGCGCATGCTGCGTGCATGCGCCTGCATCAGCCCTTACTTCTTCGCGTCTGCCGCAATACGTTCACGGATGTGCTCGGCACGCGCTTCAGAAGCGGGGTGCGAGTCAAACATCGAACTCTGACGTCCCTGTTCCAGCTTCGCCAGTTTCTCAAAGCTGGTCACCAGGCCTTCAGGATTAATGTTGCGCTTCTTCATCAGATCGTAGGAGTAGTCATCCGCCTGCGATTCCTGAGTCTGGGAGAACTGTGCGTTAACCAGTTTTTCACCCATCTCACCCAGTTGCGACTGCGACAGTGAACCGATCACGCCGCCAACTGATGCGGCTGCCGTGCGGGCGGCGGTTGTGGCATACGCCAGCTGCATCGCTTTACGCGTATGACCCAATGCAACGTGGCCCATCTCATGGCCCAGCACGCCTTCCACCTCATTGTCAGTCATCATATCCATCAGGCCGCTGTAAACGCGGATACAGCCGTTTGCCATCGCCCAGGCATTGACATCTTTGGTCTGATAAACCTTGTAGTTCGCCGGAACGCCATTGATATTATCGCCCAGTGCGGCTGCAATCTTATTCAGACGCTGCTGATACTCACTGTTAGCGGGCGCCAGTTGATTATCCTTGTCCATCTGCTCACAGGATTTATCGCTCAGTTGCTTTACCTGATCGTCGCTCAGGCTATAAGCCTGATAGGCCTGTGCGCCAGATTGCATCAGCGCATTATTGTCTAAACCCTGACAGCCGCTGAGCATCGCCGTCAAGCCAAGTGCTAACACCATTTTTTTGGTTTTCATGCTGTATCCCATCCATAACAAGGTAAGAAAAACAAACACCTGAAACTCACTCAGATGAATAAACGATTTGGTTATAGCGTGCCAGTCTGCACTTTGCTAGCAGACCTGGCCGAAAAAGCCATACGAAGCGGTGACATTTAGCGTTTTACAACATGTACTTTTGACCTGACTTTCATGTACATTGATGGGCAACTTTTTCCTTGTTTTGCCCGGTAACTCATTAATAACAATCAGTTAAGGTGCGAAGCATTAATCCGACCTGGAGTAGAAAATGCCCTCTCGTAAAGAGCTTGCCAACGCCATTCGTGCGTTAAGTATGGATGCAGTACAGAAAGCGAAATCGGGACATCCGGGTGCCCCAATGGGCATGGCGGACATCGCTGAAGTACTCTGGCGCGGCTACCTGAACCACAACCCAACCAACCCGCTGTGGGCCGACCGCGACCGTTTCGTCCTCTCTAACGGTCACGGCTCAATGCTGATCTACAGCCTGCTGCACCTGACCGGCTACGATCTGCCACTGAGCGAACTGGAAAACTTCCGCCAGCTGCACTCAAAAACTCCAGGTCACCCTGAATATGGCTACACCGTGGGCGTTGAAACCACCACCGGTCCGCTGGGGCAGGGCATCGCCAACGCCGTCGGCTTCGCCATTGCTGAACGCACACTGGCCGCGCAGTTTAACCGTCCGGGTCATGACATCGTAGACCACAACACCTATGTCTTCATGGGTGATGGTTGCATGATGGAAGGTATTTCTCACGAAGTCTGCTCACTGGCGGGTACGCTGAAGCTGGGCAAACTGGTTGCCTTCTATGATGACAACGGTATTTCCATCGATGGTCACATTGATGGCTGGTTCACTGATGACACCGCTAAGCGCTTTGAAGCGTACGGCTGGCATGTCGTGCGCGGCGTAGACGGCCATGATGCAGATGCGATTGCTAAAGCGATCGACGAAGCGAAGAGCGTCAGCGACAAGCCTTCACTGCTGATGTGCAAAACCGTTATCGGCTTCGGTTCACCGAACAAAGCGGGCACCCATGATTCACACGGCGCGCCGCTGGGTGATGACGAAGTGGCACTGACCCGCAAACAGCTGGGCTGGAACCACGCACCGTTCGTTATTCCTTCAGACATCTACGCTGAGTGGGACGCGAAAGAAGCGGGCCAGGCGAAAGAAGCGGCATGGGATGAGAAATTCGCTGCGTATGCGCAGGCCCATCCTGAGCTGGCTGCTGAATTTAAACGTCGCGTGAGCAACGAACTGCCAGCTAACTGGCAGGAAGAGTCTCAGAAGTTCGTTGAACAGCTGCAGGCGAACCCGGCGAAGATCGCCAGCCGTAAAGCGTCACAGAATGCTATCGAAGCCTTTGGTAAAATTCTGCCGGAATACCTGGGCGGCTCAGCTGACCTGGCGCCGAGCAACCTGACTATCTGGTCTGGTTCTAAGCCAATCAACGAAGATGCTGCGGGTAACTACATCCATTACGGCGTGCGTGAATTCGGTATGACCGCTATCGCCAATGGTCTGGCACTGCATGGCGGCTTCCTGCCATACACCGCTACCTTCCTGATGTTCGTTGAGTATGCGCGTAACGCAGCGCGTATGGCGGCACTGATGAAGATCCGTCAGATCATGGTCTACACTCACGACTCAATCGGTCTGGGTGAAGATGGCCCGACGCATCAGCCGGTTGAGCAGATGGCGAGCCTGCGCACCACACCAAACATGAGCCTGTGGCGTCCATGTGACCAGGTAGAATCTGCGGTGGCGTGGAAATATGCTATCGAACGTCAGGATGGCCCAACGGCACTGATCTTCTCCCGTCAGAACCTGGCGCAGCAGGAACGTGATGCTGCACAGCTGGCTAACGTGGCGCGCGGTGGTTACGTGCTGAAAGATTGCGACGGCACCCCTGAGCTGATCCTGATCGCAACCGGTTCAGAAGTTGAACTGGCTGTCGGTGCCTGGGACAAACTCACCAGCGAAGGCCGCAAAGTGCGCGTGGTCTCGATGCCGTCAACCGATGCTTTCGACAAGCAGAGCGATGAATACCGTGAATCTGTGCTGCCTAAAGCCGTCAGCGCTCGCGTTGCTATTGAAGCGGGCATCGCTGATTACTGGTTCAAATACACGGGCCTGAATGGCGCTATCGTGGGTATGACCAGCTTCGGTGAATCTGCACCTGCAGATCAGCTGTTCGAGCTGTTTGGCTTTACCGTTGACAACGTCGTCGCGAAAGCGAAAGCGCTGCTGGCGTAATAACTGGCCAGGCGGGTCTGCTCCCGCCTGGTTGTGAAATTAAAGGGGCGATCCTTTCGTCCCTTTTGTTCTTTTATTCCTGCAGTAATAACACTTTCTGGCTTAAATTTGTGACGCAGATCCAAATTTATGCAGTCAGATTGATCGCAATCATTCCTGTTATTCCTTCCTTCTATTATTCTGGCTGAACCGTTTCAGTCGTCGGGCCAGCCGCCCTGATTTCGGACAATGCCGGGCAAGAATCTCCTGTACAAAATGCAGTGAAGCGCTCAGGCTAACGGCACGTTTTTTCAGTCTGACGTGGCAGGAGAGAAATGACGGTACGGATAGCGATAAATGGTTTTGGCCGGATTGGACGCAATGTCCTGCGCGCGCTCTATGAAACGGGCCGACGTGCAGAGATTACCGTGGTCGCGATTAATGAGCTGGCTGAAGCCACCGGTATGGCGCACCTGCTGAAATACGATACCAGCCATGGCCGTTTTGCTTTCGACGTTCGTCAGGAGCGCGATGTTATGTGGGTGGGTGGCGATACCCTGCGCATTTTGCACCGTGCAGACATAGCCGATTTGCCGTGGCGTGAACTCGATGTGGATGTGGTGCTGGACTGTACCGGCGTCTATGGCTCACGGGCTGATGGCGAAGCCCATCTGCAGGCGGGTGCCAAAAAAGTGCTGTTCTCTCATCCTGGCGGAAACGATCTCGACGCGACTGTCGTGTTCGGTGTTAACCAGCAGGATCTCACCGCCAGCGATCGCATCGTCTCCAATGCGTCCTGCACCACAAACTGCATTATTCCGGTCATTAAACTGCTGGATGATGCGTTTGGTATCGAATCCGGCACCGTCACGACGATCCACTCGGCGATGCACGATCAGCAGGTGATCGACGCCTATCACAGCGATCTGCGCCGGACCCGTGCGGCCAGTCAGTCCATCATTCCAGTGGATACGCGTCTGGCGGCAGGCATCACCCGTATTTTTCCGAAATTCAACGATCGCTTTGAGGCGATAGCCGTTCGCGTCCCGACGATTAACGTGACGGCCATTGATCTCAGCGTTTCTGTGCATAACGCGGTAACGGCATGTGACGTTAACACCTTGTTGCGAAGCGCGGCAGAAGGGGCATTTCGTGGTATAGTTGACTACACGGAATTACCGTTAGTCTCAGTAGATTTTAACCATGATCCGCACAGTGCCATTGTGGACGGAACACAAACGCGGGTCAGCGGTCAACACCTTATCAAGACACTGGTCTGGTGTGACAATGAATGGGGCTTTGCTAACCGAATGCTCGACACGACGTTAGCGATGGCCGCAAGCGGTTTCAGGTAAGACGCGGTTTGCGTCTGGCAAAACTTATGAGAATCAACGAGAGGATTCACCATGTCTGTAATTAAGATGACCGATCTGGATCTGGCTGGTAAACGCGTTCTGATCCGTGCCGATCTGAACGTACCAGTTAAAGAAGGTAAAGTGACGTCTGATGCACGTATCCGTGCTTCTCTGCCAACCATTGAAGCGGCGTTGAAACAGGGCGCGAAAGTAATGGTTACCTCTCACCTGGGTCGTCCGACCGAAGGTGAATACAACGAAGAGTTCTCGCTGCTGCCGGTAGTTAACTACCTGAAAGAGAAGCTGAGCGGCACCACTGTGACCCTGGCAAAAGATTACCTCGATGGCGTTGAAGTGGGCGCTGGCGAACTGGTTGTGCTGGAAAACGTTCGCTTTAACAAAGGCGAAAAGAAAGATGACGAAGCGCTGTCTAAAAAATATGCCGCCCTGTGCGACGTATTTGTGATGGACGCGTTTGGTACTGCGCACCGCGCGCAGGCTTCTACCCACGGCGTTGGCAAATTTGCCCCTATCGCCTGTGCCGGTCCGCTGCTTTCTGCAGAACTGGAAGCGCTGGGTAAGGTCATGAGCAACCCTGAGCGTCCGCTGGTGGCTGTTGTTGGTGGTTCTAAAGTCTCTACCAAATTTGATGTGCTGCAGTCTCTGGTCAAAATCGCGGACACCGTGATTGTCGGCGGCGGCATTGCGAACACCTTCGTGGCTATCGACAACAATGTCGGCAAGTCACTGTATGAACCCGACTTCGTTGAAGCGGCTAAAGGCCTGCGCGATCAGCACGGTATCCCGGTTCCAACTGACTCTCGCGTCGGCACAGAATTCTCTGAAACTGCGCCAGCGACCGTGAAAAAGGTTTCGGAAGTAGCAGATAACGAAGAGATTATGGACTTCGGTGATGAAACCGCTCAGGCCATGGCTGCCATCCTGAAAGAGGCTAAAACCATCCTGTGGAATGGCCCGGTGGGCGTGTTTGAGTTCCCTAACTTCCGTAAAGGCACCGAGATCGTGGCTAACGCGATTGCAGACAGCGATGCCTTCTCTGTTGCAGGCGGCGGCGATACCTTAGCGGCTATCGACCTGTTCGGCATCGAAGACAAAATTTCCTACATCTCTACCGGCGGTGGTGCGTTCCTGGAGTTCGTGGAAGGCAAAAAACTGCCAGCAGTTGCCATGCTGGAAGAGCGTGCGAAGCAGTAATCCTTTGGGGGCGATGCCTCGCGGCATCGTCTGAAGTCTTGCCCATCTGGGCGTTTAAATCGACGTTCCTTTAAGGGAACAACGGTCACGAAACAGGACACAATCATGTCTAAAATTTTTGATTTCGTAAAACCCGGCGTTGTCACTGGTGATGACGTACAGAAGATCTTCAAAGTTGCGAAAGAGAACAAATTCGCACTGCCAGCCGTGAACTGCGTCGGCACCGACTCCATCAATGCGGCACTGGAAGCGGCAGCGAAAGTGAAAGCGCCAATCATCATCCAGTTCTCTAACGGTGGTGCTGCATTTATCGCCGGTAAAGGCTTCAAGACTGACAAACCACAGGGCGCGGCAATCTTCGGTGCTATCGCCGGTGCACACCATGTTCACCTGATGGCAGAGCAGTATGGCGTGCCGGTTATCCTGCACACTGACCACTGCGCGAAGAAACTGCTGCCGTGGATCGATGGTCTGCTGGACGCGGGCGAAGAGTACTTCCAGAAAAACGGTAAGCCACTGTTCTCTTCTCACATGATCGACCTGTCAGAAGAGTCACTGGAAGAGAACATCGAAATCAGCAGCAAGTATCTGGCGCGCATGGCGAAACTCGACATGACGCTGGAAATCGAACTGGGCTGCACCGGTGGTGAAGAAGATGGCGTGGATAACAGCCATATGGACGCATCTGCTCTCTACACCCAGCCAGAAGATGTGAACTACGCATACGAAAAACTGAATGCTATCAGCCCGCGCTTCACCATTGCGGCTTCATTCGGCAACGTACACGGCGTTTACAAGCCAGGTAACGTGAAACTGACCCCAACCATTCTGCGTGATTCGCAGAAATTCGTGTGTGAAAAACATGGCCTGCCGCACAACGCGCTGGACTTCGTTTTCCACGGCGGTTCAGGTTCTTCAGCTGCAGAAATCGAAGAGTCTATCAGCTACGGCGTGATCAAGATGAACATCGATACCGATACCCAATGGGCAACCTGGGACGGCATCCTGCAGTACTACAAAAAGAATGAAGGCTATCTGCAGTCGCAGCTGGGTAACCCGGAAGGCGACGACAAGCCAAACAAAAAATACTACGACCCACGCGTCTGGCTGCGTTCAGCCCAGGCCTCAATGGTCGTGCGTCTGGAGCAGGCTTTCAAAGAGCTCAACGCTGTCGACGTTCTGTAACTGATATTGAGTTACGGTATAAACTGTCTTCTGTATAAAAAAGGCCCGAAAGGGCCTTTTTTTTGATCTTTTTTCGACGGATTTGCGTCAAAGGTCATGCAGGTTTGGCACACCGGCATTTATTGTTTACCCTTTTGTCAGGGATTGTCAGAGCTGTTCTGACAATCTGTTGTTACTTCCCTTGGGAATTTAATTACAGGATGGTTCCATGCAGGATACGGGTATGTTTGATGAGCTTAACAACGCAGGTAACTGGATAGTACGCAATCAGGAGCTGCTGATAAGCTATGCGGTGAACATTGTCGCAGCTATTGCGATTATCTTTGTGGGTATGATTGTTGCACGCATCATCTCCAACACCGTTAATCGTCTGCTGTGCGCACGTCATATTGATACGACCGTTGCTGACTTTTTGTCGGCGCTGGTGCGCTACGGCATTATCGCCTTCACACTTATCGCGGCGCTGGGTCGCATTGGCGTACAGACCACCTCGGTTATTGCCATCCTCGGTGCGGCCGGTCTGGCTGTGGGTCTGGCCTTAAAAGATTCACTGTCAAACCTGGCTGCCGGCGTACTGCTGGTGATCTTCCGCCACTTCCGCACCGGTGAGTTTGTGGATCTGGGTGGCATCATGGGTACAGTCATGAACGTGCAGATCTTCTCTACGACGCTCAAGTCAGCGGATGGCAAGCGCGTGGTGGTGCCGAACGGTAAAATCCTTGCCGGAAACATCGTTAACTTTTCCCGTGAGCCGGTACGCCGCAATGAATTTATTATCGGCGTCTCCTACGATGCCGATGTGGATCAGGTTCTGACGCTGCTGCGGGAAGTCGTTGAAGCAGATGAACGTGTACTAAAAGATATGGGTATCCAGATTGGGCTTAATGAGTTAGCCGCATCCTCAATGAATTTTGTCGTGCGCTGCTGGAGCAACAGTGGAGACCTGCAAAACGTCTACTGGGATCTGATGAAGAACTTCAAGCGTACGCTGGATGGCAAAGGAATTGGTATTCCTTATCCGCAGATGGATGTGCATCTGCACCGCGTCAGACCGTCAGATACACCTGCACCAGAGACACAGCCGCAGTAATTTGTTCAATGGGCGGCGTCTGTCGCCCATTAATTTTGCTAATCGTGGATTAATTTTTTCAATTTCCGCTAATCATCTCCTCTCTTTATACTTCCCCACATCTGACCATGTGAGGACGTAATTCTGTGATATCTCTCTACTTTCAGGGGCTTGCCCTGGGCGCTGCGCTGATCCTGCCATTGGGGCCACAAAACGCATTTGTGATGAATCAGGGCGTGAAACGTCAGTATCATCTGATGACGGCGGCACTCTGCTCACTGAGCGATATTCTGCTGATATGCGGCGGCATCTTTGGCGGCAGCGCCCTGCTAAGCCAGTCTCCGCTGCTGCTGATGGTCATCACCTGGGCAGGCGTAGCCTTTCTGCTCTGGTATGGCTGGGGTGCGCTGCGAAGCGCTTTTCGTGGCAACGCCGATCTGGCGGATGGCGAGCCACTGAAGCAGAGCAGGGGACGCATTATCGCAACATTGCTGGCGGTAACCTGGCTCAATCCGCACGTCTATCTCGACACTTTTGTGGTGCTGGGCAGTCTTGGCGGCCAGTTGCCCAGCACCACGGCGCGTCAGTGGTTCGCGCTGGGCACCGTCAGCGCGTCGATCCTGTGGTTTTTCGGCCTGGCGCTGCTGGCCGCGTGGCTGTCACCGCGCCTGCGCACCGCGAAAGCACAGCGTGTGATTAACCTGCTGGTCGGCGCGGTAATGTGGTTTATCGCCCTGCAACTGGCGCGTCAGGGTATTGCCGGTTTTTGATCTTAGCCTCGATCCCGGGCGGTAATTGCCGCGCTGCGGACGAACTTTTGGCATAATGACCACTCAAAGCATGGCGCATACCGATGCGCTGTTGGGCTTCGCCGGTTGGAAGCCGTCATAGTGACCTTTTCAAGGAGGACTTTCATGAAACTGAAAGCATTGGCTCTGGCCGCAATCATGAGCGCCGGGGCATTGCCTGGCGTACACGCTGATGAGTTACCGAACGGACCGCACGTGGTGACCTCAGGCAAGGCAACGGTCGATGCTCGTCCCGATATCGCGACCCTCTCTATCGTTGTGAACGTGTCATCGAAAGATGCCGCAGATGCGAAAAAACAGGCAGATAGCCGGGTTGCGCAATATTTCGATTTTCTGCAGAAGAATGGCATCGAGAAAAAAGATATCGATGCGGCTAACCTGAGCACGCAGCCAGAGTACGACTACACCAAAGAGGGTAAATCCGTACTGAAAGGCTATCGTGCTGTGCGTCAGGTACAGGTCACCCTGCGTCAGCTGGACAAGCTGAATGATCTGCTGGACGGAGCACTGAAATCCGGTCTGAATGAGGTGCGTAGCGTCGAGTTAGGCGTGGCAAACCCGGAAAGCTATAAAGAGCAGGCGCGTAAAGCGGCGATTAAAAACGCCACTCAGCAGGCATCGCAACTGGCTGAAGGCTTTAACGCGAAGCTGGGATCGATCTACAGCATCCGTTATCAGGTCGCCAACTATCAGCCAATGCCGATGAACCGCATGTACAAAGCGGCGGCAGCGGCAGATACCTCGGCGCAGGAGACTTATGACCAGCAGAGCATCAACTTTGACGATCAGGTTGATGTAGTGTTTGAGATTAAGCCCAACGCGGCACAATAAAAAAACGGGGCTTTTGCCCCGTTTTTGTTTTCAGGCGGCGACGTCATTCTGACGCAGCACCCGATGTCCATGTGCAATCAGCGCATCGGTCACCCGACGCATTAACCGGCTTTCAGGCGCAAACCGATGCCAGTAGAGCATCCGGCGCTGATACAATCCCGGCGTCAAATCGATTAACTCACCGCTCGCCAGCTCACGTTCAATCTGAAGATGTGGGATCATACAGCAGGTCGATCCCTGTCGGGCCATCTGCACAAAGGCTTCAGACGAGTTCACAATGTGGCAGGGCACACTGCCAGGTGAAAGGTCAAAGTTCTGCTGCAGGAAAGCCTGGTGCATATCATCAAGATGATCAAAAGCCACGGCAGGCGCTTTCAGCAGGGCAGAGCGGGTAACGCCGTTTGGAAAGAAGCGTTCAGCAAAGTCGCGTGACGCCACAAACAGGTAGTCGAGCGCACCCAGCTGATCCACCAGGCAACTCGGCAGCGGCTGCGGCTGAATACTCACCGCACCCACCACTTCACCCCGACGCAGACGCTCCTGAGTGCGTGTTTCATCTTCAACCTGGAGATTCAGGCGAACGGGGGAGTCAGCCAGCACATCTTTTAGCGCAGGCAGCAACCAGGTCGCCAGACTGTCGGCGTTGACCGCCAGCGACAGCAGCAGCGGCGTGGTGCCACTGTTCTCATCGCCCAGCCACTCCTCTTCCAGCAATTCCACCTGATGCAGTAACGCCAGTAGTTTTTGGCCCTGTTCGGTCGGGCGCGGCGGCACAGTGCGCACCAGCAGCGGCTGACCAAACAGGTTCTCCAGCTGCTTGATTCGCTGTGAAACTGCAGACTGAGTGATACACAATTTTTGTGCGGCACGCTCAAATCCGCGTTCGCGGATCACTGAATCCAGCGCCTGAAGCGTTCGATAATCCGGGCGTTTCATTAATATTCATTCTCCTTCAGGATGGACGTCACTATGCCACAAAACTGTTATCTGTGATGGTTCTCTTGTTTTTGTGGACTGGCTTGCAAAGCGATAAATCCACGTCGGTCAGCCGAGCATTTTCAGCAAGCCTTGTTTTATACTACGCGCACTTCGTTGTCGCACAGGTTTTAAACATACCATGACCCAGGATGAACTGAAAAAAGCCGTTGGCTGGGCTGCACTTGATTACGTGCAGCCGGGCACCATTGTTGGCGTAGGCACCGGCTCCACCGCTGCCCACTTTATCGATGCGCTTGCCACGGTCAGGCATCAGATCGACGGTGCCGTCTCCAGCTCAGATGCCTCCACCCAGAAGCTGAAAAGCCTGGGCATTCAGGTTTTTGACCTGAATGAGATTGATGTGCTGTCGGTTTACGTCGATGGCGCGGATGAGATCAACCCGCAGATGCAGATGATTAAAGGCGGCGGCGCGGCGCTGACGCGTGAAAAGATTGTGGCTGCAGTGGCTGAAACCTTTATCTGTATCGCTGACGCCTCGAAAGAGGTGGATGTACTGGGCCGCTTCCCGCTGCCGGTTGAAGTGATTCCGATGGCACGCAGTTATGTGGCGCGTCAGCTGGTGAAAATGGGCGGCTTACCGGAGTATCGTCAGAACGTGGTAACGGATAACGGTAACATTATTCTCGACGTGCATAATCTGCGTATCCTGGATCCGATTGAGCTGGAAAAAACCATCAATGCGTTGCCTGGCGTCGTCACTGTCGGCCTTTTTGCCGCGCGCGGTGCCGATATTGCACTGATTGGCGGACCTGATGGGGTCAAAACTATCAAAAAATGATCTGTCTGGCGCCGTAAAGGCGTCAGTTATTTCTGCCTGAAAATCATCTTTTCTCACACTGGTGAAATTTGGTGACTTATGTCACATAAGCGTCATCGGCAGCGGGTTCGTTCTCTCTTCTTTGCCTCTCTCATGATTTTGTCCGGCAATGTACTGCTGGCAGCCGCTGCCGTGCTGGCTGCCGGGCAATCGTTTGTATTGCCGGACGCGATTTTTTTGATATTTTGACAGAAGGCTGGCTTATGGTAGTCCTCATTGAATGCTGAATAGGATTGGGAAATGGCAAAGGTATCACTGGAAAAAGATAAGATTAAGTTCCTGCTGGTGGAAGGTGTCCATCAGAGCGCGCTGGATAACCTGCGGGCTGCAGGCTATACCAACATCGAATTCCACAAGGGCGCGCTGGACTCCGACGCGTTAAAAGCATCGATTCGCGATGCGCACTTCATTGGTATCCGTTCCCGCTCCCAGCTCACTGAAGAGATTTTTGCGGCGGCTGAAAAGCTGGTCGCCGTTGGCTGTTTCTGTATCGGCACCAACCAGGTTGATCTGCAGGCTGCTGCCAGCCGGGGTATTCCGGTGTTCAACGCGCCGTTCTCCAATACCCGCTCGGTTGCGGAGCTGGTGATTGGTGAGATGCTGCTGATGCTGCGTGGCATCCCGGAAGCGAACGCGAAAGCGCACCGTGGCATCTGGAACAAGATTGCCAAAGGCTCATTTGAAGCACGTGGCAAAAAGCTGGGTATCATCGGTTACGGTCATATCGGGATGCAGCTGGGCGTGCTGGCAGAAAGCCTGGGCATGCATGTTTTCTTCTACGACATTGAAAACAAGTTGCCGCTGGGGAATGCTACCCAGGTACGCCATCTGGCCGATCTGCTCAACATGAGCGACGTTGTCAGCCTGCACGTGCCGGAAACTGCCTCAACACAGGATATGATCGGTGCAGAACAGCTGGCGCAGATGAAGCCCGGTGCGCTGCTGATTAACGCCTCACGCGGTACCGTAGTCGATATCCCGGCGCTGTGTGATGCGCTGGCCAGTAAACATGTTGGTGGCGCGGCCATCGACGTCTTCCCGACAGAACCCGCCACCAACAGCGAGCCGTTTATCTCTCCACTGAGCGAATTTGACAACGTGATCCTGACGCCGCACATTGGCGGTTCGACGGAAGAAGCGCAGGAGAACATCGGGATTGAAGTGGCGGGCAAGCTGGCGAAATATTCCGATAACGGCTCGACGCTGTCAGCTGTTAACTTCCCGGAAGTCTCACTGCCGATTCACGGTATCAGCGCCAGTCGTCTGCTGCACATCCATGAGAACCGTCCAGGCGTGCTGACAGCCATCAACCAGATCTTCGCAGAGCAGGGCATCAACATCGCCGCCCAGTATCTGCAAACCTCGCCGTTTATGGGCTATGTGGTTATCGACATTGATGCCGAGCCAGAAGTGGCCGAGAACGCGCTGCAGCTGATGAAGGCGATTCCGGGTACTATCCGCGCCCGTCTGCTTTACTAAGCGATGCAGACACGAAGTGGCGCTAAATAGCGCCACTTCGTGCTATCAGGTACGATCTGCTGTGAGGCTGAGCCTGCTCAGGAAAAACGGTCAGATCGGAAAGTCGCAAACACGTCATTCCTGACTGCCTGGCCCGCGCGGGGGCCGCTTTCCTCTTCTTACCGTGTCCCCTTCGCGTGGTGCTATTTCATTGTTGCAAAATTCGCCCTGATTCGGGGTGCTGATCCGTCTGAAAAAGCCCATAACAGCGGCTCTTCTACTCCCACTGCCAGAGCTTTGACGGCGTCATTACCGCCGGCAAAGGTACATCCCATTCTGCCACCGGCAGGCTATCGACCTGCTGACAATCGTGGGCCAGACCAACCGGCAAAAAGCCGTGCTGTCGCCAGTTCTGCAGGGTGCGATCGTAGAAGCCGCCGCCCATGCCCAGACGCTGCCCATGCTGATCAAACGCCACCAATGGCACCATCATCAGATCCAGCTGATCAAGCGTGATCAACTGCCGGATATCCAGCGGCGGTTCAGGAATACGTAGTTTATTGATATGCAATGGGGTATCGGGCGTGTAGCGCAGAAACAGTAAATGACCGGGCGAGAAGGGATGCAAAACGGGCAGATAGACCGCTTTCTTCAGATGCCAGAGCCTGGCAATCAGCGGACGGGTATTCAGCTCACCATCAACTGACAGGAACAGGGCAATGTTGCGCGCGTGAGTAATCGGCGCATAGTTAAGGGCAAGTTCAGCGAGCTGTTCAGCCGCCTGGGCCTGCTGATCTTCAGTCATTGCACGGCGCAAATGGCGTACCTGCTGACGGATAACCTGACGCTGTATCATTGAAGGTGATGACATGGAAGATTCAGACATGATTTCCCCGCCTGATAAGTCGCTGAACAGCGACTATAACATGTCGGTATGGGGATGAAAGCAGGACTGCAGGAAGAGAGATCTCCGAGATGCCGCCGTAGGCTGTAACCCTTGAACCCTTGGTTCAAGGTGAACATGCCGTCATAACCATCAGGCTTCTCGGACGAACCGAGCATGCACACAGGTTACGAGCGTCACATTCTGTTTTTTCGAAATATCGGCTCAGGGGACTGGCCCACATGCAAACATCTCAGAGAAAATTTACCTCACCGTTACTTTAGTATAGCAACCATGAAGTTTTATTCGAACTTCGCACCCTCACGCTCAGAGATGCGACCTTGCTCAACTAATGCCTGTTCAATCGTCTGCTGCAACATACGGATACGCTGTTCCATATTAGCAGCATAATCGCGCGTTTTCACTTTCTCTTGCGCCAGCTCGTGGCAGACGTTTAACGCGGCGATGAACACCAGTTGTTCTGTATTGGTGACTCTAGTGCGAACTTTTAGATCTTGCAACCGTTGATTGAGATCTTCAGCCGCGCTATTGAGCGCATCTTGCTGCTCTGGCGGACAATTCACTCTCAACGAACGACCAAAAATTTGTAAATCTACCGGTTGTGCAGACATGCCACCTTCCTGACTGATTACTTCGCTCGCAACTCCCTTAGCTGTCAATGGCTTGGGAGGCGGGCAACTATATAGACCCACGAAATAAGATACAACCCCTTTTCTGGAAACCTTGAGGCAGCTAGTGGTAGCATAACACGAACTTATTCTGCCAACGACGATGAAAACTTATGTCCTTACAGAACGCAACCCCCGATTACAACGCGCTTGCGGCAGTGCTCTCACAGCAGGGTGTTGGTATGACGCCTGCAGAAATGCATGGCCTGCTAAGCGGCATCCTCTGCGGCGGTAACCAGGACACCAGTTGGAAGACGCTGGTACACGATCTGGCTAACGAAGGCATGGCGTTTTCACACACGCTTGCGGTCCCGCTGGCGGCGCTGCACGAGCACACGGCCACTACGCTGGAAGATGAGGGTTTCCTGTTTCAGCTCATGCTGCCTGCGGACGACGACATCACCGTATTTGACCGTGCTGATGCGCTGGCAGGCTGGGTTAACCATTTTCTGCTCGGTCTGGGCGTAACACAGCCTAAACTGGATAAAGTCACCGGCGAAACCGGCGAAGCAATCGATGATTTGCGTACGATTGCCCAACTCGGTTACGAAGAGGATGAAGACCAGGAAGAACTGGAGCAGTCGCTGGAAGAGGTGATTGAATATGTGCGTGTCGCTGCACTGCTGTGCCACGATACCTTCACCCGTCCGCAGCCAACCGCGCCAGAAGTGCAAAAACCGACGCTACACTAATTTCAGGTCAACGCGTTTAACCGGTCAGTTTACAGGGAGTGCAGAGATGATTTCACTGGAACGATACCTGCAGCGTCGTCAGGCGCTGCTGGCGAAGATGGTGCCTGGCAGCGCAGCGCTGATTTTTGCTGCGCCTGAAGTGACGCGCAGTAACGACACCGAATATCCCTTCCGCCAGAGCAGCGACTTCAGTTATTTCACCGGCTTTAATGAGCCGCAGGCATTGCTGGTGCTGATCAAAAGCGATGAAAATCACAACCACAGCGTGCTGTTTAACCGCGTGCGTGACCCCGCAGCGGAAGTCTGGTCTGGTCGTCGATTGGGTCAGGAGGCCGCGCCCGATAAACTCGGCGTGGATCGTGCCTTACCCTCGACCGATATTGGTGAACAGCTGCACCTGCTGCTGAATGGCCTGGATGTGATTTACCATGCGCAGGGCGAATATGCTCACGCAGACACTCTGGTGTTCAGCGCACTGGATAAACTGCGTCGCGGTTTCCGCCAGAATCTTAGCGCGCCAGCCACCGTCACTGACTGGCGTCCATGGGTGCATGAGATGCGCCTGTTTAAAGATGCGGATGAAATTGAGTTGTTACGCCGCGCCGGGAAAATCAGTGCACTGGCGCATACTCGCGCGATGCAAACCTGTCAGCCGGGCATGTTTGAGTATCAGCTGGAAGGGGAGATCCATCACGAATTTACCCGTCACGGCGCGCGTTATCCCTCCTATAACACCATTGTGGGGGCCGGCGAGAACGGCTGCATTCTGCACTACACCGAAAACGAAAGTGAGATGCGCGACGGCGATCTGGTACTGATCGATGCAGGCTGTGAATTCCACGGCTATGCCGGTGATATCACCCGTACCTTCCCGGTTAACGGCCGATTCAGCCCGGCGCAGCGCGCGATTTATGACATCGTTCTGGCTTCGCTGAAGCGATCGCTTGAGATGTTCCGGCCTGGCGTCAGCATTCGCGAAGTGAATGACGAAGTGGTGCGCATTATGATCACCGGTCTGGTGGAGCTGGGTATCCTGGAGGGTGACATCGATACCCTGATCGCCGAAGACGCACATCGCCAGTTCTATATGCATGGCCTGGGCCACTGGCTGGGGCTGGACGTTCACGACGTAGGTCACTACGGCACCCCGAGTCGCGATCGGATTCTGGAGCCGGGCATGGTGTTAACCGTTGAGCCGGGTCTCTATATCGGGCCGGATGCGGATGTACCCGCGCAATATCGCGGCATTGGCATCCGAATCGAAGATGACATTGTGATTACGGAAGAGGGCATTGAGAATCTCACCGACAGCGTCGTGAAAGAAGCCGATGAGATTGAAGCACTGATGGCGGCGGCAAAACAGGCATGACAATTCTGATTGCCGGAGGCGGCATGACCGGGGCGACGCTGGCGCTGGCGATCTCCCATCTCACCCAGGGCACACTGCCGGTGACGCTGATTGAAAGCAGCGAGCCAGGCAGCCGGGCGCATCCCGGTTTTGACGGCCGCGCGATTGCCCTCGCGGCCGGAACCTGCCAGCAACTGGCGGATATCAACCTGTGGCAGCGCATTGCCAGTTGTGCCACGCCGATTACCCATATCCATGTCTCCGATCGCGGTCACGCGGGCTTTGTGTCACTGGCGGCGGCTGATTATGACATTCCGGCGCTGGGGCAGGTTGTCGAGCTGTTTGATGTCGGTCAGCGGCTGTTTGCGGAACTGAAAAAAGCGCCAGGCGTGACGCTGCGCTGTCCTGCACGCGTTACCCAGGCTCACCGAAGCGACCAGCAGGTTGAGGTGACACTGGACAGTGGCGAACAACTCAGCGGCAAGCTGCTGGTGGCCGCGGATGGCACGCGCTCTGCCCTGGCCGCCTCGTGCGGTATTCAGTGGCAAAGAGACGACTATCAGCAGCTCGCGGTAATTGCCAATGTCTCCACTGCGCTGCCCCATCAGGGCCGCGCTTTCGAGCGTTTCACCGAGCATGGCCCGCTGGCGCTACTGCCGATGTCTGGCAACCGTCTCTCGCTGGTCTGGTGTCATCCGCTTTCGCAGCGCGAACGCATTGAGCAGTGGAGCGAGGCTGAATTCCTGAGTCAGCTGCAGCGTGCCTTTGGCTGGCGACTGGGCAAATTTACTCACACGGGTCAGCGAGAATACTACCCGCTGGCGCTGCACCGGGCGATGTCGCCGGTGACGCACCGTGTGGCGGTGGTGGGCAATGCAGCACAGACGCTGCATCCCATTGCCGGGCAGGGTTTCAATCTTGGCCTGCGCGATGTGATGTCGCTGGCTGAAACGCTGGCAGCCGCCCATCGTCATCAGCAGGATCCCGGCAGCTATGCCGTGCTGCATCATTATCAGCAGCGTCGTCAGCCCGATCGCGCCGCCACTATCGGCATCACCGACGGACTGGTGCGCGTTTTTGCAAACCAGTATGGTCCACTGGTGGCAGGACGTAACCTGGGCCTGCTGGCAATGGATCATCTGCCGTGGCTACGAAATCAACTGGCTGAGCGTACGCTTGGCTGGGTTAAGCGTTAATAAAGAGGCTCAGATGCAAACTTTTGATGTGGTGATCGCCGGTGGCGGTATGGTGGGGCTGGCGGTGGCCTGCGGCTTGCAGGGCAGCGGACTGCGCATCGCCGTGCTGGAAAAATCGCCGGAGCCACCGCTGGCGCTGAGTGCGTCACCGTCGATTCGCGTGTCGGCGATAAACGCCGCCAGCGAACGGCTGCTGCAGAAGCTGGATGTCTGGTCGACCATTCTTTCGCTGCGCTGCCGCGCATATCACGGCATGGAAGTGTGGGATAAGGACAGCTTCGGCTCCATCGCTTTTGATGATGAGCAGCAGGGCTTGTCACATCTGGGCCATATCGTCGAAAACCCGGTGATTCACACTGCGCTCTGGCAACGTGCCAGCGCCTGCAGCGACGTGACGATAATGGCACCTTCGCAGTTACAGCAGGTGGCATTTGGTGACAACGAAGCCTTTGTTACGCTGCAGGATGGCAGTATGTTAAGCGCGCGATTACTGATTGCCGCTGACGGTGCTAACTCCTGGCTGCGCAACAAAGCCGATATTCCGCTGACTTTCTGGGATTACGATCACCGTGCGTTAGTGGCTAACGTCCGCACTGAGAAGCCGCACGACGCTGTGGCCCGCCAGGTGTTCCACGGCGACGGTATTCTGGCTTTCCTGCCGATGCAGGATCCGCATCTGAGCTCCATCGTCTGGTCGCTCTCGCCACAGGAAGCGAGCCGTCTGGAAACCATGCCGGAAGCGCTGTTCAATCAGCAGCTCTCAGTGGCGTTTGATATGCGCCTCGGCCTGTGTCAGCTGGAAAGCGAGCGCAAATCGTTCCCGCTGGTAGCGCGCTATGCCCGCAACTTTGCGGCACACCGTCTGGCGCTGGTGGGCGATGCGGCTCACACCATTCATCCGCTGGCGGGGCAGGGCGTAAACCTTGGCTTTATGGATGCCGCCGAGTTGATTGGCGAGATTCGCCGTCTGCATCAGCAGGGCAAAGATATTGGTCAGCACCTCTATCTGCGTCGCTACGAGCGCAGCCGTAAACACAGCGCCGCAATGATGCTGGCAGGCATGCAGGGCTTCCGGGAGATGTTCGCCGGCAATAATCCGGCGAAAAAACTGCTGCGTGACGTCGGTCTGAAGCTGGCTGATCGCCTGCCAGGGGTAAAACCTATGATGCTGAAGCAGGCGATGGGCCTGAATGATTTACCCGCCTGGCTACGCTAAATTCTCGCCTTTTGATAAGCCAGCGTCTGCTGGCTTTTTTTATGTCTGAATCCCTCTGCACCACCAAAAGGCAATGCTGCACCAGTCCGGGTCTTCGTTTGATTTATTCTAATTTTGCTAGCAATTTCGCATTACTTTTTCTCATTCATCTCTTCGCGGGCAGCGGGATTTTTTTAACATCCTGAACGCCTTGCCGCATAAATTTGCTGTGTATATTTAAAGTCCCTGCATTTATTGCGCGATTAATCACAAAATTGCAGTTTTTTATCCTGTCACAGGCTGTTTCTGGTTAGGCTGTGCATCTGCGTTCGACCCCGGTTTGCTTATGGTTAATCGTCAGATTCGGTGGTAACGTCAGTCGTAAGAGAACGTTTGCGTCGGCACTCAATTCCGGCGCAATTTTGCCCTCACTCGCTTCTGCACAGGATGGTTATGACTCAGCAAACACCTCTGTTCGAACAGCATCAGGCCTGCGGTGCCCGCATGGTGGATTTTCATGGCTGGATGATGCCATTGCACTATGGCTCCCAGATGGATGAACATCATGTGGTGCGCACTGACGCCGGGATGTTTGATGTCTCTCACATGACCATCGTCGACCTGACAGGACCGCGTACCCGCGAATTCCTGCGCTATCTGCTGGCGAATGATGTGGCAAAACTGACGCAGCCAGGCAAAGCGCTTTACACCGGGATGCTGAATGCATCGGGTGGCGTCATTGACGATTTGATTGTTTACTTTATGAGCGAATCGTTCTTCCGGCTGGTGGTGAACTCCGCGACCCGTGAAAACGATCTCGCCTGGATCACGCAACATGCGCAGGGTTATGGCATTACGCTGACGGAACGCGATGACCTGGCGCTGATTGCTGTGCAGGGTCCGCAGGCGCAGCAGAAAGCGCAGACGCTGTTCAGCGAGGAGCAGCGTCAGGCTGTGGCTGGCATGAAGCCGTTTTTTGGTGTGCAGTCAGGTGACCTGTTTATCGCGACCACCGGTTACACCGGCGAAGCAGGATATGAAATTGCGATGCCCGCCGGTGAGGCAGCCGATTTCTGGCAGCGCCTGCTGGCAGCTGGCGTAAAACCTGCCGGACTGGGCGCACGCGACACACTGCGCCTGGAAGCCGGAATGAATCTTTATGGTCAGGAGATGGACGAAGGCGTTTCACCGCTGGCCGCCAACATGGGCTGGACGGTGTGCTGGGAACCTTCTGACCGCGATTTCATTGGCCGGGAAGCGCTGGAACTGCAGCGTGAACGCGGCACAGAAAAGCTGGTGGGGCTGATCCTCACAGAAAAAGGGGTGCTGCGTAACGGCCAGCCGGTGCGTTTCACCGATGACCAGGGGCAGCCACAGGAGGGGATCATCACCAGTGGTTCTTTCTCACCGACGCTGGGTTGCAGCATCGCCCTGGCGCGCGTACCGGCCTCGGTCGGCAGCACCGCCATCGTTGAGATCCGTAACCGCCAGATGCCCGTCCAGGTTACCCGTCCCGTTTTTGTCCGCGCCGGTAAACCGGTCGCTCAGTAAATTTTATTCAGGAGAAATGGCCAATGAGCAATGTGCCGAATACGTTGAAGTACCGCGACAGCCATGAATGGGTGCGCAAAGAAGCCGATGGCAGCTACACCGTGGGTATTACTGAACATGCGCAGGAGTTACTGGGCGACATGGTATTTGTCGATCTGCCGGAAGTGGGCGCGACGTTTGCCGCCGGTGAAGAGTGCGCGGTGGCAGAGTCCGTTAAAGCGGCGTCAGATATCTATGCGCCAATTAGCGGTGAGATTGTGGCGGTCAACGATGCCCTGACTGACTCACCGGAGCAGGTCAACAGCGAGCCTTATGACGGCGGCTGGTTATTTAAAATCAAAGCCAGTGACGCGTCTGAAATCGACACGCTGCTGGATGCGGATGCTTATAAAGCCTCCATCGACGAGTAATCGTCAGGCGGCCTCAGACAGAGGCCGCAGATTTCTGTTTGCTCTCCGGTTCCCCCAGCCCGATTCAGGATTTACTGCTAATGACTCAGACTCTCAGCCAGCTTGAACACAACGGTGCATTCATTGAGCGCCATATCGGTCCTTCACCTGAGCAGCAGGTGCAGATACTTGACGCGATTGGTGCCCGTTCGCTGGACGCGTTAATCAGCACGATTGTGCCGGCAGACATTCAGCTGCCGGGTCCACCCGCCGTTGGCGAAGCCGCGACTGAACAGCAGGCGCTGGCCGAACTGAAAGCCATTGCCAGTCAGAATCTGCGTTACAAATCCTGGATTGGTATGGGATACAGCGCGGTCATCACTCCGCCGGTTATCCTGCGTAATATGCTGGAAAATCCGGGCTGGTACACTGCCTATACCCCGTATCAGCCTGAAGTCTCGCAGGGCCGCCTGGAAGCACTGCTGAACTTCCAGCAGCTGACGCTGGATCTTACCGGCATGGATATTGCGTCCGCCTCTTTGCTGGATGAAGCCACGGCTGCAGCCGAAGCGATGGCGATGGCAAAACGCGTCAGCAAGCTCAAAAACGCCAATAAATTCTTCATTGCCGACGATATTCATCCGCAGACGCTGGATGTGGTCCGGACTCGTGCAGAGACGTTCGGTTTTGAACTGATCATCGACAGCGCCGACAAGGCAGCGGATCACGACGACCTGTTTGGTGTGCTGCTGCAACAGGTGGGAACGACGGGCAACGCGCACGATTACAGCGCGCTGATTGCCGGGCTGAAAGCACGCAAAGTCGTGGTAAGCGTGGCGGCAGACTTTATGTCGCTGGTGTTACTGGAAGCGCCAGGCAGGCAGGGCGCAGATATTGTCTTTGGTTCCGCTCAGCGCTTCGGCGTGCCGATGGGTTACGGCGGTCCGCACGCTGCCTTCTTCGCCAGCCGCGACGAGCATAAACGCTCTATGCCAGGCCGCATCATCGGTGTGTCACGTGATGCCGCAGGCAACACAGCACTGCGCATGGCGATGCAGACCCGTGAACAACATATCCGTCGTGAAAAGGCTAATTCCAACATCTGTACGTCGCAGGTGCTGCTGGCAAACATTGCGGGTCTCTATGCAGTTTTCCACGGCCCGGCTGGTCTGAAACGTATTGCCTCACGCATTCACCGCTTCACCAGCATCCTGGCAGCCGGACTGCAGCAGGGCGGCCTGAAACTGCGCCATCAGCACTGGTTCGATACGCTGACGGTGGAAGTGGCGGATAAAGCCGCTGTGCTGAACCGCGCTTTGAGCTTTGGCGTTAACCTGCGCAGCGACATCCATAATGCCGTTGGCATCACGCTGGATGAAACCACCTGCCGCGAAGATATTCTGGCGCTGTTTGCTATTCTGCTGGGTGATGAACATGGCCAGGATCTGGAAAAACTCGACAGCGAAGTCGCCAGTGAAAGCCACGCGATTCCTGCGGGCCTGCAGCGTCACAGCGAGATCCTGACCCATCCGGTGTTCAACCGTCATCACAGCGAAACCGAGATGATGCGCTATATGCACAGCCTGGAGAAAAAGGATCTGGCGCTGAATCAGGCGATGATCCCGCTCGGATCCTGCACCATGAAGCTCAACGCTGCCGCTGAGATGATCCCGATCACCTGGCCGGAGTTTGCTGAGCTGCATCCATTCTGCCCGGCTGAACAGGCTACCGGCTATCTGCAGATGATCGGCCAGTTGTCGCAGTGGCTGGTGCAGCTCACCGGCTATGATGCACTCTGCATGCAGCCTAACTCTGGCGCGCAGGGGGAATATGCCGGGCTGCTGGCGATCCGCCGCTATCACGAAAGTCGCGGCGAGGGCGATCGTCATCTCTGTCTGATCCCGAGTTCGGCACACGGTACGAACCCGGCCTCAGCCCAGATGGCGGGTATGGATGTGGTCGTGGTCGCGTGCGACAAACAGGGCAACATCGACCTTGGCGACCTGCGTGAAAAGGCGGCGCAGGCGGGCGACAAACTTTCCTGCATCATGGTGACTTATCCCTCCACACACGGTGTCTATGAAGAGACCATCCGTGAAGTGTGCCAGATCGTGCATCAGTATGGCGGCCAGGTGTATCTGGATGGCGCGAACATGAATGCGCAGGTCGGCATCACCACGCCAGGCTACATCGGCGCAGATGTCTCGCACCTCAATCTGCACAAAACCTTCTGCATTCCGCACGGCGGTGGTGGTCCGGGTATGGGACCGATTGGCGTAAAAGCGCACCTGGCTCCGTTTGTTCCGGGACACAGCGTGGTGCAGATCGACGGTGTATTGACGCAGCAGGGCGCGGTCTCCGCAGCGCCGTTTGGCAGCGCCTCTATTCTGCCGATCAGCTGGATGTATATTCGCATGATGGGCGCCGAAGGGCTGAAACAGGCCAGTTCGGTCGCGATTCTGAATGCTAACTATATTGCCAGCCGCCTGCAGTCTGCTTATCCGGTGCTCTATACCGGCCGCGATGGCCGTGTGGCGCACGAATGTATTCTCGACATCCGTCCGCTGAAAGAGCAGACCGGCATCAGTGAGCTGGATATTGCTAAGCGCCTGATCGATTACGGATTCCACGCGCCGACCATGTCCTTCCCGGTGGCGGGCACGCTGATGGTGGAGCCGACCGAGTCAGAGAGCAAAATCGAACTGGATCGCTTTATTGACGCAATGCTGGCGATCCGTATGGAAATTGACCGGGTGGCGGCAGGGGAATGGCCGCTGGACGACAACCCACTGGTTAATGCGCCGCATACCCAGCTGGAAATCGTCAGTGAATGGTCACATCCTTACAGCCGTGAACTGGCGGTCTTCCCGGCGGGCAGCCATAACAAATACTGGCCGACAGTAAAACGTCTGGATGATGTGTTTGGCGACCGCAATCTGTTCTGCTCCTGCGTGCCGATGAGCGATTATCAGTAATCTCCCTACGGGCAAGCGTTAATCATCAGGGGCCGATTCGTCGGCCCTTTGTTATGGAGAATCAGCATGAAACTGGCACTGGTTACGGGTGGCAGCCGCGGTATCGGGCGGGCCACGTCACTATTACTGGCAGCCCGGGGTTATCGGGTTGCAGTGAACTATCGTCAGCGCGAGGCCGAAGCGCAACAGCTGGTGGCACAGATCCAGCAGCAGGGCGGTGAAGCCTTTGCGGTTCAGGCGGATATCAGTGATGAAGCGCAGGTGATGGCGATGTTTGCGCAGCTCGACAAGCACTCTATGCCGCTGGCGTTGCTGGTGAACAACGCCGGGATTCTGTTTCAGCAATGCCGCACCGAACAGCTTGAGGCGGCGCGACTGCAAAAGGTCTTTGCGACCAACGTCATCGGATCCTTTCTCTGCTGTCGTGAGGCGGTTAAGCGGATGGGCACGCATCACGGCGGTCAGGGCGGCGCGATTGTAAACGTCTCGTCGGCCGCATCGCGTACCGGTGCGCCTGGCGAATATGTTGATTACGCCGCCTCAAAAGGGGCGATGGATACGCTGACCAAAGGATTGTCGCTGGAAGTGGCGCAGCAGGGGATTCGGGTCAATGGCGTACGTCCGGGATTTATCTATACAGAGATGCATGCCGATGGTGGAGAGCCGGGCAGGGTAGACAGACTTGCCAGCGCGATTCCGATGGGGCGCGGCGGTGAGGCAGAAGAGGTAGCGGAAGCGATTGTCTGGCTGGCCAGCGATGCGGCCTCATACGTCACCGGCAGCATCATTGACGCTGCCGGTGGTCGTTAACTCACTTCGTAGCTTATGCGGCTTCAGGAATCAGAGGTTTTCGCCGTTGCTGGCGATAACCTGCTGATACCAGCTGAAGCTTTTCTTCTTCGCACGAGAAAAGTCGCCGCTGCCATCATCGTTTTTATTCACATGAATAAAGCCGTAGCGCTTATCGTACTGGCCGGTGGTAAAAGAGACACAATCCAGGCAACCCCATGGTGTGTAGCCCATTAAATCCACACCATCATACGCTACGGCTTTCTTCATCTCTTCGATGTGCGCACGCAGGTAGTCGATGCGGTAATCATCTTCAATCAGGCCGTCAGCGCCGGGCTTATCGATCGCACCAAAGCCGTTTTCGACAATAAACAGCGGCTTCTGGTAACGCTCATACATCTCGTTCATGGCATAACGCAGGCCGACCGGATCGATCTGCCAGCCCCAGTCTGACGCTTTCACATGCGGGTTTTTCACCACACCTTCAAAGCCGGTGATGGGATCGTCAACGCCGCTGGCATCGCTCTTCACGGCGTTGCTCATGTAGTAGCTGAAACCGACATAGTCTGCACAGCCCTGGCGCAGCGTCTCAGCATCGTCCGCTTCCATCTGAATGTCATAACCTTTACGTGCCCACTCCCTGAGCGTGTAGGCCGGATAGTAGCCACGCATCTGCACGTCACTGAACACATAGCGCTGATGCATCGACTCCTGCGCCAGCACCACATCGTCCGGGTGGCAGGAGAACGGGTAGACAGGGACCATGGCGATCATGCAGCCAATCTGGAAGTCAGGATTGATGTCGTGACCGAGCTTCACCACTTTAGCGCTGGCAACAAACTGGTGGTGCATGACCTGATACATTGCCTGTTCAGGTTTCTCATGCTCGGTAAAGATCACACCTGAACAGCAGTAACCAAACAGCGGATACTGCCAGTTGCGCTGGTTGTTGATCTCGTTAAAGGTCATCCAGTATTTCACTTTGTTCTTATAGCGGTTCAGCACTACTTCGCTGAAGCGCACAAAGAAGTCGACCACTTTGCGGTTGTGCCAGCCGCCATACTCTTTGACCAGGTGATAAGGCATTTCGAAGTGCGAAAGCGTGATGACCGGTTCAATGCCATATTTCAGCAGTTCATCAAACAGATCGTCATAGAATTGCAGGCCGGCTTCATTAGGCTGCTGCTCATCTCCGTTGGGGAAGATGCGGGTCCAGGCAATGGAAGTGCGGAAGCATTTAAAGCCCATCTCGGCAAACAGCGCGATATCCTGTTTATAATGAGAAAAAAACTCCACGCCTTTGTGGTTCGGGTAGAAATGACCAGGCTGCACGCCGTCGGTGATTACGCGGTCAACGCCGTGTGAACCGCCGGTCAGCACGTCAGCAATGCTGACGCCTTTGCCGCCCTGATCCCAGCCACCTTCAACCTGATGCGCCGCGACCGCACCGCCCCAAAGAAAGCCTTTTGGTAACTGCAATTCTGCACTCATGCTTTACTCCATTACGGATATTGAAATTGAGCTGAGTGTAGCAAGGCAATATTGAAAGTCACGATATAACAGCGCGCCTGGAATTACGTTTGTTACATCCAAAAAACAGGCTGTTTTATTTCCCCAGCTGGCGGCCTATTGCTTCAATAATATAGGTCACCGGCACCTGAGTGGTAATGTCAGAATTGTCGGCCATGCGAATAATCGGCACGTGATAGCAGAGGTTAAAATCACCAATCTTCGCCAGAGAGCAGCTTTCTGTATTCGTTATCGCAATGATTTTGCACTTCTTCAGGCTGAACTGACTGGCAATGCGCAGGATCTCTTCCGTTTCGCCGGAGACCGATAAAATAATGGCGACGGCATTTTCATACAGGTCAGTGCTGACCGGATAGTAGGGGTCGTCAATGGCGTGACTGAATTTACCGAGGTTAGAGAAAAACCGCGCGCCATATTTTGCCAGACTGCCGGAGGTGCCGACGCCAATAAAGAAAACCCGATCCGCCTGATTAATTTTCTGCGCAGCCTGCGTGATGAGCTGTTCAAACTCCGGGTTATTAATACTCTTGAAAAAACTCAGCATTTCACTGACGCCCGCCGTGTTGAGCAGCGGTGCACGCTGTTGCTCGCTTAAGCGCAGGCGGATGCGGAACTCTGACCAGCCTTCACAATCCATCTTGCGGCAGAAGCGCAGCACGGTGGTGGTGGAGACGGCAGCCTGCTCAGCCAGCTCGCGAATCGTCATATAGCTGACGCCCTCGCGGTGCTTAATGATGAATTGATAGACCTGCATTTCCAGATCGTTAAGGCGGGCGAGATCGCGATGCGAAAACATGAATGACTCATTGAACAGTTGACCGAAGGTCAGTTTACCAGATTCAGTACGTGGTTTAAGGGATAGTGAATTTCTGTGAGCATTTTTAGCGTACACGTGTACACTGAAAAAATTATTGGGTAGGCTGGATAACAGTGACTACTGCTATGGCGCTGTTCAGGAAACTAATATGACCACCACACTCTCTCAAAAACATCGACCCTCTGCGGGCTATTCCATTACCGAGGAGATTGCCAACAGTATCAGTCACGGTCTTGGCTGCCTCTCTGGCATCGTCGGGCTGGTGCTGATGCTCCATCAGGCCACTGAGAGGCAGGCTGACACCATCACCTTTATCAGCTACAGCCTCTATGGCGGCAGCATGATTTTGCTGTTTCTGGCCTCAACGCTCTATCACGCAATCCCGGATGGGCCCGCCAGACCCTGGCTGAAAAAGCTCGATCACTGTGCCATCTATCTGCTGATTGCGGGGACCTATACGCCGTTTCTGCTGGTCGGACTGAGGACGCCCCTGGCGTATGGCTTAATGGCGGTGATCTGGGGGCTGGCGCTGGCGGGTATTGTGTTCAAGCTCACGATTGCACATCGCTTTAAAGCGCTGTCGCTGGTGACCTATCTCTGCATGGGGTGGCTGTCGCTGATTGTGGTTTATCAGCTGGCGATGATCCTGCCGCCGGGCTGCATCTGGCTGCTGGCCGCAGGCGGAATTATCTATTCGCTTGGGGTGATTTTCTATGTGGCACGCCGCATTCCCTTTAACCACGCCATCTGGCATTTGTTTGTGCTGGGCGGCAGTCTCTGCCACTTCTGCGCCATCTATTTTTATGTGCGCTGAGTAGATTGCGGCATGGCCCTTCCGTTAATGAAAGGGCCATGCGGTTACATCACTCTTCAGCCAGCGAGTAGGGCAGCGGCTGAATGGTCAGATGCCCGCCTTCGTCACCTTCAACCCGCAGCACGCTGTCCGGCTCCAGATCGTTATTCAGCACCACCTGAATCCAGCTGATTCCATCATCTAACTGCACCGCAGCCAGCACGCTTCCGGTACGACGCCAGCGCTCACCCATCTGTAACTCCAGCGGAGCATTGGCTTCGGGCAGATGACTTGCCTGACCCGCCAGCCAGTAGAGCGCGCGTTTATTGGCACCGCGATATTTCGCTCTGGCGACCATCTCCTGACCGGCATAGCAGCCCTTTTTGAAGCTGATAGCATCCAGCGCCTGCAGGTTGGTGGCCTGAGGAATAAACTGCACACTGGTGGCCGGATCGATTACCGGAATGCCCGCTTCAATGTCCAGCGCCAGCCACTGCTGACTGTCATTAAACTGAGCATCGTCATTAAGCTTCTGTTTCAGCGCTTCTGCCTGTGACAGCGAGGTAACAATCAGAAAACGTTCGGCGGGTTGGGCAAACCACAGCAGCGTGGTTTCTCCCTGCTGCACCACTGGTTTTTCGCTGTCGGGCAGGTTATCAAACAGATTTGCCAGCGCGGCGCGGGCCTGAAAACCGGCCAGGCCCAGCAACACGCACTCATCGTCAGCTGCCATCGTCACTTTCGAAAACACCGCGTATTTTTTTAACTCAGTCAGCTGGGTGTCGCGCAGTTCACGGCGGATCAGATAGGCATAGCCTTCGCCGCGATGGAACAGGCGCATATTACTCCACATTTTGCCTTTGGCATCGCAGTGTGCGGCGGGCGAATGGTGGTCTGCATCCAGCGCCGCGACATCTAGCGTTAGCTGACCCTGCAGGTAAGCGGTACTGTCAGCACCGGTAATGGAAACCAGCGCCCAGCTATCCAGTGACATCAGGGTTAATGGCAGGCGAGACGACGCGGCAGGCTGGCGCGGCGGTAAAGTAAAAGTGGGCATGGAGATATCCTGTATTAGAAGGTTCATCCGGAACATTGTCTTCAATGTTAAAAGAGCCGACTGGCAATGCAACCTGTTTACGGAAAACGGCGCACAAAAGGCGTGATAACCCTGAAAAGCTACAATCTGAAATGTGGCAGGTTGCACAGCCTGCGACGCTGCGCCTGCGAGCTGCATTAAACCAGGTTACACTAGCGGCCACGTTGTGAATTGTGGAAATTGATGCATGGATATTAATGATAAATCACGTATTCAGTGGGCTTGCCGTCGCGGCATGCTGGAACTGGATGTGGCTATTATGCCGTTCTTCAAATTTGAGTATGACACGCTTAATGACACTGATAAGCAGGTCTTTGTTAACCTGCTGAAGAGTGACGATCCCGACCTGTTTAACTGGCTGATGAATCACGGTGAGCCAAAAGATCCAGAGCTTAAGCGGATGGTGAATTTGATCCAGCAGCGTAACCATGATCGCGGCCCCGTGGCAATGTAAGCTGCAGCCCTCCCGCCTGGCGTGCGGATGTCTGTGCGCCTGGCTGGTGGCAGCCGTGACTGGCGTCGTGTTGATGCCGCTGCCGGTGGGCGGCTGGCTGATTAAAGTGCCGGTTATTCTGTTGTTGCTGGCTGAAGGCTGGTGCAGCTTCCGACGATTGCGTCAGCGGCGCGGTGAGTTACAGCGGGAAGGCGGTCATTGCTGGATCTGGCAGGGAAAACGCTGGCGACCGACCCAGCCGCTGCGCTGGTTACCGATTGGCGTCTTGCTGGTGGCCAGGAGTGAAAAGGGCGCTACGCTACGATGGTGGCTGATGCGGGACAATATGCAGCCCGGCGAATGGCGAGCATTACGCGCCTGCTGTTTCAGCAAAGCGCGACATTAATGGCAACAGGGCAGACTATTATCTGCCGGCATCTGCAGGCGCTCGTGTCTAGAGCGGCAATCCAGAGCACGGAATCGTTCAGAGCAGTGCAGCGGTTTCGGTTAATACCTGCTCGCACCACTGCTCAACGCGCTCATCGGTGACCTCGAACTGATTCACATCATCCAGCGCCAGACCCACAAATTGCGAGCCATCGGCACTCAGCGGTTTAGGACTGGTGAACTCATAGCCCTCAAGCGGCCAGTAGCCGACAAACCGCACGCCCATGGGCTGCAGCAAATCGTGGAGCATGCCGAGCGCATCTAAAAACCACTCGCCATAGCCAATCTGATCGCCCATGCCATACAGCGCAACAATCTTGTTTTGCAGATTCAGCGCGGGCAGTTGCGTCCAGATCGCCTCCCAGTCCTCCTGCAACTCACCGAAATCCCAGGTCGGGATGCCCATGATCAGCAAATCGTACTGTTCCATCAGGCGTGGGTCGTCATCTTTCACGTTATGCAGCGTCACTAACTCTTCGCCAATAAAATCGCGAATTTTCTCCGCTACAATTTCGGTGTAACAGGTACTTGAACCGTAAAAAAGACCGATTTTCATGCAGATAACACTCTGTAAATACTGACTTTGGCGCAATTGTACCAGAAGCGCTGCTGAATCAGGCATAATGAGCATGATTTTACACCAGACGGCGGAGACAACGTGCAGGACAGCGATCTGACAGAACAGTTTCTTGATGCGCTCTGGATTGAACGCAATCTGGCGCAGAATACTCTCTCCTCTTATCGTCAGGATCTTCAGACGCTGACCGGCTGGCTGGCGCATCATCAGCTAACGCTGCTCAGCGTGACGCCACTGGATCTGCAGCAGTTCCTGGCCGAAAGGCTGGAGGGCGGTTACAAAGCGACAAGCTCAGCGCGGTTGCTCAGCGCCATGCGTCGCCTGTTCCAGTATCTTTATCGCGAAAAGCTGCGACCGGACGATCCGAGCGCACTGCTGTCCGCGCCAAAACTGCCGCAGCGTTTGCCGAAAGATCTCAGTGAAGCGCAGGTCGAACGACTGTTGCAGGCGCCGAATATCGATATTCCGCTGGAGCTACGCGACAAAGCAATGCTGGAGCTGCTCTACGCCACCGGCCTGCGTGTCTCCGAACTGATTGGCCTGACGCTCAGCGACATCAGCCTGCGGCAGGGCGTTGTCCGGGTTATCGGTAAAGGCGATAAAGAGCGGCTGGTGCCTTTAGGTGAAGAAGCGGTTTACTGGCTGGAGCAATATATGGAACATGGTCGTCCGTGGCTGCTCAATGGGCAGACGCTGGACGTGATGTTTCCCAGCAATCGGGCGCAGCAGATGACGCGCCAGACCTTCTGGCATCGCATCAAGCATTACGCCACGCTGGCGGGGATCGACAGCGAAAAGTTATCGCCGCATGTAATGCGTCATGCCTTTGCGACCCATCTGCTGAACCACGGTGCAGATCTGCGTGTCGTACAGATGCTGCTGGGACATAGCGATCTCTCCACCACCCAAATTTATACGCACGTCGCCACTGAGCGCCTGCGTCAGTTGCATCAACAACACCATCCGCGAGCCTGATTCGCGGCCATAAGGATAAAAATGAACAAGCATTTTGCCATGCTGGCCCTGTTAGCCAGCGCCTTTTCCGGTCTCGCACAGGCCGATGACAGCGCCATTCAGCAATCCCTTAAAAAGCTCGGTCTGAACCAGACGGAGATCAGTCCATCCCCGCTGCCTGGCTTTAAAACCGTGCTGTCGGAAAGCGGCGTGCTCTATGTTACCGATGACGGCAAACATATGATCCAGGGCCCGCTCTATGACGTCAGCGGCAAACAGCCGGTCAACGTCACCAACCAGCTGCTGGACAAAAAAGTCGAGGCGCTGGTGCCGGAGATGATCGTCTACAAAGCCCCGAAAGAGCAGCATGTGATCACCGTCTTCACCGACATCACCTGTGGTTACTGCCACAAGCTGCACGAGCAGATGGCGGACTACAATGCGCTGGGCATTACCGTGCGCTACCTGGCGTTTCCGCGAGAGGGACTGAATGGTCAGATCGAACCGGCAATGAAGGCGATCTGGTGCAGCGCTGACCGCAATAAAGCGTTTGATGAGGCGATGAAAGGCAATGCGCCGAAGATGGCCGCACCAGACAGCTGCAAAATCGATATTTCTCAGCATTACAAACTGGGCGTGCTGTTTGGCATTCAGGGCACCCCTGCGATGCTGACTGACACCGGCATGATGATCCCGGGTTATCAGTCGCCGCAGGAGCTGAAGCAGGTGCTGGACAATCAGAAGCGTGGTGGTTAATCGGTGGTAAAACAGGAAGTGGAACTGCGTCGCCGTGAGGTGACGGTTGACGATGCGCTACCGGCCACGCTGCCGCCGTTGCTGAAGCGGCTCTATCTGCAACGCGGCGTGCGTGACGCCGCAGAGCTGGAGCGCGGTGCGAAAAACCTGCTGCCGTACCAGTCTTTAAGCGGAATTGAGAGTGCAGTGGAACTGCTGCATCAGGCGCTGCTGGATGGGCGTCGCATTATGGTGGTGGGCGACTTTGATGCCGATGGCGCGACCAGTACCGCGCTGACGGTCATGGCGCTGCGCAGCATGGGCGGCGGCAACGTGCAGTATCTGGTCCCTAACCGCTTTGAAGATGGTTATGGCCTTAGCCCGGAAGTGGTTGAGCAGGCGCGTGCGCGCGGCGCGGCGATGATCCTGACCGTCGATAACGGCATCTCCTCCCACGCTGGCGTTGATTTTGCCCATCAGCATGGGATTCCGGTGCTGATTACCGACCACCATCTGCCCGGCGAGACCTTACCGGCCGCTGAGGCGATCGTGAATCCCAATCTGCCGGACTGTAACTTTCCCTCGCGCGCGCTGGCGGGCGTGGGCGTTGCTTTCTATCTGATGCTGGCGCTGCGTGCCCATCTGCGCACCCAGGGATGGTTTGGCACCACTCGCACGGAACCGAATCTGGCGGAGATGCTTGATCTGGTCGCGCTCGGTACGGTTGCCGATGTGGTGCCGCTCGACGTCAACAACCGCATTCTGGTGTGGCAGGGGCTCAGCCGTATCCGGGCCGGAAAATGCCGGCCAGGCATCCGGGCGCTGCTGGAAATTGCTAATCGCGATGCCCGTCAGCTGGCGGCCAGCGATCTCGGCTTTGCGCTGGGGCCACGGCTCAACGCCGCAGGCCGGCTCGATGATATGTCGGTGGGCGTGGCGCTGTTAATGACCGACGATCTCAGCCAGGCACGCATGCTGGCCAGCGAGCTGGACGCGCTGAATCAGACGCGTAAAGAGATCGAGCAGGGCATGCAGAGCGAAGCGCTGGCGCTGTGTCAGGCGCTGGAGCGCGAGCAGAGCGATCTGCCGTTGGGCCTGGCCTTCTATCATCCCGAATGGCATCAGGGCGTGGTGGGTATTCTCGCTTCGCGTTTGAAAGAGCGTTTCCATCGTCCGGTAATTGCCTTTGCTCCGGCGGGCGACGGCACACTGAAAGGATCGGGCCGCTCGATTGCCGGACTGCATCTGCGCGATGCGCTGGAGCGTCTGGATACGCTGCATCCTGGTCTGATGATGAAGTTTGGCGGTCACGCGATGGCGGCCGGCTTATCGCTGGAGACCGCACGCTACGAGGAGTTTCGTCAGCGCTTTGCCGATCTGGTCGGAGAGTGGCTGGATGGCGAATCGCTGCAGGGCATCATCTGGTCAGATGGCGCCCTGCAGCCGCAGGAGTTTTCCCTGCAGACCGCCGAAATGCTGCGCGAAGCCGGCCCCTGGGGCCAGGCGTTCCCGGAGCCCGCTTTTGACGGCAAATTTAAGCTGCTGCAACAGCGACTGGTGGGCGAGCGGCATCTGAAAGTGATGGTTGAGCCGCTGGACGGGGGGCCGCTGATCGACGGTATCGCCTTTAATGTTGATACCACGCTGTGGCCCGACAGCAGCATTCGTCAGGTTGAACTGGCCTACAAGCTGGATATCAATGAGTATCGCGGTAACCGTTCGGTGCAGCTGATCATCGACCATATCTGGCCGCTGAACTGAGTTAAACAGGGCGCGCGCGTCTCCGTCTACGGCAGATGCGCGACCGCCCGATTATTTTCTGCGTTATTCTGCTGCGCGTGAGGATGTCACCGCGATCCGATAAGCAAATGCGACACGTCACGCAACCCAGGCATCAGCCCGCTGTCTCAGCGCTACAATCTGCCGCCAGTTTCGGGTAAACTTGTGCGTTAATTTTCCTGTCCCATCGAACATAAGAAAGACGCCAAAGCCATGTTTGAAATTAACCCGGTCAAAAACCGTATTCAGGACCTCAGTGAGCGCAGCGACGTTCTTCGGGGGTATCTTTGACTACGATGCCAAGAAAGAACGCCTCGAAGAAGTAAACGCCGAGCTGGAACAGCCCGATGTCTGGAACGAACCTGAGCGCGCTCAGGCGCTGGGCAAAGAGCGCTCCTCGCTGGAAGCGATCGTGCAGACGCTGGATCAGATGTCGCAGGGCCTGGAAGATGTGCAGGGTCTGCTTGAACTGGCTGTAGAAGCGGAAGACGAAGAGACTTTCGACGAAGCGGTTGCCGAGCTGGACGTCCTTGAGGGCAAGCTGGGCGAACTGGAATTCCGCCGCATGTTCTCTGGCGAGTATGACAGCGCCGACTGCTATATCGATCTGCAGGCGGGTTCCGGCGGCACCGAAGCGCAGGACTGGGCCAGCATGCTGATGCGTATGTATCTGCGTTGGGCCGAAGCGAAAGGCTTCAAAACTGAAATTATTGAAGAGTCTGAAGGTGAAGTTGCAGGCATCAAGTCTGTCACTATTCGCGTGTCAGGCGACTACGCTTTTGGCTGGTTACGCACCGAAACCGGCGTGCATCGCCTGGTGCGTAAGAGCCCGTTTGACTCAGGCGGCCGTCGTCACACCTCATTCAGCTCTGCCTTTATCTACCCGGAAGTGGATGACGATATTGATATCGACATCAACCCAGCCGATCTGCGCATTGACGTTTATCGTGCGTCGGGTGCGGGCGGCCAGCACGTTAACCGGACGGAATCTGCGGTACGTATTACCCATATTCCAACCGGTACTGTCACCCAGTGTCAGAATGACCGTTCTCAGCATAAGAACAAAGATCAGGCGATGAAGCAGATGAAAGCGAAGCTGTACGAGCTTGAGATGCAGAAGAAAAATGCTGAGAAACAGGCGCTGGAGGACAACAAGTCCGACATTGGCTGGGGAAGTCAGATCCGTTCTTACGTTCTCGATGATGCACGCATCAAAGATCTGCGCACCGGCGTAGAGACGCGTAACACCCAGGCGGTGCTGGACGGCGATCTGGATCGATTCATTGAAGCTAGTTTAAAAGCAGGGTTATAGACATGTCTGAACAACAACCGCAGAGCGCTGATGCCGCCGTTGAGTTAAATAACGAACTGAAAACGCGCCGCGAAAAGCTGAGTGCGCTGCGTGCCAACGGTCTGGCGTTTCCCAACGACTTCCGTCGTGACAGCCTTTCAAACCAGCTGCTCGAAAGCTATGGCGAGAAGAGCAACGAAGAGCTGGAAGCGCTGGATATCGAGGTCAGCGTCGCCGGACGCATGATGACCCGCCGTATCATGGGTAAAGCCTCTTTCGTTACTCTGCAGGATGTGGGCGGCCGGATTCAGCTTTACGTCTCTCGTGACGATCTGGCTGAAGGCATCTACAACGAGCAGTTCAAGAAATGGGACCTCGGCGATATCCTGGGTGCGCGTGGCAAACTGTTCAGAACCAAGACCGGCGAACTGTCGATTCACTGTTCAGAACTGCGCCTGCTGACCAAAGCCCTGCGCCCGCTGCCGGACAAATTCCACGGCCTGGCCGATCAGGAAACCCGTTACCGTCAGCGTTACCTTGATCTGATCGCCAACGAAGAGTCACGCAACACCTTCAAAATTCGTTCGCAGATCATGGCCGGCATTCGCCAGTTCATGGTAGGCCGCGACTTTATGGAAGTGGAAACCCCGATGATGCAGGTGATCCCGGGCGGTGCCTCTGCGCGTCCGTTCATCACCCATCACAATGCGCTGGATATCGATATGTATCTGCGTATTGCACCAGAGCTTTACCTGAAGCGTCTGGTAGTGGGTGGCTTCGACCGCGTGTTCGAGATCAACCGTAACTTCCGTAACGAAGGTATTTCGCCACGTCATAACCCAGAGTTCACCATGATGGAACTCTATATGGCCTATGCGGATTATAAAGATCTGATCGAACTGACCGAAAGCCTGTTCCGTACTCTGGCGCAGGATGTGTTGGGCAGCACGGTCGTGCCTTACGGCGAGCAGGAGTTTGATTTCGGCAAGCCGTTTGAAAAACTGACCATGCGTGAAGCGATCAAGAAATACCGTCCGGAAACGGATCTGGCCGATCTGGAAGACTTTGATAAAGCGGTGGCGATTGCACAATCCCTGCATATCAAAGTGGAGAAGAGCTGGGGTCTGGGCCGCGTCGTGACCGAGATCTTCGAAGAGACGGCTGAAGCGCATCTGATTCAGCCAACCTTCATCACTGAATATCCGGCTGAAGTCTCGCCACTCGCCCGTCGTAACGATGAGAACCCGGAAATCACCGATCGCTTTGAGTTCTTCATTGGCGGTCGTGAAATCGGTAACGGCTTCTCCGAGCTTAATGATGCGGAAGATCAGGCTGAGCGTTTCCTGCAGCAGGTGAATGCCAAAGATGCCGGTGACGACGAAGCGATGTTCTACGACGAAGACTATGTTACCGCGCTGGAACATGGCCTGCCGCCAACCGCCGGTCTGGGTATCGGGATTGACCGTATGGTGATGCTGTTTACTAACAGCCACACGATCCGCGATGTGATTCTGTTCCCGGCACTGCGTCCAGGCAGCAAGTAAGTCTGACTGTTCTCAGAAAAGGCCGGGCATACCGGCCTTTTTTATGTCTGCTGAAAGAGTATGGCCCGGTTCGCTATGAGATCGAGCCTGCTCAGGGAATACGGTCAGATCGGAAAGACGCAAAAGCCGTCATCCATGACCGCTCGGCCCACGCCATCCCTGGCGCGGGACGCTTTCCTTTTCTGACCGTATTCCCTGCGCGCTTACTTTATCCGTTGCTGTCAGATGCACTCTGATTCGGCGTTGTCAGCACGAAAAAGCCCGGAAGTTCCGGCCTTTTTTACCACTGTCCATTCAGCAAACATCAGGACTTAATCGCCTGATTCAACCAGTTCTGAAAGCGGGAATAGGGCACATAGAGCGCAACGTTCTTATAAAGTGTCTTACCGCTGACATTGTCATTGATGTTATTGCTGTAGCCAATAATCACACCCGCCAGCGTATCATCAGAGGCGTTATAGACCGCACCGCCTGACATCCCTTTCACCACACCTGCATTCGCCGCGACTACAACACAGTCCGGCTTATTCCAGCTGTTCGCCAGCGTGGTATTGATAAGGTTCTGTCCGCTGGAACTGACCGGCATGGCCGAAATAAAACTGTAGCCATAGAGATTCACCTGGTCGCCAATATGGCTGTTGCGAAAGCTGGGTGGCAGATTCATTTCGCTGTTTTTATGGTAGACCACGGCCAGATCGCATTGCGGGTGCCAGGCTTTAACCCGGTAAAGAGAGAACTTCGCCACGTGCGCAGCGGTCAGGCTGTACTCCGGCGTCAGCGGGATGGTAGTACCCAGCGTGCCTAACCCCAGCACGGTAGGAATGCCGGTCACGGTCATATCAACGCGTTTTTCCGCTTCTTTACTGTACTCATAATGCCCCACCGAGCAGCCGGTTAAGCCTAAAACCATTAAGGCTATGAGTCGTTGCATTCTCTCTCCCTGCGTCAGCAGTTGATTACATCACCTGGCAATTCATTAGGGATATATCGGCAACGTTAAGGATTTATTAATTAAATACGCATTAAAAAGCGTAATCGGTTCACGGAAAATGACAACCTTGCCCGGGTTCGCCAGGGTCTTTCAGGTAGGGTCCGCAGGCAGAGAAAGAAAGTTGCGACAGGCACAGCGACACGATTATTGCGGCCTCAGCAATAATCCTTTGCTGCATACAGGCTATGTCGTGCACCAGCGCTATGCTGTAATACTCACTGTGACGCAGATCAAAATTAATAAGCGTCGAGGGGCTGCGTGTCCGCGCGGTTCACCTGCAAATGAAACCGGGAGAGTGTTATGCCTGTAGCATTAATGGCGCTGGCGTTAAGTGCGTTTGCCATCGGAACCACCGAGTTTGTCATTATGGGATTGCTGCCGGAGGTGGCGCGTGACCTTCAGGTGTCGATTCCGTCGGCGGGCTGGCTAATCAGCGGCTATGCGCTGGGGGTAGCAATTGGTGCGCCGATAATGGCGTTGCTGACCGCCAGACTACCGCGTAAAAAAACGCTGATTCTGCTGATGGTGATCTTTATTGTCGGCAACCTGCTGTGTGCGCTGGCTTACAACTACAACCTGCTGATGCTGGCCAGAATCGTTACCGCACTCTGTCATGGTGCCTTCTTCGGGATTGGCGCGGTTGTCGCCGCCAGTCTGGTGCCTGCCGGGCGTCAGGCTTCGGCTGTGGCACTGATGTTTACAGGGCTGACCTTAGCTAACGTGCTGGGCGTGCCGCTGGGAACCAGTTTCGGACAGATGTTTGGCTGGCGAGCGACATTCTGGGGCGTGGCGGTGATCGGCGTGCTGGCGTTTATCGCCCTGATCGTCAGTCTGCCCAACAACAAACAGGAAAAACCGGTTCATCTGGCGAGTGAAATTGGCGCACTGGCCAACGGCAAACTGTGGCTGTCGCTGCTGATGACGGTGTGCTTTGCGGCGGCGATGTTTGCACTGTTCAGCTACATTGCGCCGCTATTGTTAGAGGTGACGGGCATCAGCGACCGCGGCGTCAGCTGGACGCTGTTCCTGATAGGTGCGGGCCTGACAGTTGGCAATATTCTCGGCGGAAAACTGGCTGACTGGAAAGTCTCTTTCAGCCTGATCCTGAGCTTCTCACTGATTGCGATCTTCTCGCTGCTCTTCAGCTGGACCAGCCATGCGCTGTGGCTGGCGGAGATCACCCTGTTCCTCTGGGCGATGGCAACCTTTGCCACGGTGCCGGGTCTGCAGATTAACGTAGTGCGTCACGGCAAAGAAGCACCGAACCTGGTCTCAACCCTTAACATTTCAGCATTCAACGTGGGTAATGCGCTGGGTGCCTGGGTCGGTGGCGCAGTGATTGGCCGGGGATTCGGCCTGACGGCGGTGCCGGTTGCTGCGGCTGCGCTGGCCGCCATCGGTCTGCTGGTCTGTCTGATTACCTTTCGTAAGTCGGGCCATACGACCGCCAGGGTTCGCGCTTAAGCCAGACGGGCGGCGATGCGTGCCGGAAAGTCAGCCACCTGTTGCTGCAGATGGCTGACAAAGGCATCCACCAGCGCCGACGCAGGGCGGTGCTGCGGTCTCACCAGGCTGACGGTAAACGGAACTGCCACGCTGAACTTACGCATCACCACACCGCTGTCGGCGTAATCCAGCGCCGTCAGCGGATTCACAATCGAAATCCCCACGCCCGCCCTGACCATTGCGCATACCGAAGCGGCGCTGTGTGTCTCCATCACCAGCCGCCGTTCCACTCCCTGCTCCTGAAACAGCGCATCCAGCAGCTGACGATAGCTGTCGCTGCGCGACAGGCTCACATACTTTTCACCCGCAAAGTCGTGCGGCGTCAGCACCTCACGCTGACTTAAGGGGTGATTCTGCGGCAACACGCACACTTCATCGCAGGTCAGCAGGGCGAGGCGGTCAGTTCCGGCCGGCGCGTGCTGGGTTTCGGTTAAGCCGATATCGTAGCGCTGCGCCGACAGCCACTCCTCCAGCAGCGGCGACTCCTGCGGAATCACATTCAGACTCAGATCCGGGTAACGCTGTAAAAAGGGCTGACACAGCGGCGGCAGCAGCGACTGCGAAAAAACGGGCAGACAGGCGATCGACAGCTCGCCCTGACGAAACTGGCGCAGGCCTTCTGCCGCTTCCATGATGCGGTCCAGGCCATACCAGGAGCGCTGAACCTCTTCAAACAGACGCAACCCTTGCACCGTCGGCTGCAGGCGACCGCGTACCCGCCCGAACAGCTTTAATCCCAGTTGCTGCTCCAGACGTGCCAGCTCCCGGCTCACGGTAGGCTGTGAGGTGTGCAGCAGCGTGGCGGCCTGCGTCAGATTGCCGCTGGTCATCACCGCATGAAAAATTTCGATATGCCGCCAGTTAATGTTTGCCACGCCGTTTATCCATATCCATTCTGCATAGATGCTATTAAAACAGATATTTTTCGCTATGACACGAATCTGGCTTAATGCGGTTAACGCCACAGGAGAATTGTTATGCCACGTTCCTTACAGAATACCGAAACCGCACTCAACGCCACTAACCTGCTGCCACTGGCACGTCGTTATAGTGGACCGTTCTGGGCCTATGATGCGCAGATTATTCAGGCGCGTATTGCTCAGCTGCAGGCCTTTGATGTGGTGCGCTTTGCGCAGAAAGCCTGCTCGAATACGCATATCCTGCGCCTGATGCGCGCGGCGGGCGTGAAAGTGGACTCGGTATCGCTGGGTGAGATTGAACGTGCGCTGGCCGCCGGTTATCAGCCTGGTGGTGATGAGATCGTCTTTACCGCTGATCTGTTCGATCAACCGACACTTGAGCGGGTGACTGCGTTAAAGGTGCCGGTGAATGCCGGTTCGATCGATATGCTGCATCAACTCGGTGCGGTGTCACCGGGACACGCGGTATGGCTACGCGTCAACCCTGGTTTTGGTCACGGCCACAGTCAGAAAACCAATACTGGTGGCGAAAACAGCAAGCACGGTATCTGGCACGGTGACTTAGCCGAGGCGCTGGCGGCCATTAAACAGCACGGCCTGAACCTGGTGGGCATTCACATGCATATCGGCTCAGGCGTCGATTATGCGCATCTGCAACACGTCTGTGATGCGATGGTGGAACTGGTAATGGCATCGGGTCAGGATCTGACGGCGATCTCTGCGGGCGGTGGACTTTCTATTCCTTATCGCTACGGCGAAGAGGCGATCGATACCGGGCACTATTTCGGCCTGTGGGATGCAGCCCGGCAGCGCATTGCTCAGCATCTGGGGCACGCGGTCAAACTGGAGATCGAACCGGGCCGTTTCCTGGTGGCCGAAGCGGGCGTGCTGGTGTCGCAGGTTCGGGCGGTGAAGTCGATGGGCAGCCGTCACTTCGTGCTGGTCGATGCCGGCTTCAATGATCTGATGCGCCCATCCATGTATGGCAGCTATCACCATATCTCGCTGATGGCGGGCGATGGGCGGGCGATTGATGAGCAGCAGACGATCGACACGGTGGTTGCAGGTCCGCTGTGCGAATCGGGTGATGTCTTTACCCAGCTGGAGGGCGGCATGGTCGAACCGCGCGCGATTCCGGCGGCGAAAGTGGGCGATTATCTGGTGTTCCACGACACCGGTGCTTACGGCGCATCCATGTCTTCTAACTACAACAGCCGTCCGCTGATCCCGGAAGTGCTGTTTGAGCAGGGCCAGCCGCGCGAAATCCGCCGCGCGCAGACGATTGAGTCATTACTGGCGCTGGAAATCAGCTAATCACCTCACTCGGGCGGCGAGGCCGCCGCCTGTCAGCTATAGATCTCTTTTCGCAGCATGATCAATTCCTCTGCCAGCTCGCGACACAGCATGGCATTCATCAGATGATCCTGCGCATGTACCAGAATCAGCGTGACCGGTAATTTTCCGCTTCCTTCGTCTGCGCCAATCAACGCGGTCTGGATTTTATGTGCCGCTTTTGCCGCAGTATCAGAGGCTGCCAGCCCGGCATCAGCCCCGGCCCAGTCGCGTTTGCGCGCGCACTGAATCGCCATCATCGCCGACGAGCGTGCTTCTCCCGCATTGATCAGTAATTCCATCATAGTCTGTTCGTAATCCATAACGCCTCCGCTATTGGTATGCCAAATTGGCGAATTTAATCATACCGGAATGCCAAAAGACGTTTCCGGGAAGTTCGTCACAGAAAAAACTGATGATATTCGTCATTTTGGTATGCCACTAACAAGGAAGATCATGATGATTACAGGACTACCGATCTTACATCTCTGAGGATTGATCATGTCTTTACAGGACCGCCTTATCGATTCCCTGGGCAGCTTCGCCACCCGCTTTAACAGTTATCGCTATATCATGGCGATTAAAGCCTCGTTCATTACCCTGATGCCGGTAATCATTGTTGGCGCCTTCTCGGTATTGATTTCTAACATGGTGCTGGACAGCAAAAATGGCCTTGCCAGCTTTGCCGCTCTGGCTTTCTTAGCTGACCTCAAGCCCATCACCAGCAGTATCAATTACGCCACGCTCAGCTTTCTTAACATTGGTGCGGTGTTCCTGATTGGTATTGAGCTTGGGCGCATCAACGGTATAAAAACGCTGTTTCCCGGTCTGCTGGCAATCATCTGCTTTGTATCCGTAACGCCGACCACCTTACAGATGATGGTCGATGGGCAGATGCATCTGGTCACCGATGTGCTGGCCAAACAATTCTCCGATACCAAGAGCCTGTTTCTCGGCATGTTTATCGCCATTCTGTCGGTAGAGATCTACTGCCGCCTTGAACAGGTTGAGCGGCTGAAAATCAAAATGCCCGACACTGTGCCGCCCAATGTGGCCGCCTCATTCTCTGCGCTTATCCCCTCAATTATTACTGTGACGCTGGTAGCGACCTTTGGCTTTATCTTCCATCGCGTTACCGGCATGTACCTCTACGACGCGGTATACCAGGTGGTGCAGCAGCCGCTGGAGTCGGTGGTGCAGAGTCTGTGGGGCATTCTGATTCTGATGTTCGTTGCCCAGCTGTTCTGGGTGATTGGTATTCACGGCAACCAGATGGTGAAACCGATTCGTGAGCCACTGTTGCTGGGCGCAATTCTGGTCAACATGACCGCTTTTGAGCAGGGAAAAGAGGCACCGAACATCATCACCATGCCGTTCTGGGATGTCTATATGAGCATCGGCGGCTCCGGCCTGACCATCGGGCTACTCACTGCCGTAATGCTGGCGACGCGACGCAAAGAGATGCGTGAAATTGCCAAACTGTCGTTCGGCCCAGGCATTTTCAATATCAACGAACCGGTTATATTTGGTATGCCGATTATGCTTAACCCGATTCTGGCTATCCCTTTCATCATCACACCGCTGGTGACAGGTTCTATTGGCTACTTCGCGACGGTGATGGGCTTTGCCGGGAAAGCCGTGGTGATGGTGCCCTGGACCACGCCTCCGATTATCAATGCCTGGCTTTCAACGGCTGGATCGATGGGCGCAGTGGTGACGCAGATCGTCTGCATTCTGGTGTCAGTACTCATCTATCTGCCCTTTGTGAAAGTCGCAGCCCGCCGCGCGGATGCAGCGGAAGCAAAGAGCCTGCAACCTGAGCTGAACCCCAACCGAACGGAGGTGTTATGAGTCGTCAGACTGTCCACATACCTGAGAATTTCATTCTGGGGGCTGCTGCCTCCGCCTGGCAGACGGAAGGCTGGAGCGGAAAAAAGCCGGGCCAGGACTCCTGGCCTGACGCCTGGTATCAGCAGGATCGTCACGTCTGGCATAACGGCTATGGCCCGGCGGTTGCCACTGACTTTATCAATCGCTTTAGTGAAGATGTGGCGCTAATGAAGGCCAGCGGGCTGACCCACTACCGGACTTCCATTAACTGGTCGCGTTTCCTGATCGATTATGAAACCGCCACGGTCGATGAGGAATATGCCGCTTACTATGACCGGCTGATTGATGAAATGCAGCGTCAGGGCATTGAACTGATGCTCTGTCTGGAGCATTACGAGCTGCCAGCCTTGCTGCTTGAGCAATATGGAGGCTGGCAGTCAAAGCATGTGGTTGAACTGTTTATTCGTTATGTCGAACAGGTTTTTAAACGTTATGCCGGTCGGGTCACACGCTGGTTTGTGTTTAATGAGCCCATTGTGGTGCAGACCCGCGTCTATCTCGACGCGCTGCGCTGGCCTTATGAGCAGAACACGCATAAATGGATGCAGTGGAACCACCATAAAAATCTCGCGACTGCCCGGGCAGTGCAGCTTTTCCGCAAGCGTGGCTATGCCGGTCGCATTGGTACCATTCTTAACCCGGAGGTCACCTATCCGCGATCATCCGCCCCGCACGACCAGAAGGCGGCGCATATTTATGACCTGTTCTACAACCGGGTGTTTCTCGACCCCGCGATTAAAGGCGAGTATCCGGCGGAGCTGCTGGCGCTGCTTGATAAGCATCAGATTGAGTGGGAAACCACGCCGGAAGAGCTGGCGATTATTGCTGCCAATACCGTCGATGAGGTCGGCCTTAATCTCTACTATCCCCATCGCGTTAAGGCGCCGTCCCGCGCCTGGCATCCCGAGACACCCTTTCATCCTGCCTGGTATTACGAACACTTTGAACTGCCTGGGCGGCGGATGAATCGTTCGCGCGGCTGGGAAATTCAGCCTGAAATTATCTGGGATATGGCACAACGAATGCGCGATGAGTACGGCAATATCCCGTGGTTTGTGGCGGAAAGCGGTATGGGCATTGAGAACGAAACCCAATTCAAAGATGCCGGTGGGGAAATTCAGGACGATTACCGTATCGCGTTTATCAGCGAACACCTGCATCAGGCGATACGCGCCAGCCAGGCGGGCATTAACTGTCAGGGCTACATGCTGTGGGCGTTTACCGACAACGTCTCACCAATGAATGCCTTTAAAAACCGCTATGGTCTGATCGAAATCGACTTAGATAAGCACCGTCAGCGCCGTATGAAGAAATCTGCCCATTGGTTCCGTACGCTGCGTGACACGCAGCAATTTACCCTGTGGCTTGATGATGAGCCGAAATAACGCGAGGAAACGAGCATGAAACGAATTGTTCTGGCCTGTGCTGCGGGCATGTCGACCTCAATGGTGGTCACGCGGATGGAAAAAGAGGTCGCCGCTCGCGGACTGGCATTTCAGATCTACGCTATTCCGGAGCAAAACCTGCGTGAAGAGCTGCAAAACTACGGCAGCGAGGTGGCGGTGGTGCTGCTCGGGCCTCAGGTGCGCTTCAAACTGGAGGAGAACAGAAAACTCACTGACAGCTATCAGTTGCCTATCGCGGTAATCGATACGGTTGCTTACGGCACGCTGAATGGTGCAAAGGTACTCGATCAGGCGCTGGCTTTGATACACTGAGCCCCAGTTTGCGAGCCAGCCTCTCCGGTTCGCGGGCATTGTCGCGCAGGGAACGGCGGCAATGCCGTTAGCACGTTGATTGCAAAGGGTAAAAGTGTGGACAAAGCCGAAGCGCCGCAAGAAAAAAAGCAGTACCAGGAAATTGGTCAGCACCTGCGTCAGCAGATCAGTGACGGACACTATCCGGTGGGATCGCGCCTGCCGCCTGAACGTCAGCTGGCTGAAACCTGGGGCGTCAGCCGGACCATCGTGCGCGAGGCATTATTGATGCTTGAGCTGGAAGGTACGGTGGATATCCGTCAGAGCTCCGGCGTCTATGTAATGCGTATTCCTTCCGCCAGTGATGATGAAGAAGAGGCCTTTTTCCGCAGCGACGTAGGCCCGTTTGAAATGCTACAGGCGCGTCAGTTGCTGGAGAGCAATATTGCCGCCTTTGCCGCAAAAATGGCGACTAAAGCGGACATTGAAAATCTGCGACGTACGCTGGAACAGGAGCAACGTGCCATCGCCGCCAACGACAGCAGTCAGGACAACGACAAATTGTTTCATCTGCTGCTGGCGGGTGCGAGTCAGAATCAGATGCTGCTCGATACCGTTACCAGTATCTGGCGGCATCACGACAGCAGCCCGCTCTGGCAGCAGCTGCGCCCGCAGTTTGAAACCCGCGCCTATCGCCTGAAGTGGCTCGGCGATCACCAGACTATCCTGGCTGCTCTGCGTCGGCGCGATGTGATGGGGGCGTGGCAGTCGACCTGGCAGCACCTTGAGAATGTCAAAAATACGCTGCTGGAGCTTTCCGACGCCGATGCGCCTGATTTTGATGGCTACCTGTTTGATTCAGTCCCGATCTTTCAGGGGAAACTGATGTGATTGAGATTGTCTCGCTCAGTGATGCCCCACAGTTTGCCGATCAGATTATTGACTGGCAGTGGCGCGCATTTGGTGAAGCCAGTAGCCACGCGTTCTTTGCCAGTGTGGTGAACAGCAGCCTGAACGGTGCTGACTTCCCCGTAACCTTTGTCGCTCTGGAGGCGGGCAGGGCGGTCGGCACTGTAGGATTCTGGCGCTGCGACCTGATCAGCCGTCAGGATCTTTTCCCGTGGCTGGCGGCGCTCTATGTTGATGAGTCGTCGCGCGGCAAAGGTGTCAGCGAGGCGCTGCAGCAGCATGTGATGACTTATGCACAGGCGCGTGGCTATCCACGGTTGTGGTTATGGTCAACGTTTGGGGGCTACTACGAACGGTCTGGCTGGCTGCCCCAGGGAGAGGCGCTGGAGTATCCGGATAAACCAGTAAAACTCTATTATCGCGACCTGTAAAAGAGGCCAGCCGCCAGGGCGGCAGCTGGCAAAGACGCACTTATGGCGCCGGATAGGTATAGCGACGATGAATCGCCTCAATGCCTTCCAGAATCTCGGCATTTAAGGTCAGATTGAAACTGTCGATATTAATCTGCAGCTGTTCAAGCGTGGTGGCACCCAGCAGTGTGCTGGCCACAAACGGCTGCTGACGCACATAGGCTAAAGCCATCTGCGATGGGTCAATCTGATGCTGTTGCGCTAACGCCACATATTCTGCAACGGCCTGCTGTGACTGCTCGCCGCTGTAGCGGGTAAAGCGGCTGAACAACGTGTTACGTGCGCCCGCAGGCTGCGCGCCATTCAGGTATTTGCCACTTAGCGTACCAAACGCCAGGCTGGAATAGGCCAGCAGCTCCACGCCTTCATGCTGGCTGATTTCGGCCAGACCCACTTCAAAGCTGCGGTTCAGCAGGCTGTAGGGGTTCTGAATGCTGACAATGCGCGGCAGCTCATGCTTCTCTGCCAGTTGCAGATAACGCATCACGCCCCATGCCGTTTCATTCGACACGCCAATATAACGAATCTTACCGGCGCGCACCTGTTCGGCCAGCGCTTCCAGCGTCTCCAGCAGTGTGACCTGTGCGGTAGTTTCGCTGTATTGATAGCCAAGCTTGCCAAAAAAGTTGGTCTGACGCTGAGGCCAGTGCAGCTGGTAAAGATCAAGGTAGTCGGTATTCAGGCGCTTCAGACTGGCATCAAGCGCGGCGCGGATATTTTTACGGTCCAGCGCCATATCAGGGCGAATGGACGCATCATTGCCGCGCGACGGTCCGGCGACTTTACTGGCCAGAATGATTTTGTCGCGGCTGCCGCGCTGTTTGAGCCAGCTGCCAATATATTGTTCGGTCAGACCCTGGGTTTCCGGGCGCGGTGGCACCGGATACATCTCGGCAGTATCAATAAAGTTGATGCCGGAACGGAGTGCTAAATCCAGTTGAGCATGGGCGTCGGCTTCGCTGTTCTGTTCGCCAAACGTCATGGTACCCAATCCCAGCTGACTCACTTCCAGCGTGCTGTGAGGAATACGATGATAGTGCATTGCCAGCTTCCTTTTCTTTATGGAATGGAATGTTGTGTTCTCAGGGACTATAGCGCGAGCAATGGCGGGGAAGGAAGGGGGAAAAGTCGGGGAAATCGCCTGCCAGCGGGGAATTGATGGCAGGCGATTAAACAGGGCACTTAACGTTCAATGATTGTTGAAACCTCATCGCTGTTAATCTGCACCATGTGACCCGTCTGATCCGTGTACTCAACCAGACCGGTCTCTTTATCAATGCTTGGCTTACCTTCGGTCATAATCATACGACCATCTTTAGTCGCCATGACATAATCAGAACTGCATCCACTTAAGAATGCTGCGGTTACCATCACCAGTGCTACTCCTGCCAACCCTTTCATCACGCCTTATCCTCACAAATGGTCACGTGCAAACAGTGTAGTAATAAATGTTTTTGCCGGCAGGGTTAATCGCAGAAATCTGAAAGTAACCGGGCGAGCAGGCTCGCCCTTGACTTTATCAGGCGTGCTTTTTCTTACTGCGCATCAGGTTAAGACACTCAACCGCCATCGAGAAGAACATCGCGAAATAAATGTAACCTTTTGGTACATGGACCGCAAAACTCTCCAGAATCAGGGTAAAACCGACCAGAATCAGGAAGGAGAGGGCCAGCATTTTCACCGACGGATGGCGTTCAACAAACTCACCAATGGCGCGCGCGGCGAACATCATCATCAGCACCGCAATGACGACGGCTGCCATCATAATGAACAGATGATCGGAGAGGCCGATAGCGGTGATAACAGAGTCGAGACTGAAAATAATGTCGAGCATCATAATCTGTACAATCGCGCCGAGGAACGAATGAACGCGGGTGTTATGTTCGCCTTCACTGCCTTCGATCGTTTCATGGATTTCCATGCTCGATTTCCACAGCAGAAACAGTCCACCAAACAGCAGAATCAGATCGCGCGCCGAAAACGCATGATCCATCAGCGTAAACAGCGGATTAGTCAGACGGGCAACCCACGCAATAGAGGCCAGCAGGCCAAGACGCATCAGCATCGCGCCCATCAGACCAATGCGACGTGCGCTGGCTTGCTGGTGTTTTGGCAGTTTAGCGACCACCAGCGACAGGAAAATGATGTTATCAATACCCAGCACCACCTCAAGGATGGTCAGGGTGCCCAGCGCCAGCCAGGCGTTGGGATCAGAAATCCACTCAAACATACCGACATTCAATCCTAAACGAAAAGTAAACGGCGATTATACGCATTCAATTCACCGAACTCCCACAAAATTGCGATTAGCCAGCGCGAGTGGCGCGATTCATAAGAGAAAATGCCGCGCCAGCAGTGGCCCGGTGAAGCTTTTTTTAAGGTAGAAGCCGCGCGGTAAGGTCATAATTGGCTGGCCCTGATCGCCAATACCTTCTGTCAGTGCCTTACTGTTGGCGGCTTTCGGGCGGATTTGCAACCAGGCACCATGCCGTGCGGTAATCTGCTCAACGCGTCCCAGTACAATCATATCCATCAACTCTTCCCAGTCCTGACGCAGCATCTCATCTTCTTCTGCATCCGGGCTCCATAACAGCGGCGCGCCCACACGACGTTCCCGCAGCGGAATCTCACGCCCGCCTTCAACCGGAATCCACAATACCCGCGCCAGTTTATGGCGCACATGACTGGTGAGCCAGGTGACGCCGCTGTTGCCGGTCAGCGGGGCGACGCAGACAAAGGTGGTTTCCAGCGGTTTTCCCTGCGCATCAATCGGGATGGTTTTCAGTTCGATACCCAGATGGGCAAAGTCCTGTTCCGCTTTGCTGCCCGCGCTGGCACCAAGATGTAACTCCAGCAGCATGCCGACCCAGCCTTTATCACGTTTAAGATCCGCAGGCATGGGCAGCCCGGCGCGAGCGGCCAGCGTTTCCAGTGTTAAGCCGGCTAAATCCTGCGCACGCGCCAGCAGGCTGGCTTCATCTTCAGGTGGTCCTGGCAGGTAACTCATGTTGATAACTCGCAATGATTAAAATTTATACAGTTGAGGGTGAGGAAATCCTTTCACTAAAATTCACCGCATCAGGGATCGATAATAACATGATAGATCGCACTTTTTTTAACGGATAACCCTTGCGCCATCATCAGGCAGGCATTGTTATCCCAGCTTACGCGCAACAATGAACAGGATCTCCATCCCGGTTATCCACAGAAAAATGGGATAACCCCCGTATTGGTGCGGTACTGGTTCCATTTACAGCCTTGACTTTTCTTTGTCTGAGCATAATTTCGCCGCTCTGACCTAACCCTGAGCGATTATCTGTGGATAAAAAAGGGTGTGGTTATCTTTTAATCAATTGTCAGTTGTCGCGAGAATATTGGCAGTTTATGAAAGTCTCAGGGAGAGCCAGAATGATTTATTTTCATTAAGTATCATAAGGATGCGTTGTTGGATCTTTTGAGTCATTCTGCGAGCAGTGAAAATGTTATTCAGTTAACTCCCGCGTTCTGCACAAAGCTATCCACAGAAAAAGTGAATAAGATCGATCTTTTTCACGCTGTTTGTTTATAACTTTGCCGTTTTCTGTGAGTTATCCCGCATTTGATGGTCTGATACCCCATGAATCCAGTGGTTTACCGCCTGTAAGGAGTGTGAAACAATCAGCCCATTCAAATTTTGCTTTGAGGTAGTCCGGTGATCGATGATGATGGCTACCGCCCGAATGTTGGTATCGTAATCTGTAACCGGCAGGGACAAGTGTTATGGGCCAGGCGCTTTGGACAGCACTCCTGGCAATTTCCTCAGGGAGGCATCAATCCCGGTGAAACCGCAGAACAGGCGATGTATCGCGAACTGTTCGAAGAAGTCGGATTGCATCGGAAAGATGTTCGAATACTTGCCTCTACCCGCAACTGGTTACGTTACAAGTTGCCAAAACGTTTGGTGCGTTGGGACACAAAGCCGGTATGTATCGGCCAGAAACAAAAGTGGTTTCTTCTGCAGTTAATGTGTAATGACGCGGATATCAATGTGCAGCGCAGCAGCACGCCTGAATTTGATGGCTGGCGCTGGGTCAGCTTCTGGTATCCGGTGCGTCAGGTTGTCTCCTTCAAGCGCGATGTTTATCGTCGGGTGATGAAGGAATTCGCTGGCGTGGTGATGTCTATGCAGGAGAGTGCGGGGCAGCGAAATAATCCTGCCCATCGTCGTAAGAGAGGATAGGCCACGCCCTTTATGCTCACTCAGTTGCGTGAAATTGTAGAAAAAGTGGCGAGTGCGCCGCGTCTCAATGAAGCACTCGACATCCTGGTCAATGAGATCTGTCTGGCGATGGATACGGAAGTCTGTTCCGTTTACCTCGCCGACCAGGACCGTCGCTGCTATTACCTTATGGCGACGCGCGGACTCAAAAAACCGCGTGGCCGCACCGTAACGCTGGCTTTTGACGAGGGTATCGTCGGTTTAGTGGGCCGTCTGGCCGAACCAATTAACCTTGCTGACGCCCAAAGCCATCCCAGCTTCAAATATATCCCCGCAGTGAAAGAGGAGCGCTATCGCTCCTTCCTCGGCGTGCCTGTTATCAGCCGCCGCCAGCTCCTTGGCGTGCTGGTGGTGCAGCAGCGCGAACACCGTCAGTTTGATGAAAGCGAAGAGTCGTTTCTGGTCACGCTGGCTACGCAGATGGCGGCTTTGCTGTCGCAATCTCAAATGGGCCAGCTGTTTGGTCAGTTCCGCCAGACCCGGGTGCGTGCGATTGCGGCAGCGCCTGGCGTGGCGGTAGCACCGGGCTGGGTCGATGAGACGCAGCCTCTGCTCGATCAGGTCTCCGCTGCCTCAACGCTGGATGTTCATCGTGAACGTGAGCGTCTGTCGCTCGCCATGAGCGAAGCAACCAATGAATTTCGCCGTTTCAGCAAACGTTTCAGCGCCAGCGCACAAAAAGAGAGCGCGGCCATTTTCGATCTCTACTCTCACCTGTTAACCGATGCCCGTCTGAAGAAAGATCTGTTCGATGAGATCGAGCGTGGATCGGTCGCGGAATGGGCGGTGAAACAGGTGATCGAGAAGTTTGCTGAACAGTTCGCCAGCCTGACTGACAACTACCTGCGTGAACGCGCAGGCGATCTGCGGGTGCTGGGCCAGCGCCTGCTGTTCCACCTCGATGACACCCTGGTCGGCACCAATGCCTGGCCGGAACGCTTTGTGCTGGTGGCCGATGAGCTGACCGCCACGACCTTAGCTGAGCTGCCGCAGGAGCGGCTGGCGGGCGTAGTGGTGCGTGACGGTGCAGCCAACTCCCATGCGGCGATCCTGACCCGCGCGATGGGGATCCCGACAGTCATGGGCGCTGACATCCAGCCTCATCAGCTCAACAAACGCCTGCTGATCGTCGACGGTTATCGCGGTGAGCTGCTGATCGATCCTGAGCCGGTGCTGGTCCAGGAGTATCAGCGGCTGATCAGCGAAGAGAACGCGCTGAGCAAAATGGCGGAAGGCGTGGTCGATCAGCCGGGTGAGCTGAAAAGTGGCGAGCGCGTGCAGGTGATGCTCAACGCTGGCTTAAGCCCGGAACATGAGCAGACGGTGGGCGACTGGGTGGATGGCATCGGTCTCTACCGCACCGAAATCCCGTTTATGCTGCAGAATGGCTTCCCGTCGGAAGAGGAGCAGGTGGCTCAGTATCAGGGTATGTTGCAGCTGTTTCGCAACAAGCCAGTGACGCTGCGAACGCTGGATGTGGGTGCCGATAAACAGCTGCCTTACATGCCGATCAGTGAAGAGAATCCCTGCCTGGGCTGGCGCGGCATTCGCCTGACGCTGGATCAGCCGGAAATCTTCCTGGTGCAGGTACGCGCAATGCTGCGCGCCAACGCCGCCTCTGGCAACCTCAGTATTCTGCTGCCGATGATCAGTCATATCGACGAAATCGATGATGCAAAAGAGCTGATCGATCGCGCCGGTCGCGAAGTGGAAGAGATGCTGGGCTTCCCGATTCCCAGACCGCGAATCGGGATCATGATCGAAGTGCCATCGATGCTGTTTATGATCCCGCATCTGGCGTCACGCGTCGATTTTGTCTCGGTCGGCACCAACGACCTGACGCAGTATCTGCTGGCGGTGGACCGCAATAACACCCGTGTTGCAAACCTTTATGACTCGCTGCATCCGGCGATGCTGCGCGCGCTGAATGCGATTGCACAGGAAGCCCGCCTGGCCAATCTGGAATTGTGCCTGTGTGGTGAAATGGCGGGCGATCCGATGTGTGTCGCACTGCTGGTTGGCCTGGGGTATCACCATCTCAGCATGAACGGTAAAAACGTACCGCGCGTTAAATACCTGCTGCGCCATCTGGATCACGAAGAAGCGCAGAAGCTCAGCGAGCAGGGGATGAAGGCCGACACCGCCACGGAAGTGCGCCATCTGGTCTCGGCCTTTATGGAGCGGCGTGGATTAGGCGGGCTGATTCGCGGTGGTCGTTAGTACCACACCGGCTCAGGCTTTGCGCGTTATCCGCGTTTACATTTGCAAGACAATTCAGAAAACCGGCTGTGCTATTATGCGCAGCCTTAATTTATGTGCCTGACAACGCCCCTTTTCAGGGTTGAAAAATAGACGGTGAATGATGAATAACGGCTATATTGCATTTCCGCAGTTCGATCCAGTGATCTTCTCGCTCGGACCGGTTTCGCTTCACTGGTACGGTCTGATGTATCTGGTGGGCTTTGTTTTCGCCATGTGGCTGGCTGTACGTCGTGCCAATCAGCCTGGCAGCGGCTGGAAAAAAGAGGAAGTTGAGAATCTGCTTTATGCAGGTTTCCTGGGTGTATTCCTGGGCGGACGTATCGGCTATGTGCTTTTCTACAACTTACCGCTGTTTCTGGAAAATCCACTCTATCTGTTTAAAGTCTGGGATGGCGGCATGTCGTTCCACGGTGGCCTGATCGGGGTGATTGTGGTGATGCTGGTCTTTGCCCGCCGTACCAAACGACATTTCTTCCAGGTTGCTGATTTCATTGCGCCGCTGATCCCGTTTGGTCTGGGTGCTGGTCGTCTCGGTAACTTCATTAACGGCGAGCTCTGGGGCCGTGTCGATCCGGGCTTCCGTTACGCTATGCTGTTCCCGGGCTCCCGCAGCGAAGATGTCGCGCTGGCCGCCACCAATCCACAATATCAGGCGCTGCTCAACACCTATGGCGTACTGCCGCGTCATCCTTCCCAGCTCTATGAACTGGCGCTGGAAGGCGTGGTGCTGTTCATCATCCTGAACCTGTTTATCCGTAAGCCACGCCCGATGGGTAGCGTCTCTGGCCTGTTCCTGATTGGTTACGGCGCTTTCCGTATTATCGTTGAGTTCTTCCGCCAGCCGGATGCCCAGCTTGGCCTGTTTGAAGGCGGAATCAGTATGGGACAGATCCTCTCTGTGCCAATGATTGTTGCCGGTATTATTATGATGATCTGGGCGTATCGTCGTCGCCCGCAGCCACAATTTCGCGAGGAAAAATGAAACAGTATCTGGATTTAATGCAACATGTGCTGCACGAAGGCACACCAAAAGCTGACCGTACCGGCACCGGTACGCTTTCAATTTTTGGCCACCAGATGCGTTTCAATCTGCAGGATGGTTTTCCGCTGGTCACCACCAAAAAATGCCATATCCGCTCCATTATTCATGAGCTGCTGTGGTTTCTGAAAGGTGACACCAACATCGCTTATCTCAGGGAAAACAAGGTCTCAATCTGGGATGAGTGGGCGGATGAGAACGGCGATCTCGGCCCGGTCTATGGTAAGCAGTGGCGTAGCTGGGGAACAGCCAGCGGTCAGGAAATTGACCAGTTAAGTCAGGTGATGGAGCAGCTAAAGCGCGATCCTGACTCTCGCCGGATTATCGTGTCAGCCTGGAACGTCGGTGAACTCAGTGAGATGGCGCTGGCTCCCTGCCACGCGTTCTTCCAGTTCTACGTGGCGGACGGCAAGCTCTCCTGCCAGCTTTATCAGCGCTCGTGCGATATCTTCCTGGGCCTGCCGTTTAACATTGCCAGCTATGCGCTGCTGGTGCATATGGTGGCGCAGCAGTGCGATCTGCAGGTGGGCGATTTCGTCTGGACCGGCGGTGATACGCACCTCTACAGCAACCATCTGGAACAGGCGCGTCTGCAGCTGACTCGTGAGCCACGTCCGCTGCCAAAACTTGTTATCAAACGCAAACCGGCATCACTGTTTGATTATCAGTTCGACGATTTCGAGATTGAAGGCTACGATCCCCATCCTGCGATCAAAGCCCCTGTCGCTGTCTGATTTGCGATAGATAGAAAATAACGCCCTGGCAACCTCGCCGGGGCTTTTTTTGCCTGCAAACCGGCAAATCTGCGGCACCGCTCGTTCTTTTTTGCCACTGTCTGCTGATGGGGCATATTCTCTGCAATGCGCTTTCCAGTCTGCTAAAACACGCCTTGTTTCAGCTTTTTGTACCCCGCACTCTGCGGTGATGAAAACAGCATACTTACGTGGTTTTACTCTGCCGGAACTGCTGCTGGTGATGGTCATTGCTGGCATGCTGAGTCTTGCTGCGATGAATGGCTGGCAGCGCTGGCAACAGCGGCAGGCGCTACTTGACAGCGCTCAGCAACTGCAGGGATTCCTGCTACGGCTGCGCGCCCAGGCCAACCGGCAGAATAGCGACCTGGTGCTATGGTCACAGCCTGGCGAGCCCTGGTGTATCGGTGCCGGAAGCCGCCCTGTGACGGGTTGCGGTCACGGGAAACGGCTGCATTTCATCGCGCCGCACCCGGATGTTGTGCTCTATGGCATCCGGGGTGAACCGGGTTTCTATGGCCGCCGCAATGTCGCCAGAGCGGGCAGCATTGAACTGGGAAATCGCGCCGGACGCATACGTCTGATTATCTCAGCCAGAGCCCGTATTCGCCTCTGCATGATCGATGAGGAAACATGCCGTTGAAAATCGCAGGATTCAGCCTGCTGGAGATGCTGATCGCCATGGCAATCAGCGCCGTCATCATGCTCAGTGTTGGCCGTTTTCTGCCATTGCTGCTGGCAGAGAACGCTGGCGTGCTGCAACGGGCACAGCTGCGTCAGGAGTTACAGCAGATGATGGCAACGCTGGAAAAGTCGGTGCGGCGTGCGGGTTATTGTCACGGTGAGTGTGGCAAGGAGGCACTGAAAATCAGTGAAAATTGCCTGCTGCTGCGCTGGGATGAAAACAGCAACGGTCAATGGGAAGGGGTAAGCCATGCAGAGAGTGACTATTACGGTTATCGCCTGCGACAACAGCAGCTTGAGATGCAGCGTGGTGTTGAGCAGTGTCAGTCAGCAGGCTGGGAGCGGCTCTCCGATCCCGCGTTTATGACGCTGGAGCAGTTCAGCGTGAGCCAGCAGGGCAGGCAGGTCAGGATAGTGTTGCAGGGTCGGGCTGGTCGCTGGCTTGAAACCGTGGAGAGCTGGATTGAGGGAGAGAACCTGTGAAGCAGCGAGGCAGCAGCGCCATGGGCATGGTGTTAATGATTATGGTCATCGGGAGTTTTACGCTGCACGCCAGCCGAAAGATGTCAGAGCAGGGAATGCGACTGCTGGCCGATGAGCAGCAGTTTGTGCAGGATTTCTGGCGGGCGCAGTCGGCGCTGCAATGGGGTTTATCCCTGAACTGGCCAGCCAGTGAGGCGGCCCGCTGTCAGCAGGATGATCGCCAGGGCTGGCGCAGCTGTTTACAACGAGGAGAAAAGGATGAAGGTCTGCTTAAAGGTGAGGCAAGCGGCAGTGGCATGGCGGTCTGGCATTGGGTCCGGCTACAGGGCAATCAGATTACCGCGTTGCCGCATGGCTGGATCGACTATTGCCCGCTCACGCCTCTGGCAGCCTGTTTGTAAGCGCGATGGATTCAGCCTGCCGGAAGTGTTGTTTGCTCTGCTGTTAATGGCATTAAGCAGCAGCACCCTGTTGCACTATCATCGCGCACTGGCAGTGGGATTCAGCCAGCAATGGTATCAGCGTGAGGCATGGCGGGTTGCTGAGCAACGTCTGGCAGGGCATGAAGTGGCAGGCTGGAAATCCACGCTGCAAGAGCAGAGCAGTCCCTCAGGCTGCACTCTGGAGCGGGCTGACGTAACGGGGCCTTATCAGCGTAGTGCCAGCCTGACACGCCTGCGTTGTTAAACGTCGCGGGTCGCCCTTTTGATGGGTTTCAACGGCGATACGCGGTAAAGTGAGAGTGCCGCAATACCGCAGTCATGTTCTGAGTTATCACAGGAGTTTTCATGTTTCACGTTTATCACTCAAATCAGCTTGATGTTCTGAAAATTCTGGCGGCTGCGGTGATTAAACATGATCCTCTTGATGATCCTTTCGCCTCAGAAATGGTGCTGGTGCAGAGCCCGGGGATGGCGCAGTGGCTGCAAATGGAGCTGGCGCAAACCTTTGGTATTGCGGCCAATATCGAATTCCCGCTGCCTGCCAGTTTTATCTGGGAGATGTTCGTCCGCGTTCTGCCTGATGTTCCGGTTGAAAGTGCCTTCAGTAAGGCCAGCATGGGCTGGAAGCTGATGCACCGGCTGCCGGTGATGCTGGAGCAGGAAGAGTTCACCTCTTTACGCCACTATCTCCATGACGACGGGGATAAGCGAAAGCTGTTTCAGCTCAGCGCCCGCGTAGCCGATCTGTTCGACCAGTATCTGGTCTATCGCGCCGACTGGCTCAATAGCTGGGAGCGTGGCGAAACCATTGAGGGGCTGGGCGAGGCGCAGCGCTGGCAGGCCGCACTGTGGCGCGATCTGGTGAGTTATACCCAGGCGCTGGGGCAGCCTGAATGGCACCGTGCCAACCTCTATTCACGATTTATCCAGACGCTTGAGCAGGCGAAAAGCACGCCGGAAAATCTGCCCAAACGCGTCTTCATCTGTGGCATCTCTGCGCTGCCGCCGGTTTACCTGCAGGCGTTGCAGGCGCTGGGACGGCACATCGACATCCATCTGCTGTTCACCAATCCCTGCCGCGATTACTGGGGCGACATTCAGGACTATGCGTTTCTGGCAAAACTGCAAAGCCGTCAGCGCCGACGTCATGGTGCTGATGAATCTCGCGGACTCTTCCGGGATGCAGAGCAGGCACCCGCGCTGTTTAACGACGCGGGTGAACAGCAGCTGACCAATCCGTTGCTCGCCTCATGGGGCAAGCTGGGGCGCGATAACCTGTTTCTGCTCAGTCAAATGGACTCTAACGACGATATCGATGCGTTTGTGGATGTCGAGCCAGACAACCTGCTGCACTGCATGCAGCACGATCTTCTCAATCTGCAGGATAACGCCGTTATCGGCTTGAATGCGGCGGAACTGGCGCACAGCGATCAGAAGCGCTGCCTGGATCCGGCGGATCGCTCAATTGCGGTGCAGGTCTGTCACAGCGCCCAGCGTGAAGTTGAAGTATTGCAGGATCATCTGCTGGCGATGATGGAGGCCGATCCGACGCTGAAAGCGCGTGACATCATCGTCATGGTGGCGGATATCGACGCCTACGCCCCGTTTATTCAGGCTGTGTTCGCCAACGCCCCTGCCAATCGCTACCTGCCGTTTGCCATTTCAGATCGCCGTGCCAGTCAGGCGCATCCGGCCATTGTCGCGTTTCTTCATCTGCTGGCACTGCCGGACAGCCGTTTTGTTTCAGAGGATGTACTGGCGCTACTGGATGTTCCGGCGCTGGCCTCCCACTTCGCCATTGATGAAAGCGGCCTGCGCTTACTGCGGCGCTGGGTCAGCGAATCGGGTGTGCGCTGGGGGCTGGATGATGCCAGTGTTGAAGCCCTTTCACTTCCTGTCACCGGGCAGCACACCTGGCGTTTTGGCCTGCAGCGTATGCTGCTGGGCTATGCGATGGAGAGCCACAATGGAGACTGGGAGGGGATTCTGCCTTATGACGAGTCGGGCGGTCTGGCAGGCGAACTGGCGGGCCATCTGGCAGAGCTGCTCTCCCGGCTTAATCACTGGCGACAGCGGCTGGCTGAACCGCGGCCACTGGCGGCCTGGCTGCCCCTGTGCCGGGAACTGCTGAACGCCTTTTTCAGCCCCGATGCAGAAACCGAGGCCGCCTTGCTGCTGGTGGAAGAGCAGTGGCAGCAATTGATTGAATATGGCATGGATGCACGGTTTGAAGAGGCGATTCCGGTGGCGCTGTTGCGCGATGATCTGCGTAGCCGGCTTGATCAGCAACGCATCAGCCAGCGATTCCTGGCAGGACAGATTAACTTCTGTACCCTGATGCCGATGCGCTCCATCCCTTTTCAGCTGGTCTGTTTGCTGGGCATGAATGACGGCGTCTATCCGCGCACCCTGGCGCCATTAGGCTTTGATCTGATGCAGCAACAGTCCCGCAAAGGCGATCGCAGTCGCCGCGATGATGACCGCTACCTCTTCCTGGAAGCGATGATTTCGGCACAGCGGCAGCTCTATATCAGCTACATCGGCCGGGCGATTCAGGATAATACGGAACGCTACCCTTCGGTGCTGGTCACAGAATTACTGGAGTACATCGGACAAAGTTTTTATCTGGACGGTGATGGGCACCTTGAGCTGGATGAAAGTGCTGAACGGGTGCGGATGCATTTGCAGCACCTGCACAGCCGGATGCCCTTTGCTGCGGAGAACTTTAAGCCCGCGGCCAGACTGCAGAGTTTCGCGCGTGAATGGCTGCCTGCCGCGCAGGGAATGGGGCAGCCCCAGCCCGATTTTGTTCAGCCACTTGAGGCGCCGGTAACGGATGCGTTGACACTGGAGGCGCTTCTGCGCTTCTGGCGGCATCCGGTGCGTGCCTGGTTTCATCAGCGGCTTGGCGTGAGCTTCTGGCTGGAGGAGGACGAACTGCCTGACAGCGAGCCGTTTGCGCTCGACAACCTGGAACGTTATCAGATCAACGCACAATTGCTGAATGCTCTGGTCGAAGGCGAGGATACGCAGCGGCTCTATACATACCATCGTGCGGCCGGCAATCTGCCTTATGGCGCCTTCGGTGAGCTGTTCTGGCAGGCGCAGCGTGATGAGATGCAGGAAGTGGCGGCAGAAGTCGTGACGCAACGCAGCGACGGCGAGAGCTGGGAAGTGAATCTGCAACTTGAGCAGGTCAGCTTAACCGGCTGGCTGACACAGGTGCAGGGTGATGGATTACTGCGCTGGCGACCTGGCGTGCTCAATATGAACGACGGACTGCTGCTCTGGCTGGAGCACCTGGTTTACTGCGCGCTGGGAGGCACCGGCAGCAGCCGGATGTTTGGCCGGCAGCAAAGCCGCTGGTGTTTCCTTGCCGTACCGCAACAAGAGGCGATCGCTGCCCTGAATGAGTATGTCGCTGGCTATCTTGCCGGTATGCGTCAGCCGCTGATGCTGCTCAACAGGAGCGGCGGCGCATGGCTCACCGCCAGCTATGACAAAAAAAGTCAGCAGTTGCTGACTGATGAGGCGACTCAGCTCAAGGCGCGCAATCGCCTGCTGACGGCCTGGTCTGGCAACTATCAGGTTGAGGGTGAAGGCAGCGATCCCTATCTGCAACGTCTTTGCCGGGTACTGGATGTGCCACAATTACAACAGATAACTGAGGCGGCACAGCGCTGGTATTTACCGGTGCTGGCTGCACATCAGGATGATGAATAGCCATCAGAAAGCGTTTTGCTAACTGATTCATTACACAGCAATTTTGCTCTGCTTTGAGCCGCCGCGTCCGATATTGGCGGCTTATCGGGAAATGAAAGGGGTTTACATGCGGGTACACGCACGCTGGATAGCGGCGCTAATGTTAAGCCTGGTGGCTTGCACGGCACAGGCGCAGACATCTTCAGGCTGGCAGCCAGTTAACGACACCATTCACAAAAGTGAACAGGATCCTCGTCATTATCAGGCTATCCGGCTGGACAACGGGATGACGGTGTTACTGGTTTCCGATCCTGTGGCGCCGAAATCGCTGGCGGCGCTGACGCTGCCGATAGGATCGCTGGACGATCCCGATCAGCAGGCGGGGCTGGCTCACTACCTTGAGCATATGGTGCTGATGGGCTCAAAACATTATCCGCAACCCGACAATCTGGCTGAATTCCTGAAAAAGCATGGCGGCAGCCACAACGCCAGCACGGCCTCTTACCGCACCGCTTTTTATCTTGAAGTGGAAAACGATTCGCTGGAGCCTGCGGTAGATCGCCTGGCGGATGCCGTGGCCGAGCCGCTGCTGGATCCGGTTAATGCCGACCGTGAGCGCCATGCTGTGAATGCGGAACTGACCATGGCCCGCTCGCGTGATGGCCTGCGTATGGCACAGGTCGGTGCTGAAACCCTGAACCCGGCACATCCGGCATCACGTTTCTCGGGCGGCAATCTTGAAACCCTGAAAGATAAACCCGGCAGCAAACTGCACCAGGCGCTGCTCGATTTTTACCATACTCATTACTCCGCCAACCTGATGAAGGCGGTGATCTACAGCAATAAACCGCTGCCGGAAATGGCGTCAATTGCAGCTAAAACCTTTGGGCGGGTACAAAATCATAATGCCAGCGTGCCAGACATTACGGTGCCGGTGGTGACCGATGCCCAGCAGGGCGTCATTATTCATTACGTTCCTGCACAGCCGCGCAAGCAGCTTAAAATTGAGTTCCGCATTGCCAACAACAGCGATCGCTTCCGCAGTAAAACCGACACGCTGATTAGCTACTTAATCAGTAATCGCAGTAAAAACACGCTCACCGACTGGCTGCAAAAACAGGGACTGGCTGATGGAGTGAATGCAGGCGCGGACCCAATGACCGAGCGTAATAGCGGCGTGTTTGCTATTACCGTCTCACTCACGGATAAAGGCCTGGCACAGCGTGATGACGTGGTGGCGGCGATCTTCAGCTACATCAATCTGCTGCGTCAGCAGGGCGATGATAAGCGTTATTTCGACGAAGTTTCACACGTGCTGGCACTCGACTTCCGCTACCCCTCTATTACCCGCGATATGGATTATATTGAATGGCTGGTTGATACCATGCTGCGCGTGCCGGTGGAAGATACGCTGGATGCACCTTATCTGGCGGATCAGTACGATGCCGCGGCGATCAAATCCCGGCTTGAAGAGATGACCCCGCAGCATGCGCGAATCTGGTACATCAGTCCGCAGGAGCCGCACAATAAAACCGCCTATTTTGTGGAAGCGCCTTATCAGGTTGAGAAGATCACGCCACAAACGTTTGCCGACTGGCAGCAGCGCGCCAGTCAGATTTCGTTGGCGATGCCGGTGCTGAACCCCTATATCCCGGATGACTTCACCCTGTTGCCATCAGACGGTAAAACGTATCAGCATCCGGTGAAGCTGGATAACGAAGATGGTATGCGCATTTACTGGATGCCCAGCCGCTATTATGCCAGCGAGCCCAAAGCCGCCATAACCCTCGCGTTACGTAACCGGCATGCTATCAGCGATGCCCGTCAGCAGGTGCTGTTTGGCCTCAATGACTACCTCTCAAGTCTGGCACTGGACACGTTAAACTCACAGGCCTCGGTGGGCGGCATCAGCTTCTCAACTGGTGAGGATGACGGGCTGGTGTTCAGCGCCAGTGGCTTTACTCAACGCCTGCCCACGCTGCTGAAGAAACTGGTAGAAGGTTATGCCACCTTCCAGCCGACAGAACAGCAGCTGGCGCAGGCTAAATCCTGGTATCTGGAGCGGCTGGACGCGGCGGAGAAAGGCAAGGCGTTTGAACAGGCGATTCAGCCGATGCAGTTGCTCTCACAGTTGCCTTATACCCAGCGCGAAACCCGTCGCAAGCTGGTGAGCACGCTCACACTGAAGGATGTAACGACCTATCGCGACTCGCTGTTCCGCGACGCGACCCCGGAGATGCTGGTGGTGGGTAATCTCAGTGCGGAGAGTGTGAAGCAACTGGGACATGAGCTTAAACAGCAGGTGCAGAGTAATGCGACCCGCGACTGGCACAGCCAGTATGTGGCCATTAAAAAACCGATGAAAGCCAACCTGCAACAGCAGGGCAGCAGCACTGACTCCGCCCTTGCCGCGCTCTATGTTCCACTGGGATACAGCGAATATCAGAGCATGGCGCACAGTTCTATGCTGAGTCAGATTGTGCAGCCCTGGTTCTACAATCAGTTGCGCACCAAAGAGCAGCTCGGTTATGCCGTCTTTGCCTTCCAGATGCCAGTGGGCCGTCAGTGGGGCATCGGTTTCCTGCTGCAGAGTAATAGCAAGCAACCGGGCTGGCTATTGCAGCGCTATCAGGCCTTCTATCCGCAGGCAGAAAAGCGTCTTCGCAGCATGAGTCAGGCAGACTTTGTTCAGTATCAGCAGGCGATGATCAATGATTTGCAGCAGCGTCCTCAGACGCTCTTTGAGGAAGCGGACCGTTATAGCCGCGACTTTGATCGACAGAATGATCTGTTTAACACCCGGCAAAAAATGGCCGAGCAGGTGGCGCGCTTAACCCCGGCCAGCCTGGCTGACTTTTTCCGGCAGGCGGTGATCGAACACAAGGGCATGGTGATGACGTCACAGATTGCCGGCACCGGCAACGGCAAGGTTGAATTTGCCCGCCAGCCTGGCTGGAAAACCTGGAAAGAACTGGCGAAACTGCAGCAGTCGCTGCCGGTTAAGAGTGAGACCCAATGACGCAGTTACCGCCCGTATCGCTGAATCCCTTAACGCTGCCGCTCAGAGGCGAGCGGCTGATTGAGGCATCAGCAGGCACCGGAAAAACCTTTACCATTGGTCTGCTCTATCTGCGCCTGCTGCTGGGGCTCGGCGGCGAAAACGCGTATAGCCGGCCACTCTCGGTAGAAGAAATTTTAGTGGTGACCTTCACCGAGGCCGCGACGGCGGAGTTACGCGGCCGCATCCGCGAAAATATTCATCAGCTGCGGCTGGCCTGTATTCGCGGCGAAAGCCGCAATCCGATGCACCAGTTGCTGCTGGCGCAGATGCCCGATCTGAGTCAGGCCGCTGCGCAGCTGCTGGCGGCCGAACGCCAGATGGATGAAGCCGCCATCTTCACCATTCACGGCTTCTGTCAGCGAATGCTGAATCTCAACGCGTTTGAATCGGGCATGCTATTCGAGCAGGAGTTGATAGAAGATGAACAGGCACTGCTCAAGCAGTCCACTGCCGATTTCTGGCGGCGTCAGTGCTATCCACTCAGTCTGGATGTGGCACGGATTATCGCCGCAGAGTGGAGCGGACCCGACAGCCTGCTGACGACACTGCGCCCCTGGCTACAGGGTGAGTCGCCAGTGCTCAAACGGCCGCCCGCTGCCGATGAGGATCTGGCGTCACGTCACGCCCGCAATCTGGCGCGCATCAACGCCATGAAGCAGCAGTGGCAGGCGCTGAGCGCCGATGTTGAAGGGATGATCAGCGCATCTGGCGTTGATAAGCGTAGCTACAACAGTAAACACCTGCCCAACTGGGTCGCCCGCGTCACGCAGTGGGCCAGCAGCGAAACGCGTGATTATCAGCTGCCTAAAGAGCTGGCGCGTTTTGGACAGCAGGTGCTTGATGAGAAAACGAAAAAGGGTGAGGCCCCGCGCCATGCGCTGTTTGAGGCTGTTGATCAGTTTCTGGCAGAACCGCTGTCGCTGCGGGATGTGATCATTGCGCAGGCGCTGACCGATGTACGAGCCACAGTTCAGCGCGAGAAACGGTTACGTGCGCTGTTAGGTTTCGATGACCTGCTCAGTAAGCTGGATGAAGCGTTGCAGCAGCCGGGCGGCGTGTTGCTGGCTGAAACTATCCGGGCGCGTTTCCCGGTGGCACTGATTGATGAATTTCAGGATACCGATCCACAGCAGTATCGCATCTTCCGTACGCTCTATATTAATCAGCCAGAACAGGCGCTGTTTCTGATCGGCGACCCCAAGCAGGCCATCTATGCCTTTCGCGGAGCGGATATTTTTACCTACTTGCGGGCCAGAAACGAAGTCAGTGCTCACTACACTCTTGATACTAACTGGCGCTCTTCACCTGAGATGGTCGAGAGCGTTAACCGCCTCTTTTCTCAGATCGATTCGCCTTTTCTGTTCTCGGCGATCCCCTTTCAGCCGGTAATGCCCGCTGCGCCCAACCAGTCACTGAAGCTGATTTTTGACGAGCAGCAGCAACCGGCGTTACGGTTCTGGCTGCAGCCCGGTGAGGGCGTCGGCAACAGCGATTACCAGCAGTTTATGGCGCAACAGTGTGCGGCGGATATCAGCCGCTGGCTGGTGGCCGGACAGCAGGGACGTGCCTGTCTGGGCAAAGGCGACGCGCTACAGCCGGTGCGGGCTTCTGATATTACCGTGCTGGTGCGCAGCCGCAATGAGGCTGGTTTGATTCGCGACGCGCTGAATGCGTTGTCAATTCCCTCAGTCTATCTCTCCAGCCGGGACAGCGTTTACACCACGCCGGAAGCGCGCGAATTACTCTGGTTACTTCAGGCGATTCAGGCTCCTGAACAGGAACGGCTGCTGCGTAGCGCACTGGCGACCTCTATTTTTGCTATTGATGCCGCGACGCTGGATGCGCTGACACAGAATGAACGCGAGTGGGATGCGCTGGTGGAGCAGTTTGCCGTCTGGCAGCAGTTGTGGCACCAGCACGGCGTTTTACCGATGCTGCGTGATGTCATGATCAAGCGGCAGCTGGCGGAAAATATGCTGGCCTCAGAGAACGGGGAACGTCGCCTGACGGACCTGATGCATCTGGGTGAACTGCTGCAGGAAGCCTCAGTACAGCTGGAGAGTCCTCACGCCCTGGTGCGTTTTCTGGCGCAGCAGATTGCCCGACCAAACAGCCAGGCCGCCAGCCAGCAGCTGCGTCTGGAAAGCGACCGCCATCTGGTGCAAATCGTCACCATCCACAAATCGAAAGGGCTGCAGTATCCCCTGGTATGGCTGCCGTTTGCTGCCGGATTCCGCGAGGCGGCCAGCGCGCTTTATCACGATCGTGACAACTTCATGGCGCTGCTTGATGTGCAGGGCGATGCACAGAGTCTGGCGTTAGCCGAAGAGGAGCGTCTGGCGGAAGATTTGCGTCTGCTCTATGTGGCGCTGACCCGCTCGATCTATCACTGCAGCGTCGGCATTGCACCGCTGATTAAAGGCACCCGAAAAAAAGAGGGCGAAAGCGATCTGCACAAAAGCGCGCTCGGGTATCTGGTGCAGCAGGGTGAGGCGGCGGATGCGCAGCAGCTCAGCCAGAAACTGAATGCGCTGACCGGTGAGGGGATTGCGCTGGTTGAAGCCGATCTGATGCCGGGAGAAAGGTGGCAGGACGCTGAGCACGGCAATGAGGTATTGAGCAGTCGCGACGTGACCCGCGCACTGGCGGATGCCTGGCGGGTCACCAGCTATTCCGGCCTGCAACAGCATCACAGCTCGTCACTTCTTGATGCATTGCCAAACTTCGATATTGATGCGGCGGGCGAGGACGAGAGTGGTGAAGAGGCTGCATTGACACCGCACCATTTTCCGCGCGGTGCGGCGCCGGGCACCTTCCTGCACGGTTTGTTTGAGTCGATCGACTTTACCGAACTGCCGGATCGCGTCTGGCTGGAGGATCAGCTGCAGCATAATGGCTATCCGTCAGACTGGTTACCGGTCCTGGAACAGTGGATTGAGCGGGTATTGCATACGCCGCTTAACGCGGAAGGGCTGACGCTATCGGCAATTAAAAGCAGCGAACGACTGATCGAAATGGAGTTCTATTTGCCGATCAACAATCTGCTGACGGCGGCCGATCTTGACGATCTGCTGCGCCAGCACGACAGCCTCTCTCTGCAGGCCGCCCCGCTGGATTTTCGTCAGGTGCGCGGCATGCTCAAGGGTTTTATCGATCTGGTATTCCGCTGGCAGGGAAAATATTATCTGCTCGATTACAAATCGAACTGGCTGGGCGATAGCCATGCCGCTTACACACCCGAGGCGATGGCGCAGGCCATGATCGGCCACCGTTATGATCTGCAATACCAGCTCTATACGCTGGCGCTGCATCGCTATCTGCAACATCGCCTGCCGGACTACCACTATGAGCAACATTTTGGCGGCGTCTTTTATCTGTTTTTACGCGGGATGGACGGCAGCTCGCCGGACAACGGCATTTTTGCCACCCGACCTGGCGAAGCCTTTGTGGAAGCGATCGATGCACTGTTTGGTGAAACCGGAGAGGTGTTATGAGTGACATGCTGAGTCTGCTGCAGCAGGCAGTAGAGAAGCGTCTCCTGCGCCCGCTCGATATTCAGTTTGCACAACTCGTGGTGCCGGAATCACAGCCTGCGCGGCTGCTCGCTGCCGCCTGCGTCAGCGCTGAGGCAGGTGAAGGGCACGTCTGTTTTCCGCTGAGCAATCTCTGTGAGGCGCACCTGTTTGCCGGACGTCAGCCTGCGCTGGCCCAGGCGATCTGGCAGGCTGCTGGCGCGCCGGATGACTGGTTATCACACTTCGCTGACTGGCCGGCGGTGAGTGATGGAAGCCGGGTGACACCACTGGTGCTCAGCAACCAGCGTTTATATCTGCATCGGCTTTGGCAAAGCGAAGGCCGCGTTGTCGATTTTTTTGCTGCCCATGAAGTGAAAACCGCGTTTGATATCCGTGCCGCAGGAGATGTCCTTAACAGCCTGTTTGACGACCAGCCAGAGAACTGGCAGAAAATTGCTGCAGCAGTGGCGCTGACCCGCAAAACAGCAGTCATTTCCGGCGGGCCAGGCACAGGCAAAACCACCACCGTAGCGAAACTGCTCGCCGCCCTGATTCGCCTGAATCCGGGCGCGCTGCGCATCCAGCTGGCGGCACCGACGGGCAAAGCTGCCGCGCGGCTGACCGAGTCACTGGGCAGGGCACTGCAGGATCTGGCCGTCAGCGACGAAGAACGGCAGCGTTTTCCTGCCGAAGCCACTACGCTGCATCGCCTGCTGGGCGCTCAGCCGGATACCCAGCGGCTACGCTACCATGCCGGTAATCCGCTGCATCTGGATGTGCTGGTTGTCGATGAAGCGTCGATGGTCGATCTCTCAATGATGGCAAAACTGATCGCCGCGCTGCCTGCCCATGCCCGCGTGGTGTTTCTGGGCGATCGCGATCAGCTGGCCTCTGTTGAAGCCGGTGCGGTGCTGGGCGATATCTGCCGCTGCACGGAAAGCGGCTACAGCCTGGCGCGGGCAGAACAGCTCGCCCTGCTGACCGGCTGCACGTTACAGGGCAGTGATGATGCGCAGGCACCGGCAGTGCGCGACAGCATCTGCCTGCTGCAAAAGAGTTATCGGTTTGACGCCGCATCCGGCATCGGCCAGCTGGCAAAAGCGATTAATCAGGGTGATGCCGACCAGGTCAGAGCGGTGTTTGCAGCGGCCCATAAAGATGTCAGTTACCAGCCGCTGAACAGCGCGGAAGCGTATCAGGGGATGCTGGACGAAGTCGCACAGGGCTACCAGCCCTTCCTGCAGCTCATCAGGCAGCACGCACCACCCGCTGAGATCATAACCGCTTTTGGTCGTTATCAGCTGTTGTGCGCGTTACGTGACGGACCCTTTGGCGTTCAGGGTCTGAACCAGCGTATTGAGCAGCGACTGATGCAACTGCAGCGCATCCGGCGTCCTGGCATGGGTAGCCGCTGGTATGAAGGTCGTCCGGTGATGATTACCCGAAACGACAGCGCACTCGGCCTGTTTAATGGCGATATCGGCATTACGCTGCGGGATGAAGAGGGCAACCTGAAAGTCTTTTTCCCGCTACCCGATGGGTCGATCAAGGCAATTCAGCCGAGCCGGTTGCCTTCACATGAAACCGCCTGGGTGATGACGGTGCATAAATCGCAGGGGTCGGAGTTTGATCACACCGCGCTTGTGATGCCCACGCAGTTGCTGCCGGTTCTGACCCGTGAACTGGTCTATACCGCGATTACCCGTGCGCGTAAACAACTGACTATTTACAGTGAACCTGGCGTGTTTCAGCGTGCCGTGCAGCAGCAAACGCAGCGGCGCAGCGGTCTGGTAGAGCGACTGGCGGAAACGCGCTGAGAAGAGAGGGACAGATCACGATGTGGGTGATTGTCCCTTCTGCGGTGAATCAGGTGAGGTCGGCCATCAGCACTTTTGAACGGCGCTGATAGTTATACATCTCTTTTTTACTTTCGGGCAGTGACTCAATATCAACCGGCGTAAAGCCGCGCTCCTGGAACCAGTGGATACTGCGGGTGGTCAACACAAACAGCTTTTCCAGTCCCATCTGCTTTGCCTGCAACGCCACGCGCTGCAACAGCATCTCTCCGCGTGAGGAGCTGCGATAATCAGGATGAACCGCCACACAGGCCATCTCGCCAATCTTCTCATCCATAAACGGATAGAGTGCGGCACAGGCGATGGTCAGATTGTCGCGCTGAATAATCGTGAACTTATCGATCTCCATTTCCAGCTGCTCGCGAGAGCGACGCACCAGAATGCCCTGTTGCTCCAGCGGCCGGATCAGTTCGAGGATGCCGCCGATATCGTTGATATTGGCGCGGCGGATCTGCTCTGCCGACTCCATAACGATCTGCGTGCCGATACCGTCGCGTGAGAAAAGTTCCTGCAACAGCGCGCCATCTTCCTGATAGCTGATTAAATGGCTGCGGCGCACACCACTTCGGCAGGCCTTCACCGCGCCACGCAGAAAGCGGACCGTGCCGGAAAGATAATCGCCTTCCTTTTCAATCTCGTCGATACGGGCCTGCGCATCATTCGGGAACAGCTCAGAGATGATTTCACCTTCGCTATTCAGGACGCCTTGCTCAGAGCAGAAGCCGATCATTTTTTCCGCTTTCAGCTTAATCGCCAGCTGCGTGGCCACTTCTTCCGAGGTGAGGTTGAAGCTCTCGCCCGTAACAGACACCGCCACTGGGCCCATCAGCACAATGGCATCGTTATCCAGCTGGCGATGAATCGCCTCTTCATCGATACGACGGATACGCCCGCTATGGCAGTAATCCACGCCATCATCCACGCCCAGCGGCTGTGAAATAATGAAGTTGCCGCTGACCACATTGATATGTGCGCCCTGCAGCGGGGTGTTGTTGAGACTCATAGAGAGGCGGGCAGTGATATCCAGCTGCAGCCGGCCGGCGGCCTGTTTGACCAGCTCCAGCGATTGCGCGTCGGTCACCCGGGTAAATTTATGATAAACCGGCTCCAGCTGCTGCTGCGCCAGGCTGGCATCAATCTGCGGTCGGGCACCATAAACCACCACCAGGCGGATGCCCAGGCTGTGCAGCAGGCCGATGTCATTAACGATGCCAGAGAAGTTCTCATGCTCAATCGCTTCGCCACCCAGCATGATGACAAAGGTTTTACCCCGGTGGGCATTGATATAGGGAACGGTATGGCGAAAACCCTGAACCAGTTCGGTACTACGTTCCTTCACGGCCAACCCTCAGTGAATGTTTATTCGTATTTTTTGTATTTTTATGCTTTTACGTTCTGTTTTGCAAGTCTTAATCCTGACGAAAATTTACGTTTTTATGGGTGTCAAAGCCGCTAACAGCCTGCATTATTTAGGGTTTCCGGGGTGACATCATGCTACGGATTGGATAAAGTTTTCGCCGCCATTTTATTAACTGGCGCTTTTTTAGACATAACACAGCAGCTGGAGCGGCATGTCAGACGTTAATTCCCATTTTTCACGCAGACGATTTTTACAGGGGACGGGCGCCTTACTGCTGTTAAGCGTCAGCCGCACAGGACTGGCGGCAAAAAACCACATTGTGGCGGTGCGTATCTGGCCCTCATCCACTTACTCGCGGATGACGCTGGAGTCAAACGTCGCGCTGAAATACAAGCAGTTTGCGCTGAGCAATCCCGAACGGCTCGTAATAGATATTCAGGGCCTGCATCTCAATTCGGCCCTGAAAGGGGTGGATAAGCAGGTACGGGTCGACGATCCTTTTATTAAAAATGCCCGGGTCGGCCAGTTCGACAGCAATACAGTGCGCGTCGTTCTGGAGTTAAAGCGCAACGTTGCGCCAAAGATTTTTAACCTTTCGCCGGTCGCCGGGATCAATCACCGGCTGGTGGTCGACCTCTATCCGAGTCAGAACCCGATAGAAGATGATCCTCTTCTGGCCCTGCTGAAAGACTATAACCAGGGTGATCTGGAGAAAGATGAAGGCGTGCAGGCACCCTTGCCAGGTAAAGCGGGGCGCGATCGTCCGATCATTATCATGATCGATCCCGGTCACGGCGGGGAAGATCCGGGTGCGCACGGCAAATATAAGACCCGCGAGAAGGATATTGTGCTGAAGATTGGACGGCGGCTCAAAGCGCTGATCGACAAAGAGTCCAATATGAAAGCCTATATGACGCGTAATGAAGATGTCTTTATTCCGCTGCGCGTCAGGGTTGCGAAAGCCCGAAAACAGCGCGCTGATCTTTTTGTCTCGATCCATGCGGATGCCTTTACCAGCCGTGCAGCTCGCGGCTCGTCAGTGTTTGCCTTATCAACCAGCGGTGCGACCTCGGCGGCAGCCCGTTTCCTGGCGCAGACCCAGAATGAATCCGATCTGATTGGTGGCGTCAGCAAAAGCGGCGACCGCTATCTTGATCACACCATGTTCGATATGGTGCAGCGCCAGACGATTCATGACAGCCTGAAGTTTGGGCAAGAGGTGCTGCATCGCATGGGGCGCATCAATCATCTGCACAAACGTACCGTGGATCAGGCTGGATTTGCGGTGCTGAAAGCCCCGGATATCCCGTCTATTCTGGTCGAGACCGCGTTTATCAGTAATGTGGAAGAGGAGCGTAAGTTGCGAACCACCCGCTATCAGCATCAGGTTGCGGAGGCGATTCTGGACGGCATTAAGGCTTATGTGAAGAGTGGGGCGGCGCTGGCCCATCGGTAACGGTTTGCGGGTAGTTACGGCTATCCGTGCACTTTTCAGGGCAGGAGAGAGACTAACGAGGTTTCAGGAACGTCAGAAACAAAAAAACACCCTTTCAGGTGTTTAAATGATTGGTTGCGGGGGCCGGATTTGAACCGACGACCTTCGGGTTATGAGCCCGACGAGCTACCAGACTGCTCCACCCCGCGTCCGTATCATACTTTTTTCACATTGTGACTTCTGTAAAACAACTGCAGAAGTATTGGTTGCGGGGGCCGGATTTGAACCGACGACCTTCGGGTTATGAGCCCGACGAGCTACCAGGCTGCTCCACCCCGCGTCCGTATTGCTTCTATTACTTTTACTTCTCACACTGTGACTTCTGTAAAACTGCTGCAGAAGTATTGGTTGCGGGGGCCGGATTTGAACCGACGACCTTCGGGTTATGAGCCCGACGAGCTACCAGGCTGCTCCACCCCGCGTCCGTGGAAGCGCACTATACTCTCCGCGCTAATTCATGCAACCCCTTTTTGAAGATAAAAGCCAAATTAACAGCCAGTTGCTGAAGGATTCAACCATCTGATTAATTATTGAACTGATATGCACCAGGTCAAAGCGGATGCATTTCATTCTGTCGGGGGCTTTGCTATCGTCGCGGGGCGAACAGTTATAAAAAGAGAAGATAATGAAATCACATTGGGTGAAGTATGCACTCACTGGCGCGTTAATTACGCTGCTGGCGGCCTGTAGCTCTAAACCGACCGATCGCGGTCAGCAATATAAAGATGGCAAACTGGAACAGCCGCTGGCGCTGGTAAATCAGCCCAATGCCAAAGGTGCGCCAGTTAATGGTAAAGACTTTGGCGATCAGGTGCGCCAGATTCAGTCCGCCTCATCTGCCCTTTATAGTCGTCAGAACGGCACCTATAGTGCAATTGAAAGCTGGCTGATGGCGGGAGCCGATACCCGACAGCTTCGTCAGTATGGCCTGAACGCCTGGCAGATGGAGGGCACGGACAACTACGGTAACGTGCAGTTCACGGGTTACTACACGCCGGTCGTGGAAGCGCGTTACACCCGTCAGGGTGAGTTCCAGTATCCGATCTACCGCATGCCGCCGCGCAAACGCGGAGAAAAATTACCGAGCCGCGCTTCTATCTATAGTGGCGGACTCGATGACCGCTATGTCATTGCCTACAGCAACTCGCTGATTGATAACTTCATGATGGATGTGCAGGGCAGTGGTTATGTCGACTTTGGCGATGGCCGCCCGATGACCTTCTTCGGTTACGCCGGTAAAAATGGCTGGGGCTACCACAGTATTGGTAAAGAGCTGATCGATCGCGGCGAAGTGAAACGCGAAGATATGTCGATGCAGGCCATTCGCCAGTGGGCGCAGGAGCACTCACCGCAGGAAGTTCGCGCACTGCTGGAAACCAACCCATCGTTTGTCTTCTTTAAAGCTGAACCGTTTACGCCGGTGCGTGGAGCCAGCGCCGTTCCGCTGGTAGCAAAAGCCTCGGTTGCCTCTGACCGCTCAATTATTCCGGCGGGCACCGTACTGCTGGCTGAAGTGCCGCAGTTAAATGAGAAGGGCAAATTCAACGGCAAATATGAGATGCGCCTGATGGTCGCACTCGACGTGGGTGGCGCGATTAAAGGCCAGCACTTTGATATCTATCAGGGTATCGGCCCGGACGCTGCGCATCTCGCCGGCTTCTATAATCACTATGGCCGCGTCTGGGTACTCAAAGCTGCACCGGGTGCCGGACAGCCGCTGTTCTCCGGCACGCAAAACGGTAATAATGGTTCACTGCTTCTCGGCGCTAACTAATTTCTTCTCTGCGGGCCTTCGGGCCCGCACGACGTAACAGGTTCAACTATGAAAGTGTTAAACGACGCCTGGCATCAGCGCTTTGGCGGCACGGCGCGTCTCTATGGTCAGAATGCGCTGCAACGTTTTGCTGACGCACACTTCTGCGTCATCGGTATTGGCGGCGTCGGTTCCTGGGCGGCGGAAGCTCTGGTGCGCACCGGGATTGGTAAAATTACCCTGATTGATATGGATGATGTCTGTATCACCAACACCAACCGGCAGCTTCATGCGCTTCAGGGCAACGTGGGCAAAGCCAAAACGGACGTGATGGCAGAGCGGCTGCGTGCGATCAATCCTGACTGCGAAGTGATCTGCATAGATGACTTTATTACGCCGGAGAACACTGCTGAACTGATGGCTGCCGGTTTTGACTACGTGATCGACGCTATCGACAGCGTGCGGCCTAAAGCGGCGCTGATCGCCTGGTGTCGCCGGAATAAGATCCCGTTAATCACCACCGGTGGTGCGGGTGGGCAGATTGATCCGACGCAAATTCAGGTCGCCGATCTGGCGAAAACCATTCAGGATCCCCTGGCGGCGAAGCTGCGCGAACGATTGAAAAGCCTGGGCGTGGTGAAAAACAGCAAAGGTAAACTCGGCATCGACTGTGTTTTTTCAACTGAAGCGCTGGTTTATCCGCAGGCAGATGGCAGCGTCTGTGCTTCACGCAGCACGGCGGAAGGTCCGAAGCGGATGGATTGCACATCCGGCTTTGGCGCGGCAACCATGGTTACCGCTACGTTTGGCTTTGTTGCCGTTTCACATGCGCTGAAGAAGTTTCTGGCGCGCGCTGTTCGTCAGGATGCCGTCAGCGCCTGACGCGCGGCGTGCTCCACGGCGGTAGCCAGCGCCTGCAGGCCGCTGCTGCGGGAAGCGCTGAGCTGGGCGCGCAGGCCCAGTTCGTCAAACAGCGTTAAGGGATCGCTGGCCAGTAACTGTTGTGGCGTCTGGCCCTCAACCGCAGTCAGCAGCACGGCCAGCAGGCCGCGCACAATCCGTCCTTCACTGTCACCATAGAAATGCAGCGTGCCATCCTCGCATAACTGGCTGCCCAGCCAGACCCGATTTTCACACCCGCTGAGTTCAATTTCTGCGGTTTTCAGTTCCTCCGGCAACCAAGGTAACTGTCGGCTCAGCTGAATCAGCTGACGATAACGATCCTCCCATTGATGAAAGCGGCCAAAGCTCTCTTTCAGGCTGGCAACAGTAATCTGTTCGCCAAACGGGTGTGGCGCTAACAGCGATGAACACATAATCAAAACTCCGATAACAGCGAGATGGCACCTTTCATGGCGCGCACCAGCGCATCAACATCCTGCAAACTATTATAGGGTGCAAAAGAAGCCCGCAGCGTGCCGCTGACGCCCAGCGCTGCCAGCAACGGCTGCGCACAATGCTGGCCAGCGCGCAGGGCGATTCCCTGCTCAGCCAGCAGCGTCACCAGATCGCTGTGATGCAGGCCAGCAAATTTAAAGGCCAGCAGGCTGGCGTTGCCACTGCGGAAGCTGCGGAAGCCAGGCAATTCTGCCAGCTGCTCCTCCGCCAGTGTCGCCAGATGCTGACTCCAGCGCTCCGCTTCGGCCAGATCGTACTGCGCCAGCCAGCTCAGTGCTGCACTCAGGCCCACTACGCCCGCCACATTCGGAGTACCTGCCTCAAAACGCCAGGGCACTGGCTGTGGTGTGAAGCCACTGAAATCGACATCCGTTATCATTTTTCCGCCACCCTGCCAGGGTGACATCGCTTCCAGCAGGTCCGCTTTGCCATATAACGCGCCAATGCCCATCGGGCCGTAAATCTTATGGCCGGAAAAAGCGTAAAAGTCGATATCCAGCGCCTGTACGTCAGGCGGGCAATGCACCACCCCCTGCGCGCCATCGACCATCACTTTCGCACCCACGGCGTGTGCCAGCGGAATCGCTCTGGCGAGATCGGGACACCCTCCGGTGATGTTCGACATCTGGCCTATAGCCAGCAGGCGGGTACGGTTATTAAGCAGCTTGGGTAGCAGGCTGATATCGGGCAGGCGATCTGGCCCTAACGGCCATTTTATGACGTGGGCACCGCATGCCTGTGCAGCCATCAGCCAGGGGACCAGGTTGGCGTGGTGCTCAGCCTCACTCACCACAATCTCATCACCGGGTTGCAGGCGCGGGCGCAGCCAGCTGTTCGCCACCAGGTTTATTGCTTCGGTGGTGCCGCGCGTCCAGATAATCTCACGATCGTCTGCGGCATTCAGCCAGCGGCCAACCTGATGACGCGCCTGTTCATAGCGATGGGTTAAGGCCTGCGCAGCGGCAAACTGGCTGCGATGAACCGTCCCTGCGCTGAGGCTGTAAAACTGCTGTGTACTGTCAATGACGGCCTGCGGCTTCAGCGTGGTCGCGGCGCTATCGAGATAAACGCCGGCGTCGGCGAGCGCGGGAAACTGCTGGCGAAAGTCGCTAGGGTTAAATGGGATCATGCCGGGTCCATGATAAGAAAAATTAGGACCACACTGAAAGAATGGTCTGCGTCTGGCAAAGCTGGAAAAGCGCGTTATGCTGAATATTGCAAGGTTTGAACCAAACCCGCATAACGAGTGGACGTTTAATAGTCGATCTCACTTATCGGCTGCCTCTGGTTAGCGTAGCGCGGGTGGTTTGATGCAATCAATCTACAAGGAGATAGCAGATGAAAAAACTTACCGCAGTTCTGGCCGTGTGTACTCTTGCTTTTACACTGAGTGCCTGTTCAAGTAATTACGTGATGCATACCAACGATGGCCGCACTATCGTGGCTGCCGGCAAGCCTAAAGTTGATAATGATACCGGCATGATCAGCTATAAAGATGCGAATGGCAACGAGCAGCAGATTAACCGCTCAGACGTCAAAGAAATGGTCGAGTCAAAGTAAGCAGCAAAAAAAAAGCACCGCAATTTGCGGTGCTATTTAAAAATCACTATGGACAGACAGGGTAAATCTACAGGAATTAAGCGCTCGATCCGCAATCGTCGGATCAAAAATTTGCAAACACAACATCACGACCACAAGCCAAAAGCTTTCAGAAAATCTGCGAACTCATTCACAAATCTAAAAACTTTTCGTTCCGGCTCAGGAAGTGTGGCAACTATAGGTATTTGCTGGAGGTTCCTCAACGGACAAATTATAATGCCTCGGATTAAAAATTCTAATACGTAAACGCTTTGTATTAGCCTGCGTATTTTTCGCCGATCCGGATACGGAAAACCATGTCGAAACGCCTTCCTCCTCTTAACGCACTGCGTGTTTTTGATGCAGCTGCACGCCATTTAAGCTTTACCAAAGCGGCTGAAGAGCTGTTTGTCACCCAGGCTGCTGTAAGCCATCAGATAAAATCTCTGGAAGATTTTCTGGGGTTAAAGCTGTTTCGCCGGAGGAATCGTTCGCTGTTACTGACCGAGGAAGGACAAAGCTACTATCTCGACATCAAAGAGATTTTCTCGGCGATAAACGAAGCGACGCGCAAATTGCAGGCCCGCAGTGCCAAGGGGGCGCTGACGGTCAGTTTACTGCCGAGCTTTGCCATTCAGTGGCTGGTTCCCCGCCTCTCCAGCTTTAATATGGCTTATCCGGGAATTGATGTGCGCATCCAGGCGGTAGACCGTGACGAAGAGAAACTGGCAGACGATGTCGATGTGGCGATTTTTTACGGACGGGGCAACTGGCCCGGACTGCGGGTGGAAAAACTCTATGCCGAATATCTGTTGCCGGTCTGCTCGCCGTCGCTGATGACCGGGGATAATCCGCTGAAAACGCCGATGGATCTGTCGCGTTTTACCCTGCTGCATGATGCCTCCCGCCGCGACTGGCAATCCTATATCCGGCAGCTGGGCCTGCAGCATATTAATGTGCAGCAGGGGCCAATTTTCAGCCACAGCGCGATGGTTCTGCAGGCGGCGATTCATGGTCAGGGCGTGGCGCTGGCCAACAATGTTATGGCGCAGAGTGAAATAGAAGCCGGACGATTAATCTGCCCATTTAATGATGTATTAGTCAGTAAAAACGCTTTTTATCTGGTTTGTCATGACAGTCAGGCAGAACTGGGTAAAATAGCCGCCTTCCGACAGTGGATTCTGGAAAAAGCTGCAACCGAACAAGAAAAATTCCGCTTTCGCTATCAACAATAACGTATTGATTTATTTGCATTCAGATGCAAAAGCACCCTGAGGGTCAGTTCATGTCCAGTCGTGCCATGTTTGTTTTTGCGGCTATCAGCGGATTTCTGCTGGTGGCTTTTGGCGCATTTGGTGCCCACGTGTTGAGTCAGTCGCTTGGTGCGGCTGAAATGGCCTGGATTCATACCGGGCTGGAATATCAGGCTTATCACACCTTAGCGGTGATGGGGCTGGGCGCTGCGATGTTACGTCGCGCCAATATCTGGTTTTACTGGAGCAGTGCGTTAATGGCGCTCGGCACCGTGCTGTTCAGTGGCAGCCTCTATTGTCTGGCGCTGTCACATCTTAAGTTTTGGGTTTTTATCACACCTGTGGGTGGAGTCTGTTTCCTCGCCGGTTGGGTATTGATGTTGATTGGCGCTTTGCGTCTTAAACGAAAGGCAGAACGCCATGAATAAAGTTTTACTCTATTGTCGCCCCGGTTTTGAAAAAGAGTGCGCGGCAGAAATCAGCGCTAAAGCCGCGGAACGCGAAATCTACGGCTTTCCCCGCGTTAAAGATGACTCCGGCTACGTGTTGTTTGAGTGCTATCAGTTCGAAGATGCTGATCGCCTGGCGCGTGAGCTGCCATTTGACGAGCTGATCTTTGCCCGTCAGATGCTGGTCGTCGGCGAAATGCTGCGTGACCTGCCTCAGGAAGATCGTATCACCCCGATTGTCGGCATGCTGACCGGCGTGGTGGAGAAGGGGGGCGAACTGCGTGTTGAAGTGCCTGACACCAACGAAGCCAAAGAGCTGACCAAATTCTGCCGCAAGTTCACCGTGCCGCTGCGTTCAGCACTGCGTGAAAGCAAAATCCTGCTGAACTATGAAAGCCCGAAACGCCCGGTTGTGCATGTGTTTTTCATCGCACCTGGCACCTGTTACGTCGGTTACTCCATTCGGGAAAACAGCTCGCCGTTTTATATGGGTATTCCACGCCTTAAATTTCCTTCTGATGCGCCAAGCCGTTCGACGCTTAAGCTGGAAGAGGCATTCCACGTCTTTATTCCTGCGGATGAGTGGGATGAGCGTTTAGCCAGCGGCATGTACGCGGTGGATCTGGGAGCCTGTCCGGGCGGCTGGACCTATCAACTGGTCCAGCGCAGCATGATGGTTTATGCGGTGGACAATGGACCAATGGCACCGAGCCTGATGGATACCGGCCAGGTGATGCACGAGAAAGCGGATGGATTTAAATTCCGTCCGCCACGCACCAACATCAGCTGGCTGGTGTGTGACATGGTGGAGAAGCCGGTTCGCGTGGCTAACCTGATGACCGACTGGCTGGTCAACGGCTGGTGCCGCGAAGCGATCTTCAACCTTAAGTTGCCGATGAAAAAGCGCTATGAAGAGGTCACGCAGAATCTGGCCATGATGCAGGAGCGGTTTGATGAGAATGGCATCAACGTGCAGATTCGCGCCCGTCAGCTCTATCATGACCGCGAAGAGGTAACGGTTCATGTGCGTCGCATGTGGGCTGCGACCGGTGGCCGTCGCGACGAGCGCTAATCGACCGGCTGAGTGCCGTTGCTCTCAGCCTGTATAACGCAGCGTGTTCAGATTTCCCTGCAACACCAGATCCTGCTTCAGTGTGGCCACCTGACGACTAATCTCTGCCATATGCTGCCCTTCAGCGAGTTTTTCCCGCCATTTGGCGGGCACCTGGTCCAGTTGCTGGTAGATTCCCTCAAGCGTCTGAAACGTTGTCAGCAGCTGCTTTGCGCTTTTAGGGCCGATGCCGGTGATGCCCGGAATTTTACTGCTGCTGATGCCGCATAATCCCCAGTAGTCAGGTAACCGCTGGGGCGCCACGCCAAACTCTGCCTCGATAAAAGGCAGGTCGAGCCACCGTTTCTGGAAGTAGTCGCGGATGCGGATCTCGGGTGCCAGCAGCTGGCAGTAGCCTTTGTCAGTGGAAACAATGGTGGCCTGATGTCCGGCCTGGGCCATTTTAACCGCCAGCGTCGCCGCTAAATCATCCGCTTCATCCTCGCCCGCAATCCAGCAGCTTACGCCTGCTGCGCGAAAAGCCTCCTGTAACGCCGGCATCTCTGCCTGCAAATCGTCTGGCATCGGCGGACGACCGCTTTTGTAGTCGGGAAGCAGCTGATGCCGCCAGCCCTGATGACGCGCTTCGCCATCAAATACCGCCACGGCATGGGTCGGACGGGCGTGACCCAGTACCTGGCGCAGCGCAGCCACACAGCCGTCGACACAGGGGGAGCCTTGTACCGCATGCAGACGGCGAATCAGATTCAATGCGTCAACAATAACAAGATGAAAAGCCATGAGAGTATGGGCAGCCCGGGGGCTGCCTCCTGGTTTATTTGATAATTTCGTAGCAGGGGATGTAAGCAGTGCCTGGCAGCTTCATGCGCTGCTGGGCAACGAATCCCTGCAGCAGTTCATCCATGCGGTGCATGATGTCGGGGTCGCCATGCAGTTTAAAGCGTCCCTTCTCACGGATTTCGCGGATGCCCATCTCTTTAACGTTACCCGCGACGATGCCTGAGAAGGCGCGGCGCAGGTCGGCGGCCAGCTTCTCAGGAGGCTGATTCGTGTAGAGATTGAGGTTAGCCATATTTTCATGGGTGGGCAGGAACGGCACCTGCAGATCGGGTTCAATGCGAATCGACCAGTTAAAGCTGTAAGCATCGCCGGTTTCGCGACGATTCTCTTTAACCTGCGGCATCGCTTTCTTCATCAGACGCGCCACTTCTGCCGCATCATCGATAATAATCTGATAATGCTTACGCGCCTGTTCACCCAGCGTGTTGACGATGAAATCATCCAGCACACGGAAATAATCGGCGCTCTCTTCTGGTCCGGTCAGGATCAGCGGCAGTACCTGGTCGTTGTTCTGCGGATTCATCAGAATGCCCAGCAGGTAGAGCAGCTCTTCTGCCGTGCCGACCCCGCCCGGGAAAATAATGATGCCATGGGCGATACGCACAAACGCTTCCAGACGTTTTTCGATGTCTGGCATGATGATCAGCTCATTCACCAGCGGATTCGGCGGTTCGGCCGCAATGATGGAGGGTTCTGTCAGGCCGATAAAGCGGCTGTCACGATAGCGCTGCTGGGCGTGGCCAACGGCGGCCCCTTTCATTGGTGCTTCCATCACGCCCGGCCCGCAGCCGGTACAGATATTCAGCTCGCGCAGACCCAACTGCGTACCAACATTGCGGCAATACTGGTACTCAACGGCGTTGATTGAGTGTCCACCCCAGCACACTACGGTGTTGGGATACTCGCCAATGTGCAGTGCCCGTGCATTACGCAAAATGGAAAACACGGTGTTGGTGATCGTGGCGGAATCGTTCTCTTCGGCTGCCGTGAAACGGCCCGGCATGTTGAGCTGGCCGCTGACAAACAGGATGTCACGCAGCACCGCAAACAGATTTGCCTGCAGGGAACGGATGATGCGGCCATCAACGAACGCCTCTTCCGGTGGATTGATCAGTTCCAGTTTGACGCCGCGCTCACGGCGCAGCACGTTGATGTCAAAATTCTCAAAGCGGGAGAGCAGTTCGTGGCTGCTGTCAGTCTGGCTGCCGGAGTTGAGTACTGCCAGAGAGCAATTGCGAAACAGCTGGTAGAGGTCGCTGCTGGCTGTGCGCTTGAGCATATCGACTTCCAGTTGCGAGAGCAGATCCATTGAGCCAAGTGGACTGATATGGGTAATCAAATGAACTCCTTTACACCCGCCTGGGTGCCTGTTGGCACTGCAACCGCAGTGACGAAAATCCCTGGTCGGCAATCCGCAGATTGCCGCCTTCATCAGAGTAGCCTTGTCGGCCTGCACAGCTCAAGCGGAACTGCGCATACAGCACGCAGCCTGCGAGAAGTCTCGCAAACTACTGACGAACCAGCCGTGAAAAACCGGGTGAGAAGGGCACATTGGTGCGCCACGGGTTGATATCCAGTCCGCCACGGCGGGTGTAGCGTGCATAAACGGTCAGCGCTTCAGGATGACAGAAACGCATCACATCATTAAAGATGCGCTCGACGCACTGCTCGTGAAATTCGTTATGCTGGCGGAATGAGACCAGATAGCGCAGCAGCGCTTCACGGTCGATACGCGGGCCTGTGTAGCGGATCATCACCGAGCCCCAGTCAGGCTGATTGGTGATCAGGCAGTTTGACTTGAGCAGATGGCTGACCAGCGTCTCCTCAACGATTTCGCTGCCTGCGGCATCCGCCAGATAGTCGGCATTGAAGCGATAATCGTCGATAGCAATATCCTGCTCATCAATACAGCAACCGTCAAAATGACCGACAGGCTGACCTTCAATTTCACTAAGACGGAACAGCGCAACCTGCACTTCACCTTCTGCACAGGCGCTCAGATCCCGCTCCAGCGTCTGACGGACCTCGCCCCAGTCCGCAAAGCGGGTCTGGTTAAAACTGTTAAGGTAAAGCTTAAAGCTTTTCGACTCGATCAGATTGCGGCTCTGTGCATCCAGCACCACTTCGCCGACGGCAACCTGGGGTAGCCCTTTACTGTTGAGCCACGAGAGTTCATACAGAGTCCAGATATCGCTGCCGGTAAAGGGCAGGCTGTCGGGAAACAGGCCCAGCGGTTCACGGTTCAGACTGCGTGGCACCGACTGCAGTAAGCTGTTGTCATACTGATCGTGATAGGCTGTGGGTTTGCCCAGCGTCAGGTTACTGAGTGCCTGATCCTGTTCGTGAGTAGTCATTGCGGTTACCACCAAAATTAATCAAAGTGGCTAAGTGTAACCCATCAGAAGTGAGAATATGAATGATGCAGCAAACTGCCGCCGCGTTGCGCGACTTTACTACCCGATACTGCCAGCACTGGCTTCAGCAGGCGGGACATGCGCCGGCCAGCAGCGATCTTTATGGCGTTCCCTCGCCCTGCGCACTTGAGGATCGCGACCAGCGTGTGCTCTGGCAGCCGCAGCCTTTTAGTCTGCCACCGACGCTGGATGCCGTTGAACGGGCGATCGATATCCAGCTTCAGCCGTCGGTCACAGATTTTTATACCGCGCAGTTTGCCGGGGATATGCAGGCCACTTTTGGCGAGAATCAGCTGACACTGTTGCAGGTGTGGAGTGAAGAGGATTTCCTGCGGTTACAGGAGAACCTGATTGGCCATCTGGTGATGCAGCGCCGCCTCAGGCAGTCGCCTACGCTGTTTATTGCCACAACCGATTCAGAAGAGGAGATCATCTCGCTTTCTAATCTCAGTGGTGAAGTGATTCTGGAGCAGCCTGGCCGCAAACAGCGTGCGGTATTAGCCGAAAGTCTTGAGATATTTCTTAAGTCATTACAACCGGTTATCAACTGATTTGCAGTGATCGGCTGCTGACCTTGTGAGATATCTCTTACATCTTCTGTGAGAGATTGCCATATAACAGATGAGATATTCGGAAAACTGAAATGTAAAAATATTGTGAATCATAAACTTAATGGCGTTTCTCTGAATATCTGCAGCACATTTCGTAAAGTTCCCTTCTGAGTACCTTGTTTGCGTAACGGTTTCTGTCAAAATGTTTCTCACTGCAGGATGCTCAGGAAACAGATATCGTCAGGATGATGGTAAGCCATGAGGCAGGAACGTAACGGAGCTTACGGCACAGTGAAGGTTTCAGGACGAAACAGGATCGCTCAGGATTGAGTAAGGGACACCTCCAGGATGGAGAACGAGAACCCCTCAGAAGAGGCGGTGGGCCAGGAGGCTAAGGATACATCAGGACGATGCGCGACAGGAGTTCGCACTGGACAAGTTGTCATGGAAGAGCAGGGAGCATAAACGTAGCAGGATAGCTGCAAACGAACCGGGAGCACTGTTTATACAGTGCTCCCTTTTTTTGTGCCTGTGCCAACAAGTGATATGCTTGCCGCCCATTTTTGACTGCTCGCTGGAGGTGGCGCATGACGCCTGAACAATTAATTACGCAACGGCTGGAGCAACTGGAAGCGGTGATGCGTGAGCACCATCTCTGGCAAAGTACTCCTCCGGCCGAGGGTGCGCTTAAGAGCCAGGAACCTTTTTGCGTGGATACACTGGAACCGCTGCAGTGGCTCCAGTGGGTCTTAGTCCCGCGGATGCATGCCCTGATTGCCGCGGGACATCCGCTGCCGCAAAACTTTGCCGTTGCCCCTTATTATGAAGTGGCGCTGGTACCTGACCAGCCCGGCATTGCGCCGCTGCTGCTGACCCTGCGTCAGCTGGATGCCTTGATGAAGGATGCTGCCCACTGATGCTGGAGATACTCTATCAGGATGAGTGGCTGGTTGCCGTTAACAAGCCCAGCGGCTGGCTGGTTCATCGCAGCTGGCTGGATCGCCATGAAACGGTGTTTGTGATGCAGACTGTTCGTGATCAGATCGGACAGCATGTCTTTACCGCGCATCGACTGGATAAACCCACGTCAGGCGTGCTGCTGATGGGGCTTTCGAGTGAAGTCGGACGTCTGCTTTCCCTGCAGTTTGAACAGCACCAGATGCAGAAAACCTACCACGCCGTGGTGCGTGGCTGGCTGGAGAGCAGTGGAACGCTCGATTATCCGCTGGTGGAAGAGCTGGATAAAATTGCCGATAAACACGCCACTGAAGCGCGCACCGCACAGCCCGCCGTCACCGATTATCAGTCACTGGCCACCGTTGAGATGCCGGTCGGCATTGGTCGTTATCCCACGTCGCGCTACAGCCTTGTAGAGATGGCCCCTAAAACCGGTCGCAAGCATCAGCTGCGTCGCCATATGTCACACCTGCGTCATCCGATTATTGGTGATTCTGCGCACGGTGACCTGCGTCAGAACCGGGGTGCCGCCGAACATTTCGGCGCTAACCGACTGATGCTGCACGCCAGCAGCCTGGCATTGACCCATCCGGTGACCGGTGAACCATTGCTGATTCGCGCCGGACTGGATGGCGTCTGGCAGAATCTGATGAATCAGTTTGGCTGGCAGGATCAGATTCCTGAGGTGCCGCGGGTTGAGTTTGACGCAGCGCCAGGACAGGATAGCGTTTCAGAATAAGGGAGAAAGCAGATGGCAAAGATTGGCATTTTTGTAGGTACGGTATACGGCAATGCATTGCTGGTGGCGGAAGAAGCGGAGCCGTTACTGCAACAGCAGGGGCACAGCGTCACCGTGTTTGATGATCCGACGCTGGCAGACTGGCAGAACGGTGCCGGCGATGTGGCGTTAATCGTCACCTCAACCACCGGCCAGGGCGATTTGCCCGATTCGATTTCCGGTCTGTTCCATGCGATCAAAGATAAGCTGGGTCATCAGCCTGCGCTGCGCTACGGCGTGATTGCGCTGGGTGACAGCAGTTATGACCATTTCTGTGGCGCGGGCAAAGCGTTTGATGCGCTGCTGCAGGAGCAGGGCGCTCAGCGGGTTGGCGAAGTATTACTGGTTGATGCCACTGAAAACCCTGAGCCGGAAGCGGTCACCTCTCCATGGGTTGAAGCCTGGGGCGCACAGCTCTGATTGTGGTGCCAGGCTTATCTCTGCCTTCGCAGCGTAATGATAAGCCTGGCCTGCACTGGCGACGATATCAGGTGACAGGCGCCGGGTTAAACACCGCCAGCTGATTACGGATACCCCAGCGATCGGACCAGGTCTGCTTCCTGCCGCTGGCAATGTCCAGAATCAACTCAAACAGTCGCCAGCCCACCTGCTCAATACTCTCTTCACCCGTCGCAATCGTTCCGGCATTGATGTCCATCAGATCGTGCCAGCGCTCTGCCAGCGCATTGCGCGTCGCCATCTTGATCACCGGAATCGCGGCCAGACCGTAAGGCGTTCCGCGCCCGGTCGTGAACACCTGTAACGTGATACCGGATGCCAGTTGCTGCGTGCCGCAGACAAAATCGCTGGCGGGCGTCGCCGCATAAATTAATCCACGCCGCGTAGGCCGTTGACCCGGCGAGAGCACTTCGACAATGGCGCTGCGTCCCGATTTGGCGATCGATCCCAGTGCTTTTTCCACTACGTTGGCCAGGCCGCCTTTTTTGTTGCCGGGAGACGGGTTAGCGCTGCGATCAGTCTGGCCCTGGTCGAGGTAATTGTCATACCAGGCCATCTCCTCCAGTAAGCGCTTACCAACTTCCTGATTGATCACCCGTGGCGTCAGCAGGTGAATGGCATCACGCACTTCAGTGACTTCAGAGAACATCACGGTCGCCCCGCAGCGCACCAGCAGATCAGAGGCGAAGCCCACCGCCGGATTCGCCGTTACGCCTGAGAACGCATCGCTGCCTCCACACTGCATACCCACAATCAATTCTGCAGCGGAGCAGGTTTCGCGCTGGCGCGCATTGAGCCGCTGAAGATGACGTTCTGCGACCTGCAGAATCTCATTCACCATCGCACCGAAACCCACCAGCTTTTCATCCTGCAAACGCACGATGTCATGGTCGTCCAGTGAAATGGCCTGCACGTCAGGCGTGCCGGTCAGCAGGCGCTCAGGCTGCAACTTTTCGCAACCCAGACTGACGATCATCACTTCGCCGCCGAAATTGGCATTCAGTGCCAGATTATGAATGGTGCGAATCGGCACCACCGCAGCAGGCGCGTTGATCGCCACACCACAGCCATAAAGATGGTTCAGGGCGACGACGCCATCCACATTCGGAAAGCGTGGCAGCAGATCCCGTTCAATGATCTGCACGACATGATCCACCACACCCGCCACGCAGTGGACACTGGTGGTGATGCCGAGGAGATTACGCGTACCCACGCTGCCATCCGCATTCCGGTAACCTTCAAAGGTGTAACCTTCTAACGGCGGCAAATCAGGCGGAACCTGCGTGGCTAACGGCAGGCTCTCCAGCGGAGGGGCTTCCGGCAGCGCAACAAGAGATTCATCAATCCAGCTGCCCTGGGCAATATCCCGCAGCGCATAGCCGATAACTTCACCATATCGCACAATCTCTGCACCCTGGTTAATGGCGCTTAGCGCCACTTTATGGCCCTGCGGCACATGTTCAGTAAGCGTCAGGCCATCCGCAAACTGCGTGCCGGCTGGCAGACCCATGCTGTTGACCACAATCGCGACATTGTCATGCTCATGGACTTTGATATAGAGCGGTTGTTCATCTGTATTGGGTTTCATCGCTCACCTTCCTGTCTGTCGTGCCGTACTTGTGCGGCACGTTGTAATGTTCTGATCTGTCACACGCGTGTTTGCCAGCTTCAGTATAGGGAGGCGTCGCACGTGGCGCATTGTGCAAATGACCACCATTGAGGTATTTCACCGCGTTGTTTTGGGTCGCTTATCCAAAAGCAAGTGAAGAGCCTCACAAACAGCGGGGTAAAGCGTCGTCAGCGGCTAATTTCGCCATGGTATTTGCCACTTTCGTGAGCCACACCGCAGCCTTTTGTGCATCCGCAAGATAATCACTTCATTAATAAGTTTATTCCAGGGCGATACGCCAATGTGATCGCTACGGGCTGTTCTTATACTGAGTTTCGTTAGCCAAAGTCAGGTTATCTGTCACGACGTATTCCTCATCTGATGCAGGGGCAAAGGCGCGTTAATGACCGCAGCTGTCAGCAGCCGGATGAATAAATAAAAGTTTGCCAAAACAAAAAGATCGCCGTGTTTAACCCAATTTCTCTCTGATACCCAACGCGATGTGTATGCAGTCAGAGCGGATGTAGCTCACGCTATATTTCAGGAGTGCATCATGAATAGTTTCAGCCAGACCGCGGAAACGGTGCAGAAGCGCACCAATGCCCGTTACTGGATTGTGGTGATGTTATTTATCGTCACCTCATTCAACTACGGTGACCGCGCAACCATTTCAATTGCCGGTTCGGCGATGTCCAAAGATATCGGCCTCGATTCGGTCGGACTTGGCTATATCTTCTCAGCGTTCTCATGGGCGTATGTCATTGGTCAGATTCCGGGCGGCTGGCTGCTCGATCGCTTCGGCTCAAAACGCGTCTACTTCTGGAGCATCTTCACCTGGTCGCTGTTTACCTTTCTGCAAGGGTTCGTCGATCTGTTCAGCGGCTTTGGCATCATCATGTCGCTGTTTATTCTGCGTTTCCTGGTCGGCCTGGCTGAAGCACCTTCTTTCCCGGGCAACAGCCGCATAGTCGCAGCCTGGTTCCCGGCGCAGGAACGCGGCACGGCGGTGGCGATCTTCAACTCGGCCCAATACTTTGCCACCGTGATCTTCGCACCGATTATGGGCTGGCTGGTCTCTTCCGTGGGCTGGGCGCACGTGTTCTGGTTCATGGGCGGCCTGGGCATCATCCTCAGTTTCATCTGGCTCAAAGTGATACACGATCCCACCGATCATCCTGGCGTGAATAAAGCTGAACTGGAGTACATGGAACAGGGCGGCGCGCTCATCAACATGGATGTCAAAAAGAACACCCGAAAAGTGAGCTGGAGCGAGAAGTGGTTCCAGATCAAACAGCTGCTGACGTCACGCATGATGCTGGGCATCTATCTCGGTCAATACTGTGTTAACGCCTTAACCTACTTCTTTATCACCTGGTTCCCGGTCTATCTGGTACAGGCGCGCGGCATGTCGATTCTTAAAGCGGGCTTTGTTGCGTCGATTCCGGCGGTGTGCGGCTTCCTCGGCGGCGTACTGGGCGGGGTGATCTCTGACTGGCTGATGCGTAAAACCGGCTCGCTGAATATCGCACGTAAAACGCCAATCGTTCTCGGCATGCTGCTCTCTATCTCAATGGTGATGTGTAACTACACCAATACCGAATGGATGGTGGTGTTCTTTATGGCACTGGCCTTCTTTGGTAAAGGCATCGGCGCGCTGGGCTGGGCGGTGATGGCAGATACCGCGCCGAAAGAGATCAGCGGCCTGAGCGGTGGTTTGTTCAACATGTTCGGTAACTTCTCCGGCATCGTCACGCCTATCGCCATCGGTTACATCATTGCCACCAGCGGTTCATTTGAAGGCGCGCTGGTTTATGTGGGGATTCACGCCTTTGTCGCGGCATTCAGCTTCCTGGTCATTGCCGGGGATATCAAACGTGTCGAACTGAAAACCTGGCCTGGTAAGGATGCATCATGAATACGCAAAGTTCGCCGGTGATTACTGACATGCGGGTTATCCCGGTCGCCGGTTACGACAGTATGCTGCTCAATATTGGCGGTGCACACAACGCCTGTTTTACCCGCAACATTGTGGTGCTCACTGATAGTGCCGGTCACACCGGCGTCGGTGAGGCGCCGGGCGGCGACACCATCTATCAGACGCTGGTGGAGGCGATTCCGCAGGTGAAAGGCCAGCAGATTGCCCGAATGAATCGTCTGGTGCAGCAGGTACACAAAGGCAATCAGTCCGCCGACTTCACCACTTTCGGTAACGGTGCATGGACCTTTGAATTGCGGGTCAATGCGGTGGCTGCGCTTGAAGCCGCGCTGCTCGATCTGCTGGGACAGTGTCTGGGCGTACCGGTGGCTGAACTGCTGGGGCCGGGCAAACAGCGTGATGAAGTCACGGTGCTGGGCTACCTGTTCTATCTTGGCGACCGCCGTAAAACCGATCTTCCCTATCTTAGCGGTGATCAGGCCAGCCACGACTGGTATCACCTGCGTCATCAGGAAGCACTGACCAGCGATGCTGTCGTGCGCCTGGCTGAAGCGGCACAGGATAAATATGGCTTTAAAGATTTCAAGCTCAAAGGTGGCGTGCTGCCGGGTGAGCAGGAGATCGCCACGGCGGCGGCGCTCAAGCAGCGTTTTCCCGATGCCCGTATCACCGTCGATCCTAATGGAGCCTGGCTGCTGGATGAAGCCATCGCGCTGTGTAAAGGAATGCAGGATGTGCTGAGCTACGCCGAAGACCCCTGTGGCGCGGAGCAGGGCTATTCGGGCCGGGAAGTGATGGCTGAGTTCCGGCGCGCAACCGGCCTGCCCGTCGCCACAAATATGATCGCCACCAACTGGCGCGAGATGAACCACGCGGTGATGGTCAATGCGGTCGATATTCCGCTGGCCGATCCGCATTTCTGGACGCTGAGTGGTGCTGTTCGGGTCGCGCAGCTGTGTGATGAATGGGGCCTCACCTGGGGCTGTCACTCCAATAACCACTTTGATATTTCGCTGGCGATGTTCACCCATGTGGGTGCAGCAGCGCCAGGCAACCCGACCGCGATTGATACCCACTGGATCTGGCAGGAGGGCGATCAGCGCCTGACGAAAAATCCGCTGCAAATCCGCAACGGCAAAATTGCCGTACCGGATGCGCCTGGCCTGGGCATTGAGCTCGACTGGGAGCAGGTAAACAAAGCCCATCAGCTTTATCAGTCACTGCCCGCCGGTGCGCGTAACGACGCCACGGCGATGCAGTATCTGGTCCCTGGCTGGACTTTTGATCGCAAGCGTCCGGCATTTGGCCGTGCAACAGCATAAGGAGCAAGAGATGAGTTCAACACCGAAAGTGACCGCCATGCAGGTTATTCCGGTCGCAGGCTATGACAGAATGCTGCTAAACCTCAGCGGCGCTCACTCACCATTCTTTACCCGCAACATTGTGATTATCAAAGATAACGCCGGACACACTGGTGTTGGCGAAATTCCGGGCGGCGAGAAGATTCGCCAGACGCTGGAAGATGCGGCCTCGCTGGTGATCGGCAAAACGCTGGGTGAGTACAAAAATACCCTCAGCCTGGTGCGCAGCACCTTTGCTGACCGCGATGCGAACGGGCGCGGTAACCAGACCTTTGATCTGCGCACCACGATCCATGTGGTGACCGGTATCGAAGCGGCGCTGCTTGATTTGCTGGGTCAGCACCTGGGCGTCAACGTCGCCTCGCTGCTGGGTGACGGTCAGCAGCGCGACCGCGTGGAGATGCTCGGCTACCTGTTCTACATCGGCGACCGCAATAAAACCTCGCTCTCTTATCAGAACCAGCAGAACGATCCGTGCGACTGGTATCGCCTGCGCCATGAAGAGGCGCTCACGCCGGATGCGGTCGTGCGTCTGGCGGAAGCGGCTTATGAGAAATATGGCTTTAACGATTTCAAACTCAAAGGTGGCGTGCTGCGCGGCGGCGAAGAGGCTGAAGCCGTTACCGCGCTGGCAAAACGTTTTCCTGAAGCCCGTATCACCCTCGATCCCAATGGAGCCTGGTCGCTCAACGAGGCGATCATGCTCGGCAAACAGCTTAAAGATGTGCTGGCCTACGCAGAAGATCCTTGTGGAGCCGAACAGGGCTACTCCGGTCGCGAAGTGATGGCTGAGTTCCGCCGCGCCACCGGCATGCCAACGGCCACCAATATGATCGCCACCGACTGGCGGCAGATGGGCCATACCCTGTCGCTGCAGTCAGTCGACATTCCGCTGGCTGACCCACATTTCTGGACCATGCAGGGTTCGGTGCGCGTGGCGCAGATGTGTCACGACTTCGGTCTGACCTGGGGCTCGCACTCCAATAACCACTTCGACATTTCGCTGGCGATGTTTACTCACGTTGCCGCTGCCGCGCCGGGTGCGATTACCGCCATTGATACCCACTGGATCTGGCAGGAGGGCAATCAGCGTCTGACCAAAGAGCCGTTCCAGATTAAAGGCGGTATGGTGCAGGTGCCGCAGAAACCGGGTCTCGGCGTAGAGCTGGATATGGATCAGGTGATGCAGGCCAATGCGCTCTATCAGAAGCAGGGACTGGGCGCACGTGACGATGCTGAAGCGATGCAGTTTTTAGTGCCGGGATGGACGTTCGACAATAAGCGCCCGTGCCTGGTTCGTTAACCTTTTCGGCTCCCCAAGCGGAGCCATCGTCACAGGAGTTCAACCATGAGTAATGCAGCCTGGCCCAATGGATTTCGTCGTCGCCTGTTAGCGGGCGATACCCTGATTGGCAGCTGGTGCGCGCTGGCCAGTCCGATCTCGACTGAAATTCTGGGGCTGGCCGGTTTCGACTGGCTGGTCCTGGATGGAGAGCACGCGCCCAACGACATCACCACCTTTGTACCGCAGCTGATGGCGCTGAAAGGCAGCCACAGTGCGCCCGTGGTGCGTCCGCCCTGCAACGAGCCGGTGATCATTAAGCGTCTGCTGGATATCGGGTTTAACAATCTTCTGGTGCCGTTTGTCGAAACCGAAGAGGAAGCCCTGCGGGCTGTTGCCTCAACCCGTTATCCGCCAGCCGGGATTCGTGGTGTTTCGGTGTCGCATCGCAGCAACATGTACGGCACGCTGCCGGATTACAACAGCACCATCAATGACAACATCACGGTGCTGGTGCAGATCGAAACTCAGCAGGCGGTTGACAACATTGATGCCATCGCAGCGGTGGACGGTGTCGACGGCATTTTTGTCGGGCCGGGCGATCTCTCCGCTGCGCTGGGCTATCTCGGTCAGCCCGCACATCCTGAAGTACTGAAAGTGATTAAGCACATTTTTGAACGAGCCAAAGCCGCCGGTAAGCCGAGCGGCATTCTGGCACCGGTAGAAGCGGACGCGCGTCGCTATCTGGAGTGGGGCGCCACCTTTGTGGCTGTCGGCAGCGATGTCGGGATGTTCCGCAACGCCTCGCAGGCGTTATGCGACAAATTTAAGCGCTAATCGATTAAGGGGAAACGTCATGAAAATTGGATTTATCGGCCTGGGCATCATGGGCAAACCCATGAGTAAAAATCTGGTGAAAGCCGGGTATTCGCTGGTAGTGCGCGACAACAACACCGAAAACGAAGCGGAACTGGCTAAACTGGGCGCAACCGTGGCGAAAACGCCAAAAGAGGTGGCTGAGCAGTGCGATGTGGTGATTACCATGGTGCCCAACTCACCACAGGTTATTGACGTCTGCCTGGGGAAAAACGGCATTATCGAAGGAGCGAAGCCAGGTCTGGTGGTCATCGACATGAGTTCCATTGCGCCGCTGGCGAGCCGTGAGGTACACGATGCGCTGGCAGAAAAGCAGATCAAAATGCTCGATGCGCCGGTCAGTGGCGGCGAACCCAAAGCGATTGAAGGAACGCTTTCGGTGATGGTCGGCGGTGACAAAGCCGTGTTCGATTCCTGCTACGACATCATGAAAGCGATGGCGGGCTCGGTGGTGCATACCGGCGACATCGGTGCGGGCAACGTAACTAAGCTGGCTAACCAGGTGATTGTGGCACTGAACATTGCGGCGATGTCTGAAGCGTTATCGCTGGCGACCAAAGCGGGTGTGAATCCGGATCTGGTTTATCAGGCGATTCGTGGCGGCCTGGCGGGCAGCACGGTACTGGATGCCAAAGCGCCGATGGTGATGGATCGTAACTTCAAGCCCGGCTTCCGGATTGACCTGCATATCAAAGATCTGGCGAACGCGCTGGATACCTCGCACAGCATCGGCGCGCATCTGCCGCTGACGGCAGCAGTGATGGAGATGATGCAGGCGCTGCGCAATGACGGGCAGGGTAACGCCGACCACAGTGCACTGGCCTGCTATTATGAGAAGTTAGCGAAGGTTGAAATCGCCCGCTAAAACCCGATGCCGGTCTCCCCAACACCGGACTGGTTCAGAGCCGTTTCAATCACTCAACTGCGCTCGGATTGCCTATGAAAATCGTAATCGCACCGGATTCATATAAAGAGAGTTTATCCGCCCTGGATGTGGCATCGGCGATTGAAGCGGGTTTCCGTGACATCTTCCCCGATGCACATTACGTGAAAATACCGGTCGCCGACGGTGGCGAAGGCACGGTAGAAGCGATGGTGGCGGCGACGAAGGGAAAAATCGTCAGGCTGAAGGTGACCGGACCGTTGGGCACGCAGGTTGATGCCTTTTATGGCCTGTCCGGCGATGAGTCCACGGCCTATATCGAAATGGCCGCGGCCAGCGGACTGGAACAGGTTCCGGCAGCACAGCGTGACCCGCTGATAACGACCTCATTCGGCACCGGCGAGTTGATCAGGCATGCGCTGGATAAGGGCGTCGGCCATATCATCATTGGTATCGGCGGCAGCGCCACCAATGATGGCGGTGCCGGGATGATGCAGGCGCTCGGCGCCCGACTGCTGGACGCCCAGGGCGGCGAGATTGGTCACGGAGGCGGCGCACTCTCTGCGCTTGCCAGCATTGATATTGATGCACTGGATGCCCGCATTCATCAGTGCCGCATCGAAGTGGCGTGTGACGTTTCTAATCCGCTCACCGGAAAAGAGGGCGCATCGGCCATCTTCGGTCCGCAGAAAGGCGCGACACCGGCGCTGGTGCAGCAGCTCGATCAGGCATTGGTGCATTACGCCGCCATTATTCATCGCGATCTGGATATTGATGTCCTGCACATTCCTGGCGGTGGTGCAGCGGGCGGGATGGGGGCGGCACTGCACGCCTTTTGTCGGGCGGAACTGCGACGCGGCATTGAAATTGTCACAGAGGCGCTGGGGCTGGCTGACCAGGTGAAAGATGCTGATCTGGTGATTACCGGTGAAGGGCGTATCGACAGCCAGAGTATTAATGGCAAGGTGCCAATTGGTGTCGCCAGCGTGGCAAAACGTTTTAACAAGCCAGTGATTGGTATTGCCGGCAGCCTGACGGCGGATGTTGGCGTGGTGCATCAACATGGAATCGATGCGGTATTCAGCGTGCTTTACACCATCTGTTCGCTGGATGAAGCACTGGCCAGTGCCGGAAAAAATGTTGAGATGACGGCACGTAACGTGGCTGCCACGCTGAAACTGGCCGGATTCAGGTAACCGGCAGGCGCACCTGATTATTAAGCCCAGCCGGATTGAGCGGACATTGAGCAGACTGAAAAGGGCGTTGATATTCAGAATGTCTGTTTAAGCACCACGCTCTTTTCTGGCCAGCGCGCTGTAAGTTAGCCCTGCAAGCCGGTTAGCGTTTGAGACAGTGGCAGGTTCGGCGGCAGCTGCCGCCAGCCTTATCCAATTCCTAACAGCTGACGGGCTTCTCTGGCGACGTTTTCCATCTCATCCTGCAACTCCAGCAGCTCCGGTTCCAGTGCCGCGATGTCGCTGGCCTCCAGCAGTCCTCGTTCCAGCTGATGGCAGAGTTGTTTCATGCGCGGTACGCCGCTGTAGCTGGCGCTGCCGTGCAGCTTGTGAATAATCTCACGCAGGGCGTTGACCTCATTGGTCGCCATAAACTGCGCCATCTTCGCATGCACTTCCGGTAAAAATTCCAGCAGCATCCGCAGCAGATCACGTGCCAGATCGGGTTTATTCGCCGCCTGTCGCAGCGCCAGTTGCCAGTCGAGCGTGGGTAATATTGGCAGCAGTTCAGGCACAGGGACCACCGGCGGCGGCGTATAGCGCGCCAGCAGCTGTCTTAACTTGCTCTCATCAATTGGCTTCGCAAGGTAGTCATTCATGCCTGCCTTGATCAACTGCTCGCGCTCGCCATCAATGGCATGGGCGGTCACTGCTACAATCGGCGTACTGGCGTGTTGAGGCAGGCTACGGATAATTTCGCTGGCGCGAATGCCATCAATCTCAGGCATCTGAATATCCATCAGAATCACATCCAGCGGCTGCTGACGAGCCTCGCGAATAGCGTGTTCAGCGCTGCTGCACAGCAGGATATTCTGCACCTGCTCCTCGAGCAGCGCGCCAATCAGTTTAAGATTGGCGGGATTATCATCCACCGCCATCACCGTCAGCGGCAGGCGGGGAGATGGCGGCAGTTCACTCATCTGACGGGTATGGAGATCCAGTAACATCGGCAGGAGTCGCGTCAGAGAGATTGGTTTCGCAATGCAGCCGTCAATGCCCCGCGCCTTCAGCTCATCAGCCAGCAACATCATCGGGCTGGGAAGCGCCATCAGCACATTGTCAGCCCGATCCAGCAGCCCATTAATCCTGCGCTCGTTGAGCAGTTCGGGCTGGCTGATATCGACGGGCATCGCCATCAGCAGCAGCGGATAGTGAGGTGCTTTTAATCCCTCCAGCGTTTCGCTGTAGTCAATCTGCAACGGTGTCGCGCTCAGCATCTCCAGCGCTGCGCTGGCAACATAAGCATCCGGTTCCACGTAGGCAATGCGCGCATGTGACAGCGCATCCAGCACGCGCGGCATGCCGGGTGCATTAGGATTAAGATCCAGCTGTACGCGAATGACAAAGACAGAGCCTTGATCCGGCTGGCTGCTAAAGGTGATTTCGCCGCCCATCTCCCGGACCAGTTTCTGGGTGATGACCAGCCCCAGCCCGGTACCGCCATGACGGCGCGAAATACTGGCGTCAGCCTGACGAAACGCCTGGAACATCTGGGTCTGTTGCTGCTCAGAGATGCCGATGCCGCTGTCCTCAACCTGAATCTCCAGCTCGACGCGCGACTGCGTAATCACCCGCTGTCCGACGCGCAGGCCGATGTATCCCTTCTCGGTAAACTTGATGGCGTTTCCGATCAGGTTGATCAGGATCTGTTGCAGGCGCAGCGCATCGCCAATCACATTATCCGGCACGCTGCTGTCACACACCACCGTCAGCTCCAGCCCTTTATCATGTGCCGACGGCGCCAGCAGCACCAGAGTTTCATCCAGCGTGGCGCGTAGCGGGAAGGGGATGGCCTCCAGCATCAGCTTGCCCGCTTCCAGCTTCGAAAAATCGAGCACGTCATTGATGATGCTGAGCAGGTTATTAGCCGAACGTTCAATGGTCTGCATATAGTCGCGCTGCGTCGTGCGCAGCTGGGTTTTCAGCATCTGGCGGGTAAAGCCCAGCACGCCATTCAGCGGCGTTCGCAGCTCATGGGACATATTGGCCAGAAACTCAGATTTGATGCGCGCCGCTTCCTGGGCGCGTTTCTTCGCCAGATCCAGCTCAACGTTCTGAATCTCCAGCTGTTCCAGTGTTTCCCGCAGATCGTAAGTCGCCTGGTCGATGTTGTGCTGCATCTCTTCGTGATAGGCAGTCAGCGACATGGCCATCGCGTTAATCCCGTTTTTCAGAATGCTGAGTTCACCCAGCATGTAACCCTCAACGCGGCTATCAAGCTGGCCGCGACGGATGCGGTCAACGGTGGTGACCATATTGCGGATGGGGCCGGTGACATCGCGCATCAGACGGTAAGCAAACAGCATGGCGAGGCAGAGGCAGAAGAGCAGCATCAGCGTGGCGACAAACACCTCTTTATACTGCTGTAAACGCACTGACTGTAGATCCAGCTCTATTGCCACATAGCCCAGCGGATTGCCCGATGGCTTGGCATCTTCATCCGGTAATTCATCCACATCGTAACGTTCGGTGGTAATCGGCGTGCGCAGAATCAGTATGCTGCCGTGACGTTCCATTGAAACATCGTCGGGCAGGCCGCGGATGTCATCCTGTTGCAACAGGCTGAGGTTTTGCTTGTGATTGGAGGTGACGTAGAGCTGATTGTGGTTATCAAACACCGAGATCGCCCGAACAATGGCGGAGTGGCGACGATGCAGCAGGCTGACCAGTTCACGCATGGCATCACGATTGTGCCAGGTCATGCTGTATTCGCTGGAAATCGCCAGGGGTTCGATGATGTTGGCCCCGGCATCGATTACCTGTCGCTGTAGCTCATTGTAGCGGTGCACCACAAAAAATGAGCTGAGCAGCAGGCCAACCATCAGCGTGGGTGCCAGAATTAAAATCATCATTCGCGCCCGAAGGCTGTATTTGGTCATAATAGTCGCCTGGCTACTCCGGCATTAACGTCCCTGTGCATGCTGTCGATAAAGCTATGCAGGTCGTTTTTCGATAAAGAGAATGAATAACACTATGGCGCAATTCTACGTTGCAAAACAGCGCGTGACGACGCAACAACGCCTCACCGTCACCATTGAGGAGCTTGACCCGTTTGGACAAGGTGTGGCACGCCACAAGGGCAAAACCCTGTTTGTCGCGGGTGCCCTGCCGGGTGAACAGGCTGAGATTGTGCTTACAGAGGATAAACGTCAATTTGCCCGGGCGAAAGTGACTCGGCTGATTAGCCGCAGTCCGGCTCGGGTGACACCGCGCTGCCCGCACTATGATCGCTGCGGCGGTTGCCAGCAGCAGCATGCCGATGTGGCACTGCAACAGCAGAGCAAAGCGCAGGCACTGAGCCGGATGCTGAGCCAGGCCGCCTCACAGAGTGTCGCGGTGGATGAGGTGATCGCCGGTCAGCCCTGGGGTTACCGCCGTCGTGCGCGTCTGGGTCTGCAATGGCAAAATAAAGCGCAGCGATTGCAGATGGGATTCCGGCAGGAAGCCAGCAACGATCTGGTCGATATACAGCACTGCCCCGTTTTAGTGCCCGAACTTGAGGCATTGCTGGTTCCGCTGCACCAGTGTCTCAGCGACCTGCGAGCTGTCAGGCGTCTCGGGCATGTGGAACTGGTGCTGGCGGACAATGGCCCGCTGATGATTCTGCGCCATCTTGATGCGCTGCATACAGATGACCGTGAAAAACTGGAACAGTTTTCGCATAAACATCAGCTGATGCTGTTCCTGGATGCGGGCGATGAAAATCTGACGGCGTTAAGTGAATCGATGCCCTTTTATCACTCTCATCAACTTAAGCTAACCTTCAATCCACAGGATTTTATCCAGGTTAATGATGGGGTGAATCAGCAGATGGTCGCGAAGGCGATCGCCTGGCTGGATCTGCAGCCGGAAGACCGCGTGCTGGATCTGTTTTGTGGCATGGGAAACTTCACACTTCCTGTAGGAATCTTCGTACAAAATGTGGTTGGTGTGGAGGGGATTGCAGCATTAGTGCGGCAGGCAGCGTATAATGCTGATTTGAATAATCTTAAAAATGTAAGTTTCTTTCAGCATAATCTGGAAGAAGAGGTGTCGCGCCAGCCGTGGGCGACACAGGGGTTTAACAAGGTATTACTCGATCCGGCACGCGCCGGGGCTGCGGGCGTAATGGCGCATGTGGTTAAACTTGCACCAGAACGTGTGGTCTATGTTTCGTGTAATCCCACAACACTCGCCCGCGACAGCCAGATATTGCTGTCAGCAGGCTACCAATTGGAAAGGGTCGCGATGCTGGATATGTTTCCTCATACCCGTCATCTCGAATCCATGGTGCTGTTCAGAAAAACATAAGCGATGAATGTCGTTGTGCAGGAGAGGTTATGGTTGCGGTCAGAAGTGCGCATTTAAATACCGAGGGAGATTTCGCCCTCGACCAGTGGATCGCCAGTCTCGGTATTGCCAACCCGCAATCATGTCAACGCGTTGCCGAGACCTGGCGCTACTGCGAAGCGCAGACGCAGGGCCATCCCGATCAGTCGCTGCTTCTGTGGCGCGGTATCGAGATGGTGGAAATCCTCTCAATGCTCAGCATGGATATTGAAAGCCTGTGTGCAGCGCTGATTTTCCCTCTGGCTAACGATGAAGTGGTCAGTGAAGAAGAGCTGGAAACCGCCGTCGGTAAAGGCATTGTCTCGCTGGTGCACGGCGTGCGTGACATGGACGCCATTCGCCAGCTGAAAGCGATTCACAACGACTCCATGGCCTCTGAACAGGTGGATAATGTCCGCCGCATGCTGCTGGCAATGGTGGAAGATTTCCGCTGCGTAGTGCTGAAGCTGGCCGAACGCATCATGAACCTGCGCGAAATGAAAGATGCGCCGGAAGATGAGCGGGTGCTGGCGGCCAAAGAGAGCACCAACATCTATGCACCTCTGGCCAACCGTCTGGGTATCGGTCAGCTCAAATGGGAGCTGGAAGATTATTGCTTCCGCTATCTCCATCCCGACGAATACAAGCGCATTGCCAAACTACTGCATGAGCGGCGAATTGATCGTGAGCAGTACATCGACAATTTTGTCAGCAACCTGCGCAAAGAGATGGCGAAAGAGGGCGTGCGCGCCGAAGTTTATGGTCGTCCGAAACATATCTACAGCATCTGGCGCAAGATGCAGAAAAAGTCGCTGGCCTTTGATGAGCTGTTTGATGTGCGTGCGGTGCGTATCGTCGCCGACCGCCTGCAGGATTGCTACGGCGCACTGGGTACGGTACATACGCTTTATCGCCATCTGCCCAGCGAGTTCGATGACTACGTGGCCAACCCCAAGCCCAACGGCTACCAGTCGATTCATACCGTCGTGCTTGGGCCGCAGGGCAAAACGGTGGAGATCCAGATCCGTACCCGACAGATGCACGAAGATGCCGAACTGGGCGTTGCGGCACACTGGAAGTACAAAGAGGGCCCCACCTCCAGCAGCGCGCGTGGCGCAGCGGGTCACGAAGAGCGCATTGCCTGGCTGCGTAAGCTGATCAGCTGGCAGGAAGAGATGGCTGACTCCGGCGAGTTGCTGGAAGAAGTCCGTAGCCAGGTGTTTGATGACCGGGTCTACGTCTTTACGCCAAAAGGCGACGTCGTGGATCTACCCGCAGGTTCGACACCGCTCGACTTCGCCTACCACATTCACAGTGACATCGGTCACCGCTGCATCGGCGCAAAAATTGGTGGCCGCATCGTGCCGTTCACCTACCAGCTGCAGATGGGCGACCAGGTTGAAGTGATTACCCAGAAACAGCCGAACCCGAGCCGTGACTGGCTCAACCCGAACCTGGGCTACATTACCACCAGCCGTGGACGCTCGAAGATCCACAACTGGTTCCGCAAGCAGGATCGCGACAAGAACATTATCGCCGGACGACAGATTCTGGATAACGAACTGAATCAGCTCGATATCAGCCTGCGCGAAGCGGAAAAACTGCTGCTGCCGCGCTATAACGTGACCTCGCTTGAAGAGTTGCTGGCGGCGATTGGCGGCGGCGATATTCGTCTGAATCAGATGGTTAACTTCCTGCAGGCGAAGCTGAACAAGCCGAGTGCTGAAGAGGAAGATCGCGAGGCGCTGCGCCAGCTGACTCAGAAAGCCTACTCTCAGCCTGCGCGCAAAGAGAGTGGTCGCGTGGTCGTGGAGGGCGTAGGCAATCTGATGCACCACATCGCCCGCTGCTGCCAGCCGATTCCGGGGGATGACATTGTCGGCTTCATCACCCAGGGGCGCGGCATCTCGATTCACCGCGCGGACTGTGACCAGCTGGCTGAACTCACGTCGCACGCGCCGGAACGTATCGTCGATGCGGTATGGGGCGAAAGCTACTCCAGCGGTTACTCGCTGGTGGTGCGCGTCACCGCCAACGATCGCAGCGGCTTACTGCGCGACATCACCACCATTCTCGCCAACGAGAAAGTGAATGTACTGGGCGTCTCAAGCCGCAGCGACACCAAAAAGCAGCTGGCGACTATCGATATGGATATTGAGATCTACAACCACCAGGTTCTGGGACGTGTCCTGGCGCGACTGAACCAGGTCTCTGATATCATTGACGCCCGCCGCCTGCACTGATATTCAGTCAGGCTCTGAAGCAACCGGCAACAGGAGGTTGCGCGGGCGTTTTCTGCACCCTGAAACCCGGCCGGATGCTGTTCACCACATACGGCCGGGTTGCACGCCTTGCTTCTCTGATCGTTGCCCATCACCTGACTCATCAAGGAACCGCCTGAATGAATGCTATTGAGCGCCTGCTTGGCATAATGAAAACGCTGCGCGATCCACAGCATGGTTGCCCATGGGATCGTGAACAGACCTTTGCCACTATTGCGCCCTATACCCTGGAAGAGACTTACGAAGTGCTGGACGCTATTCAGCGCGAAGATTTTGACGACCTGCGCGGCGAACTGGGCGATCTGCTGTTTCAGGTGGTGTTCTATGCGCAGATGGCCAGCGAACAGGAACGCTTCAATTTCGAGGATATCTGTCACGCGATTAGCGACAAGCTGGAGCGACGTCATCCGCATATTTTTGGCGATGCCACAGCAGAAACCAGCAGCGACGTGCTGAAAAACTGGGAAGCGATTAAAACTGCCGAGCGTGCGGACAAAGCCCAGCATTCCGCGCTGGATGATATCCCCAAAGCGCTGCCCGCATTGATGCGCGCCCACAAGATTCAGAAGCGCTGTCACAACGTCGGCTTCGACTGGACTACGCTGGGACCGGTGGTGGCGAAAGTGCACGAAGAGATTGATGAAGTGATGCACGAGGCGCAGCAGAGCGTGGTGGATGGCGAGAAGCTGGAAGAGGAGATTGGCGACCTGCTGTTTGCCACGGTTAATCTCTCGCGTCATCTTGGCAGCAAAGCGGAAACCGCACTGCAAAAGGCGAATGACAAGTTTGAGCGCCGGTTCCGTGAAGTGGAAGCAATTATCAATGCACAAGGTCTCAGCATGCCGGGCGCCACACTGGAGCAAATGGAGGCCGCCTGGCAGCAGGTGAAACAGGGCGAGAAGCGCTGATTATTCCACCGCTGTGCATAAAGTCGTCGTTTACGCTTACTCGATTCAGCGCGGCGGCAACTTTGTGACGCACATCAACATTTCATCGGCAGCTATCCGCTATGTTAAGACGCAGCAATGCGTTGGAGGATGGCTGTGATTCATCAATTGTGGCTGATAGCGGTTTCCAGTATACTGTTTTCCCGTCCTGGTTATTCCACCGTCTTTAAACCTAAACTCTCAGGTTCAGCATGACAACGAATTATATTTTTGTGACCGGCGGGGTCGTTTCCTCTCTGGGTAAAGGCATTGCCGCAGCCTCCCTCGCAGCCATTCTCGAAGCGCGTGGTCTGAACGTGACCATCATGAAGCTGGACCCGTATATCAACGTGGATCCAGGCACCATGAGCCCGACACAGCACGGTGAAGTTTTCGTCACTGATGACGGCGCTGAAACCGATCTGGATTTGGGTCACTACGAGCGCTTCATCCGCACTAAAATGTCGCGTCGTAACAACTTCACCACTGGCCGTATCTACTCAGAAGTCCTGCGCAAAGAACGCCGTGGCGACTATCTGGGCGCAACTATTCAGGTTATCCCGCACATCACCAACGCCATCAAAGAACGCATCATTGAAGGCGGTGAAGGTCATGATGTGGTGCTGGTTGAAATCGGCGGCACGGTAGGAGATATCGAATCACTGCCGTTCCTGGAAGCGATTCGCCAGATGGCCGTGGATGTGGGCCGCGAACACACGATGTATATGCACCTGACGCTGGTGCCTTATATGGCGGCGGCGGGTGAAGTGAAAACGAAACCGACTCAGCACTCTGTAAAAGAGCTGCTGTCGATTGGTATCCAGCCAGATGTGCTGATTTGCCGTTCTGACCGTGCCGTACCGGCCAATGAACGTGCCAAAATCGCCCTGTTCTGTAACGTCCCTGAAAAAGCGGTTATTTCGCTGAAAGACGTTGATTCCATCTACAAGATTCCTGGCATGCTGAAGTCGCAGGGCCTGGATGACTATATCTGTAAGCGCTTCAACCTGAATGCACCGGAAGCCAACCTGGCTGAGTGGGAGCAGGTGATTTACGAAGAAGCCAATCCGGGTGGTGAAGTCACCATCGGTATGGTGGGCAAGTATGTTGAGCTGCCGGATGCCTACAAGTCAGTCATCGAAGCGCTGAAACATGGCGGCCTGAAAAATCGCGTCACTGTGAACATCAAACTGATCGATTCGCAGGATGTTGAGTCACGTGGTGTCGAATTACTGAAAGATTTGGATGCGATTCTGATTCCAGGTGGCTTCGGTTACCGTGGCGTGGAAGGCAAGCTGATGACCGCGCAATACGCACGTGAAAACAACGTGCCTTACCTCGGCATCTGCCTGGGTATGCAGGTCGCGCTGATGGAGTTTGCCCGCAATGTCGCTGGCATGCCTGGCGCCAACTCCACTGAATTTGTGCCAGACTGTAAATATCCGGTGGTGGCATTAATCACCGAATGGCGTGACGAAGATGGCAACGTCGAAGTCCGCAGCGAGCAGAGCGATCTGGGCGGCACTATGCGTCTGGGCAGCCAGCAGTGTCAGTTAACGCCGGGCAGTCAGGTTCGCCAGCTCTACGGCTCTGACACCATCGTTGAGCGCCATCGCCACCGCTATGAAGTGAACAATATGCTGTTAAAGCAGATTGAAGCAGCCGGTCTGCGCGTAGCAGGTCGCTCGGGTGATGATCAACTGGTTGAGATTATCGAACTCCCGAACCATCCGTGGTTTGTGGCTTGCCAGTTCCACCCTGAGTTTACCTCGACCCCACGCGACGGCCATCCGTTGTTTGCCGGCTTTGTTAAAGCCGCGCATGAGCATCAGAAGCGTTTAGCGAAGTAAGTTTCACAGGCAGCGCGCGAACTTTTCGCGCGTTGCCTGTCTTAGGATTGACTAACTTGTACTGAGGAAAATCGTAATGTCCAAAATCGTAAAAGTCATCGGTCGCGAAATTATCGACTCACGTGGTAACCCGACTGTTGAAGCTGAAGTGCATCTGGAAGGCGGTTTCGTTGGCCTGGCCGCTGCGCCATCAGGTGCCTCTACCGGTTCACGCGAAGCGCTGGAACTGCGTGACGGTGACAAATCACGTTTCCTGGGCAAAGGCGTAACCAAAGCCGTTGCTGCAGTAAACGGTCCGATTGCTGAAGCGGTAAAAGGCAAAGACGCGAAAGATCAGGCGAACATCGATAAGATCATGATCGACCTGGACGGTACTGAGAACAAATCTAACTTCGGTGCTAACGCCATTCTGGCCGTTTCACTGGCAGCGGCTAAAGCTGCTGCAGCCTCTAAAGGTCAGCCGCTGTATGAGCACATCGCTGAACTGAACGGCACCCCAGGCAAATACTCTATGCCACTGCCAATGATGAACATCATCAACGGCGGCGAGCATGCCGACAACAACGTCGACATCCAGGAATTCATGATTCAGCCGGTTGGTGCAGCAAACCTGAAAGAAGCCATCCGTATGGGTTCTGAAGTTTTCCACAACCTGGCAAAAGTGCTGAAAAGCAAAGGCATGAGCACTGCAGTGGGTGACGAAGGTGGCTACGCGCCTAACCTGGGTTCTAACGCAGAAGCCCTGGCCGTTATCGCTGAAGCGGTAAAAGCAGCAGGCTACGAGCTGGGTAAAGACATCACCCTGGCAATGGACTGTGCAGCATCTGAGTTCTACAAAGATGGCAAATATGTTCTGGCCGGTGAAGGCGGTAAAGCGTTTACCTCTGAAGAGTTCACCCACTTCCTGGAAGATCTGACTAAACAGTATCCGATCGTTTCTATCGAAGATGGCCTGGACGAATCTGACTGGGACGGCTTCGCTTACCAGACTAAAGTGCTGGGCGACAAAATCCAGCTGGTGGGCGATGATCTGTTCGTCACCAACACCAAAATCCTGAAAGAAGGTATCGATAAAGGTATCGCTAACTCCATTCTGATCAAATTCAACCAGATCGGTTCTCTGACCGAAACCCTGGCTGCGATCAAAATGGCGAAAGACGCAGGCTACACTGCCGTGATCTCTCACCGTTCAGGCGAAACCGAAGATGCGACCATCGCTGACCTGGCGGTAGGTACTGCAGCGGGCCAGATCAAAACCGGTTCAATGAGCCGTTCTGACCGTGTTGCTAAGTACAACCAGCTGATCCGTATCGAAGAAGCGCTGGGTTCTAAAGCGCCATTCAACGGTCTGAAAGAAGTTAAAGGTCAGTAATGACCCTGTGCTGATGTCGCGTTAAGCGGCATCGCATATTCTGAAAGCCCCGCCTTGTGCGGGGCTTTTGCTTTTTCGTGTCGCGCAGCTGTTGTTGTGCGGCACACGCTGGCATAATCAGCGCCCCGATTTCTCCAGGCGAGTAAAAAATGTTCTACCCGATTAACGAAATGTTCCAGACACTGCAGGGCGAAGGTTATTACACCGGCGTGCCTGCCATTTTCATTCGCTTACAGGGATGCCCGGTGGGCTGTAGCTGGTGCGATACCAAACACACCTGGGAAAAGCGGACAGATCGGGAAACGTCGCTGGGCGATATTTTGATCAAGACAGTGGAAAGCGATGCGTGGGGTGATGCCGACGCGGCGACCCTGGTGAATGCCATTGCACAGCAGGGCTGGACGGCCCGGCACGTGGTGATTACCGGCGGCGAACCGGCGATTTACGATCTGCGTCCGTTAACGACTGCGCTGGAACAGCACGGTTTCCAGTGCCAGATTGAGACCAGCGGAACGCACGAGATTCACTGTTCCGAACAGACCTGGGTGACCGTCTCCCCGAAAGTCAACATGCGCGGCGGTTATGATGTGCTGCCTCAGGCGCTGAGCCGGGCCGATGAAATCAAGCATCCGGTGGCGCGCGAGCGTGATGTGGACGCGCTGGATCTGCTGCTGGCAGGAATAGACGACACTAAAGCCCGGATCATCGCGTTACAGCCGATCAGCCGCAAAGATGATGCCACCCGACTCTGCATCGAGACCTGCATTGCACGTAACTGGCGTCTGTCGATGCAGACCCATAAGTACCTGAATATTGCCTGATTAAGCGTATTGCGTGGTTAATCGCGGGGAAACGAGCGTGAAGGGCGGGACGGAGAGGAAATAGCGTCGGATCGAAGGGTTCGATCCGACAGGCTTAGCCGCGGTAAACGCAGCCTGCAGTGCAGGTTTCTTTGATCATCACCGCGCTTAACAGCGGCAGTTCTGGCTTCATCTGATCCCAGATCCATTTTGCCAGCACTTCGCTGGTGGGATTTTCCAGGCCAGGAATATCATTCAGATAGTAGTGATCCAGCCGATTATAGAGGGGCTTAAACGCCGCCTTCAGTTCAGCAAAATCCATAACCCAGCCGGTATGCGCATCCACTTCGCCGGTAATCTCCAGACGAACCAGGAACGAATGACCGTGCAGACGGCCACATTTGTGTCCGGCCGGCACATTCGGTAGATGGTGCGCGGCTTCGAACTGGAACTCTTTAAACAAGGTGGTAGACATAGTGGTTCTCAGACATTAAAAAACCGCTGAATTCTACCTGATTACCGCTTTTTTCGCACCCGCACCGCACAAACCGATACGTTTCCCGCGGCGTTAATTCCCGGTAACCAGCTAATCAACTGATATATCACCGCTTTGCTTACCACTTTTAACGATTATGCCTACCTGGAAAACCCTTTAGTCATTTTGGTTATTTGATATGTCGAAGGTGTATTTAATCGTTAATATACAGACCGGTAACCTACGCACTCTTCCGCCATTTACGGTCCGGACTTCTGATACTGGAATTTTTAACGCGATGACGACTCAGGCACCTGGTTCTATGCTTCCGCTCTCACCGGAACAACTCGCCCGCTTACAGGCGGCGACGACAGATTATTCCCCGACTCAACTGGCGTGGCTGTCCGGCTATTTCTGGGGTCGGGTAGAACAGACGCCAGGTAGCGCCGTCGCAGGCAGTACACCCGCTCCGGTAGACGTGCCCGCCATTACGCTGCTTTCTGCCTCCCAGACTGGCAATGCCCGTCGTCTGGCTGAGCAGTTGCGTGATGACCTGCTGGCCGCGAAGCTCAACGTAAACCTGGTGAACGCCGGTGATTACAAGTTCAAACAGATTGGCCAGGAAAAAATGCTGGTCGTGGTGACCTCCACCCAGGGCGAAGGTGAGCCGCCGGAAGAGGCGGTGGCACTGCATAAATTCCTGATGTCGAAAAAGGCACCGAAAATGGCCGGTGCAGCCTTTGCGGTGTTTGGCCTGGGCGACACCTCGTACGAATTTTTCAGTCAGGCGGGCAAAGATTTTGACAACCGTCTGGCAGAGCTGGGTGGCGAGCGTCTGCTGGATCGCGTCGATGCGGATGTTGAGTATGCTGAGCAGGCTTCCGCCTGGCGCAGTGCGCTGACGGAAATTCTGAAAAAGCGCGTGCCGACCGAATCCCCGGCGCAGGCTGCGGCGACAGCGGCAGGCAGCGTCAACGAAGTCACCACCAGTCCCTACAGCAAAGAGTCTCCGCTCAGCGCCAGTCTGGCGGTAAATCAGAAAATCACCGGACGTGACTCAGACAAAGATGTGCGCCATATCGAAATCGATCTGGGCGACTCGGGTCTCCGCTACCAGCCTGGCGATGCGCTGGGCGTCTGGTATGAAAATGACGCGGCGCTGGTCAGCGAGCTGCTGGAGCTGGTCTGGCTGAAAGGCGATGAGTCAGTAGAGGTTCAGGGCAAAACCCTGCCGCTGGCGGAGGCGCTGCAGAAACATTTCGAGCTGACGGTGAATACTGCGCAGATCGTGGCGCAGTATGCCCAGCTGTCCCGCAACGCCGAGCTGCTGTCACTGGTGGATGATAAAGCCAGGCTGCAGCAGTATGCGCAGCACTATCCGATTGTGGATATGGTGCGTCTGGCCCCGGCTGAACTCACCGCAGAACAGCTGACCGGCCTGCTGCGACCGCTGACGCCGCGACTCTACTCTATTGCCTCCTCGCAGGCCGAAACCGAGTCCGAAGTACACATCACCGTAGGTGCGGTGCGCTTTGATATTGAAGGTCGCCAGCGCGGCGGCGGGGCTTCGACCTGGCTGGCCGATCGCATCGAAGAAGAGGGCGAGGTCCGGGTCTTCATCGAACACAACGACAATTTCCGCCTGCCGGCTAATCCGGACGCGCCTGTGATCATGATTGGTCCGGGCACCGGCATCGCGCCGTTCCGCGCCTTTATGCAGCAGCGCGACAACGACGGTGCCAGCGGTAAAAACTGGCTATTCTTTGGTAATCCGCACTTCACCGACGATTTCCTCTACCAGGTGGAGTGGCAGAAATATGTGAAGGATGGCCTGCTGACGAATATCGACCTCGCCTGGTCACGCGATCAGGCAGAGAAGATTTACGTACAGGATAAGATCCGTGCGAAAGGGGCCGAAGTCTGGCGCTGGATTGAAGAGGGCGCGCATCTTTATGTCTGTGGCGATGCGAACCGTATGGCAAAAGACGTCGAGCAGGCACTGCTGGATGTGGTGGTCGAACACGGCGGAATGGATCGTGAAACGGCCGACGAATTTTTAAGTGAGCTGCGCATTGAGCGCCGTTATCAGCGAGACGTTTACTAATGAGCGATAAACACCCTGGACCGCTGGTTGTCGAAGGCAAATTAACAGACGCTGAGCGTCTGAAGAAGCAGAGCAACTATCTGCGCGGCACCATCAAAGAAGATCTGGAAGAGGGTCTGACCGGCGGTTTCACCGGCGACAACTTCCTGCTGATCCGCTTTCACGGCATGTACCAGCAGGATGACCGCGACATTCGCGCCGAACGTGCCGAGCAGAAGCTGGAGCCGCGTCACGCAATGATGCTGCGCTGCCGACTGCCAGGCGGCATCATTACGCCGACCCAGTGGCTGGCTATCGACAAATTTGCTACCGATAAAACCATTTACGGCAGTATCCGTCTGACCAACCGTCAGACCTTCCAGTTTCACGGCATTCTGAAGAAGAACGTCAAGCCAACGCATCAGATGCTGCATGAAGTGGGACTGGATGCGCTGGCGACCGCCAACGACGTAAACCGTAACGTGCTCTGTACCTCGAACCCGGTAGAGTCTGAGTTGCATCAGGAAGCCTATGAGTGGGCGAAGAAGCTCTCTGAGCATCTGCTGCCGCGCACCCGTGCCTATGCAGAGATCTGGTGGGATAAAGAAAAAGTCGCAACCACTGATGAAGAGCCGATTCTCGGTGAAACCTATCTGCCGCGTAAATTCAAAACCACAGTCGTGATTCCGCCGCACAACGATGTGGATCTGCACGCCAACGATCTGAACTTTGTTGCGGTCGCTGAGAATGGCAAGCTGGTGGGCTTCAACCTGCTGGTGGGCGGCGGCCTGTCGATCGAACACGGTAACAAAGCGACTTACGCGCGCACCGCCAGCGAGTTTGGATACTTCCCGGTAGAGAAGATCCTTGATGTGGCCGAGGCGGTTGTGACGACTCAGCGCGACTGGGGCAACCGTACCGATCGTAAAAACGCCAAAACCAAATACACCCTGGAACGCGTTGGCGTCGAGACGTTTAAAGCGGAAGTTGAAAAACGTGCTGGTGTGACGTTTGAGCCGATTCGTCCGTATGAGTTCACCACCCGTGGCGATCGTATTGGCTGGATCAAAGGCATCGACAACAAATGGCACCTGACGCTGTTTATTGAAAATGGTCGTCTGCTCGATTATCCGGGCCGACCGCTGAAAAGCGGCATCGCTGAAATTGCGAAAATTCATCAGGGTGATTTCCGTCTGACCGCCAACCAGAATCTGATTGTGGCAGGCGTGCCGGAAAGTGAGAAAGCGCAGATCGAAGCGATCGCCCGTGAGCATGGTCTGATGGATCAGGTTACGCCTCAGCGCGAAAACTCGATGGCCTGCGTCGCGTTCCCGACCTGTCCGCTGGCGATGGCAGAAGCCGAACGTTTCCTGCCAGCGTTTGTGACCAAAGTAGAAGGCATCATGCACGCGCATGGCGTCGGCGATGAGCACATAGTGTTACGCGTTACCGGTTGTCCGAACGGTTGCGGCCGTGCCATGCTGGCTGAGCTGGGTCTGGTGGGTAAAGCGCCAGGCCGCTACAACCTGCATCTGGGCGGAAACCGCAGCGGAACGCGTATTCCCCGTATGTACCGTGAAAACATTAACGAAAGCGAAATTCTCGCCACGATTGATGAGCTGGTGGGACGCTGGGCCACCGAGCGCCAGGCCGCAGAAGGCTTTGGTGACTTCACCATCCGCGCGGGCATTGTTGCGCCGGTGCTGGACCCGGCACGCGATTTTTGGGAGGAAGCAAAATGAGTCAGCCCGACCTCGCAGCACTGAATGAGATGTCCAAAGTCCAGCGTGCCATGGCGCTGGCCGCGACCAATGCGCAGCTGGAGAAGTCATCAGCGGAAGAGCGGGTCAGCTGGGCGCTGGAGAATCTGCCGGGCGCTTATGTGCTCTCCTCCAGTTTCGGTATTCAGGCCGCGGTGTCGCTGCACCTGGTGACGCGCCAGCAGCCCGATATTCCGGTGATCCTGACTGACACCGGCTATCTGTTCCCGGAGACCTATCGTTTTATTGATGAGCTGGCGGACCAGCTCAACCTCAACCTCAAAGTGTTTCGCGCCGAGACCTCACCGGCCTGGCAGGAAGCGCGTTACGGCAAACTGTGGGAGCAGGGCGTCGAGGGGATTGAGAAATATAACGAGATTAACAAAGTCGAGCCGATGAACCGCGCCATCGAAACCCTGGGCGCGCAGACCTGGTTTGCTGGCCTCCGCCGCGACCAGTCAGGCAGCCGGGCGAATCTGCCGGTGCTGGGTGTACAGCGTGGCGTCTTTAAGCTGCTGCCGATTATCGACTGGGATAACCGCCAGATTCATCAGTACCTGGAGCAGCACAAGCTTAAGTACCATCCGCTATGGGATGAAGGCTATCTTTCAGTGGGCGATACCCACACCACCCGCAAGTGGGAGCCGGGTATGGCAGAAGAAGAGACACGCTTCTTCGGTCTCAAGCGCGAGTGTGGTCTGCACGAAGGGTAATACCGAGCTTCTCTCCCTGAAATCAGGGAGAGAAGTGCTTCTTGACGGTCAGGCGGAAAGTTAAACGCCTTTTAATCCGGCAAACGCCTCCGCTGCACGGGTCACATTCACTTTCGTCACCTCATACTCTGCCACCGCCACAAACGGATCTTCCGCTAAGATCGCATCCAGCGCTTCACGCGCCATCTCCCTGACCAGCAGCATGCCACCTGTGCGTGGATCTTTACGTCCTGCGGCAATAAAACTGCCTGCCTCAAAATAGCGGTCAAGCCATTCAATATGGCCTGCCAGCAGCGCCTCAACCTCTTCTATCGGACGAATGTAATTCAGAAAGACCACATACATGTCAGATCCTCACACTTTGGGATTGGTCAGTTCGCTGATCAGCGGCAGCAGCACGCGGACACTGTCACGGGTGCGCAGGGCTATCTGGCCCGGCAGCCAGCGGTCGAGATAGTTCAGATTATCCAGGTCAGTCTGATGACGGGTCACGCCATCAGGAAAGTGCGGGCTACGATGACGCTGTAGTGCGCCATCTTTGTTACCCAGCGACCAGTTACTGGCAGTAACATTCAGCAGCGGAAAGCCTGCCTTGTCAAAGGCATTGAGGCCATTGAAGTCCTTGCGATTCAGCTGATGACTGGCAGCGGGAATGCCTTGCTGACGCGCCAGTAGCAGGGCGCGATCGCTGGTCTGTTTGCGCACCGCCCGGGGCGTGTTCATGCCGCTGTTGAAATAGAGATGATCGCCAGTGATCAGGCTATTCAGATTGATGACCAGCAGCGTGTTCTTCTTCTCACGGGTGCTCATTCGCTCAACATAATCATCCAGGCCGTGCAGATCCGCTTCTCCGGCGCTCAGCGCCACAAAGCGAATGCCATAGTGAAGCGGTTTGCGACTCAGTTGCTGCGCCAGTTCCAGCATCACGCCAAGACCTGACGCATTGTCATCAACACCCTGCAGGCGTAAGCCGCCCAGATTGTGATGGACCTGGTTGCTGTTTTGCGGCGTCCAGGTATCCAGGTGCGCCACGATCAGAATCTCCTGTGGCACGCTGCCTGCGCGCGCAGCAATGACGGAGGTTGCCGTCAGTTTATGCCAGCGCTGCGTGCCGTCATCTTCCTGCCATTTGTAGCCCGTGTTGAACTGGCGGGTATCGGTTTTATAACCCAGCGCGGTAAATTGTTGCTGCAGATAGTCCGTGGCCATCAATTCAGCCGGACTGCCGCTCATGCGGCCAGGAAAATAAGTGGCGATGTGCCGGACCTGCTGTTCGGCAAACTGACCTGTCGGCGTGGCTAAAACCAGCGGGGAAATGAGTGCGCTAAACAAAACTGTCGCTACCCTCAGGCGGAGGTAACAAAACATAATGCGTCCTTTTTTTTCATTATTCGATAGGCATTCAACATGCGGACCTGAGTCAGTCATGCCGCGCGTATTATACCCTCTTTGTTCTGCGACCTGGTTAACGGAATAAGTTGCTGCCTTAGCATAATGGGGTAACGCGTGTTTATTGCTGGCACTTATCTGCTTTTACAGTTACAGGCACAGAGGCGAATCTGTGAACCTGTTCACGAAAAAGCCATTATATTTCATCCGCTAAGACCAAATTGTTCTGTGCTTTGCGAAGTCTTTATTCCATTCGGTAACTACTCATTCCAATTCGTAATTTCAACTGCATAAACCCGGCGACGTATAGTCGCGTTAATACAAAGTTAAAACATCAGGGTTAACGTGGACTATTTGCCTCTTTTTGCCGATCTCTCTGGCCGCCCGGTTCTGGTTGTCGGCGGTGGAGATATTGCGGCGCGAAAAATTGAACTACTGCGCCGTGCGCGTGCGCGCGTTCTGATCGCCTCGCGTGAACTCTGCCCTGAACTGCAGGCACTGCTGGAAAAGCAGGAGCTGGAGTGGCTGGCGACTGAATTTGACCCGGCCCAGCTGGATGGGGTTTTCCTGGTGATCGCCGCGACCGACGACAACCATCTCAACACCCAGGTCTTTGATGCTGCAAACGCGCGGCAGAAGCTGGTTAACGTGGTTGATGACCAGCCAAAATGCACCTTTATCTTCCCCTCGATTGTTGACCGCTCACCTCTGGTGGTGGCGATCTCCTCCAGCGGCACCGCACCGGTGCTGGCACGTATGCTGCGCGAAAAAATCGAAACGCTGTTGCCTGCCAGTCTCGGCCAGATGGCTGAGGTAGCCGGGCTCTGGCGCGATAAAGTTAAAGCACGCTTCAGCCGCATGTCTGACCGTCGACGCTTCTGGGAACGCGCTTTCGATGGCCGGTTCGCCAGTGAGATGTCAGCCGGTAACGTCGAAGAGGCGAAACGTACCCTGGACCGTGAACTGCAGGAAGAGCCAACCCGTCAGGGCGAGATTTTCCTGGTGGGTGCCGGACCGGGCGACAGCGGCCTACTGACGCTGCGCGGCCTGCAGGTGATGCAGTTAGCGGATGTGGTGCTTTACGACCATCTGGTCAGTGAAGAGGTGCTGGACCTGGTGCGCCGCGATGCCGACCGCATCTGCGTCGGCAAACGAGCCAGCGCGCACACGTTGCCGCAGGAAGAGATTAATCAGTTGCTGGTTTCACTGGCGCTGAAAGGTAAGCGCGTCGTCCGCCTCAAGGGCGGCGATCCCTTTATCTTTGGCCGTGGCGGCGAAGAGCTGCAGGCGGCTCAGCAGGCGGGCATTCCGTTCCAGGTGGTGCCGGGCGTCACCGCGGCTGCCGGTGCGACGGCCTATGCCGGGATTCCGCTGACCCACCGCGATTACGCGCAGAGCGTAATGTTTATTACCGGTCACTGCCGTCCCGATGGGGATGACATTGACTGGCCATCACTGGCGCGTGCGCGTCAGACGCTGGCGATCTACATGGGAACGGTTAAAGCGGCTGCCATTAGCGCGGCGCTGATTCAGCATGGTCGCGCGCCATCAACGCCGGTGGCGGTGATCAGTCGCGGCACCCGTCAGGATCAACAGGTGCTGACCGGCACCTTAGAACAACTTGAGGCGCTGGCCGCCTCGGCACCTACTCCGGCGCTACTGGTGATCGGAGAGGTGGTTAATCTGCACGGGCAACTCGCCTGGTTTAAACATTCGGCACAGCAGGGGGCTCGCGAGTCCGCCGTTGTCAATCTGGCTTGAGGGAAAATCATGGACCAAAAACGACTCACTCATCTGCGTCAGCTGGAGGCGGAGAGTATCCACATCATTCGCGAAGTCGCGGCCGAGTTCAGCAATCCGGTGATGATGTACTCCATCGGTAAAGACTCCTCGGTAATGCTGCATCTGGCGCGTAAAGCCTTTTATCCTGGCACGCTGCCGTTCCCGTTGCTGCATGTGGATACCGGCTGGAAATTCCGTGAAATGTACGAGTTTCGCGACCGCACCGTGAAAGCGATGGGCGCAGAGTTGCTGGTTCACCGCAACCCGGAAGGCGTGGCGATGGGGATTAACCCGTTTGTCCACGGCAGTGCCAAACACACTGACATCATGAAAACCGAAGGGCTGAAGCAGGCGCTGAATAAATATGGTTTTGATGCGGCCTTTGGCGGCGCACGTCGTGATGAAGAGAAGTCTCGCGCCAAAGAGCGTATCTACTCTTTCCGCGACCGCTTCCATCGCTGGGACCCGAAAAACCAGCGTCCTGAGCTGTGGCACAACTACAACGGCCAGATCAACAAGGGCGAGAGCATCCGCGTCTTCCCGCTGTCGAACTGGACTGAACTGGATATCTGGCAGTACATCTTCCTGGAAAACATCGAGATCGTGCCGCTCTACCTCGCCGCGCCGCGTCCGGTGCTGGAGCGTGATGGCATGCTGATGATGATCGATGACGATCGCATCAACCTGCAGCCGGGTGAAGAGATCACCCAACGGATGGTTCGCTTCCGCACGCTCGGCTGCTGGCCGCTGACCGGCGCGGTAGAGTCCGACGCGCAGACGCTGCCTGAGATCATCGAAGAGATGCTGGTCTCTACAACCAGTGAGCGTCAGGGCCGCATGATCGACCGCGATCAATCCGGTTCGATGGAACTGAAAAAACGTCAGGGTTATTTCTAAGGAGACGCCAGATGAATACCGTAATTGCACAACAGATTGCCGACCAGGGCGGCGTTGAAGCCTGGCTGACCGCGCAACAGCATAAGAGCCTGCTGCGTTTTCTGACCTGCGGCAGCGTTGACGACGGAAAAAGTACCCTGATTGGGCGTCTGCTACATGACACCCGTCAGATCTATGAAGATCAGCTTTCATCGCTGCATAACGACAGCAAACGTCATGGCACCCAGGGCGAGAAACTCGATCTGGCGCTGCTGGTGGATGGTCTGCAGGCTGAGCGTGAGCAGGGCATTACCATTGATGTGGCCTACCGCTATTTCTCGACTGAAAAGCGTAAATTTATCATCGCCGATACGCCGGGCCATGAGCAGTACACCCGCAATATGGCGACCGGTGCATCAACCTGTGACCTGGCGATTCTGCTGATCGATGCCCGTAAAGGCGTGCTGGATCAGACCCGCCGTCACAGCTTTATTTCGACGCTGCTGGGGATCAAACATCTGGTGGTGGCGATTAATAAGATGGATCTGGTTGAGTACGATCAGGCGCGCTACGAGCAGATCAAACAGGATTACCTGGACTTTGCAGGCCAGTTACCGGATGACCTCGATATCCGCTTTGTGCCGATGTCGGCGCTGGAAGGGGATAACGTAGCATCCGCCAGTCAGACCATGCCATGGTACAGCGGCCCGACGCTGCTGGATGTCCTGGAAACAGTGGAACTGAACCGCGTGGTGGATCACCAGCCGATGCGTTTCCCGGTGCAGTATGTTAACCGTCCTAACCTGGATTTCCGTGGCTATGCCGGTACCCTGGCGTCAGGCAGCGTGCAGGTGGGCCAGCGCGTTAAAGTGCTGCCGTCTGGCGTAGAGTCGACTATTGCCCGCATAGTGACCTTTGATGGCGATCTGCAGGAAGCGGGCGCAGGTGAAGCGATCACCCTGGTGCTGCAGGATGAGATTGATATCAGTCGTGGCGATCTGCTGGTTGATGCCAGCGAAACGCTGGCTGCGGTTCAGTCTGCCAGCGTTGACGTGGTCTGGATGGCAGAACAGCCTCTGCAGGCCGGTCAGAGCTATGATCTGAAAATCGCCGGTAAGAAAACCCGTGGACGGGTAGAGAAAGTCCTGCATCAGGTGGAGATTAACTCGCTGGAGACACGTCAGGTCGATGCGCTGCCGCTAAACGGTATTGGTCGCATTGAATTAACCTTTGACGAACCGATGGTGCTCGACAGCTATCAGCAGAATCCGGTGACCGGCGGCATAATCTTTATCGATCGCCTGACCAACGTGACCGTGGGTGCCGGCATGATCCATCAGCCAAACCATGACGCTCCGGTTAATACCGGCGAGTTCAGCGCGTTTGAGCTGGAACTGAATGCACTGGTGCGCCGTCACTTCCCACACTGGAACGCGCGCGACCTGCTGGGCGGTCAATAATGGCTCAGCACGATGATAACGTGGTGTGGCATGACCATCCGGTAACTCGTGCTTCACGCGAACAGCAGCATGGCCATCAGGGCGTGGTGCTGTGGTTCACCGGGCTTTCGGGCTCGGGGAAATCCACAGTCGCAGGCGCGCTGGAGCAGGCGCTGCACCGTATTGGCGTCAGTACCTATCTGCTGGATGGTGACAATGTGCGTCACGGCCTCTGTCGTGACCTCGGCTTCAGCGACGATGACCGCAAAGAGAATATCCGCCGGGTCGGCGAAGTGGCGAAACTGATGGTGGATGCCGGGCTCGTGGTGCTCACTGCCTTTATTTCACCGCATCGCGCCGAGCGCCAGATGGTGCGCGACCTGCTGGAGCCGGGTCAGTTTATCGAAGTGTTTGTCGATACGCCGCTGGCGGTGTGTGAAGCACGCGATCCGAAAGGGTTATACCGCAAAGCACGTGCCGGTGAACTGCGTAATTTCACCGGTATTGACAGCGTCTATGAAGCGCCCGACAGCCCGGAAATCCAGCTGGATGGCGAACAATTGGTTACAAAACTGGCCGCCCAATTGTTAGACGTGCTGCGCGACCGCGATATCATCAGATCCTGAAGAGACAGCGGCAAATCGCTTCGGGTTTGCCGCCCTCGCAACAACAGGATGCCTATGCAGAACATCACACCCATGCTCGCTCGTAAAGATGACTCCTCCCAGGATGAGCCACGCTCATTGCTGCCGGGCGGTGTTATCGGCTTACTCGCTTACTGGTGTGCGCTGGCGCTTCCTTTCCTGCTGTTCGGCTCTAACACGCTGTTCTTCTTTCTCTATACCTGGCCATTCTTTCTGGCGCTGCTGCCGGTTGCCGTGGTCACGGGCATCGCACTGAATACGCTGCTGAGCGGACACTGGATTTGGGCCGCCCTCGCTACAGTCATTATGGTGGTGACTCTCTTCTGGTTAATGTTCTCCTTTCTTTCCGGCTGGTAAGCCTTAACGGCGTCCGTGCTGATGTGCAAACGCATCGGCAGGTTACAAAACTTTTCCCGTCAGAATCGGTACTGATTGCGCAGAGGCGCAGCAAAGCGCGCCATTTTCGCTGCTGGTGTGGAGTCCTGTGCAAAGTTATGGGATGATTGGGCCGTTTTTAGGGGGCGGGATGGGAAAACTGACGTTACTGTTATTGGTGCTGCTTGGCTGGCTGCAATATTCATTGTGGCTGGGGAAAAATGGCATCCATGACTATACGCGCGTCAATGATGATGTCGCGGTACAACAGGCAAACAATGCCAAACTTAAATCGCGAAACGATCAGCTGTTTGCCGAAATTGACGATCTCAATGGCGGCTCGGAAGCGATCGAGGAGCGTGCACGCAATGAACTGGGCATGATTAAGCCCGGTGAGACCTTCTATCGTCTGGTGCCTGACCAGAACAAACGTAACGCGCAACAATCAGCGCAAAACCTACAACGATAAAACATGAACACTCTGGCCTCCCTTGCGGATGTGATTGCCGTGGTGCCCGCTGCCGGAATCGGCAGCCGCATGCAGGCAACCTGTCCGAAGCAGTATCTGACGATTGGTCAGCACACCCTTCTGGAACACAGCATTGCACGTCTGTTTTCCCATCCCGCCATCAGACAGGTGATTGTCGCCCTCAGTCCCGATGACCAGCACTTCGCTTCACTGCCGCTGGCACGCGATCCGCGTGTGCTCAGGGTCACAGGCGGCGAGACCCGCGCTGAATCGGTGCTGGCCGGATTACAGGCCGCACAGGGTTCCGCCTGGGTGCTGGTCCATGATGCTGCGCGTCCCTGTCTGCATCCCGACGATCTTCAGAAACTGCTTAACGTGCGTGAACAGAGCCACGTGGGCGGAATTCTGGCTGCGCCAGTGCGCGACACTATGAAACGGGGCGAGCCGGGCAAAGCCGCAGTGGCCCATACCGTGGAACGCGACGATCTCTGGCACGCCTTAACACCGCAATTTTTCCCGCATGCGCTGCTCACTGCCTGCCTGACGCGGGCGCTGACAGAAGGCGCAACCATCACCGATGAAGCATCGGCGCTGGAGTATTGCGGCTATCATCCGCTGCTGGTCAGCGGACGCAGTGATAACATCAAAGTCACCCGGCCAGAAGATCTGGCGCTGGCGGCTTTTTATCTGAGTCAGATTCAATTAAAGGAGAGCGCATGATGCGTATCGGTCACGGTTTTGACGTTCACGCCTTTGGCGGAGAGGGTCCGTTAGTGATTGGCGGTGTGCGGATCCCATTTGAACACGGTTTTATCGCCCATTCGGATGGCGATGTGGCGCTGCATGCGCTGACTGATGCGCTGCTGGGCGCTGTGGCGATGGGCGATATCGGCAAGTTATTCCCCGACACCGATCTGGCCTTTAAAGGGGCGGACAGCCGCGGCCTGCTGCGTGAGGCCTGGCGTCGTATCGAAGCCAAAGGCTATCGCATCGGTAATGTCGACGTCACAATTATTGCTCAGGCACCGAAAATGCTGCCGCATGTGCCACAGATGCGCATCAACATCGCAGAAGATCTGGGCTGCCATATGGATGCGGTCAACGTCAAAGCGACCACCACCGAGAAACTCGGCTTTACCGGGCGCGGTGAAGGCATTGCCTGTGAAGCGGTCGCGTTAGTCCTGAAAGCTGACAGCCAATGAGTCTGAATTACCTGCACGGCACTCCTGTGGCCTCTGGCGTGATCAAAGCCAGTCCCGAAGATTTCGTGGTGGTTGAAGATCTCGGCTATGGCGCGGATGGTGAAGGTGAGCATCTGCTGGTGCGGATCCGTAAAACAGGTGCGAATACCCGTTTTGTGGCAGAAGCGCTGGCTAAGTACCTGGGTATTCATCCGCGCGACATGAGTTATGCCGGAATGAAAGATCGCCATGCGGTGACGGAACAGACCCTCTGTTTTCGCCTGCCGGGCAATGCGATGCCCGACCTGCGCGGTTTTACGCTGGAAGGGGTTGAGATTCTGCAGGCGGTGCGCCACAAGCGTAAGCTGCGCATCGGCGCACTGGCCGGAAATGCGTTCCGGCTGGTCATCCGTCAGATCAGCGATCGTGATGCGGTTGAAGCGCGTCTGGCGCAGATCCGCGATGCGGGCGCGCCCAACTATTTTGGTGAGCAGCGTTTTGGTCGCGGCGGCAATAACCTGGTGATGGCAGAAAAGTGGGCGCGCAATGAGATCATTGTCCGTGACCGCAACAAGCGCAGCCTGATGCTCTCTGCCGCGCGCAGTGCGCTGTTTAATCAGGTGACCAGTGCACGTCTGCAGCAGCAGGGCAGTCTGACTCAGGTGCTCAACGGCGATGCATTGCAGCTGACCGGTCGAGGCAGCTGGTTTGTGGCACAGCCTGAAGAACTGGCCGACTCACAACGGCGGGTTGATCACCATGAGCTGCGGATTACCGCGCCGCTGCCGGGACGCGGGGACGCTGGCACGCAGGCTGATGCGCTGGCGTTTGAACAGCAGACGCTGGCTAATGATACGCCGCTGCTGAGCCTCATTGAACGTGAGAAGGTCGATGCAGCCCGCCGCGCCATGCTGGTGGTGCCACGGGATATGCAGTGGCGCTGGTGGGATGACGTCACGCTGGAACTGACATTCTGGCTGCCCGCGGGGAGCTTTGCGACCAGCGTGGTCCGGGAGCTGCTGACCTCCGCAGACTCGCTCGATCAGATTGATGAGTAATCTTCGCTACAACATTACCCGCAGTGTGGGTAATGTTGCGGCAAACCCCCACCGCTGTGTGATTTACGCCTACCACTTCCTTGCGCGCCTCGTTAGAATGCAAAAATCGCTGTCCATTCCTCACCTGTTGCCATGCCGTTAAAACAGGTTCAGTCACGGCGACCAGTCGAATAAAAAAAGGTCAGAACGAAATGCGGATATTGCTCAGCAACGATGACGGCATTCATGCACCGGGTATTCAGACTCTGGCGAAAGCCCTGCGGCAGATTGCTGACGTGCAGGTTGTTGCCCCCGATCGTAACCGAAGCGGTGCCTCTAACTCATTAACGCTGGAAACACCTCTGCGTACCTTTACCCATGAAAACGGCGATATCGCGGTTCAGATGGGAACGCCGACCGATTGCGTCTATCTGGGGGTGAATGCGCTGATGCAGCCACGCCCTGACATTGTGGTGTCAGGCATTAATGCCGGTCCCAATCTGGGCGATGATGTGATCTATTCCGGTACGGTGGCAGCAGCGATGGAAGGGCGGCATCTTGGCCTGCCTGCAATCGCTGTGTCGCTCAATGGCCATCAGCACTATGCGACCGCAGCTGCAGTGACCTGTGCGCTTCTCCGGGCGCTAACGCATGAACCCCTGCGCACTGGCCGCATTCTCAATATCAATGTCCCCGATCTGCCACTCTCCGAGCTGAAAGGTATCCGCGTGACGCGCTGTGGCAGCCGCCATCCGGCTGATCAGGTGATCGCGCAACAGGATCCACGCGGCAATACCCTCTACTGGATAGGTCCACCGGGCGAAAAACTCGATGCAGGCCCGGATACAGATTTCGCTGCCGTTGATCAGGGCTACGTTTCTGTCACCGCGCTGCATGTTGATTTAACGGCGCACAGCGCGCAGAACGTGCTCAGCGACTGGCTGGCAAAAGCTGAGGTGAACCTGGCATGGTGAATCGGCGTATTGAGACATTGCTGTCACAACTGCGTCAGCAGGGCATTGATGATGAAAACCTGCTGAAAGCCATTAGCGAGGTGCCGCGTGAACGCTTTATCGACGAGGCGTTTGAGCATAAAGCCTGGGACAATGTTGCCTTACCTATCGGCTCCGGTCAGACGATATCACAGCCTTACATGGTCGCGCGGATGACCGCGCTGCTCGGGCTTAATCCGCATTCGCGTGTGCTGGAGATTGGCACAGGTTCTGGTTACCAGACGGCGATTCTTGCCCATCTGGTGGACCATGTTTATTCAGTTGAACGCATCAAAGGCCTGCAATGGCAGGCTAAACGCCGCCTGAAGCAGCTGGATCTGCACAATGTCTCTACCCGTCATGGCGATGGCTGGGAGGGCTGGCCTTCACGGGGGCCGTTCGACGCCATTATTGTCACTGCCGCACCTCCGGAAATTCCGATTGCGCTGATAGCACAACTGGCAGAAGGCGGCATTATGGTGCTGCCGGTTGGCGAAGAGCAGCAGGTACTCAAGCGGCTGCGTCGTCAGGGCGAGGAGGTTATCGAGGAGATCATCGAGCCGGTGCGTTTTGTTCCGCTGGTACAGGGCGATCTGGCCTGACGCTCTTCGTATTTCTTCACAACTGTTTCATGGCACCACGTACCTGATGTTGTTACTATCCAGTTTATTCAACAAAAATGCAGAAATTATCGCGCCACGCAGAGCATTCTGCTGACAGGTACAGTGAAGCAGATAGATCAGAGTTGCCATCACGGGGGATTAATGAGCACGGGAAGCACACTTTTTCAGTTACGCCGTCTGGCGGCGCTTTCACTGGTAGGTTTTTGGCTGGCAGGCTGCAGCTCCAGCGACAATTCTCAGGCACCTATCAGTCGCGTTGGCGATGAGGGCGGCATGATGAACAGTCAGGCGGGAGGAGGCCAGGTTTCTGGTGGCATTCCAGCCGCGCCGTCTCAGGGACAAATGTTAAGCAGAAATTCATCATCTACCCCCAGCAATGGTGGAATGATTAGTACCAGCAGTAATGTTGAGACGCAGAATGGCCGGATAGTGTACAACCGCAGTTACCAGAATATTCCTAAGGGTAGCTATTCCGGTGAAACATATACCGTTAAGCGTGGCGACACGTTGTTTTATATTGCCTGGATTACCGGCAATGATTTCCGTGACTTAGCCCAGCGCAACAACGTTCCCGCGCCTTATAGCCTGAATGTCGGCCAGACTTTACAGATTGGAAATGGGTCGGGTCAGCCGATTACCGGTGGCAATCCCATTACCGTTGCTGATGCAACACAGGGCGGGGTCCCTGTGGCACCACAAATTAAATCGCCTGTTGTTGCACAGCAACCTGTTATTACGTATTCTGATGATTCGGGTAATTCGGGTGGCAGCAAATTGTTGCCTTCGAAAGGAGCAAATGTTGCAACGACAACAGCTCCAGTAGTTACCGCACCCCCAACGGTTAGCAGTACAACTAACAGTTCAACGCCGGTCGGAAGCTGGCGCTGGCCGACTGACGGGAAGATTATCGATAACTTCTCTGCCGCCGAAGGTGGCAATAAAGGTATCGATATCGCCGGGACGCGCGGACAATCTGTTGTCGCCACTGCTTCAGGACGAGTGGTTTACGCAGGTAACGCACTCCGGGGTTACGGTAATTTAATCATCATCAAACACAATGATGATTACCTGAGCGCCTACGCCCACAACGATACAATGCTGGTTCGGGAACAACAGGAAGTTAAGGCGGGGCAAAAAATCGCTACCATGGGTAGCACCGGAACCAGTTCAGTCAGATTACACTTTGAAATTCGTTACAAGGGGAAATCCGTAAACCCGTTGCGTTATTTGCCGCAGCGATAATCCGGCAGAACAAAACAGATGTATGTTCTGCCCTGGAATCACGGGTAGGAGCCGCTTATGAGCCAGAATACGCTGAAAGTAAACGAGTTACATGAGAACGCGGAATTCGATGAGAACGGAGCTGAAATTTTTGACGAGAAGGCACTCGTTGAAAACGAAGCCAGTGATAGCGACGTAGCGGAAGAAGAGTTGCTTTCACAGGGTGCGACGCAGCGTGTATTAGATGCGACGCAGCTCTATCTCGGGGAGATTGGCTATTCTCCGTTGTTAACGGCAGAGGAAGAAGTTTTCTTCGCTCGCCGTGCATTGCGGGGTGATATCCCTTCCCGTCGCCGTATGATCGAAAGTAATTTACGTTTGGTGGTGAAAATCGCCCGTCGTTACAGCAATCGTGGTTTAGCTCTGCTGGACCTGATTGAAGAAGGTAACCTCGGCCTGATTCGCGCCGTAGAGAAATTTGACCCGGAGCGCGGGTTCCGTTTCTCAACGTACGCCACCTGGTGGATTCGTCAGACAATTGAACGGGCGATCATGAATCAAACCCGTACCATCCGTCTGCCGATTCACATTGTAAAAGAACTGAATGTTTATCTGCGTACAGCGCGTGAACTTTCTCACAAGCTCGACCATGAGCCAAGTGCGGAAGAGATCGCCGAACAGCTGGATAAGCCGGTTGATGACGTAAGCCGCATGTTACGTCTTAACGAACGCATTACCTCGGTTGATACGCCATTAGGCGGTGATTCTGAAAAAGCGCTGCTGGACATTCTGGCCGATGAAAAAGACAACGGCCCGGAAGACACCACGCAGGACGATGATATGAAACAAAGCATCGTCAAATGGCTGTTCGAACTGAACGCCAAGCAGCGTGAAGTGCTGGCGCGTCGTTTCGGCCTGTTGGGCTATGAAGCGGCAACACTTGAGGATGTAGGTCGTGAAATCGGCTTAACCCGCGAGCGTGTACGCCAGATTCAGGTTGAAGGTTTGCGCCGTCTGCGCGAAATCCTGCAGGCGCAGGGCCTCAGCATTGAAGCACTGTTTCGTGAATAATCGTTTATAAGACGATCTGAGTACGAATGCAAAAAGCGATGGTGAAAACCATCGCTTTTTTTATGTCAGCAGAAAATTTTTGCTGTTGATTAACGGCGCACCGCGCAATAACGCGGTGCACCACACTGTCAGACCAGCGATTTAAGACGATAAATCCAGTCGAGCGCCTGGCGCGGTGTCAGCGTATCCGGATCCAGCGCCTCAAGTGCTTCCACGGCAGGCGAGGTCTCTTCAACCAGCAGCGGTAGCTGAGAACCATCGACCGTCGATGAAGCCGAATGGTTTGAAACGTTCTCAAGTTCTTTGAGCTTATTGCGCGCCCGCTTAATCACCTCTTTAGGCACGCCCGCCAGCGCTGCTACCGCCAGACCGTAACTCTTACTCGCGGCCCCTTCCTGCACGCTGTGCATAAAGGCGATAGTGTCACCGTGCTCAACCGCATCCAGATGGACGTTGACCACGCCTTCCATTTTTTCCGGCAGGGTGGTCAGCTCAAAGTAATGGGTAGCAAACAGCGTCATTGCCTTGATGCGATTCGCCAGGTTTTCGGCGCAGGCCCAGGCCAGCGATAAACCGTCGTAGGTGGAGGTTCCGCGTCCAATCTCATCCATCAGCACCAGGCTGTTTTCGGTGGCGTTGTGCAGGATGTTAGCGGTTTCGGTCATTTCAACCATAAAGGTCGAGCGCCCGGAGGCGAGATCGTCTGCGGCACCGACACGGGTAAAGATGCGATCCAGCGGACCAATCAGCGTCTCATCAGCGGGAACAAAACTGCCGATCCATGCCATCAGTGCAATCAGTGCTGCCTGCCGCATATAGGTACTCTTACCGCCCATGTTTGGCCCGGTAATGATTAACATCCTGCGCTGGGGTGCCAGCGACAGCGGGTTGGCAATAAACGGCTCTTTCAGAACCTGTTCCACCACCGGATGGCGACCCCCGCTGATTTTAATCCCGGCTTTTTCCTGCAAGACCGGACGGCAATAGTTCAGTGACCAGGCCCGTTCCGCCAGGTTGCTCAACACATCCAGCTCTGCCAGCGCGGCAGCACTCAGCTGCAGTGCTTCAAGGTGCGGCAGCAGCTGGTCGAACAGTGCCTCATACAGGCTTTTCTCCAGCGACAGCGCTTTGCCCTTGGAGGTGAGGACCTTGTCTTCGTACTCTTTCAGTTCTGGAATGATGTAGCGCTCAGCGTTTTTCAGCGTCTGACGACGGACATAGTGCATCGGAACCTGATGACTCTGTCCTCGGCTGACCTGGATGTAGTAGCCATGCACACCGTTAAAGCCGACTTTAAGGGTATCCAGTCCCAGCTTTTCGCGTTCGCGAATCTCCAGCCGGTCAAGATAGTCGGTTGCGCCATCGGCCAGCGCGCGCCACTCATCCAGCTCTGCGTTATAACCGGGCGCAATCACTCCGCCGTCACGGATCAGCACAGGCGGTGACTCAATCACCGCCTGCTCCAGCAGCTCACGTAACGCGGTGAACTCGCCCATCTGCGCGCGCAGTTTCTGCAGCTGCGGTGCTTCGACATCGGCCAGCAGCTGGTTCAGTTCTGGCAGTTGCTGAAACGCATGACGCATGCGGGCCAGATCGCGCGGACGCGCTGTACGCAGCGCCAGGCGGGCCAGGATTCGCTCAAGATCGCCGACCTGACGCAGCACTGGCTGCAATACGTCGCTGAGATTTTGCAGCTCAGCAATCGACTCCTGACGCTGGTTGATGATGCGCGCATCACGCAGCGGCATATGCAGCCAGCGCTTCAGCATCCGGCTGCCCATTGGTGTGACGGTTTTATCCAGCACGGCCGCTAAGGTGTTGTCGGTGCCGCCGGCCAGGTTCTGGGTGATCTCCAGATTACGGCGGGTGGCGGCATCCATGATGATGCTGTCCTGCTGCCGCTCCATGCTCAGCGAGCGGATATGGGGCAGCGTAGTGCGCTGGGTATCTTTGACATATTGCAGCAGGCAGCCCGCCGCACTCAGTCCGAGGTGCGCATTCTCCACGCCGAAGCCATTGAGATCGCGGGTGCCAAATTGCAGGTTCAGCTGCTGACGCGCGGTGTCGATTTCAAACTCCCACAGCGGACGGCGGCGCAGGCCACGTCGCTGATCAATCAGCGACATCGCCTGAAAATCTTCGGGGTAGAGCAGTTCAGCGGGATTGGTGCGTTGCAGCTCCGCCGCCATGGTTTCTGCATCGGCAGGCTCGCTCAGGCGGAAACGGCCTGAACTGATATCCAGCGTGGCGTAGCCAAAACCGCGCGGACTTTGCACGATTGCAGCCAGCAGGTTGTCGTGCCGCTCCTGCAGCAGCGCCTCGTCACTGATGGTGCCTGGCGTGACGATTCGCACCACTTTGCGCTCAACCGGGCCTTTGCTTAGTGCCGGATCGCCTATCTGCTCACAGATGGCCACGGACTCGCCCAACTGCACCAGTTTTGCCAGATAACCTTCAACCGCATGATAGGGCACGCCAGCCATCGGGATCGGTTCACCCGCTGACGCACCGCGTTTGGTGAGTGAAATCTCCAGCAGCTGAGAGGCGCGCTTTGCGTCGTCATAAAACAGCTCGTAGAAGTCACCCATACGGTAAAACAGCAGAATGTCAGGATGCTCTGCCTTGAGGCGCAGGTACTGCTGCATCATGGGTGTGTGAGAAGGAAAGTCCTTTTCGGTTGGCTCTTGCATAAGGTTTTAGCTCATCTTTAATGCGGTAAATTTCTGGCGATCAACGCCCATGAAACCGAAAGGATTCCAGGCGCGCTGGATGATCAGATGATAACGAATAGGGCAGTGCATATGCCAGCCTGATAATCACCCCGATCCTGACCGGGTATAACCTGGCTGGCATCCTGACAAATGTGGCGGCCGCTGGCGACAGAAAAGTACCTGGTTTCCTGATTCTGATGTGGGGCTGCGAGACAGCTCGCGGTTTCTGCGACAGCTTTCGGCGGGCAGGGCGGCAACACGCCGCATCAGGGCGTGTTGCAGATCAGTGCAGCCCGTTTTGCAGCGCCCAGACGGCGGCTTCAAGTCGCGACTTAAGGTTCATTTTCTTCAGCAGATATTTGACGTGGACCTTGACCGTACTTTCACTGATGTCCAGTTTGCGGGCGATGGCTTTGTTGGTCATGCCGTCGCTGATCAGTTGCAGGATCTCGCGTTCGCGCCGGGTCAGCTGATTAATGTCGCGCGTCTGACCAGGCTGCGCTTCGCGTAATCGGGCAACCAGAATCGGTGTCAACGCTTCGCTCAGCACGATCTGTCCGGCAGCCGCATGATGCAGCGCTTTCAGCAGGTCTTCCGGTTCCATATCTTTCAGCAGATAACCATCAGCACCGCGTTTCAGCGCGCTGATCACATCCTCTTCATTATCTGAAACGCTGAATACCACCACCCGGCCAGAGAGGGCGATTTCACGCAGCTGGGTTAGCGTATCCAGTCCGTTCAGGCCTGGCATATTGAGATCAAGCAGGATCAGATCGGGATCGTGCAGCTGTGCCAGCGTCAGGCCATCAATGCCATTACCTGCTTCGGCAACGACCTGCAGTCGCTCATCCAGCGCAATCAGCTGCTTAAGTCCACTACGCAGCATGGGATGGTCATCGATCAGTAAAAGCGTAAATTTCCCGTCCGTCACTATGGCTCCTGTTCCTGTCATCTGCGTCAGCCCCGGCGGGCGACAATGCCTATCTTAACGGGGAAGTCCGGTCGCTATATACCCCTTATGGACTACTCCTTTATTTCCATTCAGACATCCCTTTGCTGACGGCGCTTGCGGCTGCCATTAAACCGCATGATTTATAAGGGTTATAAGCAGCCAGCTAACTACTTAACCGGGATGGTCAGGGATTGCCGCGCCTTTGTAACCTGCCTTGCCGTTGATTTGTATCAAGCAAGCCGCCAGGCCGGATACGCAGGATATGCACAATTATTATTCTGCTGATGAGAAATTTATGACCCAATCCGCTCCTTTGCAAACTCCGATGCGCGGCGCATTAATTCAGGACTGGCAGCCGGAAAACGAGGCGTTCTGGCAGGCGCGCGGTAAGCGTATCGCCAGCCGTAACCTGTGGATTTCTGTTTTCTGCCTGTTGCAGGGTTTCTGTGTCTGGATGTTGTTCAGCACCGTCGCGGTTAACCTCAATAAAGTGGGCTTTAACTTCAGCACCGAACAGCTCTTTTTACTGACCGCACTGCCGTCGGTTTCTGGCGCCTTGCTGCGTGTTCCTTACTCTTTTGTTATTCCCATCTTTGGCGGACGCCGCTGGACAGCCTTCAGCACTGGCATCCTGATCATTCCCTGTCTGTGGCTTGGTTTTGCTGTACAGGACAGCCAGACTTCATTCACCACTTTTATGGTGATTGCTCTGCTGTGCGGTTTTGGCGGTGCTAACTTCGCTTCAAGCATGGGCAACATCAGCTTCTTCTTCCCCAAAGCCCGTCAGGGCGGCGCGCTGGGCATCAACGGCGGTCTGGGTAATCTTGGCGTCAGCGTGATGCAGTTTGTTGCACCGCTGGCCATCTCCTGCGCCATTTTTGGTTTTGCGGATACAGGCCATACCACCGTCACCGGCGACAGCATCTGGCTGGAAAATGCGGCCTGGATATGGGTGCCGTTTCTGGCACTCGGCACGCTGGCGGCCTGGTTCGGCATGAACGACCTAGCAGCGGCGAAATCCTCGCTGCGTGAACAGTTGCCGGTGCTGAAACGCCCACACCTGTGGGTTATGGCATTGCTCTATCTGGCGACCTTCGGTTCATTTATTGGGTTCTCGGCCGGTTTTGCCATGCTGGCGAAGACGCAATTCCCTGATGTTGTGATCATGCATTACGCCTTTTTCGGCCCGCTGATTGGCGCGCTGGCCCGTTCAGCAGGTGGCATCATCTCTGACCGTCTCGGCGGCACCCGCGTCACGCTGGTCAACTACATCCTGATGGCGCTGTTTACCGCGCTGCTGTTCCTCACCCTGCCGGGTGACGGACATGACGGCTCATTTATCGCCTTCTTCGCCGTATTTATGGGCCTGTTCCTGACCTCCGGTCTGGGCAGCGGCTCTACCTACCAGATGATTGCGGTGCTCTTCCGCAAGCTGACGCTGGAACGTATCAAAGCTGAAGGCGGCGACGATGCGCATGCGCAGCGTGAAGCTGGAACGGAAACCTCGGCTGCGCTCGGCTTTATCTCCGCCATTGGCGCGCTGGGCGGCTTCTTTATTCCGCAGACCTTTGGCCTGTCGCTCGCGATGACCGGTTCACCCGCTGGCGCGATGAAAATCTTCCTGGTCTTTTACCTCTGCTGTATCGCAGTGACCTGGCTGGTTTACGGACGAAAAGCCCGCGCCTGATAACGATAAAGCCGGTGTGGCACACCGGCAAAATTTTCCTTTCTGTGTCACGACAGATGCAGAGTCAGCAATGTCATACAACGCCTTCAGGAGTATTCCGGATGAGCAAGTTTCTTGATCGATTTCGTTATTTTAAACAGCTGGCCGAGCCGTTTTCCGGTCAGCATGGCCAGACCTTAAACAGCAACCGCGACTGGGAAGATGGCTATCGCAGCCGCTGGCAGCACGATAAAATCGTGCGCTCCACCCACGGTGTTAACTGTACCGGCTCATGCAGCTGGAAAATCTACGTGAAAAACGGTCTGGTCACCTGGGAGACCCAGCAGACCGACTATCCGCGCACCCGCCCCGATCTGCCCAACCATGAGCCGCGCGGTTGTCCACGCGGTGCCAGCTACTCCTGGTATCTCTACAGCGCTAATCGCCTGAAATATCCGCTGATGCGCAAGAAGCTGATTCAGTTGTGGCGCGACGCGAAAGCGCAGCACAGCGATCCGGTGGAGGCCTGGGCATCCATCATCAGCAATCCGGAAAAAGCAAAAAGTTATAAGCAGGCGCGTGGCCGCGGGGGCTTTGTTCGTTCCAGCTGGCAGGAAGTCAATGAGATGATCGCCGCTGCGAACATCTGCACCGCGAAAACTTACGGCCCTGACCGCATTGTCGGATTCTCGCCGATTCCGGCAATGTCGATGGTCTCTTATGCGGCAGGCGCACGTTACCTGTCGCTGATTGGTGGCACCTGCCTGAGCTTTTACGACTGGTATTGTGACCTGCCGCCAGCGTCACCGATGACCTGGGGCGAGCAGACCGACGTGCCGGAATCGGCTGACTGGTACAACTCCTCTTACATCATCGCCTGGGGCTCTAACGTGCCGCAGACCCGCACCCCGGACGCCCACTTCTTTACCGAAGTCCGTTATAAGGGAACGAAAACCGTGGCGATCACCCCGGACTACGCTGAAGTCGCGAAGCTGTGCGATCAGTGGCTGAGTCCGAAGCAGGGCACCGACAGCGCGATGGCACTGGCTATGGGCCATGTGATGCTGAAAGAGTTTCATCTTGATCGCGAGGTTGGCTATTTCCGCGACTACGTGCGCCGTTATACCGATATGCCGATGCTGGTCATGCTGGAACCGCGCGAGGGCGGCTACTTCGCAGCAGGCCGTCAGCTGCGCGCCAGCGATCTGGTGGATGGTCTGGGTCAGGAAAATAACCCGGAATGGAAAACCGTCGCAATCAACGAGGCGACCGGCGAGCTTACCGCGCCGCAGGGATCTATCGGCTTCCGCTGGGGCGAAAAAGGCAAATGGAACCTGGAGCAGCGCGACGGCCTGTCACAAAAAGAAGTGGAGCTGCAGCTTAGTCTGCTCGGCAGCCACGATGAGGTGGTTGAGGTCGGTTTCCCTTACTTTGGCGGCATCACCAGTGAGCATTTCAACAGCGTCGCGCTGGATGAGATCCTGCTGCACAAACTGCCGGTGAAACGCCTGCAGCTGGCCAATGGCAGCGAAGCGCTGGTCACCAGCGTTTACGACCTGACCCTGGCAAACTATGGTCTGGATCGCGGTCTGGATGATGCCAACTGCGCGCAAAACTACGATGAGATCAAAGCCTATAGCCCGGCCTGGGCAGAGCAGATTACGGGCGTTTCCCGTCAGAACATCATCCGCATTGCCCGCGAGTTTGCCGAAAACGCCGAGAAAACCCATGGCCGCTCAATGATCATCGTCGGTGCCGGTATGAACCACTGGTATCAAATGGATATGAACTACCGTGGCCTGATGAACATGCTGATTTTCTGCGGCTGCGTGGGTCAGAGCGGAGGTGGCTGGGCGCACTATGTCGGCCAGGAAAAACTCCGTCCGCAGACCGGCTGGACCCCGCTGGCCTTTGGACTCGACTGGCAGCGTCCGCCACGTCAGATGAACAGCACCTCCTTCTTCTACAACCACTCCAGTCAGTGGCGTTATGAAACCCTGGCCACCAGCGAACTGCTGTCACCGCTGGCGGACAAAAGCCGCTACAGCGGCAGCCTGATCGACCTTAACGTACGGTCCGAACGTATGGGCTGGCTGCCGTCTGCGCCTCAGCTTAACGTCAACCCGCTGCACATCGCGGCACAGGCGAAAGCCGCCGGTCAGTCACCGCTGGATTATACCGTGGAGAGCCTGAAGCAGGGCACCATGCGGTTCGCCGCTGAACAGCCGGACGACCCGCAGAACTTCCCGCGCAACCTGTTTGTCTGGCGGTCCAATCTGCTTGGCTCTTCCGGTAAAGGGCATGAGTACATGCTGAAATACCTGCTAGGTACCGAAAACGGTATTCAGGGCAAAGATTTGGGCCAGCAGGGCCGCGTGAAGCCTGAAGAAGTTGAATGGCTGGACCAGGGCGCCGAAGGCAAACTGGATCTGGTGGTCACACTCGACTTCCGCATGTCGAGCACCTGTCTCTATTCCGACGTGGTGTTGCCTACCGCCACCTGGTATGAAAAAGACGATATGAATACCTCGGATATGCATCCGTTTATTCATCCGCTTTCGGCCGCTGTCGATCCTGCCTGGGATTCAAAAAGCGACTGGGAGATCTACAAAGGCATTGCCAAAGCTTTCTCCGATCTCTGTCCTGGCCATTTAGGCGTTGAAACTGACGTGGTTACGCTGCCGGTGTTGCATGATTCGCCAGCCGAACTGGCGCAGCCATTTGAGACTAAAGACTGGAAAAAAGGGGAGTGCGACCTGATTCCAGGCAAAACCGCGCCACACATTATGGTGGTGGAACGCGACTATCCGGCGACCTGGGCGCGTTTTACCTCGCTGGGACCGTTGCTGGATAACCTGGGTAACGGTGGCAAAGGCATCAGCTGGAACACCAGCAAAGAAGTCGATTTCCTCAAACAGCTGAACTACGTCAAAGCGGATGGCCCGGCGGCAGGACGGCCGAATATCGACACGGCGATCGATGCAGCAGAAGTGATCCTGGCGCTGGCACCGGAAACCAATGGTCAGGTGGCGGTGAAAGCCTGGCAGGCGCTAGGCACTATTACGGGTCGTGACCACACGCATCTGGCACTCAACAAAGAAGACGAGAAAATCCGCTTCCGCGATATCCAGGCTCAGCCGCGCAAAATTATCTCCAGCCCGACCTGGTCAGGTCTTGAAGATGAACACGTTTCTTACAACGCCTGCTACACCAACGTTCATGAGCTGATCCCGTGGCGCACCCTGAGTGGCCGTCAGCAGCTTTATCAGGATCATGAGTGGATGCGCGCCTTCGGGGAAAGCCTGATGGTCTATCGTCCGCCCATTGATACCCGCGCGGCGAAGCCGTTGCTGAACAGCAAGCCCAACGGTAACCCGGAGAAGGCGCTGAACTTCCTGACGCCACACCAGAAGTGGGGCATTCACTCAACCTACAGCGACAACCTGCTGATGCTGACGCTGTCACGTGGCGGACCCATCGTCTGGATGAGTGAAGATGACGCCCGCGAGCTGGGCATTGTGGATAACGACTGGATCGAAGCGTTCAACGCCAACGGCGCGCTGACTGCGCGTGCGGTCGTGAGCCAGCGCATCCCGGCCGGTATGACCATGATGTACCACGCCCAGGAGCGCATCGTGAATATCCCCGGGTCGGAGATCACCAGCCAGCGCGGCGGCATCCATAACTCGGTGACACGAACCTGCCCGAAACCGACCCATATGATCGGCGGCTATGCGCAGCTCTCCTGGGGCTTTAACTACTACGGCACTGTCGGCTCCAACCGCGATGAATTCGTGGTGGTGAGAAAAATGAACAACGTTAACTGGTTAGATGGGGAAGGCAACGATGCCTGCCAGGGCAGCCAGCAGGAGGTAAAACCATGAAAATTCGTTCACAGGTCGGCATGGTGCTGAACCTCGACAAATGTATCGGCTGCCACACCTGCTCGGTGACCTGTAAAAATGTCTGGACCAGCCGCGAGGGCATGGAATACGCCTGGTTCAACAACGTCGAAAGCAAACCTGGCGTCGGCTATCCGCACGCCTGGGAAGATCAGCAGAAGTGGAAGGGCGGCTGGATCCGTAAGATCAACGGCAAGCTGGAACCGCGCATGGGCAGTCGCGTCGGCCTGCTGTCGAAGATCTTCGCCAACCCGGATGTGCCGGCGCTGGATGATTATTACGAGCCGTTCGATTTCGATTATCAGCATCTGCACACTGCGCCGGCCGGTAAACATCAGCCGATCGCACGTCCGCGTTCGCTGATCACCGGTCAGCGGATGAAAAAGATCGAAAACGGCCCGAACTGGGAAGAGATCCTCGGCGGCGAGTTTGCCAAACGCGCGCAGGATAAAAACTTCGATAACATCCAGAAGGAGATTTACGGCCAGTTTGAACACACCTTCATGATGTATCTGCCACGCCTGTGTGAGCACTGCCTCAACCCGGCGTGTGTGGCGACCTGTCCAAGCGGCGCGATCTACAAGCGCGGTGAAGATGGCATCGTGCTGATCGACCAGGATAAATGTCGCGGCTGGCGCATGTGCCTGACCGGCTGTCCGTACAAGAAGATCTACTTCAACTGGAAAAGCGGCAAATCAGAAAAATGTATTTTCTGTTATCCACGTATTGAAGCGGGTCAGCCCACCGTCTGCTCAGAAACCTGTGTCGGCCGTATTCGCTATCTCGGCGTGCTGCTCTATGACGCTGACCGCATTGAAGAGGCTGCCGCAGCAGAAAACGAGAAAGATCTCTATCAGAGCCAGCTGGATATCTTCCTTGATCCTAATGATCCCGTGGTGATTGCGCAGGCGCTGAAAGATGGCGTCGCGCAGAGCGTGATCGACGCAGCACAGCGATCCCCGGTTTATAAAATGGCGATGGAGTGGAAGCTGGCGCTGCCGCTTCACCCTGAATACCGCACGCTGCCAATGGTCTGGTATGTGCCACCGTTGTCACCGATTCAGTCGGTGGTGGATGGTGGGGCGCTGGCGCACACCGGCGTGCTGCCGGATGTGGAAAGCCTGCGCATTCCGGTTGAGTACCTGGCGAACCTGCTAACCGCAGGTGACACCGCACCGGTGTTGCTGGCACTGAAACGGATGCTGGCGATGCGCCATTACAAGCGCGCAGAAAGTGTGGACGGTGAGCATGATATCCGGGCGCTGGAGCAGGTCGGTCTGACCGAAGCGCAGGCGCAGGAGATGTACCGCTATCTGGCGATCGCAAACTATGAAGATCGCTTTGTGGTGCCCTCCAGCCACCGCGAACTGGCACGTGAAGCCTTCCCGGAAAGCAAAGGCTGCGGTTTTAGCTTTGGCGATGGCTGCCACGGCAGTGACACCAAATTCAATCTGTTCAACAGCCGGCGTATTGATGCCATCGATGTCAGCAAAAAAACCAGCCGTCCCGAGGAGGCCTCATGATGACGCTGCGTGTTCTGTCACGCCTGCTGGACTACCCGGACGAGGCGTTGTTTACGCACTATCCCGACCTGATTGCGGCACTGGAAGAGGCCAGTGAACTTAACCTGCAGCAGAGCGCACGGCTGGTGCGCTTTATCCATGAGCTCTGCGCCCGACCAATACTGGATGTGCAGGCTGATTACTGCGAGCTGTTTGATCGCGGCCGCGCCACCTCGCTGCTGCTGTTTGAACATGTACACGGGGAATCCCGCGATCGCGGTCAGGCGATGGTCGATCTGCTTGAACAGTACCGGGCCGACGGTCTGGAGCTGGACAGCAAAGAGTTGCCCGATTATCTGCCGCTCTACCTGGAATATCTCGCCTGTAAAAGCGATGAAGCCGCGCGTCAGGGGCTGGATGACATCGTGCCGATCCTGGCTTTGCTGGCTGCGCGGCTGGAAGCGCGTCAGAGTCCTTATGCTGACCTTTTCAGGGTGTTACTGACGCTATCCGGTAGCGCGGTCGATCCTGCGGCCCTCAAGCCCCAGGTGGCGCAGGAAGCGCGGGACGATACCCCGACAGCACTGGATGCGGTCTGGGAAGAGGAGCAGATTAAATTTCTCGGCGAACAGGGTTGCGCCTCGGCGCAGCAGGCGATGCATCAGCGTCGCTTCGCCGATGCGGTTGCGCCGCAGTATCTGGATATTGCCGCGGCGACGGCGCGCAGCACGGGAGAATCAGCATGAATTTTATTAACACTTTTTTCTTCGATATTTACCCCTATCTTGCCGGAACGGTCTTCCTGGTGGGAAGCTGGCTGCGCTATGACTATGGGCAGTACAGCTGGCGGGCCGGCTCCAGTCAGATGCTGGACAAAAAAGGAATGCGTCTTGCCTCTAACCTGTTCCATATCGGCATCATCGGTATCTTCTTCGGCCATATCGTCGGGATGCTGACGCCGCACTGGATGTATGAATCGTTCCTGCCAATCGACGTGAAGCAGAAGCTGGCGATGATAGCCGGAGGCCTGTTTGGTGCATTGACGCTGGCGGGTGGCGCGCTGCTGCTGAAGCGCCGTCTGACCAATCCTCGGGTGCGGGCCACCAGTAGCGTCGGCGACATTCTGATCCTGACACTGCTGGTGGCTCAGGCCACGCTGGGCCTGCTGACCATTCCGTTCTCCGCTCAGCATATGGACGGCAGTGAGATGATGAAGCTGGTGGGCTGGGCTCAGGCAGTGGTGACCTTCCACGGTGGCGCGTCGCAGTATCTGGAAGGCGTGGCGTTTATCTACCGCGTGCACATGGTGCTGGGTATGACGCTGTTCCTGCTGTTCCCGTTCTGCCGACTGGTGCATATCTGGAGCGCGCCGGTTGAGTATCTGACCCGTCGTTATCAGCTGGTGAGAAACCGCCGCTAAACGCCCGATGGCTGCGGGGGAGACACCGCCCCGCAGCCCTGTTTGATCCACTGCGGCGTTGACGTTTTTTTAACATTCCGGACTGTATGTCACTGCGCTGAACGACTACTATTACCGCATCTGAATTTACCCCTCGTTTATGGATAACCGATGCGTCTCAAGTTAGCCCTCCTTGCGTTCATCCCGCTTCTGGCCTCCTGCAGCAGCAAACCTGAAGTTCCGTCCCAGCAGAAGATGCTGGCTGCACCTCAGGGCGGTTTTTTACTGCAGCCGTCCCACAGCGGACAGGCAATGTTCGGCGACTTCGCCGGTAATCCGGCAGCAGAGCAATTTATCGATAAGATGGTGGAGAAGCATGACTTTGATCGTGAGCAGTTGCACAACATCATCGGTCAGGCTAAGCGACTGGATTATGTGCTGCGGCTGATGGATCGCCAGGCGCCGAGCTACACGCCTGCGCCGGGGCCTAACGGTGCCTGGATCCGCTATCGCAACAAGTTTATTACGCCCGATAACGTACAAAACGGTGTGGCGTTCTGGAACCAGTATCAGGATGCGCTGCAACGTGCGCAGCAGGTCTATGGTGTGCCGCCAGAAATTATTGTCGGCATCATTGGCGTGGAAACCCGCTGGGGTCGCGTGATGGGGAAAACGCGGATCCTGGATGCGCTTGCAACCTTATCGTTTAACTATCCGCGCCGCGCCGAGTACTTCAGCAGCGAGCTGGAAACCTTCCTTCTGATGTCGCGTAAAGAGCAGGATGACCCGCTGGCGCTGAAAGGGTCTTTCGCCGGGGCGATGGGCTATGGCCAGTTTATGCCGTCGTCTTACAATGATTATGCGGTTGACTTCAACGGCGACGGTCACGCAAACCTGTGGGATCCGGAGGATGCTATCGGCAGCGTGGCGCACTACTTCCAGAAGCACGGCTGGCGCAGCGGCGAAAATGTGGCGGTTCCGGCCAGCGGTCAGGCACCGATGCTGGAAGATGGCTTCAAAACCCGTTACAGCGTGAGCATGCTGGCGGCGTCAGGCCTGTCACCACAGGGCTCGCTGGACGGAAACGATCAGGTCAGTCTGCTGCGCCTCGACTTAGGCACCAGCTACCAGTACTGGTACGGCTTACCGAATTTCTATGTCATTACCCGCTACAACCACAGCACCCATTATGCGATGGCGGTGTGGCAGCTGGGTGAGGCGGTGAGCAAGGCACGGCAGGGTGGCCTGTTATAAAGGCTATCCTTGTTAACTGTAAGGTTATATGATGACGCCCTTTTTCAGGCCACACAGCCACTGATATCTCTGGAGTCGTTATGTCTTTACCTGCCTGCCCAGCTTGTCACGCCGATTACACCTGGCAAGATGGCGATAACCTCAACTGCCCCTCCTGCGGTCATATCTGGACCGAAGGAGAGGGTGACAGCAGCAACGGATCGCTGGAAGTACGTGATGCCAATGGCAATCTGCTGGCAGATGGCGACAGCGTCACGGTGATTAAAGATCTCAAGGTGAAGGGCAGCTCCTCATCGCTGAAGATTGGTACCAAAGTGAAAAGCATCCGTCTGGTGGAAGGGGATCACAACATCGATTGTAAAATTGACGGTTTTGGTCAGATGAAATTGAAATCTGAGTTCGTGAAAAAGAACTGAGATCCGGGGCGCAGGGATGCGCCCGTTATTCAGTTAGCTGAAAAGCCGATCGATCGCGGCGCACTGTTCCGCATTCAGCGCACCACCGTAGTTACGTGAGGCGCTGTTCATTGAGTCATAACGACGTGCCACGGCCGTCTTAATCGTCGTCACAAAATCATCGCCAATACTGTAAATTGCCATCAGCCTGCCGATCTGCTGCTGCAGACGCGTCAGCTCAGACAGATTGCCATTTCGCCACGCGGCCATCATCTGCGCAAAGTACTCTGGTACAAGATTATTCAGACCTGAAATCACCCCGGTGCCGCCCGCCAGCAGATTGGGAAGCAGATATTCGTCATAGCCTGACAGCACGGCAAAATCACTGCGCACTTTGCTGGTCTCCTCAATCATCGCCCGGTTATGCGACAGGCAATCCACCGTATCTTTGATACCCACAAAGTTAGGTAACTTTGCTGCCAGCGCAGCAATCAGCGCCGGCGTCAAATCACAGCCGGTGCGTGCCGGAAAATTATAGGCAAACCATTTTCCCCCAAGCTGCGCGTCAAGTGCCTCGAAGTAGTGCATCAGTTGCTGTTGCGTCTGGCCGTAATAGTAGGGCGGCAGCACCATCACTGCGTCAAAGTTATTTTTCCAGGCGGCTTCAGTCAGTTCCAGCATGTCAGGGATACAGGTCGCCGAGACATTTGCCACCATTTTTAGAGGTGACAACGGCCTGGCTTCCCTGATCAGCTGTAAACGCTCCTGCTGTGTCAGTGAGGCGAATTCACCAATGCTGCCCATCACCAACAAGGTATCCAGACCGGAATCATTGAGGCGGGCAAAATGTCGTCCGAGCGCGTCGATATCGAGTTCACCCTGCGCATTGAACGGGGTGACGCTAGGGCACCAGACGCCGGCAAAAGCCGATTTTTCACTCATAGCGAACTCCTGGATGGGGCGTTAAAAAATGAAACAGTGTTTTAACTTAATTATTCCAGTCCGTCTCTGCCACCACATGATTCAAAAGTGAGCAACGTGTCGCACTTTTTCGTCTTTCATCCGTCTCAGTAAGCGGATGCATCTGATAACTGAGCGAGAGGTCATGATGAAAGAGTGGGATCCTGTGCTGTATCGTAAATTTGAAGCGGAACGAACCCGTCCAGCCCGCGAATTGCTGGCGCGCATTAGCCTTGAACAGGTTGAGCAGGTAACCGATCTGGGATGCGGGCCCGGCAACAGTACCGAGCTGCTCGCCGATACCTGGCCGCTGGCGCAGGTCACCGGACTCGACAGTTCAGCGGCGATGTTATCTCAGGCCAGCGAACGCCTGCCGCACTGCCGTTTTGTTCAGGCAGATATTCGCAGCTGGCAGGCAGAGGTGCCGCAGCAGGTTATTTATGCCAACGCTTCTCTGCAATGGCTCGACAACCACACCATGCTGTTTCCTCATCTTGTCAGCCAGCTGGCAATCGGAGGCGTGCTGGCTATCCAGATGCCTGATAACCTTAATGAGCCCTCGCATCAACTGATGCGCGAGGTGGCGGCAACAGAGCGCTGGCATTCACGCATCAATGCCAGTGCAGTTGAACGTACAGAGCTGCTTTCAACAGGCGAGTACTACAATCTGCTGGTGCAGGCCGGTTGTGAGGTGGATATCTGGCGTACCACCTACTATCACGTAATGGCCGATGCGCAGGCGATTATCAGCTGGCTGCAGGCGACAGGCTTACGGCCTTTCCTGGCGACGCTGGATGCGTCTGAACAGACAGCTTTTCTGTCTGATTATCATCAGCGTCTGCTTACCGCCTATCCGGCTCAGGCCGATGGTCAGGTTCTGCTCGCTTTCCCGCGTCTTTTCATGGTTGCGATGAAAAAAGAGTAAGTACGATGGAAAGCCGGTCGCAAAAACAGTGCAATCGGGATAAGCGTCCTTGAAAAAGCAGACTTTCTGCACCACCTTCAACCCATAACCCAGGGAGAAATGGCAATGGATGATCAGCAGTTGCAGGCGCTTAGTGCGCAGATAGGTGAGAAGCTGAAGCAACGCAATGCCACCGTAACCTGTGCGGAATCCTGCACGGGTGGATGGATTGCTAAAGTCTTTACCGATATCAGCGGCAGTTCCGCCTGGTTCGAACGCGGTTTTGTGACCTACAGCAATGAAGCAAAACAACAGATGGTGGATGTGCAGGCTGACTCGCTGGCGCAGTATGGCGCGGTCAGTGAAGCGGTGGTGCGCGAGATGGCGCAGGGTGCCCGCAAGGCGGCCCATGCTGACTACGCGATCTCTGTTAGCGGTATTGCGGGCCCGGATGGCGGCAATGAAGAAAAACCGGTGGGTACGGTGTGGTTCGGCTTTGCCGGTCCACAGGACAACGTGTTGGCGTTGAAGCAACATTTTAACGGCGATCGTGAGGCCGTTCGCCGCCAGTCGGTAGCATGGGCCTTACAGACGCTGTATGGCGAATTTCTGACAAATTAAACTTGATACTGTATGACTATACAGTATAATTACTGGCAACAGAAAGAGTACAGGCACCCTGAGTGCGTGTTTACCCGGCTTGATTAGGAGTTGAAATGGCGATTGATGAAAACAAACAGAAGGCTTTAGCTGCCGCGCTTGGCCAGATTGAGAAACAATTTGGTAAAGGCTCCATCATGCGCTTGGGTGAAGACCGCTCAATGGATGTGGAAACCATCTCTACTGGTTCGCTGTCGCTGGATATCGCGTTAGGCGCAGGCGGTCTGCCAATGGGTCGTATCGTTGAGATCTACGGACCGGAGTCTTCTGGTAAAACCACGCTGACCCTGCAGGTTATCGCGTCTGCGCAGCGTAAAGGCAAAACCTGTGCCTTTATCGATGCTGAGCATGCGCTCGATCCGGTTTACGCCAAGAAACTGGGCGTAGACATTGAGAACCTGCTCTGTTCTCAGCCCGATACGGGTGAGCAGGCGCTGGAAATCTGTGATGCGCTGGCGCGCTCTGGTGCGGTTGATGTCATCATCGTCGACTCCGTTGCCGCTCTGACGCCTAAAGCAGAAATTGAAGGTGAAATCGGTGACTCTCACATGGGCCTCGCGGCACGTATGATGAGCCAGGCCATGCGTAAGCTGGCCGGTAACCTGAAGCAGTCTAATACCCTGCTGATCTTCATCAACCAGATCCGTATGAAAATTGGTGTGATGTTTGGTAACCCGGAAACCACCACCGGTGGTAACGCGCTGAAGTTCTACGCTTCTGTCCGCCTTGATATCCGTCGTATCGGCGCAATCAAAGAGGGCGATAACGTGGTCGGCAGTGAGACCCGCGTTAAAGTGGTGAAAAACAAAATCGCCGCGCCATTCAAACAGGCTGAGTTCCAGATCATGTATGGCGAAGGTATCAATACCTTTGGTGAGCTGGTCGACCTGGGCGTGAAGCACAAGCTGATTGAAAAAGCGGGTGCGTGGTACAGCTATAACGGCGACAAGATTGGTCAGGGCAAATCGAATGCCGGCAACTTCCTGAAAGAGAATGCTGCTGTGGCAAACGAAATTGATCTGAAGTTGCGTGAGATGTTGCTCAACGGCGCGGATGAAAAACTCGCAGCAGCTGACAAGGCTGCCGAGAAAGAAAACGCAGCAAGTGAAGCGAACGAAGACTTCTAATCACTGATGCGGGAGGGGCGAAAGCCTCTCCCATCGTTGTTTCCCCCCGCCATTACTCTTCTTGCCTTCCCTCTGTCCTGTTCTGTCGCCATAATCTCACTCCTGTTTGTACAAGGTGCGCAGTATGACTGAACCCTCTCAGCCCCAACCTGATGTCGTCTCCTATTCCCGTCTGCTGGACCGTGCGATGCGTATTCTTGGCCAGCGCGATCACAGCCGTGCAGAATTAGCCCGTAAGCTGCAACAATCAGCGCAGCGTGCCGCATGGGCACAGAAAAAAGAGCCTGAAATTGTCACTGAAACGCTGCTTGAACAGGTACTGAATTGGTGCCAGGAGAGCGGCTGGCTCAATGACGAACGTTTTACCGAGCGTTTTATTCAGAGTCGAAGCCGCAAAGGTTTTGGGTCGCAACGTGTGCGCCTCGAACTGGCCCAGAAAGGCATTGACCGTGAATCCATTGATCTTGCGATGGAAGAGACGGAAGTCGACTGGGCGGTGTGCGCGGCTCAGCTGGCGGAACGAAAATTCGGACACCCATTGCCCACAGAGTGGAAAGAGAAAGCGAAAGTACTACGCTATCTGCAGTCAAAGGGCTTTATGACCGAAGATATCCAATCCGTTTTCAGAAATTTTGATGACTAAAAGCCGATGTAATTTTACTTCCCACTGAAGAAAATTTATCTTATTCCCACTTTTTGTTCCACTAATCAGGCACCACGAAAGTGTGGTCGCGCCGATCAGAGGGAACGTTCGTTAGCGTGATTCCAGGACATATATGAGCAAGAGCACTGCTGAGATCCGTCAAGCGTTTCTCGACTTTTTTCATAGCAAGGGACATGAGGTTGTAACCAGCAGCTCCCTCGTACCGAATAACGATCCAACCTTGTTGTTTACCAACGCCGGGATGAACCAGTTTAAAGATGTGTTCCTCGGGCAGGACAAACGTGATTACACACGTGCGACCACGTCACAGCGCTGCGTACGCGCAGGCGGTAAACACAACGATCTTGAAAATGTCGGTTACACCGCACGTCATCACACCTTCTTTGAAATGCTGGGTAACTTCAGCTTTGGTGACTACTTCAAGAGAGAGGCGATTGGTTTTGCCTGGGAACTGCTGACGAGCGAGCAGTGGTTCAGCCTGCCAAAAGAGCGTCTGTGGGTGACGGTCTATGAAACCGACGATGAAGCCTTTGATATCTGGGCGAATGAAATCGGTGTGCCGCGCGAGCGCATTATTCGCATCGGTGACAACAAGGGCAGCGCATACGCGTCTGATAACTTCTGGCAGATGGGCGATACCGGTCCTTGTGGTCCATGTAGCGAGATTTTCTACGATCACGGCGATCACATCTGGGGTGGCCCACCAGGCAGCCCGGAAGAAGATGGCGATCGTTACATTGAAATCTGGAACATTGTCTTTATGCAGTTCAACCGTCAGGCAGATGGCACCATGCTGCCGCTGCCAAAACCGTCGGTTGATACCGGAATGGGCCTTGAGCGTATTTCCGCCGTTCTGCAACATGTTAACTCCAACTATGAAATCGACCTGTTCCAGAAACTGATTCAGGCCGTTGCGCAGGTTACCGGTGCAACTGACCTCAGCAACAAATCGCTGCGCGTTATTGCCGACCACATCCGTTCCTGTGCTTTCCTGATTGCCGATGGTGTGATCCCGTCGAATGAGAACCGTGGCTATGTGCTGCGTCGTATCATTCGTCGTGCCGTGCGTCATGGCAACATACTGGGCGCCAAAGAAGCCTTCTTCTATAAGCTGGTTGCACCACTGATTGAGGTCATGGGCGCGGCAGGCGAAGAGTTGCAGCGTCAGCAGGCTCAGGTTGAGCAGGTGCTGAAAAGCGAAGAAGACCAGTTTGCCAGAACGCTGGAGCGCGGACTGGCGCTGCTGGATGAAGAGCTGGAAAAACTGCAGGGCGACACGCTGGATGGCGAAATCGTCTTCCGTCTTTACGATACCTTTGGCTTCCCGGCTGACTTAACGGCTGACGTCTGCCGCGAACGCAATCTGAAAATCGACGAAGCGGGCTTTGAGCAGGCGATGGAGCAGCAGCGTCAGCGCGCACGTGAAGCGAGTGGCTTCGGTGCTGACTACAGCAATGTTATTCGCATTGATGCCGCCTCATCATTCAAAGGTTATGACCAGCTCGATTTAGCCGCCACGGTAAAAGCGCTCTATGTTGCGGGCGAAGCGGTAGATGAAGTGACCGCAGGTCAGGATGCCGTGGTCGTGCTGGATGAAACGCCATTCTATGGCGAATCAGGTGGTCAGGTAGGCGATACCGGTCTGCTGAAAGGGAAGAATGCTGAATTTAGCGTCCAGGATACACAAAAATATGGTCAGGCAATCGGTCATGTCGGTAAGCTGACCGCAGGGCAGTTGCGTATCGGTGATCGTCTTGAGGCGCAGGTTGATGCGGCACGTCGTGCGCGCATCCGTCTGAACCACTCTGCTACCCACTTATTGCATGCCGCATTGCGTCAGGTTTTAGGTGAGCATGTGGCGCAAAAAGGCTCGCTGGTTAACGACAAATACCTGCGTTTTGACTTCTCGCATTTCGAAGCGATGAAACCTCAGGAGATTCGTCAGGTCGAAGATATCGTCAATGCGCAGATTCGTCGCAACCTGCCGGTTGAAACGGAAGTGATGGATCTGGATGCGGCGAAGTCTAAAGGTGCAATGGCACTGTTTGGCGAGAAATATGATCAGCGCGTGCGCGTTCTGACCATGGGTGATTTCTCAGTCGAATTGTGTGGTGGTACTCACGCTGCACGCACCGGTGATATCGGCCTGTTCCGTATTCAGGCTGAGTCAGGTACGGCAGCAGGTATCCGTCGTATCGAAGCTATTACGGGTGAAGGCGCGCTGGCACAGGTTAATGCGCAAAGCAGTCAGCTGCAGGATCTTGCGCAACTGGTTAAAGCGAACAGCAGCAACCTGAACGAGAAAGTGCGTGGTCTCGTTGACCATGTGCGGGCTCTGGAGAAAGAGTTGCAGCAACTGCGCGACCAGCAAGCTGCCCAGGAGAGCGCTTCACTGAGTAGCAATGCCATCGATGTTAAGGGCGTGAAACTGCTGGTCAGCGAGCTCAACAATGTCGAGCCTAAGATGTTGCGTACCATGGTTGATGACCTCAAGAATCAACTCGGGTCTGCGATTATCGTGCTGGCGACGGTTGCCGAAGGTAAGGTGTCGCTGATTGCCGGTGTGACCAAAGATCTGACTGACCGTGTTAAAGCGGGCGAGTTGATCGCCGGTCTGGCACAGCAGGTAGGCGGGAAGGGCGGTGGCCGTCCTGATATGGCACAAGCGGGTGGTACGGATGCTAAAGGGCTGAAAGGCGCTCTGGCAGGCGTTGAGAGCTGGGTTAACAGCCGCCTTTAATGACTTAGAACAAGGCATTGTAAAAAGCGTCAGAACTCTGGTTCCGGCGCTTTTTAATACGATGCTAAAGCAGCAAATGACAAAGTCAGGCTGATGTAGTGTATTTCGGCTAAACTAACTATCAGCAGAATGTATTGGCGCATCGATGTGCATTGGTGTATCTCTCATAGTCAATGTGCAGCGTTAAATGATGGATAATGCCGGGAGCCTGTACAAGCCCGACTCTTTTAATCTTTCAAGGAGCAAAGAATGCTTATTCTAACTCGTCGAGTTGGTGAAACCCTCATGATCGGTGATGAGGTAACTGTAACGGTGCTGGGTGTTAAAGGTAACCAGGTACGTATTGGGGTTAACGCACCGAAAGAAGTGTCTGTGCATCGCGAAGAGATCTATCAACGCATCCAGGCTGAAAAAACGCAACAAACCAGCGTTTAACGGATTCAGCGTCTCGCACCTGTGCGAGGCGCTACCGCTTTGTCTAAAAATCCTCTCTTTTCTTCTCTCCCGCTTTCTCCCTATTTAGTTAACGTCATCCTCTCTCATTGTTGATAATTCACTCTTTTTGTCTTCATTTTGCCCCAATTGTGTGTGATTTGCTCAATCAAACAAAGTTTCGGAAAAATTGTTTGACTTAAAAGTCCGGGAAAGTAATATGTGCGCCACGCAGTGCCGATGAGCAGAAACAAGTTCAGACGCACGGTTCGAAAGAAAGCGTAAGGTGAGGTGGCCGAGAGGCTGAAGGCGCTCCCCTGCTAAGGGAGTATACGGTCAAAAGCTGTATCGAGGGTTCGAATCCCTCCCTCACCGCCATTTTCGATGCATCCATAGCTCAGCTGGATAGAGTACTCGGCTACGAACCGAGCGGTCGGAGGTTCGAATCCTCCTGGATGCACCATCGAAAATAAAGAAATAAAGCGAATTAGCAATTCCTTTCATGGTGAGTAGTTAGCACCCTGCGTTGTACAAGAATTAGATTTATGCATCCATAGCTCAGCTGGATAGAGTACTCGGCTACGAACCGAGCGGTCGGAGGTTCGAATCCTCCTGGATGCACCATTCTTTGTAACATCCTCAGGTTGGTTTCTGTTAGTCCATAAAAAGTTGTACCCCAAAAGATAGACCCCAATGCATCCATAGCTCAGCTGGATAGAGTACTCGGCTACGAACCGAGCGGTCGGAGGTTCGAATCCTCCTGGATGCACCATCTTCTTCAGTTTTAAGTTCCCTCAATGAATTTGGCGTAATCATCGCTAAGACCTCAAAAGAGACATACTTTTTTATACCCTGTACAGCAAGCGCTGAACGAGCATACTGAACTGCTCCCCTGCAGTTACCCTCTGGCTTTACCCACACTGTTTTCCTGCCTGATCTGCCCCATTGATTCATCATCCTGACTTAAGCGACACGTAACACATTTTCTCCGCCTCAGAGATCGCCATTTTACTGCCCACGCCCGTCCGCCACCGCTTGCCTGCCAGAGTAATGTTAAAAAATCGCTGAAAATTCGTACGGTTATCGCTGGCCGCGCACGATCACCTTTATCTGAAAACAAAAATTGCTAATGCTTTCAAAGCATTTGCTGTTCATCCCCCCTGGCGACAACCTGTCCACATTAGGCTAAAGTAATGTCTCATTTGGTGAATGTCCGGAGTGACAATGTACGATCAATATGACGGCCTGATTTTTGATATGGACGGCACGATTCTTGATACTGAGCCGACACATCGAAAAGCGTGGCGTCAGGTGCTCCAGCGTTACGGATTAACGCTGGATGAAGCACGTATTATCGACTTTAATGGCGCACCCGCCTGGCGGCTTGCGCAATTCATCATTGAATCCAATCAGTCGTCACACGACCCTCATCTTCTTGCTGCAGAAAAAACCGCTGCTGTGAAAGCGATGCTGCTGGAAAACGTTAAGCCGCTGCCTTTACTGGAGGTGGCGAAGGCGTATCACGGGCGTCGTCCTATGGCTGTGGGGACCGGAAGTGAACATAGCATGGCAGAGGCGTTACTGACGCAGCTTGGCGTGCGTGAGCTCTTTACGGCAGTCGTCGGCGCTGACGACGTACAGCATCATAAACCTGAGCCTGAGACCTTCTTGCGCTGCGCTGAGTTGATGGGTGTGGCGCCGGCACGTTGTGTGGTGTTCGAAGATGCAGACTTTGGTATTCAGGCCGCTAAAGCGGCAGGCATGGCAGTGGTGGATGTTCGTTTACTGTGAGTGACGTACTTACCTATGCCTCGATGTTTGGCAGCAGTTTTCTGAGTGCGACGCTCCTGCCGGGAAGTTCTGAAGCATTACTGATAGCACTATTGATAGCAAAAAAGACATCAGTTTACGGGTTGCTTGTAGCCGCATCACTGGGAAACACCTTGGGCGGTTTAACCAACATTCTTATTGGTCGCCTGCTGCCGTTAAAACGTCAGGGGCGATGGCATGACACAGCAATGACGTGGTTGCACCGACTGGGACCAGCAGCACTTTTATTCAGCTGGCTACCGGTGATAGGTGATCTGCTCTGCGTTCTCGCGGGCTGGTTACGTTTCGCCTGGCTGCCAGCGATACTGTTTCTCGCTGTCGGTAAAACACTGCGTTATATCGTTATCGCGACTGCCACATTACAGGGTATGCAATGGTGGCATTGATTCGCACAGATTCGGGGCTACGGTTAACATTATGCTGAACAAAAATAAATTATTATCACAGCGGGGGGGTAATGTGATCCCGGACGTATCTAAAGCGCTATCCTGGCTGGAAGCGCATCCCAATGCCCTTAAAGGGATTGGTCGTGGCATCGAGCGTGAAACGCTGCGTGTACAGGAAAATGGCGATCTGGCAAAAAGCGGCCACCCGGAATCTCTGGGCTCGGCGCTGAAACATGACTGGATCACTACTGATTTTGCCGAAACGTTACTGGAATTCATCACGCCAGTGGATCACAGCATTGATCATATGCTGGCGTTCCTGCGCGATATCCACCGTCACGTTGCCCGTGAACTCGGTGATGAACGCATGTGGCCATTCAGTATGCCGTGCGTCATTGACGATGCTGACAATATTGAGCTGGCGCAATATGGCACATCCAATATCGGTAAGATGAAGACCCTTTACCGCGAAGGTCTGAAAAACCGCTACGGCGCGTTAATGCAGACGATCTCTGGCATTCACTATAACTTCTCGCTGCCACTTTCTTTCTGGCAGGAGTGGGCTGACGTGAAAGATCAGGAAAGCGGAAAAGAGACTATCTCCGCAGGTTATCTGCGGTTGATTCGTAACTACTATCGCTTCGGCTGGGTGATACCTTATCTGTTTGGCGCATCACCGGCTATCAGCTCCAGTTTCCTGCAGGGTCGTGAGAGTGCGCTGCCATTTGAAACCAATGACAAAGATACGATGTGGCTGCCGTATGCCACCTCGCTGCGTCTGAGCGATTTAGGCTACACCAATAAATCGCAGAGCGCTCTGGGCATCACGTTTAACTCGCTGGAAGGCTATGTCACTGCGCTGAAAAAAGCGATCAAGACGCCGTCAGATGAGTATGCAGCGATGGGCACCAAAGATGCTGACGGTAACTGGCTGCAGCTCAACACTAACGTGCTGCAGATTGAGAACGAGCTCTATGCGCCCATCCGGCCTAAGCGTGTTACACGCTCGGGTGAAGCGCCTTCTGATGCGCTGCTGCGCGGTGGCATCGAATACATTGAAGTACGTTCACTGGATATCAATCCGTTCTCTGCCATCGGCGTCGATGAGAATCAGGTTCGCTTCCTCGATCTGTTCCTGATCTGGTGTACCCTGGCGGATGCACCGGAAATGAGTGCAGATGAGTTGCAATGCACCCGCAAAAACTGGAATCGGGTGGTGCTCGAAGGGCGTAAACCGGATCAGAAAATTGCGGTGGGTTGTGGAGAAGCGGAACATTCGCTGGTTGAAGTGGGCAAAACCCTGTTTGCCGACCTGCGCCGGGTTGCTGAAGTCTTAGACAGTCACAATCAGGACAGCACGGAATATCAGCAGGTTTGTGATCAACTGGTAGCATCCTTTGATGATCCTGAGCTAACCTACTCGGCGCGCATCCTTCAGGCAATGAAGGATAATGGTGTAACCGGCACCGGCGTGGCACTGGCTGAACAGTATCGCCATATGCTCTGTGAAGAACCGCTGGAAGTGCTGACAGAAGAAGATTTCACGCGTCAGGCGCAGGAATCTGTTGCTGCACAGCAGCAGCTGGAAGCAAATGATAAGCTGGATTTTGAAGCGTATCTGGCGAGCCGGGAAGGGTAGAAAAGAAAAAGGCCACATCAATGTGGCCAAATTAACATCTCTGTTGTCAGGGATGATGATGATAACAAATGCGCGTCTTTCATATATTCAGACGTTGGGCGAACAGAAAAGTTTCATCGTTTTAAAAAAAATTCTCAGAACAGGAGGTGACGTATGCCACTACTGGACAGTTTTACCGTTGATCACACCATCATGGGCGCACCGGCAGTCCGCGTTGCGAAAACCATGAAGACTCCGCATGGCGATACGATTACCGTTTTTGACCTGCGTTTTTGCCGTCCGAACATTGATATCCTCACTGAGCGTGGCATTCATACGCTGGAGCATCTCTTTGCCGGCTTCATGCGTGATCACCTGAATGGTGACGGTGTGGAAATCGTCGATATCTCGCCAATGGGCTGCCGTACCGGCTTCTACATGAGCCTGATTGGTACGCCAGACGAGCAGCGCGTTGCGAAAGCGTGGAAAGGGGCGATGGAAGATGTTCTGAAAGTGAAAGATCAGAACCAGATCCCTGAGCTGAATGAATATCAGTGTGGCAGCTACAAGCTGCACTCACTGGATGAAGCGCAGCAGATTGCCCGCAATGTGCTGGCGCATGAGATCGGCGTTAACCGTAATGACGATCTGAAACTGCCTGCTGAAAAGCTGAAAGAACTGCACATCTAGTCAGGGCTTCTCTGCTAAAAAAAAACGCCGCATCATTTCGATTGCGGCGTTTTTTTATGGCTTCAGGAACCGACCGATTTTTTCAGCGGCGTCTTCGGCGTGATGCGCACCTGTTTAATCATATTATCCTGCACGTCCAGAATATCGACGTTGTAATGGCCAATCTGAACACGTGTGGCATTAGAAGGGATCTCCTCCAGCGCTTCCAGTAACATGCCGTTGATGGTACGCGCTTCCTGCTCTGGCAGATCCCAGTTAAAGGCCTTATTGATTTCGCGCACGCTGGCACTGCCTTCAATCAGCACGGAGCCATCATTCTGCGGCATCACTTCTTCCGCCAGCGACGGTGACATGGAGGTAGTGAAGTCACCGACAATCTCTTCCAGAATGTCCTCTATCGTCACCAGCCCTTTGATGTCGCCATATTCATCCACCACCACGCCCGCTTTCTCTTTATTGCGCTGGAACTTCACCAACTGGGTGTTCAGCGGCGTTCCTTCGGGGATGTAGTAGATTTCATCGGCGGCGCGTAGCAGCGTCTCTTTAGTGAACTCTTTTTTCTCCGTCATCATGCGCCAGGCTTCACGCACACGAAGCATGCCGACGCAGTCATCCAGTGAATCTCTGAACAGCACAATGCGGCCATGAGGTGAATGGCTTAGCTGGCGCACGACTGACTTCCAGTCATCGTTGATGTTGATACCAACAATCTCATTACGCGGCACCATAATGTCGTCAACGCTGACTTTCTCCAGGTCGAGCACGGAGAGCAGCATGTCCTGGTTACGGCGTGACATCAGGCTACGCGACTCATAGACAATGGTGCGTAACTCCTCTTTGCTCAGCGCTGAGTTAACATAGCCGTCAGAGCGAATACCTGCCAGGCGCATCAGCAGCCGGGTAATGGTGTTCAGCAGCCAGACCAGCGGTAGCATGATGTATTGCAGCGGAGTAAGTAAAAAGCTGCTCGGATAGGCCACTTTTTCCGGATAAAGAGCCGCCACGGTTTTGGGTAACACTTCAGCGAAGACCAGCACCACGAAGGTCAGCACGCCGGTTGCAATGGCGACACCCGCATCACCATACAGACGCATTCCGACAATAGTGCCTAACGCGGAAGCAAGGATGTTAACCAGGTTATTACCAATCAGCACCAGACTGATCAGACGATCCGGGCGGCGCAGCAGTTTTTCGACACGTCGAGCTGCGCGATCACCATTTTTAGCCTGATGGCGCAGTTTATAGCGATTCAGTGTCATCATGCCGGTTTCAGAGCCTGAGAAATAAGCTGAAACCAGTACCATGATGCAGAGAATAATAATCAGCGTGGTAGTTGAAACATTCTCCAACGCAAAACTTCCTTTTTAACGAGAACCAGGGACAAGCAGATGCTGCAGGATGCGGCTGCCGAAGTAAGCCATGGTCAACAGCACCGCACCGCTGCAGTTAAACCAGACGACGCGGCGACCACGCCAGCCTTCATGATAGTGCCCCCAGAGCAAAACGATATAAACAAACCACGCGATGATCGAGAGCACGGCTTTATCGACGTTTTCTGCGCTGAAGAGATCCTGCATATAAAACAGACCGGTGCAGAGCACCAGCGTTAACAGCACGACGCCAACCTGGGTGATGTGAAACATCTTACGTTCGATGGTCAGCAGCGGCGGCATATCCTGGGTGAACGCCAGTCGCTTGTTTTTTAACTGATAATCGATCCACGCCAGCTGCAGCGCATAAAGCGCGGCGATGATCAGCGTTGCATAGGCGAACAGCGACAGGCCGATGTGGATCATCATGCCTGGCGTAGTTTCCAGATGCGTGATGAACGCATTAGGGACAAAGGTGGCAAAGGCCAGATTGATCAGCGCGAAGCTATAAACAATCGGCAGCAGTAGCCAGCCACGGTTGCGTGACGCCACAATGGTCATGATGGCGCAAATCAACAGGCTGACCAGTGAACCAATGTTAAGCAGGCTTAAGTTCTGTCCGCTATCAATAGCAAATATGCGTTGCTGCAAGGCCACCGCGTGTGTCACCAGCGCCACACAGGCAGAGAGCATCGCCATTCGCCGCCAGCCGCCGTTACGTTTCAACAGGCTGGGAATGATCAGGGCAAGACTTAAGGAGTAGGCGAATAGCGCCACTATCGCGAAAACGAACATAGATCCTTTCAGGTTCAGTCAGATAAGGAAAAAGGCAGTATAGCGCCAGCCGAAGCAGGCTCCAAACGATCTGAGGGGCAATTGCAGAGATCGCCGAGGCTTCGTGTTATAATCCGCCGCATTCTGCCGATCAGGCGCCTCGCGATCTTTTTTTTAGTGAGAGACCATGTTTGATAATTTAACCGATCGTTTGTCGCAAACCCTGCGAAATATCAGCGGCCGCGGAAGGCTGACTGAAGAGAACATCAAAGAGACCCTGCGTGAAGTGCGCATGGCACTGCTTGAGGCTGACGTTGCGTTGCCGGTGGTGCGTGACTTCATCAACCGTGTGAAAGAGAGCGCGGTCGGTCATGATGTGAATAAAAGTCTGACGCCAGGTCAGGAGTTTATCAAAATCGTACGTAACGAACTCGTTGCGGCGATGGGTGCAGAGAACAACGCACTCGACCTGGCAGCACAGCCACCAGCCGTGGTGCTGATGGCGGGCCTGCAGGGTGCCGGTAAAACCACCAGTGTTGCTAAGCTGGGTAAATTCCTGCGCGAGAAGCACAAGAAGAAAGTTTTAGTGGTTTCTGCCGACGTCTATCGTCCGGCGGCAATTAAACAGCTGGAAACGCTGGCACAGCAGGTTGGCGTGGATTTCTGTCCGTCCGATCTCAGCCAGAAGCCGGTCGATATCGTCAACAATGCGCTGCGTGAAGCTCGTCTGAAGTTCTACGATGTGCTGCTGGTGGATACCGCCGGCCGTCTGCACGTTGACGAAGCAATGATGGACGAAATCAAACAGGTTCATGCGGCGATCAAGCCGGTAGAAACCCTGTTTGTGGTCGATGCCATGACCGGTCAGGATGCCGCAAACACGGCAAAAGCCTTTAATGAAGCGCTGCCGCTGACCGGTGTTATTCTGACCAAGGTTGACGGTGATGCACGCGGTGGTGCGGCGCTGTCAATTCGCCATATCACCGGCAAACCGATCAAATTCATGGGCGTCGGTGAAAAGACCGAAGCGCTTGAGCCATTCTACCCGGAGCGTATTGCTTCGCGTATCCTGGGCATGGGTGACGTACTCTCCCTGATTGAAGATATCGAAAGCAAAGTTGACCGCGATCAGGCGGAGAAACTGGCTAAAAAGCTGAAAACCGGCGACGGTTTTGATCTCAATGACTTCCTTGAGCAGCTAAAGCAGATGCGCAACATGGGCGGTATGGCCAGCCTGATGGGTAAACTGCCGGGTATGGGACAGCTGCCAGATAACGTAAAGTCGCAGATGGATGACAAAGTGCTGGTGCGCATGGAAGCCATCATCAACTCGATGACGCGCAAAGAGCGTGAGAAACCAGAAATCATCAAAGGCTCGCGCAAGCGCCGTATTGCTACCGGTTCCGGTATGCAGGTGCAGGACGTTAACCGCTTATTAAAGCAGTTCGACGACATGCAGCGTATGATGAAGAAAATGAAGAAGGGCGGTATGGCGAAAATGATGCGCGGCATGAAGGGTATGATGCCGCCAGGTTTCCCTGGCCGCTAAAGCGTTCCACAAAAAAGCCCGAAAAGGCACGGTTTGGGTTGCTTTTTTCGCCAAAATGAGTAAAATTTTCGGGCTTTTTATACAGCACCCGGACCCCGTTCCTCGATGGGGGCCGGGTGTTTTATTAACTGAAGAGGATGTTATGGTAACAATTCGTTTGGCACGTCACGGCGCTAAAAAGCGTCCGTTCTATCAGGTCGTCGTCACTGACAGCCGCAATGCACGCAACGGTCGTTTCATTGAGCGCGTTGGTTTCTTCAACCCGATCGCATCTGGTCAGGCTGAAGGTCTGCGTCTTGATCTGGATCGTATCGAGCACTGGGTTGGCCAGGGCGCAACGCTTTCTGACCGCGTTAACGCGCTGGTCAAAGAAGCTAAGAAAGCAGCTTAATCTGTCACGGTGGTGAGCATGAGCAGACAACTTGCCGCACAGCCTCCTGTTAACCCAATTGTGTTGGGTAAGATGGGAGCCGCCTACGGTATTCGCGGCTGGCTCAAAGTGTTTTCCTCCACTGAAGACGCTGAAAGCATCTTCAACTACCAACCCTGGTTCATCCAGCGCGCCGGTAAATGGCAGCAGGTCGAACTGGAAGGTTGGAAGCACCACAATCAGGACCTGATCATCAAAGTCAAAGGCATTGAAGATCGGGATGCGGCGGCTCAGTTAACCAATTGCGAAATTCAGGTTGACTCGACGCAGTTGCCATCGCTGGAAGAGGGCGACTACTACTGGAAAGACCTTATGGGCTGCCAGGTCGTTAACCTTGAAGGCTACGAGATGGGTAAAGTCATCGATATGATGGAAACCGGCTCGAACGACGTTCTCGTCGTTAAGGCAAACCTGAAGGATGCGTTCGGTGCTCAGGAGCGGTTAATTCCGTTTCTTGATGAACAGGTTATCAGGAAAGTCGATCTCTCTACTGGTGTCATTGAGGTAGATTGGGATCCTGGTTTTTGATCTCCGAATCGAACGGTAACGTAACGGCGAATACAATGTGGATTGGTGTTATTAGCCTGTTTCCAGAAATGTTTCGCGCTATTACCGATTACGGGGTAACTGGCCGGGCTGTAAAAAACGGTCTGCTCAGCATTCAGAGCTGGAGTCCTCGTGATTTCACTCACGACCGGCACCGTACCGTGGATGATCGTCCTTACGGCGGCGGACCGGGAATGCTGATGATGGTACAACCCTTACGGGATGCCATCTCCGCAGCGAAAGCAGCGGCAGGTGAAGGGGCCAGGGTGATATATCTTTCACCTCAGGGTCGCAAACTGGACCAACAGGGCGTTTGCGAACTGGCGGCACGGGACAAGTTAATTCTGGTCTGTGGCCGTTATGAAGGGATTGATGAGCGCGTAATCCAGACCGAAATTGATGAAGAATGGTCAATCGGTGATTACGTTCTCAGTGGCGGGGAACTGCCAGCGATGACGATGATTGACGCAGTCGCCCGGTTTATTCCCGGCGTACTCGGCAAGCAGGCGTCAGCCGATGAGGATTCGTTCTCTGAAGGTTTGCTGGATTGTCCGCACTATACCCGACCTGAAGTGTTAGACGGCGTGGAAGTCCCGGCAGTATTACTGTCAGGTAACCATGCTGATATTCGCCGCTGGCGTCTGAAGCAGTCGCTAGGCCGTACCTGGCTGAGAAGACCTGAACTTCTGGAAAACCTGGCTCTGACTGAAGAGCAAGCAAGGTTGTTGAATGAGTTCCAGCGGGAATCTCAGCAGCAACAAAACGATGATGTGGAAGAGTAAGCTCTTCCCCGACTATCAGTTTACCCAGGATATGAGATTTAATTATGAGCAACATTATCAAGCAAATTGAACAAGAGCAGATGAAACAGGACGTACCTTCCTTCCGCCCGGGTGATTCCGTGGAAGTGAAAGTATGGGTCGTTGAAGGTTCTAAAAAACGTCTGCAGGCATTCGAGGGCGTGGTTATCGCTATTCGTAACCGCGGTCTGCACTCTGCATTCACTGTTCGCAAAATTTCTAACGGCGAAGGCGTTGAGCGTGTATTCCAGACTCATTCACCTGTAATTGACAGCATCGCTGTTAAACGTCGTGGCGCTGTGCGTAAAGCCAAACTGTACTACCTGCGTGAGCGTACTGGTAAGTCTGCTCGTATTAAAGAGCGTCTTAACTAAGGTATCGCTAACGCGACATCTAAAAGTTAATAGCAAACAAGGGGTTGGCATCTGCCAGCCCCTTTTTTATGTCAGTGCCATCCTTGCAGCCTGCAGTCAACCGGCGTCCGGCCGGTGAAAATGATAAATCGCCGTATTAACCGGTCCCGCCTCTAATACGATCAAGCCATAGCGACAGCCAATAAACTGCCCGCCGCACTTTTCAGCGACTCTCCGACTGGCCAGATTGTCCTCCGCCGCCAGAATTTCAATCAACCGGGTCTCCGGTCGTGAAAACCCCAGAGGGAGTAGCTTTGCCACCGCGCGGCTGGCAATTCCCTGACGCTGAACGTCACTGCGAACCCAGTAACCTATTGCGCTGGTGTCACCCGGATGGCGGGCAAAGCGTATTCCTGCGCCCCCCAGCAGCTGGTCATGCTGATCAACAATCGCAAACTCTTCCGCTTCCTCCTTCATCCGTTGCCAGTGGGTAAAGCGGATCCAGCTTTCGGCATCATGAGGCTGGTAATCGTGATGCGCCCAGACCATCCACGGGATCAGGCTGTCCAGAGAAGCATTGACCGCAGCGGTAAACGCGGAGACGTCGCTTAGCAGAAACGGTCGAAGGGAGATGTTCAGTGGGGAGGCGTGCATTATGGACTCAGCCTGAAAATAAATAATATTCTCATTTTGCCTGCAACAGACAGAAACGCAATAAGAGCATGTGTAAACTTTATCTTACATCAAGGCGACTGTCATTAATTCATTTATTAAATTTAAATAAATGATATGTATGATTTTATTTGTCGTCAGGTTGGTTTATTCAGACCTGTGGTAATAAATGTGTACATGTAATCTTGCGCTATGTATTGTCTGTGATACAGTATTGCAATCCTCAATGAGGAGCCCTTATCCGCTATATCGAGCCAAAGGATCGCCATCATGCAAAAAGACGCGCTGAACAATGTGCATATCGCCGGTGAACAGGTATTGATCACGCCTGAAGAACTGAAAGCGAAGTTTCCACTGACAACTGAACAGCAGGATCAGGTCGCGGCGTCCCGCCAGACTATCTCTGACATTATTGCCGGCCGCGATCCGCGTCTACTGGTGGTGTGCGGACCCTGCTCGATTCACGATACCGAAGTGGCACTGGACTATGCTCGTCGTCTGCAAACGCTTTCTGAACAGCTGAAAGATCAGCTCTATATTGTGATGCGCGTCTATTTTGAAAAACCCCGTACTACCGTTGGCTGGAAAGGGCTGATCAATGATCCTTACATGGATAACTCGTTTGATATGGAAGCGGGTCTGCATATTGCGCGCCAGCTGCTGGTGAACCTGGTTGAAATGGGCTTGCCGCTGGCCACAGAAGCGCTGGATCCGAATAGCCCGCAATACCTGGGCGACCTGTTCAGCTGGTCGGCGATTGGCGCACGGACGACAGAATCTCAGACGCACCGTGAGATGGCCTCGGGCCTGTCGATGCCAGTTGGCTTTAAAAATGGCACCGATGGCAGTCTGGGCACAGCAATCAACGCGATGCGTGCTGCTGCAATGCCGCACCGTTTTGTCGGGATTAATCAGGCCGGTCAGGTCTGCCTGCTGCAGACTCAGGGCAATCCGGATGGTCACGTAATTCTTCGTGGTGGCAAAGCGCCGAACTACGGTCCCGAAGATGTCGCGCAGTGTGAAAAAGAGATGCTGAAGGCGGGACTGCGTCCAGCCTTAATGATAGATTGCAGCCATGGCAATTCGAATAAAGACTACAGCCGTCAGCCTGGCGTAGCGGAATCCGCTATTGCGCAGATCAAAGACGGAAACCGTTCAATCATTGGTTTGATGCTGGAAAGCCATATTAATGAAGGTAACCAGTCTTCTGAGCAGCCACGCAGCGAAATGAAGTATGGCGTTTCCGTAACCGATGCGTGCATCAACTGGGAAGTGACCGAAACGTTGCTGCGTGAGATGCATCAGGATCTGCAGGGAGTGCTGTCGGCGCGTCTGTCACAAGAGGTGTAAGAGCAATGGTGGCTGAACTGACCGCGTTACGCGATCAAATTGACAGTGTTGATAAGGCGCTGCTGGATCTGCTGGCTAAACGGCTGGAGCTGGTGGCTGAGGTGGGGGAGGTGAAGAGCCGTTACGGTCTGCCTATCTATGTCCCTGAGCGTGAAGCGTCAATGCTGGCTTCGCGTCGCAAAGAGGCAGAGGCGCTCGGCGTCCCCCCGGATCTGATTGAAGATGTGCTGCGTCGTGTGATGCGCGAGTCCTATACCAGCGAAAATGACAAAGGCTTTAAAACCCTCTGTCCTGAACTGCGCCCGGTGGTGATTGTCGGCGGCAAAGGCCAGATGGGCCGGTTGTTTGAAAAAATGCTCGGCCTGTCAGGCTACATAGTTAAAACGCTGGATAAAGAAGACTGGCCTCAGGCTGAAACGCTGCTCAGCGATGCCGGTATGGTCATCATCAGTGTGCCGATTCACCTGACCGAGCAGGTTATTGCACAGCTGCCGCCACTGCCGGAAGATTGTATTCTGGTGGACCTGGCTTCTGTGAAAAACCGGCCTCTGCAGGCGATGCTGGCCGCTCATAATGGTCCGGTGCTGGGTCTGCACCCGATGTTTGGCCCGGACAGCGGCAGCCTGGCAAAACAGGTGGTGGTCTGGTGTGATGGCCGACAGCCGGAAGCGTATCAGTGGTTCCTGGAGCAGATTCAGGTCTGGGGTGCGCGTCTGCATCGTATCAGCGCTGTAGAGCATGACCAGAACATGGCGTTTATTCAGGCACTGCGTCACTTTGCCACCTTTGCCTACGGTCTGCATTTAGCTGAAGAAAACGTGAATCTTGATCAGCTGCTGGCACTCTCATCGCCTATCTATCGACTGGAGCTGGCAATGGTAGGGCGGTTGTTTGCTCAGGATCCGCAGCTTTACGCGGATATCATCATGTCGTCAGAGAGTAATCTGGCGCTGATCAAACGTTATTACCAGCGCTTTGGTGAAGCGATTGCGCTGCTGGAGCAGGGCGATAAACAGGCATTCATTGCCAGCTTTAACCGGGTCGAGCAGTGGTTTGGCGATCACGCGAAACGCTTCCTGGTGGAAAGCCGGAGTCTGTTACGCTCGGCCAATGACAGTCGGCCATAAACGAAAAAGGCATCCCTGCGGATGCCTTTTTACTATTCAACGGTTTCATCGCCGGGTTCAGCGGGTATCACATTCTCGCTGGGATAGCAGCCCAGCACCTTCAGAGAGCGGGTCATGGTCTGTAACTCCTGCAGAGCCTGCTGCATCCGCTCTGATTGCAGGTTACCCTGCACATCAATGTAAAACATCTCTTCCCACGGATTGCCATTAATCGGGCGTGACTCCAGCTTGCTCATAATCAGGTTGTGCTGACGCAGCACCAATAGTGCATCAACCAGCGCACCCGCCTGCTGGCCGGTTGCCATAATCAGTGTCGTTTTCGCTGGCACCTGATCTGAAACCTCAATGGCTTTTCGGGCGAGCACGATAAAGCGGGTATGGTTCTGCTGCTGGTTTGCCAGATTACGTTCCAGCACCTGCAACTGATAGAGCTCACCACCGGCTTCACTGCCTAATGCTGCCACCTTAGGTGAATTGAGCGCAGCCACTTTCTCCATTGCGGCTGCGGTACTCTCGGTATATTCGATTTTCCAGTGCGGGAAACGGTTAATAAACTGGCTACATTGCTGGAAGGGCTGAGGATGGCTGTAAACCGTCTCAATCTGCTGCAGATCGGCAGGGCCATTCACCAGCACGCAGTGGTCGATAGGCAATGTCAGCTCGCCCACAATGGAGAGGCTGGTCTGTTGCAGCAGATCATAGACATCATTGATAGAGCCCGAACTGGTGTTCTCAATCGGCATCACCGCGTAATCAGCCACGCCGTTTTCGACCTGCTTGATGATGTCGTGAAACTTCAGGCAGCCACACTCCACCATGCTATCGAAATGACGTGACGCGTAGTTGCGAGCGGCAAGATGCGAGTAAGAGCCTTTCGGGCCGAGGAAGGCGATACGGGCGGCATGCGCATGGGGATGATTGAGGTTTTTCTGCAGCAGTGCTTGCTGAGTCAGCACTGAATCTTCAATAACCAGCTGGAACAGGCGGGTGATGTAGTGCGCATCCAGTTTATGCGCTTTACCCAGTACAATCAGATTCTCCAGCAGCGCGCGTTCGCGTTCCACATCCCGAATCGGGCGATGCGTGGCAAGTTTTGCATGTGCGACTTCCACTGCCAGCAGACGACGCTCGGCCAGCAGCGTCAGAAGTTTTTTATCCACTGCGCTGATCTTATCGCGTAACGCCAGCAAGGGATTGTCGGGATTCATAGGGCTCACCTGTATGCTATCCAATAAAAAAGCCTCCCGGTTGGGAGGCTTCGTTGTTCGTCTTCGCTTTCATTTTCACACGACGAATAGCCTCCCGTTCAGGGGAAGGTAAAAAAGAAAGCGAAGAAAAACAGAGTGGGTTTCATCGTAATGTCCGAAATGTGAGTGACCTGAGAGTAACCGTACTGCTTAAAAGCTGTCAATAAAAAACGCGCCCGGAGGCGCGTTAAGGAAATCAGGACTCTTCGTCGGCGGGGATAATGTCTTTTACGCTGGCACTGGCGCGGCGGGCTTCAGACTTATGCTGAACTTTATTCAGCTGACGTTCGAGTTTCGCAATCAAATCGTTGATGGCGGTGTACATATCGTCGTGCTTGGCGCTGGCCACCAGAGTCCCGTTCGGTGTGTTAATAGTGGCATCAGCCACGAATTCTTTGGGCTCTTTGGACAGGACAATATGCGGATTAATCAGGTCGGTTTGCCATTTTTCCAGCTTGGCGAGACGGTCTTCAACATGGCTTCGGATTGCCGGGGTGATGTCCATTTGTTTACTGGTAATGTTCAGAATCATTATTCTTACCTCTCTGTCATTTCCGTCTTGGTCTTCTCAGCATAGCGCGAAAAAACGTTAAATGTGAGATTTTGATCACGAAAAAATGTCACTTTTTGTCAGTTACAACATTCTGTGAGAAAGGCAGAGAAACTCGCTGAAATGGCTTGAAGCGAAACGATTAACACGGCATGCTGGATGAGTTAGCTCGCTGGAATCAGATCCAAATCTGACTGTTCTTCGGGCAAAAAAAAGCAGCCATCGCAGGCTGCTTTTTTTGTGGCTGAAATCTGTCGGGCTATCAGCTTTTGTTGACTGCAATGATTTTCGCCACTTTGTCAGCTTCAGCGTTCAGCTGCAGATTACGGTAAGCATTTTCCATCAGTGGCAGGGCATCGTGTGTCGCCTGCGTATCCGGATAATCGCGCATCATACCCTCTACACGGTTAACAACCGCGACATAAGCCTCACGCTTAGTATAGAATTGCGCCACTGACAGCTCATATTTAGCCAGACGGTCTTTCAGATAGACCAGGCGTTTCTGAGCATCAGCCGCATACTGGCTGTTCGGGTAATTACGCAGCAGCTGGGAGAAGTCGCGGAAAGCATCACGAGCGTGCGTCGGATCGCGGTCAGAACGATCAATACCAAAGAAGCCCTGCAGCGCGGAGTCATCCAGCGCCATGTCCGTCAGACCTTTCATATAGATGACATAGTCAATGTTCGGATGCGTGGGGTTCAGACGCATAAAGCGAGCAATGGCAGCCTGCGCCAGGGGCAGATCGGCATTTTTATAGTACGCGTAGATCAAATCCAGCTGCACCTGCTGCGAATAAGGACCGAACGGATAACGATTATCCAGCGCTTCCAGTTGCTTAATCGCGGCTTTAAAGTTACCGTCCTGCAGCTTTTGCTGCGCTGTAGCATAGATTTCAGAAGGCGGGTTGTCCGGTACCGCGTCATTTGAGCCGGAACAACCAACAAGTGCCAGGCTCAGTGTGGCAGCAGCCACCAGATGTTTCATACGCGTCATGACGAAGTGATTATCCTCAAATGTTATGGCGGAAGCTGTCCGTATAGCTCCCGGTAATGACCAGGTACGATAGCACATTATATTAAACGGCATCGCCGTGAAAACCCAACGTTAACGAAGAAGCTGTATATGGCACAACAAGTTCAACTCACCGCAACGGTATCCGAATCACAACTCGGACAACGTTTAGATCAGACTTTGGCGGAATTGTTCCCTGATTATTCACGTTCCCGCATAAAAGAGTGGATCCTTGATCGTCGCGTTACTGTAAACGGCGTTATGGTCGATACCCCCAAAGAAAAAGTGCTGGGCGGCGAGCTGGTCGCGATTGACGCTGAGATCGAAGAGGCACAGCGCTGGGAACCTCAGGATCTGCCACTCGACATCGTTTATGAAGATGAAGACATTATTGTCATCAACAAACCACGTGACTTTGTGGTTCACCCTGGCGCCGGTAATCCGGATGGCACGGTGTTAAACGCCTTACTTCATCACTACCCTGCGATTATGGATGTGCCACGCGCCGGCATCGTACACCGCCTGGATAAAGACACCACCGGTTTAATGGTGGTCGCGAAAACCGTTCCGGCTCAGACGCATCTGGTGGACTCGCTGCAGCGTCGCGAAATCACCCGTGAATATGAAGCGGTCGCGATTGGCAATATGACGGCGGGCGGCACGGTTGAGCAGCCTATCAGCCGTCACTCCACCAAACGTACCCATATGGCGGTTCATCCAATGGGCAAACCGGCGGTGACGCATTATCGCATCATGGAGCATTTCCGGGCTCATACCCGTCTGCGTCTGCGTCTGGAGACGGGTCGTACTCACCAGATCCGTGTGCATATGTCTCACATCAGCCATCCGCTGGTGGGCGATCCACTTTACGGTGGCCGCCCGCGTCCGCCAAAAGGGGCATCAGAGGCATTTATTACTACGCTGCGCGGTTTCGATCGTCAGGCACTGCACGCCACGATGTTGCGCCTCTATCATCCAATCAGTGGTATTGAGATGGAATTCCATGCTGCGCTTCCACAGGACATGGTTGATTTAATCGCGGCGTTAAAAGCAGACACTGAAGAATTTAAAGACCAGATGAATTGGTGATGAGTCTGATTACGCCGCAATGGCCCGCCTCGTCACGCGTTCGGGCCTGCTCGACGCAGCGACAGGGTGGCGTAAGCACGTCGCCCTGGGATGCGCTGAATCTCGGCGGGCACGTGGGAGATAATCCGGATGCGGTGGCGCGTAACCGTCAGTTGCTGGTGGATAAGGCGGATTTGCCCGCTATGCCGCAGTGGCTGGAGCAGGTTCATGGCACGGAGGTCGTGCGTCTGACTGCAGGCGGAAGTACGCCATTACGTGCTGATGCCTGCATTACCGATCAGCCCGGCGTCGTCTGCGCCATCATGACCGCTGACTGTCTGCCGGTGCTGTTCTGTTCGCAGGATGGGACGGAAGTGGCGGCAGCACATGCAGGCTGGCGCGGGCTCTGTGCCGGTGTACTGGAAAATACGCTGGCGCAGTTTCGTTCTCCGCCTGAGCAGATTCATGTCTGGCTGGGGCCGGCCATCGGACCGGATGCGTTTGAGGTTGGCGCAGAAGTGCGTGAGGCTTTTATGGCGCAGGATCCCCGCGCTGTGCAGGCTTTCCGTCCTTCAGGCGACCGTTTTTACGCTGATATCTGGCTGCTGGCGCGTATGCGACTGCAGGCAGCGGGCGTGAATTCAATCAGCGCTGACAGCCGTTGTACCTTTACGCAGCGCGATGATTTCTTCTCCTTCCGTCGCGATGGTATCACCGGGCGTATGGCAACTTTAATCTGGCTGTTATAACCTTACGCCATAAGACGGTCCAGTTAGCGTGTTTTTTACTCAAATCTCAGGTCATTAACCTTGAAATTTTTGAGGGATGACCTCATTTAATCTCCAGTAGCATTTTGACCTGTAATGGGAGGAATTATGCGTCTGGATCGTCTTACTAACAAATTTCAGCTGGCTCTCGCCGACGCGCAGTCCCTGGCTCTGGGACACGACAACCAATTCATTGAACCTCTGCACCTGATGAGCGCATTGCTTAAACAGGAAGGCGGATCGGTTTCACCTTTACTGACTTCGGCGGGTGTCGACGTTACGCCTTTTCGCGCTCAGGTTGAGCAGGCCATCGATCGCCTGCCACAAGTTGAAGGCAGCGAAGGGGACGTTCAACCTTCATCTGACCTCGTCCGGGTATTAAACCTGTGCGATAAGCTGGCGCAGAAGCGCAACGATAACTTTATTTCATCAGAATTATTTGTTCTGGCCGCTCTGGAATCTCGTGGCTCACTGGCCGATCTGCTCAAAGCAGCGGGCGCAACACGCGAAAAAATCACCGGTGCGATTGAACAGATGCGGGGAGGAGACAACGTGAACGATCAGGGTGCTGAAGATCAGCGCCAGGCATTAAAGAAATACACCATCGATCTGACCGAGCGTGCCGAGAAGGGCAAACTCGATCCGGTCATCGGCCGTGACGAAGAGATTCGCCGCACTATTCAGGTTCTGCAGCGCCGTACCAAAAATAACCCGGTGCTGATTGGTGAACCTGGTGTGGGTAAAACTGCGATTGTTGAAGGGCTGGCGCAGCGCATCATTAACGGTGAAGTGCCTGAGGGCCTGAAAGGTCGTCGGGTGCTGGCGCTGGATATGGGTGCACTGGTCGCCGGGGCGAAATATCGCGGTGAGTTCGAAGAGCGTCTGAAAGGGGTGCTGAGCGATCTGTCGAAACAGGAAGGCAACGTCATTCTGTTTATCGACGAACTGCACACTATGGTCGGTGCGGGTAAAGCGGACGGTGCGATGGACGCGGGCAATATGCTTAAGCCTGCGCTGGCGCGTGGTGAACTGCACTGCGTGGGTGCCACCACACTGGATGAGTATCGTCAGTATATCGAGAAAGATGCCGCGCTGGAGCGTCGTTTCCAGAAAGTCTTCGTGGCTGAGCCAGGTGTGGAAGACACCATCGCGATTCTGCGTGGCCTGAAAGAGCGTTACGAACTGCATCATCATGTGCAGATCACTGACCCGGCCATTGTCGCGGCAGCAACGCTGTCTCATCGTTACATTGCTGACCGCCAGCTGCCGGATAAAGCCATTGACCTGATTGATGAGGCGGCATCCAGTATTCGTATGCAGATGGACTCCAAGCCGGAGTCACTCGATCGCCTGGAGCGCCGTATCATTCAGTTGAAGCTGGAGCAGCAGGCGCTGAAGAAAGAGGCGGACGATGCCAGCATCAAGCGTCTTGAAATGCTGGAAACCGAGCTGAATCAGAAAGAGCGTGAATACGCTGAGCTGGAAGATGAATGGAAGACAGAGAAAGCCTCACTCTCCGGCACGCAGAACATCAAAGCTGAACTGGAGCAGGCGCGTCTGAATTTAGAGCAGGCCCGTCGCCAGGGCGATCTCGCTCAGATGTCAGAGCTGCAGTACGGTAAAATTCCGGCACTGGAAAAACAGTTAGCCGCAGCGACCCAGGCTGAAGGTAAAACCATGAAGTTACTGCGCAACCGCGTAACTGATGTGGAGATTGCCGATGTGCTGGCTCGCTGGACCGGTATTCCGGTGGCACGCATGATGGAAGGTGAGCGTGATAAGTTGCTGCGCATGGAGCAGGATCTGCATGGCCGGGTCATTGGACAGGATGAAGCGGTAGAAGCGGTATCGAATGCCATCCGCCGTAGTCGTGCAGGTCTCTCTGATCCTAACCGGCCTATCGGCTCTTTCCTGTTCCTGGGTCCAACCGGGGTAGGTAAAACCGAACTGTGTAAGTCGCTGGCTAATTTCCTGTTCGACAGTGACGATGCGATGGTGCGTATCGACATGTCCGAGTTTATGGAAAAACATTCGGTCTCACGGCTGGTGGGTGCACCTCCGGGCTACGTCGGCTATGAAGAGGGCGGTTATCTGACCGAAGCGGTGCGCCGTCGTCCTTATTCCGTCATCCTGCTGGATGAAGTTGAAAAGGCGCATCCTGATGTCTTCAACATTCTGCTGCAGGTGCTGGATGATGGGCGTCTGACGGATGGACAGGGTCGTACGGTCGATTTCCGTAACAGCGTGGTGATCATGACCTCTAACCTGGGATCAGATTTAATCCAGGAGCGGTTCGGTAATCTCAGCTATCCGGAAATGAAAGATATTGTGATGGGTGTGGTCGGACAGCATTTCCGTCCTGAATTCGTCAACCGTATTGATGAGGTAGTGGTGTTCCATCCGCTGGCGGAGAAACACATTGCCTCCATTGCGCAGATTCAGCTGCAGCGGTTGTACAAACGTCTGGATGAACGTGGCTATCAGCTGCACATCTCCGATGATGCGATCAAACTGCTGGCGGAAAATGGGTATGACCCGGTCTATGGTGCGCGTCCGCTGAAACGTGCGATACAGCAGCAGATCGAGAACCCGCTGGCTCAGCAGATCCTTGCAGGTTCGCTGGTGCCGGGTAAAACCATCGAAATGGATGTCGTTAACGACGTCATAACGGCACATCAGTAATAGTGCGAATCGAAAAACGGGCCTCTGGCCCGTTTTTTTTACCCTTTAAAGGGTTTTTTGCTTACTTACTGTTCTTTTTGGCTGCAAAGTGAACGGTCAGAAAAAAAGTCTTAATTTGCACTTGCGCTATCT
>NZ_JSUT01000011.1:0-151960 GCF_000816655.1 Pantoea sp. MBLJ3
TTTCGCAGTATCTTTGATACCAACGATTTCAACTTCGTCGCCGACTTTAACGATGCCGCGCTCAACACGACCGGTAACAACAGTACCACGGCCAGAGATTGAGAATACGTCTTCGATTGGCAGCAGGAACGGCATATCGATCGCACGCTGTGGTTCTGGGATGTAGTTATCCAGATGCTCAGCCAGTTCGATGATTTTCGCTTCCCACTCAGCTTCGCCTTCCAGCGCTTTCAGAGCAGAACCACGAACGATTGGAGTGTCGTCGCCTGGGAAGTCATATGCTGACAGCAGGTCACGAACTTCCATTTCTACCAGTTCCAGCAGCTCTTCATCATCAACCATATCACACTTGTTCAGGAACACGATGATGTAAGGAACGCCAACCTGACGACCCAGCAGGATGTGCTCACGGGTCTGTGGCATTGGGCCATCAGTCGCAGCAACAACCAGGATCGCGCCGTCCATCTGCGCAGCACCGGTGATCATGTTTTTCACATAGTCGGCGTGGCCTGGGCAGTCAACGTGCGCATAGTGGCGGGTTGGGGTTTCATACTCAACGTGTGAAGTGTTGATGGTGATACCACGTGCTTTCTCTTCTGGTGCGTTATCGATCTGATCGAATGCACGAGCCTGACCGCCGTAAGTTTTAGACAGTACGGTGGTGATAGCTGCAGTCAGGGTGGTTTTACCGTGGTCGACGTGACCGATGGTGCCCACGTTTACGTGCAGTTTGTTACGCTGAAATTGCTCTTTCGCCATGGCGATAATTCCTTACGTTGTGCCTTCACCCTTTAGGTGAAGGCATCAGTTCAAATTTAAACCGTAGCTTATTTGCTACGAGCTTCAATAACGGCCTGCGCTACGTTGTTCGGCGCATCGTCATACTTCAGGAACTCCATGGAGTAAGAAGCACGACCTTTGGTCAGAGAACGCAGCTGAGTTGCGTATCCGAACATCTCAGACAACGGAACTTCAGCGTGAATCTGAACGCCAGTAGCGTTAGATTCCTGCCCTTTAAGCATACCACGACGACGGCTAAGGTCACCGATGACATCACCCGTGTTCTCTTCTGGCGTTTCAACTTCAACCTTCATGATAGGCTCAAGCAGGACTGGTGTCGCTTGTTTAAAGCCTTGTTTGAAGGCAATAGACGCGGCCAGTTTGAACGCCAGTTCTGAGGAGTCAACATCGTGGTAAGAACCGAAGTGCAGACGCACGCCCAGATCCACAACCGGATAGCCGGCCAGAGGGCCTGATTTCAGCTGTTCCTGAATACCTTTGTCAACCGCAGGGATGTATTCACCAGGAATCACACCACCTTTGATATCGTTGACGAATTCGTAACCTTTCGGGTTAGAACCTGGCTCCAGTGGGTACATGTCGATAACAACATGACCGTACTGACCACGACCACCAGACTGCTTGGCGTGTTTACCTTCAACATCGGTAACTTTGTTACGAATCGCTTCACGATAAGCAACCTGTGGTTTACCCACGTTCGCTTCAACGTTGAACTCACGCTTCATACGGTCAACGATGATGTCGAGGTGCAATTCACCCATACCAGCGATGATGGTCTGGTTAGATTCTTCATCAGTCCATACGCGGAATGATGGGTCTTCTTTCGCCAGACGGCCCAGAGCCAGACCCATTTTTTCCTGGTCAGCTTTGGTTTTCGGTTCAACGGCGATAGAGATTACCGGCTCCGGGAACTCCATGCGCTCAAGGATGATGACGTTATCTGGGTCACACAGGGTGTCACCAGTGGTCACATCTTTCAGGCCGATCGCAGCTGCGATATCACCCGCACGAACTTCTTTAATCTCTTCACGCTTGTTAGCGTGCATCTGAACGATACGGCCCAGACGCTCACGGTTTGATTTAACCGGGTTGAATACGGTATCACCCGTGTTAACAACACCAGAGTAAACGCGGAAGAACGTCAGGTTACCCACGAATGGGTCGGTAGCGATTTTGAACGCCAGTGCAGCAAACGGCTCGTTGTCATCAGAGTGACGAACAGCCGGCGTGTCTTTACCGTCGTCCAGCATACCGTTAATCGCGGTAACGTCAGTCGGTGCTGGCAGATATTCAACAACTGCATCCAGCATCGCCTGAACACCTTTGTTCTTAAATGCAGAACCACAGGTTACCAGGATGATTTCGTTGTTCAGAACACGCTTACGCAGAGATGTTTTGATCTCTTCTTCAGTCAGTTCTTCACCACCGAAGAATTTCTCCATCAGCTCATCAGAGCCTTCAGCAGCGGCTTCAACCAGCTTCGCATGCCATTCTTCAGCCAGTTCCTGCATATCAGCTGGGATATCTTCGTAGTCGAAGGTTACACCCTGATCTGCGTCGTTCCAGTTGATTGCTTTCATTTTCACCAGGTCAACAACACCGGTGAATTTCTCTTCTGCGCCGATAGCCAGCTGCAGAGGAACTGGAGTTGCGCCCAGACGAACTTCCATCTGTTTAACAACTTTCAGGAAGTTAGCACCCATGCGGTCCATTTTGTTAACGAACGCAATGCGTGGAACTTTATATTTGTTAGCCTGACGCCATACGGTCTCAGACTGTGGCTGAACGCCACCAACTGCACAGTAAACCATTACCGCGCCATCAAGCACACGCATAGAACGTTCAACTTCGATGGTGAAGTCAACGTGTCCTGGGGTGTCGATGATGTTGATGTGGTGTGGTTCGAACTGCTTTGCCATACCAGACCAGTAACAGGTGGTCGCAGCGGAAGTGATGGTAATACCACGTTCCTGTTCCTGCTCCATCCAGTCCATGGTTGCTGCGCCGTCATGTACTTCACCGATTTTGTGGTTTACACCGGTGTAGAACAGAACGCGTTCGGTAGTGGTAGTCTTACCGGCGTCGATGTGCGCACTGATACCGATGTTACGGTAGCGGGCAATGGGTGTTTTACGAGCCATTTGATTCCTCTGATTCTCGGGCGTTCAAGGTAAGTCGACCCCAGCGGGTTGGCTGATTGAGCGCCCGCTGGTTTAACTACGTGGTAATTACCAACGGTAGTGTGCGAACGCCTTGTTGGCTTCTGCCATGCGGTGAACGTCTTCACGTTTCTTCACTGCAGTACCTTTGTTCTCTGCAGCATCAGAAAGTTCGTTCGCCAGGCGAAGAGCCATTGATTTATCACCGCGTTTACGAGCAGCATCTACGATCCAGCGCATTGCCAGAGCATTACGACGAACCGGGCGGACTTCAACTGGTACCTGATAAGTAGAACCACCAACGCGACGTGACTTAACTTCGACAGTCGGACGCACGTTTTCCAGGGCTACTTCAAAAGATTCCAGTGCGTTTTTACCTGAACGCTGAGCCAGGGTCTCGAGCGCGGTATAAACGATTGATTCTGCAGTAGATTTTTTACCATCTACCATCAGGATATTTACAAATTTGGCCAGCAGCTCTGATCCGAACTTAGGATCTGGCAGAATTTTACGCTGACCAATGACGCGACGACGTGGCATGGAAATACTCCGTTGTTAATTCAGGATTGTCCAAAACTCTATGAGTTTATTATGACATTTAATTTAAAACGTTTGGCCTTACTTAACGGAGAACCATTAAGCCTTTGGCTTCTTCACGCCGTACTTGGAGCGAGCCTGCTTACGGTCTTTAACACCTGAGCAGTCAAGCGCGCCACGAACGGTGTGGTAACGCACACCTGGCAGGTCTTTTACACGACCGCCACGGATCAGGATCACGGAGTGTTCCTGCAGGTTATGACCTTCACCACCAATGTAGGAGGTAACTTCAAAACCGTTGGTCAAACGCACACGGCAGACTTTACGCAGTGCGGAGTTTGGTTTCTTAGGAGTGGTGGTGTACACACGAGTACAAACGCCACGTTTTTGCGGGCAAGCTTCCAGCGCCGGCACGTTGCTCTTTGCAACTTTGCGGACGCGTGGTTTGCGAACCAGCTGGTTAACTGTTGCCATTAAATAGCTCCTGGATTTGCTTTTGCTTCGTAAACACGTAATAAATCGCCTCGTAGAATTACGAGGAGGCAGAATTTTAGGGCTGAGTCAAAGGGGTGTCAAGAAATAACCAGGTTTTAGCCGATTACCACACGATTTGTTGCTGATGCCTGATCGTTAGCGTGACAAAGCCATTATAGTCTATTGACTGTACGCTGCTCGAAATTTGTCCAGCGAGACCGCGAGCCTGAACATCTTCGTCCAGCACCCACAGCGTCAGGCCGCTCTCTGAGAGCCGCATTAATGCACGGCTTCCGGTTAAGGCGGCCAGCACTCCATCCTGCAACAGCAGCAGGTCATCTCCGGCGCCCGCCATTAAAAGCAGAGTATCAAGATCACTGTAGGCCGGTGAGTGCATTAAAGTGTGCAGCATTAACGTCTCTTAGAAAGTAAGAATGCGATCGTAGCTGGCCAGCATCTGCCGCAGTGCCGGCGCGTCCAACAGGGTAACATCCAGCAACCGGTCAGCGTCAACCTTTAACCCTCGCGCAATCAGGGAGTCCTGGCAGAGATAGCATTGTTCAATGTCATACAGCGGCAGCACGCCAAAGGTCGCGGCATAGTGACGGCTCTTAATCGTCTCTGGTTGCTGATGAAGATTAAGCTGCAATACGCCATCACCAATAAAAAACAGGCCGATATCGTCACTGAGCGCGCCCGTGGCCAGCGCGGCATCCAGCCCTTCGCGCCCTGCACTGCTGCCGTGCGGCGCACGGGTAAAAACAAATGCGACACGATTCATCAGAACTGCACCATGCGTTCACAGCTCAGCGCGGCTTCCGCCAGCGCACCCAACCCACTCAGGGTAAAACCCGGCTGCAGGTTACTGCCCGCCAGCTGGAGCCGGTCCGCTTCCTGCGAATCGCTGACGCCGCGACGCAGCCCGGCCGCGACACAGATGTTCAATGCCACACCATGCTCCTGATGCAAGGCCTGCCACGCACGTACAAGGTCAAATTCATCACTGGCAGGCGCGGTGAGCTGGTTAGCATTCAGCACCCCTTCGCGATAGAAGAACACGCTGTCGAGTTGATGGCCCGCCGTCAGCAGTGCACGGGCGAACAGGTATGCACTGGTCGCCTGTTGCGTCCCATAAGCCGGGCCGGTCACCATCAGGGTGTAGCGCATTACCGATCCTGTCCCACAAAGTCGCCATTTTTAAACTGACGGATGTAGAGATAGACAGTGTGTTTCGAAATGTTCAGCCGATCCGCAACCTGGTTGATGGCATCTTTGATGTCGAAGATCCCCTTCTCATACAGGTTCAGCACAATCTGACGATTCTTGGCGTTGTTCGATACATTGCGGTCAGCACTCACCTCTTCAATGGTGAACTCCAGCGTCTGCATCACCAGATCATCGACCGAACTGGCGAAGTTGACATTGGAGTCAACCTGCTGCATCTCGGGTGGCATAAAGGTCGACATGATTTGTGAAAACGGCACATCAAGGTTCATGTTGATGCAGAGCAGGCCAATGACCCGTTGCTGACGGTTGCGAATCGCAATGGTGACAGACTTCATCAGCACGCCGCTTTTGGCGCGCGTGAAATAGGCACGGGAGACATTGCTGTCCGCGCCATGCATGTCGTGCAGCATACGCAGGGCTAAATCAGTGATAGGCGAACCGACTTTACGACCGGTGTGTTCTCCATTGGCGATACGTACGGCCGAACACTTAAGATCTTCAAGCGAATGCAGGACAATTTCACAATGCGAGCCGATCAGCATCGCCAGGCCATCCACGACAGCCTCGTACGATTTCAGAATATCGTAATCGGATTGTTCGAACGGGCGCTGCTCCAGAAGATCGAAGTCGCTCAGTTCACCCGGATTGAATGGATTAGACATTGAAGAGTATCACCCTGAATGGCTGGAGCCTGTCACAGCGGCTTATGGGCAGACTCAATATTGGGATAATTAGGCAGGCATTAGTCTGGCAAATGTCGTCGGCTTATGCCAGAGGTTTGTCGTGAAGCTAAAATGAAACCGCCGCCCGGAGGCGGCGGTCAGCAGATTACTGCGCTTTTTCTGCCGCAGCAGGCGCAGGCGCCTGTGCTTTTTCATCTGCTTTAGGCGCTGGTTTGATATCAAGCAGTTCAACATCAAATACCAGGGTGGAGTTAGCCGGGATGCCCGGAACGCCATTTTTGCCGTAAGCCAGATTTGGTGGGATCACCAGCTTGATCTTGCCGCCTTTCTTCACATGCTTCAGACCTTCGGTCCAGCCTGGGATAACACCATCCAGACGGAACGAGAGTGGCTCACCACGGGTATAAGAGTTGTCGAATTCAGTACCATCAATCAGCGTACCTTTGTAGTTCACCACTACGGTATCGCTGTCTTTAGGTGCGTCGCCGGTCCCTTCTTTCTCAACTTTATACAGCAGGCCGCTTTCGGTTTTCTTCACGCCGCTCTCTTTAGCAAATTTGGTCGCGAACGCTTCACCCTTTTCAGAGTTCTCTTTTGCATCTTTTTCCATTTTCGCTGAGGCTGCGCCTTTCACGCGGCCTTCAAAGGATTGCAGCGTCTGCTCAATCTCTTCATCAGACAGTTTGCTCTTACCACCAAATGCATCCTGAACACCAGCAATCAGCTGCTGCTTATCCAGTTTGATGCCCAGTTTTTCCTGCTCCTTCAGGGAGTTGTCCATGTAGCGACCCAGTGAAGCACCCAGTGCGTAGGCAGACTGCTGGTCTTCATCTTTGAAAGCAGCATTCTTAGGTGCCTGTGGCGCGGACTGTGGCGCAGCAGCGGGTGCAGCCTGTGGGGCCGCAGCGGTGTCTGCCGCCATTGCCAGCGGAGCATTCAGTGCAACAGCCATGGTGGTAGCTAACAATGTGACTTTAAACAGTGATTTCATCCATTCTCCAAAACCGAAGCGTCTAACCTCGGGAAACATTGCGGACTTCAGGGTCCACACTATAACTTTACGTGGCAGTGGCGAACACTCCCACAATGTAATTACCCGGTCTACCTCCGACCTTTATAACATCGGGAAGTTTCATCAGAGATGATGCCGCGCAGCCTTTTTTCAAGCGCAACGCTGGAGGTAGTGAAAAAAACAGGTGATTCCTGGCATTCAGGTCGTAGAATCACGCCCCGAGTCGCACCTTAACAGAGGAACAGGTCATGCAACAATCTGAGTGGGAACAGCGTCTGGAGACGTTAGAGAGTAAACTGGCCTTTCAGGAGATGACGATCGATCAGCTAAACAGCGCAGTGGTTCAGCATGAGCTTGAGATGAATAAAATGCGTGAACAGATGCGCATTTTAACTGACAAGCTCAAAGCGAATGCGCCCTCGATGGTCGCCTCACAGTCTGAAGAGACGCCGCCCCCGCACTACTGATCGCGGGCCATCTGGCCCCGGTTCAGCCGGGCTGAACCAGAGTAACGACCAAAAGAAAGGCCACCCGGAGGTGGCCTTTAAAGGACTGTTGAGACTTAGTGGCTGCAACCGCAACCGCCAGTTCCGCAACCGCCTTTACCGTGATCATGGTCGTGGTCGTGATCATGGCCGTGATCGTGGTCATGATGATGGCCATCTGCACCGTGAACATGGCCATGAGCCAGTTCTTCTGGTGTGGCTTCACGGATAGCAACCACTTCAACGTTGAAGTTCAGGTTCTGACCCGCCAGCATGTGGTTACCATCAACCACGACGTGTTCATCTTCAACTTCAGTGATTTCTACTGGCACCGGACCCTGATCGGTCTCTGCCAGGAAACGCATGCCAACCTGCAGTTCATCAACACCCATGAACACGTCTTTAGGAACGCGCTGCACCAGGTTGTCGTCATACTGACCGTAAGCATCGTTTGCCGGGATATGCACGTCAAACTTGTCGCCGGCAATGTGGTTTTCCAGCGCATTTTCCAGACCAGAAATCAGGGAACCATGACCGTGCAGGTAGTCTAACGGTGCACTCACCGGTGACTCGTCAACTAACACGCCGTCTTCTGTACGTACCTGATAGGCCAGGCTTACCACCAGGTCTTTTGCTACTTTCATGATATCTCCTAACCGTTGAGAGCTGAGATCCCGTCTCATTGGTCTATTCTTGCGTGCAATAACACCAACCAGAAAGGTTCGGGGCTGAGTACAAGAGGGATTTCACATTCTCTTGCGACTTAAGCCTTAATGGCGGTAATTGTAACGGAATTCAATCCCGCTGTAAGTTCAAGCGTAAAAAAAGCTGCCCGATTCCGCTACTCAGGATGGAAAATGCCAATAACCTGTTCATTTGAGCGAACCTGATCGCGCGCCTGCTTATCCGCCTCGCGCATCTGATGACCACACTTCACGCACTCCACCACATCAACATTATTTTCACGCCACATCGCCAGCGTGTCCTTTTCCTGACAGTGCGGGCATGTCGCACCGGCAATAAAACGTTTACGCATTAGCTTCTGCCTGTTTTAAGAGATTATTGGTCATCGTCCCAGCCGTCGAACTGCCGCTTCTCGTGCTGCATTTCGCGCTGGAAGATATCTTCCAGTTCACGTCGTGCTTCACGGACTCGTGAAGCCTGCGCCGCACTTTCAGAGAGATTAGGCATCAGCTCACGCAACATCCGCATATCAAGCCGGCGGAAATGTTGCTGGGCGCGGTGCGCCTGATGCGGATGCATTCCCAGCGTCATCAATGTTTTACGTCCCAGCTCCAGCGCACTGGAGAACGTCTCACGCGAGAACTGCGTGACGCCTGCCTGTAACAGCTCATGGGCCTCGACGCGGCCACGGGCGCGCGCCTGAATCTGCAGCTGCGGAAAATGCTGCTGGCACAGATGCACGATCGTCATCACATCTTCCGGTTCATTGCAGGTGATGACAATTGACTGCGCGTTGGCTGCACCGGCTGCCCGAAGTAACTCCAGTTCGGTAGCATCGCCGTAATAGACCTTATAGCCATATTTCCGCATCAGACTTACCACACTGATGTCGCGCTCCAGCACGGTGATGCGTTTATTGTTCGCCATCAACAAGCGTCCCACCACCTGACCGAAGCGACCAAAGCCCACCACAATCACCTGTGGCTGATCATCTTCAACAAAGTGTTTTTCTGCATCTTCATCCGTCTCGTTGAAGCGGCGTGCCAGCAGACGATCGACTCCCTTCATCAGCAGCGGCGTGGTCATCATCGACAGCGTCACCGTCACCAGCAGCATCGGCAGTTGCTCGCCTGAGAAGAGCTTTGCCGAGGATGCCGCTGAAAATAGCACAAAGGCGAACTCACCACCCTGACTCAGCACACCCGCGAACTGCTGTCGCTCTGAACTGCGCAGGCCATAAATGCGCGCCAGCACATAGAGCACCCCTGTTTTCACCGCCACCAGCGTCACCACACCCAGCAGGATGGTCACAATATGGGTATAGAGCACACCGAGATTGAGCGCCATGCCTACCGAAATAAAGAACAGGCCCAGCAGTAAACCTTTGAACGGGTCGATAGCCACTTCCAGCTCATGGCGGTATTCACTCTCCGCCAGCAGGATCCCGGCAATAAACGTACCCAGCGCCATCGACAGGCCCAGCGCATCCATAAACAGCGCGGAACCCAGCACCAGCAGCAGCGACGCCGCGGTAAAGACCTCGCGCACGCCCGATGCGGCGATGTAACGGAAGATTGGCCGCAGCAGATAGCGTCCGCCTACCAGCATGCCGGCAAACGCCAGCACTTTCATGCCAACCTTCATCCAGTCGATATGGCCGCTGTCGGTCCCGGCCAGCAGCGGGATCAGCGCCAGGGCAGGAATAACCGCGATATCCTGGAACAGCAGCACCGAAAAACCCAGCTGACCCGCTTCGCTGCGGTTCATGCCTTTATCCATCATCAGCTGCAGCGCCATGGCGGTCGAGGACATCGCCAGGCCAATCCCGCCGATGATCGCCGCCTGCCAGCTAAAATGGGTCAGCCACAATAAGCCGCCGAGAATGGCTGCGGAGAAGATGACCTGCGCCGCGCCGACCCCAAAAATGGAGCGGCGCAGCGCCCACAGCTTTGCCGGGTTCAGCTCCAGCCCGATAATAAACATCAGGAAAACCACGCCGAGCTCAGAGAAGTGAAGAATCTCGTCGACGTCGCTGATAAAACCTAATCCCCACGGGCCGATGGCGATACCCGCCACCAGATAACCCAGAACTGCACCAATACCGAGGCGAGCCGCCACCGGTACAATCAAGACCGCCGCGACCAGATAAATCACCCCCGCGGTCAGCAGCGTTTGCCCTTCCATCTATACCCCTCCATTCAGCAGCGGTGCCGCGAGCCAGTCACCATAAGCGCGGGCGTAATTTTTCAATAATTCAGGACTCTGACGACGTGCCATGTAAACAATCATCGGCGGCATCCAGTGCATACGGCACATCCGGGCGGTCAGCTCAAAAGGCCGCATAATGTCATTGAGCGAATAGCGGTTCAGACCCTGCTGCTTAAAGGCACTTTCCGGTTCGCCGGTCGTCACCACGCTGCGCCAGTATTTACCTTCAAGTGCATTGCCATCCACGCCATTGGCGAAGCCGCGGGACAGAACCCGATCCAGCCACTCTTTCAGCAATGCCGGACAGCTGTAGGTATAGAGCGGATGCTGAAAAATGATCACGTCATGTTCGCGCAGTAACTGTTGTTCATGATGAATATCGATAAAAAAATCCGGATAGGCCGCGTACAGATCGTGCACGGTGACGTGTTCCAGTGCCTGAGCCGGCTGTAACAAAATCCGATTCGCGATCGAATCCTGTGATTCCGGATGAGCATAAAGCAGCAAAACCCTGGGTGGCTGCGACATCCTTTCCCTCCAAAGCGTCGTCATTGGTGCGGTTTTCAGCTACCATGCACGACGCAGCAAAATCTCATTATGTTGCCAGTAAATTAACATATTCTGACGATACGGCGCTTACATGATTGTCTTCTCAGCCTTACAAATTCGCCGCGGCATCCGCGTCCTGCTCGACAATGCCACCGCCACCATTAATCCCGGTCAGAAGGTCGGGCTGGTGGGTAAAAACGGCTGTGGGAAATCCACGCTGCTGTCGCTGTTAAAAGGTGAAATCACCAGCGATGCCGGCACCGTCACGTTCCCCGCTCACTGGGCGCTGGCCTGGGTGAATCAGGAAACGCCAGCGCTGGATAAAGCCGCGCTGGAGTACGTGATTGATGGCGATCGCCAGTTTCGTCAGCTTGAAGCCGAGCTGGCGGACGCCAATCTGCGTGACGATGGCAATGCCATTGCGCTGCTGCATGGCCAGCTGGACGCGGTGCAGGCGTGGAGCATTCATGCGCGCGCCTCAAGCCTGTTGCACGGCCTGGGCTTCAGTCAGGAGCAGTTGCAACGGCCGGTCAGCGACTTTTCTGGTGGCTGGCGCATGCGCCTCAATCTGGCACAGGCGCTGATTTGCCGTTCCGATCTGCTGTTGCTGGATGAACCGACCAACCACCTCGATCTCGATGCGGTGATCTGGCTGGAGCGCTGGCTGAAAAGTTATGAAGGCACACTGATCCTAATCTCGCACGATCGTGACTTCCTCGATCCGGTCATCGACAAAATTATTCATATCGAACAGGAGTCGATGTTCGAATATACCGGCAACTACAGCTCCTTTGAACGGCAGCGCGTCGCCAAGCTGGCTCAGCAGCAGGCGCTGTATGAGAGTCAGCAGGAGAAAGTCGCGCATTTGCACAGCTACATTGATCGCTTCCGCGCCCAGGCGACCAAGGCGAAGCAGGCACAGAGCCGCATCAAGATGCTGGAGCGCATGGAGATGATTGCGCCCGCCCATGTTGATAATCCATTCAGCTTCACCTTCCGCAAGCCGGAAAACCTGCCTAATCCACTGATGAAGATGGAGAAGGTCACCGCAGGTTATGGCGATCGCATCATTCTCGACGCGATCAAGCTCAACCTGGTGCCAGGCTCACGCATCGGCCTGCTGGGACGTAACGGAGCCGGTAAATCCACCCTGATTAAGCTGCTGGCAGGTGAGCTGGAGGCGATGCATGGCAAGATGGGGCTGGCGAAAGGGATCAAGCTTGGTTACTTCGCCCAGCATCAGCTGGAGTACCTGCGGGCCGATGAGTCACCGCTGCAGCATCTGTCGCGCATTGCGCCTGACGTGCTGGAACAGCAGCTGCGCGACTATCTGGGCGGCTTCGATTTCCGCGGCGACAAAGTCACGGAGAACACTGAGCGCTTCTCCGGCGGTGAGAAAGCGCGACTGGTGCTGGCGCTGATTGTCTGGCAACGCCCTAACCTGCTGTTGCTCGATGAACCAACTAACCACCTGGATCTTGATATGCGCCAGGCGCTGACCGAAGCGCTGATCGACTTCGAAGGTGCACTGGTGGTGGTCTCGCATGACCGTCACCTGCTGCGCGCGACCACGGACGATCTCTATCTGGTGCATGATGGCAAAGTGGATGTGTTTGAGGGCGACCTCGAAGATTATCAGCAGTGGCTGAGCGATCTGCAGAAACAGCAGGCGCAACAGGATGCCGCGCCGAAACTGGATAACGGTAACAGCGCCCAGGCGCGTAAAGATCAAAAGCGCCGTGATGCCGAACTGCGCACTCAGACCCAGCCGCTGCGCAAAGAGATAGAGAAGCTGGAAAAGCAGATGAGCAAATGGCAGAGCCAGCTGGCCGATGCCGAAGCGCAGCTCGCAGACAGTGCGATTTATGATCAGAGCCGAAAAGCGGACCTGACCACTGCACTCAAGCGGCAGGCGGAAAGTAAATCTGCGCTGGAAGAGGTTGAGATGGCGTGGCTGGAAGCCCAGGAACAGCTCGAACAGATTATGGCCTCATAAAAAATCTCCCCGCTTGCGGGGAGATGCTTTTTAACGGGGTTTGTCGCCCAGTACCGTTGCCCGCTGCATGATCCGACGGGCCGGATAATAGTCGGCATTGGCATAATGCTGCGTGACCCGATTATCCCAGATAGCCAGATCGTCTGGCTGCCAGCGCCAGCGCACCTGAAACTCCGGTTTGGTAGCGTGCGCAAACAGGAAGCCCAGCACCGCATCACTCTCCTTCTCGCTTAAATCCAGGATCCGCGTGGTAAAGCCTTCATTCACAAACAGCGCTTTTTTGCCGCTGACCGGATGCGTGCGGATTACCGGATGCTGCACGGGTGGATGTTTTGCCACCGCCTGCTGCCAGCGCAGATGTTCTTCCTCCGTTTTGCGGTACTTATACTCCTGGAATGATTTTTTAAAATCATGCTCGGCGCGGAGACCCTCCAGCAACTGCTTAAAAGGCACTGACAGCGCCTCGTAAGCGGCGATGCCACTGGTCCAGAGCGTGTCACCGCCCGCATCCGGTAAGACTTTGGAGGCCAGCAGCGCGACAGCCGGCGGTGTTTCGATAAAGGTGACATCGGTGTGCCAGTTGTCATTATCCGGCGGATTATCCTGATGGGTATCGAGCACGATAATCTCTTCGACGCCCTCCGCATGGGGATAGACCGGATGGATATGCAGGTCGCCAAAACGGATCGCCAGTGCGCGATGCTGTTCCGGCGTTATTTTCTGGTCCCGCAGAAACAGCACCTGATGACGCAGCAAGCCATGATACAGCTGCTCAAACTGCGCATCACTCAATGGCCGTGAGACATCCAGGTTTGAGACCTGCGCGCCTATGTAAGGGCCAAGCGGGGTAAAACTCAGACGTTCATTCATGATTGTTCTCCACTCCAGGGCGTCAGACGGCGCTGCAACGCACGAAGCCCGAGTTCTAAGCTAAAAGCGATAAAAGCAATCACGGCGATACCCGCCAGCACCACATCGGTGGCGAGGAATTCTCCCGCTGACTGCACCATAAAACCGAGGCCACGCGTGGCGGCAATCAGCTCCGCCGCCACCAGCGTTGACCAGCCCACCCCGAGCCCAATGCGCAGGCCGGTCAAAATCTCCGGCAGCGCGCCCGGCAGAATCACCCAGCGCAGCAGCTGCCAGCGGTTAGCTCCCAGCGAGCGCGCCGCACGAATCCGTACCTGCTGGGTGTTACGCACCCCGGCCAGCGTGGAGAGCGTCACCGGCGCGAAGATGGCCAGGCTGATCAGCAGGATTTTCGACGTCTCACCAATGCCAAACCAGATCACCATCAGCGGCAGATAGGCAAGTGGCGGAATCGGGCGATAAAGCTCAATAAGCGGATCAAGCAGACCGCGAGCTACCGGGCTGAGGCCCATCAGAATCCCCACCGGAATGCCGATGACGGCCGCCGCGGTCAGCGCAATCAGCATCCGCGTCAGGCTGGCGGCCAGATGCTGCCACAGCGTGGCATCCATAAAGCCCTGGGCGCTGGCAATCAGCAGCAGCTTGCTGAACACCTGCTGTGGCGACGGCAGGAACAGCGGAGCAATCAGGCCCAGCGCGGTCACGCCCCACCAGAGCAGCAACAGCAGAGAGAGACTCAGCATGCTCAGCGTGAACGTGGTTGAAAATGGCCAGCGCAAACGACGGCGCACCGGCAGAGACTTGTCGTGGATTAACGCGCTCATGCAAACGCCTCCCGCTGGTCAAATACGCGGCTCAGCACATATTCGCGCTGGGCGATAAACTGCGGATCGGATTTTATGCTGCGGCACGACTCACCTGCGGCAAAGCGCTGACCAAAGCCGGGCCGCAAGCGTTCCACGATGCGGCCGGGTCCTGGCGACAGCAGAATCAGTTCGCTGGCCAGGAAAATAGCCTCTTCTATATCGTGCGTAATCAGCAGGATCTGTTTACCGCTGTCGCGCCACAGCGTCAGCAGCAGGGTCTGCATCTGCTCGCGGGTAAAGGCATCCAGTGCGCCAAATGGCTCGTCAAGCAGCAGCAGTTGCGGATCGGTCGCCAGCGCGCGTGCAATGCCGACCCGCTGCCGCTGACCGCCTGACAACTGCCAGATGGCGCGCTTCTCCGCCCCTTCCAGCCCCACCTGCCTGATGAGCTTCCGTGCGATGGCCTCGCGCGCCGGACGCGACATCCCCGCCAGCTGCAGACCAAAGGCAACGTTATCCAGCACGTTACGCCATGGCAGTAAGCCTTCATGCTGAAACACCACGCCGCGCTCCGCACCAGGCCCCGTCACTGGCTGGTTATCCAGCGTGATGCTGCCCGACTCCACCGGCAGAAATCCGGCAACCAGATTGAGCAGCGTGGTTTTGCCGCAGCCGGAGGGGCCGAGCACCACCAGCAGTTCATGGCTATCCAGCTGCAGATTGATATCCTGCAACACCGGTTGTCCGGCATAACGGGCATGAAGATGAGCGATACGCAGCATCGTGCCTCCTTAGGGTTTAACTAATGGTGCGACGAAACGGGAGGTCACATAGCTGCTGTAGTCGTTATCCGCCTGCGGCACCCGGCCCTGTGCTTTCAGAAACTGCGCAGTATCGACGATCGCTTTATTGACCGGTTTGCCCAGCTGCTCAACCTGCTGCTGCGCCGTGAGGTAGGTATTGCCCTTCACCAGATCCGGCACCTGCGCTTCCGGCACACCGCTAAGGCGGGAGAGTTTGCTGAGATTATCGGGCTGCTTCAGCCAGCTATCGGGGCTGTTAAGATAGGCCTGCTGCGCATCAAGCGCGCTGCGGGCAAATGCGGTCACGATCTCCGGATGCTGCTCAGCGAAATCTTTGCGGACCACCCAGACATCCAGCGTCGGCGATCCCCAGCTCCCCACTGCCGCCGAGTCGGTCAGCACTTTGCCCTGTTTTTCCAGTTCATTCACCGCAGGCGCCCAGACGTAAGCGCCATCAATGTCGCCACGCTGCCACGCCGCGATAATCGCAGGCGGCTGCAGATTAACCAGCTGTACCTGCGACGGCTTGATGCCCCAGTGTTTCAGTGCAGCAAGCAGGCTGTAGTGAGTGGTAGAGATGAACGGCACCGCGATGCGCTTGCCGATGAGATCGTTGGGAGTGATGATGTTCTTCTTTACCACCAGCGCTTCAGAGTTGCCCAGCTGTGAGGCAAGCAGAAACGCTTCGATTGGCAGCTTTTGCGCCGCTGCGACCGCTAACGGACTGGAGCCGATATTGCCAATCTGGACGTCGCCGGACGCCAGCGCGCGCAATACGCCTGCACCGCTGTCAAACTTACGCCAGTCGACGCTGGCCCCGCTCTCTTTGGCAAAACTGCCATCAGCCTGTGCCACTTTCGCCGGTTCGGCAGAGGTCTGGTACGCAACGGTGACATTGACTGCATCAGCCCGAAACGCCAGCAGCGCCATCGCTGCGGCTAAGAAAGTTAAACGTGTTGCTGCCATGATCACTACCCCACCGGTTTTATCGTGGAGGCAGTGTCTCTGCACGCAATAGTTTCATAAAGGAATTAAAAATTATCCCTAATAGAAATAAGTTCTTAGATTACTATCTGCAAAACTAAGCTGAAAATCGCAAATGCTGAAAATAGCTAAAGTAAGCAAAAATGTCAGGCGCTCACATTGTGCCTGTGTTATTGATATGCGTTCCCAATTATTGCCTGTTAAGGTCTTTAAATCCGATGTCGATCGAGAAAGTCGCTCAGCTGGCTGGCGTTTCCAAAGCCACGGTATCGCGGGTTCTCAACGCGCATCCCGGCGTAAAGCCCGATACGCGTGAGAAAGTTCTGGCGGCAATCTCTGCCTGCGACTATCAGCCCAACTTACTGGCACGTCAGCTGCGGACGGCACAAAGCCACATGCTGCTGGTGCTGATCTCGGATATTACCAACCCCTTCTGTTCGCGCGTGGTTCAGGGCATTGAAGCCGAAGCAGAACTGCACGGCTATCACATTCTGCTTTGCAACTCCGCCTCGCAGCTTCAGCGTGAAGCCGCCTATCTTTCGCTGCTGACCGGAAAAGTGGTGGATGGTGTAATAACGATGGATGCCGCATCAGGGTTGCAGGATTTGCAGGCGCTGATCGCCGGGGCGCCCTGGGTGCAATGCTGTGAATTTGATCCGGATATTCCCGCCTCCTCGGTCAGCATTGATCACCTTGAAGCCGCGCGTGACACCATCCATTACCTCGCGGGTAAAGGGCGGAAACGCATTGGGCTGGTCAATGGCGATATGCGTTACCTGTACTCACATCATCGGGAAAAGGGTTACCGGCAGGCAATTGAGGAGCTGGGATATGCATGGTCCGGCATCTCCTATACCTACGAGATCTCCTGTGAGGCGGGCAGCCAGGCACTGAGAGAACTCATGGCGCTACCGGAACCGCCGGACGCAGTGTTTGCGGTGTCAGACGTGCTGGCGGTGGGCGTGGTGCATGCGGCGCTGGAAGCCGGTCTGCGCGTGCCGGAAGATCTGGCGGTGGTCGGGTTTGATGGTGTGTCGTTTACCCGCAGCCTCAATCCGCCACTGACCACCATCGAGCAACCGATGAACCAACTGGGCGCGCGCAGTGTGCAGCTGCTGCTGCAGAAGATCCGCAACCCGAACGCGCCGGTGATGCGTGAGGTGCTGCCCTGGACGCGCGTTGAACGCGCATCCAGCTGACTCAGTGCCAGATTAATAGCACGCAGGCAGCGGTCAGCAGCCCCATGGCGAGGTTAAATATTCTCCAGGCGCGGCGACTGCGCAGAATGCGACCAATCATCGCGCCAAATCCCATCCAGATGACGCCCGACACCAGATTAACCAGAAACATACCGACGCTTATGGCCATCACGGAATGACGATACGCATCACCGGCCAGACTGAAGCTGGCGACCGCGCCCAGCGCCATCAGCCAGGCTTTGGGGTTGATCAGCTGTAGCAGCCCGCCCTGCCAGAACGGCATTGGCGCATCCGGTGCCTGGTCAGTTTCCAGCTTTGCATAGCTGGCGGTGGCTATCTTCCACGCCAGCCAGAGCAGATAGAGGCTACCGGCGATTTTCAGCATCAGATGCAGCGAGGGATAGAGCAGGATCAAACCGCCTACGCCAAAGGCCACCATCAGCAGCATCACCTGCATGCCGATCATGATGCCGATCATCAGCGGAATCGTGCGCAGAAAGCCAAAATTAGCGCCCGAGGCGGTGAGTAACATATTATTGGGGCCTGGCGTAATGGCCGCGACCCACAGAAATCCCAACATTGATAAGAAAAGACTCAGTTCCATGGCAATCGGGTACTCCTTACCCTGCAATAAAAAACTTATCGAAGCTAACAGTGTGATATGGAACAGACAAGCTTTTACCACATGAAATTTACCGGCCCGGAAAACGAGCAGTTCAGACCACCTGACACGCTGCGTAACGCGCATCTGCAGACGATGCTGCCGCGCCTGTTACGTCGCCGTATCACCTTCGCTCCTCACTGGCAGCGTCTCGATCTGCCCGATGGCGATTTCGTCGATCTCGCCTGGAGCGAAGATCCGCAGCTGGCGCAGCATAAACCGCGCGTGGTGCTGTTTCATGGACTGGAGGGCAGCTTTCAGAGTCCCTATATTCATGGCCTGATGGCGATCTGCCGCGCACGCGGCTGGCTGGCAGTAGTGATGCATTTTCGCGGCTGCAGCGGCGAACCTAACCGGCTGAACCGCATCTATCACTCCGGCGAAACTGAAGATGCCCGCTTCTTCCTGCGCTGGCTGCGCACCCGCTGGGGTCATGTGCCTACCGCCGCCGTGGGTTTCTCGCTGGGCGGCAACATGCTGGGCTGCCTGCTCGGCCAGCAGGGTGCCGCAGCGGAGGTAGATGCCGCCGTGATTGTCTCCGCCCCGCTGCTGCTGGAACCGTGCAGCGTGAAACTGGAACGCGGCTTCTCGCGCTTCTATCAGTACTACCTGCTGGCGCAGCTCAAGAAAAATGCACGCCGCAAACTGCATGCCTGGCCGGACACCCTGCCGGTTAATCTGGCACAGCTCAAAGCGATGCGGCGACTGCGCGATTTTGATGATGCGATTACAGCCCGCGCCCACGGTTTTGTCGATGCAGCAGATTACTATCATCGTGCCAGCGCCATGCCCTGGCTGAAACACACAGAGAAACCGCTGCTGATCATCCACGCCAAAGACGATCCCTTTATGAGTGATGAGGTGATCCCGCACAGCAGCCAATTATCTGCCACTATTACTTATCAACTGACACCCTACGGCGGCCACGTCGGTTTTGTCGGCGGAACGCTACGCCAGCCTGAAATGTGGCTGGAACAGCGCATCCCGCAGTGGATCTCCCCTTTTCTGGATAACTGATCTTGTGATTATTCCCTGGCAACAGGTCTCACCTGAGACCCTTGAAAATCTGATTGAAACCTTTGTGCTGCGCGAAGGCACAGACTACGGCGAGCAGGAACGCAGCCTGCTGGACAAGGTAGCTGATGTGCGACGCCAGCTGGAAACCGGTGAAGTGGTGCTGGTGTGGTCGGAACTGCATGAATCGGTCAATATCATGCCGCGCAAAGAATTTCGTGGCTGATGCACCCGGCATCATTTCATGATAACAATGCTCATCGCCCGACCTCACAGGGAGCTTTTCTATGTCTGCACGTCATCCCATTATCGCGGTGACCGGTTCCAGCGGTGCAGGAACCACCACCACCAGCCTCGCGTTTCGTAAAATCTTTCAGCAGCTCGATCTTCATGCTGCTGAACTTGAAGGCGACAGCTTTCACCGCTTTACCCGCCCTGAAATGGATATGGCGATTCGTAAGGCGCGCGATTTAGGACGTCACGTCAGCTACTTTGGCCCGGAAGCCAATGACTTTGGTCTGCTGGAGCAGAGCTTTAAAGAGTATGGTCAAAGCGGACAGGGCCAGTCGCGTAAATATCTGCACACCTACGATGAAGCCGTACCGTGGAATCAGGTGCCCGGCACCTTTACGCCCTGGCAGCCGCTGCCGCAGAACACTGACATTCTGTTCTATGAAGGACTGCACGGCGGCGTGGTGACGGCGCAGCATAACGTGGCGGAACAGGTTGATTTGCTGGTGGGCGTTGTGCCCATTGTTAACCTGGAGTGGATTCAGAAGCTGGTGCGCGACACCGGCGAGCGCGGTCATTCACGCGAAGCAGTGATGGATTCCGTGGTGCGTTCGATGGAAGATTACATCAATTTCATCACGCCACAGTTCTCGCGCACCCACATCAACTTTCAGCGCGTCCCGACCGTCGACACCTCAAACCCGTTCGCTGCCCGCGCCATTCCGTCACTGGATGAGAGCTTTGTGGTGATTCATTTCCAGGCGCTGGAAGATATCGACTTCCCCTACCTGCTGGCGATGCTGCAGGGTTCGTTTATCTCGCACATCAATACGCTGGTCGTGCCCGGCGGCAAAATGGGTCTGGCGATGGAGCTGATCATGGGTCCGCTGGTGAAGCGGCTGATGGAAGGTAAGCGGATAGAGTAAGAGGTCAGCAAAAAAACGCAGAGAGCAGAGGCCTTTCGCAAAGACGCAAAACCGCCATCCCTGGCCCGCTATGCTTTGCTACAGGCATATGCTCCCTTCGCTTCACGTCCGGCAACCACATCCGTTTTCAGAAAGGTCGCCACTGAAAAAACCTGGTGACAAAGAATCTGACAGCAACACCTAAGCTCAACACGCCGGGAACAGGGTCAGAAGAGGAAAGCGTCCCGCGACTGGGACAAAAACGCCGGGAGCGTTTTTGAACAACGCAAAGCGTTGGCCCGGTATGGGCGCACCTCAGGGATGAGGTGCGTAATAACGCGGGCACAGTCTTAAAGCGGACTCTCTATGCAGGAACGGCACGACACCAGACCGACTCCGAATTGGCCCGCGACTTTAAAATGCCCTTCAGCCTGTTACAGCTCAATCACTTCATAGCTATGCGTAATCGTCACACCTTTACCCAGCATGATGGCCACCGAACAATATTTTTCAGCAGAAAGATCCACCGCGCGTGAGACCGCTTTATCCTGGAGCGCTTTACCACTCACGATAAAGTGCAGGTTGATGTGCGTAAAGGTTCGCGGCGCCTCTTCACGACGTTCTGAGGTCAGTTTTACTTCACAATCAGCCACATCGTTACGGCCTTTTTGCAGAATTGATACCACGTCAATCGCGCTGCATCCGCCGGCCGCCATCAGCACCATCTCCATTGGGCTGGGCGCTTTATCGCCCGAATTTCCATCCATCAGTATCTGATGGCCGGATGAGGATTCTCCGAGGAATGTCAGTCCTTCTACCCACTTCACTCTTGCCTGCATGATTTTTGCTCCGGAATACGCTGTTTTGTCGCCAGAGTACGCTTTCGCCTGGTAAACAGCAATCCAGAGAAATCCGCCTGTAGCTGAAGCGAGACAACACAAGACAGTCGGCAAAAGCTGTGCTACAAACAGTGCTGAAAATATTTTTCGTCACCCGATGGCGAAGCCGGGAAGAATGATGCGCACTGCGCCTGATGCGGCCCGAATAATTTCCTGAAAGGGAAACGCTTGAAGCTTTCACCGCCTGACAGGGAAAACTGCCCCCTGTATTTTGGGCACGATTACAACAGAGGATAATAGCGAATGGTTCTCGGCAAACCGCAAACAGACCCTACACTCGAATGGTTCCTGTCCCATTGCCATATTCACAAGTATCCATCCAAAAGTACGCTGATTCACCAAGGTGAAAAAGCAGAAACGCTTTACTACATCGTGAAAGGTTCCGTCGCGGTTCTGATTAAAGATGAAGAAGGCAAAGAGATGATTCTTTCCTACCTGAATCAGGGCGATTTCATTGGTGAGCTTGGCCTGTTCGAAGAAGGCCAGGAGCGCAGCGCCTGGGTACGTGCGAAAAGCGCGTGCGAAGTGGCGGAGATTTCTTACAAGAAATTCCGTCAGCTGATTCAGGTTAATCCCGACATCCTGATGCGACTCTCCTCGCAGATGGCGCGTCGCCTGCAGGTCACGTCTGAAAAAGTGGGTAACCTCGCTTTCCTCGACGTCACCGGACGCATTGCACAGACCCTGCTCAACCTGGCGAAGCAGCCAGATGCCATGACGCATCCCGACGGCATGCAAATTAAAATCACTCGTCAGGAAATTGGCCAGATTGTGGGTTGTTCACGCGAAACCGTGGGCCGTATTTTGAAGATGCTGGAAGATCAGAACCTGATCTCCGCACACGGCAAAACCATCGTCGTTTACGGCACCCGCTAATTCCTGTCACCCACGGCGTGATGGCAACATCACGCCGTTATTGTTTGTGTTGGGCCGATGTGGCGTCGAATTATTTACCATCCTGAAGTCAACTACGCCTTGCGGCAAACGCTGGTGCTTTGTCTGCCCGTCGCGCTGGGCTGGCTGGCTGGCGACCTGCAAAAAGGTCTGCTGTTCTCGTTAGTGCCTGCCTGCTGCAATATTGCCGGTCTGGATACCCCGCATAAACGCTTTTTCAAACGCCTGATTGTGGGTGGCAGCCTGTTTGCCCTCGGCAGCTTCCTGATTCAGTGGCTCACACTGCATGCCATTCCGCTACCGCTCATCCTGTTCGCCATGCCCCTGCTGCTCGGCGTGACGGGTGAGATCAGCCCGCTGCATGGTCGTCTGCTGCCCGGCACGCTTATCGCCGCCATTTTTACCCTGAGCCTCATTGGCCGCATGCCCATCTATGTTACCCCGCTGCTCTACATCGGCGGCACGCTCTGGTATGGGCTGTTTAACTGGTTCTGGTTCTGGCTGTGGAAAGAGCAGCCGATGCGCGAAAGCCTCAGCCTGATCTACCGCGAGCTGGCTAACTACTGCGACGCCAAATACACCCTGCTGACGCAGCTGACCGACCCGGAAAAGGCACTGCCGCCGCTGCTGGCGCGTCAGCAGAAAGTGGTCGATCTGATTAACACCTGCTATCAGCAGATGCACATGCTGTCGGCAAGCCGCGATCACAGCCATAAGCGGCTGACGCGCGCCTTTCAGGTGGCGCTGGATCTGCAGGAACACATCTCGGTTAGTCTGCATCGGCCGGAAGAGGTGCAGAAGCTGGTCGAACAGAGCCATGCCGAAGCGGTAATCCGCTGGAATGCCAAAACCATTTCGGCCCGGCTACGGGTGCTGGCGGATAACATCCTTTATCACCAGCTACCCGATCGCTTTGCGATGGATAAACAGCTTGGCGCGCTGGAGAAGATCGCCCATCAGCATCCCGATAATCCGGTGGGTAACTTCTGTCTTTACCACTTCAACCGCATTGCGCGGGTGCTGCGCACGCAGAAACCGCTGTATCAGCGTGACCTGATGGCGGATCGTCAGCGCCGTCTGCCACTGTTACCGGCGCTGCGCAGTTATCTCTCTTTTCGCTCGTCAGCGCTGCGCACCGCCGGACGCTTTGCGGTAATGCTGATGCTGGGGAGTGCACTGGCGCTGTTCTTCAATATCCCCAAACCTTACTGGATCCTGATGACCATCATGTTCGTCAGCCAGAACGGTTACAGCGCTACGCGTGTTCGCATCCAGCACCGTGCGCTGGGCACCTTTGCCGGTCTGGTGATTGCGGCCGCCACGCTGCGGCTGGCGGTACCGGAGTCGCTGGTACTGCTGATCATGCTGGCAATAACCTTTATCAGCTATCGCTTTACGCGCCAGTTCTATGGCTGGTCAATGATTGGCTTTACGGTCACGGCGGTTTACTCGCTGCAATTGCTGTCGCTGAATGGCGCGCAGTTTCTGCTGCCGCGACTGATGGATACGCTGATGGGCTGCCTGATCGCCTTTGGCGGGATGCTGTGGCTGTGGCCGCAGTGGCAGAGTGGCTTACTGCGACAGAACGCCCATGATGCGCTGGAAGCCGATCAGGACGCACTGAGATTGTTGCTGGGTAACGAACAGTCACCTGAGAAACTGGCGTATCAGCGAGTGAAGGTGAATCAGGCGCACAATGCGCTGTTTAACTCGCTGAATCAGGCGATGCAGGAACCCGCGTTTAACTCCCGCTATCTGAGTGATATGCGGCTCTGGGTCACGCACAGTCAGTTTATTGTTGAGCACATTAATGCCATAACGATTCTGGCGCGGGAGCACACTATGCTGACCGACTCGCTGGCAGAACGCTATCTGCAATCCTGTGAAATCGCGCTACAGCGGTGTCAGCAGCGGCTGGAATATGATGGTGAAAGCTCACAGGTTAATCTGCTGGATGAGCTTGAGAACATCAGTGAGGGACCTGTCACGGTGGTGGAACAGCATGTGCGACGTATTCTTGACCATCTGAGCGTGATGTACACCATCTCCTCACTGGCATGGAACCAGCGACCACAACATGGCCGCTGGCTGATCAGACGCTTACGTAAAAACTAGCCTAGCCGTTAAGCACCTTGCCGACGGCGGTGGCGAAGCGGCGCATGCCCTCTTCGATATCGGCCGGTTCGATAATCAGTGACGGCGCAAAACGCATCACGTCGGTGCCGGCAACCAGCACCATCACGCCCTCAGCGGCGGCGGCATTCAGTATGTCGCGTGACTTCCCGGCATGCTGAGGTTTAAGCGCGGCGCCAATCAGCAACCCCTTGCCGCGAATGTCACTGAACAAGTCATACTTCGCATCAATGGCCTGCAGCGCTGTGACAAAGTGCTCACGCCGCATATCGACACCCGCCAGCACGTCCGGCGTATTGATAATATCCAGCGCCGTTTCAGCGATGGCGCAGGCCAGCGGATTGCCGCCATACGTGGTCCCATGCACGCCTGGTGCCATGGTCGAGGCGATCTCGTTAGTGGTCAGCATGGCGCTGACCGGGAAACCGCCGCCCAGCGCTTTGGCTGAGGTCAGAATATCGGGCTGGACGCCATAATGCTCATAGGCGAACAGTTTGCCGCTGCGTCCCATGCCACTCTGCACTTCATCCAGCACCAGCAGCGCCTGATGCTGATCGCAAAGCTCGCGCAGTCCCTGCATAAATTCCTGCGTCGCGGGCACTACGCCGCCTTCGCCCTGAATCGGTTCAACCACGATGGCGCAGGTGTGGTCGTCGATTACCGCTTTCACTGCATCAAGGTCATTAAACGGCACGTGGACGATATCCGCCGGTTTCGGCCCGAACCCGTCGGAATATTTTGGCTGTCCGCCGACCGTAACGGTAAACAGCGTCCGGCCATGAAAGGCGTTATGGAAGGCGATGATTTTACTTTTAAACGGGCTGTGACGTTTGCAGGCGTAGTAGCGCGCCAGCTTAAACGCGGCTTCGTTGGCTTCGGCACCGGAGTTGGCAAAGAAGACGCGATCGGCAAAGGTCGCCTGGATTAACTTACTGGCAAGGCGCAGCGCCGGTTCGTTGGTGAAGACGTTGCTGGTGTGCCACAGCGTCTCGCCCTGGCTTTTCAGCGTCTCCACCAGCGCAGGATGGCAGTGTCCAAGTGCGGTGACGGCGATACCACCCGAGAAATCGATATGCTCTTTGCCCTGCTGATCCCATACACGGCTGCCCTTGCCTTTTACCGGCACGAACTGCGCAGGTGCATAAACAGGCAAAATAACGTTATCGAACGTCTCCCGCGTGACCGCAATTTTTTCCGCTGCCATTGATGACCCCATTTAAATGATTATTGTGCAAACATGAAATAATAATCACAAAATATGCATAAAAAATCACTCAAAGGCAACTTATTGCTCAAGGAAATTGCGCAGCAGCAGATGTCCCTGCTCGCTGAGAATGCTCTCGGGATGGAACTGTACGCCTTCCAGCGCCAGAGTTTTGTGGCGGAATCCCATAATTTCGTCAGGCTCGCCGTCACGCATCGTCCATGCCGTCACCTCGAACGCCTCGGGCAGAGTATCGCGCTGCACAATCAGCGAGTGATAGCGGCTCACGGTAAGGGGATTATTGAGATTGCGAAACACGCCCTGGCCGGTGTGCTGAATGGCAGAGGTTTTGCCGTGCATCACCTGACGCGCACGTACCACCTGCGCGCCATACGCCTGCGCAATCGCCTGATGGCCCAGGCAGACGCCCAGCACCGGCAGCTGTCCGGCGAAGTGCCGGATTGCCGCCAGCGAGATGCCTGATTCCGACGGCGTGCAGGGGCCAGGCGAGATGACCAGATGGGTCAGTGGCAGCGCCGCCATCTGCTCCAGCGTGATGGCATCATTGCGCACCACCTGAACCTGCGCGCCCAGCTCGCAGAAATATTGATAGAGATTCCAGGTAAAGGAGTCGTAATTGTCGATAAGCAGCAGCATGACGTGTCCAGAATGATAAACCGCGCCGCTATTCTACGCGGTCAGGCCGCCTCACTCACCACTTTCGCAAAGACCTGCTCCAGCGGGACCAAATCTCCGGCTACACCGGCCTGATTCGCCGCTTTCCAGCTTTCAGCATCCGTCTCTTCCCAGTTCAGCAGATATCCGGCATGCAGTGCAAGCTGTTCAAAGAAAATCCGCTGCGCCCGACCATTTCCGTGGCGGAAAGGATGCAGCATATTGATTTCGCAATAGTAGTGAGCGAGGCGCTGAATAAATTCGTCACGCGGCAAATCAGCTAACCCCTTCTCTTCTTCCAGCGCGGCCATCAGGGCATTGCCTTCCTTTTCGATATATTCGAAATGACAGAACGGCGTCTCATCACGCCAGATATCAATGGTGCGCAGTTCCCCCGCCCAGCTGTAGACATCCTGGAACAGCGTGCGATGGATCTGGCGCAGGTAAGGCAGCCCGGGATTACGCGGGCCCAGCTCCAGCGTGGCGGCGCGTGCCGCACTAAAGCTCAGCTCTGCCTTGCGCAGCTGCGCAGCGTCATGAATATCGGGCAGATTTTTCAGCACGTTGTCGTGCTGCCACAGGTAGGGATCCTGGCTGACGGCGGTATTAGAGTCCATATTGCCTCCTCAGTGACGCCAGACGTGCGGCTGCATCATCGCTGTTAACACTGGTTTCATTTGGCATGAAACCTTCCAGCCGACAGCTGGCCTGATAGCTGGCGCTACGTCGCTGTTGCCACAGGGTGACCTTCTGTTTTTCGGTGAGTTTGTTCGCCATGCCGCCTCCTGCTCAGGTTTTTGCCCTAAGTATAAGAGCAATTTCTGGCTTTGCCGGAGGCGACAGACGGTCGCCATCCGCAGATGGCGACGAAAAGCGTTAAGGCAGGACTTTAGCGGAGAGGATAACTACCGGTTTGGACGGAACATTCTGGTAAGGACCCACATCTTTGGTCGGAACCTGAGAAATTTTTTCAACCACATCCTGACCTTTCACAATCTTGCCAAATACGGCATAGCCAAAATCGCGCTGTCCGTGGTCGAGGAAGGCATTATCCGCGACGTTGAGGAAGAACTGGCTGGTCGCACTGTCTTTATCGGCGGTACGCGCCATAGAGATGGTGCCGCGCAGGTTACGCAGGCCATTGTCCGCTTCGTTTTTAATTGGCGCGTTGGTCTGCTTCTGCTGCATGTCTGTGGTGAAGCCCCCACCCTGCACCATAAAGCCCGGGATCACGCGGTGAAAAATGGTGTTGTTGTAAAAACCATTGTTGACGTAATCAACGAAGTTTTTCACAGAAACCGGCGCTTTTTGGTTATTCAGTTCGAGTTCAATATTGCCGGCGGAGGTGGTGAGCAGAACGTGGGTGTCACCTTTTGCGGCCAGCGCCTGGGCGGAAACGGAAGAGAGCGCTAACAGGGTGATGGCCGCTGTAAAAGTACGTTTAAACATGAAAGATTCCTTACCTGGGAGAGCGGGCACAAAAACGTGATTGATTGTAAAGAGACTCTATTCCATGAGCCAGCGTTTTACCTATATTTACGCTGTTGCAGCAAAAGGTCTGAGCAAACGTTAAACACCCGCAATTGCGTGATTAAAATCACACAACACATGAAATATGGATCTGTAGTTTCACTGCTTGTTTATTAAGATCACAGTTCCGTTTACACTTTCTGACACTTTTTGCCACCCGGTTCTCAACAGGTTCAGAACATGACAAACCGTAATCGTATTGGCCTCACCTGGATAAGCTTCTTCTCCTATGCGCTGACCGGCGCGCTGGTGATCGTTACCGGCATGGTAATGGGCGATATCGCAAAAGATTTCCAGATCCCCATCTCCAGCATGAGTAATACCTTCACCTTCCTCAACAGCGGCATTTTAGCTGCGGTCTTCCTGAACGCCTGGCTGATGGTCATTGTGCCGCTGAAGCGCCAGCTTATTTTCGGCTTCGTCCTGATGGTGCTGGCGATAATCGGATTGATGACCAGCCGCGATCTCACTGTCTTCTCGCTCTGCATGTTTGTACTGGGTGTGGTGAGCGGCATTACCATGTCGATCGGCACCTTCCTGATTACCCACATGTATGAAGGTCGTCAGCGTGGTTCACGCCTGCTGTTCACCGACTCCTTCTTCAGCATGGCGGGCACACTGTTTCCGGTGCTGGCAGGGATTCTGCTGGCGCGTCAGTTGCCGTGGTACTGGGTCTACGTCTGCATCGGCTTTATCTACGTCGCCATCTTCATCATGACGCTGTTTGTTGAGTTCCCGGTGCTGCGTAAGCCTGAAAACAGCCCGACGGTTGAGAAAGAAAAATGGGGTGTGGGCGTGCTGCTGCTGGCAGTGGCGGCACTCTGCTACATTCTGGGCCAGCTCGGCTTTATCTCCTGGGTGCCGGAATATGCCACCAAAGTCATGGGCATGAACATCAATGACGCAGGACAACTGGTGGGCAGCTTCTGGACGGCGTATATGGTGGGTATGTGGGCCTTCAGCTTCCTGCTGCGTTTCTTCGATCTGCAACGCATTCTGATGGTGCTGGCAGGCCTGGCGACCGTGCTGATGTACTGGTTCGTCAGCAGCAGCGATGCTGGCATGCTGAAGTGGATCATCATGATTCTTGGTTTCAGCTCAAGTGCTATCTACACCACCATTATCACTCTGGGTTCACTACAGACCAAAGTGGCTTCACCGAAGCTGGTGAACTTCATCCTGACCTGCGGCACCGTCGGCACCATGCTGACCTTTGTGGTCACGGCACCTATCGTTGAGAAAAGTGGTGTGCATACCGCACTGGCGACGGCTAACGCGCTCTACGCCGTGGTGTTTGTAATGTGTGCCCTGCTCGGCTTTGTCAGCCGTCATCGTACTCACGGTCACGTCACGCATTAATCCTTCAGAGCGGCGAGTCATCGCCGCTCTGCTTTCTACCGCCGGAAGTCGATGCGCTCCCGTTCCCGCCAGTAAATCTCGCTTTCTGCGGGCTTTGTCTCTGCCACCACGACACCACGACGCAATGAATAGCGCACCGGCACCTGCCTTCTGACCGCATCAAAACCGCTTTCCGCTGGCAGAATGATCAGGCTGGCCTCGTTGCCGCTCTGAATGCCATAACCTGACAGCTGCATCGTCTTCGCGCTGTTATGCGTAATCAAATCCAGACCCGCATCAATCTGCTCATAGCCCATCAGCTGACAGACATGTAAGCCCATATGCAACACCTGGAGCATATTGGCGGTGCCCAGCGGATACCAGGGATCAAACACATCGTCGTGGCCGAAGCAGACGTTAATCTCTGCCTCCAGCATCTCTTTTACGCGCGTTATCCCGCGCCGCTTAGGATAGGTGTCAAAGCGACCCTGCAGATGAATATTGACCAGCGGATTGGCAACAAAGTTAATGCCCGACAGTTTAAGCAGCCGGAACAGCCGTGAGGCGTACGCGCCATTGTAAGAGTGCATTGCGGTGGTATGACTGGCCGTCACACGTGCGCCGTTGCCATCGCGATGGGCCAGCGCCGCCACGGTTTCCACAAAACGCGACTGTTCATCATCAATCTCATCGCAGTGAACATCGATCAGCCGGTCGTAGCGGTTAGCCAGCGCAAAGGTTTTATGCAGCGACTCGACGCCATATTCGCGGGTGAATTCGTAGTGCGGAATGGCGCCGACCACATCCGCGCCCAGCCGTAACGCCTCCTCCAGCAATGCTTCGCCGTTGGGATAAGAGAGAATGCCCTCCTGAGGAAACGCGACAATCTGAAGGGTGATCCATGGGGCCATCTCCGCTTTCAGCTCCAGCATCGCTTTCAGCGCCGTCAGTGACGGATCGGACACGTCAACGTGAGTGCGGACAAACTGGATACCGTTGGCGATCTGCCACTTCAGCGTCTGCAACGCCCGCTGTTTAACATCTTCGTGGCTGAGCAGCGCCTTGCGTTCGGCCCAGCGCTCAATGCCTTCAAACAGCGTCCCGGACTGATTCCATGCCGGTTCACCCGCCGTCTGGGTGGTATCCAGATGAATATGAGGCTCAATAAAGGGCGCGCAGGCTATGCCGCCCTCACCGTCCAGTGATTGATCCGCGGGTGAAGGCTGCTGCGGCTGAGCTGAAATGCGGGCAATTTTTCCGTCGGCGATTTCGATTTGCCACAATCCTTCCCGCCAGGGTAAACGCACGTTATTGATCCACTTGGGTGACAACATGGCTGATTCCTTATCCGGTTAACCTGAGTGGTTAAAACTAGCACGATTCATACCACGCACGGCAATGCAGGATATTCAGCAGGTTAGCCACGCCAGATAAACTTAATTAAAATCAAAGTCATACATCTTAATGGGTATATAGGGCCGTGGTTGATGTATATCAATAAGCGTCAGAAAGGGCGCGCTATTGTAGCCGCAGATATCGCAAATTTGAGGCAAAAATGAGCAAGCACAATGTCGTCGTTATTGGTAACGGCATGGTCGGACAGGTGATCAGTCCCAGCCTGATGATCATCGGCAGCGTGGTGAGTCTGCGCTGGTTTTAAATCCTGCAAATAAAAACGGCGGGCACAAAGCCCGCCGCGTTGTTTGTCTGCTCAGCCATTATGGCATCGCGACAAAGCCTACGGCCTGATAAACCTTCTTCAGCGTTTCCTGCGCCTGTGCGCGTGCTTTGGCCGCGCCATCACGCATTACCTGCTCCAGCAGGGCTTCATCGTTGCGGAAGCGATGATAACGCTCCTGAAGCTCAGAGAGCATGCCCGACACAGCATCGGCTACCGCGCCTTTCAGATGGCCATACATTTTGCCTTCGAACTCCTGCTCCAGCTCAGCAATGGTTTTACCGGTCACGCCTGACAGAATATCCAGCAGGTTAGACACGCCCGCTTTCTCTTTGATGTCGTAGCGCACCACTGGCGGCTCTTCAGAATCAGTCACAGCGCGTTTGATCTTCTTCACGACCGCTTTCGGATCTTCCAGCAGGCCGATAACGTTATTACGGTTATCGTCGGACTTGGACATTTTTTTGGTCGGTTCCAGCAGCGACATGACGCGTGCACCCGATTTCGGAATGAACGGCTCTGGCACTCTGAATATGTCGCCATAGATCGCATTGAAGCGATGTGCGATATCACGGCTCAGCTCCAGATGCTGCTTCTGATCTTCACCCACCGGCACCTGATTGGTCTGATAAAGCAGAATGTCCGCCGCCATCAGCACCGGATAATCGAACAGACCAGCGTTGATGTTCTCTTCGTAACGCGCTGATTTATCTTTGAACTGCGTCATGCGGCTCAGTTCACCGAAGTAGGCGTAGCAGTTCAGGATCCAGCTCAGCTGCGTGTGTTCTGGCACATGCGACTGAACAAAGATGGTGCTTTTTTCCGGGTCGATACCACAGGCCAGATAAAGCGCCAGCGTGTCCAGCGTCGCTTTGCGCAGTGCTGCAGGATCCTGACGCACGGTGATTGCGTGCAGATCAACGATGCAGTAAATGCAGTGAAAATCATCCTGCATCTGCACCCACTGACGCAGCGCTCCCATATAGTTGCCAATGGTCAGTTCGCCGGACGGCTGTGCGCCGCTGAAAACGATGGGTTTCATACTTAAGTCCTGATATTTACAGCCCCAGAGCGGGCAAAAGTTCGTCGAAAGAGTCGAGGGTTAAATCGGGCTGGCTGGTCACAATCGGCTCGCCATAATTATAACCAAAGGTCATACCCACATTCGGTACGCCTGCCGCCTGCGCCGCCTGAATATCATTGCGAGAGTCGCCAACAAACAGCAACTCATTCTGCAATACGCCGAAGGTGCCCAGCACCATAAAGATCGCTGCAGGGTGCGGTTTTTTAACCGGCACATCGTCGCCACCAATAATCAGCGAAAACGCATCGGCAATGCCCAGCGATTCCAGCAACGGTGCCACAAACGGCGTCGGCTTGTTCGTCACAATCGCCATCGGCAATCCGGAAGCCTTTAATGCCTCCAGCGTCTGCTTTACCTGTGGAAACAGCGTGCTACCCGCCTCTACCGTATCGGCGTAGTGCCGGTCAAACAACGCCCGCGCATCACGCTGCTCTTCAGGCTGCGGTTCGCGACCCAGCGCGAAGGTCAGCGCGCGGGCCATCATGATATCGGCACCGTTGCCGATCCAGGTGGAGACCCGCTCAAGGCCCGCCTGCGGCAGGCGGAGATCGCTCAGCGTACGGTCGATCGCATCAGCAAGGCCTGGCGCGCTATCCACCAGCGTGCCATCGAGATCAAACGCCAGCGCACGAATCTCAGTGAAATGAGCCATTGGCTTTCTCCAGTTCATTGCGCATATCGTCGATCACTTTTTTATAGTCAGGATGACCGAAGATGGCAGAACCGGCGACAAACATGTCAGCACCGGCAGCCGCTATCTCGCGGATATTGTCGATCTTCACGCCGCCATCCACTTCAAGGCGAATGTTGTAACCGCTCTGATCGATACGTCTGCGCGCTTCACGCAGTTTATCCAGGGTGCCGGGAATAAATGACTGACCGCCAAAACCAGGGTTCACTGACATCAGCAGAATGATATCCAGCTTATCCATGACGTAATCCAGATAGCTAAGCGGGGTCGCCGGGTTAAACACCAGACCTGCTTTACAGCCATGCTCTTTAATCAATTGCAGGGTGCGGTCAACATGTTCGCTGGCTTCGGGATGAAAGGTGATGTAAGTGGCGCCGGCTTTGGCGAACTCAGGGATCAGCGCATCTACCGGCTTCACCATCAGATGCACATCGATGGGAGCGGTGATGCCATAGTCCCGCAGTGCTTTTAGCACCATCGGACCCATGGTCAGATTAGGGACGTAGTGGTTATCCATCACGTCGAAGTGCACCACGTCACCTCCGGCCGCCAGCGCTTTGGCTGTGTCTTCGCCCAGACGGGCAAAGTCCGCCGAAAGGATTGAAGGGGCCAGCAAATATTGTTTCATCCGATTCTCCCACTGTTGTGCGCCAGCCCGGAGGCTGGCGTGATGCGTTGGTCGCGGACGAAACAGACTAGCGATAAAGTGCCAGCAGTTCGTCGACCTTGGTGCGACCCGTTATGCTTCGGCTGATAGAACGCCGGGCTTTGACCACATGTAATACTGCATCCTGATACCACAAACGCGTCAGTGCAGTGTCGTGGTTAGAAATCAGAACCGGAATACGGTTCTCCGACGAAGCGAGCTGTGCCGCTAACGCCGCCAGATTCTCCTGCTCGCGAAGACTGAAGCTGTTGGTGTGATAAGCCGTGAAATTAGCCGTTGCCGACAGCGGGGCATAAGGCGGATCGCAATAGACCACAGAGCCCTTGCCAGCATTGGTCAGCGTAACATCGTACGATTCACAGACAAACGTCGCTTTTTGCGCGCGCTCGGCAAACCATAACAGTTCTGCTTCCGGAAAGTAGGGTTTGCGATAGCGGCCAAACGGCACGTTGAACTCACCACGCAGGTTATAGCGACAGAGGCCGTTGTAACAGTGACGGTTCAGATAGAGGAACAGCAGCGCGCGCTGGTAGGCGTCGGTGCTGGTGTTGAATTCGGTGCGCCGCTGGTAATAACAGATCTCGTTGTTACCTTCCGGCGTAAACAGCAGCTGCGCGTCACGAATGAAATCCGCCGTGCGCGTTTTAACAATGTTGTAGAGATTAATCAGGTCACTGTTGATATCTGCAAGATGGTAGCGATCAAACTCCGTGTTCAGAAACACTGAACCTGCACCCACAAAGGGCTCGACCAGACAGTCGCCTTGCGGCAGGTGACGATGGATCTCTTCTACTAAGGGAAATTTTCCCCCTGCCCATTTCAGGAAAGCGCGATTTTTTTTCATGCTGTCGTGGTTATTACATCTTATTGTGAGGCTGTGGCTTTACCGACAGCAGATCTGCGCTTAAAACGGGGCCAGAACATGGCCCCACATCCGCTATTGGCTGGCTTCTTTCTTCACCTGGCTAACGGGTTTTACCCAGGGATTTTTTGCACGTACTTCCGCAGGCAGCGACGCGACAGCGCGTTTGGCATCCGCCGGTGTGGCATAAGATCCACTCACCAGCACATACCACGGCTGACCGTTACGGGTGGTTTTGTAGACGTGATACCCGCTCAGATTCTGTTGTTTAGCCCAGGCATTCAGGCTTTCCGCCTTCGATGCACCGCTCAGCTGCAGCGTATAGCTGCCGCCTGGCACGGATTTGCTGGCTGAACTGCTGCCGGTGGACGCAGTGGCCGGAGCAGAACTGGCTGGGGAATGCGCTGGCGTGGTATGCGTTTTGCTGTCACGGGTTGCAGGTTTCGACGCCGTTTTATGCGATGAATCATGCGCCGGACGTGCAGAAGCATTGGATTTGTTGGGCGTCTGACGTGAAGGTGCGGCGACAGGATTGGCTGCCGTTCCTGCATTACCGCTGACCGTCGCGGGCGCCGTCGGCAGTGAACTGCCACCCTGCCTTCCCATCGCAGCGTTATCGACCTGCTGCTGCTGATTCGTCAGCGCGCTGTTCAGATCGCCTGGCAGCGTGACGCGCTGCTGATTTGCTGGCGCGTCAACCGGCGCGGCCTGGGTAGGCGTTGACGCCACAGGCGGCATGGAAACGTCACGCTGAGGAGCAGAGGCACGCTCACCGCTGGTCGATGCGTTATTTGCGTCAGCCGCTGGCGTGGTTTGACCTGACGGAGGAGTCTGCCCGGCTGACATGGAAGAGGAGCCGCCCAGATCGATATTCTTCTCGCTACCGGAACCGCCACTGGCGGCAGGAGTCGTGCCCGCAGTCGCTGGCTTTTTCTCATCCGGGCCATTCAGCGCTGAACCAATACCCAGTACCAGTAACAGCAGAACCAGAATCCCGACACCCATCATGATGCGCTGGCGCGACGCCGGTACTTTGGCTGCGGCAGACGGCTTACGCGGGCGCGAGGGACGGCGGTCGCTGGCGTCAGGTTTTAACTCGTCTTCCGGTTTAAACTCATCCATTTTGCCTCCTCCGTAAAGCGGCATTCCGCACTGCGCACCCTGCGCGCCGCGTCACCACTCAACTGCTTAATCTCAGGGTTGCTGACAATCATTAATCGCAGCCAGCACCATATCATGTGCCACGCCACCACGCACTTCAGAGCGACCAATCGACAGCGGGAGTATCAGCCGCAGTTCGCCCGCCAGAACTTTTTTATCGCGCATCATGTGCGGCAGATACATCTCCGCACTCATCGCCTGCGGCCCATGCACCGGTAAACCGGCACGGCGGAACAGCGCAATAATGCGGTCGGTCTCCTGCGCCTGGAACTGCCCCAGACGTTCAGCCGTTCGTGCTGCCATCACCATGCCTGCCGCAATGGCTTCACCATGCAGCCAGTTGCCATAGCCCATATGTGCTTCAATCGCATGACCAAAAGTATGGCCCAGATTAAGCAACGCCCGCTGACCGTTTTCACGCTCATCGGCCGAAACAACCTCGGCTTTCAGCTCACAGCAGCGACGAATGCAGTACGCCAGCGCCTGTTCATCCAGCGCCAGCAGAGCATCAAGATTCTGCTCCAGCCACTCAAAAAATGTCCCGTCGAGAATGATGCCGTACTTAATGACTTCCGCCAGCCCCGACGCCAGTTCGCGCGCGGGCAGTGTCTTCAGACAGGCCGTATCAATCACCACCGACGCGGGTTGATAAAACGCGCCGATCATGTTTTTGCCCAGCGGATGGTTAACGGCCGTTTTACCACCAACCGAAGAATCAACCTGCGACAGTAAGGTGGTCGGTACCTGAATAAAGCGTACGCCACGCTGATAACTGGCCGCAGCAAAACCGGTAAGATCGCCAATGACGCCACCGCCTAAGGCGATAAGCGTCGTATCACGACCGTGCGGCTTTTGCAGAAGTGCGGTAAAAACCTGATCCATTACGGCCAGCGTCTTATATTGCTCGCCGTCGGGTAAGATCACCTGATCCACTTTTACACCAGCCGCCTTCAGCAGCGCTGTAAGCGGGTCAAGATAAAGCGGAGCCAGCGTCTGGTTTGTCACCACCATGGCGTTTTCGCCCGCGCGTAGCGGCCAAAAAGAAGCCGGATCGTTAAACAGTCCGGCGGCGATAGTGATGGGGTAACTGCGTTCCCCTAGTGAGACGGTGATCTTCTCCATGATGCTCGATACCTGTTAAAGAGCCTTCGAACGTTGGATCAACTTTTTTCCAACATGTGGATAATCTGATTCGCCACCACTTTCGCACTCTGATCATCTGTGCGAATGGTTACATCGGCGATCTCTTCGTAGAGCGGGTTACGTTCGCCAGCCAGCGCTTCGAGCACTTCACGCGGCGGTGAATCCACCTGCAGCAACGGACGTTTTTTGTCACGTTGGGTGCGCGCCAGTTGCTTCTCGATGGTGGTTTCAAGATAAACCACAACACCGCGAGCGGAGAGCCGATTACGCGTTTCCCGGGATTTGACGGAACCCCCGCCTGTCGCCAGGACGATGCCTTGCTTCTCGGTCAGTTCGTTGATGATTTTTTCTTCGCGATCGCGAAAGCCAGCTTCGCCTTCGACATCAAAAACCCAGCCCACATCCGCTCCGGTGCGTCGCTCAATTTCCTGATCGGAATCGAAGAACTCCATGTTGAGTTGCTGAGCCAACTGACGGCCAATAGTGCTTTTGCCGGCACCCATCGGCCCAACCAGAAAGATATTGCGTTTCTCTGCCATTTTGTCGGTATTACTAAGAATTCGTTAATGATACCCCGCGTTCAGCATTCGCTGGCGGGACAGGAACTGAGACCTCATGAGCGTTACCAAGAGTCAGATGAAAAATTATCTCAACACTCAAGGCTGTTTGGCAACCGATTATATTGCCTTCAGCACATCCATTTCTGAATTGGCCTGTGTTCGCGAAACTGTAACGCGCCAGCGCTGCGTCTTTTACAACGCTGCTTACAGAGAAGTTTTCTGATCTGTTTGCCGGGATTTACCCAGCCTAGACGGTTACACCGTATTGAAAATCGCTAAACCTTGTAAGCTAATTCCTCTCCTGCGTCAACGCAGATGGCCTTAAGGGACGCATTTTCCGTTTTATCCAGCCGTAAGCGCTGCTTCCCTGACCAATCGTGGCGTAATGAAGATCACCAGCTCTCTTTTTTTGCGCTGCTCAGATTGCTGGCGAAATAACCCGCCAATCAGCGGCACATTTCCCAGTAGCGGCACCTTATTCTCGCCACGACTACGCTGCTGCTGAAAGATACCCCCTAACGCCAGTGTTTGCCCGTCACTGACCGTGACCTGAGTCTCAATTTCCTGTTTATCAATGGATAATATGTTGCTGTCACCGGTTCTGATGCTGCGACCCGGCATATTCTGGCTGATATGAATTTTCAGCTGGATGCGACCATTGCCAGAAAGGGTCGGTGTCACCTCCATGCCCAGCACCGCTTCTTTAAACTCAATACTGGTTGCCCCGCTGTTTCCTGCGGACACTTCGTAAGGAATCTCCGTGCCCTGTTTAATTGATGCGGTCTGCTGATGCGAGGTAAAGAGGCGCGGACTGGCGATGATTTCAATCTGGTTTTCCTGTTCCAGCGCGCTTAACTCCAGATCCAGAAGCTGGCCGCCTATACGCGCCAGCGCCATCCCCACGCTGATGCCGGGTGAACTCAACGCCAGCGGGATATCCAGACGGGGATGGTGCAGAATGTCAGTCACTGCGGCGTCACCCGCCTGCAATCCCCACTTCACCCCCAACTCCTGCAAATGCTCTTCGCTGATGGTAACGATATGCGCTGAGAGCTCAATCTGCTCCAGTGGCAGATCCAGCGCCCGTATCCAGCGTTCTGTCTCTTTTAAAGCCGCTGCGGTATCGCGCAGTAACAGCGCATTGGTCCGTTTATCGACTGTCACGCTGCCGCGCGCCGTCATCAGCGACTGCCGCTCACTCAGCAGACTGGCATGCACCTCGCTGGCGCTGGCATAACGCAATGTGACCGCGCGCTGCTGCAAAGGTACCTGCTGCAACTGCGCCTGCTGCTCAGCCGCACGAGCCTGCTGTTGCGCCTGTTGCCAGCTTTCCGGATAGACCAGCAGGACATTATCCTGTTCAATCAGCGTCAGCTTTGCCATGCGCGCCAACAGCTCCAGCGCCTGATGCCACGGCAGGTTATCCAGCCGCAGCGATAACGAACCTTCCACCTCTGGCGCAATCATCAGATTGATCTGCTGATAATCAGCCAGCGCCTGCAAAATACGCTCTACCGGTGCATTATCAAATGTCAGGCTGAGCGGTTCCTCATCAGCGGCGTAAACCGGCAGCAGGCAGCTGATGACCAGCAGCAGAGTGGCTATCCAAACCATACGAACGTCCTTTTAAATAGAATGTAGTCTGTTGTGCGGTGCAGCTGTTTTGCACCGCTAAGGTGATGCTGCGGCGGGTCATGTCAGTGAGTTGCCAGGGCGCTACAGGAAAAGGTTTGCCGATGCGGGCGATGACAATCTCCTTCTGCGGACCAATCAGCCAGGCATGGAAATGCGCCTCCCGGCCAATGATCCCCTGCAGACGCCAGCCAGTGAGCGGTTCCACTGACGCTTCACACACTGAACCGGCAACCGGCCTGAACGGATCACGCGCCACCACACTGCTACAGCACAGCAGTAAAATCAGCAGGCTATGGCGCATCGTCAGATTCCAGCCAGAGTTGAGCGATCAGGAACTGCGGCTGCGCCAGCAGCTGAAAATGAACCGGAAACGGTGCGGAGGCATCGGCAAGCTCGGCAAAAAGCGACTGGAATGCCGGCCACTGCAGATGCAGCGTCAGCATGCGGGAGGGTGCATCCGGCTGCCACTCTTCCAGTTGGTTACGACGTGCCGCCAGAATCGTTTCCAGTGCCAGGCCTGATGTGCCAGATACAGACCGGGCACGCTGCATTTCCGCCAGTTGCGCCTGCAACACCTCATCATCAGGATGTTGACGCCACTGCAGCTGGCGCTGCTGCAGGGTGCGGGTCAACTGCAACAGCGCCACCTTTTCAGTTGTCAGCGCCTGCTGCTGTGGCCGCAGCCAGAGAATCCACGAGAGCAGGAGCAGGCAGAATGCGAAGGCGGCCAGCAAGCCGTAACGCGGAAGCGCGGCCATCTGCCACCACCGCTCCCACCACTCATTCATCAGCCACCGCCTGGACCGTTGCCCGCAGTGAAAAACGATAACTGCCATCGGCCTGCCGCTTTACACCGCCCTGCTTAACCTGATCCAGCAGGGCGACCGTAGTTAACTGCTGGCGGAATTGCCGGACCGAGGCCATATCCTGCGCCTGGCCCTCCAGAGTCAGATGATTGTCACGCTTCTCCAGACGGGTCAGCCAGGCGGAATCGGGCATCAACACGGGTAAATTGAGCCAGAACTGCTGCCAGGCAGCCAGTTGCACGGCCTGCTGACGCTGCTTTGCCTGCTGTTTTTGTACGACGGCGAGCCGGGCGAGTAACTGCTTTTGCTGCGCGAGTTGTTGTCCCAGAGCGTCCAGCGCCTGCTGCTGTAAACTGCGCGTCTGCGCCACCTGCTGACGCGCCTGATGGATCTGCCAGGTTTGTTGCACAACAACCAGAAACAACGTACCCAGCATCAGTAACAGCATCACCAGACTCTGCCGCTGCTGCTGTTGCCGACGGTGCTGCCGCCAGGGCAGCAGATTAACCGCCACCATTATTCATCTCCATCACGTAGCGCCAGCCCGGCCGCCAGCGCAAAGGCTCCCGGGTTTTCCGGCAAAGGAGGTTGCTTATAGCGAAAGAGATCAAAAGGGGAAAAGCGGGTGGCTTCGGCGGGCAGTACACCCGGCTCTGCGGCGCACCAGGCAACAAAACTGGCGTCGGGGAAAGCCTGCTGCCGCAGGGCCGCCAGTGTGGCGACTTCGCCGATGTCAGCCGCTGAGTGCGCATCGCTCCAGAGCCAGCGGTTATCCTGCTGCAGAACCAGTACCGCGCCGGATTTCAGTGCTGCCTGCCGGGCTAATCGCTTCAACGCATTAGTGGTCAGTTCAAACACCTGCGGCTTTAATCCTGAGTGTAACAGTGGCGCTGCCCACTGATCGATAATCTCCAGCCGCGCTGCCGTGACGCAGAGTTGATCACGCTTTGCATCCGGCCGGTAATCCAGCGCCAGCGCAGTGGGCTCCAGAGGAAAGAGACGGCGCGCGGCCGCCTGCACGTAATGCCCCAGCGCGGGTTCGTTCAGCGCCTGCGCAGGCAGGGGAAGCTGGCGCTGTAACACCAGCCGGGCGGGCAGTGCGACACGCAGCGAATAACGACGCGGCAACCGCTGACGCCATGCCGTTAAGGCCGCCAGTAATTCAGGCGAAGATTGCAGCACGCCGTTTCTTAACGTATCTTGCGGCAGCCGCTGCTGCCACCAGTGGCGTAGCTGCCAGCCATCACGACGAGGCTGGAGGGCAAGGGCACAAATCTGCCTATTCTGAATATCCAGCCCAATTTGCCAGGTATGAAAAGCCATGCGCGCGATCTCCTTATCGTCCGGGAAAATGGACATATCAAAGCGTCTGGCTTGCCTTTATACTACCGCGCGGTTGTTTATAAACTGCTCAAACGACAACAGATGGGAAATTCCAGGTGAAGTTCGTAAAGTATTTATTAATCCTTACAGTGTGTTGCATCCTGTTGGGAGCTGGCTCGATTTATGGTTTATACAAATATATAGAGCCACAGCTGCCCGACGTGAACACGCTGAAAGATGTGCGTCTGCAAACCCCTATGCAGGTTTACAGCGCCGATGGCGACCTGATCGCCCAGTATGGCGAAATGCGCCGTATCCCTTTGACTCTGCAGCAAGTGCCACCTGTCATGGTGAAAGCGTTTATTGCGACCGAGGACAGCCGTTTTTATGAGCACCATGGTGTTGATCCGGTGGGTATTTTCCGTGCGGCCAGCATTGCACTGGTCTCCGGTCATGCTTCACAGGGTGCAAGTACCATCACTCAACAGCTGGCCCGTAACTTCTTCCTGAGTCCGGAACGCACCCTGATGCGTAAAATAAAGGAAGCGTTCCTGGCGATCCGCATTGAGCAGTTGCTGAATAAAGATGAAATCCTTGAGCTCTACCTGAATAAGATCTACCTGGGCTATCGCGCTTATGGCGTCGGTGCAGCCTCACAGGTCTATTTCGGTAAGCCCGTTGACCAGCTGTCGCTGAGTGAGATGGCGATGATTGCCGGTCTGCCGAAAGCGCCGTCTACCTTTAACCCGCTTTACTCGCCGAGCCGCGCCCTGTCGCGCCGCAACGTGGTACTGGCGCGTATGCTGGATCAGCATTACATCACGCAGCAGCAATATGACGAGGCCCGTAATACACCGCTGGTGGCGAAGTATCATGGCCCGGAAATCGCTTTCTCTGCCCCTTATCTCAGCGAGATGGTGCGTCAGGAGATGGTGAAACGCTACGGCAATAATGCCTACACCGACGGTTACAAGGTTTACACCACCGTGACTCGTCGTCTGCAGGAAGCCGCGCAGACCTCGGTGCGCAATAACGTCATGGCCTACGATATGCGTCATGGTTATCGCGGCCCGACCAGCGTGCTGTGGAAAGTGGGTGAACCGGCCTGGGATCAGACGAAGATCGAGAAAGCGCTGAAGGTGCTGCCGGTTTATGGCCCGCTCCACCCGGCCGTCGTGACAGAAGCACGCAGCGATGAAGCGACCGTTATGATGCAGGATGGCAGCAATGTGTCGCTGTCATTAGCCGGTGTGCGCTGGGCGCGTGCTTATAAGTCTGACACCGTGCAGGGCCCGACGCCGAAAAGCGTGACGCAGGTCCTGCAGGCTGGCCAGCAGATTTGGGTGCGTAAAGTGGGTGACGACTGGTGGCTGGGTCAGGTGCCGGATGTGAACTCGGCACTGGTCTCACTGGATCCGAATGATGGTGCGGTGCGCGCGCTGGTAGGTGGTTTTGCCTTTAACCAGAGCATGTTTAACCGTGCGACCCAGGCACTGCGCCAGGTCGGCTCTAACATCAAGCCTTTCCTTTATACCGCCGCCATGGATCGCGGGTTGACGCTCGCCTCCATCCTGAACGATGTGCCGATTTCACGCTGGGATGCAGGTGCCGGTGCAGACTGGCGTCCGAAAAACTCACCGCCAACTTACGATGGTCCGATTCGTCTGCGTCAGGGATTAGGTCAGTCGAAAAACGTCGTGATGGTGCGTGCGATGCGTGCGATGGGCGTGGATTATGCCGCAGAGTATCTGCAGCGCTTTGGTTTCCCGGCGCAGAACATTGTTCACACCGAGTCGCTGGCACTGGGTGCGGCCTCATTCACCCCATTACAGGTGGTGCGTGGCTACTCCGTGATGGCGAATGGCGGCTTCCTGGTTGATCCTTACTTCATTACGAAGATTGAGAACGAACAGGGCGGCACCGTCTTTGAAGAGAAACCGAAGATCGCCTGTCCGCAGTGCAATCTGCCGGTGATCTATGGTGAGACCAAAAAAGCGCTGGCGCTGAATGAAGAGAGTGTTGAGAACGTTGCTGCCTCAAATAACAACCAGAATCAGGCAGTTCCTCAGCCTGAACTGGAGCAGGTTCCTGCTCAGGCTCAGCAGGGCGATCAGCAATATGCACCTCACGTGATCAATACGCCGCTCAGCTTCCTCATCAGGAGCGCGCTGAACAGTAATATCTTTGGCGAACCGGGCTGGATGGGAACGGGCTGGCGTGCCGGACGTGACCTTAAACGTAATGATATCGGCGGGAAAACCGGTACCACCAACAGCTCGAAAGATGCCTGGTTCTCGGGTTACGGCCCTGGCGTAGTGACCTCCGTCTGGATCGGTTTTGATGATGCGCGCCGTAATCTGGGCCGCAGTACGCTTTCCGGCGCGATTCCCGATCAGATATCGGGCTATGAAGGTGGCGCGAAGAGTGCGCAACCGGCATGGGATGAGTTCATGAAGAGCGCGCTGGACGGTGTACCGGTGCAGCCATTGACACCGCCGGATGGCGTCGTCACGGTGACAATCGATCGCAGTACCGGCAAGCTGGCAAATGGCGGCGGTAACACGCGTCAGGAGTACTTCATCAATGGTACCCAGCCGACCGAATATTCGGTTCACGATGTGGGTACCACTATTATGGATAACGGCGAGAGTCACGAACTGTTCTGATGTGATCCCTGTTATTGCACGATAAAAAAAGCCGACATCTGTCGGCTTTTTTATTCATTAAAGCATCCTGTTCAGTAACGCAGCCGTCCCTGTTTCACCAGCCATTCGCGCGCCATAAACAGTGCACTGACATTACGCGCCTCGCGGAAATCGGGTTCGTCCAGCAGCGACAGCATATCGCTGAGCGGCCAGCGGTGGATAATCAGCGGCTCCGGCTCATCACCCTCCAGCTTTTCAGCATAGAGACCTTCCGCGATCACAATATTCATTTTGCTGGAAAAGTAAGAAGGTGCCATGGTGAGCTTGCCCAGCGTGGTCAGCTGATCTGCACCAAAGCCGACTTCTTCTTTCAGTTCGCGCACCGCCGCTTCATTCACGGTTTCGCCTGCATCGATCAGCCCTTTCGGGAAGCCGAGTTCGTAGGTTTCCAGTCCGACGGCGTACTCCTGAATCAGGATCAGATGATCATCAATAATCGGCACAATCATCACCGCTTCGCGCTCTGAAGGCTTCATCCGCTCATAGACGCGATGTGCACCATTGCTGAAAGCCAGATCAACCGACTCAATAGTGAATAACCGTGAACGTGCCACGGCGGTGATATTGAGGATGTCAGGTTTTTTTGGAATTTTCATATCAGCCTCAAATTATTCTGCGCCGGCTATCAGTAGCGAATAAGCATACCTAACCGCAGGCAATTGTGCGACAGTCAGACAGTGACGTTATCGTTGCACAGATTCAATCGGTTGAATAACAGGCTTTAGTTATCAGTTAAGACTAAATTTGCATTAGTCAATACGCTGCGATAAGTTTCAGATAATACCGATATTTAATCCAGTCTGTGCCGGTTACCATTCGGACAAGGCAGGGTTTAACAAATGCCAATCAGATATACGCTGGCACTATTTCATCGGGTGTCTGACTCCTCAGGGTTATATAATCTTTCGGAATGTCTCTTTTATAGTGAGCATAACCGGGAGCGAAAGTTTAAAGTGAAGGCAGCATTTTGGCTGAATTGAGCAGAGCATGAGCACAATCTTGATGATCCTGGCCATAGTGCTGACCTGTTCAATCCTGGCAGGCATGGGGTTTTGGTACGCTATGCGGCATCGTCCGCCGTTGGCGAAACCACTGCCATTCATCAGTCCGCCCTGCCGTAAGCTCTCTCCGCAGGAACGTGAGGCTGTCGATAAGTATGTCGCCGCGCTGGAAAAACAACTCAGTACGCCTGTCACTACCCATAAGCGAAGCGCGTCTGAACGGCTGACGCTGACAGCGCAGAGCAACAATGTCTATCCGGTTACCCGCGCAATTACCCGTTACGGCCTCTCTACAGACGATCCCCATAAATGGCGCTATTACCTGGATGAGGTTGAAGTTCATCTGCCGCCGCTGTGGGAACAGTACATTACCGACGAAAACTATGTGGAGTTAATCCGCACCCAATCTATTCCGCTGGTGATCTCGCTGAACGGCCACTCGCTGGTTGATTACGCTGTGGATCAGCAATCGCTGCCTGTGCTCATGCGTCCGGTGTCCACCAACGCCTCAATCCGCAAAGCAGAAACAGAAAATGTTGAGCTGCTGCAGGTGCGTAAAGAGACGCCAGAAGAGTATCGTCTGTCGCGGCCAGACGGCACGCGTGAAGCGGTGACGATCTCTCTGGCCTTCTTACTGTTCTTCTTCAGCCTGTTAGTGCCTGCCACGCTGATGATCTGGCTGGTGTTGACGGGGACATTAATGATTGGCGCCAGCCTCTGGCTGCTTTATCGCATTCCCGGCGAGCGCGGGCTGCGTGATATACACTGCCTGCGCGGCGCACCAAAACGCTGGGGTCTGTTCAGTGAATCGAACCAGGAGCAGAGCAATATCACGCTGGGCATTATTGACCTTGCCTATCCGCCACATTGGCAGCCTTACGTCGCACACGATCTCGGTCAGGTAACGGATGTCGAGATCTACCTTAATCGTCAGGTGGTGCGTCAGGGTCGCTTCCTGTCGCTACAGGATGAGGTCAAAAACTTCCCTATCCAGCGCTGGCGGAAAAACGTGGTGCTGGCGTGTGGTTCACTGTTGGTGCTGACTATGCTGGTCACCTGGATCCCGCTCACGATGCCGATTAAACTGAGTCTGGCCTGGGCAAGAGGCACCGACAGCCTGGAGGTCAGCAGCGTTGATAAGCTCAGCAACGTGGCACTGAACATTGGCGATAACCTCAAAGTGAGTGGCACCGGTATGTGTTCAGTGCCGGACAACTATCAGAGCAACCGCAGCTACGCCTACATGCCGTTCGACTGTTCGGCGATCTACTGGAATAACGCGACGCCACTGCCGCAGCCGCAATCGGACATTATTGATAAAGCGGCGGCGCTGCTGGAGACCACCACAAAGCAGCTGCATCCCGAAACCAATACTGACCCTAAACTGAACCCACAGCTGGCTTCCGCGATTCAAAAGTCCGGAATGATTCTGCTGGATGACTTCTCAGATCTGGTGATGAAAACGCAGGATCTCTGCAATCAGCCGCAGGATTGTATGCGGCTGAAAAACGCCCTGGTAAACCTTGGCAATGCCAAAGACTGGGAAGCTTTGATGCGTCGGGCAGATTCCGGTCAGTTAAACGGCATGAATGTGCTGCTGCGCCCGGTGAGTGCGGAAGCGCTGGAAAACCTGGTTAATACCGCTACATCCACCTTCTTTTTCCGCGAAACCCGTCGGGCGGCAGAAAATCTTAACAGCCCGCCGCCAGGGGGATTCCTGATCGTCAGCGACGAAGGTCGCCAGTTAGTGAATCAGCCGCAGCCCACCGTATCGCTGTTTGATCTCGATCCGCCTTCTCAGTGGCGTGAGCTGCAACGACTCTCCACCGTACTGCTGCATACACCTTTCAGCGCCAGCGGCATCATCACCAGCATTTCAACGGATGCCAACGGCACGCGTCACATTGTCCTGCACAATGAACCGGATGCCATGGCGCAGTGGCGCTATCTCGGCACCGTATTGCTGCTTCTGATGCTGCTGACCTGTGGGATAATTAACGGCTTACTGGCGCTTCGCCGCATGCACCGTAATCGCCAGCGCATGATCGATATCCAGCAGTATTATGAAAAGTGTTTCAACCATAACCTTGGCACTTTGCAGGGTGTGCGCTCGATATTCTGAGTCCTGCCCTTCTGTGCTACCCTGTCGCCCGGTTTTTTCACAGGGTGAACCTGGATGCTCAACTGGTCTGAGATTGATACCGTGCTGCTCGACATGGATGGCACACTGCTGGATTTGGCGTTTGATCGTCACTTCTGGCTGGAGCATGTGCCTGAACAGCTCAGCCAGCAACGCGGCATCAGCCGGGCGGAAGCCGACGCGATCATTGCGGAAAAATATCAGGCCGTCGCCCATACGCTAAACTGGTATTGTCTGGATTACTGGGCAGACGCGCTGAAGCTGGATATCCGTGCCATGACGCTGGCGATGCGCAGCCTAATTGCCCTGCGTGACGATACGCTGCCTTTTTTGCAGGCGCTGCGTCGCGCGGGCAAGTCCACCATCCTGCTGACCAACGCGCATCCTTACAATCTGGACGTCAAACTGGCGCAGACAGGTTTAGCGCCGCACCTTGATTTATTACTTTCCACCCATACCTTTGGGTATCCGAAAGAAGACCAACGTTTATGGCAGGCGGTACAACAGCACACCGGCTTTTCTGCGGCGCGCACGCTGTTTATCGATGACAACGAAGTGATTCTGGATGCTGCAACGTTATGGGGCATCGGCTGGTGCTTAGGCGTGAAGAACCCTGATTCGGGTCGTCCTGAGCAAATCTTTCAGCGTCACCGGGCCACTGGCGATTACCGGACGCTGATCTGAGTCAGGAGCAGCAATGAAAGAGAAAAGCAGCGAAGAGGTCCGCCTCGACAAGTGGCTGTGGGCCGCGCGCTTCTACAAAACCCGGGCGATTGCGCGGGAGATGATTGAAGGCGGCAAAGTCCATTACAACGGCCAGCGCAGCAAACCCGGCAAAGTGGTGGAACTGAATGCGGAACTGACACTGCGTCAGGGCAACGATGAACGCACCGTGATCGTGGCGGACATCAGCGCCCAGCGCCGTCCCGCCAGTGAGGCCCAGCAGCTCTATCGCGAAACCGATGCCAGTATTGAAAAACGCGAAAAAATGGCGCAGGCGCGCAAACTGAATGCGCTGACTATGCCCCATCCCGATCGGCGACCTGACAAAAAAGAGCGTCGCGATTTGATGAAGTTTAAATTATCGGGCGATGAATAACGCCGTCTTCGCTGACGCACCGTCGCCCCGTTCCAGTGAGAGAAAAAATATGTCAGTCCAGGATCAACTGCACCGTTATCTGTTTGAAAATGCCGCCGTGCGCGGCGAGCTGGTGAACGTCTCTGACACCTGGCGTGAAACCGTGAAAAATCACGACTATCCGGCACCGGTTAAAACGCTGCTGGGTGAGATGCTGGTAGCGACCAGCTTACTGACCGCCACGCTGAAGTTTGATGGCGAAATCACCGTACAGCTGCAGGGTGACGGTCCGCTGTCGCTGGCCGTGATCAACGGCAACAACAATCAGGAGCTGCGTGGCGTTGCGCGCATCAAAGGCGATATCCCGGACGACAGCACCCTGAAAAGCATGGTCGGCAACGGTTATCTGGTGATCACGATTTCGCCTGAAAAGGGTGAACGTTACCAGGGTGTGGTCGGGCTGGAAGGTGAAACCCTGGCTGCGTGCCTGGAAGATTACTTCATGCGCTCAGAGCAGCTGCCAACGCGTCTGTTTATCCGCACCAGCGACAAAGGCGCCGCCGGTATTCTGCTGCAGGTGCTGCCCGCGCAGGACACAGAGAAAGAGGTCTTTGAACATCTGGCGACGCTGACCGAAACCATTAAAACAGAAGAGCTGATCGATCTGCCGGCGAATGAAGCGCTCTGGCGTCTCTATCATCAGGAAGAGGTCACCCTCTACGATCCGCAGCCGGTGATCTACAAATGCACCTGCTCGCGTGAACGTTGTGGCGAAGTGCTGACTACGCTGCCACAGGAAGAAGTGGACGAGATCATCGCGGAAGATGGCAAAATCGACATGCACTGTGACTATTGCGGTTCAAACTACGTGTTTGATGCTGTCGATATCGCCGGTATTCGCAGCCACTCCCTTGAGAATGATGACCGTCTGCACTGATTTGATTGTTCGGGCGGCGTCTGCCGCCCCTTCTCCTCTCCCCCTTTCCTATCCCCATAATTTTCCAGACAAATTATCTTTTTTTACTTTCATAACATCTTTTAAACGTTCGAAACATAGCCTTAACGCGCCCTGAGTCGCATTTTTAGATCACTGCCCTTTTTCCCGTAACGCAGAAGAGTAAACTGCGCGCGATCGTGCAAACGCCCGGAAGCCAGAGGCAGATGCCCTGAAAAGTCCGGTTCTCTTTGCAGGCTGTCGTGACGAAGCGCAGTGGACTGTCAGTGATTCGCCGCACCTGATGCAACAGCCGGTTGGCACGATCCCAACCTATCTCTGCTTTGCAGAACAGACACCGATTTAAGGAGCAGTAAAATGCGCGTTAACGGCCTGACCTCGCAAGACCTTGCCGCTTTGGGCATCGTGGATACCACGGAAGTGGTTTACAACCCTGATTACGACACACTATTTCAGGAAGAGACGCGCCCGGACCTCGAAGGTTTTGCTCGTGGCACCCTGACGCAGAGCGGCGCGATTGCAGTAGACACCGGGATTTTCACCGGGCGATCGCCTAAGGATAAGTACATTGTGCGTGATGACACCACGCGCGATACCCTGTGGTGGAACGACCAGGGCACCGGCAAAAACGACAATCAGCCTCTGTCGCAGGAGACCTGGAACGCACTGAAAAGCTGCGTCACCCGCCAGCTTTCCGGCAAGCGTCTGTTTGTTGTGGATGCATTCTGCGGGGCCAATGCCGATTCACGTCTGAGCGTACGTTTCGTCACCGAGGTCGCCTGGCAGGCGCACTTCGTGAAGAATATGTTCATCCAGCCTGACGATGCTGAGCTGGCCGACTTCAAACCTGACTTTGTGGTGATGAACGGAGCTAAATGCACCAATCCTGACTGGCAGGCGCAGGGGCTTAACTCAGAGAACTTTGTCGCTTTCAATCTGACTGAGCGTATGCAGCTGATTGGCGGAACCTGGTACGGCGGCGAGATGAAGAAAGGTCTGTTCGCCATCATGAACTACCTGCTGCCGCTGAAAGGCATCGCCTCCATGCACTGCTCTGCTAACGTGGGTAAAGCAGGTGATGTGGCGGTCTTCTTTGGCCTTTCGGGTACCGGCAAAACCACCCTCTCCACCGATCCTGATCGCCAGTTGATTGGCGATGATGAACACGGCTGGGACGATGATGGCGTGTTTAACTTTGAAGGCGGTTGCTACGCCAAAACCATCAACCTCTCTGAGCAGGCTGAGCCGGAGATCTACCGCGCCATTCGCCGCAACGCGCTGCTGGAAAATGTGGTGGTACGCGAAGATGGCAGCATCGATTACGCAGATGGCAGCAAAACGGAAAACACCCGCGTCTCCTATCCGATCAATCACATCGACAATATCGTGCAGCCGGTCTCAAAAGCGGGCCACGCGAAGAAAGTGATTTTCCTGACCGCCGATGCGTTTGGCGTGTTGCCACCGGTTTCACGTCTGACGCCGGAGCAGACACAGTATCATTTCCTGTCAGGATTTACGGCCAAACTGGCCGGTACCGAGCGTGGCGTGACGGCACCCACCCCAACCTTCTCCGCCTGTTTCGGCGCGGCATTTCTGACGCTGCATCCGACGCAGTACGCTGAAGTGCTGGTGAAGCGAATGGAAGCGTCCGGTGCGCAAGCTTACCTGGTGAACACTGGCTGGAACGGCAGCGGCAAACGCATCTCACTGAAGAATACCCGCGCCATCATCAATGCGATCCTGGCGGGTGAGCTGGATGATGCGCCAACGGAAACGCTGCCGATCTTTAATCTGCAGATGCCGGTTGCGCTGGGCGAGCTGGATAGTGACACGCTGGATCCGCGTCGTAGCTGGGAGAGTGAAGAGAAGTGGACCGCTGCTGCCGAGGGTCTGGCACAGCGCTTTATTGATAACTTCGACAAGTACACCGATAACGCCGCAGGTGCTGCGCTGGTGAAAGCGGGCCCGCAACGCTAAAAGAACCGGCGCGGCAATAACAGTGCCGCGCCGTTTTTTTATCCCGACACGCTGTTGCTGCCGTTGTTGTGGCTCAGCGCCATGCTTTCCACTAACGGCAACCAGGCACGAATACGCAAACCTCCGCGCTCGCTCTCGCCAATCTCCAGCGAGCCCTGATGAGCATCGATAATACGCTGTACAATCGCCAGACCGAGACCGGTACCGCTGGTGCTGCGGGCACTGTCGCCCCGCACAAACGGCTGGAACAGATGCGCCAGCTGATCCGGCTTGATGCCAGGGCCATCATCTTCTACCTGAAACCACGCTCGATGCAGTTCCCGTCCGCTGCTGACCTTGATCCAGCCATTGCCATATCGCGCGGCATTAACCACCAGGTTAGCCAGCGCCCGTTTAATCGACAGCGGGTTGATATCCAGCATAAGCTCTTCTGGCATCACTGCATTTTCGATTTCACGTTCATAGCCACTTTCAGCCGCCACCACTTCGCCCAGCACGCTGTTCAGGTCCGCGCGCTCGGTCTGCATCTCCTGACCAGTGCGCAGATAGTCGATGAACTGCTCAATGATGGCGTTGCACTCTTCGATATCTTTATTAATCGATTCGGCAAGATAGCCATCCTGCTCGCTCATCATCTCGGTGGCGAGACGAATGCGGGTCAGCGGCGTTCGCAAATCATGGCTGACGCCCGCCATTAACAGCGTGCGGTCATCCGCCAGCTGCTTCACCCCCGCTGCCATCTGGTTAAAGGCACGGGTCACCGATCGTACTTCTGACGCGCCATACTCGCGCAGCGGCGGCGGAATAATCCCGCGCCCGACCTGCAGGGCGGCGTGCTCCAGATCCACCAGGGGTCGGTTCTGGATACGGATAAACAGCCAGGCACCGCCTATCGCCAGCAGCATTATCGCCAGGGTATAGCGGAACAGCGGGGAGAAGTCGCCCTGATGAATCTCAGTCAGCGGCACCCGCACCCAGATGTCGGGCGACAGCCAGGTTTTCAGCCAGACCACCGGCGAGTTTTTGTTAACCTCAACCCGGACATCGGTCGGACCGCCAAGCTGCTGTCCCATCTGCTCGCTCAGGAATTCATAATGCTGCGCCCAGCGCAATCCGCTCTCCTCTGCTGCTGCATTGGTGTAGAGCGAGATCCCCAGTTCGCGATAGATTTCCCGGCGAAACGCCGGTGGCACTTCCAGCTGCGTGCCATCCTCCAGCTGCAACCGGTCGGTCATCAGCATACGAACTTCGTAAGCGAGCACCTTATTGAACTGTTGCAGACTGGGAAGAATGGCGAAGTTCAGCACCACCAGATAGGTCGTTACCAGGCTGACGAACAGCAGGGTAACGATCAGCAGCAGGGTGCGGGCAAACGAACTCCGTGGCGAGAAGCGCAGTCGCTTCATGCTTTACTGCCGTCCGGCACAAAGACGTAGCCCAGACCCCAGACGGTCTGAATATAACGCGGATGCGCAGGATCCTCTTCCACCATACGGCGCAGGCGGGAGATCTGAACGTCAATCGAACGTTCCATGGCGCTGTATTCACGGCCACGCGCCAGGTTCATCAGCTTGTCGCGAGACAGCGGCTCACGCGGGTGGCTTACCAGTGCTTTCAGCACGGCAAACTCACCGCTGGTCAGCGGCATCGGCTCATCTTCACGGAACATCTCGCGAGTGCCGAGGTTCAGTTTGAATTTGCCAAAGGCAATAATCGCCTCTTCCTGCGAAGGTGCGCCTGGCAGTTCATTGGCCTGACGACGCAGTACCGCCCGGATACGCGCCAGCAGCTCACGCGGGTTAAACGGTTTGGGAATATAGTCGTCAGCGCCGATCTCCAGCCCCACGATACGATCCACTTCTTCACCCTTAGCCGTCACCATAATGATCGGCATCGGGTTGCTCTGGCTGCGCAGACGACGGCAGATAGAGAGGCCATCTTCACCTGGCAACATCAGGTCGAGCACCATCAGATGGAAGGATTCACGGGTTAACAGGCGATCCATCTGCTCGGCATTAGCGACACTGCGCACCTGAAAGCCCTGCTCGGTGAGATAGCGTTCAAGCAGTGCACGCAGACGCATATCGTCATCGACGACCAGAATTTTGTAGTTCTCTTGCATTTTCAACTCCCAAAGGCGCTATTGCCTGAACCAACATTGTTAAAAAAAGATGCCTTATAGTGACAGTCATTATTGGTTTATATTCTAGCCAAAATTGTTACAAAGCATATTAAACAGGGGCTTATATTTGATTTAAGGCGTTTCAGGGTCAGTTTTAGCGCTTTTAACCCCGCCCGACAGCCGATACGGCAAATCTGAAAAAACGGCCTTGTTTCTTTGAATCGCTGGCGTTGGAAGCGTGCCAGCTTTTAATCAATGTATTAATTCAGTGAGTTAGCAGATAATTTGACTTAATGATCAGCCATCACTGTGAATATGCTCCAGATAATCTACCTCAACCGCTGTCAGGGAGCATAATATTCCAGCAACCCCGCATAATGCCCGACGCTCCTCTCGGATTAGTTTCAGTCGTGCCATCAGCAAGGCCAGTTGTAATTAAAGTCCTTTAAATCAATCAGTAAAGCCAACTTTTCGCCTTCCCCGTTTTAAACCAGACTGCTCAGGCAACATTCGATGTCTCAACGGGGATTACATACAATGAAAAAAACAATTTTACTGCTGAGCGCGCTGGCATTAGGCAGCGTCAGCCCAGGTTATGCAGCCACTGCAACCGGTGAAGCGGCCGGCGCAGCAGCAACAACAACAGCACAAGGTAACTCTAACGCCATCGGTGTTGGCGCAGTCGCAGCCCTGCTGGGCGTAGCACTGGCCACCATGGGCGGCGGCGGCGGTGACGGTCACAGCACCGGCACATCGACCACCACGGCGACCCACGCCGGAAAATAAGTTTACGCACGCTTTTTCGCCGGCTTCAGATGACTGGCTCTATTTCAATCACAGCACCAACCCTTTCGCCGCCGGGGAAATCAACGTGGGTTTTTAACCTTTAAAAACCCTTTCCCCGACTCTTTTTTGCCGCGCCCTCTTTGCCTTACACTGTCGCTCTTTAGATCTCTCTGGCCGGTATAGCATGAAAACCCGACTCATTACCCGCGAAGGCTTCGACAAACTGAAAGCGGAACTCGACTATTTATGGCGTGAAGAGCGACCGGAAGTGACAAAGAAAGTCACCTGGGCTGCCAGCCTTGGCGATCGCAGTGAAAATGCCGACTACCAGTACAACAAAAAACGGCTGCGTGAAATTGATCGCCGCGTACGCTATCTGACCAAAAGCCTTGAGCAGCTGCGAATCGTTGATTACTCACCCCAGCAGGATGGCAAAGTATTCTTTGGTGCCTGGGTGGAAATTGAAAACGATGAGGGCGACCTCAAACGCTTCCGCATTGTGGGCTACGACGAGATTTTTGGCCGCAAAGATTACATTTCCATCGACTCACCTATGGCGCGGGCACTGCTGAAAAAAGAGGTCGGTGATGCCGCCACTGTTGAGACCCCAGTGGGTCCGGCGCTGTGGTATGTCAACGCCATTGACTACCCGCAATAACGATTCAGATTATCGCTGAAAGCCGCCCGCTTCTCTGGCAATTTTAACCATCAATCCGTATAACTGTCCGCTATTTCTCAACCCGGAAAGCAAGACAGTCCTGATGATGAAAGTTCTGAGCCAGATAATTGCCAGTGAGCTACAGGCGCGACCAGAGCAGGTTGACGCCGCCGTTCGCCTGTTAGATGAAGGGAATACCGTGCCGTTTATCGCACGCTATCGTAAAGAGGTAACCGGCGGGCTGGATGACACCCAACTGCGTCAGCTGGAAACCCGTCTCAGCTATCTGCGCGAACTTGAAGATCGACGCCAGTCGATTCTGAAGTCGATTGACGATCAGGGAAAACTCACTGACGACCTCGCCCGCGCCATCAACACCACCCTCAGCAAAACCGAGCTTGAAGACCTCTACCTGCCCTACAAACAGAAACGCCGGACGCGTGGACAGATCGCTATTGAAGCCGGTCTGGAACCGCTGGCGGACACGCTCTGGCAGGAGCCCTCTCACATCCCTGAGCAGCTTGCTGAGCAGTATGTCGATGCGGACAAAGGCGTTGCTGACGTCCGTGCCGCGCTGGACGGTGCCCGCTATATTCTGATGGAGCGTTTCGCCGAGGATGCGGCGCTGCTGGCCAAAGTGCGTAACTATCTGTGGAAAAATGCCCATCTGGTGTCACGCGTGGTGGAAGGCAAAGAGGAAGCGGGCGCGAAGTTCCGTGACTACTTTGACCACCACGAAGCGCTGAGCAGCGTGCCGTCACACCGTGCGCTGGCGATGCTGCGTGGCCGTAACGAAGGTGTACTGCAACTGTCGCTGAATGCCGATCCGCAGTTTGATGAAGCACCACGTGAAAGCCACGGCGAAACGCTGATCGCTGAACACCTGAATCTGCGCCTGAACAACGCGCCAGCCGACAGCTGGCGTAAAGCGGTGGTGAGCTGGACGTGGCGCATCAAGGTGATGCTGCATCTGGAAACGGAGTTGATGGGTACAGTGCGCGAACGCGCAGAAGATGAAGCCATTAACGTCTTTGCCCGCAACCTGCACGATTTGCTGATGGCGGCGCCGGCGGGCATGCGCGCCACTATGGGACTGGATCCCGGCCTGCGCACCGGCGTTAAAGTCGCGGTGGTCGATGCCACCGGTAAAGTCGTGGCGACCGATACCGTCTATCCGCACACCGGCCAGACCGCCAAAGCCGCCGCTGCCGTCGCCGCGCTCTGCATTAAGCATCAGGTTGAGCTGGTGGCGATTGGCAACGGAACCGCCTCACGTGAAACCGAGCGCTTCTTCCTGGATTTGCAGCAGCAGTTCCCGCAGGTGACGGCGCAGAAAGTCATTGTCAGTGAAGCCGGCGCCTCCGTTTACTCGGCCTCTGAACTGGCGGCGCTGGAGTTCCCGGATCTCGATGTTTCACTACGTGGCGCGGTGTCTATCGCACGACGTCTGCAGGATCCGCTGGCTGAGCTGGTGAAAATCGACCCGAAATCCATCGGTGTCGGTCAGTACCAGCATGACGTCAGTCAGAGCCAGCTGGCGAAGAAACTCGACGCCGTGGTAGAGGATTGCGTGAACGCCGTCGGCGTTGACCTCAACACCGCCTCGGTGCCGCTGCTGACCCGCGTCGCGGGCCTGACGCGCATGATGGCGCAGAACATTGTCGGCTGGCGTGACGAGAATGGCCGCTTCCAGAACCGCCAGCAGTTGCTGAAAGTGAGTCGTCTTGGGCCAAAAGCCTTTGAACAGTGTGCGGGCTTCCTGCGCATCAACCACGGTGATAACCCGCTGGATGCCTCAACGGTTCACCCGGAAGCGTATCCGGTCGTCGAACGTATTCTGGCCGCCACCGAGCAGGCCCTCAGCGATCTGATGGGTAATGCTGGCAGCCTGCGTAACCTCAGCCCGCGCGATTTTATTGATGAGCGTTTTGGTCTGCCGACCGTTACCGACATCATGAAAGAGCTGGAGAAACCGGGTCGCGATCCGCGTCCTGAGTTTAAGACTGCGCAGTTTGCGGAAGGCGTTGAAACACTGAACGATCTGACGCCGGGCATGATCCTTGAAGGTGCCGTCACCAACGTCACTAACTTCGGTGCGTTTGTGGATATCGGCGTGCATCAGGATGGCCTGGTGCATATCTCGTCGCTTTCTGATCGCTTCGTGGAAGATCCCCATCAGGTGGTGAAAGCCGGCGATATCGTCAAAGTGAAAGTGATGGAAGTCGATCTCCAGCGTAAACGTATCGCCCTCACCATGCGTCTTGATGAGCAGCCAGGCGAAGGCAATGCACGGGGTGGCGCGAAGAATGCCGCGCCGCGCGAAGAGAAACGTCCGGCTGCAGGTAAAGGCCGTCCGCGTCCAGCCAGCGCATCCGCAGGCAACAGTGCAATGGGTGATGCACTGGCTGCGGCATTCGGTAAAAAACGCTAAGCTTTTCAGGGGGCCGCATCAGGCCCCCTCTTCACACGCTTTCCCCCGGTTGAAAATCCCCATCATCGCGCTACGCTAAAAAGAAGCCTGTCATAAAAACAACACCTGCTGTGGCACCCAATTCACAATGGAAACGATCACCGATCTGATTGATAAGATTTATGCTGGCACATTCCCGGAGGCGACCTTAGCGCGCCTGAAGGCTGACATTGCCACAGCCCGCAAGGCGATTAAGCTGCCGCGCAAGGCCCACTGGGATGAGCAGGATGTGGTGCTCATCACCTACGCCGACCAGTTTCGTGAAACCGATAAACCCACGCTCAATACCTTTTCCCGTTTCTATCAGCAGCACCTGCAATCCACCTTTCCGTTGGTTCACCTGCTACCTTTTTTCCCCTGGTCGTCCGACGACGGATTTTCGGTGATTAATTACCACGAGGTCGATCTGGTGTGTGGCGACTGGCAGGATATTTCGCGTTTGCATCAGGAAACCCGCCTGATGTTCGACTTCGTCTGCAATCATATGTCGGCAAAAAGCGCCTGGTTCAGCCACTTTCTGGCGCAGGATCCCGGCTGGGACGATTTCTTTATCAGCATGCCACCTGCCACGGATCTCAGCGCCGTGACGCGCCCACGCACCTCGCCGCTGCTGACACCGTTTAAGATGGCGGATGGTGATACCCGCTTCATCTGGACCACCTTCAGTGCCGACCAGATTGATCTTAACTTTGCCAATCCTGAGGTATTGTTGCGCATGGTCAACGTGTTGCTCGACTACCTGGTCCGTGGCGCCGACTATGTGCGCCTTGATGCGGTCGGCTATATGTGGAAAACGCCAGGCACGCGCTGTATTCATCTGGAAAAGACCCATCAACTGGTGAAGCTGTTCCGCGCGATTGCCAACCATGTCGCGCCAGGTACGGTGATTATTACCGAGACTAACGTGCCGCATCAGGACAACATCAGCTACCTGGGCAACGGGCACGATGAAGCGCAGATGGTTTATCAGTTTTCGCTGCCGCCACTGGTGCTGCATGCCATTCACACCGGCTCGGCGCGCGCGTTGCGGCAGTGGGCCAGCTCACTGGATCTCAGTAGTAATGACACCACTTTCTTCAACTTCCTGGCGTCACACGATGGTATCGGGCTGAATCCGGCGCGCGGCATCCTGTCTGAAGTGGAGATTGTGTCGCTGGTGCGCGACCTGGCGCTGGAGGGCGCGCTGGTCTCCTATAAAAATAACCCTGACGGTAGCACCAGCCCCTATGAAATTAATGTCACGTTTCTGGATGCGCTGAACCGTGAAGCGGATGATGATGCCACGCGGCTGAAACGCTTCCTGCTGGCCCATGCGATTCTGCTGGTCTTTCCTGGCGTGCCGGCCATCTATGTCCAGAGCATTCTGGGCGGTCGTAACCATTATGATGGCGTGCGGGCCGCCGGACATAACCGGGCGATTAACCGTCAGAAGTATGATTTACAGCAGATTGAAGCGGCCCTGGCGGGTGGTGACTGGCTGCGTCAGCAGATTTATACCCGACTCAGCCAGTTGATCCAGCTGCGTCGTCGTCAGCCCGCATTCCATCCCGATAATCCGATGACAATCTACGACAGCGAAAACGCCGTGCTGGTGCTCAGCCGTCATCAGCCAGAAAGCGGCGGCGGATTGCTATGCGTGTTTAATCTGAGTGGCCGGTCAGTGGAAACGCGATTGCCGGTGGCGCATACGTTGCAGGATGTGGTGAGCGGAGAGAAGATTGATGGCACCCAGCCGGTTAAGCTGGATGCCTGGCAGTTCATGTGGCTGCGTTAATTACTTGTAGACTTCAGCCGTTGCACTGAATTTACCGTGTTCGCGACCGGCGATCACCAGGTAGTATTTCCCGCCTTTTTCGTCAGCGAGCTTAGACAGTACTTTTTTAGCATCCATTGGCGAGGTGGTTTCCGCTGTGGTGTTAACGGTGCCAATTTTCTGCAGGTTCATTGTCTTAACTTCTTCTTTGGTGACTTCCTTCGCTGCCATCGCAGAAAATGAAATCGCGCCCATCATCATTGAAGCCACAACCCATTTAAAAACCTTCATTATGTTTACCCTCATTCATGATCCATTGTGAGATGTAAGCAGCCGCTAAACGCGTAAGGCAGTATGGAACGGCATAGTCATTTCCGTGACTAATCACATAAAATTGCAGCGGCCTTGCTCACAAAGAGAAGTATTGATGCTGTTAACGATTTTTGCCAACCCGTAGCACGACTATCCCTCTAAACTGCTGATAAAATTAATAATGTGCTGACAAAACATCTCTGGATGAGAAATAAAAGGTGCATGTGCTGCTTTTTCGATAATCACAGAGGGCGAGGCTGGCAACATTTCATCGATCTCAGCAGCAATCCGACGCGGCACCAGACCATCTAATGCCCCGTAGAGTCGCAAAAACGGCAATGTGATCTGCGGTAACGCGTCGCGCAGGTCGACCTGACGCAGAATGTCGAGCCCGCCATCCAGCACCGCCACCGCCGGCACGGGTTGTGACAGTACCACCTCTTTCAGCTGTCGCGCATCGGCACGCGCCGTTTCGGTGCCCAGCGTCTGCAGCGCCAGAAAGCGCTCCACCGTGCGCTGAAAATCATTACTGAGCATCTGCTGAAAGTTCTGCAGCGTTTCCGGTTTAATGCCGGGCCAGTGCTCTGTGGCGGTGAAACAGGGTGATGATGCAACGGTAATCAGGGCGTCCAGCTTTTCTGGCGCGGTCAGCGCAAGCTGCGTCGCGACCAGTCCGCCCAGCGACCAGCCCACCACAATGGCCTGCGGTGGCAGGAAAGGCATTATCTGCTCAGCCATCTGCTCCAGTGTCAGCGCGTCAACGTTCTGGCTGCGACCATAACCGGGCAGGTCGACCAGATGCAGACGGTAATGCGCGCTGAGTCGCGGAATAATGCTTTGCCAGACTTCGGCATTCAGTCCCCATCCGTGCAGCAGCACAAGATCGCGTTTTCCTTCTCCGCAGGTGTGCCAGTAGAGCGACGTCATCAGTTACTATCCCGAAAATGATAAGGAGGTCGCTATGCTAGCAATGCCCGCCCTGTGTTGGCTATGCCGGATGCCGTTGCGGATAGCCCGGCACGGTATCTGCAGCTTATGTTTACGCAAATTACCGCCATTACCGCGGCTCTGCCCACGCTGTGGGTTACCGGCAGGATCAGAAAAGGTCGCCTGTGGCCGCTGCCAGCTTAAACCGCCCGCCTGGCAGGCGCTGGTCTGCGTTAATGACTATTGTCTGCCGTTCAGCCAGTGGGTTAATCAGCTTAAATTTTCTCACATAACCGCACTCAGGGTGATGCTGGCGCGGCTGATTTTGCTAAGCTGGCTTAATGTTTACCGACGCGGTGATGTGCCGCGTCCTGATCTGCTGCTGCCGGTTCCGCTGCACCAGCGACGACGCTGGCAGCGCGGCTTCAACCAGACTGTCCTGCTGGCCGCACCGCTGGCGCACTGGCTGGGATGTGAATGGCGTGAAGGGCTTTCCCGCACGCGCAGAGGCGCATTACAGCATCAGCTCAGCGCCCGCCAGCGCCGCACTAACTTACGCGGTGCTTTCCGCCTTGAAATGGCGGTGCAGGGACGCCATATCGCTTTGCTGGATGACGTCATTACCACCGGCAGTACCGTAGATGAAATCAGTCGTCTTTTACTGGCGCAGGGTGCTGCCAGCGTGCAGGTCTGGTGTCTGTGCCGTACCTTGTAGCGCGTCATTGATGGGCGTATTATAACCAACTAAATTAGTCAACTATTGAGCAATCGACATGATCCGAATTACTGACTCTGCCCAGGAACATTTTTCTAAACTGCTATCCAAACAAGAAGATGGCACCCAGATTCGCGTATTCGTGATTAACCCGGGTACGCCAACAGCCGAGTGTGGCGTCTCTTACTGTCCGCCCGATGCTGTTGAAGCCACCGATACTGAACTGAAGTTCGAGAAGCTCTCAGCGTATGTTGATGAACTGAGCAAACCTTATCTGGAAGATGCGGAAATCGACTTCGTGACTGACAATCTGGGTTCTCAGCTGACGCTGAAAGCGCCGAATGCCAAGATGCGCAAAGTCTCTGATGATGCGCCAATGGTTGAGCGTGTTGAGTACCTGCTGCAGGCGCAGATCAACCCACAGCTCGCTGGCCACGGCGGTCGCGTATCGCTGATGGAGATCACCGAAGATGGCTACGCCATTCTGCAGTTTGGCGGCGGCTGTAACGGCTGTTCGATGATCGACGTGACCCTGAAAGATGGTATCGAGAAAGAGCTGCTGGCTGCCTTCCCGGAACTGAAAGGCGTGCGGGATATTACCGAGCATCAGCGTGGCGAACACTCGTTCTACTGATGATAAAGCGCGGCAGCCTGACTGCCGCGCTATTTTTATTGCCCTTTCTGTCCTGACTGACGCTGCTCACTGACCACCTTCAGCAGCGTATTCACCTCCTTGTCCGCAAAGATCGCCTCCAGCGTTTTGCTCAGCTTGCGTCGCCAGTTAGGGTACTGATCTACCGTGCCCGGCACGTTGACCGGCGTGGTCATACCGAGCCAGTCTTCAGGCTGCAGGCCAAGCAGCGCACTCTCGGTATCTGCCAGGAAGCGATGGATGGCCCGGTTCAGCGCAGGCGTCATGGTCAGCTTCTCCGCCTTCTTCTGACTGCGGGCCGGTAAGGCACCTGCCTGATGCAGCGCATCCAGCAGCGCCTGTTTCTGCGCGGCACGCTGCTGATGCAGCGCTTTCACTGCATCGCCTGGATAAAGGCCCAGCTTCTCACCCAGATCCAGGTCGCCCTGCTCCCAGAAACCGGTCAGCGTCGGCAGATCATGGGTACTGGCGCTGGCGATAGACTGGCGTGGATAGTCCTGCGGCGCGCGATAACGCTGATCTTTCTCCTGCTCAAACCAGAGCACCTTCCATGAAAAGACACCGCTTTTACGCAGCAGGCTGATAATTTCCTGAGGCACGGTGCCCAGGTCTTCACCAATCACCATGCAGCGCAGCCGATGGCTCTCCAGCGCCAGGATGCCCAGCAGGTCATTGACCGGATAGGCGACATAGGCGCCTTTATCCGCTGTCTCCCCGGCCGGTACCCACCACAGACGCAGTAGAGACATCACATGGTCGATACGCAATGCGCCGCAGTCGCGCATGTTGGCGCGCAGCATGTCGATGAACGGCTGATAGCCCCGCGCCTGCATCACATGCGGGTCCATCGGCGGTAAGCCCCAGTTTTGTCCCAGCGGACCCAGACGATCGGGTGGCGCGCCCACTGAGGCTTTAAGGCGATAAAGCTCCGGGTCGTGCCAGGTTTCCGCACTGCCCTCTGCTACGCCCACCGCCAGATCACGATAAAGCCCCACACTCATGCCCAGCGCCTGACTGTGCGTCCAGCAGGCCGAGAACTGCTGCTGTGCCAGCCATTGTAGCCACTGCCAGAACGCGATCTCCTCTTCATGCTGCTCACACCACTGCTGCACCTCGGGCAACTGGCTGTTACGCCACGCTTCCGGCCATGCAGGCCAGCCGCCCTGCTGCGTCTTGTCCGCCTGCCGCTCCAGCTGGATACCGTCGTAGGCCGCCTGATAACGCAGGCTGTCGCCGCCTTGACGTACAAAAGCTGCCCAGGATTGATGCTCTTCGCTCTGGTTATCACGCGCCTGGAAGTGGGCCCAGGCGTGCCGCAGCGCAGTGAGCTTAAGCGCCATCACGGCCTCGTAGTCAACCCACTCTGCCTCTCGCGCTTTGGTCAGCGCCTTCTGGGTTTTGGCACTTTTCCACCACTTCTGTGCTGCCGCGCTTTGCTGAAAATCGGCGACCTGACTGACGTCGATATAAATCACATTCAGCCAGCGGCGGGATGACGGACTGTACGGGCTGGCGAAACCGGCGCTGGCGGGATAGAGCGCATGCAGCGGATTCAGCCCGACAAAATCGCCGCCGCGCTCAGCCAGTTGCACCAGCAGCTGGTCAAGGTCGCCGAAGTCGCCAATGCCCCAGTTCTGTTCAGATCGCACCGTGTAGAGCTGCACCAGCGCGCCCCAGCGTTTCTCTCCGGCCTCCAGCGCTGGTGGCAGATAGCAGCGGCGCGGCGCGACAATAATCCGCGTCTGCCAGCGCTTCTTTCCTTTAGTGAGCGTGAGCTGGTGATAACCCTGTGTCAGCGGCCCCGGCAGCGAAAAAGGCTCTCCGGCGGTTAACTCGCCACTGAACTGCTTGCCCTTTTCGGTCTGCAACTGCCAGCTGTAGACGCCGCTGCCCTGTGGCGTTAATTGCCGTTTGCCACTGCCGCTGAACACCGCGACCGGCGGCAGCGGTGATTTTTTGGCATCCTGCGGATCGTCCATTACCGCCAGCAGCGCGCGTTTGGTCTCATCGCTGATCGCCGCTTTCTCGCCGTTAACGTTGATGTAATCCAGTGAAATTCCCGCGGCACGGGCGGCCTGATCGAGTGCATTTTGCTTCATTGCTGCTCCTTAGCGCGGTGCCTGCCAGATACGTTGCTGATAGTCACGAATGGAACGGTCCGAACTGAACATGCCGGTTCGGGCCGTATTGAGGATAGCGGCGCGGGTCCAGCCTTCCGGGTCACGCCACAGGGCTTCCACCCGTTGCTGTGCCTCGACATAGGCCTGAAAATCAGCCAGCACCAGCCAGGGATCGCCATTTTTGGTCAGGCTCTCCAGCATCAGGTCAAACGCATGTTTATCCCCGCCGCTGAATTTGCCTTTCTCCAGCGATTTCAGTAAATCGTCCAGCGGCTTGTTCTGCTTACGCACCTTTTTCGGGTTGTAGCCTTTCGCTTTGAGCGCTTTCACCTCATCCACGGTGTGACCGAAGATAAAGATATTCTCCTCACCCACCTGTTCGGCAATTTCGACATTCGCACCATCCAGCGTGCCAATGGTCAGCGCGCCATTCAGCGCCAGCTTCATGTTGCCAGTGCCGGAGGCTTCATAACCGGCTGTAGAGATCTGCTCGGAGAGATCGGCCGCCGGGATCATCAGTTCAGCCACGGTGATGCGGTAGTCCGGGATAAACACCACTTTGAGCCTGTCACCCACCCGCGGGTCGTTGTTCACCACCTCCGCAACCTTGTTAATGGCGTAGATAATATTTTTTGCCAGGTAGTAACCCGGCGCGGCTTTGGCCCCAAACAGGAACACCCGCGGCGTGAAGGTGACATCTTCCGGGTTGTTCAGAAGCTTCTGATAGCAGTAGAGGATATGCAGCAGGCTGAGGTGCTGGCGCTTGTACTCATGCAGACGTTTGATCTGCACATCGAACAGCGCCGCCGGGTTCACGATGATGCCGGTATGGCGGGCGATATACTCTGTGAGCTGCGCTTTGTTCTGCTGTTTGATGCTGCGATAGCGCTGACGAAACGCCTGATCGTCGGCATACGACTCCAGACCGGTTAACGCATCAAGGTTATTGGCCCACTCCGTTTTCAGCGTCTCATCAATCAGTGCCGCCAGCGCCGGATTACACTGCTTCAGCCAGCGACGCGGCGTAATGCCGTTGGTGACGTTGTGGAATTTTTGCGGCCAGAGCTGGTGATATTCCGGGAAGAGATCGCTGACCACCAGGCGGGAGTGCAGTGCCGCCACGCCGTTGACCGCAAAGCCACTTACCACGCAGAGATTGGCCATGCGCACCTGTCCGTCCGCCACCACCGCCAGCTTGTGCCACATCGCTTTGTCATCCGGCCAGTGCTGTTTCACCTGCTTTTTCAGCCGCTGATTAATCTCTTTGATAATCAGCATATGGCGCGGCAGCAGGCTGCGCATCAGCTTCTCATCCCAGCGCTCCAGCGCCTCGGGCATCAGCGTGTGGTTGGTGTAAGCGAACAAACGGCTGGTGATATGCCACGCCTCATCCCAGCTTAGCTGATGTTCATCCAGCAGCACACGCAGCATCTCGGGGATGGCGATGGTTGGATGGGTATCGTTGAGCTGGATCACCTCGAAGTCCGGCAGACTGTGAATGCTGCGGCCCGCCAGATGGTGACGGCGCAGGATGTCGGCTACGGCGCAGGCACACTGAAAATATTGCTGCATCAGACGCAGCCGCTTGCCGGCCTGATGGTTGTCATTGGGATAGAGCACTTTGGTGAGTTTTGCCGCCTCAATACCAGGCTGCTCCGCCTGAAGGAAATTGCCGTCGTTAAAGGCCGTCAGGTCAAACGGGTGCGCACTCACGGCCTGCCACAGGCGCAGCGGCAGTGTCACGCCGTTGCGGTAGCCGGTCACCGGCAAATCCCAGGCCTCACCACGCAGCGTAAAATCGGGAAGCCAGCGTACACCGCCATCCTCACGCTTTTCCACCCGGCCGCCCATCGCAACGTCCACATCCAGCGCCGCATTGTGACGAAACCACGGATAGCGTTCACGCTGCCAGTCATCGGGCGCTTCAATCTGCTTACCCTCCTCAAAAGACTGGCGGAACAGGCCATACTGATAATTCAGCCCGTGGCCGGTGGCGGACTGCCCCACCGTTGCCATCGAATCCATATAGCAGGCGGCGAGTCGCCCCAGCCCGCCGTTGCCGAGTGCCGGGTCGATCTCCTGCTCCAGCAATTCGGTTAAATCAAGTTGCTGCTCAGCCAGCGCCGCTTTGACCTCGTCATACCAGCCGAGATTCAGCAGATTGTTGCCGGTCAGACGACCAATGAGAAACTCCATCGACAGGTAATTTACGTGACGCTGCTGCTTAGCCGGACGCGGTGCCGGCTGGGTATCGAGCAGTTCTGCCAGTGCCGCACTGACCGCCTGCCACGCCTGGTGCGAGGTCATCTGTTGGGCGGAATGGAGACTCAACTGTTGCCACTGTCGGGTCAGGGCAGCGGTAAAACGGGCTTTATTAAATTTTTGCTGCGGCATATCACTCCCTTCTGTTACGCAATGAGGTGAAGCAAAACAAAAATAGAAAGCGCACGGGCTGGCAACCGGGTGCCAGCAACCGTTAAGTTAAGACGTGAGTGGGGGAAAAAGCGACAACAATCAAAGAAAAACGCCAGCCGGGTGGCTGGCGTCGCAGGAATCAGCAGAGTTCGAGGTGAACCTCATGCTGCTCAATCACTTTCATGACGCTGGCTGGCGGCATTTTATCGGTGTAGAGATAATCCAGCAGACTCATGTTGCCAAGGTTAACCATGGCATTTCGGCCAAATTTCGAGTGATCCACCACCAGCATCGCGCAGCGTGAATTTTCTATAATCGCGCGTTTGGTGCGGACTTCGTGATAGTCGAACTCCAGCAGCGACCCATCCATGTCGATGCCGCTGATCCCCAGGATGCCGTAATCGAGCCGGAACTGAGAAATAAAGTCGAGCGTCGCTTCCCCCATCACGGCGCCATCGCGGGTGCGCACTTCACCGCCCGCGATAATCACCCGGAAATCGGGTTTGCCCATTAACAGCATCGCGACGTTAAGGTTATTGGTCACCACACGTAAATTGCTGTGGTTGAGCAGCGCATGCGCCACCGCTTCCGGCGTGGTGCCAATATCAATAAACAGCGTAGCGCCATCCGGGATCTGGCTGGCAACACGCTGCGCAATCCGCGCTTTTTCCGCTGACCACATCATTTTGCGATCGTGCCAGGCGGTATTCTCAGAGCTGGAAGGAAGCGCCGCGCCGCCGTGGTGGCGCTGAATTTTGTTTTGATCGGCCAAATCGTTGAGGTCGCGACGAATGGTCTGCGGGCTGACCTCAAAATGATCTACCAGCTCCTCAGTACTGACATATCCCTGACGACGGACTAAATCGATAATCGCGTCATGACGTTGCGTCTGCTTCACGTTCCTCTCCTGTTAACCCGCTAAACCTGTCTATCGACGCGTGACGTTACGCGTATCGACCAGCGCCATCGCCAGCCCGACCACCAGACCAGCAACGTGCGCCGCGTTGGCAATCGCCAGACCAAAGACGCCGAACCAGCCAATCACCAGCCAGACCACCGCAAAACCGATCAATCCCCGTTCAAGATAGACGCCGCTGTCGGGATCGCGCTCACCGCGTAGCCAGCAGTAACCCATCAGGGCATAGACCACGCCCGACAGACCACCAAACCAGATGCCACTGAACTTCGCCTGCAGCCAGCCGCTGAGCAGCGCCGAAATCAGCATAATTACAAACAGTTTGCCGCTGCCCAGACGCTTTTCAACCGCGCCGCCGAGATACCACCACCACATCAGATTAAACAGGATGTGCAGCAGTGAAAAGTGCAGCAGCGCATGACTGAACCAGCGCCAGACCTGAAGATGCTGGTCGGCATCCGGCCAGGAGAGCCACGCCATCACGGCCTGATCGCCCATGACCTGCATCAGAATAAAGACCGCGATGCAGAGCACCATCAGGGTCATGGTCAGCGGACCGGCACGCTCGCGGATGTTCGCCCAGATATTGCTACGCTCATAGCGCAAACCGCTGTCAGTCTTGCCGCTGTGCCAGCTGGCGGCCTGATAGCGCGGATGGTTAGGGTCATGCAGAAACTGCTGAAGTTCGTTTTCGACCACTGCAATCTTGCTCTCATCATCCAGCATGATGACGTAGTGATTTTCATGCTCAATACGCAACGTGATGCCCTGCGTCGCCATGTAGTCAACAAACGCCTGCGCCATGCGCGGCTGATTAAATTGGGTAATGCGCATCATTAACTCTCCATGTGACGAGCAGCAAGCTATTCACTGCCAGAGGCAACCTGCTGAGGGAAGGCGGCACGCCAGGCATCAAAGCCGCCATCAATGCTGTACGCCGCGCTGAAGCCCTGTCCCAGAAGATACTGCGCCGCACTTTTGCTGCTATTACCGTGATAGCACATCACCAGCACGGGCAGGCTTTGATCCGCGCCACTGACAAACTCGCTGAGGTTGGCGTTGGTCAGATGCAGCGCGCCCGCCGCATGGCCAAGGACATAACTTTGCGGATCACGGATATCCACCAGCAGCGCACCCTGCGCCAGACGCGCCTGCGCCTGCTGCACATCAATACATTCAAACGTTTCCATGGGATCTCTCATAACAGCATCACAATAGCGCGTAGTGTAACCCGATAATCCGCGCCGATAACCTGACAATCGTTACGGCTATCTGTTTTTTTGGTGGGCAGAATGTTAGCTATATCACGCAAAAATGTTTTTACCGGGTTAAAGACTGGCGTAAATGTTGGTTTGCGATTATGATTATGCTCGAAAACGAACATAAGAGAACTATTCCGAACATCGGAGGAGATGACGTGGAAACCAAAGACCTGATCGTGATCGGCGGCGGCATCAACGGTGCCGGCATTGCAGCAGACGCTGCAGGACGCGGACTGTCGGTGTTAATGCTGGAGGCGCGGGATTTGGCTTGCGCGACCTCTTCAGCCAGCTCAAAACTGATTCATGGCGGCTTGCGCTACCTTGAACACTACGAATTCCGCCTGGTCAGTGAAGCACTGGCCGAGCGTGAAGTCCTGCTGAAAATGGCGCCGCATCTGGCGTTTCCGATGCGCTTCCGCTTGCCGCACCGTCCGCATCTGCGTCCGGCGTGGATGATTCGTACCGGCCTGTTCATGTATGACCATCTTGGCAAGCGTACCAGCCTGCCAGGCAGCAAAAGTTTGCGATTTGGCGCGGATTCGGCCCTGAAGCCAGAAATCACGCGCGGATTCGAATACTCCGACTGCTGGGTAGATGATGCCCGCATGGTCGTTCTGAATGCGCAGGAAGTGGTTAAGCATGGTGGCGAAGTGCGTACCCGTACTCGTGTCACCCGCGCCTGGCGTGAAGGTGGCCTGTGGATGGTCGAAGCCGAAGATGTTGATACCGGCAAAACCTTTACCTGGCAGGCAAAAGGTCTGGTCAACGCGGCAGGCCCGTGGGTCAAACAGCTGTTCGACGACAGCCTGAAGCTGAAATCGCCTTACGGTATCCGTCTGATTAAAGGCAGCCATATTGTGGTGCCGCGCGTCCATACCGAGAAACAGGCTTATATCCTGCAGAACGAAGATAACCGCATCGTGTTTGTCATTCCCTGGATGGATGAGTTCTCAATCATCGGCACCACCGATGTGGAATACAAAGGCGATCCGAAAAGCGTCCATATCGACGACAGCGAGACCGAGTACCTGCTGAAAGTGTTCAACGGACACTTTAAAAAGCAGCTGACCGCCGACGATATCGTCTGGTCTTACTCGGGTGTCCGTCCGCTGTGCGATGACGAGTCTGATTCGCCGCAGGCGATCACTCGCGATTACACGCTGGATGTGCGCGATGATAACGGTCAGGCACCGCTGCTTTCCGTGTTTGGTGGCAAGCTGACCACTTATCGCAAGCTGGCAGAACATGCGCTGGAGAAACTGGCGAAGTACTATCCGAAAGCCGGCCCAGCCTGGACCAAAAACTGCGTGTTGCCGGGCGGTAATATCAACGGCACCAGCGATGATTACGCGGTCAGCCTGCGTCGTCGTTATCCGTTCATCACCGAAAACATGGCGCGCCACTTCTCACGCACTTACGGCAGCAGCACTGAAACCCTGCTGGCGGGTGCGAAAAGTCTGGACGATCTGGGTGAGAACTTCGGTCACGACTTCTATGAGGCGGAGTTACGCTACCTGGTGCAGCATGAATGGGTACGTGAGCTTGACGATGCTATCTGGCGTCGTACCAAACAGGGTATGTGGCTGACCAAAGAGCAGCAGGCCCGGGTGGCAGAGTGGCTGGCGGCGAAAGCCAAACCGGCACTGTCCCTGGCGTCATAAGCGAGCAATACAACAACAGAAAGCAGGCTTCGGCCTGCTTTTTTATTGGCTGCTTATTCGGTTAATATTCAGGCCAGCCGCATCCTCACACCTCATCAGAAGAAACGCCTGTCAGCGAGCAAACCGGTATGACTGGCTTTGTTCATCATGAATACCGATTTAGGCTTTTGCCCCCCTGCAACCTTTTCTTCATGCTTCCCCGCGTAAACTCAACGCATCCTGACTGCGTATCCCCCTTTTCGCCATTGTTACCTTAAATCTAACGTTCCGTTTTTTTGCTTAATTGAACACCGTTTTAAGAAAGCTCAGACTTCCCTCAGCATAAACGTCAACAGAGCGATTCAAATCCGGAGGTTGAAATGAACACAGGCCAAACGCCTGCCCGGGAGTGGAACACACGCCGCAGTGAAAAAGCGCGTCGTCTGGCCTCCTTTCCCCTTGATGGCAAAGTTATTCCTGCTGAAAGAGCCGTTGAAGCATTTGAACAGTTAATCGCACCAGGCGACCGCGTGGTACTGGAAGGCAACAACCAGAAGCAGGCTGACTTTTTATCCCGCACCCTTGCGGCGGTGAATCCGGCGAAAATTCACGACCTGCATATGATTATGCCCAGCGTCGGCCGCAGCGAACATCTCGATATTTTTGAAAAAGGCATTGCCCGCAAACTCGACTTCTCCTTCTCCGGTCCCCAGAGCCTGCGCATGTCTCAGCTGTTGCAGGATGGTCAGCTGGAAATCGGCGCGATTCACACCTATATCGAACTCTATTCCCGTCTCTACGTTGACCTCAGTCCGAATGTGGCGCTGATTGCCGGCTATAAAGCCGACCGCAAAGGCAACCTTTATACCGGCCCGAGTACCGAAGATACCCCGGCGCTGGTGGAGGCCGCCGCATTTCGTGACGGTATCGTGATAGCCCAGGTCAACGAACTGGTCGATGACGAAACCGACCTGCCGCGCGTCGATATTCCTGGCTCCTGGATTGACTACATCGTGGTGGCAGATAAACCGTTCTTTATCGAACCGCTGTTTACCCGCGATCCGCGCCTGATTAAGCAGGAGCATATCCTGATGGCGATGATGGCGATTAAAGGCATCTACGCCGAGCATCAGGTGCAGTCGCTTAACCACGGTATCGGTTTTAACACCGCCGCGATCGAACTGCTGCTGCCCACCTACGGCGAACAGCTTGGTCTGAAAGGCAAAATCTGTAAGCACTGGGCGCTGAACCCGCATCCGACGCTGATCCCGGCCATCGAGAGCGGCTGGGTGGAGAGCGTGCACTGTTTCGGCGGCGAGCTGGGGATGGAAGAGTATATCCGCGCCCGTCCCGACATCTTCTTTACCGGCAGCGACGGTTCAATGCGCTCTAACCGTGCGTTCTGTCAGCTGGCAGGTCAGTACGCGGTCGATATGTTTATCGGTGCCACCCTGCAGGTTGATGGCCTGGCCAACTCCTCTACCGTCACCCGTGGTCGTCTTTCCGGCTTCGGTGGCGCGCCAAACATGGGTCACGATCCCCATGGCCGCCGCCACGCAACACCCGCCTGGCTGAATATGATCACCGAGCCAGACCCGATGCAGCGCGGTAAAAAACTGGTGGTGCAGATGGTCGAGACCTTCCAGGCCGGTGCAAAACCAACCTTCGTTGAAACCCTCGATGCGGTTGAGGTGGCGAAATCCTCCGGTATGCCACTGGCGCCGGTGATGATCTACGGCGATGACGTGACGCACGTGCTGACCGAGGAAGGTATCGCCTATCTCTATCGGGCAGAAAGCCTTGAGGAACGTCGCGCCATGGTCGCCGCAGTCGCCGGAATTACCGATATCGGTCTGGGCGTGGATGCAGCACGCGTCGCTGCCCTGCGTAAAAGCGGCAAAGTGGTTTACCCGGAGGATATGGGTATTCGTCGCTCCGATGCCACCCGCTCACTGCTTGCCGCTGGCAGCGTCGCTGACCTGGTTGAATGGTCAGATGGCCTGTACAACCCGCCTGCTAAATTCCGGAGCTGGTAATGAAACTCCTGTCACAGACTCATGCCGAGGCGCAGGCCAGTCATCTGGCGACGATTGCGCGCGATTGCCTGATTGATGAAGCACGCCTGAGCCCCAAGCCGGGTCTGGTAGACAGTCGGGGAAACGGCGCACATCGGGATCTGACGCTGGCGCTGATGGAGCGTTCTGCCCACAGCCTGATGCCCACCTTTCTGGCGCTGGCCCGTCACAGCTGGCTTCGTCCCGCCGACATCGCCCTGCGCGAAACAGTCGGTCGGCTCGGCCGCGATGGCGAACAGCAGATGATGGCAGCAACCGGCGGCGTGAACACCCATCGGGGCGCGATCTGGGCGCTGGGATTGCTGGTCAGTGCCGCTGCCATGCAGGGTGGCACAGCCACGGCTGACACGCTGGCCCGCACCGCTGCCGCGCTGGCGAGCCTGCCCGACAGCCACGCCCCCAGAGTGTTCAGCAAAGGGTTAAAAGCGACGCACCGCTATCAGGTACCCGGCGCACGCGAAGAGGCGCAACAGGCATTTCCTCACGTGATGAAGCTGGCGCTGCCGCAGTTGCTGATCAGCCGTGCGGTTGGTGCCAGTGAGAGCGAAGCCCGGCTGGATGCGCTGATGGCAATCATGACTTCACTCAGCGATACCTGCGTGCTGTCACGTGCAGGCATGACCGGACTCGACGCCATGCAACAGGGCGCACGCGCCGTGCTGCTGGCAGGCGGCTGCCGTACAGCGGCGGGTCAGAGGGCGCTTCAGCAGCTTGACCGCCGGATGCTGGCGCTCAACGCCTCGCCGGGCGGAGCCGCCGATTTGCTGGCCGCAACGCTGTTTATCGATCGGGTCTGTTCGCCTGAACATTCTTATTTTTAGAGGCCATTATGGAACACATCACATTATCTCTACCTGCTAACCGCCTGCTCAGTGGCAGAGCGCTGGCCGGGGTCGTTGGTTCCGGTGATATGGAAGTGCTGTACACCGCAACTGAAGGCCAGACACTGAACGTCAATATCACCACCTCACTGGATAACAGCGACGCCCGCTGGAAAGCGCTGTTTGACCGCCTGAACTTAATCAACGGCCTGCCCGCCGGAGAGATGATTATCCACGATTTCGGTGCGACACCCGGCGTGGCGCGTATCCGTATTGAACAGGTTTTTGAAGAGGTGAGTCATGCGTAACGATGCCAGTTTTATTGAATTACGGGCCCGCGAACGTGCTCATGCGCTGCTGGATGCGGGCAGCTACCGCGAACTGCTGGATCCTTTTGAGGGCATCATGTCGCCGTGGCTGGCTCCGCAGGGCGTGGTGCCCCAGTCCGATGATGGCATGGTCGTGGCACGCGGCACGCTGAACGGTCAGTCTGCGGTGGTGATCGCCATCGAAGGCACCTTCCAGGGCGGCAGCATGGGTGAAGTCTCCGGGGCGAAAATGGCCGCAGCGCTGGAGCTGGCGGCAGAAGACAATCGCAACGGCATCCCGACACAGGCGGTGCTCTGCCTTGAGACCGGTGGCGTGAGGTTACAGGAAGCCAACCTGGGGCTGGCAGCGATTGCCGATATTCATGCGGCGATTGTCGACCTGCGCCGCTACACCCCGGTGATCGGCATCGTCAGCGGCACCGTTGGCTGCTTCGGTGGGATGTCTATCGCCGCCGCGCTCTGCAGCTACCTGATTGTGACCCGTGAAGCCCGTCTGGGCCTGAACGGCCCGCAGGTGATTGAGCAGGAAGCGGGAATTGAAGAGTACGACTCTCGCGATCGTCCGTTTATCTGGAGCATGACCGGCGGCGAAATCCGCTACGCAAGTGGCCTGGTCGATGCGCTGGTGAATGACGGTATCAATGCCGTGAAAACCGCGATGCATGATTTTATTGCCAGGGGCGTTCCGGCGCAGAACCGCAGTGATAAGTATGACGACTTCCTGTCACGTCTGACGCAGTTCGATACCCGCCAGCAGGCGGACACCGCGCAGATTAAACAGCTTTTCGCCCAGGAGGAGAAATAATGACACAGACAAGCAGCCGTGGTGCAACCTGGCTGGAAAAACTTGCACCTGATGCACAGCGCCTGAGCGGTCTGTGCGCCTCTGTTCAGGTGGCTGACGGCCAGCTTAATGGCGAAGATGTCCGCTTTATCGCCGTCGTGCCCGATGCCCAAAACCACTATCCGCGCGCCGCGCAGGGTGAAGTGGGTCTGCTGGAAGGCTGGACGCTGGCGAAAGTGGTGAATGAAACGCGGGAAGCTGACAAAAACAGCGCTGTGAAACGTCCGATTGTGGCGGTGATCGACGTCCCCAGTCAGGCCTACGGTCGCCGCGAAGAGGCGTTTGGCATTCACCAGGCGCTGGCAGGTGCAGCAGGCGCCTATGCGAATGCGCGCCTTGACGGTCATCCGGTGATTGGTCTGATTGTGGGTAAAGCAATGTCCGGTGCGTTCCTGGCACACGGATATCAGGCCAACCGCCTGATTGCGCTCAACGATCAGGGCGTGCTGGTCCATGCCATGGGCAAAGCGTCAGCGGCGCGCATCACACTGCGTTCGTTAGAGGCGCTGGAGAAACTGGCCGCCACCATTCCCCCAATGGCATATGATGTGAATAACTTCGCCACGCTGGGTCTGCTCTCTGATCTGCTGAACGTTGCCAATCCTGATACGCCGTCTGACGCCGATGTGGCGATGGTTGAGATTGCATTACAGAAGGCGATCAGTGACGCGCGTCAGGATCCTACCCTGAAAAACCGCCTTGGCGCCTCTAATCGTCAAAGCTCCTCCCTGGTTCGCGAACGTATGCGCGCGACCTGGTAATGACATAAAAAAAACCAACCTGCCGAAACCGGTCTGACGGGGCGCATAGCGACGTGCGCCCCGGAGCAGTGGCCGTGTTCAGAATTATAAACATCGCTGTTTTTAAAGAATTTTTCTCTTAATTACAGGTGATTTATGATTTACATAATTGTTCATGCCCTTGCTCCAATTTTTATCATTATGCTGTTAGGTTTCTGGGCCGGTAAGGCCGGAATGGTCAATAACAGAGATGTCTCCCTGCTCAATATTTTCGTGATGGATTTTGCGCTGCCCGCTGCGCTGTTCAGTGCCACCGTTCAGACACCCTGGTCGGGTATCGTGGCGCAGTCGCCATTGATTGTCGTCTTAACCGGGGCGATGTGGATAACCTATGTGGCGCTCTATTTCCTGGCGACCCGCCTGTTTAAAAAGTCGCCTCAGGATGCTGCGGTATTAACGCTGACTGTCGCCCTGCCCAATTACGCCGCGCTGGGGCTGCCGATTCTGGGCAGCGTACTGGGAGAAGGTTCATCAACCTCACTTTCTGTTGCGGTTTCAATTGCCTGCGGCTCGGTGCTGATGACACCCTTCTGTCTGCTGATTCTGGAACGGGAAAAAGCGCGCATTGCCGGTGAGAATGTGGGTTCGACAGTGACCATGCTGCCGGTGCTGATGTGGCGCTCGCTCAAAAAGCCGATCGTTCTTGGCCCGCTGCTGGGTGTGGTGTTGTCGGCGCTGGGCTTCAGAATGCCGGAGCTGGTCATCTCAGCGATTAAGCCGCTGGGGCTGGCAGCCACCGCCGCCGCGCTGTTCCTGACCGGCGTGATCCTCTCCGCACGTCAGCTGAAACTCAACGCCATCGTCGGCGTCGGGACGGTTGCCAAACTGCTGATTCAGCCCTTTATCGCCTGGGGTCTGGTGCTGGCGCTGGGACTTCACGGGTCAGTGGCAATCACCGCTATTCTGATGATAGCGCTGTCAGCCGGTTTCTTTGGCGTGGTGTTCGGCAACCGCTTTGGCGTGCAGTCACCCGATGCTGAGGCCGTGCTGCTGCTAAGCTCAATTCTGTGTATTTTATCTTTACCGTTGTTCATTACGCTGACATCAGGAATGTAATATGCGTGCGCCGCGTCCCCACGATTTGCTCTGGCTGCGACACAGCAGTGCTTTAGCCACGATTCAGGAGAGCTGGGTCAGCCCGTTCTGGCATCCCGACATGCCGGTGGTGGTGCGGCGCGATCGCCATGAATCCGGTTTGATCCCGATTGGCGTGCGCGGTGAGCGACGTGAGCAACGCGCCGCTGGCTGGATCACGTCAGACACTATTATCCGCGTGGTGACGCCAGAATGGCTGGCTGAACGCACACGGCTGCTGGATTCGCCCTTTACGGCTTATGCGCCTGTCAGCGCGGCGATTTCGCTCAGCGAGACCGCCTGGCCGTGGCGCTGGGGCATTACCGGCAGCACCGGTTATGCGCTGGCAACGCAATGCCCTGTGTTGCACGCCGCCAGCGATCTGGATGTCATCATCCGCGCCCCGCAGCCACTGCCACGCGATGCGCTGCAACGCTGGCAGACAGCAACCGACGCGCTGAGCTGCCGGGTGGATACGCAGGTGGAAACGCCGTCTGGCGCCTTTGCCCTGAACGAGTGGCTACGCGAGGAGCGCGTGCTGTTAAAAACCGACACCGGACCGATACTGACCGCTTCACCCTGGAGCAGGGAGAATCCATGAAAATACTCTTTACCTTCCCCGGCCAGGGCACCCAGCGTGCCGGGATGCTGCAACATCTGCCTGAGGGGGATGCGCTGAAAAGCCGCGTGCGTGCGGTGCTGGGCGACGAAGCTGACCGGCTCGACAGTGCCGATGCACTGCGCCACACCCGAGCCGTGCAGCTCTGTCTGCTGATTTCAGGTGTTGCCTGGGCGCGCGAACTGATCCGCCGTGGGGTGAAACCCGATATCGTCAGCGGTTTATCGATTGGCGCGTTTCCTGCGGCGGTGATTTCCGGCGCGCTGGATTTCAGCGACGCCCTGCGGCTGGTTGCGCTGCGCGGCGATCTGATGGAGCAGGCGTATCCGCAGGGATATGGCCTGACCGCGATCACTGGCTTAACGCTGAGCCAGCTGGAGAAACTGCTGCCCGGCAGTAACACCTACATCGCGAACCTCAATGCGGAAACGCAGATTGTGATTGCTGGCCGCGACGAGGATATGGCAGTGGTCGCGCAGAGGGCGCTGGATGCGGGAGCCAGTAAAGCGATTAAGCTCGCGGTGAGCGTGCCATCGCACTGCGCGCTGCTGGATAAACCCGCCGCCGAACTGGCTCGCGCCTTTGCGTCCGTCACCCTCTCCCGCCCCGATTGTGCCTACCTCAGCGGCTCAACCGCGCGGGTGATTTGGGAGCCGGAGAAAATTGCCGACGATCTTGCCTTTAATATGGCGCGCACAGTGCAGTGGAATGATGCGATGGTTGCAGCGAATCAGCGTGACGCCCGACTGGCCATTGAGATGCCGCCTGGCAGTGTGCTGACCGGTCTGACGCGTCAGGCGAACTGGCAGGGCGAAGCGATTTGTCTGGAACGTAACAGCGTGGAGGTGGCACTGCATCTCGTTAAACGGTTACATCAGTAAGGCTGCGGGCGTACATTCGCCCTTCTGCCGCCAGGGCCAGCAGGTCATTGTCACGTTCGCGGTGATGTGAGTAGACAATCGAGATCTGCTGACGCATCTGGTAAGGCTCAGCCAGCCTCAGCAGCTGGATGTTATTTTCATACACCTTCTTCATCCGTCCCGGAATCAGCGCCAGACCCACGCCCGCCTGCACCAGGCTTATCATCGAGAAGATGTCATTTACCTGGGTAACCATGCGCGGTTCAAATCCGGCAATCTGAAATGCCTCCTGTGAACCGGCATAAGTGGCGAATCCCTCTGCCAGTGAGACAAAATCACGGTCAGCATAATCACGCAGATCCACCGGTCCGGTTGCGCTCTGCGATTCTCCAGCCGGCATGGCCAGAAAGATGCTGTCTGTGAACAGCGGAATCACTTCAAATTGCGCATCACTGAGTTCGCCCTCATCGGTGGCGATCAGAATCGCATCCAGCGCGTCATCTTCCAGCATATTGAGCAGCATCTGATTCGACCCCATAGTCAGGTCAAGCTCCAGGGCTGGACGACGCAGCTTCATGCCCATGATCAGGCGGGGAATGGTTTCAAGCGTCAGCGAGTAGAGTGTGCCAAGCCGCAGGCGACCCCCGCCGATACCCGCCACTTTGCGCGCCTCTTCAATGCCTTTGCCCATCAGTGTGGTCACGTCGCGACAATAGTCCAGCAGCGTCCAGGCAGCCGGCAGCGGCACCAGGTTGCGGCCTTTATGAATAAACAGCGGGCAGTCGATGCCCTCTTCCAGCGTGTGCAGGGCGCGATGCACGCTGACGCTGCTCAGCTCCAGCGCTTCCGCCGTGCGGGCGATATTGCCTTTGCTCATAAACATCATGAAGACGCTGAGCTTACGGAAGGTAATTTCCTGGTTAATGTTGTCACTCATTGGCTGCGGTTGCCTGTAGGGTCGTTTTGCATGTCCGCATAGTAACGATTCTTCACCAGGGTGTAATGATCACGCTCGCACAACGGGCATTTACAGGCCCGGAGTCGATAAGCGGCTGAATTTTTTAGAGGTGTGTGGCGTGGGAGAGAAGCAGAAAGAGGAAGAGTGCGGCCGATCCCTCGGCCGCAGAGAAAACAAAATTTACTGCAGGAGCCTTACAACCTTACCGGCGAGATATTCCAGATCTCGTCAGCGTACTCCTGAATAGTACGGTCCGACGAGAAGTAGCCCATTCCGGCAATGTTTTTCGCCGCGCGGCGCTGCCACTCATCCGGCTTACGGTAGAGCGCATCCACCTTATCCTGGGTATCTACGTAGCTGCGATAATCCGCCAGTAACTGATAGTGATCGCCGAAGTTAACCAGTGAATCGAACAGATTGCGGTAGCGGCCCGGATCCTGCGGACTAAACAGACCTGAAGCAATCTGGGTCAGCACCTGGTGCAGTTCCTCATCGCCTTCGTAATAGTCACGCGGGTTATAGCCGTTCTTACGCAGCGCTTCGACCTGTGGCGTGGTATTCCCGAAGATAAAGATGTTCTCTTCACCAACGTGATCCAGCATCTCAACGTTAGCCCCATCCAGCGTACCGATAGTCAGCGCGCCATTCAGCGCAAACTTCATGTTACTGGTGCCGGAGGCTTCAGTGCCTGCGGTGGAGATCTGTTCAGAAAGATCGGCCGCCGGAATGATGATCTGCGCCAGACTCACGCTGTAGTTCGGGATGAAAACGACCTTCAGCTTGTTCTTCACCTGCGGATCATTGTTGATCACATTCGCGACATCGTTGATCAGGTGAATAATGTGCTTGGCAACGTAATACGCTGATGCCGCTTTACCGGCAAAGATATTCACGCGCGGCACCCAGTTCGCCTGCGGATCGGCCTTGATTCGGTTGTAGCGGGTGATCACATGCAGCACATTGAGTAACTGGCGTTTGTACTCGTGAATACGCTTGATCTGCACATCGAATAGCGCGTTCGGGTCGAGCACCACGTCCAGATTCTTCGCGACCCAGTCAGCCAGGCGGCGCTTATTCTGATGCTTGGCGACCGCCACTTTTTCAATAAACGCCGGATAGTCGATCTGCGCTTTCAGTTCGCTCAGCTGACTGAGATCGGTGCGCCAGTTACGACCAATCTCCTCATCCAGCACCTCTGACAGCGCCGGGTTGGCCAGCGCCAGCCAGCGACGTGGCGTCACACCGTTGGTTTTGTTACAGAAACGGCCCGGGAAGAGGCGCGAGAAATCGGCAAACAGAGACTGCACCATCAGATTGGAGTGCAGCTCAGACACGCCGTTCACTTTGTGACTGACCACAACCGCCAGCCAGCCCATGCGAATCCGGCGGCCGTCGTTCTCATCAATGATCGAAATGCGCGACAGCAGATCCAGGTCATCCGGATAGTGATCCTGAATGGTCTTGAGGAAGAAGTCGTTAATCTCGAAAATAATGCTGAGGTGGCGCGGCAGGATCTTACCGATCATATCAACCGGCCAGGTCTCCAGCGCTTCGGTCATCAGGGTATGGTTGGTATAGGAGAAGACCTGACAGCAAACGTCAAAAGCGCTGTCCCAGCTGAACTTATGGTCGTCAATCAGCAGGCGCATCAGTTCAGGGATCGCCAATACCGGATGGGTATCGTTGAGGTGAATGGCGATTTTGTCCGCCAGGTTGTCCCAGGTCTGATGCATCCGCCAGTGACGATTCAGGATGTCCTGCACCGTGGCGGAGACCAGGAAATATTCCTGACGCAGACGCAGTTCACGGCCGGAATAGGTAGAGTCATCCGGATAGAGTACGCGCGACACGTTCTCAGAGTGGTTTTTATCTTCCACTGCCGCGAAATAATCACCCTGGTTAAACTTACCGAGGTTGATTTCGTTGCTGGCCTGCGCACCCCACAGTCGTAAGGTGTTGGTGGCGTCGGTGTCGAAGCCCGGGATGATCTGGTCATAAGCCATCGCCAGAATCTCTTCGGTCTCCAGCCAGCGCACTTTCGTGCCTTCATGCTGCACGCGACCGCCGAAACGCACTTTGTAACGGGTATTGAAACGCTGGAATTCCCACGGATTACCATACTCAAGCCAGTAATCCGGAGACTCTTTCTGCTCACCTTCCACGATGTTCTGTTTGAACATGCCATAGTCATAGCGGATGCCGTAGCCACGGCCCGGCATGCCCAGCGTCGCCAGCGAATCGAGGAAACAGGCCGCCAGGCGACCGAGACCGCCGTTGCCCAGTCCCGGATCGTTCTCCTCTTCCATCAGCTCGGCCAGATCCAGCCCCATCTCATCCAGCGCCTGGTTGAGATCGTCATAAATCCCCATCGCCAGCAGCGCATTCCCCAGCGTGCGGCCCATCAGGAACTCCATCGACAGGTAATAAACCTGGCGGACATCCTGAGAGAGCTGGGCACGGCTGGAACGCAGCCAGCGCTCAACCATCCGATCACGCACCGCCAGCAGCGAGGCGTTGAGCCACTCGTGCTTGTTGGCGATAGAGGGATCTTTGCCAATGGTAAACATCAGTTTGTAGGCAATCGAATGCTTTAAGGCATCAACCGTCAACGTTGGTGAGGCGTAAGTGAAAGGTGCGTTCATATCCAGTTTTCCCAATCCGTTACATCAAACGTTGGTAGAGATCACGGTAGGCTGTTGCTGCCACCTGCCAGCTAAAGTCCATTGCCATCGCCTGGCGCTGAACATAGCGCCATAACGAAGGACGGGACCACAATACGAACGCACGTCGGATGGCCCGTAACAGCGACCAGGCATTGGCATCTTCGAAACTGAATCCACTGGCGATACCGTCGGCCAGATTCTCTAACGAGCTGTCATTAACGGTATCGGCCAGTCCACCCGTACGTCGCACTAACGGCAACGTACCATACTTCAGGCCATAAAGTTGTGTCAGACCGCAGGGCTCAAAGCGACTCGGCACCACAATGACGTCCGCGCCACCCACAATGCGGTGTGAAAATGCTTCGTGATAGCCAATCTGCACGCCTACACTTCCGGGATGTTCTGCCGCCGCCGCCAGGAATCCCTGTTGCAGTTCGGCATCGCCCTGACCCAGCAGCACCAGCTGTCCGCCCTGCGCCAGCAAGCCAGGCAGCGCCTCTAAAACCAGGTCCAGACCTTTCTGTTTAGTCAGGCGGCTGATCACGCAGAACACCGGCGCTTTATCATCCACTTTCAGGCCCATCGCAACCTGCAGCTGACGTTTATTTTCTGCTTTTGCTTCCAGCGTGTCGCGGTTATAGCGTGCGCTCAGCAGCAGGTCGTGCGCCGGATCCCAGATAGAGGGATCAACGCCATTAAGAATCCCGCTAAGACGACCTTCCCGCATCCGCTGCGCCAGCAGGGTTTCCATGCCGTAAGCATATTCAGCAGAGGTAATTTCATGGGCGTAAGTCGGACTGACCGCCGTGATATGGTCGGCGTAAAAAAGGCCCGCTTTCAGGAAAGAGATCTGACCGAAGAACTCCAGCCCATGCATGTTAAAGAATGACCATGGCAGGCCAATCTCATCCATATGATGCGCCATGAACAGGCCCTGATACGCCAGGTTGTGCACCGTGAACACCGACTTAGCCGGACGTCCTCGTGCTTCCAGATAGGCGCAGGTCAGGCCTGCATGCCAGTCGTGCGCGTGCACGATATCGGGACGCCACATGGAATCCATGCCACACGCCAGTTCGCAGCCAACCCAGCCCAGCAGCGCAAAGCGCAGATAGTTGTCGACATACGCAAACTGCGACTCATCATGATAAGGACTACCAGGACGATCGTAGAGGCCGGGCGCATCAATTAAGTAGATGCCCACACCGTTAAATTCACCAAATAACAGACGTATATGACCAGCAAATGTCTCTCGCTCCGTCACTACCTGGAGATCAGGTATGCCTTTGCGCAATGCGGGAAAAGCAGGCAACAGCACCCGCGTATCCGTACCGCCCGCAATTTGCGCCTGAGGTAATGCCCCGACTACATCAGCCAGTCCGCCCGTTTTCAGCAGCGGGAAAAGTTCTGAACAGACATGTAAAACCTGCATCCTCGACCTCATTAAGTTATCCGGCACGCTCCGCGTGCCGATTGCGTAAGTTCCGCTTATCGCTTACAGCCCCGCTTTGGCCAGTCTGGCCAGCATGGCGCGGGTTACCAGTACGATCCCTTCATCCGAACGATGAAACCGGCGACTGTCTTCATCAGGGTTTTCGCCAATCACCATGCCTTCCGGCAGTTCGCAGGCGCGATCAATCACGCAGCGACGCAGACGACACGATCGGCCAACCACCACATCAGGCAGCAGTACAGTTGAATCGATATTGCAAAACGAGTTAACGCGTACCCGTGGGAACAGCACCGAGTTGACCACCACCGAACCGGAGATGATGCAGCCGCCTGAAACCAATGAATTCATGGTCATCCCGTGACTGCCGGAACGATCCTGAACAAATTTGGCTGGCGGCAGCGGCTCCATATGGGTACGAATCGGCCAGGTGACGTCATACATATCGAGTTCCGGCATCACCGATGCCAGGTCGAGATTGGCGCGCCAGTAGGCTTCCAGCGTACCGACATCACGCCAGTAAGGTGGCGCGTTGTCGTCGTTCTGAACGCAGGAGAGCGCGAAAGAGTGTGCATAGCCTTCGCCACTTGCCACAATTTTCGGCAGAATATCTTTGCCAAAGTCATGGTTAGAGCCTGGCGTCTGCAGATCTTCCTCCAGCAACGCATAGAGATAGTCCGCGTTAAAAACGTAGATCCCCATGCTGGCCAGCGCCTGCGTGTCATCACCTGGCATGGTAGGCGGCTTCGCAGGTTTCTCCACGAAGTCGATCACCATGTTCTCTTCGTTCACCGCCATCACACCAAACGCCGTGGCTTCATGTACCGGCACGGGCAAACAGGCAATGGTACATTTCGCCTCGTTGACCACGTGATCCAGCAGCATGCGTGAATAATCCATCTTATAAATGTGGTCCCCGGCAAGGATCACGATGTACTGCGCCTGATAGCGGCGAATCACATCAAGGTTTTGCGTCACGGCATCGGCCGTACCGCGATACCACTGTTCGGTCGAAAAGCGCTGCTGCGCTGGCAGCAAATCGACAAACTCATTCATCTCTTCATTGAAGATGGACCAGCCACGCTGGATATGCTGAGTCAGGGTATGGGACTGATACTGCGTAATCACGCCAATCCGTCGGATACCGGAGTTAACGCAGTTGGAGAGGGCAAAGTCGATAATGCGGAACTTGCCGCCGAAATGCACCGCAGGTTTGGCACGCTTAGCCGTTAAATCGACCAGTCGCGTGCCGCGTCCGCCGGCGAGGATCAGAGCAACCGTCTGTGTAGGGAGCTGGCGGGCCAGCATCAGGTGATCTGTTCTATCTAACTTAACCATGTCTGACTCCTTATGATTGCTTTTGGAACACGCACACACCGTGTGCGGGACCATGCCAGACAGTTAACAGGATGGGGTTGTCGTCCCCGGCGAAAGGAGGAAGGGCACGCCATTCTCCGTCTGGTAACACGATGTCATTCACCGTATCCGTGGCGTTTATTGTTATTAACCAGCGGCCGGACAGCAGGATCTGCAATCTGTGCATTCCCTGTGCCCATTCATCGTGTTGCAGTGGCTGGCCACCGGCATTGAGCCACTGCACATTGCCGTCACCGTCCTGCCACCAGCGATCTGCGGTCAGCGCCGGAATGCGCTGGCGCAGAGCAATCAGTGCTGCGGTGAATCCGACTAATCCTTTCTCATCCGCCTGCCAGTCAAGCCAGCTCAACGCGTTGTCCTGACAGTAAGCGTTGTTATTACCGCGCTGGGTGTGGCCACGCTCGTCACCTGCCAGCAGCATCGGCGTGCCCTGTGACAGCAGCAGCGTCGTCAGCAATGCCCGTACGCTGCGGCGACGGCGTTCAATGACGTCAAAGCTGACGTTCAGCCCCTCTTTGCCGTGGTTGTGACTGTAGTTATCACCATGGCCATCGCGGTTATCTTCCCCGTTCGCCTCATTGTGTTTACGTTCAAAGCTCACCACATCCCACAGCGTAAAGCCGTCGTGGGCGGTGATGAGATTAACCGTGGCGTGTGGCGGCCGGTCGTCGTGCTGGTAGAGATCGCTGGAGGCGGCAAAGCGGCGAACGAACTCGCCATTGCTTAAGCCGCCATGGAGCCAGTATTGACGCGCGGTGTCGCGAAACTTATCGTTCCATTCGGCAAACGGTGGCGGAAAGCGGCCAACCTGATAGCCGTCAGGGCCGATATCCCAGGGTTCCGCAATCAGCTTGACCTGAGAGAGCAGCGGACAGGCGCGTATCGCGTCAAAAAAGGGCGCATCACGCTGGTAATCGGGCGTGCGGCCCAGCACCGGCGCAAGGTCAAAGCGGAAGCCGTCGACGTGGCAGACCCGCACCCAGTAGCGCAGCGCCTCCAGGGTCCACGTCATCACCTGCGGATGGTGGATATTCAGTGTGTTGCCGCAGCCGGTCCAGTTCTGATACTCACCCTGCTCATCCAGCCAGTAGTAGCTGGCGTTATCGATGCCGCGCATTGAAATCGTCGGGCCAATCACATCCAGTTCGGCTGTGTGGTTAAACACCACATCCAGCACCACTTCGATACCCGCTGCATGCAGGTTTTTAACCGCCTGCTGGAACTCCTGAAGCGGCGTTACGCCCGGCTGACCGGAGGCGTACCGGGGATCCACCGCCCAAAGTGCAAAGGGGTTGTAGCCCCAGTAGTTACTCAGGCCAAGCTGCAGCAGTCGCGGTTCACTGGCGAAATGGGCAACCGGCAGCAGCTCAAGGGTGGTAATCCCCAGATCGCGCAGGTAATTCACCATAACAGGATGACCCAGCGCCGCGTAAGTCCCGCGTAACGTTTCCGGAATTTCCGGATGCTGCTGCGTCAGGCCGCGCACATGGGCTTCATAAATCACTGTGTTACCCCACGGGATACGTGGTGCGACATCACCCTGCCAGTCAAAATCCTCCGCGACGACCCGGGACTTCGGCGCAATCGCTGCGTTGTCATGCGGATCGGGCTGCGCTTCACCGCCATGAAACAGCGGATCATCAGGCACATCGCCTTCCACGGCGCGGGCGCAGGGGTCAACCAGCAACTTCGCCGGATTAAAACGGTGTCCCTGCTGCGGCGCCCAGGGGCCATGCACCCGGTAGCCGTAGCGCTGTCCCGGTTTTAACGCCGGAACATAACCGTGCCAGATATCCCCACTGCGGCCAGGCAGGTCAAGACGCTGTTCCGCGCCCTGTTCATCAAACAGGCAGAGCTCTACGCGCTCTGCATGCTGTGAGAACAGGGTGAAGTTAACGCCTTTGCCATCGTAACTGGCACCCAGCGGTTCGGGATCGCCGGCAGTGATGGTCATTCAGCCTCCCGCACCAGCCATACTGTTGCCAGCGGTGGCAGATTAAGACTCAGCGACTGCGGTCGTCCGTGGCTCTCCTGCTCATCGGTATGTACCCGCTGATTTCGCACGTCACTGCCGTGATAATCATGCTGGTCGGTATTCAGCACCTCGCGCCAGTAGCCCGGCTGGTTGACGCCAAAGCGATAACCCGGGCGCGGCACCGGCGTAAAGTTACTGATCACGATCACTTCGTTGCCTTCACGATCGCGGCGCACAAAGGCGAAGACGGAGTGCTCTGCGTCGTCTACCACTAACCACTCAAAGCCTGCCGGATCAAAGTCGAGCTGATGCAGCGGCGTGTAATATTGATAGGTATGGTTGAGATCACGCACCAGACGCTGAACGCCGTTGTGCCAGTTATCCTCCCCTTCCAGCAAATGCCAGTCGAGACTGACGTCATGGTTCCACTCACGGCCCTGGGCAAATTCATTGCCCATGAACAGCAGTTTTTTGCCCGGGAAGGCCCACATCCAGCCGTAGTAAGCACGCAGGTTGGCGAACTTCTGCCAGGCATCGCCCGGCATACGATCCAGAATCGAGCGTTTACCGTGCACAACTTCATCATGCGATAGCGGCAGCACAAAGTTTTCAGTGTAGTTGTACATCATGCCGAAGCTCATCAAATTGTGATGATGCTTGCGGTAAATGGGATCGACTTTCATGTAGTCGAGGGTGTCGTGCATCCAGCCCAGATTCCATTTGAACCAGAAGCCCAGCCCGCCACCTTCAGTTGGACGCGTCACGCCAGGATAGTCTGTAGACTCTTCAGCCATTGTCACCGACCCGGATGCTACCGTGCCGAGCGTGCGGTTGGTGTAGCGCAGGAACTCAATCGCTTCCAGGTTCTCACGGCCACCGTACTGATTTGGCACCCACTCCCCTTCACTGCGGCTGTAGTCGCGGTAAATCATCGACGCGACCGCATCTACACGCAGGCCATCGATGCCAAAGCGCTCCGTCCAGTAGAGCGCATTACCCGACAGGTAGTTGCTCACTTCGCGGCGGCCAAAGTTGTAGATCAGGGTGTTCCAGTCCTGGTGGAAGCCTTCACGCGGATCGCTGTGCTCATAGAGCTCTGTTCCGTCGTACTTCGCCAGACCGAAATCATCGCTGGGGAAGTGGCCTGGCACCCAGTCGAGCAGCACGTTGAGGCCCGCTTCATGGGCAGCGTCAATGAAGGCGCGAAACTCGTCACGCGTACCAAAACGGCGGGTCGGCGCATACATGCCCAGCGGCTGATAGCCCCAGCTGCCGTCAAACGGATGTTCGTTAACGGGCAGCAGTTCGATATGGGTAAAGCCCATCTCTTTAACGTAAGGCACCAGCTGTTCAGCCAGCTCTTTGTAGCTCAGCCAGAAGTTGTTGTCGGTGTGACGACGCCAGGAACCCAGGTGGACTTCATAGATTGAGATGGGCGCGTCGAAAGCGTTGGCGGCCTTGCGCTCCTCTTTCATCTCAACCGGCTCCGGCAGACCACAAATCATCGACGCCGTCTGCGGACGCATCTGTGCCTCAAAGGCGTACGGGTCCGCTTTGATGCGCAGCTCACCATTGGCATCGATAATTTCATATTTGTAGAGCTGGCCGTTAACCGCACCTGGCACAAACAGTTCCCAGATACCTAACTCCTGACGCAGACGCATCGGATGACGGCGGCCATCCCAGAAGTTGAAATCGCCAACCACGGAAACGCGACGGGCATTGGGTGCCCAGACGCAGAAGCGGGTGCCGAAGACGCCATCAATCACGTCGCCGTGCGCGCCCAGCGTCTCATAAGGGCGCAGATGCGTCCCTTCCGCCAGCAGCCACAGATCCATCTCCTGCAGCAGTGGCCCGAAACGATAGGCATCATCGACGAGGTTTTGCTGACCATGCCAGTTGACCGCCAGTTGATAACGGAATGGATTTTTACGGCGTGGAATGACGCCACTGAAGAAGCCGCGTGCATCTTCACACACCAGCTGAGCCAGTTTACGCCCGGTGGAGGTTTCAATGACCCACACTTCAAGCGCTTCGGGGAGCAATGCCCTGACCTCAAGGCCTTGCTGAGTTCGGTGCATCCCTAGTAACGAAAAAGGGTCGGCATAATTACCCGCAAACAGGGCATTGATCGCATCGCGATCGGGAAGCTCTGACATGACTTTCTTCCTGTGATAATTGGCAGCCGAAATGAACGCAACATAGCCTGTCGCGCTTCACCTGCGCTGCTCTTCATTGAGCCATACGTACAACGACAAAGTAGTCAGGCCATTCCATGGGAAAAGTGTTTTTGTCGCGTACCACAACCATTTAATCCGGAAAGCACAAGGGTTACCTGTGGCACATCATGGTTAAATCATAGCTTGGTCACGGCAGTTGCCATGGACTTAAGCAAAATATTCTTTAACGGCTGGCAAAAAAGGGAAGCTGATCACTGAGTAAGCGAAACGGCAGGTTGTTTTGCATACGACACAAACAAAAAAGGCCGGGTAAATCCGGCCTTTGGTGATATGTCTGTTTAGCTGATTAACAACCGCAGCATGCGACGTAGCGGTTCGGCTGCGCCCCATAACAACTGGTCGCCCACCGTGAAGGCCGAGAGATATTCCGGCCCCATATTGAGTTTACGTAACCGGCCAACAGGTGTGGTGAGCGTGCCGGTGACAGCGGCAGGCGTCAGTTCACGCATCGTCAGCTCACGGTCATTTGGCACCACCTTGACCCACTCATTGTGAGAGGCCAGCAGCTGTTCGATTTCCGCCAGCGGCAGATCGCGTTTCAGTTTCAGCGTAAAGGCCTGGCTGTGACAGCGCAGCGCACCGACACGTACGCACAAGCCATCAACCGGGATGACTTTAGAGGTGGCAAGGATTTTGTTGGTCTCTGCCTGGCCTTTCCACTCTTCGCGGCTCTGGCCGTTGTCCAGCTGCTTATCAATCCACGGAATCAGGCTGCCCGCCAGTGGTACGCCGAAGTTGTCGGTCGGTAACGTGCCGGAACGGGTGAAGTCGGTCACGCTACGCTCAATGTCGAGAATGGCGGAAGCCGGGTTCTGCAATGCAGGCGCAACGTGATCGTGCAGCATGCCCATCTGGGTCAGCAATTCGCGCATGTGGCGCGCACCGCCACCCGAGGCTGCCTGATAGGTGGCAACTGAGGCCCACTCAACCAGATCCTGAGCAAACAAACCGCCCAGTGACATCAGCATCAGGCTGACGGTACAGTTACCGCCAACAAAGGTTTTGATGCCACGGTCGATGCCGTCACGAATAACCGCGTGGTTAACCGGATCGAGGATGATGATGGCATCCTCTTTCATGCGCAGCGTGGAGGCCGCATCAATCCAGTATCCCTGCCAGCCGCTGGCGCGCAGCTTAGGATAGACGTCACTGGTGTAGTCGCCACCCTGGCAGGTAATAATGATATCCAGCCCGCGCAGCGCCTCAATATCAAACGCATCCTGCAGTGTGCCCTGCTGTTTGCCCGCAAACGCGGGTGCCGCCTGACCATGCTGCGACGTCGAGAAGAAGACCGGATTGATTGCATCAAAATCACGCTCTTCACTCATGCGGGACATCAGCACTGAGCCGACCATGCCGCGCCAACCAACAAAACCTACATTCTTCATGTCGTGTCCGTCTAAGGCAGTTACACCTGCTTTTCATTTCAGAGGAGAGAGCGGCGTGCTATTTTCACGCCGCTCTGCGTAATAATAAGATTTACCTGTGTCCCCTCACTCTACAAAATGCAGGCCGGGTAGCAAGTGAATTAATTCGATTACGCTAACTTTTTCAGCAGCGTAACTAATAACTCTGCTTTTTCGCGAACAACATGGCGTAAAACCGATGACTGAAATGATTTCGGCGACAATATTATTGTTATTAATTATGGATCCGCTGGGCAATCTGCCGATTTTTATGTCGGTTTTAAAGCATCTGGAGCCGAAACGGCGGCGGGTTGTGCTAATCCGTGAAATGCTGATTGCCCTGATCATCATGCTGCTGTTCCTGTTTACCGGCGAACGCATTCTGGCATTTTTAAATCTGCGCACCGAAACGGTATCGATTTCTGGCGGGATCATTCTGTTTCTGATCGCCATCAAAATGATTTTTCCGTCGGCGGAAAGCAGCAGTTCGGGCTTACCGGCGGGTGAAGAGCCATTCCTGGTTCCGCTGGCCATTCCGCTGGTCGCCGGGCCATCGCTGCTGGCAACGCTGATGCTGTTGTCGCATCAGTATCCGCATCAGATGACGCATCTGGTGGGCGCGCTGTTGATCGCCTGGGGCGTGACGGTCGGCATTCTGCTGATGTCAGGTCTGTTCCTGCGTCTGCTGGGTGATAAAGGCGTGAATGCGCTGGAGCGGCTGATGGGATTGATACTGATTATGCTGGCCACCCAGATGTTCCTGGATGGCATTCGGGCTTATCTGAAGTTGTAAGCGCACCTGTGTCCTTTTATCCTGGCAGGCGAGCAGGCTGCCGCCTTCATTCAGCCGGCTTATCACAACGTTACGGCATTGAAATGAATAATAATATTTATATAATGCCGCAAAAAGAGATATCCATGGCAGGCAGTATCGAAAATTAGATGCAGCGTCTGAAAACGCGGGGGAAATGTAATGAGGTTGGGCCTGACCGTACTATCCTTCCCGGGCCAGAAAGCGGCGCTGAATGACGCGCAGCTGATGCAGGTTGACGTTACTGATTTTGCCTGGGTTTACTTATCTGCCGCCGCCATCACGCTGGTTCTTTTTGCTCTGATAAGAAGAAAATGGGCATGAACAGTCTGCTGCAGATCATCAAAAGCTGTTTTTTGCGCACCTTTAATTATCAAGGGCGTGAAGGCAGGACGAGCTATTTTATTTTCCTGCTGTTCCAGCTGGCCTGGTTCTGCAGTTATCTGCAATGGTTTACCGGGCCATTGCATGAAATTGGCTTAATCGCGCTGCTGCTGTTTATTTTGCCTGTTTTTTCCTGCGGGGTGAGAAGAATAAATGACGCTGGCTATTCATCCGGCGTCATTGTCCTTTTGGTAGTGGCGCCTTATCTGCTGTTCCCTTTTTTACTCTTCCCGCGCTCGCGGGAAAAAAACTGACGGGCAGTTAGCCCGTCAGGTTGGTCAGGAAAGCAGTTCGAAAGCAATCATCCCGACAACCGCGCCAACAGTGCCAAGAATGGTCTCCATCAGCGTCCAGGTCTTCAGCGTTTCCGCTTCGCTGGCCCCGGTGAAGCGGCCAAACAGCCAGAAGCCGGCATCGTTCACATGGCTGATAATGATTGAGCCACCGCCGATGCAGATCGACAGCGCTGCCAGCTGAGCACCGCTGTAGTGCAGCGGTTCAATCACCGGCATGATTAGCCCGACGGTGGTCAGACAGGCGACCGTCGCCGACCCCTGAATAACCCGCACCGCGCCCGACAGGATAAAGCAGGCCAGCGCAATCGGCAGTCCTGCGCCGGTCAGCGCATTGCCCAGCACCGGACCGACGCCAGAATCCACCAGTACCTGCTTAAACACACCGCCCGCGCCAATCACCAGCAGGATAATCCCGGCCGGTTGCAGCGCGCTGCCACACACCTGCATCACCCGCTCTTTATCCATACCCTGACGGTAAGCCAGGCCATAAATCGCCACCAGCAGCGCCAGCAGGATCGCAGTGAAAGGATGGCCGATAAATTCCAGCCATTCATACAGCGTGGTGCCTTCGGTTGTGAAGCGTGCGCCGATGGTTTTCAGGCCAACCAGCACCAGCGGGAAGAGGATCAGTGAGAGGCTGAAACCAAATGACGGCAGCTTGCTCTCATCAACATCCGGCTGATGATCTTCCGGCGGCGCGCTGAACGTGACGTGGTTGCCGATAAAGTTGCCAAACAGTGGCCCGGCAATCAGCATGCCGGGAATCGCCGCACACAGACCCAGCAGGATCATCCAGCCAAAGTCCGCGTGCATCTGCGAGGCCAGCAGCATCGGGGCCGGTCCGGGCAGCAGGAAGGCCGCCGATGCCGCAACGCCCGCAAACAGCGGGATCACCAGTTTCACCAGATTGCCGCCGGTACGCCGCGCCACCGCAAACGCAATGCTGATCAGCAGCACCACGGCAACTTCAAAGAAGAGCGGCAGCGCGCAGATCAGACCGGCAATGCCCATCGCATAATGGGCACGACTCTGACCAAAGGTTTTCAGCATCCTGATAGCAATCTGATCGACGGCGCCGGTTTCATGCAGGATTTTGCCGAACATCGCGCCCAGCGCAACCACAATGGCAAGGAAACCGAGCGTGCCGCCCATCCCCTTTTGCATGGTTTCCGCGATTTTGTTGAGTGGCATACCGGAGAAAAGTCCGGCACCAATGGAGACTAACATCAGCGCGACAAAAGCGTGCATGCGCGCCTTCATCACCAGAAAAAGCAGCAGCAGGACAGAGCCTGCTGCGGTCAAAACGAGTGTTGCGGTATTCATCTCTAACCCTGGCTGATAGCGTCCTGGATAGTGGCAACCGTAGCTGCCACCACATCGTCCAGTGAATGCGCGATATCCACCACCAGTACATCCGACTCATCGCTGCCTGGCTCTTCCAGCGTGGCAAACTGAGTTACCAGCATCTGCGGCTTGAAGAAGTGGCCTTTACGCGCTTTCAGACGGGCTTCGATAGTGTCGAAATCGCCTTTCAGGTAAACAAAACGCAGGTTGTCATTTCCCTGACGCAGAATGTCGCGATAACTTTTCTTCAGGGCTGAACAGACAATGATAGAGATCGCCTGGGTGCGCTGCATGGCAAACGCGGCATCGTTCAGCGCCTGTAACCACGGCTGACGATCGCCGTCATCCAGTGGATGACCATCGGCCATTTTCAGGATGTTGGCGCGCGGATGGAGAAAATCACCGTCAAGAAAGGCCGTGTTGAGCTGGTGAGAAACCTGGTTGGCGACGGCAGACTTTCCGCTGCCTGAAACGCCCATCAGGATGAAGACGTGATGTGACGGGGATTGCGTTGTCATTTTTCTGCTCCGGCAGGTGAGAATTTGCCAATGTTACCGATAACAATGTCGTTTCTCATTCTCCTGGCCGGTTAACAGCCTGGCAACCTTTTTACCAGGAAAAGCATGAAAGTGTGAGCTGACTCATAAAAACGCCACAATCAGATGCTGCCACCTTCACTGATTTCAAAACCGACATCCAGCAGCCGATTATCGCTGCTTTCACCGGCAATGCGCGCCAGTAGCCGCGTCGCCGCTTCACGCCCCATGCGGTCACGTGGCGTGAGCACGGTCGCCAGTTGTGGCGTCACCACCTGGCTGATGTCATGGCCGTGGAAACCGGCAATGGCCATCTGCGAGGGCACCTGTAATCCCTGCCGCTGGCACTCAAACATCGCCCCGACCGCCAGATCGTCATTGGTACAGAACAGGCTATCCGTTTCAGGATAAAGACGCTGCGCCTCACGCAGCAGATCGCCACCGGCGCTGAATGAAGAAGCCTCTTCCATCATCACGCTGCGCGGCGTCAGCCCCGCTTCGCGCATGGCGATTTCATAACCCTGTTGCTTCTGCAACGTACGTTCATCAAGGCGTGCGCCGAGGTAGACAGTGTGACGATGGCCTTTACTCAGGATAGTCCGCGTCATCTGCCGGGCTGCTTCAACGTTATCAAAGCCGACGGCCATATCCAGGCAGGGTGTGACGCTGTCCATCATCTCTATCACCGGAATACCGGCCACTTCCAGCATGCGCAGCGTGCCTGGCGTATGGGTACGTTCGGTGAGAATCACGCCATCGATGTTCCAGCCCAGCAGCGAGCGCAGTTGCCGCTCCTCTTTTTGCGGGTTGTAACCAAAGTGGGCGACCAGCGTCTGATAGTTCGCTTCGTCGGTGACGGCTTCAATGCCGCGCAATACGTCGGCGAAAACCTGGTTGGTGAGTGACGGCAGCAGCACGCCAATGGCGCGACTGGTGGCGTTAGAAAGCATATCGGGGGCGCGATTGGGGATATAACCCAGCTCATCCAGTGCCACTGCAATCTTGTCCCGCAGGGCAACAGAGACCTGCTCAGGATTACGCAGGTAACGGCTGACGGTCATTTTAGTAATGCCGACGCGATCGGCAACATCCTGTAATACCGGTCTTTTCTTCTTCATCGTAGCGCCTGGGATCGCCCTGAAAGCTAAAGTACGATGAGTCTATCACTTTTCTGTCACAAAATTGCCAACCGGGCGCGATGATGCGCGCCCGTAATCTGCTTAGACCGGTGGCAGATCAAACAGCAGGACTTCTGCAGCCGTGCTGGCTTCAATCGTCAGCGCGCTTTCGTCCCAGATCGCCAGGGCGTCACTGGTTGTCACCGCGTTACCGTTAACAGTCACATTGCCTTTGACCACCTGAATCCAGATACGACGTCCTGCCTCAACGGCGACATTGTCCTGCTCACCAGCAGCCAGTACCCAGCGCGATAAGGTCATGTCCTGATAAACTTTCAGCGACCCTTCACGGGCATCCGGGCTTAACACCAGCTGACGCCCTGTAACATCCGGGAAGCGGCGCTGATCGTAGCGTGGCTCAATGCCGGTACGCTCAGGAATGATCCAGATCTGATAAAGGTGCAATGGCTCGCTTTCACTGGCGTTGTACTCAGAGTGACGTACACCCGTGCCGGCGCTCATGATCTGGAACTCCCCTGCCGGGATCTGCTCTTTGTTACCCATGCTGTCCTGATGCTCAACGGTACCGGAAAGCACGTAGGTCAGGATTTCCATATCTTTATGAGGATGGGTGCCAAACCCCTGACCACCATCGATCACATCTTCATTGATGACACGCAGCGCGGAGAAACCCATGAAGTTCGCATCGTGATAGCTGGCGAAAGAGAAGGTATGCCAGCTATCCAGCCAGCCATGGTTTGCGTGACCGCGTTCTTCAGCTTTGCGTACATAGATCATGTTTAATTCTCCTCAATGTTTTTTATAGTGTGTTCCCGAGGCGGTATGATTGATAGCTGAAAAACTTCACTTCTCTGTTCAAATTCGTTGAACAAAATCGGGCTTCTCACTGAAACAGATCGAAGGAAAAGGAGGTGATGCAGGAATGAAAGATATTAAGGGAAAGCCTGAAATAAAGGTTAATCTGATAAACCCGTAAAATAATGAAAGCCGGATAATCCGCGGTTACTTTATTTTCCGTGTCATCATCCCAGGCTAATTTAGCCTCTGGATTTGACACACACAACGTGATTAACGCATTAAAAATGATACCTTAAAAAATAGAGTCAATAAGGTATTACTTTTGATGCCTTAAAACTTCACCTGTAAATTAAAGAATGTGATCGCCGTAAATAACCCGCTTTCATAAATCCTACTAAAATAGCCGATAAATAAAAACCTTTCGTTTTAAACACCCTCCGATTCATTTTATTTTAAATTATTATCAGGAGCCCGATTATGGATGCCGTTCAAAATACGCTGATATCAGATGAAACGCCACGCTGGAGAAGAAGTGATACCGTCTGGATGCTGGGATTATATGGAACTGCAATTGGTGCTGGCGTTTTGTTTTTGCCGATAAATGCAGGCACTGGCGGTTTGCTGCCGTTAATCATTATGGCTGTGCTGGCTTTTCCGATGACATTCTTTGCCCATCGCGGGCTCACCCGTTTTGTTCTTTCCGGCAAAAATCCGGGGGGAGATATTACTGAAGTGGTGGAAGAACATTTTGGTATCGGCGCGGGAAAACTCATCACTCTGCTCTACTTTTTTGCTATATACCCTATCCTGCTGGTGTATAGCGTCGCGATTACCAACACCGTCGACAGTTTTCTCACCCACCAGCTTCATCTGATATCGCCGCCGCGTGCGGTACTGGCTTTCATTCTTATTGTCGGCATGATGGCTATCGTACGCTTCGGCGAAAAAGCTATCGTGAAGGCGATGAGTATTCTGGTGTTTCCGTTCGTGGCCGCACTGATGCTGCTCGCGCTGTATCTGATTCCACAATGGAACGGCGCTATTCTGGATACGCTCTCAATGAGGGGTTCTGAAACGACCGGAAGCGGATTATGGCTCACACTATGGCTGGCTATTCCCGTCATGGTCTTCTCCTTTAATCATTCTCCCATTATTTCATCATTTGCAGTAGCCAAGCGTCAGGAGTACGGCGATCAGGCGGCGTCAAAATGTTCACGCATTCTGGCCTGTGCTCATATCATGATGGTGCTCACCGTCATGTTTTTCGTTTTCAGTTGTGTGCTGAGTCTCTCTCCGGAACACCTGGCGGAGGCAAAGGCGCAGAATATTTCTATCCTTTCCTACCTCGCTAACCATTTTAACGCGCCGTTAATTGCCTGGATGGCCCCCATCATCGCAATTATCGCGATCACCAAATCTTTTCTCGGCCACTATCTGGGGGCGCGTGAAGGTTTCAATGGCATGGTGATCAAATCGCTTCGCAGCAAAGGCAAGTCGATAGAAATCAATAAACTGAACCGCATCACCGCCCTTTTTATGCTGATCACCACCTGGATTGTCGCCACCCTAAACCCCAGCATTCTGGGCATGATTGAAACCCTGGGCGGACCGGTTATCGCCATGATCCTGTTCCTGATGCCGATGTACGCCATTAATAAAGTCCCGGCGATGCGTAAATATAGCGGTCATTTGAGCAATCTTTTCGTCGTCATCATTGGCCTGATTGCTATCTCCGCCATCGCCTTTTCTTTACTTAACTGATGCCGTCGCTTGCCATACTGGTCAGCGCCTCTTTCATATTGCAATCCGCATGGGTGAATCATGATTAGCGTTTTCGATATTTTTAAAATCAGCATCGGGCCATCCAGTTCGCATACGGTGGGCCCCATGAAAGCGGGTAAACATTTTGTTGATACGCTAAAGGAAAAAGGCCTGCTGGATAGTGTGAGCCGGCTGGTCGTGGATATTTATGGCTCTCTTTCCCTGACGGGAAAAGGCCACCATACAGATATTGCGATTATTCTCGGCCTGAGTGGTTATCTGCCTGACACGGTAAATATCGATCAGATCCCCGCCATCATTCGCGACGTGAATACGCAGCAACAGTTACGTATCGAAGAAGGGCACCGGGAGATTGCCTTCCCGGTGGCAGAGTGCATACGCTTTCACAGCGAGTTTCTGCCGTTACATGAAAATGGCATGAGCATAACCGCCTTTTGTGATGGAAAAAGCGTTTACACCCAGACCTATTATTCTGTCGGAGGCGGCTTTATTGTCACCGAAGACGATTTTGGTAAAAGCCTGGATAGCGAAATCGATATTCCCTTCCCCTTCTATTCCGCCCGTAACCTGCTGGCACATTGCCATAGCAATAACCTTTCGGTTTCGGCCGTCATGATGAAGAACGAGATAGCGCGTCATGGTCGCCGTGAGGTCGAAGAGAACATGGCACAACTGTGGCAAACCATGCGCAATGCGATAACACGTGGCATCAGCACTGAGGGCGTCTTACCCGGTCCGCTGAAGGTGCCACGGCGGGCTTCTTCCCTGCATCGCATCCTGGCGCCACTGAGCCAGTCCATTAATCCCCTGAGTGCCATGGATTGGGTGAATATGTTCGCGATGGCAGTGAGTGAAGAGAATGCCGCTGGAGGACGTGTGGTCACCGCACCCACCAATGGCGCATGCGGGATTATTCCGGCGGTACTGGCTTATTATGATCGCTTCATCAAGCCGGTAACGCCTGAACTCTATATGCGCTATTTCCTCACAGCAGGCGCAATCGGCATTCTTTATAAGATGAATGCGTCGATTTCTGGCGCTGAAGTCGGCTGTCAGGGAGAGGTCGGCGTGGCCTGTTCCATGGCGGCGGCGGGACTGGCTGAACTGCTGGGGGCCGATGCGGAGAAAGTCTGCATCGCCGCTGAAATTGGCATGGAGCATAATCTTGGTCTGACCTGCGATCCCGTAGCGGGTCAGGTCCAGGTGCCCTGTATTGAGCGGAATGCGATTGCTGCCGTCAAAGCCATTAACTCAACCAGTATGGCGATGTACCGCACCAGCGATCCCAAAGTGTCACTGGATAAGATTATCGAAACCATGTTTGAAACCGGCAAAGACATGAACGCCAAATACCGTGAAACCGCCCGCGGCGGTCTGGCGATCAAAGTGGCGATATGTGAATCGTAACGATCTGAAAACCGCTGGCTGTGAGGCTGGCGGTTTCTTCATTGCTCCGGTTTTGCTGAAGATGGGCTTTGAGCAGGATTATTTTGATTCGTTTTCGCGGGGCAGACTGGACCAGACCATACTCCGCATTTCAGAGGAGGTGTACCACTCATTTATCGTTGCGCTGACAGACTGCTCAGCAACAGCTTCAGTGTTATTCGCCGCCGGTGACTGGCTGCGCTGTTTTTTTCGGATGCGAATACGTGCAGGTGGCGAGTCGGTAAACTGCGCATTAAAGGTTCGCATATGAGAATCGGACAAAATGGACTCCAGCTGATGCAACCGTCCAAGACCCCGCAATATTCCTATTAAGGTGCTCAGCGTAACGGACTCACCTAACTCTGCCCGTTTAATGGTGGCCGTACCAACGCGTGCACGTTCAGCCAGTTCAATCTGAGAGATCCCAAGCTGCATACGGGTTTCTTTAATTCTGCAGCACAATTCAGCAATTATTGCGCCATCGGAAAGAGTATTAAAACGCATAGCAATATCTCATTGCGGGATATACAGAATAAATTATTGAGTAAACCCGCCGGCAAATAAAGAAGATAATTTTAAAATAACAGCACCTGCATCAAAGTAAGTTATTTATTAACAAAGTAAGCGATGAAATATAACCTTCAGGCTTTATTTTTATTGAATTATGGCTATGTCTGAAAAGGGGCGAAAAGGGAAACCTGTTCCGCTGTCGGTCAGGCTCATATTACCGGCTTAAAACCAAATGATGAGTGAGCTTACCGCCTCTCTTTTCCAGTCAGTGAGTGGCAGGCAAAAAAAAGCCAGCGGATAAGCTGGCTAAATAATACTGGAAGCAATGTGAGCAATGTCGTGCTTTCTCAGACTGTCGATGACTGCCCGGGAACGCATGACAATAATAATCATTATCATTCGTATCTGTAAAGCTGTTTTCACGTTTTTTTCGCTTGATTATTGTGGTGAATACCTTGATGTTTAAAGGGTTTTTATCGGCAAAAGGAGAGCACATGAGTGACATCGTTATCCGCCACGTTACGCCAGAAGATGCCGCTGCACTGCACAGAATTTATGGTCAGCCAGATACTCAGGCCAGCACATTGCATCTGCCTCACGCATCCCTGCAGATGTGGCATGCCCGTCTCGCTACGCCACAGCCCAATGCGCATCTGCTGGTCGCCTGTATCGACGAAGAGGTTGTTGGTCAGTGTGCGCTGCACGTAGAAGATCGCGCCAGACGCCGTCACGCTGCCTCTTTAGGGATGGGCGTGGATGATCGCTACCGGCAGCGCGGCGTCGGCACGGCGCTGATGCGTGAAATGGTCTCGTTGTGCGACAACTGGCTGCAGGTGAGCCGGATGGAGCTGACGGTGTTTGTCGATAATGGCCCGGCCATCGCCCTTTATCAGCGTTTCGGTTTTGAGATTGAGGGAACGGCTAAAGGCTTCGCTATGCGACACGGTGAACTGATCGACGCGCATTATATGGCGCGGGTTAAAGCCTGACGATTGGAAGCATAAAGGGCACCGAAGGTGCCCTTTATGCTGATAAACCTGCCAGGATTCGCTGTCAGTTAGCGCCTGCGCAGGAAACAGGGTCAGATCGGAAAGATGCAAAAGCTGTCATCCATGACACGCTCGGCCCGCGCCGTCCTGCCGCGGGACGCTTTCCTCTTCTGACCCAGTTCCCTGCACATTGAGCTTATTTATTGCTGTCAGATTCACCTGGGTTTAGGTTTGTCAGCAGTCCTGGAAATTAATAACCCGCACTCAAATCATCAATGCTACGCGGATCAGACGCGCCATACAGCATGCCATCCGGCCCAATCATGATGCTCTGCGTACTGCCCATCGATGGCAGCACCTTCACATGCTGACCTTTGGCTTCCAGCAGACGCAACGTATCAGGACTGAAGCCCTTCTCCACTCGCAGCTGGTCCGGCAGCCACTGATGATGGAAGCGCGGCGCGTTAGTGGCTTCCGCCACATTCATCCCGAAATCGATACTATTTACCACCATCTGCAACACCGTAGTGATAATGCGGCTGCCGCCAGGACTGCCGGTGACCAGCCAGGTTTTGCCGCCTTTGGCGACGATGGTTGGTGACATCGATGACAACGGACGCTTCGCCGGTTGCACCGCATTCGCCTCACCGCCCACCAGTCCGTAGACATTTGGCGTGCCTGGCTTGGCAGAGAAGTCATCCATCTCGTTATTCATCAGGATGCCGCTTTTGCCCGCCACAATTCCGCTGCCGAAATAGGTGTTCAGCGTGTAAGTCACCGCAACCGCATTTCCCTGCTTGTCGACCACCGAGAAATGGGTCGTCTGATTGCTTTCATAAGGTTCGAGCTTGCCGGGTTTGATCTCACTGGAAGGCCGCGCCTTCGCCACATCGATCTGCTGCGCCAGGCTTTTAGCATAGGCTTTACTGGTCAGCGCCTGCCACGGCACCTTCACGAAATCGGGATCGCCGAGATATTCCGAGCGGTCCGCGTAGGCATATTTTTCCGCTTCAGCCATCACCTGCATGGCGTCAGCACTGCCAAAGCCCATCTTCGCCAGATCGAAGTTCTCCAGGATATTCAGAATCTGCACGATATGGATACCACCGGATGAGGGAGGCGGCATTGAGAAAACTTCATAGCCACGGTATGTCCCGCTGACGGGCTTACGCTCGACCGCGCGATAGGCTGCCAGGTCAGCTTTGTTGATCAGGCCGCCGTGTTGCGCCATCTCTCCGGCAATCTCATCTGCAATTTCACCTTTGTAAAAGGCATCCGGTCCCTGACGGGCAATCAATTGCAGGCTGTGCGCCAGGTTCTTCTGCACCAGCCGGTCACCCTTCTGCCACGGCGTGCCGTCCGGTTTATAGAAGATCGCTTTGCTGTTGGGATGGGTAATCAGGACCTCTTTACCGTAGGTTTTCAGGTCATCCGCCAGTGCGTCATTGACCGGAATACCGTCACGCGCCAGTTTGATCGCCGGTGCCAGCAGAGTGCTCAGCGGCAGGGTGCCATATTTCTGCGCAGCCAGCGCCAGTCCGGCCACAGTGCCCGGCGTACCTGAGGCAAGATGTGATGTCAGCGACAGCTTACTGTCGGCATTACCCTGCTTATCCAGGAACATATCGCGCGACGCGTGGCCCGGTGCCATTTCACGGAAATCAATAGCCGTCGCGCGTCCCGATGCGGTGCGCAGCAGCATAAACCCGCCGCCGCCCAGATTGCCTGCCTGCGGATGGGTCACAGCCAGCGCAAAGCCCACAGCGACCGCGGCATCCACTGCATTCCCGCCCTGACGCAGGATCTCCACGCCGACCTGGGTTGCCATCGCATCCACCGACGCCACCATGCCGTGCTGCGCTTTTACCGGATGAAAGGTGTCACTGTCCACGCCGTAAGAGACCGGCGGTGCCTGAGTGGGTGCGGCGTTCGCCCCTGCCACCACGGTGAAACTCATCACCAGCGACCAGCTAAGCTGACGCACTGTTTGCTGCATTTTCATCCTGCCACCATCCCGTATAGTTATTTACATTTTTTTATCATTTCTGCAAGTCTCTACAAATACAGCAAAATAACCGGGGTTAAGTCAAATCAGGAATACATCTGAAAGTAAGGTCTGTGATATCGGGTAAACTTATGGATGCGACCCTGATATCGGGGTGCGCGATTGTGCACCCAAAACCCTGTCGCGTTTACGGAAGGAGGAGTGATGAAAAAGTGGATAATTGTTTTAGCGGCCCTGCTGCCATTCGCCAGCCAGGCGAACACGCTCAACAGCACCAATGATCCCAATAAACCGGGCTATAACCCGAGCCAGCAGCGGATGCAGTCGCAGATGCAGACCGATCAGCAGCAGCAGCAGCTGAAGCTGCGCCAGGATCAGCAGCGTCAGACGCAGGATATGCAGCGCAAAATGCAGGAACAGCGAAATAGCGCCCAGCAGCGGGTTATTACCTCGCAGCCGGGCCAGCAGAATCAAAACCAGAACTAATGAAAATCGGGGCCAATGATGTCGATGCTGTCAGTACAGATGGCATCGACGCCCCATTTCAGCAATTCCCGCGCCCGATCCGGGTTGTTCACGGTATAAACCAGAATTTTCAGTCCGGCCGCTTTCAGTTCGGCGACCCGCTCAGCGGTCAGCACCTTGTGATTCAGATGGATCGAGACGCAGGCCAGCGCTGTTGTTTTTGCCTGCCACTCGGGATCCCAGCTGTGCGACAACAGACCACGCGGCAGTTGTGGTTCGGCCTGCATTGCTGCCTCCAGCGCCTCAAACGAGAATGAAGAGAGCAACGGCGCGGTCTGTCCCTGCCACAGGATTGCGGCTGCCTGCGCCACCGCACGTCCGGTTTCGGCATCACTGCCGGTGGTCGGTTTGATTTCGATGTTTGCCATCATCTGATGCTGACGGCAGCGTGCTGCCACCTCATCCAGCCGCGCCAGCTTCTCGCCGGTAAACGCCTTATCAAACCAGCTGCCTGCATCGAGCTGCGACAGCTTCTCCCAGGGCAACTGACCTGCCACGCCCCAGCCGTTGCTGGTGCGATCCAGTGTGTCGTCATGCAGCAGGAAGATTTGGGCATCCATTGATAATTTAGCATCAAACTCAATCATTTGATGGCCATATTTTGCACCCGTGTCGATGGCTGCCAGGGTATTTTCCGGTGCCAGTTTACCGCCGCCGCGATGAGCGACGATGCGGGGATAAGGCCAGTGTTGTGTGCTCATTCCAGACGCTTTCCATGGGTTGAATCGAAGAAGTGTAACGCATCTGACGGCAGATGCAGCCACAGCGTACTGCCTGGCTGCGGCCGTTCGCTGTGGGCTAAGCGTACCACCAGTGGCGTCTCCCCGATGCGACCATGTGCCAGATTATCGGCACCCAGCATCTCCAGTGTATCGACCCGCAAAGGCACGCCGCCCTGCTCGCGGCTACTGAGTTGAATATGCTCTGGCCGGATGCCCAGCACCACCGGGCGGTTAGCCCATTTCGCTTTTGTGTCGCTGAGTGGCAGCGCGTGTGAGGCATCAAGCTGGAAGCGCGAGCCGTCACTGCTGAACTGTCCTTTCAGCAGGTTCATGGCGGGCGCACCGATAAACGAGGCCACAAACTGGCTGGCCGGACGTTCATATACGTCGACCGGCGTGCCAAGCTGCTCGACCACGCCTTTGTTCATCACCATCACCCGCTGTGCCAGCGTCATCGCCTCGACCTGATCGTGCGTCACATAGAGACTGGTGGTCTGTAAGCGGCGGTGCAGCTGCTGCAGCTCCAGCCGCATCTGCACCCGCAGGCGGGCATCAAGATTCGACAGCGGCTCATCGAACAGAAACACCGCCGGTTCACGTACGATGGCGCGACCCATCGCCACGCGCTGGCGCTGACCGCCCGAGAGTTCGCGAGGCCGACGCATCAGCAGGTGATCCAGTTCCAGGCTGCGCGCTGCGTCCAGCACCCGCTGGCGAATCTGCTCTTTGCCCATGCCGCGGATTTTCAGGCCATAGGCCATGTTCTCCTCCACCGACATGTGGGGATAAAGCGCGTAATTCTGGAACACCATCGCAATGCCGCGATCTTTTGGCTCTTCCTGAGTGACGCGCCGGTTGTCGATGTAGATATCACCGGAGCTGACGCGCTCCAGTCCGGCTACCATGCGCAGCAGCGTCGATTTACCGCAGCCGGATGGCCCCACCATCACCATAAACTCGCCGTCATTGATGGTGACGTTCAGCGGCTGAATGATCTGATTTTTGCCATCGTAGGACTTGGTTACTGCCTGAAGGGTTACGCCTGCCATCTTATTTCTCACTCTCAACCAGACCGCGCACAAAGGCACGCTGCATGACTAACACCACCACCAACGGCGGGATCAGGGTTAATAACATTGCCGCCATCACTTCATTCCACTGGGTCGGCGATCCACTGGTGGAGATCATACTTTTGATCCCCGCCACCGCTGTGCCGAGGCTGGCGTCATTGATGATCAGCAGCGGCCAGAGATACTGGTTCCAGCCGTAGATAAAGGTGATGACAAACAGCGCCGCCAGATTGGTTTTCGACAGCGGCAGAACAATGTCGATAAAGAAGCGCATTGCGCTGGCACCGTCGATACGCGCCGCTTCTACCAGCTCATCCGGCAGCGACATAAAAAACTGACGGAACAGGAAAGTCGCGGTGGCCGACGCCATCAGCGGCAGAGTTAATCCGCTGTAGCTGTCGAGCATATTAAGGTCGGCTATCACCTGCACCGTGGGGAAGATACGCACTTCAACCGGCAACATCAGGGTGATGAAGATCAGCCAGAAAAAGAGCGTGCGCAGCGGAAAGCGAAACCAGACCAGCGCAAACGCCGACAGCATTGAGACGGTAATTTTGCCGAAGGTGATACCCAGCGCCATGATCATGCTGTTGAGCAGCATCAGGCCAAACGCTGGTCCGCTGCCGTTGACGCCCTGCGTCCAGATGCGCGAGATGTTCTCCCACAGGTGCGTGCCGGGCACCAGGGTCATCGGCACCTGATAGACCGCCTCGTTATCCAGCGTTGCCGCCACAAAGGCGACATAGAGCGGAAAGAGGATAGTGAGCACGCCCAGCACCAGCACGATGTGGCTGAAGATATCCAGCCCGCGTCGATTCTCAATCATTGGTATTGCACCTTACGTTCAACAAAGCGGAACTGAAGCACCGTCAGCCCGATCACCAGCAACATCAGCACCACCGACTGCGCCGCGGAAGAGGAGAGATCCAGACCGGTAAAGCCTTCGCGATAGATTTTGTAGATCAGCGTGGTGGTCGCCTGCACCGGCCCGCCGCCGGTTGCGGCATCGATCACCGGGAAGGTATCGAAGAAGGCGTAGATCAGGTTCACCACCAGCAGGAAGAAGCTGACCGGCGTGATCAGCGGCAGTGAGAGGTTGAAGAAGCGACGCACCGGTCCGGCACCGTCGATGGCAGCGGCTTCCACCAGCGATTTAGGGATAGACTGCAGTGCGGCAAAGAAAAACAGGAAGTTGTAGCTCATCTGCTGCCAGATCGAGGCCAGCACCACCAGGAACATCGCCTGACCGCTGTTCTGCGCGAAGTTCCAGTTGTAGCCGACGTGGTTCAGCAGGTAGCTGAACAGACCCAGGCCAGGGTTAAACAGAAACATCCACAGCACCGCAGCCACCACCGGCGCAACGGCGTAAGGCAGTAGCAGCAGGGTCTGATAGAGGCGGCGGAGTCGTACCACATAATCCACCAGCGCCGCCAGCAGCAGCGAGAAGACCATGCCAAACACCGTGACCATGCCACTGAATTTTATCGTGGTCCAGAAGGAATCCAGATAGTAAGGATCGGCAAATAGCCGTCTGAAGTTTTCCAGCCCGACAAAGCTGCTGGAGATGCCAAAGGGATCGAGGCTTTGCAGCGAGTACCACAGCGCTTCACCCGCAGGCCAGAGAAAGAAGATGGCGGTAATCAGCAGTTGCGGCAGTACCAGAAGATAGGGCAACAGACTGGTGCGAAAGACCGGACGGGATGAAGACATGGCATACCTGGCGTCAGAAAGAGCGGGCCAGCCTGAGCGGGCCCGCAGGAAGAGATTACTTCACCTGCTGCTGAAAGCGGCGCAACAGCTCGTTGCCGCGTTTCACGGCGTTATCCAGTGCGCTTTGTGGCGACTGTTTGCCGGTCCAGACACTTTCCAGCTCTTCGTCGATCACGGTACGAATCTGCGGCATATTGCCCAGACGCATGCCTTTAGTGAAGGGCAATGGCGGCTTGTTCATCATCTGGCGAGTGGCGATATCCGCACCCGGATTTTTGTCGTAGAAGCCCTGCTGTTTCGTCAGCTCGTAGGCGGCGGTCGTAATCGGCAGATAGCCGGTTTTCTGGTGCCATTCCGCAGCGATTTCCGGTTTAGCCAGGAACTGCATGAACTCAGCTACGCCTTTGTACGTTGCTGCATCTTTGCCTTTCATTACCCACAGGCTGGCTCCGCCAATCAGGGCGTTCTGTGGCGCATTCGGTACGGTGTCGTCATACGGCATCATGCCAACGCCGAAGTTGAATTTGGCGTAGTGACGGATATCGGCCAGCGAACCGGATGAGGCAGTGGTGATACCGCAATCGCCGTTGTAGAACTTGGCGGTGGATTCATCTTTGCGACCAAAGTAGGTGAAGTCCCCTTTCTTGTTCATCGCTTCCAGCAGTTCGATATGACGAACCTGCACCGGCTTGTTGAACTCCAGCACCGCATCGAGTCCGTCAAATCCGTTGTTTTCCGTCGCGACCGGCAGAGCATGCCAGGCACTGAAGTTTTCAATCTGGATCCAGCCCTGCCAGCCGCTGGCGTAGCCACAGCTCATGCCCGATTTACGCAGTGCGGCGGCATCTGTCGCCAGCTCCTGCCAGGTTTTAGGCGGCTGGTCCGGGTTCAGGCCCGCTTTTTTAAAGGCGTCTTTGTTGTAGTAGAGCACCGGTGTCGAGCTGTTGAACGGCTGAGAGATCAGCTGACCTTTGCTGTCGCTGTAGTAGCCCGCCACCGTTGGCACGAACTGTTTTTCATCGAAGGGAATGCCGGCGTCTTTGAATACCTGATGCACCGGCACAATCGCCTTTGAGGCCATCATGGTCGCCGTACCGACTTCATAGACCTGCAGCACCGCTGGCGCTTTGCCGCTGCGCACGGCCGCAATCCCTGCTGCCAGGCTCTGCTCGTAGTTACCTTTGTAGGTCGGAACAATTTTGTAATCGGGATGCGTCTCGTTAAAACGCTGTGCCAGCGAATCCACTTCTTTGCCAAGCTCGCCTTCCATGGAGTGCCAGAAAGGGATCTCAGTGGCGGCCATGGCATGGCTGCAGAGCGTCAGACCGAGCAGCGCGCTCATCAGGCTACGACGAAAGGTAACGACGGACATAGAATTTTCCTGTGCAGGTAAATACGCGTGAAATCACGGATTTCTGTTTCGCGAAGTAACATGACACGGGGAAATGACGGATTAATAACAGGGAGATGACAGCAGGATGACAGGCGAAAAAGAGGAAAAGCGGAGCAGCTAACTATTGTTGAGATTGTTGACAAAGTCTGGCTTGGTTGCTTTAAGACTGTGCCCTGCGCAGAGAACACGGTCAGATCGGAAAGACGCAAAATCCGTCATCCATGACACGCTCGGCCCGCACCGTCCATGGCGCGGGACGCTTTCCTCTTCTGCCCGTGTTCCCTGCGCGTTAAGTTTATGTGTTGCGGCCAGATTCACCTGATTTGAGTTTGTCAGCAGCCTGAGCTGCTATACATCATTATTACGTCGAATTTATTACCAGAAGCTGCAACGGCCTCTGGCAATGGCAGAACTTGCCCCTACTTTCAGGCAAATTTGAAGGCCGTCGGCACCACCACCCACACCGACACTCAAGGCCGTCGGCGTCGCAGGCAGTTCGGCACCGGCCAGCGCACAGCATCCGGAGCGTACTGAAGTACGTGAGGAATGCGAGCACTGCCCGGTGTCGAAATGGCAAGTAAGCCAGGCCTCTAAACCTTAAGCGCCGAGGTAAGCGCTGCGGACGGCTTCGTTGGAGAGTAGCGCTGCACCTGTGTCTTCGAGCACCACATGCCCGTTCTCCAGCACATAGCCCCTGTCCGCCAGCTTCAGCGCCTGGTTCGCATTCTGCTCCACCAGGAAGATCGTCATCCCCTCGCTACGCAGTTGCTCAATAGTGTCGAAGATCTGCTGAATAATGATCGGTGCCAGCCCCAGTGACGGCTCATCCAGCAGCAGCAGTCGCGGCTGGCTCATCAGTGCACGGCCAATTGCCAGCATCTGCTGTTCGCCGCCTGACATGGTGCCAGCGCGCTGGATTTTACGCTCTTCCAGACGCGGGAAGAGTTCATAAACGCGTTTGATCCGCGTCAGATAATCCGGACGGCTGGCAAAAAAACCGCCCATCGCCAGGTTCTCTTCCACCGTCATGCGCGAAAACACCCGCCGGCCTTCCGGCACGATGGCAATCGCTTCACGCATAATGCGCGCCGTTTGCCAGTCGGTGATAGCTTTGCCATCAAAGGTAATGGTGCCCTGCGTGGCGCGTGGCTCACCGCACAGCGTACCCAGCAGCGTGGTTTTTCCGGCGCCGTTAGCGCCAATCAGGGTAACGATTTCGCCCTGATTGATATAGAGGCTGACATTGTGCAGCGCCTGAATTTTGCCGTAGTGGGCGCTGACGTTCTCAATGGTTAACATCGCATTTGCCATCTCAGGCCTCTCCTAAATAGGCACGGATGACATCCGGATTATTACGAATCTCTTCCGGCGTTCCGTTAGCCAGCGGCGTTCCCTGATTAACCACATAAATACGGTCAGAAATGCCCATCACCAGCTTCATATCATGTTCAATCAGCAGCACTGATACCTTGTGTTCGCCACGCAGCTCCGCAATCAGCGCATCCAGCTCGTGGGTCTCTTTAGGGTTAAGGCCTGCTGCCGGTTCATCCAGCATCAGGATCTCCGGGCGCGTCACCATGCAGCGTGCAATCTCCAGCCGACGCTGCTGACCATAGGCCAGATTGCCCGCCTGACGGTTAGCCAGCTCCAGCAGACCGACCCGCTCCAGCCAGGTCGCCGCGCGATCCAGCGCCTCGCTCTCACTACGGCGAAACGCAGGTGTTTTTAGCAGGCCGGAAAACACGCCGCTTTTCAGGTGCTGATGCTGAGCGACCAGCAGGTTTTCAATTACCGTCATCTCACGGAACAGACGCACATGCTGGAAAGTACGCACAATGCCCATCTGCGCAATCTTCTGACCCGTCAATCCTTCCAGATGCTGTTCACGCAGTTTAATCGTGCCGCCAGTGGGCTTATAAAAACCGGTCAGGCAGTTAAACACGGTGGTTTTACCGGCACCGTTAGGGCCAATCAGCGAAACGATCTCCTGCGGCCGCAGCTCCAGTGCCACATTGTTCACGGCTAACAAACCGCCGAAGCGCATCATCAGGCCTTCAACGGCTAATAAAGGCTGGATCATGCCTGCTCTCCTTTTTTACCGGTTCTGAGCTTCAGATGCGGACGCTTCATCGGCAATAATCCCTGCGGACGCCAGATCATCATCAGCACCATCAGGCCACCCAGCACCAGCATGCTGTATTCATTCAGATCACGCATCAGCTCGCGCGACACCACCAGCAGAATGGCCGCCAGAATCACTGCAAACTGCGAACCCATTCCGCCCAGAACCACAATCGCCAGCACAAAAGCCGATTCGACAAAGGTAAAGGACTCCGGGCTGACAAAGCCCTGGCGCGCAGCAAACAGCGTGCCCGCGAAACCAGCAAACGCGGCACTGATGGTAAAGGCGGTCAGCTTGATGCGGGTCGGGCTCAGGCCCAGTGAACGGCAGGCAATCTCATCCTCACGCAATGCTTCCCAGGCACGGCCCAGCGGCATCCGCAGCAGCCGGTTGATCACGAACAGCGTCAGCACCACCAGCAGCAGCGCCACCAGGTAGAGATAAATCACGCGGTCGCTGGGATCGTATTTCAGGCCAAAGAAATCGTGGAAGGTGTTCCAGCCCCCTTCAGAGACTTTGCGGCCAAACTCAAGGCCGAACAGTGACGGTTTGGGGATCTGCGCAATGCCATTGGGACCGCCGGTAATCGCCGTGTTATTCAGCAGCAAAATACGCACAATCTCGCCGAAGCCCAGCGTGACGATCGCCAGATAGTCTCCGCGCAGGCGCAGCACCGGAAAGCCGAGCAGCAGCCCGAACAGCGCCGAGACAATGCCCGCCAGCGGCAGACACTCCCAGAAGCCGAGACCAAAATAGTGGTTCAGCAGAGCAAAGGTGTAAGCGCCAATGGCATAGAAGCCCCCATAGCCGAGCACCAGCAGCCCCGACAGGCCGACCACCACATTCAGGCCCAGACCGAGCATCACGTAGATCAGCGTCAGCGTGGCGATGTCTACCGTGCCGCGCGACACGAAAAAGGGCCAGGCCACCGCGACCAGGATCAGCGCCAGCATAAACAGCTTCTGCTTCGGCGTTGAGCCGTCGATGCCAGGCAGCACCAGCGCCGGACCGGAAATCTTTTTCAGACCGCGCTGCCAGAACGGACGCAGCAGCTGAAACAGAAAGACCACGGCACAGCCGACGAAAATCCAGTTCCAGCGCACGTCGCCCGCGCTCTGCACCACCAGTCGGGTGCCGTCGAGGCCGAGACGCATGCCCATAAAGAAGCTGGCCAGCACCAGCAGCATGACAGAAGAGAGCAGCGCGTTGATAAAGGAAGATTTCATACTTTCTCAACCTCCGGGCGACCCAGAATCCCGGTCGGCATTACCAGCAACACCACGATCAGCAGAGCAAACGACACCACATCTTTGTATTCCGTGCTGAGATATGCGGAGGTCAGTGCTTCAGCAATGCCCAGAACCAGGCCGCCAATCATCGCGCCCGGAATACTGCCAATGCCGCCCAGCACGGCAGCGGTAAAGGCTTTCATGCCCGCCATAAAGCCGATGAAGGGGTTGATGGAGCCGTAGAACTGGCCCAGCAGCACGCCCGCTACCGCCGCCATGGCAGCACCAATCACAAAGGTCAGCGAGATGACGCGGTCGGTGTTAATTCCCAGCAGGCTGGCCATTTTCAGGTCTTCAGCGCAGGCGCGACAGGCGCGGCCCATGCGGGAATAACGGATAAAGGTGGTCAGCGCCAGCATCGCCAGGAACGTCACCACCCAGATCACAACCTGCATGGTAGAAATTGTGGCGGCAAAACCGTTGCTCTCGCCTACCGTCCACTGTCCGGTGATCAGGCTCGGCAGCGCCAGGTCGCGTGAACCCTGCGTCAGGCTGACGTAGTTTTGCAGAAAGATCGACATGCCGATGGCGGAGATCAGTGCGATCAGACGCTTCGACGATCGCACCGGCTTATAGGCGACGCGCTCTATGCTCCAGCCGTAGGCGCTGGAGATCAGTATCGCCATCACGAAGCCAGCGGCAATCATCAGCCAGCCCGTGTCGATACCCATCATCATCAGGGCGGCAATCACGATAAAAGAGACATAGCTGCCGATCATATAGACTTCGCCGTGGGCGAAGTTGATCATGCCGATAATGCCGTAAACCATGGTGTAACCAATGGCGATCAGCGCGTAGGTGCTGCCGAGAGTGACCCCGTTAAGCATCTGCTGAATGAAATAAAGAAACTGCTCGGACATAGTGAAGACCTGCATGAGAACGGGAAAATCCTCTGCCGACGCGGCAGAGGATTGGTCTGTCGATGGAACGATTACTTAACTGCGGTAGACGAACCGTCTTTGTGCCATTTGAATACGCCGAACTCGAAGCCTTTCAGATCGCCTTTCTGATCCCAGCTCAGGTTGCCCATCACTGTTGGTACCGGCTCACCGGTTTTCAGGTTTTTCGCGATCGCGTCTGGCTCGTCGCTCTTACTGCGTTCGATACCCGCTACCAGCGACTGGATTGCCGCATAAGTGGTCCAGACGAACGGGCCGGTCGGATCCTTGCGATTCTGTGCGCTGTTGGTTTTGATGGCCTCAACAATCGCCTTGTTCTCCGGCAACTGGTCGTAGCGCTTCGGCAGCGTCACATAGATACCTTCTGATGCATCACCCGCGATATTGGAGAGTGAAGCGTTACCCACGCCTTCCGGTCCCATAAAGCCCGCTTTCAGGCCAGCCGCTTTCGCCTGACGCAGAATCTGACCCATTTCCGGGTAGTAGCCACCGTAATAAACGAAGTCGACGTTCTCTTTCTTCAGGCGCGTAATCAGCGTAGAGAAATCTTTATCGCCTGCAGTGATGCCTTCAAACAGCACCACGTTGCCGCCTTTCGCTTTCAGCGTTTTCTGTACTGATTCCGCCAGACCCTGACCATACTGCTGCTTGTCATGCACCACGGCGATACGCTTAGGCTTGATCTGATCAAGAATATAGTTCGCGGCAGTCGGGCCCTGATCGGAGTCCAGGCCGGTTGTACGCATAATGGTTTCGTAACCGCGTGCCGTCAGCTCCGGTGCCGTGGCTGCCGGGGTAATCATCAGCACACCTTCATCGTTATAGATGTCGGACGCAGGCTGGGTAGAAGAGGAGCAAAGATGGCCGATAACGTATTTAATGCCGTCGTTAACAACCTTGTTTGCCACCGCCACGGCCTGTTTCGGATCGCAGGCATCGTCATACTCTACGCCGACCAGCTTGTTGCCGTTTATGCCGCCTTTGGCGTTAATGTCCTTAATCGCCTGCGCGGCACCAGTGAACTGCATATCACCGTACTGCGCGACCGGGCCAGTTACGGCACCAACGATAGCGATTTTAATGTCGGCAGCCAGGGCGGCGTGGCTCATTGCCAGCGCAACGCAACCCGCCAGTAATGCGCGGCCTTTACTCATTTTCATGCGGACTTCCCCATCTTGTTGTGACTGTGAGTTGTGGTTTGCTGTTGCTACCGGATAAAGCCGAAAAATGATGTTTATGAATGGCTTAGCGCACTTTTCCGGTATTTTTTGATAATAAGGCTTTATTTTTCAGGTTATTAAACAGGAATTTTCTTCTTTAAATCAACTGACATATTCAGAATTGACTGAGTGAAACAGCATAATACACTGGAGGCAATGGCCGGTTTTTCACCATTTTGCCAGCGCGTTGTGCTGGATTGATCGTCTGATTTCCCTGTTTACAACTATCATCCTGGCATCCAGGCCATCTTTTGACCTGTTTTATTGATGAAAATGTGGTGGCACTCTGGTTGTATACTTTCGCTGCACTTTCCCCTATTACAGAGGTTTTTGTTATGAAGCTCACTATTCAGCGTTTAACCACGCTGACCGCGCAGGACCGCATCGATCTGGGCAAAGTCTGGCCGGATCTGGAGATTGAAAAACTGGAGCAGCACCTGGATGAGCGTCATCGTCTTTATGCCGCACGCTTTAACGATCGGCTGCTGGCGGGTCTGCAGCTGGAAATCTCAGGGATGCATGGCAAGGTCCACCGGCTGACGGTGCGCGATGTCACCCGGCGACGCGGTGTGGGACAATATTTGCTTGAGGAGACGATCAGGCAGAACGGGTCGATATCAGACTGGTGGATTGCCGATGATGGCAGTGACGATCAGCAGGTGCGGGCGGCATTTATGCAGGCGTGTGGTTTCAGGGCTCAGAGTGATGGGTGGATACTGGCGGTAGAGTAGCCTGACGCAGAAAACAAAAAGGGCGACATCATCTGTCGCCCCTTGAGGTGTCGAAGTGCGTTACGCTTCGATCGCCATACGCAGTTTCTTCATGGCGTTCTTTTCCAGCTGCCGGACACGTTCCGCTGATACGCCGTATTGATCGGCCAGCTCCTGCAGCGTGGTTTTATTGTCTTCATCCAGCCAGCGGGCGCGAATGATGTGCTGACTGCGCTCATCCAGACCTTCCATCGCATAGCTCAGCTTGTCAGCGGCATGCGCGTCCCAGTTATCCTCTTCAATGCCGTCAGCAAAGTCAGAGGTTTTATCCTGGAGATAAAGCACCGGCGCCATCGAACGGCCTTCGCTGCTCTCATCGTCGGCAGACATATCAAAGGTCATGTCCTGCGCGGCCATACGCGATTCCATTTCACGCACATCTTTGCTGCTTACGCCCAGCTCACGCGCAACCATCTCGACTTCGTCCTGATTGAACCAGCCCAGACGCTGCTTGGTTTTACGCAGGTTAAAGAACAGCTTACGCTGTGCTTTGGTGGTCGCGACTTTCACGATACGCCAGTTACGCAGCACGTATTCGTGAATCTCCGCTTTAATCCAGTGCACGGCAAATGAAACCAGACGCACGCCCACTTCAGGATTGAAGCGACGCACCGCTTTCATCAGACCGATGTTGCCTTCCTGGACCAGGTCAGCCTGTGGCAGACCGTAGCCGGAGTAATTACGAGCGATATGAACTACAAAGCGTAGGTGAGACAGGATCAGCGTCTTTGCTGCTTCCAGATCGCCCTGGTAATGCAGCCGTTCAGCCAACGCTTTTTCCTCTTCAGCCGAGAGCATCGGCCAGGTATTCGCAGCCCGGACGTAAGACTCCAGGTTGCCAAGAGGAGCAATAGCTAAAGTTTGCATTTCTTTGGTCATTCAAACCCTCACAAATTTAGTGGAATTGCCGCACATTTCCCTGCGCAGACGATACATTACGTCAACGTCGCGCGAAATCCGAAAGCAATCTGTGCTACTTAGAGTGCTAAAGTTATCCACAAGTTCAATTATAGCGGTGAATATTTTACACACAGATGACAGGAAGGGAAGAGGGAGAAATCCTCTGCACCCACCATCGGTAGCAGAGGACCATTATAACAAAAAAATGTTGCAGGCGTTTACTGCGGCGTAAATCGACGTAAATGTTGTACCGTTGCCAGCCACGCAGCCACCCAGCCGATGATTGCTGCAATCAGTAACAGCAGCAGCGCCTCATCCCAGGAGAAGCCTTCCAGCGAGAAGGTGGTTCCAAATACGGTCGCCACGCTGGCGACGACAGACTGGAGACGCAGCACCAGCACTTCCGACAGCAGCAGCGACAGCACCGCGCCGCTGAACCCCAGCAGCGCCCCGCCGTAGAGGAAAGGACGCAGGATAAAGCCGTCAGTCGCACCAATCAGCTTCTGCACGTTAATCGTGTCGCGTCGGGCAAAGATACTGAGACGAACACTGTTACCGATCACCAGGAACACCGCCACGATCATCAGCACACCAATCATCGACGCGATTTGCCCCACCAGTCCGGTCAGTGCGGCCAGCCGCGCAAACCAGCTGTCATCCATCCGCACTTCATCCACGCCCTGCACTTTGGTGACCCGATCGCGCAGGCTCTGCATGGTGTCAGAGTTCTGGAAATTGAGTTTCGGCGTAATGATGGCTACCGCAGGCAGCGGATTCTGCTCCAGCATATCCATTGCGCCGCCAAAGCCTGACCAGTTGCGGAACTCATTCAGCGCCTCTTCCCGTGTCAGGTAGTTAACGTTATCCACGCCTTCGACCTGCTTGAGCTGCGCCACGACGTTTTCTGCTGCCGTGTCATCAAGCGTTTTGGAGAGATAAACGGTTAACTGCGGCGCCGGATACCATTGCGTGGCCGCCTGGCTAACGTTTTTCCACACCATGTAGCAGACGCTGGGCAGCGTCAGGGAGATGGCAATAACCATCACCGTCAGCAGCGTGGCCAGCGGCTGACGCCACATGTCTGAGAGCGTACCACGCAGTGCATAGCGCCACTGCTCCTGCCAGCCGCCCTTCAGCGCTTTACTCTTCGATGGCTGCTTCGCTTTCGGTGCAGCCGGACGTTTAATGCGTTTATTGACCATCGTGGCCTCCGTGCAGACGTCCCTGATTCAGCGTCATCATCCGGTAATTACGCCGGGCGATCAGGCCGCTGTCATGCGTCGCCATCAGAACGGTGACGCCAACGCGGTTAAACTCTTCGAACAGGCGCAGAATGTCTTCTGACAGCGCGTCATCAAGGTTACCGGTCGGTTCATCTGCCAGCAGCACGGCTGGCTTGTTCACCACCGCCCGGGCGATGCCCACACGCTGCTGTTCACCACCCGAAAGCTGAATCGGATAACTTTTCGCTTTGTCGAGCAGGCCGACTTTATCCAGCGCCGCCGAGACGCGACGACGGATATCTTCGCCGCTGGCACCGGAAATAATCAGTGGGATAGCCACATTGTCGTAAACAGAGCGATCCATCAGCAGGTGGTGATCCTGGAAGATCATGCCAATCTGACGACGCAGGAAAGGCACCTCACTGTTGCGCAGGCGGGAAATGTCATGGCCGCTGAACCAGATTTTTCCGGCACTCGGGCGCTCAATGCCACAAATCAGCTTCAGCAAGGTACTTTTACCGGCACCGGAGTGGCCGGTCAGAAACGCCATTTCGCCAGGACGCAGACGGAAATCTACTCCCTGTAGCGCCTGACGTCCGCCGAGATATGCCTTACTGACCTCTTCAAAGCGAATCATCCTAATTAGTCCTCTCGGGCAAACAATGCCTCAATAAAATCTTCCGCCTTAAACGGCCGTAAATCTTCAATGCCTTCACCGACGCCGATGTAGCGAATCGGAATACCGAACTGATCGGCCACCGAGAAGATGACGCCGCCTTTAGCGGTGCCATCCAGCTTGGTGAGCGCGATACCGGTCACGCCAACCGCTTCGTTAAACAGTCGGGCCTGGCTGACCGCATTCTGTCCGGTGCTGGCATCCAGCGTCAGCATCACTTCGTGTGGCGCTGAATCATCCAGTTTTTTCATCACGCGGGTGATTTTTTTCAGCTCTTCCATCAGGTGCGATTTGTTCTGCAGACGACCGGCCGTATCAGCAATCAGCACGTCAACGCCGCGCGATTTCGCTGCCTGAATGGCATCGAAGATCACCGACGCCGAATCTGCACCCGTGTGCTGAGCAATCACAGGAATGTTATTACGCTGGCCCCACACCTGCAGCTGCTCAACCGCCGCTGCACGGAAGGTATCACCAGCCGCTAACATCACCGTTTTGCCTTCGGCCTGATACTGGCGCGCCAGCTTACCGATGGTCGTGGTTTTACCCACACCATTGACGCCAACCATCAGGATGACAAACGGCGTTTTGCCTGAGACTTCCAGTGGCGCATCCACTTTTGCCAGAATCGAGGCCATTTCCGCTTTCAGCAGGCCGTAGAGCGCTTCGGCGTCACGTAGCTGCTTGCGGTTTGCCTGCTGAGTAAGATGGGTAATGATGCGGCGCGTGGTATCCACACCGACATCCGCAATCAGCAGCTGCTCTTCCAGCTCATCAAACAGGTCATCATCAATCTTTTTGCCACGGAACAGACTGATAAAACCGGAACCGAGGTTCTGACGGGTTTTGACCAGGCTGCGCTTCAGGCGGGCAAAGAAGCCCTCTTTGCTGGGACGTTCCTGCTCCTGCACGATGAGTGGCGCGGCGGCCAGCGGAAGATCGCTGACGGTGTCGGATAATGTGTCTGCCGGTTCCGCGTCAGTGACGTCGGCTTCGCCCAGTGCCAGCGCGGTCAGCTCTTCTTCGGTCAGCGGTGATTCCGCTTCACTGTGAGAGATTTCAGCGGTGGGTGCGTCATCCCGTGCCAGCGCGGCCAGCCCTTCGTCGTTTAATGGCGCGTCTGCTTCACTGTGTGGCGTTTCAACGATCGGGGCGTCGCCCAGTGCCAGCGCAGTCAGCTCTTCGTCGCTTAATGGCGCGTCTGCTGATGCGTCCGGGATTTCAATGATCGGAGCATCGCCCAGCGCCAGCGCGGTCAGCTCTTCTTCGCTTAACGGCGCGTCTGCTGATGCCTCGTCCGCGATCGGCGTGACCACGTCGTCGGCATCAATAACCGGCGTCGCGTCATGTTCAGGTGCGGAGACGTCCAGTAATGCTTCAGGATCGGCCTCAATTGGCTCAGCCTCATCGAGCACCGCCGGTGCTGATTCGTGCGGCGCTGCCGCGGTGACGTCTGCCTCACGCTGCTGTTCGGCCACCGTTTCGGTGATAGCGACAGTCTCTTCCGCTTGCGCTTCAGCCTGGCTTAATGCCGGCGCTTCCTGTTCAGTCTGCTGTACGGGTTCTGCGACCTCGTGTGTCTGCTCCTCCGCTACAGGTTGTTTCTCTTCCTCTTTGCCAAATCCCAGCCAGGAAAAAAAGCCACGTTTTTTCTCTTTTGCCATTGTGTGACGACACTCCTCGATGGCTTTGTCCCGGTCGCGCGTGGTTTCCAGGGGTAAATCAATGAAAGTCGGTCAGCGCCAGACCGGCGTAAACCGCAGAATAATGCATGACTTCAGCAACTCAGTAGTCTAACACTTTCCAGCCAGCTCACCACAGCACCCTTTTTTAACGTTTCTTCTCACCGATTCGCCCGTTAAACTACGCAACAAATTATGACGAGTTGTGAGCAAGATGAATAAAAACCCCCGCAGTACAGGCGGTGCCGGGCAGATTCGCATCATTGGCGGCCAGTGGCGCGGACGTAAATTGCCGGTGCCGGACAGTGCCGGACTCCGCCCGACCACCGATCGGGTGCGTGAGACACTGTTTAACTGGCTGGCCCCGGTGCTGCCAGAGGCGCGCTGCCTCGACTGCTTTGCCGGTAGCGGTGCATTAGGGCTGGAGGCGCTATCGCGTTACGCGGGTTCGGCTACGCTACTGGAGCTGGAACGGCCTGTGGCACAACAGCTGACAAAAAATCTGCAGACGCTGCGCGCGAGCAATGGCACTGTGATTCAGACCAATGCGTTAAACTGGCTGGCACAGCCGGGTACCCCGTTCGATGTGGTGTTTATTGATCCGCCGTTTCGTCAGGGATTGCTGGAGCAGACGTTGCAGTTGCTGGAACAGAATCACTGGCTGGCCGACCAGGCACTGATTTACGTCGAAAGTGAAGTGGAAAATGGCGCACCACCGGTGCCGCCCGAGTGGGATCTTTATCGCGAGAAAATAGCCGGACAAGTGGCTTATCGTTTGTATCAACGTCAACAGGAGACGCAGGATGTTACTTAATTTGGGGCGTCTGTTGATGCTATGCGTGTGGGGATTTTTACTGGCTAACCTGGTTCATCCCTACCCGAAACCGCTGACTTATTTTATCAACGTTGCGCTGATTTTCATGATCCTGATGCATGGCCTGCAGCTGGTTTTACTGCGCACCACGCAGACCAAAGATGCGCCGCCAATTGACCGCGTCACCCAGGCCAAAGTGTTTCTGTTCGGGGTGTTCGAACTGGTCGCCTGGCAGAAGAAAAACTTCCCACGCAAGAAATAGTGCCGTGCGGGCGCCATGCCCGCCGGTCACTGCAGGGGCGTGAAGCTGATAAAGCGCGTGCCCTGCATCTTCAACTCGCCTCTCGCGCCTTTATCCAGCTGATGATATTCCGCCTCTTTCAGCTGCACCTTGATGTCGCTGGCCCCGTTCAGTGGATGAAACAGCACCTCATACCGCATCTCTTCTCCGGCGATCACCTCACGCTGCCGTGAACGGCGATTGGGAGAAGGAAATTCACGTTTAGTTTTGACCTCGGCCTGCAGAGAACGCACCGGTGAGGCATCATTGACCGCCACTTCACGGCGTTGCTTAATGAACTGACGGGTCGCCAGCACGGCGATTATCGCCAGGACAATGATAAAGATTAGCGGCGGTTTGCTCATAGTGCTCTTGTGCCTGCGGGGAAAATTAATCAGGCGGTAAAGCATACAACCAGAGTTGACCGATTGTCACATCTCAGGGGCTTAACCTAAACTGGAAGGGATATTTTGGGATCTTTCACCACTTTGAGTAAAAAAGGGAGAAACAATGCTCTGGTCTTTCCTCGCTGTACTTTTCTCCGGCTGGCTCTATGTCGACGCCACCTATCGCGGCCCTCAGTGGCAACGCTGGCTGTTTAAACCGGTCACACTGCTGCTGCTTGTCGGGCTGGCCTGGCAGGCGCCGGTGCTGCAGACCACGGACTACCTGATTCTGGCCGGTCTGGTCGCGACACTGGTCGGTGATGCGTTAACGCTGCTGCCGCGTCAGCAGATGCTCTATGCCGTCGGGGCTTTCTTCCTGTCGCACCTGCTTTATACGCTCTGCTTCGCCGCCAGCATGACCATGACCTTCTTCTGGCCGATTCCGCTAACGTTGCTCATTATCGGTGCCGCCCTGACTGGCATCATCTGGAGCCGACTGGAAGATCTTCGCTGGCCTGTCTGTACGTTTATCGGCATGACGCTGGTGATGACCTGGATAGCGACCGAGCAGTACTTCTTCCGTCCAACTGATTACAGCTTCTCTATCATGGTCGGTGCCGGCCTGCTGCTGCTGGCAAACGCCGTCTGGTTTATCTCGCACTATCGCCGTCGCTTCACCGCTGACAGCGCGATCGTCGCCGCCTGCTACTTTGCCGGTCATTTTATGATCGTGCGCTCATTGTGGGTCGTCTGAGAAAATAGCCTTGACTCTGGAGTTCACTCCAGAGTGTAGGATAGCGGGATGAGCCGGGTTGCTCATCCCGCTTTTTTTTACACTCTGGAGGTCATATGCATCAACATCACGCCTGTGGCTGCGGCAAACCGCGTGCCAGCCACGCCGCAGCGAAACCGCTGTGCCAGGTTCGTCAGGCCCGTCCCCTCTCCCTTTCTATTCATGCTGCTACACCCGTAACGGCGGATACAGCGGGCTGTTGCTGTGACAGTAACAGCAGCCCTGGCAATGACGCCGACGCCGCTGAGGAAAGTGACCGGCGAGGCTCCTGGCCCTTTAGCTGGCAGGTCAGCGGGATGGATTGCCCGAGCTGCGCCCGCACCATTGAAACCGCCGTCCGTCAGGTAAAAGGCGTGACCGACGCCCGCGTGCTGTTCAGCAGCGAAAAGCTGGTCGTCAACGCCGATCAGGATGTGCAAAACGCCGTTGTACAGGCGGTGAAAAAAGCCGGTTTTCAGCTCGCCATTCCATCAGCCTCGTCACCCGCCACGGCAGCCACTCCGGGCTGGCAACAGAACCGGATGCTGATTTTGCTGGCATTGCTGGTACTCGTCAGCAGCGTCGTCAGCCAGTTCGCGCCCGCCTGGGGCGATCGGCTGTTTGTGCTGACCACGCTGGTCGGCCTGATCCCGGTCGCGCGCGGTGCATGGCAGCGCATTCGCAGCGGATCGCCTTTTACCATTGAGACATTAATGACACTGGCGTCAGCCGGTGCGCTGATTATTGGCGCGCACGCTGAAGCCGCGATGGTGCTGGTGCTGTTTCAACTGGGCGAACAGCTGGAAAGCTATGCCGCTTCCAGGGCGCGCAGCGGCGTCACCAGCCTGATGGCCTTGCGGCCTGAGTCGGCTATTCGCCTTGAACAGGGCAAACGTCGTGAAGTACCGCTGGCGGCGCTGCAACCCGGCGATGTGATTGAAGTCGCGGCGGGCAGCCGCCTGCCGGTCGACGGCCGTTTAATCAGCCCGCTTGCCAGTTTCGATGAGAGCGCGCTGACCGGAGAATCATTACCGGTCACGCGGGCTAGCGGCGAAAAGATTCTCGCCGGTGCCACCAGCGTGGATCGGCAGGTAATGCTGGAAGTGGTGTCGAAGCCGGGTGAAAGCGCGATTGACCGTATCCTGCAGCTGATTGAGGAGGCGGAAACGCACCGTGCGCCGGTAGAACGCTTTATCGATCAGTTCAGTCGCATCTATACGCCACTGGTGATGCTGCTGTCGCTGCTGGTGATGGTGGTGCCGCCCCTGCTTTTCGCAGGCGACTGGCAGCCGTGGATCTACAAAGGTCTGACGCTGCTGCTGATTGGCTGCCCCTGTGCGCTGGTGATCTCCACGCCCGCCGCGATTACCTCCGGGCTGGCAGCGGCGGCGCGACAGGGCGCGCTGATTAAAGGCGGTGCGGCGCTGGAGCGGCTGAGTTCGCTGCGCAGAATGGCGTTTGATAAAACCGGCACGCTGACGCTGAGCAAGCCACAACTGACGCAGATCCTGCGATTTGGCGAGGCCAGCGAATCAGAGATGCTGGCGCTGAGTGCCGCTGCGGAACAGGGTGCGACCCATCCACTGGCCAGCGCTATCGTGGCGGCCGCGCAGGCGCGTGAGCTGGTGATTCCTGACGCGCTGGATCAGCAGGTGCAGGCCGGACGCGGTATCCGTGCGCAGGTCTCAGGCCAGCAGATTCAGCTGCTGACGCCAGGCCATGCTCCCGGTCTGACGCCGCAGCAAAATGCGCAGATAGCGCAACAGGAAGCCGAAGGTGAAACGCTGGTAGTGCTGATGCGCGATGGCGACGCGCTGGGTGCGCTGGCCCTGCGCGATCAGCTGCGCGACGACGCCGTGGAGGCGTTAAAGGCGCTGAAAAAGCTGGGCATTGAGAGCCTGATGCTGACGGGTGACAATCCTCGCGCCGCAGCAACCATTGCCCGTCAGCTCGATATCGATTATCGCGCCAGCCTGCTGCCCGCCGATAAGGTGGCGGCCATCCGTGAACTGAGTCAGCAGCAGCCGCTGGCGATGGTCGGAGATGGTATTAACGACGCCCCGGCGATGAAAGCGGCGACGCTGGGCATTGCCATGGGTAGCGGCACTGATGTCGCGCTGGAAGCGGCCGATGCGGCCCTGACGCGAAATCAGCTCAGCAATCTGGCCCCGATGATTGCGCTGGCACGCCGGACACGGCGCATCATCCGCCAGAATATCGGTATTGCGCTGGGTCTGAAGGCGATTTTCCTGGTCACTACCCTGATGGGCCTGACCGGACTGTGGCTGGCGGTGCTGGCAGATTCCGGTGCGACCGCGCTGGTCACTGCCAACGCCTTGCGGTTACTGCGTCGTCGCGCCTGAGTGTGAGGCTTCTGATCGATGAGTAAAGTTAACGACGGCCCGAACGGCTGTCGTTAACCCGCCATGCCTTTACGAATCAGAAACTGATAAGGCAGCGTGTCGGTCTGCTGCGCCAGCAGGCCATGTTCCATAAAGCGGCAGAAGCCGGGAATGTCGCGCGTCGTCGCCGGATCGTCGGCGATAATCAGCAACGTCTCGCCATCCTGCAGGCCGCGTACGGTTTTGCGCACCATCATCACCGGCTCCGGGCAACGCAGGCCACGGGCATCCAGCTGATGATCGGCAGAGGAAAAAGCATCGCTCATAATCAACTCAGTTCAGCAAAAGGGCGCCTATTCTAGCGCGTGCTGGCGGTGAAGCAAGGCGATAACGATTGCGTTAAAATTAACCATTGCATAAAAAGCACAACGCGGTAAGATGCCGCCGCTTTTTGCTCATAAAACTGCCAGGCGCTGCCCGAACGGCGTCCCGCAATGGGTTCCCTCACCCCAACATTAAAAAGGTTGAATATGCTCGCATTTTCTTCACGTCAGCGCATGCATGCGCTTTTCTGGTTGTCGCTGTTTCACCTGCTGGTGATCACATCAAGTAACTATCTGGTACAGCTGCCAATTTCTGTCTTTGGCTTCCACACCACCTGGGGTGCATTCAGCTTTCCCTTTATCTTCCTGGCGACCGATCTCACCGTGCGTATTTTTGGCGCACCGCTGGCCCGACGCATTATTCTGGCTGTGATGATCCCGGCGCTGTTTATCTCTTACGGCGTTTCGGCACTGTTTTATCAGGGTGAATGGCAGGGCTGGCAGGCACTGGAAGTCATGAATCTCTTTGTTGCCCGTATCGCCTGCGCCAGCTTCATGGCTTACGCGCTGGGTCAGATCCTCGACGTTCATGTATTCAACCGTCTGCGTCGTCTGCCGCAGTGGTGGATAGCACCAGGCTGTGCCATGTTCCTGGGAAATATCAGCGATACGCTGGCCTTCTTCTTCATCGCCTTCTACAAAAGTCCTGATGCCTTTATGGCGCAGCACTGGGTTGAGATTGCACTGGTGGATTACAGCTTCAAAGTGCTTATCTGCATGGTCTTCTTCCTGCCCGCCTACGGCGTACTCCTCAACGCCGCGCTGAAGCGTCTGGCGGAACGCCAGACCGCCCGCCAGGTCAATTTCGGCTGAGCCGGGTTTATCAGACGTTATTGTTGCAGGCAGTCTGGACACGGACAGCGCGGAACAATCCGTAGTACACGTAGTTCGTGAGGATTACTCGCTGCGCTCGCCCCTTCAGGGCCGCCCTGACGGGCGTTCAGGTTGCTAAAGCAGCCTGTGTGAGCACTGCCCAGGTTCAGAATGACAAAAAAATAGTCTGATTGGCCAGGCGCTAAGAGCCCATACCATTTCCGCCATTACCCGCTAAGATCTTCTGACAATCATCAGGTTGCGTTTGCAGCCTGATTCCTGTTGTATTACTGCCTGACTGGAAACTTAAAAAGGGATTCTGATGCGCAATCTGGTGAAATATGTAGGAATGGGTTTACTGGTATTGGGCTTAGCCGCCTGTGACCAGAAGAAAGATGAAGCGGCGAATGACAACGGCGTCAGCGCCAGTCAGTCGGCACAGACTGTCACGCTGATGGATGGCAAACTGAGCTTCTCACTGCCACCAGGCATGTCAGATAAAAGCGGTAAACTGGGTTCGCAGACTACGAACATGCACGTTTACGCAGATGAAACCGGTGCCCGCGCCATTATTGTGATTGCCGGCGACCCGACCAGTGATGGGCTGGATGTGCTGTCGAAGCGCATGGAACAGCAGCAGCGTAACCGCGACCCGCAGCTGCAGGTGGTGTCGAACAAATCTGTGACGCTGAAAGATCAGCCCGCACAGCAGCTGGATACGGTGATTTCTGCCAACAATCAGACCTCATGGTCTTCCGTGGTGCTGGCTAAAGTCGATGGCAAGCTGGTGACACTGCAGATTACGCTGCCAGGCGATAATCAGCAGCAGGCGCAGAGCGATGCAGACAACATTGTGAAAAGCATTACGCTGAAGTAAAACAAAAGGCTGGCTTCCCACGGGGAAGCCAGCCTTTATTCAGAGCAGATTATAAACCTGTATTTTCCCGGATATATTTCCGCGCTTTCACGGCATATTCAAAAGGATTGGCCAGCGCCGGATCCTGCTCCGCTTCCACCACCATCCAGCCTTTGTAGCCGTAATCATCCAGAATTTTAAACACCGGTTTGAAGTCGATCACGCCATCGCCAGGCACGGTAAAGGTGCCCTTTTTCACGCCTTCCAGGAATGAGAGATGATTCTCCCGCACCTCAGCGACCACCTCATCACGCACATCCTTGAGATGAACGTGGAAGATGCGCGGCAGATATTTTTCCAGTACCGCCAGCATCTTCTGCTGAGAGCCTTCGGAGTAGTAAACGTGGCCAGTGTCATAGAGCAAACCCACCTGCTCGTCAGTCATCGCCATAAACCGGTCAATCTCTTCCGTGGTCTGAATGCCAGTGCCCATGTGGTGATGCAGCGTCACGCGCATCCCTTTATCCGCTGCGATGCGGGCGAGTTCGTTGTAGCCTTCTGCCGTTAACTGCCACTCTTCATCGCTGAAAATCGCTTTCTCTTCAAACACCGCAAGCCCGGTGCCCTGAATACTTTTACTCTGCTCAGAACAGCCAATTACCCGTGCGCCCATCGCATGCAGGAAGTTCATGTGCTCGATGAACTGTTCGATGGTTTTCTCTTTGTCACCGTTGGCGAAAAAGGTGCTGAACCAGGCGTTGCAGATCTGGATGCCGCGAATGTCGAGCATCGGTTTCAGAATCGCCGGATCGCGCGGGTATTTGCTGCCCACTTCGCTGCCGGTAAAGCCAGCCAGCGCCATCTCGCTCACGGTCTGCTGGAAAGTATTTTCACTGCCGAGATCCGGCATGTCATCATTGGTCCAGCCGATCGGCGCGATAGCCAGTTTTACGTTCTCTTTGTTCATTTTCTCATTCCCAGGCGGAGAGCGGCCAGGCCGCATAGACAGCTGAATCAGTTATAGAAAGCAGGACGTGGCGGCATCTCTACCGGCTCAATCGCACCACTGTTCTGCGCTTTGATACAGGCATCGGCGGCCACGGAGGCGGCAAAGCCATCCCATGCAGAAGGTCCGGTAAGCTGGCCCGCTTTGATGTCGTTGATAAACGCCTGCAGCTCAACGTCATACGCTTCGATAAAGCGATCTTTCCAGTCCACCAGAATGGTGTTCGACAGGCGCGCATCTTTGCGCAGCTGTACTGATGAAGGCTCCGGCAGACGAGCAATCCCCTCTTCACCGACCACTTCACACTGAATGTCATAGCCGTAAGCGCAGTTAACAAAAATCTCAACGTCGATACGCACCCCTTTGTGGGTTTCGAACAGGACGATCTGCGGATCTTTCAGCTGACCATGCGACTTCGACGTCACGCGCGGGAAGATGACCTGCACGGTTTTATAGTCGTCGTTTGTCAGCCAGCGCAGCACATCCAGCTCGTGGATGAGGGTGTTGGTGATGGCCATCGGCGTGGTGTAGTTCTCTGGCACGGTCGGGTTGCGGTGCGCGCAGTGCAGCATCAGCGGCTCACCGATATCGCCATCGGTAATCACTTTTTTCAGGGCGCGATAGCCCGCATCGTAAGGACGCATAAAGCCGACCTGCACCAGGCGTTTACCGGCCTGAATCTCTGCATCCACCACCCGGCGGCAGCCCTCGGCGCTCATCGCCAGCGGCTTCTCACAGAACACCGGTTTACCGGCGGCAATCGCCGCTAAGGTGAACTCTTCATGGGTTGGATCCCATGAGGTGACCAGCACCGCATCAACATTCGGTGACTGAATCACATCGTGGCCATTTTCGAACACCTCCGCCTCAATGTTCAGGCGCTGCAGTGCAGCACGCGCGCCTTCGACATTGATGTCAGAGACGGCAACCACCTGGGCACCCTGCAGCACATGGCTGCAGCGGCGAATATGTTCCTGACCAATTGCACCTGTACCGATGACACCAAGTTTCAAAGTCATAATTACACCTGTGTAGGGTTCGTACGGAGAAGAGGAAAACGGGCCGCAGCACGGCCCGGAAATTAATATTTGCGCGCCTGATCCAGATGGCTGTTGAGCTTGTCCGCCACCGCCTGAGCGCGTTCGGTCTTCGACGCCTGCGCCACACCGACATGCCACCAGCTGAAATATTTGTGGATCATGGTTTTAGGCAGCACTTTGATGTCGATAAGGGTGGAAACCGTCTGGGTGCGGGCATCTTCCAGCGCCGCTTTGAGCTGCTCCAGCGTGGTGACACGATAGGTTTTGCAGCCATAACCGGCAGCAATCGCGGCGAAATCGACCGGGATAAAACCGCCGTCCAGCTTGCCGCCTTCCGGGTTACGGAAGCGGAACTCGGTGGTGAAGCTGTCCATGCCGTGTTCCATCTGCAGGTTATTGATGCAGCCGTTGGTCATGTTATCCAGCAGCACCACGTTAATTTTCGCCCCTTCCTGAATCGAGGTGACCAGCTCTGAGTGCAGCATCATAAAGGAGCCATCACCGACCAACGCATAGACCTCGCGCTGCGGTTGCGCCAGCTTCACACCCAGCGCGGCATTCACTTCATAGCCCATGCAGGAGTAGCCATATTCAACGTGGTAGGCGTTGTAATCTTTGGTGCGCCAGACGCGCTGCAGGTCACCCGGCAGACTGCCTGCCGCTGCCACGACCACCGCATCTTTTGGCAGTTGCTCGTTCAGTGTGCCGAGTACGCTGCTTTGCGTCAGCAGCGACTGGGTCAGGCGGTTAAATTCAGCGAACACCGCTTCGCGGTCGAGATGGTCAGCAATCTCCGGCACAAAGTCGCCATCGTGATATTCCACCTGGTAGACGCGCTGCGTCTCTTTCAACAGCTGACTCTGCGCCTGCTCAATCTGATTGCCCCAGTCGTTGCTGTAGTGCTGTGAGGCCAGCGCGGCGGTGAGCGCGGTCAGCCCTTCGCGGGCATCGGCCAGCAGCTGCACGCCATCCAGCTTGTAGCTGTCGAAGTTGCTGACATTGATGTTCAGGAAGCTGACATCGGGATGCTGGAAAATCCATTTCGATGCAGTCGTGAAATCGGTGTAGCGGGTGCCGATGCCGATCACTAAATCGGCCTCTTTTGCCAGCAGGTTAGCGGCCAGACAGCCGGTTTCACCCACGCCGCCGACGTTCAGCGGATGGTCAGAAACCAGCGTGCCTTTGCCCGCCTGCGTCTCGGCAAAGGGAATCTGATAACGCTCAGCAAACTGGCGCAGCGCCTCGCCCGCTTCGGAGTATTTCACACCGCCGCCGCAGATAATCATCGGCTTGCGCTTACGATTAATCAGCGTCAGGGCATCTGCCAGCTGCGCCGCCACCGGCAGACGGCGATCCAGACGGTGCACACGTTTCTGGAAGAAGTAGTCCGGATAATCCCAGGCTTCGCCCTGCACATCCTGCGGAAGAGAGAGCGTGACCGCGCCGGTTTCAGCCGGATCGGTGAGTACGCGCATGGCATTAATACAGGCGGACATCAGCTGCTCCGGGCGGCTGACGCGATCCCAGTATTTGCTGACGGCGCGAAAGGCGTCGTTGGTGCTGATGCTGAGGTCGTAGCTCTGCTCAATCTGTTGCAGCACGGGATCGGGCTGGCGGGTAGCGAAGACGTCGCCGGGCAACAGCAGCAGCGGAATGCGGTTAGCTGTCGCCGTCGCGGCGGCAGTGATCATATTCGCCGCACCAGGCCCCACGGATGAACTGCAGGCGATAATCTGACGGCGCAGTGACTGGCGTGCAAAGCCGGTGGCAGCATGGGCCATGCCCTGCTCATTACGGCCCTGATAAACCATCAGATCGCCGCTATCCTGTTCCAGCGCCTGGCCCAGCCCCAGCACGTTGCCATGGCCGAAGATCGCGAAGATACCTTTGACGAACTTCGTTTCAACGCCATCGACATCAATGAATTGATTATCCAGAAATTTAACCAGCGCCTGTGCCGTGGTCAGTCTGATAGTGCTCATATTCTTCCTTACATGCTGGTGGACCCCGACTTCCGCAACAGCACGCCAGGCGTTGTCATGGGCGGAAAAGGCGACCGGAATAACTGAAACGTGAGGCGATTATAAACAAATATTTTTTTCATAAAACACGATTACAGAAGAAACATTTCATTTTGCGAGTGAGATCAAATTTAATGGCGGCTTCAGGTGTGACGGGGGATTGCAGAGGGGAAATCTGGAACGTTTAACAGAGAGTGGCACATGATGAAAAAATTTATTTCAATGCAGCAGCATGCCTGACTGGCGTGCGGATTCCTGCGATCCCCTTCACAACCCTGGCATACCGGACATCGTGCCGACGAAGACTGCGCAGACGGAAGAGAATCAGGAGTTTTACCTGGTTCACAAAATTGCGATGGATATTTCATTTCGTATTGAATATGGAATTTTTATTCCTCATAATTCTCCCATTGTCAGTCAGACACCCACAGACCCGGATGCAGAGCGAATATAGCGTCGACCTTTTCGCCCGCCAGCCCTGCTAATCACAAGAGGAAACCACAGGTATGAGTACACAACAGAAGCCGCTTGATGTGATTTGTATCGGGCGAATTGCCGTTGATTTTTATGGCCAGCAAATTGGAGCGCGGCTGGAAGATGTCACCTCCTTTGCGAAATATCTGGGCGGTTCCTCAGGCAACGTCGCCTATGGCACCGCGATTCAGGGGCTGAAATCAGCGATGCTGGCGCGGGTGGGAGATGAGCATAATGGTCGCTTTCTGCGTGAAGCGTTGCAGCGCGTCGGCTGTAATACCGATGCGCTGATCACCGATCCGCGGCGTCTGACGGCTCTGGTGATCCTGGGCATCAAAGACGAAGAGACTTTTCCGCTGATTTTCTACCGTGATAACTGCGCTGACATGGGGCTGGTGCCGGAAGATATTGATGAAACCTTTATTACCTCTTCCCGCGCGGTAGCGGTAACCGGTACTCACTTATCGCATCCACAAACCCGTGAAGCTGTGCTGAAAGCGCTGGATATCGCCCGCCGCAACGGTCTGCGAACGGCGCTGGATATTGATTATCGCCCGGTATTGTGGGGGCTGACCTCTCTGGGTGATGGTGAAACGCGTTTCATTGAGTCTTCCCAGGTTACGCAACAGTTGCAGGAAGTGGTGCACTATTTCGATTTGATCGTCGGCACCGAAGAGGAGTTTCACATTGCCGGTGGCAGCACCGATACCCTGACTGCTCTGAAGAACGTTCGCAAGGCGAGCCTGGCAACGCTTGTCTGCAAACGCGGTCCGCTGGGTTGCGTGGTATTTGAAGGGGATATCCCGGATAGCTGGGAAGAGACTCAGCTGCACACCGGCGTGCGCGTTGACGTGCTCAACGTGCTGGGCGCGGGTGATGCCTTTATGTCTGGCCTGCTGCGCGGCTGGCTGAATGATGAAGGCTGGGAGCAGGCGTGCCGTTACGCCAACGCCTGTGGGGCGCTGGTGGTTTCACGCCACGGCTGTGCCCCGGCCATGCCAACCAAAGCGGAACTGGATGATTTCCTGAGCCGCGACAAAGAGGTGAAACGTCCCGATCTCGACAGTCGTCTCAACCACCTGCACCGCGTGACCACCCGCAAGCAGGCGTGGCCGGAGCTGAACGTTTTCGCTTTTGATCATCGCAAACAACTGGCGGACATGGCGGAGGAAGCGGGCGTGGATGAAAGCCGTATTCCACAGCTGAAACTGCTGCTGCTGGAAGCCGCTCAGGAGGCCGCCAGAGAGGCGGGATTAGAGAATAAGAGCGGTATTCTGGCGGATACCACCTATGGTCAGAAAGCGCTGAATGCCATCACCGGGAAGAACTGGTGGATTGGCCGTCCGATTGAGCTGCCGAGCTCACGTCCGCTGCGCCTGGAGCATGGCAACATTGGCTCGCAGCTGATCGACTGGCCCGCCGAGCACGTCGTGAAATGTCTGGTGTTTTATCATCCTCACGACAGTGCTGAACTGCGTAAAGAGCAGGATGACGTGGTGCTCGACGTCTGGAATGGCTGTAACAAAAGCGGGCATGAGCTGCTGCTGGAAGTGATTCTGCCGGAGAGCAACCCGGATAAAAATGAAGCCTATTACCTTAATATGCTGGCGCATTTCTACAGTCTGGGCATCCAGCCTGACTGGTGGAAACTGCCACCGCTGTCCGCGGAAAGCTGGCAGGCGATCAGCACGCTGATTGAGCAGCAGGATCCCCACTGTCGCGGCATTCTGTTGCTCGGTCTGGATGCGCCTGAAGAGAAGCTTAAAGCGGGCTTTGCCGCGGCGGCCAACGCGCCCTGGGTGAAAGGCTTTGCGGTGGGTCGCACCATCTTTGGTCAGCCTTCGCGCCAGTGGCTGCAGGGTGAACTGGACGATCAGGCGCTGATTGAGACCGTTAAAGGCAATTATCTGCGGCTGATTGAGTACTGGCGTGCTGCCCGCGCCTGATTTCATGCTCTGCTATAGACTGTCTCAACCGCGATGGCCTCAGACGGCTGACTTACTCAAGGCAGGGTGAAGGTTGCAGCAACAAATAAGCTCAACGCGCAGGTAACATGGTCAGAGGAGGAAAGCGTCCCGCGCCAGGGACGGGGCGGGCCGAGCGGCCATGGATGGCTTAAGCGACTTTCCGATCTGACCATGTTACCTGAGCCTGCGCGAACTCATAGCACGCAGAGACAGACTCTTTCATCACGCTATCCCAACCGGGATGGCGTTTTTTACTGGTTACCCTCCCAGCCTGCTGGCATTTCATCCCGGTTTTCAGCCTGACATTGCCCGCGAAGAGTCACGCCTCGGGCGCTAAAGCTAATCTGTGAACCATTTCATAAAGCCATGAAATAAACTGCGCCGTTAACTCAAAGAAATGAAATTTTCCATCCATCTGGTAATATAGCGCTCATTATGCAGCCATTATTCTAATTATACGGGCAGAAGTGATGAACAATAATCCCACCCAACTTTCTCTCTTGCAGGACGATATTCGTCGCCGCTATGAAACACTGAGCAAGCGTCTTAAACAGGTTGCGCGCTACATCCTTGATAACAGTAACAGTATTGCTTTCGATACCGTCGCTTCGATTGCCCAGCAGGCCGATGTGCCGCCGTCGACGCTGATCCGTTTTGCGAATGCGTTTGGCTTCAGCGGTTTCAACGAAATGAAACAGGTTTTTCGTCAGCACCTGATGGAGGAGACGGTCAACTATACCGAGCGCGCTCGCCTGTTTCGTCAGACCTCAACGGACGACAGCGCCAGTGCCCCTGAAAGCCCAGCGGAGATCCTCAACGTCTTTACGATGGTGAACAGCCAGGCGTTGCAGCAACTGGCGATGCAGGTTAATCCTGAGCAGCTGAACAAGGCAGTGAAACTGCTGAATGAGGCTGAGAACATCTATGTCATCGGCCTGCGTCGCTCCTTTAGCGTCGCCTCCTATCTGGTTTACGCGCTGCGTCACCTGGAGCGTCGCGCGTTTCTGATTGATGGCCTGGGCGGGATGTTTACTGAGCAGCTCAGCCTGGTAAACCCGAAAGATGTGGTGATTGCGATCAGCTACTCGCCTTATGCGCGTGAAGCGGTCGAAGTGGTCGAAATGGGTGCTAAACGTGGCGCGCATCAGATTGCTATTACCGACAGTCAGGTTAGCCCGCTGGCCGCCTTTAGTGATGTCTGCTTTGTGGTGCGTGAAGCGCAGGTCGATGGCTTCCGTTCGCAGGTTGCCTCACTCTGCCTGGCACAGACGCTTGCGGTGTCACTGGCTTTGAACAACGCCGAGAGTTCCGCTCAGTAACCTTCGTTCCGCACAGTAAAAAGGGCAGCCCAATCGGCTGCCCTTTTTGAGGCTATCCACGCACTATGCACGCCTGATAAAACCGCCGTGATTTACGCGTTGCGCGGATAGCTGTCGCTGTTCACCCAGGCGTGATCTTTCTCCCAGCTGAATTTCCATAACCGCACCGGCCCCGCCATCACGTTCAGATAGTAGTTGTTGTAACCTGCCAGCGTCGCCACCGGATGATAGCCGCGCGGCACCATCACCACGTCGCGATTATAGGGTGCCATGCAGACATCCAGTGAGCGGTCGTCGGTGTAGACGCGTTGCATGGCAAAGCCAGGCTCCGGATCGAAACGGTGATAGTAGGTCTCTTCCAGGTAGGTTTCGTTTTCACTCTCCTCCTGATCGTGCTTGTGGCTGGGATACGAGCTGGTATCGCCCTCGTTGGTATAAACCTCAACCACCAGCAGGCTGTCAGCCGGTTCAGTGTCAGGCAGGATATTATGCACCAGGCGCTGATTGCGCCCTTTTCCGCGATGCTCAACACCCACATCCGCTGGTGCAATCAGTCGTGCAGGCAGATTTCCCTGACCGGGCGCGTTACAGACTGCCAGTTCAAGATCGCTGTCTGCATACACTTCCACTTCATCATCATGCGGCACATAAACGGAATAAGGCGGCACGCGTTCGAAAGGCGACATGCGCTTACCGATACCGGGAAACTCAGCATGGCGGGTTTTCACCGAGGCCAGCCCGGCCACCAGCACCAGACACAGCTCTTTATCACCACTGTTGAGGCGCAGGGTTTCCCCTTTCTTCAGCAGATAAGCATCAAACCCGACATAACGCCAGCCAGCACGCTCAGGTGTGACATGCTGAATACGGCCCTGTGCGTCAGGGGCCTGTGCTTTCGACAGTAAAGACATCCCGATCCTCCTCTCTGTCACGATTAACACGGCGAGTGTCACGCGGGCGCAATGCCAGCGAACAAAGCGACCGGCAGACTATCCTGCCGGTCGCACACCGTGATCGACGTTGAAATAAATTAGCCTAAGGTTGGCATACTGAATTCAGACACGGTCTGCTGACCGGACGGCCAGCGCACGGTGGCGGTTTTCATGCGCGTATAGAAGCGCACGCCGTCCGGCCCGTGGACATTGAGCGCGCCAAATACGGAACGCTTCCAGCCACCGAAGCTGTGGAATGCCATCGGCACCGGAACCGGCACGTTGACACCCACCATGCCCGCTTCAACGTTCTGCACAAACTCACGCGCGGTGTGACCGTTGCTGGTGAAAATCGCACTGCCGTTGCCAAACTCATGGCTGTTAACCAGTTGCAGTGCGCTGTCGTAATCCGGTGCGCGCATGATGCTCAGCACCGGCCCAAAAATCTCTTCACGCCAGATCACCATCTCAGAGGTGACGTTATCAAACAGCGTGCCGCCAACGTAGTAACCTTCTGCGTGACCCGCAACCTGCACGTTACGGCCATCCACCACCAGCTTCGCACCTTCCTGCTCGCCTTTGTCGATGTAACCCAGCACCTTCTTCTGGTGCGCAGCGGAGACCACCGGACCCATCTCATTTTCATCGGCACCCTGACTCATTCCCGGGCCGATACGCAGTGCTTTCACCAGCGGTGTCAGGCGGGCAATCAACTTGTCAGCGGTGTCATCACCCACGGCGACAACAACAGGCAGAGCCATACAGCGTTCACCGGCAGAACCAAACGCACCGCCCATGATGGCGTTAACGGTGGCATCCAGATCGGCATCCGGCATAACGATAGCGTGGTTTTTCGCCGCGCCAAATGCCTGCACTCGCTTGCCGTGGGCGCTGGCGGTCTTATAGATATGCTCAGCTACGCCTGAAGAGCCGACGAAGCTCACCGCGGCAATGCGCGGATCCTTATAGAGCTGCTCAGCATCTTCATTAGAGCTGTGCACCACGTTGAATACGCCATCCGGCAGGCCCGCTTCGGTCAGGAGCTCGGCCATACGCACGGCCGCAGACGGATCCAGCGCCGGTGGCTTCAGGACAAAGGTGTTACCGCAGGCCAGTGCGATCGGGAACATCCACAATGGCACCATGGCCGGGAAGTTGAACGGCGTAATGCCCGCCACGACGCCAACCGGCTGCATCAGCGAGAAGCTGTCAACGCCGCCGCCGACGTTCGGGGAATATTCGCCTTTGAGCAAATGAGGGATCCCGCAGGCAAACTCAATCACTTCAATGCCACGCGTCAGTTCACCCAGTGCATCGGACCAGACTTTGCCATGCTCAGAGACAATCAGCGCTGCCAGCTCATCACGATGCTGCTCCATCAGGGCTTTAAAGTTAAACAGAACGCGGGCGCGACGCAGCGGCGAAGTTTTAGACCAGGCTGAAAATGCGTCATGCGCGACACCAATCGCCTGAGCCACTTCATCAGCGGTACTTTGCGTCAGTTCACGAACCACTTTGCCGGTTGCCGGATCGTAAACAGGAATGGTTTCGTTGCTGGCGCTGAACGTGATTTTACCGCCAATAAAGTTACCTATGGTTGTCATGATGTTGCCTCTTAAGATGGTTAAGTTCCCTGCAGACGGGCCCTGTGGCCTGCCACACTGCCTGACCAGGCAAACCTGAAAGCGTGCTATGAAGCTATTACAGTGGAATAAATTTTTCAAATAGTTATTTTTGGAAAATTTGATTTTAGCGGCACAGATCGCATTTTTATTGTCCACCCTTGTCTGACCGGGTTATGAAAGCAGCAGAGCAATATTACCGGTCAGCCTTAGCGTAACAGGGGAATTGCTGCGGCGTGGATCACGTCTGTTTCTGCGAAGTCGATCCGGCGTTGACGCATCAGCGTGAAACGAAATATGAAATTAATGCGAGGCTGATCTAATAAAATACATTTCATAATTCACTAATTATGAAATAAATGTTTTCTTTAATCGCAACATTCTCCTGTTCCGGAGTTAACGCATGGCCATCGACCCAACCCGTTTCTGTATCAATCGCAAAATTGCGCCCCGGCTCTCGCTGGAAGCCTTCTTTCAGCTGGTTCAGCGTCTGGGCCTGAGCAAGGTTGAACTGCGTAATGATATGCCCGGCGGCAGCGTCACTGACGATCTCAGCACCGATCAACTGCGCGCCCTGGCCGACAGATACCACATTGATATCATCAGCATTAATGCGCTCTATCCGTTTAACCATATTGATGATGCGCTGCTGAGCCGGGCCGAGGCGCTGTTACAGACAGCACAACAGATTGGTGCAAAAGCGCTGGTAATGTGTCCGCTGAATGAGGGGATTACCGTGTCGCCTCAGCAGACACAGGCGGCGATGCAGGCACTGGCGCCGCGCTTTGCCCACTATGGCATTCTGGGGCTGGTGGAGCCACTGGGTTTCCCGGTCAGCTCACTGCGTTCGATCGTGCAGGCGCAGGCGTTAATTGCTGCGGCAGGCGTGCCTTTTAAACTGTTGCTGGATACTTTTCATCATCATCTCTATGAGAAGGCTGAACAGGAATTCCCGGTGGGTATCGATATTGACCAGATTGGACTGGTGCACCTTTCAGGCGTGGAAGATCAACGTCCGACCGCCGAACTGACCGACGAAGAACGCATTATGCTGAGTGACAATGATGTGCTGAAGAGCGTGGTGCAGGTTAAACGGCTGGAGATGCTTGGCTATAAGGGCGTCTACGCCTTTGAGCCGTTCTCCGGTCAGCTCAACAGCTGGACCCCGGCGGAGATTGAACGCCAGATCCGCCACAGTATTGAACTGCTGCAGGCCTGAATCCTGCTGCATCCCGCATTTATCCGTTTATCTGTGTCTGAAAAGACGTTATGGCCCGCTGCTGGGCCATTTTTTTTATTCTGAAGAACCGTCTGCTGCTGACTGCGATGCCTGACGCTTCAGCAGCCGCAGCGTGCAGAAAAACGCGACACAGACCAGCAGCGCCGTAAGCAGATAGACGCGTGAGACATCCGCATAATTCATGATGAATCCGGCCAGTGGCCCGGTTATCCCCAGCGACAGATCCATAAAGGCGGTATAGGTTGCCAGGGCGCTGCCCTGATTCTGCTGCGGCACCACTTTTACCGCCACCACGCCCAGCGCCGGGAACACCAGAGAAAAACCTGCCCCGGTCAGAAAGGCACCCGCGTTTGCCATCCAGGGATTACCCGCAGCGGCGACCAGAAACAGTCCGGCCGCTTCAACCGCCAGACAAACGCTGGCGACCCGCAGACCGCCGTGGCGGTTAATCGCATTGGGAAACAGCAGGCGTGCGCCAACAAAAGCCATGCTGAACAGGGAAAGCGCAAAAGCGGCTCCCTGCCAGCCTTTATCCTGATAGAACAGCGTGATAAAGGTGGCGATAACGCCAAAACCCGCCGATCCCATCGCCAGAATCGCACCAAAACCGGCGATTTTTCCCAGCACAGCCCGAAACGGCAGCGGTCTGGCGCGGCTGGCTTTTACAGCCGGACGCGGCACGGCGCAGACGATGCCCACGACACAGATGGCAACAATGACCAGTGACAGCCACAGCAAACCGCCTGCCTGGAAGATCACTACGCCGAGCGGTGCGCCAATGGCCATCGCGCCATAGGTGACGATCCCGTTCCAGGATATTACCCGACCAATGTGCAGTGAACCCACCCTTGCCACTCCCCACAACGAGGTGCCGGTGCCGGTAAAACTCTGGCCCACGCCCAGAATCAAACGGCCCACGCAGAGCAGGATCAGGCTCCACATCGGTGATGCGATCAGGGCCGCCAGCAGAATACACAATCCGCTGATCAGACAGCCTACCAGGCCCGTCACCACCACTTTTTTGGGTCCCCAGATATCGGCATAGCGACCAGCATGTGGCCGGCTCAGCAGCGTCGCGACATATTGCAGGCTGATCACCAGGCCGGCCCAGAACGCGCTGAAGCCCAGCTGGTCATGCACCCAGCCTGGCAATACCGCCAGCGGCAGGCCAATGGTGAGATAGCTGGCAAAGTTGTAGGCCACAATAGAGAGGATCAGCAGAGAGATATTCAGGTTGCCATGTGGGGTAGTCGGTTCCGCTGCAGGCTGTTCAGGCATGCGTCCTCACGATCGTATTTGGCTGAATGATAAGGTTTATCCCTTAACTATACCCGCTTTCGCCTCCTGCGCATCACAATGGCACGGTTATCTGGCGAACACGACAGCGCGGACATGCTGCAGATAACCGGATGAAAACAGCCACAAGGGAGAGTGGCTGTTCTGTTGCTATAGCTGAGTACTGTGGCGCTAATACTCTCGCCACTTTGCCGCCGCGCTTTACCGTTTCTCTGATAAATCAGATTGTTAATTTTCTTTCAGCTACACTTTCAACAGCCAATTTACGTTATGAGAGAGAGAATGAGCGAGCTGCAACGGGAAAAGATCGGACAAAATATTCTGATAAAACTGGCGATGCTGGTCATCATCCTCGCCGGGGTTCGGGCAGCGTCCGATATTCTGGTTCCGCTTTTGCTGGCGGCGTTCTTTGCAATTGTACTCAACCCACTGGTGACGATGCTGATGCGCCGCGGCTTTCGCCGTGGACTGGCCATTGGCCTGGTTATCACGGTGATCTTCTGCGCACTTGTGCTGCTGGGCGCCATCATCGCCAGCTCAATGAGCGAGTTTTCCGACCTCTACCCGCAACTGCGCGCCACGATGGAGCAGAAGATGACGGTGCTGCAACATCTGGCGGCAGGCTTTCATATCAATATCTCAACAGATGCGCTGGTACAGCGTTTCGATCCTAACACTATGATGAACCTGGCAAGCGTGGCGCTGAGCGGCTTTTCCGGTGCGATGACCAATACTGTGCTGCTGGTGCTGACCGTGGTCTTTATGCTGTTTGAGGTTCATCACCTGCCCTATAAAATGCGTAACGCGCTGGTGAATCCTAAAATCCGCATCGCCGGGCTGCATAAAGCGTTGAAAGGGGTCACGCACTATCTGGCGCTGAAAACGCTGGTGAGCCTGATTACCGGCATCGCGGTCTGGCTGAGCCTCTATCTGCTGGATGTGAAGTTCGCGCTGCTCTGGGGTGTCGTGGCATTTATCCTCAATTTCATTCCCAATATTGGTCCGATTATCGCCGGTATCCCGCCCTTACTTCAGGCGCTGTTACTGAACAGTCTGTTTGATGCCGCGATGGTGGCGGCGCTGTTTACCGCGATTCACATGGTGTTCGGCAATATGCTGGAACCGCGACTGATGGGTCGCGGTCTGGGCTTATCAACGCTGGTGGTGTTCCTGTCGCTGGTGTTCTGGGGCTGGCTGCTCGGGCCGGTCGGCATGCTGCTCTCGGTGCCGCTGACCAGCATTACCAAAATCCTGATGGAAACTACGCCAGGCGGCAGTCGTCTGGCGATTATGCTGGGCACCGGACGACCTAAGCGGGCGCGGGGATTAACCAAGTAGCTGCTGCTGCACGTGCTGCAGATGGTTCTCCATCGCCTGACGGGCAGCCGCTTCATCGCCCGCCACGACGGCCTCGGCGATCTGCTGATGGTCAGCATTCATCTCGCGTGCGAAGTTATTATCAGCATAATGGCGCTCCAGTCGCTGCACATGCGGACTGTGCCGCCGGTTCCATAACTGCTCCAGCAGGTCGCGTAACACATCATTGCCGCTCATCTCGCTGATGAGCAGGTGAAAGCGTTTGTCCTGCTCCAGGAAAGCCGCATCGTTTGCATTGTACTGCTGCAGTTCAGCGGTCAGCGCCAGCAGTGCCGCGCGCTGAACGGCGGTGCCGTTACGTGCGGCAAATCCCGCCAGCATCCCTTCAAAGGCTTCCCGCGCCTGCAGCAGGTCCTGCAGACTGCAACTCTCCTGCGGAACGGCGGCCTGCGGCAGTGGCTGCGCGACGTAGACGCCGTTGCCCGTGCGGATATCGACCCAGCCGGTCATTTCCAGCGCAATCAATGCTTCACGCACTGACGAGCGGCTGACACCCAGCTGTTTTGCCAGCTCGCGCTCTGGCGGCAGTAAGCCTCCTGCCGCAAAGTCACCGCGCGTAATGCCGGCCATAATGACGTTGGCGATCTGACGATACAGGCGCTCAGTTTTAATAACGGGTAGCGTCATCACCCTCTCCTCTTCGTCCGCTTAAAACCGATCACATCGCTGATGCAGTTTGTGATGCTGCGATCCGGATCACGGCCCTGTTTTGTCCACTATCATACTCTTGGCCCAGCGGCCTGACCACTGGGCCACATCACACTAAGGAGTAATAATGGAACATACATGGCGATGGTACGGCCCAAACGACCCGGTATCCCTGGATGATGCGCGTCAGGCGGGTGCGACCGGCATTGTAACGGCGCTGCACCATATCCCTAACGGCGAGGTGTGGCCGGTTGAAGAGATTAAAGCACGCCAGGCCCTGCTGGCTGAAAAAGGTCTGGTCTGGTCGGTGGTCGAAAGTATCCCGGTCCATGAGGCGATCAAAACTCAGCGGGGTGACTACCTTCGCTACATTGCCAATTACCAGCAGTCGATACGCAATCTGGCTGCCTGCGGCATTGATACCGTCTGCTACAACTTCATGCCGGTGCTGGACTGGACGCGCACCGACCTCGCCTGGACGCTGCCAGATGGCGCAAAAGCGCTGCGCTTTGACGCTGATGCGTTTGCCGCCTTTGAGCTTTATCTGCTGCAGCGCCCGGGCGCGGAGAAGGATTACAGCGCTGCCGAGCAGCAGGCCGCAGCGCAGCGCTTTTCCGCCATGAGCGCAGAAGAGAAAAACACCCTGGTGCGCAATATTATCGCCGGTCTGCCAGGTGCTGAAGAGGGTTACACCCTGGCGCAGTTTCAGGCGCAACTGGCACAGTATGACGGTATTGATAAAGCGAAACTGCGCGAGCATATGGCAACGTTTCTGCGCGCCATCGTGCCGGTTGCGGAAGAGACGGGCGTTAAACTGGCGGTGCATCCGGACGATCCACCGCGTCCTATTCTGGGTCTGCCACGCATTATCTCCACGCAGGAAGATATGCAGTGGCTGAAAGAAACCGTGGACAGTCTGCACAACGGATTCTGCTTCTGTACCGGCTCTTATGGTGTGCGTGCCGATAATGCGCTGGTTGAGATGGCGGAAACCTATGCCGACCGCATCAACTTTGTCCATCTGCGCGCCACGAAGCGCGAAGCTAATCCCGCCAGCTTCCATGAAGCGGCGCATCTGGCGGGCGATGTCGATATGGTCGGCGTGATCAAAGTCATTCTGGCGGAAGAGCAGCGCCGTCGCCGTGCAGGCAACCTGCGGGCAATACCTATGCGTCCCGATCACGGTCATCAGATGCTGGACGACCTGCATAAACGCACGAATCCGGGTTACTCAGCCATTGGACGTCTTAAAGGTCTTGCTGAACTGCGCGGCGTTGAAGTCGCCTTGAAACAGATCTATTTTGCTCATTAAGTCAACGGCTACCCTGTGCCCGATTCTGACGGGCCAGGGTCTCTGCCGGCCGCAATGAGATGTTTTCCTCCGCGTTACTTATCCCTGCCTGATTTCTGCCGAATTCAAATGAAAGCAAAACAACCCCCTCAATTAAGGCTGTGTCGGGTCGATAATTGACCTGAGTCAGTTCTGTTGCTCGCAAAAACGCTAATCTGCCCGGCCCGGAGAAATGCTATGCTGCGCAACTGTTCAGCCCCTGCATAAAACGAATAATACTCAGAGGATTCAGCGGTGCCGCTACTGAAACGAAAACGCGACTATGCCAGGCTGGTGATTATTTTCTCCGGTGTGCTGCCTCTGCTTATTGGCCTTTTTTTTACTGCTCTGGATGCGCGCCACACCGTCCAGCAGCATCAGGTGAATGCAGCCAATACCCTGCTCTCTCAGGCTGAAAGAATGAGTGACAGCGCCTGGGATATGATTAATACGCTGCGCCAGTTTCAGTATCAGCCCTGCAGTCAGATTCAGAATCAGTTACAGCGCATCGGCTCACTGAATCCCTATTTCCGCGCAATCGGTAAAATTGAAGAAAACAGAATTGGCTGTTCGTCAGCATATGGAACCATGCCGGGTTTACTGAAAGATATGATCATGCGCGATGCGCCGGTTACCGGAAAAGCCTGGTGGAGCCTGTCAATTGCCGGCACCTCCGGTGTGCCGGATCGCCCGGCCGTGATTTTTATGCGTGACCTGCCTGATGGCGTGGGATTCTGGGCAGTGGTTGATGGCCAGTATCTGCTTGATCTGATGCGCGCTATCAGCAGCACTCACCGCTATCATTTCAGCATGGCATTCAGCGACGGCGCCCCCATCTCGTTTGGTGACCCACAAATTGCTGCATCCGGCTGGTTTGAGCCTCTGATTTATGAGGCCCGTTCAAACCGCTACCCGCTCTCTGTCACTCTGATTGCCTCGCCCACTGAGCTGATCTCTGCCTGGCGCCAGGTGATTTTTATTATCATGCCGATGGCGGCGATCTTTTCTGTTCTGCTGATGATGCTGACGGCGAACTGGCTGCGACGGCGTATTTCATGGCGCGATGAGATTCGCCGGGCCATCATCTGCGGCCAGTTCAGGGCGCACTATCAGCCAGTCTATGATAACCGGCTGCAACGCTGTAGCGGTGCAGAGGTGCTGCTGCGCTGGACAACGTCCGACGGTAACGGCGTTCGGCCTGATATTTTTATTGGTGCAGCAGAAGCGGAAGGGATGATTGTGCCGCTGACCCGCCACCTGCTCGATTTGATTGCAGAGGATGTGCAGAGCTGGCAGGTGGATCCCCATTTTCACCTTGCGATTAACGTGGCGGCGGAGCATCTGCAGCATCCTGATTTTGTTCGCGATATGCTGCAATTCGCCGACAAAATAAAAGATAAGCAGTTTGTCATTACGCTTGAGCTGACTGAGCGCAGTCTGATTAAAGAGGGTGAAGCGGTGGCGCGTAAGCTGGAGCAGTTACGCCATGCGGGTATGAAGGTTGCGATTGATGATTTTGGTACCGGCCACTGCTCACTGAGTTACTTACAGACCTTCACGCTGGATTATCTGAAAATCGATCGTGGATTCATTAACGCTATCGAATCGCTGGAAGGCGAAACGCCAGTGCTGGATGCGATCATCAATCTCAGTCACAGTCTGGCGCTGGAGGTGCTGGGTGAAGGTGTGGAAACGGAGCTGCAATTTTGCTATCTCCAACAGCGCGGCGTCGTGTTTATTCAGGGTTTTTATTACGCCCGCCCGATGGATAACACATCGCTGGCAGAGTGGCTGGCGCGTCAGGGGGATCAGCGTGTGCTGGCTGACCCGTGTCACGTTTGAACCTCCGCAGCACATCGAAAACCGGACGACACCGAAACCGGGATTGCCACCCGCGGCTCTTGCGCCAGCCCGTTCACCGACGAATAATGTCCAGCCCCCGACCCTTCGCACTGAACCGTCGGACAGGGACCCCTCCCGTTAAGCGCAAATAAACATCACTTGCGCAGACAATCTGCTGAAAAAAACGGCTGTCGTCACGCAGCGTGATAATTTTTTTGCGGTGCTAAACAGTCATAAAGATTGCCGGAACAGGTCAGCATTAGCTCAAACATGACAGATATCACACAAAAACGGTATACTCTGTCGCTGTTTGCAATAATCACAACAGTAATTATTGTGTTCGCTGGCGCGTAATGAGCGCTTAATTACGGCTATGCTTAAATTTCTCAACGCAGCGGTCTGAACGATTTACCACGGCTCGCGCCGTTGAGGACTTTCGTGTTCCATTACAGGGTAATTCTATGAAATTGCGTAGGAAGCGTGTAAAACCAATTGGGATCAATGATGTCACCATCATTGATGATGCTCGTTTACGTAAAGCCATCACTGCGGCCTCTCTGGGTAACGCGATGGAATGGTTTGACTTCGGTGTGTATGGCTTCGTGGCCTATGCGCTGGGTAAAGTCTTCTTCCCGGACGTGTCACCCGGCATTCAGATGATTGCTGCACTGGCAACCTTCTCTGTACCCTTCCTGATCCGTCCGCTGGGTGGCCTCTTCTTCGGTATGCTGGGCGACAAATATGGTCGTCAGAAAATCCTCTCCATTACCATTATCATCATGTCGGTCAGTACCTTCTGTATCGGCCTGATACCGTCCTATGCGTCTATCGGCATCTGGGCACCGATTCTGCTGCTGCTTGCGAAGATGGCGCAGGGCTTCTCCGTGGGCGGTGAATATACCGGCGCCTCAATCTTCGTGGCGGAGTATTCGCCTGACCGCAAACGCGGCTTTATGGGAAGCTGGCTCGACTTTGGCTCAATTGCGGGCTTTGTACTCGGTGCGGGTCTGGTCGTGCTGATCTCTTCTGTTATCGGAGAAGCACGTTTCCTTGAGTGGGGCTGGCGTCTGCCGTTCTTCGTGGCGCTGCCGCTGGGCATTATCGGCCTTTATCTGCGTCATGCGCTGGAAGAGACCCCGGCATTCCAGCAGCATGTGGACAAACTGGAACAGGGTGACCGCGAAGGCCTGCAGGATGGTCCGAAAGTCTCGTTTAAGGAAATTGCAACCAAACACTGGCGCAGCCTGCTCTCCTGTATCGGTCTGGTTATCGCCACCAACGTCACCTACTACATGTTACTGACGTATATGCCGAGTTACCTGTCGCATAACCTGCACTACAGCGAAGACCATGGTGTGATGATTATCATCGCTATCATGATCGGTATGCTGTTTGTTCAGCCTGTGATCGGCATGATGAGTGACCGCTTTGGCCGTCGTCCCTTTGTTATCATCGGCAGTATCGCTCTGCTGGTCTTTGCCATTCCCGCCTTTATGATGATTAACAGTGGCGTGCTGGGACTGATTTTTGGTGGTCTGCTGCTGATGGCCGTTATTCTTAACTCGTTTACCGGTGTCATGGCCTCGTCGCTGCCTGCAATGTTCCCGACCCATATCCGTTACAGTGCACTGGCCAGTGCGTTTAACATCTCTGTACTGGTTGCCGGTCTGACGCCAACGCTGGCCGCCTGGCTGGTTGAAACCACCAACAATCTTTACATGCCAGCCTACTACCTGATGGTGGTGGCGATCATTGGTCTGATTACCGGTCTTTCCATGAAAGAGACGGCAAACAAGCCACTGAAAGGTGCAACGCCAGCTGCGTCCGATATGGAAGAAGCGCGCGAAATCCTGCAGGAACATCACGATAACATCGAGAACAAAATCGAAGATATCGATGCAGAGATCGCCCGCCTGGAAGCGAAACGTAAAAACCTGGTGCAGCAGCATCCGGATATCAACGAGTAATCGTTCTGCTCTCCCGCCGCCCGGCGGGAGAGCGCTTTTCCCTCTCTGTTACCGCACACAAACCTTCATCCCTCGCGGTCAAAGGGAGTAAACTGTTGTTACTTTTTTCACCTGCGTAAGAATGAAAATGTCTGATTATTCCCTTATCCAGCGCCCAAGAAGATTGCGCGCCAGCGCCTCAATGCGTGAAATGTTCCAGGAGTCATCCCTGAGCCTGAACGATCTGGCTCTGCCTATCTTTGTTGAAGAAGAAGTCGACGATTACAAAGCGATTCAGGCGATGCCTGGCGTGATGCGTATTCCGGAAAAGCGCCTCGCCTATGAGATTGAGCGCATCGCCAAAGCGGGCATCCGCTCGGTGATGACCTTCGGTATTTCTCACCACACCGACGCCACCGGCAGCGATGCCTGGAACGAAAACGGTCTGGTGGCGCGCATGTCGCGCATCTGCAAAGATACCGTACCGGAAATGATTGTGATGTCTGACACCTGCTTCTGTGAATACACCAGCCACGGCCACTGTGGCGTGCTCTGTGATCACGGCGTCGATAACGATGCAACCCTGGCAAACCTGGGCAAGCAGGCCGTTGTTGCCGCCGCAGCCGGTGCAGACTTCATCGCCCCGTCAGCGGCGATGGATGGTCAGGTTGAGGCGATTCGCCGCGCACTTGATGCGGCAGGCTTCACCCAGACCGCCATCATGTCTTATTCCACCAAATTCGCTTCATCGTTTTACGGCCCGTTCCGTGAAGCGGCCGGAACGGCGCTGAAAGGCGACCGTAAAACCTACCAGATGAACCCGATGAACCGTCGGGAAGCGATCCGTGAATCGTTGCTTGATGCGGCGCAGGGCGCGGATTCATTGATGGTGAAACCGGCAGGCGCTTATCTGGATATTCTGCGCGATATCCGCGAACGCACCGAACTGCCGCTGGCGGCTTATCAGGTGAGTGGCGAATACGCGATGATTAAATTTGCCGCACAGGCCGGTGCCATTGATGAGCGCAATGTGGTGCTGGAAAGCCTCGGTGCGATTAAACGCGCCGGAGCCGACCTCATTTTCAGCTATTTCGCCCTTGATCTCGCCGAACAAAAAGTGCTCTGATCCCCTCCTCATAAAGAGCGTGGTCGCTGTATCACGCTCTTCTTCGCTGTTAGGCACACACCAGAACCTGGCTTCAGCTAAAAACCAAAGGGCTCTGTGATGAAAGCACCTGAAATCGCCGCCGACGAGGCACAACGTTTATCGCAGTTGCGTGCGCTGAACATAATGAATACGCCAGCGGAAGAACGATTTGATCGTTTAACTCGCCTGGCGCGCCGCCTGTATGACGTGCCTATCGCGTTAGTCAGCCTGCTGGAAGAAGATCACCAGTGGTTTAAATCTGCACAGGGTTATGCGCCTACCGGATCGCCACGGAATATCTCGTTTTGCGGCCACGCTATCCTGCAGGATGAAATCATGATCGTTGAAGATGCGTTACAGGATGAACGTTTTCACGATAATCCGCTGGTGACTGGCGAACCACACATTCGCTTTTATGCGGGCTGTCCGCTGCGTGCGCCGGGCGGTGCCAAAATGGGTACGTTCTGTATTATTGGTCGTGAGCCGCGTCAGTTTAATGAAGAGGATCAGGCCACCATGCGCGATCTCGCCGCCATGGCTGAAGCGGAATTGATCGCCTTTCAGACGGCTACCTGTGATGAACTGACGCAGATTACCAATCGCCGCGGTTTTATGACGCTGGGACAGATGGTGCTTAATGAGTGCCAGAGGAAAAACCGTCCCGCCTGTCTGACTTTTCTCGATCTCGATAAGTTTAAGCAGATTAATGACACACTGGGCCATCGCGAAGGCGATCGCGCGCTGATGGACTTTGCCAATGCGATGAAAGTGGCGTTCAAACATTCCGACCTGTTTGCCCGCCTGGGCGGCGATGAGTTTGTGGTGCTGTTTGATGGCCTGCAGCAGCAGCAGAGTGAAGCGCTGCTCATGCAGTTCGACCGTTATCTGCACCAGCAGTCAGTCAGCCTGAACCGACGTTACCGCCTGCAGTTCTCTTCCGGCGTGGTAGAGTTTGACCCGGCCAATCCGCAATCGCTGGAACAGTTACTGCACGACAGCGATAAACAGATGTATCTGACTAAAAATCAGAAACGCATTGCCGTGTAAGGTCAGGCGCCGCAGCGCCTGAGGGGTCAGGGACGGGCCAGATCGTCGAGCAGCGTCTGATTAAACTTAGCCGGATCTTCCATTTGTGGTGCGTGCCCCATGCCAGGAAATTCAATTAAGCGCGCGCCCGGGATACGTTTAGCCGCCTCTTTTCCCAGCACCGCATAATCACCCAACCGGGCTTTCACCTCCGCCGGTGCGATATCACTGCCAATGGCCGTGGTATCTGACGTACCGATTATCAGAGTGGTCGGCACCCTGAGATCGCCGAACTCATAAAACACCGGTTGAGTGAAGATCATGTCGTAGATTAAGGCGGAGTTCCACGCCACCTTCTGATGGCCCGGCCCACTGTTTAGTCCGGCCAGCATATCGACCCACTTATCATATTCGGGTTTCCAGCGCCCGACATAGTAAGTCTGCTGTTCATACTTCTTAATACCCGCCGCGCTGAGTTTGAGTTCGCGCTGATACCACTGATCCACCGAACGCCACGGTGCACCTTTGGCTTTCCAGTCCTCCAGCCCTATCGGGTTAACCAGTACCAGCTTCTGCGTCTGCGCCGGGTACATCAACGCATAACGCGTTGCCAGCATCCCGCCGGTTGAATGACCGACAATGACCGCCTTCTCCACTCCCAGCCGTGCAAGCAGCTGATGGGTGTTCTCTGCCAGTTGCTGAAAACTGTATTGATAGCTGGCGGGCTTGGTCGAGCTGCAGAAGCCAATCTGGTCGGGCGCGATAACGCGATATCCCTGCTGACTCAGTGCGCGAATCGTCTCTTCCCAGGTCGCGCCACAGAAGTTTTTACCGTGCATCAGCACCACGGTTTTGCCGTTGGCACGTTGCACCGGTTTGACATCCATAAAGCCCATGCTCAGCGGTTGCTGCTGAGACTGAAAGTCAAAATGCTGCAGAGGATAGGGATATTGAAACCCCTCCAGCTGTTCGCCATACACAGACGCAGCATGGGCAGGTGCATGAGCCAATAAGGCCAGCGAGGTGAGCAAGGCGGCAAGCGGTTTTTTCAGCGCGTATGTCGGGCTCATCCGGGGGTACTCCATGTTAAAGGTGAGTCGTAAGCCTGGCATGTCATTGTGAAAAATCTATTGCCAGGCGGTGCTATCACGTTAATAACACGGCGGCTGCCAGGATTCATCAGGAGGTGGTCAGCGGCATAGCGCCTGATTTAATTTTTATCTGCCAGATATCAATCATCTATATTTCCCAACAGATTTATCACAATTCATCTAATTTAATAAAAAACGGCTGTTCGGATGAATAATATCAGGAGATAAAAACTCAAAACCTGAAAAATGTTTACGCAAAGAATAAGAACATTAAGGTAGATTTTTCACATTCGTGATGAATTTAACCGTGGAGTCGCTATGAGCGAAAATAAATATAATGAAAGCGCAATCATCTCTGTCACTGAATGGATTAATAATAATCCTGGCCAGCGCCTGAGTGTTGATGATATTGCCATAAAGGCAGGTTATTCCAGATGGTATTTACAGAAACTCTTTGCCCGTTACCATAATGAAACACTGGCGCGTTATATTCGTAAGAGAAAACTTAACGCCAGCATTCATGATTTAAAAAACAGCCAGACACCTATTATCACTCTGGCACTGAAATACCATTTTGAAAGCCAGCAATCTTTTACCCGCTCTTTTAAACAGATTATGGGTTGCACGCCGAGCACCTGTCGCAAACGTCAGATGAACCACAAGGCGAAACAGCAGCTGGCTGAGGTAGCGCATCCCTGTACCTTATGCAGCTTTGTGCGTGAGGAAAGTATAAAGCCGGATGCTGGCGTAACAGTCCGGCCTGTTACGCACTTCACGCACGAATATACGCAGGCAGAGCCATTCCGCGACAGGGGTTAATCAGGTTTCATCCGGCTGATAATATTGCACGCCAATCTGAATGCGCTCACGCCCCTGGGCGACGCGATGACGATTGGTGTCGCGCAGTGAATAGACGCAGCCACAATATTCCTGCTGATAAAAACTCTCGCGCTTACTGATTTCAATCATGCGCGAAGACCCACCGCCTTTACGCCAGTTAAAATCCCAGTACATCAGATCCGGATATGCTGACGCGGCGCGGACACCACAGCTGTTAATCTGCTTCATATCTTTCCAGCGTGAGATCCCCAGGCAACTGGTCATCACCGGGAAGCCGTTCTCATGGGCATAGAGTGCCGTACGCTCAAAACGCATATCAAAGCACATGGTGCAGCGCTCACCCCGTTCCGGTGACCACTCCAGCCCGCGCGCGCGCTCAAACCAGTTATCCCGGTCATAGTCCGCATCCACAAACGGCACACCAAATTTTTCGGCAAAGCGAATATTCTCCTCTTTTCGCAGCTCATACTCTTTGAGCGGGTGAATATTCGGGTTGTAAAAATAGATGGTGTATTCAATACCGGATGCCAGCATCGCTTCCATCACTTCACCCGAACAGGGCGCGCAACAGGAGTGCAGCAGGACTTTTTTATGACCGCCCGGCAGCGGCAGCGGCTGGCGCTGGAAAGGTTCAGACATAAGCACCTTCAATCAATGGCTGAAAAGCAGCAGTGTAATGCTGCAAGCAGTCAGTTGCAAAACGGGTCTGATATGCCTCGTTTGGTGTAATTGTGCTTCATCCGCCCTTATTCCCTGTAGTGCCAACCCGCTGATCTTCGATGTTTTCTTTTTAGTGTAATGCTGTGCAGCACGGGTTATGGCCAGAAGTGTGATCGTCACCACACTGGCATCAACTATGTTTACATAACATTAACAATATTGACATTGAATCGCCTCAAGGAGACTCGCATGGTCGCGACAAAAAAATCGGGAAGTCAGCAGAACCGTTTTACGTGGTTCGTCTGTTTTATGGCTGCGCTGTCAGGCCTGCTGTTTGGTCTGGATATCGGTGTCATTGCCGGTGCCTTACCGTTTCTGGCAAAGGATTTGCAGATAACTAACCATCAGCAGGAGTGGGTGGTGAGTTCAATGATGTTCGGCGCGGCGCTGGGTGCGCTGGCGGCGGGCTGGATGTCATCAAAGCTGGGACGCAAGAAAAGTATGCTGGCAGGCGCAACGTTGTTTGTGATTGGCTCGCTGTGGTCAGCGTTCTCCCCGGATGTCGGGTCACTGGTCTGCGCCCGCGTGATGCTGGGTCTGGCGGTGGGCATCGCCTCTTATACCGCACCATTGTACCTGGCAGAGATTGCGCCGGAACGTATTCGTGGTTCGATGATTTCCATGTACCAGCTGATGCTGACCACCGGCATCGTGGTGGCTTATCTCTCTGATACCGCGTTCAGCTACAGCGGCAACTGGCGTGGGATGCTCGGTGTTATCGCCATCCCAGCGGTGATCCTGTTTATCGGCGTGCTGTTCCTGCCTAACAGTCCGCGCTGGCTGGCAGCACATGGGCGTTTTAACGAAGCACAGCGGGTACTGGATCGGCTACGGAACAGCAGTGAACAGGCCCGGGAGGAGCTGGAAGAGATCCGTGAAAGCCTGCAGGTGAAGCAGCGTGGCTGGTCGCTTTTCCGCTCTAACGGTAATTTCCGCCGCGCGGTATGGCTGGGCATGCTGCTGCAGGTGATGCAACAGTTTACCGGCATGAATGTTGTGATGTATTACGCCCCTAAAATCTTCAATATTGCCGGCTTCTCCAGCACCAGTGAGCAGATGTGGGGTACGGTGATTGTCGGGCTGGTCAACATGCTGGCTACGCTGATTGCGATTTTCTTTGTTGATCGCTGGGGTCGCAAGCCGATGCTCACCACCAGTTTTCTGGTGATGGCAGTCGGCATGGGCGTCCTGGGCACGCTGCTGCATATTGGCGTTGAAACAGATTTCCGCAAATACTTTGCTATTGCGATGCTGCTGATGTTTATCGTCGGCTTCGCGATGGCGGCCGGACCGGTCATCTGGCTGCTCTGCTCAGAAATTCAGCCGCTGAAAGGACGTGATTTCGGCATTACCGCCTCCACCACCACGAACTGGGTCGGTAATATGATTGTGGGTGCGACCTTCCTGACCATGCTGGATCAGCTGGGGAATGCCAATACCTTCTGGCTCTACGGCGCGCTTAATCTGGTGTTTATCGTGCTGACGATGATGCTGGTTCCCGAGACCAAACATGTGACGCTGGAGCACATTGAACGCAACCTGATGAAAGGCAAAGCACTACGTGACATCGGGGCGTAACCGCCCCGTATCAACTTACCATTGCAGCTGCTGGCCGGCGTAATCGACATAGTGATGACCACCACGACCGCGCCAGTGGGTCAGTTGCCGGACGATACCGGCCGCACTCTCTTCTGCTGTCAGTGGCGCACTCTCGCCACCCATATCTGTTTTCACCCAGCCGGGGTGCAGCGTCAGCAGCGTCCCGCTCTGCGCGTCAACTGCCGGAGTCAGTGTGCGGCTCAGCATATTCAGGGCCGCTTTGCTGGCCGAATAAATCGGCATCTGCGCCTGCGGGTTTTCATTCAGGCTGCCGAGCTGAGATGAGGTCAGCGCCAGCACACCTTCCGGCTTCAACAGCGGCAGCAAAATCTCTGCACTGCGAACCGGCGCTATCGCGTTGGTCAGGAACAGCTGCGCCAGATCCTGATCGTCACTCTGCAAGACCTTCTGGTGTGAAGGCCCGGAAATCCCGGCGTTAATCAGAATCGCATCGAACGTTTTGCCACTGAGCTGGCTGGCAAGCTGCTGAACCGCCGATGAGTGCGTCATATCCAGCGCATGCCAGTGAATGTCTGGCTTATTACCCTGCTCTGGAATGCCACTGCGATGCGTAGCCGTGACCTGCCAGCCCTCACCCGCAAACGCCTGTGCCACCGCCAGCCCGATACCGCGCGAAGCACCAATAATCAGAACCTCTTTTTGCTGAGCCATATTCACTCCTCGTTGATTGTCTCACTACAAGCTTAACGGGTATTCCGCAAGGACAGCGGCCCGCTGTGCTTTTTAGCGTGGCGACAGCACGGTCGGTAAAAACCTTGCGGCACAACGCTGATGATGGTTTTCCATCATTAAATTGCTTTATCTTTTACTTTTAACCGGTTAGAAGAGATAAATAGTCAGGCAGGCAGCAGTTAATCGCCATTTTCCCCGTGGAGTCTGAATGAAAAAGCTCACCTTAGAGGTGGTGGCAAAAATGGCGGGCGTCGGGATTGCGACGGTCGATCGTGTGCTGAATGAACGCGGCGGCGTGTCACTGGAGACCAGCCGTAAAGTCCTGAAAGCTGCGCGCGAAGTGGGATTGAAGCGTCTGCTGCCAGAGGAGTACCAGCATCCCTGGCAAATTGAGGTGTTCCTCAGTAATAACGGCTCCTCCTTTTTTCAGCAGCTTACTACCCATTTCAGCGAAGTCGCCAGCCAGCTTGGCTATCGTCGCCTGAAACTGCATAAAACTCTGGTGGCCGAGGCACAGCCTGAGCAGCTGGCGCAAAGTATTATCGCCCGCAGCAGCACGCGCGACGGCATCATTGTCTTTGCACATGATTCACCGCCCATCTACCGGGCGCTAGCGCTGTGCCGCAGCCGCAATGTGCCGGTGATTACCATCGTTACCGATCTGCCTGATGCCGACCGCTTATGTCATGTCGGCATTGACCAGTATCAGGCCGGACGCACGGCAGGATTACTGATGAGTAAAACGGTGAGTCAGCCCGGCGACATTCTAATGGTCAGTGGCCGCTTCGATTATCGCGCCCACCGTCAGCGCATTGACGGATTCCGGGAGGCCATGGCGCAGCGTGCGCCCCAGCGTCATCTGCGTGAGGTGCTGTCGGGTCAGGATCAGCGGGAGACAATCCGCAGCGTGCTGGCCCGCAACCTGCAACCGTCGCAGATGATTGCAGGGGTCTACAACACTGGCATGGGCAATACTGTTGTCAGCGACACACTACGTGCCCACCAGTTGCTGGGTAAATGCACCTATATCACTCATGAACTTTATGATGTGACACGTAAGCTACTGATGAATGATGAAGTGGCATTTACCCTGGATCAGCATGCTCAACAGCATGCCCGGCTGGCGATTGATTTGATGCTAAGTCATCTGGAAACCGGCTCTCAACCGGATGTGTATCAGGCGGGTAAAGTCGCGTTCAGGTTGTTTACGGCGGAAAATATGACGTGAGGGGATCGGTTTCCCCTGATGATG
>NZ_JSUT01000012.1:0-348772 GCF_000816655.1 Pantoea sp. MBLJ3
CCTCAGGGATGAGGGGCGTAATCGCGCGGGCCGAGCGAGCCATGGATGGCAGTTTTGCGTCTTTCCGATCTGACCGTGTTTCCTGTGCAGGCTCAGTCTTACAGCAACCAGTCCAGACTTTGTCAGCAATCTCAGTAACGCTAACATGTCCCTTTTTAATCCTGCGTCCAGCCTTTACGAATCGGTACGGCAAACAGCGCCCGATAGAGCGGGTTGATCACTGCCAGCATCCGCTCGCCATAGAACTGCCACGCCAGATGAGACGCCAGACAACTCAGCAGACCCACCAGGAACCCACCCAGCATATCCATTGGCCAGTGAACGCCCAGGTAGACCCGCGACCAGGCGATAGCGCAACCCGCTATCATCAGCACTACGCCCGACCAGAGGCGATGCCAGAAGATAAAGGCCAGCGCAAAGGTGAAAATCGTGGTGCCGTGATCGCTGGGATAGGAGTCATCGGCGGCGTGGTGCAGGAACTGATAGCCGTAACCAATGGCAAAAGGGCGGGGATGCGGCAGCAGATGGCCGACACACCAGGAGATTGCCAGCGCATAAATCAGCGCCATACCGGTTTTCAGAACCAGCGCCCGTTGTGAAGAAACCTGATCGCGCGGTCCCCAGAGCCACATCGCCACAATTAACAGCGGCACAATGGCAATCAGGTCTTTGGCAATAAAGGTCGCGAGGTGTATTAACCAAGCGGGTGACGCCGGCGTGGCATTGATGGCAGTAAACAGTGAGTGGTTCAGCTCTTCCATTTCGGGATACATTCCTCAGCACAAATAGCTAACTTAACAGCGCACCATCCTGCTTTTTAAGACGCAATTCGTCTACGGAAAGGCTCCGAATCTGATAATGAGTTGCACAACTGTTTAAGTTTTATGACCGTTTCGGGTCAGTTTGTGGTGCTGGTGAGTGGCGCAGGGAGGAAAAAAGGGCATAAAAAAACCCGCCAGGAAAAAGACCAGCGGGCTCCACAATTTGGGGATTTCAAAGAAAAGCAGTGGCACTTATTATGACTATCGCTTAACTATAAAGTTCTGGACGCAGGCAAAAAAATTTTATAAAGGCAAAATTGGCCAGATGATCACAATCAGTGTCCCCGCCAGCGTGAGCAATACGTTGGCAATGGCATAGGTTCCGGCATACCCCAGCGCCGGAATATTGCTGCGTGCGGTATCACTGATAATCTCCATGGCCGGTGCACAGGTTCGCGCACCCATGATGGCACCAAACAGCAGGGCGCGGTTCATCCGCAACACATAGGCACCAAACAGATAGCAGATGATCACCGGAATCAGGCTCACCAGCAGGCCGCAAAGTAGCATCAGGGCACCGTCACTGCTCAGGCCGTGATTAATGCCGCTGCCAGCGCTTAATCCTACTCCCGCCATAAACACCATCAGCCCGAACTCTTTCACCATCGTCAGCGCGCCCTGCGGAATATAACCAAAGGTCGGATGGTTGGCACGGAGGAAGCCGAGCATGATACCGGCGAACAGCAGACCCGCTGCGTTACCAATACCAAAACTGAAATTGCTGAACTGGAAAGTAATCAGGCCAATCATCAGACCCACGATAAAGAAGGCGCAGAAAGCTAAAAGATCGGTCATCTGACTGTGAATCGCGATGAAACCAATGCGATCGGCCACACTTTTGACCCGTCGTGCCTCACCGCTGACCTGCAGCACATCACCTTTGTTCAGTATAATGCTGTCATCAATCGGCATCTCAATCTGACTGCGTATCACCCGGTTCAGGAAACAGCCGTGGTCGGTGAGGTTTAACTTACTGAGGCGCTTGTTTACCGCATTATGGTTCTTCACCACGATCTCTTCGGTAACGATGCGCATATCCAGCAGATCACGGTCAAACACCTCTTTACCATTACGAAAGCTGGGGTCGAGCCGGGCATGGGCATCGGGATAGCCGACCAGCGAGATATCATCACCCAGCTGCAGCACCGCATCACCATCGGGACTGGCGAGAATACCGTTGCGGCGAATGCGCTCAATGTAGCAACCGGTCTGACGATAGATGCCCAGTTCACGCAGGTTTTTGCCCCCGCTCCACGCCACCAGTTCCGCACCCACGCGATAGGCGCGAATGACGGGAAGAAAGACTTTGCGCTGGCTGTCCGCATCCAGACCGCGTTCACGGGCAATTTGCTGGGCGCAGGTGGGCAGATCCTGATGTTGCAGACGGGGCAGGTAGCGTGCGCCAAAAATCAGACTCACCAGGCCAATCAGATAGGTTACGGCATAGCCGAGGCTCAGCTGATCCTGCATGAGTGCGAGCTGCTTTGGATCGGTGATGCTTTGCCGCAGGGTATCACCCGCGCCGACCAGTACCGGCGTTGAGGTCATCGAACCGGCCAGCATGCCAGCGGTGAGGCCAATATCCCAGCCAAAGAGTTTGCCCAGCCCCAGCGCCAGCAGCAGTGCGCTGACCACCATGACGATGGCGAGCATGAAATAATTTTTGCCGTCGCGGAAGAAAATGGAAAAAAAGTTGGGACCGGCTTCAACGCCGACACAAAAAATAAACAGCATAAAGCCCAGGCTCAATGCATCGGTATTGATCGTGAAGTGTTGCTGGCCTAATAAGAGCGAAACGACTAATACGCCAATCGAATTTCCCAGCTGAACGGAGCCAAGACGCAACTTACCCAGACAAAGGCCAAGCGCTAAAACGACAAATAATAACAAAATGTCATTTCCGCTTAACAATCCTGCGACGTTAATATTCACTGTTTAACTTCTTGTTTACATGTAAGCTATTGAAGAGTAGCCTGTTTTTCGTTATCGTGAGCAGGCCGTTGAGGTTCTGTTGTATCAATGCTGTAAATGGAACCTTTACCGCGGCGCTATTCTAATCACAATTATCTTTCTCAGCCATTGGCTGTTTTCATTCGTTGCCACAACGAACTGTTTCTTTTTATTTCCATCTGAACGCATCAGGGATATCAGCAGGTTATTGTCGGGGTTATTTTTAATCAGTGGGGTAGTATGCCGCAGCGCTCTTATCTCTGGACAACCCGCCTGTGCGGCGTGGTGTTGTATAGTCTGGTGTTTGTTTTTACCTGTCGTTTCTGGCAAGTCGGTCCCGGCCCGCTTCGTGGTCAGCCCGAATTAATGCTCTTTATGTTGCCCGGTATTGTGATGGCGTTGATGCAGGTGGAAAGCCCGCTAAAAAGCACGCTGCTGATGGGACTCTGGGGAACGTTACTGGCAGCACTGCTGTTAAACAACAGCCTGTTTATTCACAGTAGCGGATTCTTTTTAGTGGCCTGGAGCCTGAGCGCCCTGTTCTGGGCAGGTTGCGGGGCATTGCTGGTGCGATTGATGCAGATTGTCATGGCGTCACTCAACTGAAGGGTGCCGTTTGATTTCCCACAGCCAGAGAGCAAAAAAGGCGAGACAGAATTTTCTGCCTCGCCTTTTTCATTCCGGCCCTTTGCGCTTACGCGACAAATCCCAGATTCTCTTTAGTCCATGCAGCGAACTCGGTGTAGCCACCGATATGTTTTTCGTCCACGAAAATCTGTGGGACGGTGCTGACCGGTTTACCGGCGCTGGCTTCCAGATCGGCTTTTGTAATGCCTTCTGCGTTAATATCAACGTACTGGTAGCTAAAATCATCGCGCTCAGCGGTCAGTTTATCGGCCAGTTCGTGGGCACGCACACAGTAAGGACAGCCCGGACGACCAAAAATAACAGCAATCATAAAGAACTCCTTGCAGCGACTATTATGTGATGTATGTCACACAACGAAACAGAGAATGGGCACCATCATGCCCGCTCGTATCGCTTAAGGAAAGCAGGATTTGCCTGTTAGTCTGATGCCCGCACGCTATTGCCGCGCGTTCAGGAAGCATCTGAAACAGGGGCTTTTTCGCAGCAGCGGCCTCTATATCCCGCGCAATTTTTGGGTTGTTGACCATAATTGACGCTCAGTAAGCCGCTAAGGCAGGAGGATGTGATGCAGAGTGTAGCCAGATTGCCCCGGTTTGTGGTGGTGATGGAGGCGGCAGGTGGCCTGTTGATTTTAGGCGCGCTGCTGCTGATCAACCACTGGCTTCCGCTGCCAGACATGGCTGACGTGAAAACGCTGGCCACTGTGCTGTTCATCGCCGGCGTGGTTCTGATGCTGCCTGCTGCCTGGCTGTTAATGTGGCGCACCGCGAAAGCGATAGCACCACAGCTGTTCAATCAGATTGATAAAAAAAGATAATTTTGCTGGAGACTTTATGACACCGACCATTGATTTACTGTGCAGCCACCGTTCGATCCGCGCCTTTACTGACCAGCCGGTCAGCGAAGAGCAGCGTGAAGCGATTATTAATTCGGCGCAATCGGCGTCCACATCCAGCTTTTTACAGTGCTCTTCTATTATCCGTATCACCGACAAAGCGCTGCGTGACAAGCTGGTAACGCTGACCGGCGGGCAGACGTGGGTCGCAGATGCGCCTGAGTTCTGGATTTTCTGCGCGGACTTTAATCGCCACCTGCAGATTTGCCCGGATGCACAACTGGGCCGTGCCGAGCAATTGCTGCTGGGCTGTGTCGACACCGCGCTGATGGGGCAGAATGCCATGGTCGCAGCGGAATCACTGGATCTGGGCGGCGTCTTTATCGGCGGGATTCGTAACAGCATTGCGGAAGTGACAGAACTGCTGGGCCTGCCGAAGTTTGTGCTGCCGCTGTTTGGTTTCTGCCTGGGTCATCCGGAATCGAAGCCGGACGTCAAACCGCGTATGCCACATGCGATGCTGGTACATGAGAATCGCTATCAGCCACTGGATCCGGCGGTGCTGGCAGAATACGATAGCCGCACAGAACTCTATTATCAGCAGCGCGACAGTAACCAGCGTAGTGAAACCTGGAGCGAGCTAATCCAGCGGCTGATCATTAAAGAGACGCGTCCGTTTATGCTCGATTATCTGCATCAACAGGGCTGGGCCACGCGTTAATTCAGAAAGGGAGAGCAGCGATGAAGATAGCCATCCTGTCACGTGACGAAACGCTCTATTCCAGCCGACGATTGCGTGATGAGGCCGCTGCGCGCGACCACGAAGTACAGGTCATCGATCCGCTCTCCTGCTATATGAATATCAATCCTGCCTCGCCAGCGGTTCACTATTGTGGTGAACCGCTGGGTCATTTCGATGCCGTTATCCCGCGCATTGGTAACGCCATCACTTTTTATGGCGCGGCGGTACTGCGGCAGTTTGAAATGTGTGGCAGCTATCCGCTAAATGAGTCCGCCGCCATTACCCGCACCCGTGACAAATTGCGCTCGCTGCAGCTGCTGGCACGAGAAGGCATCGATATGCCGGTGACGGGCTTTGCCTCTTCGCCCGATGATACCGATGATTTGATTGCCATGGTGGGTGGCGCACCGCTGGTGGTCAAGCTGGTAGAAGGAACCCAGGGCATTGGTGTCGTACTGGCCGAAACACGTCAGGCGGCAGAGAGTGTTATTGATGCCTTTCGCGGCCTGAATGCCCATATTCTGGTGCAGGAGTTTATTAAAGAAGCGCAGGGACGTGACATTCGCTGTCTGGTGATCGGCAATCAGGTCGTGGCCGCGATTGAGCGTGTCGCGAAAGAGGGCGATTTCCGTTCCAACCTGCATCGTGGTGGCAAAGCGTATCCCGTCGAGATCACGTCACAGGAGCGGCAGATGGCCGTGAAAGCGGCAGCCACACTGGGACTGGAAGTGGCGGGCGTCGATATTCTGCGCGCTCATCGTGGCCCACTGGTGATGGAAGTTAACGCCTCGCCAGGTCTGGAGGGCATCGAAACCAGCAGCGACCTTAACATCGCCGCGTTAATGATCCAGCGGATCGAGCAGCAGGCTATCCCCGGGCTCCGTCCTAAAACCGCTGGCTGACGCGCGCTTTTCAGCAGTTTTCGTGGCATCGCCGCGCATTTTTCCGTAAGCTAAGTCGCCTGTTTATCACCCCACTGGGATTTTACGATGGATTCTCTTGTCGTTCCGGATATCGACCTGCTGCGTCGCTGGCTGGATCAGCAAAATATCACCTGGTTCGAATGCGATGCCTGTCAGGCACTTCATCTGCCTCACATGCAAAACTTTGATGGGGTGTTTGACGCCAAAATCGATCTGGTCGACAACGTCATTCTGTTTTCGGCGCTGGCTGAAGTGAAGCCAACGGCGCTGATTCCGCTGGTCGGCGATTTGTCGCAAATCAATGCCAGTTCACTGACGGTGAAAGCATTTATCGACATTCAGGATGATAATCTGCCGAAGCTCATTGTCTGTCAGTCAATGACCACCACGGCAGGATTAACGTTTGGTCAGTTCTCACACTTTATGAAGCAGAGTGAAGAGCAGATCTCCATGGTCATTCTGGAAGCCTTTGCCAACAATTTGCTGATTGTGGGCGAAGAAGAAGAGCACGTTCCGGTGACCAGCGTCCATTCTGTGCTGCACTAAGCCCGACAGGGTCGCCCACTAAGCCGTCCCTGAGACGGCTTTTTTATGCCCGCTATCCACCACCGCCTTTTTTTATTCTGCACTTTGCCCTTTAACGCCAGATATTTGTCGTGGTTTATGCCATCAAAGCCGAACCTCATAGCTTAAACATGCATAAAATATCGGTTTCAGGCGTTTTTTACGCTGAGGTCTGGTACAGCATGACGGGTGGGGCTATGCTTGCGGGGCTGTAACAGGCGCGTAACTGCGTCTCAGCTATAGGTTTTTGCTATTAAACTCCCGCTGAATAATGATTCATTGTGTCACTGACGTTTTGTCCGGAACGCAATGCAGGGATCTCTGATTTGCAGCGTTGTAATGACCCGCTCAGGAGGATGGAAAAATATGTTCAACTCACGTCAGAAATGGCTGTCAGCTGTAGTAGCTGCTGCGCTGATGGCCGCGTCGGCCAGCAGCATGGCGGAAGATAAAACGCTGCACGTCTACAACTGGTCCGATTATATTTCGCCAGATACCGTGCCGAACTTTGAAAAGCAGTCCGGCATCAAAGTGGTCTACGATGTGTTTGACTCCAACGAAGTGCTGGAAGGCAAACTGATGGCGGGCAGTACCGGCTACGATGTTGTGGTGCCATCTTCCAGTTTCCTGGCGCGTCAGCTGCAGTCCGGGGTATTCCAGCCGCTGGATAAGAGCAAACTGCCTAACTATAAAAACCTCGATCCGGCACTGATGGAAAAAGTGGCGCAACACGATCCCGGTAACAAATATGCCATTCCATATCTGTGGGGCACCACGGGTATTGGCTATAACATCGATAAAGTTAAAGCCGCACTGGGCGCCGATGCGCCAGTCAACAGCTGGGATCTGGTGCTGAAGCCAGAAAACCTGGAGAAACTGAAAAGCTGTGGCGTTTCCTTCCTGGATGCACCGGAAGAGATTTTCGCCACGGTACTGAACTATCTGGGCAAAGATCCGAACTCCTCTGATGCTAAAGAGTATTCCGGCGCGGCCACTGACCTGCTGCTGAAACTGCGTCCGAATATCCGCTACTTCCACTCGTCGCAGTACATCAACGATCTGGCTAACGGTAACATCTGTGTCGCCATCGGCTGGTCGGGCGATATTCTGCAGGCGAAAAACCGTGCTGATGCCGCGAAAAACGGGGTGCACCTGGGCTACAGCGTACCGAAAGAGGGCGCACTGGCCTTCTTCGATATGATGGCGATCCCGAAAGATGCGAAAAACCTCGACGGTGCTTACGCCTGGCTGAACTACATCATGGATCCGAAAGTGATCGCCGATGTCTCTAACAAAATGAACTACGCCAACGGCAACAAAGCGTCGCTGCCGCTGATCAATGCTGATGTCCGTAACAATCCAGGTATCTTCCCGACACCTGAAGCGATGTCGAAATTGTTCGTGCTGAAAGTCCAGGATCCGAAACTGGATCGTGTGCGTACGCGTGCATGGACTAAAGTAAAAAGTGGTAAGTAGTTCGTCCTTAACGGATTGACCTGTCACGCATCAGCAACAGAGGCGCAATACCGGCCTCTGTTGTGCCATTTTTAGCGGCAAATTTTGCCGCAATGTTCCGCCTGGCTCCGGAGAGAACCCTTTGTGAACGATGCCATTCCCCGTCCTCAAAATAAAACCGCAAAAGCGTTAACGCCGCTGCTGGAAATTCGCAATCTGACCAAATCCTTTGACGGCCAGCACGCCGTGGATGATGTCAGCCTGACTATCTATAAAGGTGAGATCTTTGCCCTGCTGGGTGCATCGGGCTGTGGCAAATCCACGCTGCTGCGCATGCTGGCCGGTTTCGAGCCGCCCACCAGCGGCCAGATTGTGCTGGATGGACAGGATCTGTCGCACGTTGCTCCCTATCAGCGCCCGATTAACATGATGTTCCAGTCCTACGCGCTATTTCCGCACATGACGGTGGAGCAGAATATCGCCTTTGGTCTGAAGCAGGACCGGCTGCCGAAAGGGGAGATAAACAGTCGGGTCGCCGAAATGCTGGCGCTGGTGCACATGCAGGAGTTTGCGAAACGCAAACCGCATCAGCTCTCCGGTGGTCAGCGTCAGCGCGTGGCACTGGCCCGCAGCCTGGCGAAACGCCCAAAACTGCTGCTGCTGGATGAGCCAATGGGCGCTCTGGACAAGAAACTGCGCGACAGAATGCAGCTGGAAGTGGTTGATATTCTGGAGCGCGTTGGCGCGACCTGCGTGATGGTGACGCACGACCAGGAAGAGGCGATGACCATGGCGGGGCGCATTGCGATTATGAATCGCGGTAAATTCGTGCAGATTGGCGAGCCGGAAGAGATCTATGAGCATCCGACCAGCCGTTACAGCGCGGAGTTTATCGGTTCGGTTAACGTCTTCGAAGGGTTACTGCGTGAACGTCAGGCGGATGGCCTGGTGATCGACAGTCCCGGCCTGATGCATCCGCTGAAAGTCGATTCCGATGTCTCGGTGGTCGATAACGTGCCGGTGCATGTTGCGCTGCGTCCTGAAAAAGTCATGCTGTGCGATGAAGTACCCGCCGATGGCTATAACTTTGCGGTGGGAGAAGTGGTTCACATCGCTTATCTCGGCGACCTCTCTATTTTCCATGTCCGTCTGCACAGTGGACAGATGATTAGCGCACAGTTGCAAAACGCGCATCGCTACCGCAAAGGGTTGCCAACCTGGGGCGATGAAGTCCGCCTCTGCTGGGAAAGCGACAGCTGCGTGGTGTTGACGGTTTAAGGAGCGGCTATGAGCCAGATTTTCCAACGCGCCAAAGCGCCTGCCCGACTGGTCGGCACGCCGCTGCAACGCTGGGCCACGCGGGTAAAAATGCAGCATGGCCGCAAGCTGGTGATCGCACTGCCTTATGTCTGGCTGGTGCTGTTATTCCTGCTGCCGTTTCTGACGGTGCTGAAGATCAGCTTCGCAGACATAGCGCGAGCGATTCCCCCTTACACTGAGCTGGTGAGCTGGGCAGATGACCAGTTCAGCATTGTGCTCAATTTCGGCAACTATCTGACGCTGACTGACGATCCGCTCTACATCGACGCCTATCTGCAGTCATTGAAAGTAGCGGCGATCTCCACGGTCATCTGTCTGCTGATTGGCTATCCACTCGCCTGGGCCGTGGCGCACAGTAAGCCGTCGATGCGCACCATTCTGTTGCTGCTGGTCATTCTGCCGTCGTGGACTTCGTTTCTGGTTCGCGTCTACGCCTGGATGGGCTTGCTGAACAACAACGGCATTCTGAACCGCTTCCTGCTGTGGCTGGGCGTAATCGATCATCCGCTGGTGATCCTCTACACCAATACCGCGGTCTATATCGGTATCGTCTACTGCTATCTGCCGTTTATGGTGCTGCCAATCTACACCGCGCTGACCCGTATCGACTACTCGCTGGTGGAAGCCTCACTGGACCTGGGCGCGCGTCCGCTGAAGACCTTTTTCAGCGTGATTGTGCCGCTGACTAAAGGCGGCATCATCGCCGGATCGATGCTGGTCTTTATCCCGGCGGTAGGGGAGTACGTGATTCCTGAACTGCTGGGTGGCCCGGACAGCATCATGATTGGCCGTATCCTGTGGCAGGAGTTCTTTAACAACCGTGACTGGCCGGTGGCTTCCGCGCTGGCGGTGATCATTCTGCTGATCCTGATTCTGCCGATCATCTGGTTCCATAAGCATCAAAACCGTGAAATGGGAGAGAAGGCATGAATAATTTGCCAACTATTCGCTCGCCATGGCGTACCGCTATTCTGGCCTGCTGCTTCCTGTTCCTTTATGCGCCGATGCTGCTGCTGGTGGTTTACTCCTTCAACAGCTCACCGCTGGTGACGGTGTGGGACAGCTTCTCGTTCCACTGGTACAGGGTGTTGTTCCAGGACAGCGCGATGATCGACGCGGTGGTGCTGAGTCTGAGCATCGCCGGACTTTCTGCCACGATGGCGGTGGTGTTGGGCACGCTGGCAGCAGTGATTATCGTTCGCTTTGGTCGCTTCCGGGGACACAACGGTTTTGCGTTTATGCTGACCGCGCCGCTGGTGATGCCCGATGTGATCACCGGGCTGTCACTGCTGCTGCTGTTCGTCGCAATGGGTAACGCGTTTGGCTGGCCGAGCGAACGCGGCATGCTGACCATCTGGCTGGCACACGTCACCTTCTGTACCGCCTATGTGGCGGTGGTGATTAACTCGCGTCTGCGTGAGCTGGACCGCTCAATTGAAGAGGCTGCGATGGATTTAGGTGCCACGCCACTGAAGGTCTTTTTCGTGATTACCGTGCCAATGATTGCGCCGGCGATTGTCACCGGCTGGCTGCTGGCGTTTACCCTGTCGCTCGACGATCTGGTGATTGCCAGCTTCGTGACCGGACCGGGCGCGACGACATTGCCGATGGCGATTTTCGCCACCGTACGACGCGGCGTTAACCCGGAAATCAATGCGCTGGCTTCATTGATCCTGTTTGTGGTCGGTTTAGTCGGTTTTATCGCCTGGCGATTTATGGCGCACGAAGAAAAACAGCGTTTAAGCGATATTCAGAAAGCTAAACGTGGCTGAAATCCCTGAGTTTTGCCACTATATAAACGGGCCGGTTTAACCGGCCCGTTTTTCGATCAGGTGGAGTCACGGACTATGTCAGACATCTTCAAAAGCAGCGCTACGCTCTCAGGCGCACCGGTTCCGGTGACGGTTGCGGGCATTGCTATTATCGCGACCCGCTGCCTGAGCGTTCTGATGCTGGCAAACGAGCTGGGTTACAGCGAACTCGCCAACTTTGTGCACCGCAGCGCCCAGTCCTGGGACTCGACACTCATCTTTATCGCCAGCCAGCTGATCTTCCTGTTCGAACTGCGCTGCGCCTTTATTCTGATGCGCGGCAGTAACCGTGGACGCTGGGGCTATGTGGCGACACAGGGGGTTGTGCTGATCTATATGCTGTTCGCTTCGCTGGGGGGAATCTACCCGGAAATTTTCAGCATTGATGGCGACAATAATGTCCAGATAATCCACCATACGCTGTCGCAGAAAATTCCCGACCTGCTGGTGTTGATGCTGTTGTTTCTGCCTGCCAGCAGCCGCGCTTTTTTCAGGAAGCGATGATACAATCGCGCTCCGCCCGACCCCATCGTTAAGGCTTTACCATGCACTGCGCGCTTTATGACGCTAATCGTTGCCGCTCCTGTCAGTGGCTGGAAAAACCCTATCCCATTCAGCTGAGCGACAAGCAGTCGATGCTTGAGCAGTTACTGGCTGAGCAGCCGGTTACAGCCTGGCTGCCGCCGGTAACCTCACCACAACAGGCATTCCGTAACAAAGCCAAAATGGTGGTCAGCGGCAGTGTTGAGCGTCCGGTGCTGGGTCTTATCCATCGTGATGGCGAGGCTGTCGATCTGTGCGACTGTCCGCTCTATCCCGCCAGCTTCCAGCCGGTGTTTACGGCGCTAAAACCCTTTATTGCCCGTGCCGGCCTGACGCCCTATAACGTGGCACGTAAACGCGGCGAGCTTAAATTCCTGCTGATCACTGAGAGCCAGCAGGGCGGCATCATGCTCCGTTTTGTCCTGCGCTCAACCGCTAAACTGGAACAGCTGCGTGCGGCATTGCCCTGGCTGCAACAGCAGTTGCCGCAGCTGGCGGTGATCTCTGCCAATATTCAGCCGGTGCATATGGCGATTCTGGAGGGAGAAGAGGAGATTGCGCTGACGCCCGCGCAGTCGCTGGCAGAGAACTTCAACGGCGTGCCGCTGTGGATCCGCCCGCAGAGCTTCTTCCAGACCAATCCGCAGGTTGCCAGTGCACTCTATGCCACCGCACGCGACTGGGTGCGTGCGCTGCCGGTTAACAGTATGTGGGATCTCTTCTGTGGCGTAGGCGGTTTTGGCCTGCATTGCGCGACACCAGAGATGGAACTGACCGGCATTGAGATTAGCGCTGAGGCGATTAAATGCGCCCAACGTTCCGCTGAGATGCTGGGGCTGGAGAAAGTGCAGTTTGCGGCGCTGGACTCTACGTCGTTTGCGACCGGACGCGATGCCGTACCGCAGCTGGTGCTGGTGAATCCGCCGCGTCGTGGGATTGGAGAGGCGTTGTGTGATTATCTCAGCCAGATGGCCCCGGATTATCTGCTCTATTCAAGCTGTAATCCGCAGACCATGGCGCAGGACATTGCCCGGCTGAGCGCGTATGAGGTCACGAAGGTTCAGCTGTTCGATATGTTCCCTCACACCGCCCATTTTGAAGTGCTGACGCTGTTAACCCGCCGTCACCACTGAGTCCGGTGAAATTCCCGGAGTTACTCCGGGAACCACTTCTGATTAAGCAGCTGCCAGCTGCCGTTGGCTTTCAGTTCGGTCAGCGCCTGATTGAACTGATCGCGCAGCGCGGTATTGCCTTTCCGCACCGCAATGCCGAGGCCGGTGCCAAAGTAGTCTGCATCCGTCACATGTTCACCGACCGTAGCGAGATCGGGATTGGTTTTCAGCCACTGATTCACCACCGCGCTGTCGCCAAACACGCCATCCAGTCGGCCATTCTTCATATCCAGAATCGCATTCTGATAGCTGTCATACGCCACTACTTTCACTTCCGGATGCTTATCCTGCAGGAACTTCTGGTGAGTGGTGCCGTTTTCAACGCCGATGCGTTTGTCTTTCAGATCGCTGAAGCTACTGAACTTGCCCTTCTGCGCGATCACAATGGCGGAGTTAGCGTAATAAGGCTGGGTAAAATCGACCTGCTTGCTACGTTCAGCGGTGATATCCATGCCGGAAATGACCGCGTCATAGCGGCGGAACTTCAGTGACGGAATCAGGCTGTCGAAGGCGTTGTTGGTAAAAGTGCACTCTGCTTTCATCTGCTGACACAGCGCTTTGGCCAGATCGATATCAAAACCCACCAGATTATTTTCCCGATCCAGCGTTTCAAACGGTGGATAGGTTGCTGAGGCGGCGAAGCGGATCTTTTCCGCGGCCTGCGCGTTGATCGTAAGCGTTGCCAGCGCAGCGGCAATAATCCATTTTTTCATTTTATTATTCCTGTGATGTGGTCAGCCAGAGAGGGCAATACCCTGCCATAAAATGAATTTTTATGCAATTAGGGTGATTTTTCAGGCGGAAAGGGCGAGAGGCCTCGCCCGGAATTCAGTTACGCCGCTCAAATGCCAGCGCGCGTCTTTCGATCAGTCGCATCATCAGCGTCAGTAAACCGTTAACGCAGAGATAAATCAGACCTGCCGCGGCATAGACTGTGATGTCATAGGTGCGGCCATAGAGCAACTGGCCGTGGCCCATGACTTCCATCAGAGTGATGGTGTAGGCCAGCGAGGTGCCTTTAAACACCAGTACCACTTCATTGGAGTAAGAGGAGAGGGCGCGTTTAAATGCATAGGGCAGCAGGATGCGCAGGGTGTCTTTGCGACCCATGCCAAGTGCCGCGCACGATTGCCACTGTCCGGAAGGAATCGCCCGGACCGCACCGTAAAACAGTTGCGTGGTGTAAGCCGCGCTGTTCAGCGACAGCGCCAGCATCGCGCACAGCCACGGCTGCGACAGGAGATGCCACAGCCAGGGGATCTGCTGGATCGACGGAAACTGTCCCGGACCGTAGTAGATCAGGAAGATCTGTACCAGCAGCGGCGTGCCGGTAAACAGTGTGATAAAGCCCTTCACCAGCGGATTAAACACCGGCGTTTTCAGCGACAGCACCACGGTGAAGATCAGTGCAAGCAGCAGCGCCACCACCAGCGAGGCCGCCGTCAGCGTCAGGCTGGTATGCAGCCCTTTCAGAAGTTCAGGCAGATAGGCCAGCATCAGCTGTTCCCCCGTTCAAAGCGGGTCGTGCGCAGTTCAATGCGGCGTAACACCGCCTGGCTGAACAGCGTAATCACCAGGTAGATCGCGGCCGCCACCAGGAACCAGGTAAAGGGCTCCTGCGTTCGGGTGGCAATACTTTTGGTTTGCAGCATCAGATCGTTGACGCTGATCAGCGAGACCAGTGCGGTATCTTTTAGCAGCACCAGCCACTGATTGCCCAGACCGGGCAGGGCGTGACGCCACATCTGGGGCATAATCAGCCGCAAAAATATGGCCGATTTTTTCATGCCCAGCGCCTGTCCCGATTCCCACTGACCGACAGGCACCGCTTTAAGTGCGCCGCGCAGCGTCTGTGAGGCGTAGGCGGCATAGAGCATCGCCAGCGAAATCACACCACACAGGAAAGGACTGACATCAAAGTTCTCAATCTGCATCTGAACCGGCAGCGTAAACAGTCCGAAGTTCAGCGTGAAACCATCAGAGAGAGTGAGCAGCAGCTGTGATGCGCCAAAATAGATAAACAGTACCACCAGAATTTCCGGCAGGCCACGGATCAGCGTCACCAGGCCGGTGCCAATCCACGCCAGTGGTCTCAGGCGCAGTGACTCCCAGCCAGCGAAAATCATCGCCAGCACCAGGCCAGCGATGAGAGCACAAACAGCAAGGCCGACGGTCATCCCGGCGGCGCTTGCGAGGGTCATCATTTCATTCATCGGAGATTACTGCTGGAACCATTTGCTGTAGATGGTCTTGTAGGTACCATCCGCTTTGATTTTATCCAGCGCGCCATTGAATTTGGTCTGCAGCTCGGTGTTACCGGTGCGAACCGCAATACCCAGGCCAGTACCAAAGTAGGCTTTATCTGTAACTTTATCGCCGACGGCAGCCAGCGCAGCATTCTGCTTCAGCCACTCGTTAACCACGGCGGTGTCACCAAATACGGCATCAATGCGGCCATTTTTCAGATCCAGCACCGCGTTCTGATAGCTGTCGTAAGGAACGATGGTGATGTCGCTGTGTTTATCCGTCAGGTATTTCTGATGTGTGGTGCCATTCTGGACGCCAACGCGCTTGCCTTTCAGCGCTTCAACACTGGCGACTTTACCTTTCTGGGCCACAAACAGCGCCGAGTTGTCGTAGTAAGGCTTGGTGAACAGGACCTGCTTTTCACGATCCGGCGTGATATCCATGCCCGCCATCACCGCATCAAAGCGACGGAATTTCAGGCTTGGGATCAGGCTGTCGAACGCCTGGTTAGTGAAGGTGCAGGTCGCGTCGATCTCTTTACACAGTGCGTTAGCCAGATCGACATCAAAGCCCTGAATCTTGTTATCTGCATCCACATACTCAAAAGGAGGATAAGAGGCTTCGGTCGCAAAACGAATTGTCTGTGCCGCGGTAGCGCTCAGGCTAAAACCGGCAAGCAGTGCAGCAAGTACCATTTTTTTCATTTTTAGCATCCTGACTTAGTGCGAAAGATAGTGAGCAAACGCGTCGGTTTGCGGCTGTGTAAAGCGGCTGGCGTCGCCCTGTTCCACAATGCGACCGTTCTCCATGTAAACAACGCGGCTGGCCGTTTTACGTGCCACTTCCACTTCATGGGTCACAATCACCTGGGTAATGCGGGTCTGCGCCAGTTCGCGAATGATACTGACAATCTGTGCGGTAATTTCAGGGTCCAGCGCGGCCGTCGGCTCATCGAACAGCAGCACCTGCGGTTCCATCATCAGGGCGCGGGCAATCGCCACACGCTGCTGCTGACCACCAGAGAGGTGCAGCGGGAAGCGATCGCTGTAAGGCGTGAGGCGCAGACGATCAAGCAGCTTGTCGGCGCGGGCACGCGCTTCACTTTTGCTGAGGCCCAGCACCCGGCAGGGTGCTTCAATCAGATTCTGCAGCACGGTGAGATGCGGCCAGAGATTATATTGCTGGAACACCATACCGACGTTCTGGCGCAGTTCGCGAATCGCGGCGTCAGAGGGTTTCTGAGTGAAGTCGAACTGATTGCCGGCAATCTGCAACTGACCTGAACGAGGCTGCTCCAGCAGGTTAAGAACCCGCAGCAGCGAACTCTTGCCCGCACCGCTTGGGCCAAGCAGTACCAGGGTTTCGCCTTGCGGACACTCAAGGTTGATGTCGAACAGCGCCTGATGAGCACCGTAGAAGCAGTTTATTGCGTTTAGTTGAATACTCATGCGCCAGATTTGAATAGCTATTAGTGTCGCGGATTTTAACGTCACCAGAATAGTTATGCAAATAAGGTGGGTTAAAATTTGTAAAACAACAGGTAAACAGCAAAAGCTTAGCACAATATCATGCAGTGTCTGGCGCCAGCCCGATGCCGTGGGGCAGGCTGCGGCAATAAAAAAGCGCAGTCACCTGAGGTGGCTGCGCTTTTCATAGCGCTAAAATATCAGGTTATTTTTTTGACTTTTCAAGCATCTGGCTCAGGCTTCCACCCTCGGCATGCACAGGGTTCGCCATGTAGCGCACGTCGTCAACGACCCAGCAAGTGCCCTGATGAATCATCAGCACTTCATCCTGCCACTCCTTTCCGTCGCGGCTCAGTTTTACCCGCAGCGGGATGTTGCGTGCATCACGGTTTGGAATAGTAGATGCATCAGCAACGCTGGCGGCTGTCGGGCCCTGTGACAGGCTGGAGAAGAGATCACCGTTTCGCCACTGTGCGCCGGCATTGCTGCCGCTGGCCGCCTGCAGGGAGTGGTAAAGCGCATCACTCAGGTAAGGGCGATATTTTGCCAGTGTGTTGCTGTCAGGCAGACCCTGCGTGGGCTGTTCAACACGCAGATCATAAAATTGTTGGGCAACCTGGTCAGGACCGCCTTCAATGCAGGGGGCGGTTCGCGGGCCATTATCCTTAATGACTGGCTCAACGGTGGTACAGGCGCTAAGCAGCAGGGCCGCCGGGATCATTAGCGCAAACGCGTTGTTTCTCATCTCGATTTCCTTATGGTTCTCTGGCAAGGTGCCCTTTTTAGCATAGAGTATAGCTGTGCTTTTTAGTCGAAAGAGCCTTAGCCTGATTTCAACAAGGAGAATGCGATGAAATTTTCAACAACCCCGACGCTGGAAGGCCACAGCATCAGTGAATATTGTGGTGTGGTCACTGGCGAAGCGATTCTTGGTGCGAACATTTTCCGTGATATGTTTACCAAATGACAAAAATGATATAATACCGAAGTATAACTACATGTTATTGTTATAAAAGGTATTTTTATCATGATTCAGGCATTCTCATATGTCAGATTTAGTACGAAGTCACAAGCAACAGGAACTTCACTTGAAAGACAGTTGAATGCTTCAAAGTTGTTCTGTCAACAACACAATCTTGAACTTTCCTCAAAGGGCTATAACGACCTTGGTATCTCAGGCTTCAAAAACGTAAAACGACCAGAACTTGATCAGATGCTTGAGGCCATACAATCGGGAGTTATACCTTCAGGAAGCTACATACTGATTGAAGCTATCGACAGACTTTCACGTAAAGGCATATCGCATACTCAAGATGTTCTCAAATCAATACTTCTGCATGACATCAAAGTGGCCTTTGTTGGTGAGGATGCCAAAACACTAGCAGGTCAGATTCTGAACAAGAATTCCCTCAATGACTTAAGCTCAGTAATCTTGGTAGCACTTGCTGCGGATTTGGCGCACAAAGAGTCTTTGAGAAAATCGAAGTTGATAAAAGCAGCTAAAGCCATCATAAGGGAGAAGGCTCAACAGGGTAAGAAAATCAGAGGCCATACAATGTTCTGGATTGATTGGTCTGAGTCGAACAATAAGTTTGTGCTTAATGATAAAAAATCAATTATCAAAGAAATTGTCAAACTTAGGCTTGCAGGAAATGGACCAAGAAAAATAGCTACGGTTCTTAATGAACAACAGATTCCATCACCATCGGGCAAACAGTGGAATCATATGACCGTGAAGGTAGCATTAAGAAGCCCAACCTTGTATGGAGCCTATCAGACTCATCAAATCATAGAAGGTAAAGCTGTACCTGATATTCTGATTAAAGACCATTATCCAGCAATAACTAACTATGAAACCTATCTACAACTTCAATCAGATTCTTCAAAAGCTAATAAGGGAAAACCCTCTAAAGCTAATCCTTTTAGTGGAATTCTAAAGTGCTCTTGTGGTCATGGAATGAATTTCAGTAAAAAGGTAATGGTCTATAAAGACAAACCTCATGAATACGAATACCACTTCTGTTCTGCATCAACAGAAGGTAGATGTCCAAACAAAAAGAGAATTAGAGACTTAGTCCCATTGCTGACTTCATTGATGGATAAATTGACTATTAAACAGACCACAAAGAAAAATTTGAACTTAGAAGAAATCAAACTTAAAGAGCAGAAAATCGAAAAGCTCAATTTGATGCTGCTAGAGATGGATAATCCGCCATTAAGCGTTCTTAAGACAATACAGAAATTAGAAGAAGAACTTAATCTACTTCTTAAGACGACAGATTCTCCAGATGTATCGCAAAATGATGTTGAAAGTCTAAGCTCAATAAATGATGCGCAAGAATACAACATGCACTTGAAAAGAATAGTCAGAAAAATAGAAGTTCATCAATTAGATACTACTGGGAAAAACCTGAGAATTAAGGTTTTAAAAACAGATGGTCATTCGCAGAATTTCTTGATAAAGTCGGGTGAAGTTCTGTTCAAATCAGATACTGAGCAGATGAAGAATTTACTAAAAACAATGAAGGAAGCTTGATATGATTTCTAAAGAGATTATGGACGCACATATGAAAAACGTCGAAGCATCAAAAGACAAGGCTGATGACGTCTTTGATAACAACAACTTTTTTGGTGAATCAACATTTAATTCACCCAACAATGTAGATCCAAACTCCTATGAGGCTTGGATTAATAATATCGTTGAAATGAAAGTAACTCTTGAACAACTTCATCAGTTTGATTTCTATGTTCCGGGAAATGCATTTATTCGCACCTCTGGTCCATTTGATGTATCAATGGCTCCAAGGGAATTATTTGAAAAGTCATTAACTAAAGAAGTCGTTCAAGATTACATAAACTCTGACGTATGTACAAAATACGAACACATCAGTTTTGAAAGGAAAGAATCTGAATATCCTAACGTCTTTAATGTGATGTTTAACTATTAACAGTAAACACCAAGACTACCTGTTTTGATAACTGTGGTTACTCGTCTAGCTCTGTTAGGAGTTTGGCGAGCCCACTTGCTATCAAGTGCCTCTGCCGACGCTGCCGACCAGTTTCCTAGCTGGAGATGCTGAATCATTTTCTTGAAACCAAGTACCCCACTTAAACCAAGCTGAAAGACCATGTTAACCAGAGCCATCCTGCGAGCCTCATTCAGCTGGTTGTATGTCTCATTAAGTACAGAGCGTTCAATGCTCTTGGTTGCTCTCAGGATGTCCTCAGTGAGGAATTTCTCTGACTGCACCTGTGTAATTCTTCCTGTCATTTCACCTGTGTAACTTGAAAGAATCCTTAGAGCTTCTTGATAAGATGGATTCTTTGTAATCAGCCTTCCTATTCCTATAGTCCAAAAACCTTCCGAATCTTTATAGAGCTCCAGTTTCTCACCTTCATCGTAACTTAACATCTGATATAAGTTCATAAACACCTCTTAGTTAAAAGAGTATTTACGTTCAATTTGTTGATATTAAATACAGCTATTAATAGGAGGCCCAATTATGGCTATGTTAGACAATACTTCCGTAAAAATTTCAGATGTAAGTGTGACTTCTAACGCACCTTTCTTTGCTAATAAAGCAATGTCGGGTAAATATCAGAAGAGATACACAGGAATTCAATTCTTTGAACTTGAATTCACTGCTAATTATCAAATGAACGATATGTCGGTGGTAAAAAAGTTTGTTGCTGAGCATCAATACGGACAGCCTTTTTCGTTTCCTCTAAGCTGGTTCAGTGAATATCAGGGTACAGCAAATGGAACCCTTCAATCTGGCATAACTGCACAACCCGGAGCTCGGCTGTTAACACTTGGAACTTTCACCGGAACTTTAGAAGCAGGTACTGTTATAAAGTTTGCTAACCACTCTAAACTTTACACAGTCCAGAAAGACGTTCAATCAGGTGGGCAATGCTCTCTGTTTCCTTCTTTGAGGGCAACTGTTCAAGCAGGCGAGATAATCAACTATCGTTCCCCTCAAGGTACTTTTGTTATGACGAATGACAAAATTGAATGGTCTATTAATTCTTTGAACAAAATGAAATTTACAGCTACAGAGTACATTTAAGGAAAAGTAAATGGCGCAAATAGATACAATTAAACAGAGATTTAATGCACTTTGCACATCTCCAGAGTTTATACAGGCATATAATGAGTTCAACGCAACTTCTGTTAAGCAGCTTAATCTTTCTCAACTGTTTTCAACGGGCACATTATTTCACCTTGTCAATATAAAGATGCCTAATGGCAATCAGCTCAATATTACAGATGCTTGGTATGATATCACTTATAATGGTTTAAATTATCTCGCAACTGGTGACTTTGTTGATATCTCAACAATTTCTGATGACAAAGAGATTAATAATGTCGGAATGACTGTTAAACTCGCCAATGTTAGAACAGATTATATTCAGCTTGTTCAGTCTAAGCAGTTTGATAAATCCGCCGTTAAGATTGAACTAGCATTCTGCAATCCGAACTCTGGTCAAATTGAACAGTCATTCAATGTCTTCTCGGGTACAGTTGATTCCCTGACTGTTAACCTGGAACTCAAAGATAATGAATCCACTAACACAACTGAAGCGAAGATGAACTCTATCTATGAAGTACTTGAAAAGAAAGCACGAAATCACGCTTCAGATGGTGTACACCGCTCATATCCAGGGAGTGAAAATGATGTATTTTTCTCAAGGATTGGTAAGTGGAACTCAGAGTCTATATGGAAGACTAAAAAATAATTATCAATTTTGTTCTTTATAATCAATTGTTTAACTTGTCATTTACTATGATAGGATTTATCTGATATAGTGAGATTTTCGAAAAAAGGAAAGGAAATCTTATGAACGTCTTCATCGATACCAATCTACTCTTAGACTTCTACCGTATGGGAAAGGACAAGTTAGATGAGCTAGAAAAAGTCTTTGCTCTGCACAGTAATCAACGTTTGATATTATGGCTCCCAGAGCAGATTATCAATGAGTTCTGGAGAAACAGAGCTAAAGTTGTTGCAGAGCATACTAAGGATATTGAGAAAGATTACAGACCGTCTCTTCCTCATATCTTTAGAGAACACGAAGAGTTGAAAAGTTTCAGCGAACATGTGAATGAAGCTAACAGAATTAAAAACACTATCCTTAAAGACGTTCAAGAACAATTTGCTACAGAAACATTAGCAGCTGACATTGTCATTAAAAAAATCTTTGCTGCTGCTTCAAAAATCACAGCTGATGAAGAAATGATCGAACGTGGTCAGCGTAGATATGACCTAGGCAATCCACCAGGAAAGAACAAATCATATGGTGATGCAGTCAACTGGGAATGTTTACTTAGCGCCATTCCTGATGGTGAAGACCTGTATATCATCACTGAAGACTCAGATTACAAGAGTGCATTCATTAAAGACTCGATGAATGAGTATATGAAGCATGAATGGAAGAGTAAGAAAAACTCTGAGCCTCATATGTATGCTCGATTGTCAGAGTTCATAAAAACTCACTTCCCTGAAGCAACTAATCTTGCCGAGATGGAAGTTAATCTGACAATCAAAGAACTTGAAGAATCACCTAACTTCGCGACTACACACCGTGTGATTGAAAAGTTGAATAACTTTAAAACGTTCAATCAGAATCAGATTATGAAGTTGATGAATATCTATTTTGATAATGATCAGGTTGGATATATCAGAAAGGATGCAGATATTAAAAGATTTGCAAACTTGATTATTAGTCAATGTGATAAAGAAAAAGATTCAGAGGGTTTAGCAGATTTCCTGCACAAGTATGTTAATGGGAAAATCGAAGATTTAGCATAATAAAAAGGGCTCAATTAGAGCCCTTTAATTTTTAGATGGCAGGAAATTATATTAGAAGTATTTTAAAGATTGGAATCGATTAGAAATCTTGGCATCTTTAACTAAAGTTACTTCAGAAGAAAGTAGCTATATTAAAGCCTGCCTTAAAAAGTAGAGGTGAATAAAACCAGTCTAAGTTATCAGTTTTGATAGCACACATATACCCGCCATAATCTCGCAATTATACACTTTATGTCCTATCCCTAAACCTGATTGAAGTTACCTTTTTATTGGCGCTTCTCACAACGAGCAATGATTGTTTCGGTCTTCTGAATACGAGAGCTAATAAGAAAACGACTAACACCAGATTCAGACTGTCCACGAAAGTAATAAGTGCGGTTAGCATCATATGCATCTGTCTTAAAGCTGAGGTTATCCAACTTAACATCTGAATTATAAAGAATAGGACTATAGAACCATCCCGCCTTTTGAGTTTTTACAGCAAACATATAGCCATTAAAATCTTTTACGTCTACTGATCTAGTGTCAACCATCTCAGAACCAGGTGATGATTGATAAGTAACTGTCTGTTCACAGGTGTAGTTAGTTGGATAGATATTGGCAACAATAGCCCAGATACCAAGAACAACTGATGCGCTGAACATGAGGCGGAATATTTTTTTACGAGTGTGTGATTTCATATTGAGTCCTTATAAGTTTTTTTGTGAGATTCTAAATTGAAAATTTTGAAGCGTACAATATTGGAAGTGATTTATTTCTATCGGCTTAGTAGCATAAAGTCACGTTGATGACAGCTTTGAAGCAGAAGTTTCACCAGAATTAATCTGAGATCTTCAGTTGAATTAATGATTGATAATTCATCCAATTCACCAGAGTGTCTCAGAATGCCTCTGGGAAACTCACAGTTACTTTGGGGCTTCCAGAATCACGAGATGTTTCGATGCCTCAGCGTTTAGTACACATGAGGAATTTTAAATTCAATGCAATTCAACCAGCGTGGAATAAATAGGAATATCAGGAATAATATTCCGCTACTATAAGTTATTAACAGGAATAAAAATTATGGCTAGAAAATCTTATATATCGATGGCTGAAATGGCTCGTCGATACGGTTACACATTGAATGCTATCAAAGGCTGGAAAGCAGAGGGATTACCATACTCTGACAATCCTAATGGAATTCCAGAAATTGAAGGAACTCACTGGATTATCGATAACAAAATTACTCCACTCCGAAATACTTCTGTAAAAGAAGAAATGGATCTCGAAAAATTACGGGAACAGAAAGCTAAAGCTGACTTGGCACAGTATGCTGCTCAAGAAAAATCGCGTGAGTTAATTCGTGCTGATCTAGTTCAACAAGTTCTCAACGAGTACTGCCAGAAATTTAAAGACTCAATCCGCCTTATTCCATCTCGTTATGCTGTGGATATTCTAGAATCAGCAGGTTCAGTGCAAGAAATAAAACAGAAATTAAGAGAGATCCTGAATGACAATCTGCATGAAATTGGAGATCTGTTAATAGAGGGTCTTGATATTCCCGAGGAAGAACTTCAGGCGGAGTCCGAAGACTCCAATGAATTGCCTGATTAACGAACTGATGAACTGAAAGTCTGTTTCTGTCTGTTGACTCTTACTGAAGTATCATAGAAACCGCCACAAATTCCCGCGGGCGCTGAAAGAATCTTTGAGGCTTCTCTTTCACAACTAGGACAACTTGCAGTCTGACTTTCAGAGTACTTCTTCAAAGCTTCAAATTCTCTTCCACATTGGCATTGATAATCAAACATTGGCATCGGAAGTCTCCTCATTTTTATTAATAAGCTCTTTAATTTTTTCATCTAAAGTAGGCACGATAAAAATCACAGACCTAATTCCTTCTTGTTAGTTTTTCAATTTTACGGTCAATCAGATATTTTAGGCAAACATAGTGTCTGATGTCTTTTTTCTGTAGTTTAACAATATCCATGAATTCTTGAGTGATTTTTTGTTGTCTAAAACTATCAGCAAATTCGTCAAAGTTATCTTTCTTTAAAAACTCTTCCATTGTCATTTCAACAAACTTACTCATCCTTAACTCCTAGAGTTTCATTGACAGCATCCAGAACAGCTAGGCGAGTTTCATATTCTTTACGACTAATTTTCTTTTGCGCAAATAGACTGTAAAGTGCGTTCATTGCTTCGTGGTAGCTCATTTGTTGCTCCTGTATTTTTCTTAGTTGTATTTATTACACGGGATTTTCAAGCCAGAAAGCAGATTACCTAGAAGCATTAGAGGCTGTAGAACTATCCATCCGACAACACCCATACAAAAGATAACTGAAGTAGCAAACCAAACGATAGAGAGAATTAGATGTTTAATAAAGTTCATTAGAGTTCCTGAGCCCGGAAAACCGGGCGGTGAGTTAGTTAAATTCAAAATTATCAAGTTCAACAAGATGGTGATTTTTCTTAGAGTTACGCTCAACACGAGAACTAATACCATTAAAGATTTCGTTCTTAACAGGTTTCAGACCAGCCAATTCATCGGAAAAAACTTGAACAACACTTTCAGCTTTAGCTTTAGCTTCTTCAGGAGTGTTAGATTTAGCAATTTCCAGAACAGCCTGACCAAGAGACTCATTGAGTGAGTTAACTTTAGAAAGTTTTTCAATCTGACGGTCTTTGATACGGATCACTTCCATTAAAGTCTGAATATCTTCTGCAACAACTTCCGAACCAGTTTCGTTATTAAAAAGCTCGGTTTTTGAATAGATGTTGTATACAACTCCCATTTTTCCTTCTTTGTCAGCAATAACCATTTCATATTTTTTGGTCGAGTATGAGCGGCCTTCACGCTGAACGACAGTAGCAATAGTCCATGAATCATTAACATGAACCATGAAGTTATTACCAGCTTCCAGTTTACCAGCAATATAAAAACCTTTACCTTGGTCTTCACATGACTTATTCAGGAAACGACGAAGAACAAAAGTTTCATCACCTGATTTAGAGCTACATTGTTTAACTAGCCCTTTCAAACTATCAGACTGGATTTTAATTTCTTGTTTAGTGACTTTGGTCGTACCTTGAACATGAAAAATAACAGCGTTTGGTTTATTTGATTTTGAGTTATTGTACAGGGTGATTCTCATGGTGATTTCCTTATTTGATTAAAGTAACAGTACGTCCTACAAGTTTGACCTTAACTCCGCAGGCATTACACCAACGACGAAAGGTAATAGCTGAACAACCGAATTTTTCATTTGCCCAATCATTTTGTTCTGCAACTGGAATAGAGAAAAATTCAAGTGCGTATTCTTCAATAGCTGACAGAGATGGTTTTTCGATAGCTTTCATTTTTGTTTCCTTTATTGAAAATAGTTTTATCAATCGATATAAAAATAATATCATAAAATTCTTAAAGCAAATTACTGCAGAACTTGATGACTCATTGTTTTGTTCTTGTATAATGATATTTATAATACGTTTCTGGAGACTTAATTAGATGGCGTAATGATGTTCTATTCACTTTTATTCACTATAAGAAAAGACTCATGGAGAATAACTATTCGAGGCATTTTTGCATTGCTTATAATACCTTCCCGAAGCTTTTTCCGAGTTTTTCGAATGAACAGTCACAATAGATGAATAAACATTTTTTCAGAAGAATTAATAAAGTGATTGAACAGTCACTTCGGATGATTGGATAGTCAGAGTTCATACTATAAAAGTCTCCCACATGACTAAGAGACTTTGAATTACAAACTCGCCTTTAAGGTTACTACACTCACACATGCAGTATAAAGAGCTCTCAACCAAAAGAACTCTTGAATTACACGCATTTCAATCTTCAACCTTTACAAAACTCAATCGTGGTAACCAGCCACATAGATATTTATAACACAGGATTTCTAATGCAAATTTGATAGTTATTCGATGATCCCATACACACAATTGAACCCGAAATAATACTCATTCGGATAAAAATAATACTCATTCGTTTCCAAAGTCTTTGGCACCAATGCTTCGGAGGTGTTTAATTAGATGTAAAGTCTTCGGTTGACACCTTCATTACCAAACAAGTTTGATATTCAGGTAGCCACCTCCTACAAGCTTCACAAGAAAGAATGTGAAACTCGCGGAGGCACGACGCGATAGCCTTTACGTATCGGAATATCAATAAACCACTTCGTGGTAATTAGAACGACTAGTAACAAAGACTATCCCTTCGCAGGCTCAGGGAGTTACACAACTTGTTAGTTCAAACTAGTAGCTTCTAGACCCAACCAGTAACAACCAGAGAGCTTCTAACCAGTAACTAATAGAACCAATCATCTTTCCTACTAGTAACTACCAGAGTTAACCAGAGAGATTCTAGAATCAACTAGTAACTACCTTCAACCATACAGTAACAACTAATATTCTGGCCCTTCGGGCCAGGTATCATTTTTATTACTTTAGTAATTCTATATCTCTATATAAGGGATAACTAATAACTTACTTGAAATCCTGTACTTATCCTTAAACCTTGTACCTATCATTCCTGCTTGTACCTAACAGCACCTCCATGCCCTTCTGATTCATTCTAGGCACCTTTCTGGCTCAAGTTGATTAACCCTATACCTTCTGTCCTGTTAGTCCTGTAGTGCATCTGGTGAGTTCTGGTGAGCTCATTTCTTCTTTGCTCGACGCTGAACAGTGTTGTCCCAGCTTCTCATATACTCTGTCAGCAAGTCGTTTTTACCTTGTAGCTGTGAGTAATAACATGGTGCCGGTAAAGTACTCCAGAACTCACTGATAGCTTCTGCAAACTCGTTGAACTGCTCAGGAGACACTTTTAGCTGATCGTATCGGCTATCAAACCATTTGTACTCATCAGACATGTAATGAGGGTAGTACTCAGGATGTTTAGCAACTAGTTCGTTATGGGCATCACCACTACCATGCTTGTAAACGTTTACGACTAATCGGCAAGTATCAATCATATCTGTGAAAGCTTTGTTTTTTAATTCTAATCCTACCCAATCAAGCAACCTTATCAGAGATGGAAACCCTAGGTTCCAAACCATCCCTTCGATATCCCGGTTAGCATTCCACGAGGATAGTTCCCGAATGGTCTTTTCACGTAGCTGCTTATCGAACTGATGAAACATGCCAGCTGTTAAGGCTAGCGTTACTGTGTTGTACATCTCATGAACAGCAAGGTAGTGAGACACGCCTTCCTGATAGGCATCTTCATAGGCATCTCCTTCATCATCCCAATCAGGATTGAAGTGCTTACCAAGATATTCTAGCCGCTGCTTTTCTACGAATTCAGCTTCTTTATCAATGTCATTGAACTGACTTAATAATCTCTCGTTTGCCTGCTTTACATAAAATTTGTGAGGTTCAATAACCACATCAAAATCTAACTTGTCGAAATAAAACGTGGTTGTATCTTTTTGCATACACTCCTCCTTTTTTTACAGAATACATCAAATCACATGTTTAAGACAATAAACCTCAAAAGCAATGAATTAAGCACCCATTAGTATGAATGCAAAATGAAATAAAAAGCTGCACTGGCCCCCTGCTATCACAAATCCTATAAAGCGGAATTCCTGCGTAATAAATATTTGTATACAAACAATCGCAGGAATTCTAATGAACTCAAATAACATCACACTTGAAATCGCTAATCTGTTTGAAATTAACCCGGAGTTTTCTTCTGGTCTTGCATGGAAGAATCCAAGCAATCACGTTAAAGGCCATCGCAAAGAAGGTCTTAAAAATATGGCTGGTAGTTTTAATAACAAAACTGGTTATTGGCAAGTACGTATACCCGGCAAATTTAATGGTAAAAACTTATTCGTCTATACGCATCGCCTAATCTGGATGATTCAAAATCAGAAAGTGATTCCAGAAGGATATGTTGTAGACCATATTAGAACTCGCGAAAACAAACCTAAGAATCTTCGCCTAGCGACAAAAATTGAGAATGCTGCTAACTCTCGTCGCACTATCAATCGTCAATCAGGTCTTCCTCGCCGTATCAATAAGAACTCAGCCGGTTATTTTGCTCGTTTCCGTTATGCCAAAGAAACTTATCGTTCTCCAACTGGAACTTTGGAAGAAGCTCAAGAGTGGTTAGAAAAAACCTTGAAGCAGATGCATGGTGAGTTTTTTTCAGAACTTTAATTAATGGGGCTTAAGCCCCCTTTGGTGTTATATGAACGACTTAAAAAAGATAAACGCTATTTTCAAACAAGCATACAGATTCATTATTCCACCTCCTGAATATACTCCCTCTGAGTGGGTTGAAGAAAATTTAGTTTGGCCTGATGGTCCTTATGCTGGTCAGAAGATGACTCTGTTTGAATTTCAGAAAGAAATGATTGATGCCTTAAAAGGTAAGAAAAAGAAAATTGTATTTGAAACATCCGCGCAGATAGGAAAAACATCGATACTCAATGGAATCCTGTTCTACAAATCTGCTACTGACCCAGGTAATGCAGGTGTACTCCAGTCAACAGGTAAAGAAACAGCACAGTGGTTAGCAGGAAAAATTAGACCACTTATCGACTCATCACCAGAGATGCAGGCGATTGTTACGGATAAGAACGACCGAAACGCAGTCAATAACAACTCTCAGATTCAGTTAAAATCAGGCGGTTTCTGGTATTTCATGTCTCTGAACTCACCTAGTCATCTTCGTGGTAAAACATTGCCTCTTCTTCTGCTTGATGAGGTTGATGCTGTTGAATCAGATACTGAGGAAGGTAACCCAATCCTTATAGCTGAGCAACGTGCAACAACCTTTGGTGAAGATGCCCGTATCTTCATTAGTTCTACACCAACTGGAAAATACGGTGCTATCCATACTCAGTACGAGGCATCAGACAAGCGTAAGTATCATGTACCTTGCCCTGCATGTGGTCACTACCATGAACTGGTCTGGGACAATGTTAAGTTCGACAAGATTCAGCAGGAAGGCAAGTGGCTACCTAATCCTGACTCTGCTTACATCGAATGCCCTGAGTGCAAGCATCGGTTCTCAGATGGTGATAGAGCAAGAGCAGTTAAGAAAGGGAAATGGGTTCAGCTAAACCCTCAGTCGGATGTTGCTGGTTTCCATATCTCAAGGCTCTATAGCCCACTTAGTTCTATTCGTTCTGTTGTAGAAGACTATAAAACCGCCTTTCAGAGTTTCAGCCTAAGTACTTTCTACAATACAGTTCTTGGTTTGCCATTCGATGACCTGAATGAAGAAATTGAACAATCTAAATTTGTTAAACTTCAGACAGATATCAGCATTAAGAACATCCCTGAAGACACATTGTTCTTAACTGCTGGCGTTGACCAACAGAAAGACCGCTTAGAAGTAACACTTCTTGGTCATACCGAAAAGTCCGTGTACATCCTTGATCATCGTTCGCTGATGACAATGAATGCTGAAGTTATTGAGTCACCTGTCTATAGAGAGATGTTGGCATTCCTGAAAACAAGATTCTCAACTCCTACTGATCGTGTAGTGCCAATGGCATGGGCTAACATCGACTCCGGTAACGGCATGGCTACGAAAACGATCTACCGATTCTGCTCTCAATGGGCGAATCTTCATGCGATTAAAGGTTCATCACAGTTCGATGCTCCCTATGTACCAACTAAACTAAGCCGCGTATCAGGTTATGAACTCTATAACATCGGTGTTAACTCAGGTAAAACTTTAGTTCGTACAATGCTTAATCAGAATATTAAAGACGGCATCCATGTTCCAGTAAGAGTTGAAATTACTGAGAACGGTATTCCTGATGATTATTTTGAACAGCTAATGTCTGAAGAACTTAAACGCTCAGGTAATGGTACTCGCTGGGTAATCAAACAAGGTGGTGTTCGAAATGAAGCCCTAGACTGTCTGAACTATGGATATTGTGCTCGTCTTCAAGTAATCGAAAAAATCAAATGGCATGAATGGCGCAAGCTGATGGCTAAACAACTCATTAAGGATGAGCCAGAATCAATCCAGGAAGACGCAGAAGAACAGCTAATAGTTATATCATCTGAAGTCCAAGAGGCTCACAGAGTGAATCCTGTGCGTCCTAAAGCGCGAAGACCACAAAGACCACCTCAAAAAAGAGGCTGGTTGTAACGAGTAATAAATAAGGTTATACCCAATAAAATGAGGTCCATATGGATAAGCAGATTTTTATTGGGGAGACCTTACTTGTTCAAAATGAGCAAGGTGCATCGGTTACTCTGGCAAATCGTCAGACTGAACTTTATAAAAACCCATCAGCTCCGTCGAATGTTGAAATTCCAACTTCTGAATTTTCAGAAGGCATTTACTCACTGGTGATTTTTTTAGGCGGTGCCTTTGTATCAACTCAGCTTGTTAAGATCGTCTCTCCAATCGCCGCAAAAAGTAATAAAGAACAGATCATTGAACAGATCAGGAATATAGATTCAGTTATTTCTTATCGCCTGACCAACAATGAAGATGCCATTCAGCAGATGTCCATTAATGGCAAGTCATTTGTTTATGAAACTCTAGATTCATTAATGGCTGCTCGTAAAAAACTTCTATCTGCACTAAGTGCTGTTGTTCAAGCTGAAGATGCACGTAATGGTAAAGGTCCAATTAAAACAATTAAATTTAGATTTCGAGGTCCAACATCATGAATTTTAATTTCTTGAAAAGAGCTAAAGCTGAGCCAGTTGCTCCAGCTAAAAAACGCTCTAAGCCTCGTGCTCGTCGTTCAAAATCTTTAGACAATCTTTCATTAGGGGAAGGCTTCGAAACAAAAGTAATCCGTGGCGCAGCAGGTGGTTCAGATATCAATCGATTGACTGCCGATTTTCAGGAGTCAGTAATCCAAGGTAATGTGAATATCTTTATTAGGTCTCACTTACAGAATCTTCAGCGTAATTCTCGTACTTTAGCTGTTCGTACACCACATGGTAAACGAGCTGCACAGTATCAGTCAGATAACATTGTTGGTACTGATGGTATCTGTCCACAACCTCGTCTGTTAGATTCTAATGGTCGTCCTAATATCGCTCTGAATAAGAAAATTAAAGAATCATTCGAAGACTGGGCATGGCGTAGTCGCAAGTTCTCACTGAATCGAAAATTCTCTTGGCGTGAGTTTCAAGAAGTTCTTGAGCGTGGTCGTTTCATTGATGGTGAATCACTGGTTCGTATTCATGATCGCACTGATGGTATTCGTGTTGAAGTTCTCGATGCAACCCGTATTGACATCAATCACCAGTTCCAAAATGAAGAAACTTTCTGTTATATGGGTATCGAGTACTCTAATGACACAATGGAGCCTGTTCGTTATTGGATTCGTAAAATTGACCCGTTGACTCAGAATTTTAATGGTCTGACAGAGGGTGTCGATGCTGATGATATTATCCATTATTACCGTGAATATTTTATTGGTCAGCAACGCGGAATACCTGAATCCTCAGCAATTATCAATACTCTTATCCAATATGATGGTTTTACCAACTATACATTGGTACAGAAAAAGGCTGCCGCTTCATCAATGGGCTTTATTACTCAAGATAAAGACTCACAAGAACAGATTGATATCATGGCAATGGAATCTGAAGATGAAATTCCACAAGACGTTGTACAGACTCTTGAAGCCGGTATTATTCAGCAACTCCCGCCAGGCATGGACATCAAACAGTTCACTTCAACTCAAGGGGGCGATGACTATTATAACTTTACTAATCGTCTTGAAGAGCAAATCTCAATGGGTTATGGCTTCTTCATGCAAGGTTATCGAGGTGATACTTCTAACATCAACTACAGTTCTGCTCGCTTTGGTGACCAAGCTCAACGAGTGATGTTTAAGAATATTCAGCGAACCATGCAAGAAAAAGTTCTTGAACGTTTGTTTGAACGTTGGTTACAGAATGCAATTCTTAGTGGTGAAATTGATATTCCAATGACGGCAATTGGTTCTGTTTTACGCAATACGCAGTGGTCATATCCTAAGTGGGACTCAATTGATCCTAAGAAAGATACTGAAACTGAGATTCTTAAAATCGACAACGGTCTTAAACCTCGTTCCGACACCATTCTGGAGTTCGGACAAGAACCTGAAACTGTATTCGCTCAGATTCAATCTGAGAAAGATTTCTATGTCCCTAAAATGGCGCATCAACTCGAAGTTGCTAAAGCCCCTGCTGAAGCATCTGCCACAGCTAACGAAAATGCGTAATAAATATAGGTATATAAGAAAACATTGAGGAACTTCGGTTCCTCTTTTAAAGGAAAATAACAATGCTTCAAAATTCTACTGAATCAGATCAATTAATTGTTCTCAAATCTAGACTGTTCGATGCGCTTGAAGACTCTGAAAGATATAAAAAACTGGCAGAACAATATTCAATTGCGCTCGCCCAAGTTGCCGAAAACTTTGGTATTCGAGGCGAACAGATTCAATTAACAGAAATTGTTGCTGCTTCGGAGAAATTCAAGCAAGACGAATAAGGTACTGCAATGCTTAAACTAAAGCGTGATTTTTCCGTGCAGGACGTTCAAGTATCTAAAGACGGTGTATATGAAATCGCCTTTAGTTCTGAAACTCCTGTTCAACGTCAGATTATTGATAATTACGGACAACCAATTACGGTCAATGAAATTCTTGTTCATGACAGCGCCGATAATGCTGATCTAACTCGAATTAATAACGGTGCAGCTTTGCTGTTCAATCATGATTTTGACCAACACTTGGGGATTGTTGTTAAAGACTCTGTGCGTATTGACCCTGACAAAGTTGGTCGAGCTAAAGTTAAATTCAGCCAGTTTGGTCAACTTGCTCAAGATGTTCGTGGGAAAGTTGACGAAGGTACAATTTCAAAGATTAGTTTTGGATATGACCTAGTTGAATATGAACTTCAAGGTAATGACTTGCTTGTTACCAAATGGGCTCCTTATGAAATCTCATGGGTTACTGTTCCTGCGGACGATAAAGTTGGCTTGGGACGCTTATTAAATATAACTGAAGATGCAGCTAAAACTGCCACCCCTAATTTAAACTCCGAAGGAAAAAACATGAAACGTGAATTAACCGTTGCTCAAGTTGAAGCGATGTCTCCTGAAGCACTGTCTGATATGACAATTGAAGAAATTGAAGAATTGCCATTAGATGCTCGTAAACGTCGTGATGAAATTCTTGCTCAAGTAAAGGATGACGCTATCAAAGCTGAACTTGCAGATGATGAAGAAAATAAAGATCTAGATGACGCTGAAGGTAAATCTGCTGCCGCTGCTGAAGAAGCCGCAAAAGTTCAGAAGCTAGAAGAAGAAAAACGCGAAGCTGAAATCGAAGAAATCGAAGAAATCGGTGAACGCTATAAAGTTCCACGCGGTGATATCCGCAAAGCAATCGCTAAAGGTGTTTCCGTAGCTGATTTCAAACGTTCTATTAAACCTAATTCAATTACTAAGGCCCCAGCGGTGGTACGTACAATGACTAAAGATAACAAACAAAATCTCGAAAGCCAGTTCAACTTCGGTGAAGCACTGCGCTCTGTAATGGCTGACAAACCTCTGAAAGGTGCTGCTGCTGAATATACCCAGGAAATGACTCGTAAGCGTCTGAATGCTGGTCGTACTTCTAACGGTCGTATGTATCTGCCAGTAAGTGCGTTAGCTAAGGGTTCACGTGCTATCAACTCAGTTCCAACCGTAGCTCCAATCCAACAGGAAGTTGTTGATTACGGCTCATTCGTTGAAATGCTGCTGAAGCCGACTGTTCTTGGTCAACTGGGTGTTAACTTCCAGACTGGTCTGACTCAGCCATACACTCAGCCAAAATGGACCAAATCCTCTGTTGATGCTTTCGGCTTCGTTGCTGAGAACGGTGAATCTCCAGAAGGTGAATCTGCTTTCGAGAACATCCAGTTCATGCCTAAGACTTTCACTGGTGGTAACCCACTGACCCGTCAGGCTCTGGAAACTACTCCTAATCTGGAAGCTTACATCTCTGATCACATCATCAAACACAGCCGTGCAAAAATTCAGGCTCTGATGTTTGGTTCAGAAACCGGTAATGCAAACACCCCTGCATCTATCATCTCTCAGCTGGCTGCTAAATCTCTGGGTATGACCTACAAAGAGTTCGTTGTTGCTGCTGCTGAAGCTGAAGGTAATGGTGTTGAAATGGCCCGCTTCAAGTATCTGGTTGCTTCTGCACTTGGTGGTGAACTTCGTTCTACTCTGCGTGATGCTGCTGTTGCTGGTTATGTAATCGACGATGCAGGTAAGATCGGTGGTTATGATGTTATCACTTCAGGTCTGGTAACTCCGGGTTCTGCAATCGCTGGTGACTTCTCTGCAATTACTGTTGCTGAATGGGACGGCCTGGCTCTTGATCTTGACGACACTACTTACCGTAACCGTGGCGCTATCGTTCCTCGTGTTTGGTGCGATATCGATTGGAAAGTCACAGCTGATGACCGTCTGTTCCTGTACAACAAGGCAACCGCTGCGGGAAAGTAATGATTAACCCTCTGGCGTTAGTTGTTCAATAAAAGAAAGGGAGCCCTAGTGGTTCCCTTTTTTAGTATTAGAGGGTTTTAAATAGAACATAAGGAGAAACTATGTTTGAATTCAGCCAAAAGCAACGTCTAAATTTCTTAATGAGGTTTGGACTAAAAACTAAAGTCAATGCAAAAGAAGTTTTTGTAATCCCTGAACGAACGACTAATTCTGACAATGGACAGGTAACTGAAGAACTTTATGTTACTGCTAATTCAGATGATGTTAAGCAGGGGTATATCATTGAACTAGATGGCGAGACTTACAAAATTGCTTATATCAATAATGATAACTCAGGGCTAGTTAATTGTTATCTGTCTATTACTTCGAAAGAACAGATTTTTGAACCTGAAGAATTCCAAGGAATTGAGTTACCAAAACTGAAAAGAAAGGTTTCAAAGTATGAGTAATATACTTCCACGCGTTCTAATTAAAAGAGCATTCGCTGATATTCTTGTTGAAGAACTTAATGCTAACTTAATTGAAGAGCCATTTACTACAGGTGTTTTAGAAGAGGTCCAAATAATGATGCCAGAAATGACCGAGGAATATACCCGGTTAAGCCTGAACTCTTCAAAACTAGTAGCTAATTTGAGCATCACCTTTGACATTTTCTCAAAACTGAATGAATCGGGTGTTCATCAGTTGATATATCAGATCATGAAAATCCCAGCTTCCCACCCAAAGCTGTCAAAGTTCAAACTAACTGAAATTTATCCTTCCAACTCATTTACTAATTATGGCTTATCAGCTTCAGACGGTCATGTGGAAGGTCAGGTAGTACTTACAATGAAATATCTTTTCTAAGGAATTAAAATGGCCGGACAAACTAAGGACATTTTCTCAGGTGCTTACGTAACAGTATCCCTGAATGAAGACACATCAAATGCTGTTCCAGCTTATTTTGATGCAGGCTATATCACTACCGAATTTTTGGGCTCATTCCCGGCCATTGGAATTTCTCAGGCAATTCAAAAATATGATGATTACCGAGATGATTCAACTTCAAAACTAGCTGGTGATATTACTATCGATCAGACGCAACTTGTGATGCTTGAAGTTCAAGATGATAAGTTTCAGTATGAGCTTGATCAAGCGCTACATAATAAGAAACTCCTTCGTTTCCGAACACTGTATGCAATGGATGTAGATCCTACTTCAGACATTGCTAAAAACGGTGTCTATGCCATCTATGATGCTTATGTAAAAAAGGTAGAGCGTTCAGGTTCAGCTAACACTGTTGTTACTCGTACCTATACATTAGAGCCAGAAGGTCAGTTATTCACAGGCTATGTTCGTGTAGGTGAGCAGCTTCGTCAGGGTGATTTTGGTGTAGGCGCAGGTACTGAAGACATTCCCGGCCCATCAGATGTTGATAGCTTCCAAGGTAATCGTTTGGTAACTGTAGATGGCTCTCTCAGCTCTAACCCATTTAGCTCTGATACTTCTGAGATTGTGCTTCAGCATCCATCTGGTGTTGGCTGGAACATGATTGCTACGTCAACTGGCGCACCTATGCTTCGTATCAGTAACAGGGTACTACAAGGTGCTGATAATGTAGTTCGTTCACCGTGGATAAAGGTGTTCACTGAGTCAGAAAAACCTACAGCGGCTGAAGTTGATGCAGTATCAGCCACTAAAGGGGGTGAATTCTTAGCTCCAGTTAAATTCAATCTTATAGAAGTTAATAAAAAAGGCGCACGAACTGCACTGATTGATAATGATGGAAATTCAGTATTCGCATCTGTCACTACACTAACAGGTAAGATTGATTCTCTAACGACTAAAACTGCGAATATTGGTTCTGTTACTTCGGCATCAATTGATGCGCAGGCTGCAAAAATCATCACTATTTCAGGTAATACCGCAACTTATATTAATGGGAATATTGATAACTTAGTAACTAAGACTATTGAATCTTCTGAAAATATCAGTTCAGCAAAGCGTATTACAGGTCAAGAAGTCTACGATGGTACTGTTCGAGTATATTCAAAGAATAATCAGCCTAATTCAGATGATGTTGGTGCACTTTCTTTGACTGGTGGCAAAGTATCAGGTTCTGTTGAAATTACTGGATCATCTAAGCTTCAGGCAGTCACCGCCACCACAGTCACCGGCAGCGGTAATATCTCGGGAAGCCAGATACTTGAAGGCTCTGTTCGTGTCTATAGCCCAAATAACAAGCCAACTCCAAGTGTTCTAGGGGCAGTCAATAAAGCTGGCGATACGATGACTGGTGATCTAACTGTTCCTAATATCAGTACATCTAGTCTTGTTGTTACTTCTCAAGACCCATCACTTTTTAGCATAGTTAATATTAGTGGAACTCAGCATACACCGTTAATGATCCAAAGGACTGGTGCTAATGCAACTTCAAATCTGAGCATTGGGTACAAGCTTGGTGAAACAACTTATTTCTTTGGTCTTGATAATAATGCCAGCTTAAGTTATGGCAAAAACTCAAATCAAGCGTTGAATGCTAAAGTTTATACACAAGACTTCAAGCCAACATCAGCCGATGTTGGCGCTATTCCTGAAAATGCATCAATTGACTTTGGAACTTTTTAAGGCCTTCGGGCCTTAATAAATACGACATAACTTATTAAGGAATAAATTATGTCTTCATTGAAAGAGTTAAAATTTAAAAGGACATCGGTTGCCGGTCGAATCCCTACAACAAGTGTGATTCAGGAAGGTGAAATCGCCATCAATATGGCAGATAAGCGCATCTACACTAATAATGGTTCAGAAGTAATTGAGATCGGCGGTATTAATGGTTCAGTAACTGGTAACATTGATGTTGAAGGTACTATTAAAGCGGGAGGTATTAGTCTAAAAAATCCGCTTGCAGTTGAGTTTGGTGGCACTGGTTCAAAAACGGAGCAAGGAGCCCGCGACAATCTTGGGGTATACAGCAAAACTGAAACTGATACCAATTTCGTTAAGAAAACTCTAACAGTTAATAATCATCCACTGAATGAAAATCTGATGTTAACTAGCACAGATACTGGAAGTTTGGCCATTGCTAACAATCTATCAGACGTTAAAGATGTTATTAAATCCCGCCAGAATATTAAGGCAGCAGAGTCAGGTGATAACTACGATCTAAAATCGATTAATGGCCTTACTACTGCTCTTTCTGTCTCTCAAGGTGGTACAGGCGCTAAAACTAAAGAAGGTGCCTTAACTAATTTAGGAGCCCTTCCACTGACTGGCGGCACAGTAACAGGTGAAATTATTAGCACATCAGGTGGCGGAAATAACTTCCGTATGTCAGGAACTAAATCAGTATTCCAAAGATTTGATGGAAATGGCTGGTATTTCATGATTTCTGATTCAGCTACTGGAACTTATAACAATCTAAGACCATTAACTATTGGTGCTAGTGATGGTAAAGTTTCAATGAATCACAACGTTTATGTTGGTGCTGGACTCGGTGTATCCGGTGGACAGACAATTTCAACAGGAAATTTAACAGTTTCTGCTGGTTCTATTACTTCTTCCGGCTCTATTACTTCTTCAGGGACTGTTTTAAGTAACGATGTTATTACTAAGACCGTTAGAATAATTAACTCTGCTAATAACTCTGAAATGAACTTCACCAACAATGCTAATGGATATATCCAAATTAACCGTGCTAACATTTCATATCTCGATGGCGGCGGTCTTCCATTAATTAATATGGGTCCTGTTCATGTAGCCACAGTTTCCGGCGCATTACACAATAGACAGGGTACTCATATCTCATGGAATGAATCTGGCGACGGTAGAGGCTCTATTGTAGTAAACCGAGGACAGGGTACTGGTGGGTTTAACTTCAGATTTGTTGATTCTGGAAACACAGCAGAAACTGGCTCAGTTAGAATGGACGGTGGTGGTACATTAAGAGCTACAGGAGATATTATTGCCGGAAATCGTGTTTACACATATGGCGGCAATTCATTCCTTGCGTATGATGGTAACGTATACGGGGCGGTATTCGGTAATGATTATCTTACCAACTGGGTAAACAATAACTATTATCCTCGCGGCTCTGGTGATGGTGCATATAACCGTGCCAATGACGCATGGAATAAGGCTAATGACGCTCAGGTAAACCGTTGCCAATGGGTTCGTACAGGTTCTCAGTATAATGCAGGTAACTTGGGTGATGCAGGCGGACAAAGAACAGTACCAGCAGGCTGGCTTGTTGTAGGACTAAACAGCGCAGGCGGTCAACAAAATAACTCTATACAGATTATTGCTGGAAGAATCCAGGTATTCTTTCCAAGCGGAAGCGGTTGGGTTGATAGCGCATATTAAGGAATTTATATGAAAATCATTAAAAAAATGACAGGAATTAAGTGGATTGGAAATGTCGATGGTGGAGCTTATTACAACGATGATAAAGGAAACGATTGGTATCAATTCAGAAATTCTTTAGCAGAAGATAAACCTATAATTGTTGTATTACGAAGCACTAGAGACATTATAATGTTCTGGAAAGGTGACCCTACATTTGTAGGGCTACTTAATGAAGAACTCGATGTGTATCAATTAGATTATTTTTTAGTTGATACTCAAGAAGAATTTCTATCCAGAAAATTTAAATTTAGTGAAGACGGCGTTGTTACTGAAACAACAGTCAAACCACCTCAGAGAACAAAAGAGGATATTATGTCAGACCTCATTAAACTTCAAGAGGAATTAAAAATCATGATGTAATTTTGGAATATAAATACACTTGTATATTAATCCTTAAGGAACAAAAAATGGCAGATTACGATGTTTTTGCTGGCTCATACGTCAGCGTCTTTTACAATTCAGATATCACTAATGAAGATATTGACTCAGTTAAGTTTCAAGAAGTTCCTGAAGCCGCAGCATTCCCAACTTCAGGTATCGAGCGCGAGGTAATTAACGTTCCTAACTTTACCCATAAGTTTGGACGTAAACTCGTTGGTCGTGCTTCAGTACCTTCAATTGACATTTCTGTAAACTATATTCCGGGCTCAATTCATGACAGCCTTAAACAGCTTGCAGAATCTGGAAAACGTGGTCAGTTCAAACTCGTCTATTGGTTTGATGCAGATAAATCAGCAGGTGTTGGTATCGTCTATAACGGCTTCTTGAGTAAGGCTAATATTACTGGCGGTGAAACTGATTCAGTTAAACTTGAAATGACTTTGGAAGTTGATAAAGGACCAGTCGTTGAAAAATTGGTTGTTGCTACACCTAGCGCATAATCTATTTCAATATAATTAAGGGAACCTCAATCGGGTTCCCTTTTGTGTTTTCTGGCGTTATTAAATAAGCATATAAAATGAGGAATATGTATGCACAAATTTAACGCTGATCTTTCAGATATTATTAATGAATACGCTTATAAACCACTTCAAATCGGAAAGAATGACTGCAATATTTTCTTTGCGGATTATCTAGATCTGGTTAAAGAAACAGACTTTAAATCCAAGCTTCAAGATAATTATACAACCATCCCTCAAGGCTTGAAGATTTGCAAAAAACTTACTGGTTTTAATTCAGTGTATGAAGCCGCACTGAAATATTTCGTTCCAGCCGAAGAAGTTCAGCATGGTTCAGTTCTTCTAGCCCTAAGAAAAATAAAAACAAGAGATTATTATTCAGCAACCGTAGTTTTTGGCAATCAAGCACTTATTGAAGAGAATAACATCTACGTACTTAAAGATGTTGCTGACATTGATTACGACTTCATCTTTAATAAGGAATAAACTATGGCTGTTATTGCTATTGCTGCAATCATTGCAGGTGCTTCTGCTGCCGCAGCCGCTTATGCCGCTGGTATTGCTATTGCCGTCGCTATCGGTATCGGTGTGGCTGTTGCTGCTGTTACGGCTGTAATGACCTCTGTAGCTATGAACCAAGCCCTGCCTCAGTTCAGTTCACCTGACCCGGGGAGCTCACTAGGTACAACTACAGACCCAACTACAGTACTACCTGTTGTATATGGACAGCAGCGTGCAGGTTCAATCAACGTTTTCAAAGCTGTTGCTATCAGTGACCCAACCTATCTAGTACAGATTTTTGCATTCTCAGAAGGTGAAATTGACTGCTTCAAGAATTTATACCTTGATAACAAAAAAATCCTTGTAGACGGTAAAGAACACAGAGATGGTGTTGTTACAAAAATCGACATTAAGCCAGCTTATCGCGATTACGTAGAAGTTGAGTTTTCTACTGGTAAATCAACTGGTCGCACTCTAACTCTGGCTCAGAAGTATATGGGTAAGGACGCTCAGACAGGTTGGCCTGACAACGCCACAGGTAACGGTGTTGCTACAGCTTGCGTTGTTATGCGTAAAACTAACAACGTTCTAGCTAATGGTGCTGATATCCTTCAGCCTAATAGTAACTGTACTGTAGACATGTCTGGTCTGATGATTACCGATCTGACCGATGGTGTTCGTAGAGCTTCAGATAATGGTCCCTCTCAGATGGTTGATTACATGCTCAATGAGCGTTATGGCCTAGGTGTGCCTTTTGAGCAGCTTGATCTTGATAGTTTCAAAGTTGCTGCCGCCTATGCAAAGAGCAACTCATTTACTTCAAATGGTTCTTTAGACCCTAACTCAACTTTTAAAGAGAACTTAACACAACTAGCTGGTGCATTTGGCGGACTCATTTTCCAGAGTTTCGGACAAGTTACTTGCCGTATTGATGGTCCGGGTGTTGTTCAGTATGAATTCAACGAAGACAATATTTCTGCGAGTTCAATAACTTTAAAGACTGGTGAGTCTGCACAGTACTTTAATACAATCAATGCTAAGTACCAAAATCCAGCAATTGATTATTCAGAAGAAATTCTTCGTTATCCTTCTGACATTACAAATGACCCGATTATCACTAGAGATAAACGTATCATCTCCAAAGATATCGAGTATCGTTTTGTTAAGAATAAGAAACAGATGGATTTCTTAGCATCAATTGAACGTAATAAATCCACACTATCAAAGTCATTAAGTTTTAACACTGTGGATGCTTACACAATCCAAGTTTGGGATGTAATCAGAGTTAATATTCCTGAATTGATGATCTCAAATCAGTTGTGGCGTGTTAACAAAATAGATCGTTCATTGGAAAAAGGTGCGGCTGGTATGGTTAACATCCAGTGTACTGAGTATATCTCTGAAGTTTATACTGACCTTGATTATGCTCTCAATCCAAATAATACTGCGTCAAACATTCCTGATTTCAATGTTCTTCAAGCTCCAACCAATTTAGAGATTCAGTCTATTGGTGACACAGCAGGTGGACGCAATGTTAAACTTTCATGGTTAGCAGATGATGATTACAACCGTTACGGATTTGTCGTCCAGTATAAAGTTTCAGGAAGTTCTGATTGGGTTGCTGTAGGTACTACTTCTGGTAAGTTCTATATCATCAATAATCTTGATGCAACTTTGAAGTACGATTTTCGTATTTGCGCTTTAGGTCTAATTGCTCGTTCAGAATGGGTTGAGATTCTTAATTCAATGCCTGAAGTAACTTATACACTACCATCAGTGACTGGTCTGGTTCTTACTAATGCACTTGAGAATGCTACAACAACTCAAGAGCGTGAATTCCGATTTGCATGGAATGACCAATCTATGTTGAAAGTTCAAGTGTCTGGTGAACAACGTACTTTCCAAGAAATTTTCCAGTACTACGAAATTACTGTTACTGGACTCAATGGAAAAACTCTTGTTGAACGTACTCGCGATCTTAGCTATGTGTTCACTTTTGAGAAAAACATCAATATAGGCCTTACTCGTCAGATTAGGATGTCGATTGTTGCTGTTGGATATAACGGTACCCGTTCGGCACCAACACAGTTGGTTGTTCGAAATAACCAAGCACCTGCAATCCAAGGCTTTAGTGCTTCAGGTGGTTTCGGTTCTATCTTCTGCTCTTGGGATGATATGGTAATCCAAACTATACCTGACTTTGCAGGTACTGCCGTTCAAGTTGCTTCTGACCAGAACTTTACACAGAACGTCCAAGTGTTCAATACCTCAGATTATTACTTGTTCAACTTCAAGATTGATGATGGTAATTGGTATGTTAAAGCCGGGTGGTACGATGTATTCGGTCAAGATGATATGGTCTGGTCTCAGCCTTACTATGTCCAGATGAAGTCTAAAATTGACTGGAATGATCAGGATCAACAGCAGCTTGAGGACCTACTAAATCTACCTTCTAAGCTTGATTCAGCAATTGATAATGCAGTAGAACTTGCCGATTCCAATGCTGATACCAAGGTAGAGGCAATGCATAAGTTGATTACAACTGAAACCGGTGACACGGTGGACGCTTCAATCAAAACATTGCATACCACTATTACCTCTGAAACCGAAGGTGCCATCGCTCAGTCTGTGACTCAGGTTCAGTCTGACTACAATGGCAAGTTTGGTAAAACTGATGCAAGAATCACCTCAGTTGAAAAGACACAAGCTGATGATCGCAAAGCTGTTGCAACTCAGCTTAGCCAGGTTAAAGCAGAGCTTGGTAATGATATTGCCGCAGTCAGTACCCAGTCTCAGGCTCAGGTTGACAGACTCTCAGGTAAAATTGATGCTTCTTGGGCGGTCACTGCTTCGGCTAATGGCGTAATAGCAGGTATTAGTCTTCTGGCTTCAGGTACATCCAAAACATCTGCAATCATATTCAATGCAGATAAAATCAGTATTACCACTGGTTCAGATCCTAGCAGAGCAAGAATTCCATTCCAAGTAATGGATAATCTAGTTTATCTAGATACCGCGATGATTAGAGATGCATCTATTGGTACAGCTAAAATTAATGATGCGGCAATCACCAATGCCAAAATTGCTAATGCTTCTATCAATAATGCAAAAATTCAGGACGCAGCTATTACTAATGCCAAAATTGGTGATGCAGAAATCACGACAGCTAAAATAGCTCGTGAAATTGCTTCAGATACTTGGTACTCAAGTGGTGGAACAATTGGCTGGCGAATTAACCGCGATGGCAATGCAAGCTTCCAAAACGTATCTGTTCGTGGAACCGTAGCAGCCGAAAATGGTTACTTCAACAATGGCACTTTCACTAATTGTACAATTACCGAAAATTGTACAATTAACGGTACCCTTAGAGCTAACCAGATTATTGGTAACGTAATGGACGGCGGTGCATTCTCTTGGACAGGAGTTAATACCAATGCTTACACGTTCGTTCGTTATGGCGGCAATCCTATGGGCCCTATGCGTGTTTATGGCACTATTGATATTGCTAGGGGTGGTAACCACACTTATGGGGGAATTCGTTATAACACAACAGGGGGCAACTACATGACAACTGGAAGTACTGTAATTAACGTTGTAGTCAATCAAGGCGAATCAGTCTACTGGCAGTTAGCAGCAGGTGAATTAAACCAAGCTCAACGTCACTCAACTTCTTTTAGCGTCATGTTAACAGCTGCCCCAATCAATACTGCTTTTAGTTTGGGTTAATCTAGAAGAGGGGCTTCGGCCCCTATAAGGAAAACTATAATGGGTGGAGCCGAGTGGATCGCATTAGCTACTTTGGTCTTTGGTGGTTTCACTTGGTTAATTTCAATCTGGGCAAAACGGAAGGAGAAGTCTGAAACACTGGAAGAAAAAGTAGAGACAATTGAAAATACTATTGCTCTAAGAGTTCAGAAAGTAGATTCAGAAATAGCCAATCAGAGCCATCTTGCACAGAAGATTGAATTATTAATCAGTGACCACAAAGAGACAAAAGAGAGGTTGAGAAAATTGGAGATAGATATAGTTACATTGAAAACAAAGATGGATATATATCATGCTTCTAAAAACAACACTTCTTAAAGACTACAAACAAGAATTATTTCAGCTTCAAAGCGGTCGGTGTGCATTAACTGGACTTAGTCTCACCGACTTTAATAGTTCTCACCTTGATCATGACCATGAACTTGATGGTAATAAAGCTGGAAGATGTAGAGGACTGCTTCATCCATTAGTGAATGTTCTCGAAGGAAGAATAAAGCATCAGTTTAATAGATCTGGTTTAAAGGGTGAAATTAATTACATTGAATTCTTGAAATATCTTACCAATTATCTTCAACAAGATTACACAGAAAATCCTATTCACCCACGTTTTATTACAGATAGTGCACAAAGATTTTCTCGGTTGACTGTTAAAGAAATGAAGTCACAGCTCCTTGATTTTGGCCTAGATTGTTCAGGAACCAGGGCTGTACTTATTAAAAAGTACAAAAAATATCTGAGACAGACTCATGAAAATAGCAGAGAGATTATCGCTTAAAAACATTCTCAAAGCCGCAGTTGTGGCAGTGGTTCTTTACAATATGGTACTAGTCCCTTTATCACCCTTAGTAGGTGTTAATCTACCTGTACTCGTTATCGATGAAGCAACTAAAACTATTCTTTTCCTATCAACCTTGGGGTAATAATGGCAACTTCAGCAGCAGGTGCTAAACGTGATCTTGAAAAATGGAGACTAAAAGAGACAGATAGTTTCTCGAAAAGAGTAACTAAAGCTTCTAAGCTTGCTTCCGTTGAACTTCAACGTGATATTAACCGAAAAATTGATAGGCCAACTAAATTCACTCAGAATGCAGTTGGTTTCAACTTTAAAATTGATAAATTCGGAACTAAAAACAGAATCTATATCAAAGACATTCAATCTAACTATCTTAGTAAACTAATAGATGATAATCAGAATTTTGGTAAATTTGTTCCTGTTCCCGGCAAAGTCAACCAGTTCGGTAACATCCCTAACTTGAAAACTCGAAGAGGACTTGAGCCAGTGACTCAAAATCATAATGGTCATAAACGTACAATTCTGATAAAGAAGTCTGCTAAGACTGCTAATAAAATTGTTGCAATCTACAAACCTGATCAGCATCGTTCTAAGGCACTTGGTTCATGGGCGGAAATCTGTAATCAACTTGAGAAAACTGTGGCACGAGTCTCGGCGTATAAATAAGACTATACAAAGAGGACACAATTATGTACCACAAATTTCCATGTTTCTCGACAGATGAACTTGAACAAATACGAATCAATGGTCATAAGCCCGAGTCAATGACAGAGGCTTATCCATACTATGACGTTAAAGAAAAACGATTCTCTAAAAATTTAGTCAATCAAAATGACTGTTTCTTTGCAAGCACACAGAAATCTAAACCAGTATTCAGATTCCGTAAAGGTCAACAGGTTAACCTCGACTGTCCATTTGGTCTTTACTCAAATGCAGTTTGCTTAGGTGAGCTTGATTTCATGTACAAAGGTTTCCGTATGGTTGGCTATCTCTTTCAATATAATTAAGGTCTATGATGGATATTAACAAAATGATGGAGACACTGGCTCCTAAAAAATCACCAGTTGAAATTGCAGGATTCCAGTTTTATGCTCGCCCGATGACAGTACAAGAATTCAGTTCTCATATTAATAACCCTAAGAAAAATGATCGTGATGACCTTATGATCCTTCTCTGCATTGAAGATGAAAATGGTAATCCAGTTTTTGAATCACTTGAACAGGTTAAAGCCTTATATACCAATGTTCGCTCTGAACTAGCTAATGCTTGTGCTAATGCATCAGTATTCATCGGTCCAACTCAAATTGAACAAGAAGTAAAGTAAACTGGGCTAAACGATTCAAATATGCACAAATGATGCGTCGAGGTCTTACAGAAGAAGAAATCAATAAAATGCCAGTTACTCAATACTGGGAGTTATACATTTTTGATTCTTTCCTTGAACCACAAGGTCCAGCTGTTCAGGACTTACATCAAGCACAGATTGCGCATTCACTTTATATGACAGCACCAGGAATGACTAAAGCTCATGCCGACAAAATTAAGTTGAGCGATTTTATGTTCCAAAAAGATACAGTCTTCCCATCTGAAGAACAGAAAGCCGAACAACAGACTAAGAAGAATGCTATCAAGTCTCAGAATGTGCAAAGTCAGTTTAGTCCAGAACTTATAGCTAAAGCCAAAAAGATGGCTCAAAGGAAAAAAAATGGCTAAGTACGAATTAGAAATTCTTGGTGATAATTCCAAGTTTACTAAAGTCGTATCACAGTCAATGCGTCAATTAGATGAGCTGTCAGCACACACTGGCGGCTTTTTTGATGGCATCAGTTCAAAGGCTTCAAAAGCTACTGGTGCCTTGAATGCACTGACAGGTATGACACCGGGATTACAAGCTCTCGGCGTTGCTGGTGCAGGTGTAGGTCTTGCAATGGCAGCAATCTCAAAGACATCGGATTATGTTAATGGCCTGAATCAAATCAGCACTAACACTGGTGTATCAGTTGAGATGCTTCAAAAACTTCAGAACCAATTCAGAGCGACTGGTCTTGAAGCTGAGAAGTTCGGTGACATGAACAAAGATGCTCTTGATAAGCTTGGTGATTCATTCCGTAATGGCGGTGGTGGTGTTGCTGATGACCTTAAAGAATGGGGTATTGGACTTGAATCATTGACCAAATATGCCGGTGATGCGCAAGGTGGTATTAAAGCTATCATTGATGTTTTCTATCAGATGAAAGCTGCTGGTCGTTCTCAGGCAGAAATTACTAACGTTATGGAAACTATGGCATCTGATTCAAGCCATATGATTACCACACTTGACCAGTTTACTTCATCTACGGAAGCACTTATTGCTATTCAAGGACAGAATGCTTCTATTACAAATCAAACCGCCGCTGAATATAAAGAATTTAAGTCTAACTTAGATACTTTAGGTACGAATCTTCAGGGTCTTGCAGTTAATGTTATTGCACCACTAGTTAAAGAGATTAACGGTCTTTGGGGGGTGTTTAACAAGAAATGGACGGAGACTGAGTTCACTTCGATGTTAAGCCATTTCTTTTATGACGGCGATACAGCTATTGCTAAAGGCCTTCGTAAACTTTCAGATGTTCCAGATGAGGGTTACTCTAATGCCTCTCAAGCGGCAACTGAAAGACTCAAAGGAATGATGGCTGACCTTAAGTCTGATGTTGATATTTCAGTTAAAGAAGCACACGCGACTTCTGAGACAAATAAGAAAATTGCTCAAAAGAACGCTGAAGACGCTAAGAAAGCTTCTGATAAAGCACAAGCTGAAAGAGATAGAGCAGCTGCCAAGGCTAAAGCTTCGCAAGACAAGATCATTGCTGAGCGTACAGCGGCAATGAATACCCTGAATAGTCTCAACAACCAGATGTACTCAGGTCAGGGGCAATCCTTGTCCTCGCAGGCGCAGCAGCTACAGGCCTCTGTAGGCACCCTGAAGAACATGCTTGATAAAGGTTATATTACCCAAGAGCAATATGTTCAGAAGCGTCAGGCACTCATACAGGCATCTCAGGGTCAGTTTAAAGCTATGTTGTTAGGTGCATCGCCTGAGCAATTGACTGAATCAATCACCGCTGTTCAACAGATATACGATAACCAGTCAGCAGACTTAAAAGCTCGTCTAGACAAACGTATGATTGATCAGAAGACCTACAACGATCAGATGCTTGCACTCGAGCAGAATCATCAAGCTCAGATGGATGCGCTAAAAGGTGTTAATGGTCAGCTCCAGAATGCACAGAACATTACTGATCTGGGATTTGGAACAGATCAAGACCAGATGTTAATCCAACAAGCTGCACTTGATAAACAGAAAGAACAGTTTGATGCAAACAATCAGGCAATGGCTCAAGCTGGTATCATTACCCATCAGCAGTATCTTGATCAGAAAGCCAGACTAGACCAAGCTTACTCCTTGAAGTCTCAGCAGATTTCAATGACTGAAGTTCAGACGAAACTAGGGCTGTATAATTCAATGGCCGGTTCAATGTCTAATATAGTTTCTGGTCTTGCAGGACAGAATTCTAAAGCTGCTAAAGCTGCGTTTGCTGTTTCTAAAGGTACAGCTATTGCAGAAGGTATGCTAAATGCTTACCAGTCCGCATCGAAGGCTATGGCTACTTATCCGGGTCCAGTTGGTTATGCAATGGCTGCATCTTCGTATGCTCAAGTACTCGGTCAAGTAATGTCTATGAAGTCTGTTAACTTAACAGGTATGGCTCATGACGGTATTGATAATGTTCCCTCTGAAGGAACTTGGCTTTTGAACAAAGGTGAACGTGTAGTTGATGACAGGACAAACGGTGACTTGAAGCAGTTCTTGAACAAGCAAGACAAGCAGAGTGAAGCACCAATAACTGTCCATGCTCCGCTGACTATCCAAGGTTCGGTAAGTAACAGAGATACTGAAGTGCTTGAAGCCATCAAGAAACATCCGAGCGCAGTTGCTCTCATGGTTCAAGATGCCAATAGACGTAGAATGTAAAAAGGGCCGCAAGGCCCTTTAATTAATCTAGGAGTTTTACTAAGCTCAAATTGAAAAAATCATCATAAACAACATCGCGAGTTTCATAGTAAAGATCACTTAGTTTTTGACACTGTTCCTTGCCCTCAAATGACCAACAAAGCGCATTCAAAATCATCATTGAAAGAAATGCACCATATTCCTTGTTAGTTAAATCCCCCTCAGATTGATTCATTAGGTTCTGCACATGATAAATTTTCTCTGTTGAAGGATAATAGATGAATCCCTTAGAACTCTTGGAATATTCCTCCCATTTTTCCATTGGGCTGTGCATGTAGTCTTTCGAGAACTTAATCGCATTTAAGTGCCATAGCCTTTCAATTCTTTGAACTTCCTCAAGCTTAAACCCTATCTCAAAGAAACATTCAAATCCTTTCATTTTTTTTCCCCGTAGAAAAAGAATGATGAACCTTTATTGTTGACTTTTTTACAGGCTACCAGAACTTCATTAAGAAAAAGTTCCGTTCTCATTCCATTTTTACCATATCTTGTTTTCTCAACAACAACAGCAGTGTTGTCGAAACGAATTTCGTCAAATCTTTCCTGTTGTACCGCAAGTGAAGGTTTCATGCTATCTCCTTGATTTGATGGAGATAAAAAACTAAACTGCGGGTGAGTGGATGTACAACAGATTGTGATGCTGATTTAGGGCCACAGAGAACGATCGTGGTGTGTCAGAATTTAAAGACAATAGGTAATAAAAAAGGACTCCGAGAAGTCCTTAGATTATCATTGGGGTGATCTGGTTATTGAACGATACGAAAGTCTGTTACGCCTTCTGCTTTTTTGGCTTTAATCATCTCAATAAGCTCTTTCTTCTTTTCAACTCTGAAAATTTTGAACAATCCTTGAACTTCTGGAGTGGTTCTTCCACCTGAAGATAATTCATAGTCCTTACCTTTGTATATGAATGCAATTTTTTCAGATGGTTTTCTGTTCTGCTTAGGCTTCTCAGTTTCTTGTTTCTTGCCAGTTAAATCGTCTAATGATATTCCTGCTTCTCTGAGAATCTCTTTAGCTTTCTCTATAGCTTCTAGCTTCTTTTGTTCTTTGATGCTTTCAAGGTGTTTTTGAAGTGCAGCTACGTACTTTTCAGCAGATTCGAATGGAAGGGAATCAATGTAGCTCTTTGTTGTTTCTAAGTTAATGGTCATTCTTTACTCCATCTGTTGTTTAGGGAGCAATTATTAACTATCTTGTTTACGAGTTACACAGTTACTTTGATTTCATAGGAGTTTTTAGTGGTTAATTTTCATCCTAAGTTATTGACAGGTATTGAAAACCCATTTTTACCTTATGTAAAAAAATCACGTGATTTTTTTGCGGGCATCCGTGATGTGGTCGGCGGCCGTTCCGGCGCGTATGAGAAAGAGCTGCGTAAAGCACGCGAGATTGCGTTTGAAGAGCTGGAAGAACAGGCAAAAGCGCTGGGTGCCAACGCGGTGGTCGGTATTGATATCGATTACGAAACGGTCGGCAAAGATGGCAGCATGCTGATGGTCAGCGTCAGCGGCACGGCAGTGATCATTCGTTGAAACGCGGGCTGTTGCTGATACTGGCACTGCTGCTGGCGGGCTGCCACTCCGGGATAGAATCCCGTGACGGCTACTGGGCCGATCTGCGGCATCCCGCGCAGGGGGCGCGACCGCGGGTTAAGGTGATTGTCATCCACTATACCGCCGAAGATTTTTCTTCGTCGCTGGCGACCCTCACCGATCGGGAGGTCAGCGTCCATTATCTGATCCCCCGTCAGCCGCCTCAGCGCGCCGGCAAAGGCATTGTCTGGCAGCTGGTGCCGGAGCAGCAACTTGCCTGGCATGCCGGGCCCAGTTTCTGGCGCGGAGCCAGTCGCATCAACGACACCTCGATTGGCATTGAGCTGGTGAACCGGGGATATCGCCGCACCCTGACCGGTCTTGAATGGCAGCCCTTTACCGCCGCGCAGATCATCACGCTGGAGGCTCTGGTGCGTGATATTGCACAGCGCTACGGCATCCCACCGGAAAATATTGTCGGTCACAGCGATATCGCGCCGCAGCGCAAGCAGGATCCGGGTCCACTTTTCCCGTGGCACCAGCTGGCGCAGCGCGGACTGGGCGCATGGCCTGATGCCGGACGGGTGCAGTTTTATTTAGCGGGTCAGGATCCACACGCACAGGTGCCGGTGCAGCCACTCATGGAAAACCTGCAGCGCTTCGGTTATGCGGCGACGGCGGAGATGAGTAAGCGTGAGCAGCAGAAAGTGATTGCCGCGTTTCAGATGCACTTCCGGCCTGCGGATTATCGCGGTCAGCCCGATGCCGAAACCGCCGCGATAGCTGCCGCGCTACTGGAGAAGTATGGCGCGGCGGAATAGCGGATTACTGTTGCAGAAACGCTTTCCAGTGGGCGACAACCTGCTCCAGTGCCGCACGATCAGTATCCAGATGGGTGACCAGCCGGGTACGTGTCCCCACGCTGATTAACACGTCGCGCGCTTTCATCCACTCGCCTAATGGTTTGACCTGAGCTTCCGGCACCGCCACAAACAGCATGTTGGTCTGTTGATCGATAACGCTCACGCCCAGCTCATGCAGCTGCTGTCCCAGCCAGGCAGCATTGTCATGATCCTCCTGGAGTCGCGTCACGTTGTGTTCCAATGCGTAGAGACCTGCCGCCGCGAGAATACCGGCCTGACGCATGCCGCCACCGGTCATTTTACGCCAGCGACGGGCGCGCTCAATCAGGGCTGTATCGCCACATAGCAGTGAACCCACCGGTGTGCCCAGGCCTTTTGAGAGACAGATGGTCAGGGTGTCGCAATAGCGGGCCATCGCAGCCAGCGTGGTTTTTTGCGCCACCACCGCATTGAAAATACGTGCGCCATCAATGTGCAGCGCCAGCTTATGCTCACGGGTAAAAGTCCACGCCTGTTCCAGATACGCCAGCGGCAGGACTTTACCATGATGGGTGTTTTCCAGACTCAGCAGGCGGGTGCGGGCGAAGTGAATATCGTCCGGCTTGATGGCAGCCGCCACCACGTCGAGCGGCAGAGTGCCATCGTCGGCGGGCAGCACCGGTTGAGGCTGAATGCTCCCCAGCACCGCCGCGCCACCTGCTTCATACTTGTAGTTGTGCGCCTGCTGACCGACGATATATTCATCGCCGCGTTCGCAGTGGCTGAGCAATGCCACCAGATTTGCCTGAGTGCCGGTAGGGAAAAACAGCGCTGCTGCTTTGCCGCTTAATCGTGCGGCTTCTGCTTCCAGCGCATTGACGGTAGGATCGTCACGGTAGACATCATCGCCGGTTTCGGCAGACATCATCGCGTTTAGCATGGCGGCGCTGGGCCGGGTCACGGTATCACTGCGTAAATCGATCACCTTATGCTCCTGGATGTGGCGGAAGAGAAAAAAAAGGCGGGCATCGCGCCCGCCTGGATGGAACCTCTGTTTTACCGTAGCCAGTTGGTTTTCGCCAGTTCTACCACCTCGTCACCGCGACCATTCATGATGGCGCGCAGCATGTAGAGACTGAAGCCTTTGGCCTGCTCCATTTTGATCTGCGGCGGCATTGCCAGCTCCTCTTTGGCGGTAATCACATCCACCAGAACCGGGCCATCGTGGGCAAATGCCTGCTCCAGCGCACCATTGAGTTCAGAGGCCTTTTCCACCCGGATACCCCGGATGCCACAGGCCTGGGCGATAGCGGCAAAGTCAGGATTTTCCAGCTCGGTGCCGTCGGTAAGATAGCCGCCCGCTTTCATCTCCATCGCCACAAAGCCCAGCACGCTGTTGTTGAAAATCACCAGTTTCACCGGCATTTTCAGCTGCGCCAGCGAGATAAAATCACCCATCAGCATGCTGAAGCCGCCGTCGCCGCACAGCGCGACAACCTGACGATTGCGATCGATCGACTGCGCACCCAGCGCCTGTGGCATCGCATTCGCCATCGAGCCGTGGTTAAACGAACCCAGCAGGCGACGTCGGCCGTTCATCTTCAGATAGCGCGCCGCCCACACGGTTGGGGTGCCGACATCGCAGGTAAAAATAGCGTCATCGCTGGCGTAGTGACTGATCTGCTGTGCCAGATATTGCGGATGAATTGGCTGTTTGTCGTTGGGCTGCGCCAGTTCGTCGAGACTTTTGCGCGCCTCGCCATAGTGTTTAACCGCACTGTCGAGATGTTTGCGATCGCTTTTGGTCGTCAGTTGCGGTAGCAGCGCCTGCAGCGTGCTTTTCACATCGCCGACATACGCTTCATCGACATGACAATGCGATCCCAGGCTGCCCGGGTTGATGTCAATCTGAATGATCTTCGCGTTTTCCGGATAGAATGCGCGATAGGGGAATTGTGTGCCCAGCAATACCAGCGTCCCGGCATTCATCATGGCGTGGAAGCCGGATGAGAAACCGATCAGACCGGTCATGCCAACATCATAAGGGTTGTCATATTCGATGTGTTCTTTGCCACGCAGCGCATGCACAATTGGCGCTTTAAGCGCTTCTGCCAGCGCCACCACCTCCTGATGCGCACCGGCACAGCCACTGCCACACAGCAGCGTGATGTCAGAGGCGTCGTTCAGCGTCTGTGCCAGCCGGGTCAGTTCGGCTGGCTGAGGCAGGACCTGCGGCAACTGCGGTGGATACCACTCAGTGCGGGCGCTTTCTGGCGCCAGTTTCAGGGCGATATCACCCGGCAGCACCACGACTGAGACACCGCGATTGAGAATGGCTTTGCGCATCGCGATGCCCAGCACCTGCGGTAACTGCTCAGGATTCGAGACCAGCTCACAGTAGTGGCTGCATTCGCGGAACAGCTCCTGGGGATGAGTTTCCTGGAAATAACCGCTGCCGATTTCGCTGGAGGGAATGTGTGCCGCAATCGCCAGCACCGGGACGCGGTTACGATGGCAGTCGAACAAGCCGTTGATGAGGTGTAAGTTGCCTGGTCCGCAGGAGCCGGCGCAGACCGCCAGTTCGCCGCTGATGTGCGCTTCCGCACCCGCCGCAAAGGCGGCGACCTCTTCATGGCGTGTCGGCATCCATTCAATAGTGCCCATGCGATTCAGGCTATCGCTCAGGCCGTTAAGGGAATCTCCGGTGACGCCCCAGATGCGTTTTACGCCCGCGCTTTCCAGCGTTTTGGCGACCAGCGCCGCCACGGTTTGTTTCATGATCTTCTCCTTTGTCGGCCCGCCATGAAGAGTGACGTGACCAGAATCGAAAAAAGAAGCGTAGACGACACGGCAGAAAAGCAGGCGTGAAAAAATGCGCTGGCAGAGCTCAGCACATCTCAGACCGAATTCAGGCAGAGAAGAGGGCGATCAGAATCGGGGCCAGCAGGCTCATCACAAAACCGTGCACAATAGCGGCAGGGACAATCTCGTTGCCGCCCGCCCGCTGCAGTACCGGCAGGGTAAAGTCCATTGAGGTGGCACCGCACAGCCCCAGCGCGCTGGAACGATGACGGCCAATCAGCGCGGGGATCAGCATGATTGCGACCAGTTCACGCACCAGATCGTTGAAGAAGGCGGCGCTGCCAATGACCGGGCCAAAAGCTTCGGTCATCAATATGCCAGAGAGAGAGTACCAGCCAAAGCCGCTGGCTAGCGCCAGACCGGTTTTTAGCGGAACACCCAGCAGTAATGCCGCGATCATGCCACCTGCCAGCGCGCTGACCAGCACCACACTGGCAACCAGCAGACCGCGACGGTTCAGGATAATCTGACGCAGAGTCATTCCACTGCCGCGCAGCTGAATCCCCACGAGGAACAGCAGGAAGATCAGCGCATATTCACTGGCCGTCGAGGCGTGGTGCAGCAGTGACCACTGGGTCAGACCTAGCAGAAAACCGATGACAACCACGCCACATAGCTTCAGCGAGTCCAGTGCCATATGCAGCCGCGAGGGAAGCTTCTCCTGCCGGTGCGCATGCTGCCACGGTGCATATTTCTCCAGCCCGCGCAACGCCAGTACATTGCACAGCAGAATGCAGAACGCCGCCACCAGAGCCGTATGAAAAACGGCCAGCAGATTGCTGCTCAGGTTGTCGAGAAAGGCCAGGCTGATGCCCATAAAGAACAGAATGACGTAAACCATCCAGCCCAGCAGTTGATTTACCCGACGCAGGGTGGCGGTTTTACGGAAGGGTAACAGCCAGCCTGCGATTAGCGGCAGCAGAATAATCAGAAGTCCGGAGTACATATCATTGCCATCCCTGGAAGAAGAGGTCACACGCTAGCGAAAAAGCGTAACGGAGTAAACCCTGATAAAGCGGCTTGACCGGCGCGCGGGCGACAACCATGCTGTCTATAAACTGAGGATGGACGCCTATGATTCTGGAACATATCGACATTCGCGGCTTCCGCGGTATCAATAAGCTCTCACTGCCTTTAACGCACACCACTCTGCTGATTGGTGAGAATGCCTGGGGTAAATCCAGCCTGCTGGATGTCATGAGCCTGCTGCTCTCTCCTCATGAACCGGCCTATGTTTTTACTGAGGCGGATTTCCATTTTACACCGGGTGATGTGACCGATCCGATGCGCCGTATTTCAGTGGTGTTCCACTTTCGGGATGACGGAAGCGATCCGGACGCGGTGCTCTCGACCTTCTGGCAGCGTGATGCGCAGGGCCAGCGTCGGCTTTATTACAGCGTCAGCGCCACCTGGCGTGACGGCGGCATCGACACCCGTCGCCGTTTCGTTGACGTGAATGCCCAGCTGTTGCCTGAGCAGAACTGTGCGGACGCAATCGACCTGTTGCTGACGCGTTATCCGGTATTGCGGTTGCGCGACGCGCGTTTCAGCAAGCGAACGCGGAACCGTGCGCCCGTGACCGGTCCCCATCCTGAGCTGCTGGCAGGCATGGAGACGCTGGCGCGCGATCTGGAGCAACATCCTCAGCAACTCAGCGATGAGGTGCTGAGACAGGGCCTGAAGACGATGCAGCAATTGATGCAGCACTATTTTCTGGTGCAACCGCCTGGCGCAGGCAGTGAGGCCCGGTCACGGGATCCGCAGATGCGCGATGGGGTGCAGGGATGGCGGGCGCTGGATCATCTGAATCAGCTGATTGCCGGAACTGACTCCCGCAGCCGTCAGCTGATTTTGCTGCAGATGTTTACCCTGTTGATCGAAGCACGAGGCGACGTTCCGCTAGCTGCCGGTGCGCGGCCGCTGCTGCTGATTGAAGATCCGGAAACCCGCCTGCATCCGATTATGCTGTCCGTGGCCTGGAACCTGCTGAAGCTGCTGCCGCTACAGAAAATCGTCACGACCAATTCAGCTGAACTGCTGTCGCAGGTGCCGGTAGAAAACGTCTGCCGTCTGGTGCGTCAGTCCTCACGCGTAGCAGCCTGGCGCATCGGTCCGGAAGGTCTGAGTGCCGAAGAGAGTCGGCGTATCGGCTTTCATATTCGCGTCAATCGACCGGCGGCCCTGTTTGCCCGTTGCTGGCTGCTGGTCGAAGGTGAAACCGAGGTCTGGATTATGAATGAGCTGGCGCAGCAGTGTGGTTACAACTTCGCGGCGGAAGGGGTGAAAGTGATTGAGTTTGCGCAATCGGGCCTGAAGCCGCTGCTGAAATTTGCCCGACGCATGGGGATCGCCTGGCACGTGCTGACAGATGGCGATCAGGCGGGTAATAAATATGCCAGCACGGCGCGCACGCAGTTACAGCCGGGTGATCCTGAGCCGCGTTTTCAGACGCAGTTACCCGCGCTGGATATGGAAAACTTTCTCTATCACCAGGGGTTTCAGGATGTTTATCATCAAATGGCGCACCTGCCGTTAAACGCGCCGATGAGTTCCAGGCGTATTATTACCAAAGCGATTCACCAGAGCTCCAAGCCGGAACTGGCGATCGCAGTGGCGACATCGGCGGCGGAACGCGGGCCGGAAGCCATCCCGCCGTTAATGCGGCAGATGTTTGCCCGGGTGATTGGGCTGGCGCAGGGTCAGGCGGACTAAGCCTGTCAAACATGGCCTGTCAAAAATGAAAAATGCCAGCGGCACTGGCTGGCATTTTTAGGGCTCTGTACAGAGGTGGGTTCAGTATCAGGCCACGGCCTGTACCTCAACAACCGGCACGATGAGGCTGGCGTGATTGCCTTTCGGACCTTCATGCACATCGAACTGAACCTGCTGGCCTGCCTTTAGCGTTCGGTAGCCTTCCATCTGAATGGTGGAGTAGTGCGCAAAAATATCTTCGCCACCACCAACCGGACAGATAAAGCCAAAGCCTTTGGAATTATTGAACCATTTAACGGTGCCCGTCTCCATGCTTTTACTTCCCTCGCAAGACATTTTATAAGTAGGTGAGGTCTTTGAAGCTGTGAGTCGGATTTGATTAAAACTCAATCAGCCTGTGCAGGTAGAATGTAGAGAAAGCGCCGCTGGCGTCAAGCAAACCACCGGGCCGGATGGGGAAAAAATCATCAAAATTTGAGGCAGTTAACGCTATTGCAAATTTTGTGATGCAGGTCGCGCAAGGTTATTTCTGAATAAATTTTCAGCAGCGGCCCGCAGCTTGACAGACATGTTAAACTCTCAACATGTAGCCACTTAAAGGCTAAAAGCAAAATCTCAACGGAACACTATGGCAAACACAAACGACTGGCTTAACTTTGAACATCTGGCCGAAGACAAAGTACGTGAAGGGTTAAAGCCGCCTTCTATGTATAAAGTCATTCTGAATAATGACGATTATACACCTATGGAATTTGTTATTGACGTCGTGCAAAAGTTCTTTTCTTATGATGTTGAACGTGCAACGCAGCTGATGTTGAAAGTTCACTATCACGGCAAGGCGATCTGTGGTGTATTTACTGCAGAAGTCGCCGAAACAAAAGCGGCCCAGGTGAACAATTATGCGCGGGAAAACCATCATCCGTTGCTGTGTACGCTGGAAAAAGCCTGAGCCCGTCTCCATATAGGAAACAGGTAAGGGCGATAATTGGGGGAGGTGCCTAATGCTCAATCAAGAACTGGAACTCAGTTTAAATATGGCTTTCGCCAGAGCGCGTGAGCACCGTCATGAGTTTATGACCGTCGAGCATCTGTTACTGGCATTGCTCAGTAACCCGTCGGCCAGAGAGGCACTGGAAGCCTGTACGGTGGACATGGTGGCTCTGCGGCAGGAACTCGAAGCCTTCATCGAACAAACCACACCGGTGCTGCCTGCCAGTGAGGAGGAGCGTGATACTCAACCAACGCTCAGCTTCCAGCGCGTTCTGCAGCGCGCGGTTTTCCATGTCCAGTCATCCGGTCGCAGTGAAGTCACCGGGGCGAATGTGCTGGTCGCCATCTTCAGCGAGCAGGAGTCGCAAGCGGCCTATCTGTTACGCAAACATGAAGTCAGCCGCCTTGATGTGGTGAATTTCATCTCTCACGGTACGCGCAAAGACGAACCGGGCCAGGCGCCAGGCGCTGAAAACCCGGTTAACGAAGAGCAAGCAGGCGGGGAGGATCGTATGGAAAACTTCACCACCAATCTTAATCAGCTTGCTCGCGTCGGTGGGATTGATCCACTGATTGGTCGCGACAGAGAGCTGGAACGTACTATTCAGGTGCTGTGCCGTCGCCGTAAAAACAACCCGCTGCTGGTGGGGGAATCCGGTGTCGGTAAAACGGCTATCGCAGAAGGTCTCGCCTGGCGTATCGAGCAGGGCGATGTACCGGAAGTGATGAAAGATTGCACTATCTACTCGCTGGATATTGGTTCACTGCTGGCAGGCACCAAATATCGTGGTGACTTTGAGAAACGCTTCAAAGCGCTACTGAAACAGCTGGAGCAGGACGAACACAGCATTCTGTTTATTGATGAGATCCATACCATCATTGGTGCGGGTGCGGCATCAGGTGGCCAGGTAGACGCAGCGAACCTGATTAAACCGTTACTTTCTGGCGGTAAGATTCGGGTAATGGGGTCTACCACGTATCAGGAATTCAGCAACATCTTCGAAAAAGATCGTGCTCTGGCGCGTCGTTTCCAGAAGATCGATATCACTGAGCCTTCTGTTGAAGAAACCGTGCAGATCCTGAGCGGCCTGAAGACCAAGTATGAAGCCCACCATGATGTGCGGTATACCGCGAAAGCGGTGCGTGCAGCGGTGGAACTGGCAGTGAAATATATCAACGACCGTCATCTGCCTGACAAGGCGATTGACGTGATTGATGAAGCGGGTGCGCGTGCGCGCCTGATGCCTGCCAGCAAACGTAAGAAAACCATCAATGTTTCTGACATTGAAACTGTGGTGGCCCGCATTGCCCGTATTCCTGAACAAAGTGTGTCAGCAACCGATCGCGATACACTGAGAAATCTGGGCGAACGGCTCAAGATGCTGGTGTTTGGACAGGACAAAGCCATTGAGGTGCTGACGGAAGCGATCAAAATGAGCCGCGCCGGTCTGGGTCAGGATCGCAAGCCAGTTGGTTCCTTCCTGTTTGCCGGGCCAACCGGTGTGGGTAAAACGGAAGTGACTGTGCAGCTGGCGAAAGCGCTGGGTATTGAGCTGCTGCGTTTTGACATGTCCGAGTACATGGAGCGTCACACCGTCAGTCGTCTGATTGGTGCACCTCCGGGCTACGTCGGTTTTGATCAGGGCGGGCTGCTGACGGATGCGGTGATCAAGCATCCACATGCGGTGGTGTTGCTGGATGAGATCGAGAAAGCGCACCCGGATGTCTTCAACCTGCTGCTGCAGGTTATGGATAACGGCATGCTGACAGATAACAACGGTCGCAAAGCGGACTTCCGCAACGTGGTGCTGGTGATGACCACCAACGCCGGTGTGCGTGAGACGGAACGTAAGTCGATTGGCCTGATTCATCAGGACAACAGCACCGATGCGATGGAAGAGATCAAAAAGATCTTTACGCCAGAGTTCCGTAACCGTCTCGACAACATCATCTGGTTCAGTCACCTGTCACCAGAGGTGATCCATCAGGTGGTCGACAAATTTATTGTCGAGTTGCAGGCGCAGCTGGATGCGAAAGGTGTGTCGCTGGAAGTCAGTGATGAAGCGCGCGACTGGCTGGCTGAGAAGGGCTATGACAAAGCGATGGGCGCACGTCCGATGGCGCGCACCGTGCAGGACAGCCTGAAGAAACCGTTAGCCAATGAACTGCTGTTTGGTTCGCTGGTGGATGGTGGCTCGGTATCTGTTGCGCTGGATCGTGAGAAAGGTGAACTGACCTATCACTTCCTGAGTGCTGAGAAACGCAAAACCGAAGGCACTGTGCACTAATCACTTGCTGCAGATGTGAAAAAGGCCGGATATTGATATCCGGCCTTTTTTATCGCTTCAACATGCAGAGCGATGAAGTTACTGCAAATTAGCGACTACGGAAGACAATGCGGCCTTTGCTCAGGTCGTACGGGGTCAACTCAACGGTCACTTTGTCACCCGTCAGGATGCGGATGTAGTTTTTGCGCATTTTACCGGAGATGTGAGCAGTGACCACGTGTCCGTTCTCAAGTTCTACGCGGAACATGGTGTTAGGTAACGTATCCAGTACGGTACCTTGCATTTCAATATTGTCTTCTTTGGCCATCGAATCCTCTGGGTGTACTACCTTTCAGTTGAACCGGCAAGATAATGCCCAATTCAACGATTTATGTAAAGAACCGTCGGCGATTTTGCCAACGCTTTGCCGGGGTGCACGTCAGTTACGTGCATCCGGTAAAATTAGGGTGTTTATGGTGGCGTCTGCAGGGGATTAGCGGGCTAAGAATCTGTATCAACCGGTAACACGCGCACGATTGAAAACAGTTCCGAGAGTGCGTTGAGATTCCCAGCCTGGCAATTCCGGCTCGTTATTGCGAAGCGCGGACGACATACCAAACTCGACTATTATACCACTTATGCGCCTTTATGTGTGCAAAACATCTCAGTAGCACTAAAAAAGCGTTTGTGTCTGCCAGCATCCATCGCTGACCGGCTGACTGGCAAGGCTTTGTACATATTGCAGATAATCAGCGCGCGGGATTTCCTGCGCGCCTAATGACGCGGTGTGGGGATTAAGCACCTGGCAATCCACCAGACGGCCCTGATGTCGGATAAAATGCTGACAAAATACCCAAAGTGCGGTTTTAGAGGCATTCTGCTGACGGCTGAACATCGATTCGCCGCAGAAGATTTGCCCCATCGCCAGGCCATACATGCCACCCACCAGCTGATGTTCATCCCACACTTCAATGGAGTGGGCATGGCCCAGCTCATACAATCGCAACCAGGCGCGCTTCATTTCAAAAGTAATCCAGGTGCCTTCTTCGCGACCGGTAGCGCAGCCCTCGATCACCTCGTCGAATGACTCGTTCATCGTTACCCGATAAGGTGAACGGCTGTGAAAGCGTTTCATGCTACGACTCAGGTGAAACTGCTCGGGCAACAGGACTGCTCGGGGATCGGGTGACCACCAGAGGATGGGATCGCCGGGGGAAAACCATGGAAAAATGCCGCACTGATAAGCATTTAGCAGCCGGGCAGGGGAGAGATCCCCACCCATAGCCAGTAAGCCATTTGGCTCACGAAGTGCCATTTCAGGTGGGGGAAATTGCAGAGATTCCCGTGACAGTTGTACCAGTCTCATCGCGTTGCGTTACTCATCAGCATTTCGCTATGACTATAACGCAATCCGCTGCCGGAAACGCCAGTAGCGGCCCGCTTTTGAGATTAATTCCGCATGGCTACCCTGTTCAACAATGGCACCATTATCCATTACGCAGATGCGATCCATCAGCTCCAGGCCGCTGAGACGATGCGTGACCATGATCATCGTCTTCCCGGCGGTCAACTGCTGGAGCAGCGTCAGAATATGCTGCTCGGTAGTGGCATCCAGCCCTTCAGTAGGTTCATCCAGCAGCCAGAGATCGCCGTCATGTAACAATGCGCGCGCCAGCGCCAGCCGGCGCAGTTCGCCGCCCGACAGCGGGCGACCACCTTCCCCCATCCAGGCGTTCAGGCCTTCCTGATTTTCAAGCAGGCGCTGCAGGCCCACGTCGTTGAGTGCGCGAGTTAACTGCTCATCACTGGCATCAGGGCAAGCCAGCAGTAAATTATCGCGCAGGCTCTGGCTGAAGAGGTGAACCCGCTGCGTTACCACGCTGATGCGCTGGCGCAACGCGGGTTCTGACCATTCGCGAATCGGCCGATCATTTAAACTGATAACGCCGTGCTGGCTCTCCCAGCCACGGGTTAACAGCGCCAGCAATGTTGATTTTCCGCAGCCGGTCGGCCCCAGCAGCGCAATATGCTCACCGGCTGCTATGGAGAGGGTACAGCGGTTTAGCACCTTATCCGGACGGTCGGGATAGCTGAAGTCGAGCTGATCGATCCCGATCGAAAGAGGTCCCGGTCGGGCCTCGGAATGTGCCGGGAAAGTGATCGCAGGAGACTGGTCGATAATGTCATTGACTCTCTGAGCGGCGTTTATCACCTGTGACATAGGCAGGAAGGCGCCTGCTACCGGTGCCAGCGCTTCAAAGGCGGCCAGGGCGCAAAACACCACCAGCGCAATCAGCGAACCGGGTAACTGCTGTTCGCTGATGGTGGCGGCACTCAGCCAGAGCAGCAGTGTGACCGTTACACCGCTGATCAGCAGCAGCAGACTCTGTGCGGCGGCCTGTAAGCGTTGTTGTTGACTTTGTGCCTGCTGCCAGCGCTGTTCATCTTCATCGAGCTGCTGTCGCCATCCCTGCGAGGCACCGTACAATGTCAGTTCAGCCTGGGCCGCCAGCCACTGCATCAGTTGTAAGCGCCAGTGGGCACGACCCTGGGCAATGGCAACACCTGCCGGCGATCCCAGACGATAAAACAGGGCTGGCATCAGTACCAGCGTACTCAACATGATGCCGCCCAGCGTCAGTGCCAGATGAAAATTGATAAAACTCATCCCGAAGGTCACCACGACACTCACGATAAAAGCGCCAAGCAGTGGCGAGATGACGCGCAGATAGAGATGATCCAGCGTATCGACATCAGCCACAAAGCGGTTGAGCAGGTCCGCCTGCCGGAATCGCGAGAGCTGGCCAGGGGAAAGGGCCATCAGGCGGCTGAACGTGTGGACACGCAAGTGCTGAAGCACCCTGAACGTTGCATCGTGGCTGACCAGCCGTTCAGCATAGCGTGCGGCGGTGCGAATGATGGCTGCGCCACGGACGCCTGCCGCAGGCAGCATGTAGTTAAAGGTATAGAGACCCGCGACACCGGCCACTGAGGAGGCGGCCAGAAACCAGCCAGAGAGCGTCAGCAGGCCAATGCTGGCCAGCAGGGTAACAATCGCCAGCACGATGCCCAGCGTCAGGCGAAAAGGGTGGCGCAACCAGAGACGAAGAAAAGGACGCAAGGCGGACATCAGCGGATCTCCTGTTGGCGATGCTTCAGCATCTCGCTAAAGGCACCTGGCTGTTGTGACAGCTGCTGCCAGTTACCCTGCTGGACCAGCTTACCCGCTTCCATCACCCAGAGGGTCTGCCAGCGGCTTAGCGTATCGATCTGATGAGTAATCATCAGTGTGGTCTGCCGATCTGCCGCCTCGTTCAGCGCCAGCATCACATGGCGTTCGCTGAGTGAATCCAGGCTGGCTGCCGGTTCATCAAGCAGCAAAAAATGTGAGGTTTTATAGAGTGCACGTGCAACCGCGACCCGTTGCGCCTGGCCCACCGACAGCTGATGACCGCCATCGCCAGGCGGGGTCTCAATGCCTAAGGGCAGACGCGGCAGGAACTCATTGATGCCGCACGCTTCCAGCAGTGCTGCAAAGCGCTCGCTGTCCCAGGCGGCATTCATCAGGATGTTGTCGCGCAAGGTGCTGGCCGGTAATTGAGGATTCTGTCCTACCCAACTCAGTTGCTGATGCCAGTCGCTCCGTCGTATATCGCGCAGTTCGACGCCATTGACTTTCAGCGAGCCCTGATAGGGCAGAAACCCGAGCAGAGCGTTCATCAGTGCCGTTTTACCCGCCCCGCTTTGACCGACCAGCGCAATCTGCTCACCCGCAGCAATGGTAAAAGTTAGAGGGCCACACAGCACCTGGCCATCAGGTGCGCAGACACAGAGATCGTCAGCGCTTAGCGCGATTGCGCGATCGGTAGTGAAAGGGCGCTGGCCTCTCTGCGGGGCGGCGTCGGGCGTCGCCTGCATAAAGGCTTCAAGCGCATCGGCACCGCCCACCGCCTGCGCTTTGGCGTGATAGAACGCACCGAGATCGCGCAGTGGCTGGAAAAACTCCGGAGCGAGGATCAGCACCAGGAAGCCGGCAAACAGCGTCACGCCCTGGCCATACGCACCGAAATGCAATTCGCCCAGATAGGAGAAACCAAAATAGACGGCCACCACGGCAATCGCTAACGAGGCAAAAAACTCCAGTACGGCGGAGGAGAGAAAGGCGAGGCGCAGCACTTCCATGGTGCGCTGGCGAAAATCGGTGGTGGCGGCGGCAACGGCCTGCTGTTCTGCTTCACCACGATGAAACAGTCGCAGCGTCTCTCTGCCGCGCAGGCGGTCCAGAAAATTCCCGCTCAGGCGAGCCAGTACCAGAAAGTTTCGGCGGTTGGCCTCGGCAGCACCCATTCCAGCCAGCGCCATAAACAGCGGTATCAACGGCGCGGTGGCAAAAAGAATCAGACCTGCCGTCCAGTTCAACGGGAAAATGGTCAGCAGAATGCAGCAGGGGATCACGACTGCCAGTGTCATCTGCGGCAGATAACGGGCGTAATACTCCTGCATCTCTTCGATCTGTTCCAGCAACAGCGTTGCCCAGCTACCGGCTGGCCTTCCCTGAATCCACGCCGGGCCGAGATCAGATAACCGGTCAAGAACCTGCTGTCGTAAAGCCTGGCGGATAGCCTGCCCGGCACGGTAACCGGTCAGTTCGCGGGCGTAGTTAATCAGGGCACGGAGCACAAAGCAGAGCAGTAATAGCAGGATGCTGACCGTCAGCGTTTCGCGCGGCTGTTGATCAATAATCAGCGCCTGAAGCAGCGAGGCCAGTAAACCGGCCTGGGCAATGATCAGCAGTGCACTCGCCGTGCCGAGCAGCGTGTTGAGTCGCAACCAGCGACCGGCGAAACGACGTTGCTGACGAAGCCAGCGGGTAAGATGCTGCTGCCGCGATTTGTCCATGCGAGACCATGATAAATGTCGATGATGGGGGAAAATGGAAAGACATTTCCATCTCTTCAGGCGCAAGAATCTAGCATGAGAGCAATAAAAAAGGCGACGGAAAAACCGTCGCCTGGAACATTTGAGATCAGAGGGTTAACAACTTACTGATCGTTTTTAACTAACCCGTCAAGAAAACGCTCGGCGTCTAACGCAGCCATGCAGCCAGTGCCCGCAGAGGTAATCGCCTGACGATAGATATGGTCCATCACATCACCTGCTGCAAAAACGCCAGGGATGCTGGTCTGGGTGGCGTTGCCGTGTAAACCGGACTGAACTTTGATGTATCCGTTCTCCAGCGCCAGCTGACCTTCAAAGATGGCCGTATTCGGGCTGTGCCCGATAGCAACAAACAGACCCGCCACTTCCAGTGCTTCCGTCTCATCACTGTTCTGGGTAGAACGCAGCGTCAGACCTGTCACGCCCATCTGATCGCCTACCACTTCTTCAAGCGTGCGATGAGTGTGCAGCACGATATTGCCGTTACGCACTTTTTCCATCAGGCGGTCAATCAGGATCTTCTCAGCGCGGAAGCTGTCACGACGGTGAATCAGGTGCACTTCAGCGGCAATGTTCGCCAGATAAAGTGCTTCTTCAACGGCCGTGTTGCCACCGCCAATCACCGCGACTTTCTGATTGCGATAGAAAAAGCCGTCACAGGTTGCGCAGGCAGAAACGCCTTTGCCTTTGAACGCCTCTTCAGATGGCAGGCCCAGATAACGTGCCGACGCACCCGTTGCGATGATAAGCGCATCTGCTGTGTATTCGCCGCTATCGCCAGTGAGGCGGAACGGACGATTCTGCAGATCCACCGTGTGGATGTGATCAAAAATGATCTCAGTATTGAATTTTTCGGCATGCTCGTGCATGCGCTCCATCAGCGATGGACCTGTCAGATCGTGCGGGTCGCCCGGCCAGTTTTCCACTTCAGTGGTCGTGGTCAGCTGTCCGCCTTTTTCCAGACCCGTGATCAATACGGGGTTCAGGTTGGCGCGTGCAGCATAAACGGCTGCGGTATAACCCGCTGGGCCAGAGCCCAGAATGAGTAACTTACTGTGTTTGGCCGTACTCATGCGTTCCTCAGTTTCATTCGGCTGACATAGCCTGCGATTGTAGGGAATATCCGGCGACAATGACAAGGCTTAGCCAATTTTGTTAACGATAGCTGCAAATGGCGTAGACGATGAACGGCAGTTTTGCCTGGCGAATGCGCCAAAAGGGGGCAAAACTCGGGCTGAATGAGTGCAAAAGTGCAAAAATACTCATTTAAAAACAGATACCCAGCTAACTGTCTGGCATCTTGTCCTGAATTTGGTGATTTTACTTTGACAATCGCCTGCGCTTTTGCGAAAACATTATCAGAAGCGAATAACATTTATCGGAACAAAACAGGTTTTCCTCGCCTGTTTTGCACTTAACGCCGAATAAAAGCAGCCTGATATGGATAATGACGCATGATGTGGACAGACAATATGCGTCATGTCGATAGATTTCAGAACACAGGCTCTGTTAGCTCACTTCAGAAATGCCCCGAACAATGAGCGTTTTCAGGGCGTGGCAGGTAAAGGGAAGGAATTAAGAGAGACAATAATAATGGTAGACAATAAGAAACGCCCCGGAAAAGATCTCGACAGAATTGACAGGAACATTCTGAATGAACTTCAGAAAGATGGTCGCATTTCAAACGTAGAGCTTTCCAAACGCGTAGGCTTATCGCCTACGCCATGTCTTGAACGCGTGCGTCGTCTTGAACGTCAGGGATTTATTCTTGGCTATACCGCGCAGTTGAACCCGCACTATCTTGATGCATCGCTACTGGTATTCGTTGAGATTACTCTGAATCGTGGTGCGCCGGATGTGTTTGAGCAATTTAACGCCGCTGTGCAAAAACTTGAGGAAACTCAAGAGTGTCACCTTGTTTCCGGCGATTTCGACTACCTGCTGAAAACGCGCGTACCTGATATGTCTGCCTACCGTAAGTTGCTGGGTGAAACCCTGTTGCGCCTGCCCGGCGTAAACGACACGCGAACTTACGTGGTGATGGAAGAGGTCAAACAGAGCAATCGACTGGTGATCAAAACCCGCTGATGCGGGGCAGGTGCAAAACCTGTTAGATTTCGGTACACTCCTGTGAATTCATACAGGATCAGCGTCGGGCTCGCCCGGCGCTGTTGCTTCTTACTTTACAGGCACCTGGAGAGTCCTCTTGAGCCAGGAATATACAGAAGATAAAGACGTTTCGTTACAATCGCTGAGCAGTGGACGTCGTCTGCTGGAAGCGTTGCTTATTCTGGTGGCGCTGTTTGCCATCTACCTGATGGTTTCTTTAGTCAGTTTTAACCCTTCCGACCCGAGCTGGTCGCAAACGGCCTGGCATGAACCTATCCACAATATCGGCGGCAGCGTCGGTGCCTGGCTGGCTGACACCTTACTCTTCATCTTTGGTGTGATGGCGTACGCCATTCCGCCCGTCATCCTGGGTCTGTGCTGGATTGCTTTCCGTCAGCGCGACAGCCAGGACTACTTTGACTACTTTGCTGTCGGGCTGCGCTTAATTGGCGTCCTGGCACTGGTGGTGACGACCTGTGGTATGGCGGCGCTAAATGCCGATGATATCTGGTACTTCGCCTCAGGCGGCGTGATTGGTAGCCTGGTGAGTAATGCGATTGCCCCCTGGTTCAGTCCAGCGGGTGGCACGCTTATGCTGCTTTGCGTCTGGGCGGCGGGCATTACCCTTTACACCGGCTGGTCATGGCTCACCATCGCAGAAAGAATTGGTGGCGTGGTGATGGGCGTGCTGACGTTTGCCAGCAACCGTTCACGTCACGATGAACCCTGGCAGGAAGAGGATGACGAGCAGGACGCGCATGAATACGCGGATGTGCCTGAACTGCATGCTACCGATCAGGATGAAGATGTGCTGCTTTCTGCTCCACGTGCAGCCGCCCAGCCTGCGGCGTCACAGCCGGATCCTCTGCTGGCTAAAGCGGCAGCAGCAACCAGCGCGGCGGTAGCGGCAACGGCGGAAGCCGCAGAGGTGACGCTCGCGCCGGCTGCTCCGGTAACGCCTGCCGCTGTTGCAGCGCCTTCTGCGGCGGCATCTGCGCCTGCAGCTATGCCAGCATCGCCGACGGCACAACCCGCGCCTGCGGCCGTGCAGAGCGCGCCAGCATCCTATGGTGCAGCAACGGCTCCGACTCCGGCGCAGAGTGCTTCTGCACCTGCGACCTCACCACCGCTTTATCACTTTGAAATGCCGGACGAGGCCCCGGCTGCGCCGTCGTTCAGTGCTTACGACGACGATGAACCTAAAATGGGGAACTGGCGCGACACACCAGCAATGCCTGCGGCTCCTGCAGCTGCGGCCGCCGTCGCTGCCACTGCGGCCCAGGCGACCACGCGTACTGCCCCTGTTTTCGATTTAGCCCCTGAAACCAATCCCAACCCGCAGGTTAAGCAGGGCATCGGACCGGCGCTACCGCGTCCTAACCCGGTAAAACTGCCAACCCGTCGTGAGCTGGCCTCTTATGGCATTAAATTGCCTTCTCAGCGCATGGCTGAAGAGAAAGCAAAAACGGAAGAGAGCGAAACGGCCCCGGCTGGATCAGTTTCTGCTGCACCTGATGCTGAAGAGGCGCTGCAGCAGGCTGAACTGCGTCAGGCCTTCCAGTCTGAACAGCAGCAGCGTTATGGCACCAGCTGGCAGCAGGACGAGGAAGATGAGCAGGATGCTCAGCATCAGGATGCACTGGCACGTCAGTTCGCCGAGCAGCAGCAACAGCGCTATGAACCTGAAGTGAAAAAAGAGCCGGTATTTAATATTGATACCGCCTCAGCGTTTGATTTTTCACCGATGAAAGATCTGGTGGATGACGGCCCGTCTGAACCGCTGTTTACGATTGCCGCGACGCCAGAACCGGAAGCTCCTGCGGTTTCACACGAACCATGGCAGCAGGTGAGTGAGGTTTCACAACCTCAGGCTCCGGCTCAGGTTCCTGCACCTGACCGCTTTATCCCGGCAGAATCAGATTACAGTACGCCAGCAGCCTCGTCTGAGCCTGTGTATGCAGCGCCTGCAGCACCCTCTGCGCCCGCTTATGGTGCGCCAGTGGCTTCTCAGGCTCCGGCTTATCCTGCTCCCGCTTATGGTTCGCCAGCCGCCGTGCCGGCTCAGCCGGTTGAAGAAGCGAAACCTTCGCTGCATGACAGCCTGATTCATCCGTTCCTGATGCGCCATGAACAGCCTCTGGAGAAACCGTCTACACCACTGCCTTCACTGGATCTGCTGACTGCGCCACCTGAAGAAGAAGAGCCGGTGGACATGTTTTCGCTGGAGCAGACCGCCCGTCTGGTTGAGTCGCGCCTGGGTGATTATCGTGTGAAAGCGGAAGTGGTTGGCATCTCGCCTGGCCCGGTTATTACCCGTTTTGAACTCGACCTGGCACCTGGCGTGAAAGCGGCGCGTATTTCAAACCTGTCGCGTGATTTAGCACGTTCGCTGTCCACGGTTGCGGTTCGTGTGGTGGAAGTGATTCCAGGCAAGCCTTACGTGGGTCTGGAACTGCCTAACAAGCATCGTCAGACAGTCTATCTGCGTGAAGTACTGGATTGCCCTAAATTCCGCGACAATCCGTCACCGCTGGCTGTTGTGCTGGGTAAAGATATTGCGGGTCAGCCTGTCGTCGCCGATCTGGCGAAAATGCCGCACTTACTGGTAGCCGGTACCACCGGTTCCGGTAAATCTGTGGGTGTGAACGCCATGATTATCAGCATGCTTTATAAGGCGACGCCGGAAGAAGTTCGCTTCATCATGATCGACCCGAAAATGCTGGAGCTGTCGGTCTACGAAGGCATCCCACACCTGCTGACCGAAGTCGTCACAGACATGAAAGATGCCGCCAATGCGCTGCGCTGGAGTGTTGGCGAAATGGAGCGTCGCTATAAGCTGATGTCGGCGCTGGGCGTGCGTAACCTGGCAGGTTACAACGAGAAAGTGGAACAGGCTGAAGCGATGGGCCGTCCGATTCCCGATCCGTTCTGGAAGCCGGGCGACAGTATGGATATGACGCCGCCGGTCCTGGAAAAACTGCCTTACATCGTGGTAATGGTCGATGAGTTTGCCGACCTGATCATGGCAGTGGGTAAAAAAGTTGAAGAGTTGATTGCGCGTCTGGCACAGAAAGCCCGAGCCGCAGGTATCCACCTGGTGCTGGCAACACAGCGCCCATCCGTGGATGTGATTACTGGCCTGATCAAAGCGAACATCCCGACGCGTATCGCCTTTACCGTGTCGAGCAAGATTGACTCACGTACCATTCTCGATCAGGGCGGCGCGGAGTCACTGCTGGGGATGGGTGACATGCTCTATATGCCGCCAAACTCCTCCCTGCCTATTCGTGTGCACGGTGCCTTTGTTCGTGACCAGGAAGTGCATGCCGTGGTTCAGGACTGGAAAGCGCGTGGGCGTCCGCAATATATCGACAGCATTACCGCGGGCGAAGAGAGCGAAAGTGCCGGTGGCATCGACAGTGATGAAGAGCTCGATCCGCTGTTCGACCAGGCAGTCGGCTTTGTGGTTGATAAACGTCGAGCATCGATTTCAGGCGTTCAGCGTCAGTTCCGCATTGGTTATAACCGTGCGGCACGTATCATTGAGCAGATGGAAGCGCAGGGCATTGTCTCTGCACCAGGCCACAATGGTAACCGTGAAGTCCTGTCTCCGCCGCCACACGACATGTAGCAGTTAAATGTTTTGAAACACTACTCACTGAGCCAGTTCCGACTGGCTCATTGTTTTTTATACGGTTAAGCCCCATATCTGAATCAGCTTTCGGTTTTTTCTTCTGTTCTGATGGCGGAACGGCGACCAGGCTTAATGCAGTTATCGATGGGAACGTTTAAATAAGGAATTGAAGCAGATGAAATTACGCGTAATCGCTCTGGGCCTGTTGGCCACCTTTTCTTCAGCCAGCGTATTGGCTGATGCTTCCAGTGATCTGCAGCAGCGCCTGAATAAGGTCAGCAGCTTCCACGCCAGCTTCACGCAAAAAGTGACCGACAGCAGCGGCGCCAATGTGCAGGATGGCGAAGGCGAGTTGTGGGTTAAACGTCCCAGCCTGTTTAACTGGCACATGACCGCACCGGACGAAAGTATCATCATCTCCGACGGCAAATCGCTTTGGTTCTACAACCCGTTTGTTGAGCAGGCTACTGTCAGCCTGCTGCAGAATGCCACCAGCAACACGCCGTTTATGCTGATTGCCCGTAACCAGTCAAACGACTGGAAGCAATACAACATCAAACAGCAGGGTGACAATTTCGAACTGACGCCGAAAAACAGCGACGGCAACCTGAAACAGTTCACTATTCAGGTGACGTCCAGCGGCACCATTAACCGCTTCAGCGCGATTGAGCAGGATGGTCAGCGCAGCGATTACCAGCTGAAAAGCCAGCAGAATGGCGCGATCAGCCCGGATAAATTCACGTTCACACCGCCAAAAGGCGTGACGGTGGACGACCAACGTCAGTGAGGTCACGGTGAGTAACCTGTCCCTGGATTTTTCCACCGAGAATTTCAAACCTCTGGCCGCGCGTATGCGGCCAGAAACGTTGAAACAGTACATTGGTCAGCAGCATCTGCTGGGCGCGGGTAAACCGCTGCCGCGTGCGATTGAAGCCGGGCATCTGCATTCAATGATCTTATGGGGACCGCCCGGGACCGGCAAAACCACGCTGGCTGAGATCATCGCGCATTACGGTAATGCCGATGTAGAGCGTATCTCTGCAGTGACCTCCGGCGTGAAAGAGATCCGTGAAGCGATTGAGCGTGCCCGACAGAACAAACACGCCGGACGGCGCACTATTCTGTTTGTGGACGAGGTCCATCGGTTCAACAAGAGCCAGCAGGATGCTTTTTTGCCCCATATTGAAGATGGCACCATCACCTTTATTGGTGCCACCACCGAAAATCCCTCTTTCGAACTTAACTCCGCATTGCTGTCACGCGCCCGCGTTTACCTGCTGAAATCACTGACGCTCGAAGATATTGAGCAGGTGCTGGATCAGGCGATGCAGGATAAAGCGCGAGGTTATGGCGAGAGTGACATCGTGCTGCCGGATAATACCCGCAGGATGATTGCTGAACTGGTTAATGGTGATGCACGCCGGGCATTGAATACGCTGGAAATGATGGCAGATATGGCCGAAACCACCGCCTCAGGTCAGCGTGAACTGACGCCTCAGTTGCTTAACGAAGTCTCGGGTGAGCGATCCGCGCGTTTTGATAACAAAGGCGATCGTTTTTACGATCTGATTTCGGCGCTGCACAAATCGGTTCGCGGCTCCGCGCCAGATGCAGCGCTCTACTGGTATGCGCGCATCATCACCGCAGGCGGCGATCCGCTCTATGTGGCACGCCGGCTGCTGGCTATCGCCTCCGAAGATGTCGGCAATGCCGATCCACGCGGTATGCAGGTGGCGATTGCAGCCTGGGATTGCTTCACGCGCGTCGGTCCGGCAGAAGGGGAGCGCGCCATCGCTCAGGCCATTGTATATCTGGCCTGTGCGCCGAAAAGTAACGCGGTCTATAACGCCTTTAAAGCTGCGATGCGTGATGCGCGTGATAATCCTGATTACGATGTGCCGGAACATTTGCGCAACGCGCCGACTAAGCTGATGAAAGAGATGGGGCTGGGCAAAGAGTACCGTTATGCTCATGATGAAACCAACGCCTATGCTGCCGGTGAAGTCTATTTTCCAAAGGAACTGGCCAGCACGCGCTATTACACGCCAACCCAGCGCGGGCTTGAGGGTAAGATTGGTGAAAAGCTAAGCTGGCTGGCTGAGCAGGATCAAAATAGCCCGACAAAACGCTACCGCTGAAACAGACCTTACGGTAATGTGGGCAATGTTTTCAACGCATTCCACAGGAATGCGTCCCTTCTTTCAACCAACTTTTTATACACAGGATAAGCATGCTCGATCCCAATCTGCTGCGTAACGAGCCAGACGCAGTCGCAGAAAAACTGGCACGCCGGGGATACAAACTGGATGTGGAAACGCTGCGTTCGCTTGAAGAGCGTCGCAAAGTACTGCAGGTGGAAACAGAAAATTTGCAGGCAGAGCGTAACTCCCGATCCAAATCCATCGGTCAGGCCAAAGCACGTGGGGAAGACATCGAGCCGCTGCGCCAGGAAGTGAATGCGCTGGGCGAACGCCTGGATGCCGCTAAAGCAGAACTGGACGAACTGCAGAATCAAATTCGTGACTTCGCGCTGGCAATGCCGAACATTCCGGCAGACGAAGTGCCGCTGGGCAAAGATGACAGCGAAAACCAGGAAGTGAGCCGCTGGGGTACGCCGCGCGAGTTCAGTTTCCAGGTTAAAGATCACGTTGAGCTGGGTGAAGCGGCTAAAGGCCTGGATTTTGCGGCTGCCGTGAAACTGACCGGTTCGCGCTTTGTTGTCATGCAGGGGCAGATTGCCCGCCTGCACCGTGCACTGAGTCAGTTTATGATTGACCTGCACACTGAGCAGCATGGCTACCTTGAAACCTCCGTGCCTTACCTGGTTAACCACGCAACCCTTTACGGTACCGGACAGTTGCCTAAGTTTGGCGAAGACCTGTTCCACACCCGTCCGCTGGAAGAGGAGTCAGACAGCAGCAACTATGCACTGATTCCTACCGCGGAAGTGCCGCTGACCAACCTGGTGCGTGACGAGATCCTCGAAGAGGATACCCTGCCGGTTAAACTCACCGCACATACACCGTGCTTCCGTTCCGAAGCGGGTTCTTACGGTCGTGACACACGCGGTCTGATCCGTATGCACCAGTTCGACAAAGTTGAGATGGTGCAGATCGTTACCCCGGAACAGTCTATGGAGGCGCTTGAAGAGCTGACCGGCCACGCTGAAAAAGTTCTGCAACTGCTGAACCTGCCATACCGCAAGGTTTTACTCTGTACCGGCGATATGGGCTTCGGAGCGACTAAAACCTACGATCTGGAAGTCTGGTTACCGGCGCAGAACACCTACCGCGAGATTTCATCCTGTTCCAACATGGGTGATTTCCAGGCGCGTCGTATGCAGGCGCGTTGCCGTAACAAACAGGATAAGAAGCCGCGTCTGGTTCATACCCTGAATGGTTCAGGTCTGGCCGTCGGCCGTACCCTGGTGGCAGTGCTGGAAAACTATCAGCAGGAAGATGGTCGTATCGCCGTACCGGAAGTTTTACGCCCTTACATGAAGGGCGTCGAAATTATCGGCTAAGCAATCAGGTATCTGAAGACCCGGCCATGGCCGGGTTTTTTTATGTCCTGCATCTGAAAAATAGGATTTATATCTCGCTGATTTAATCACAAATAAACGTTATCGATAACAGATGTGCTGGAGTGCTTAAAAACCTAATTTTTCATAGAGATAGCATTTAGCCGCCTGTCGCTTAAGACGATTGTAACCCACTGAAGATTAGTAAATTAAATTGTCGGGCAGCAAAATGTGCTGCCGTTAAATTCCTTCCGTTGACTTTAAAAAAGCTAATGGCAAACTGCGCGCAATTTCCTTCATTTGCTCTGGTTTCTATCCACTATGTCAACCTGGTCACGCCCCGTGATACTGCTGCTTTGCGGCCTGATGTTAATGACTGTCGCAATTGCCGTGCTGAATACGCTCGTTCCACTGTGGCTGACGCATGACTTACTGACAACCTGGCAGGTGGGTATAGTAAGTTCGTCTTATTACACCGGTAATCTCGCAGGCACGCTGCTGGCTGGCTGGTTAATCAGACAGTACGGCTTCAATCGCAGCTATTACCTGGCTACCGTGATGTTTGCCGTCGCGACCCTGTGCCTGGCGATGATGTCGGGCTTCTGGGCCTGGAGTTCAATGCGATTCATCGCGGGTGTCGGCTGTGCGCTGATGTGGGTGGTGGTTGAGAGCGCACTTCTGTGCAGCGGCACGGTGCGTAATCGCGGACAACTGCTGGCGGCCTACATGGTTGTCTATTACATCGGTACTGTGACCGGCCAGTTACTGGTCAGCAAACTCTCTACGGAATTACTCAGCGTGATCCCGTGGGTAACCTCGCTGGTCTTCTGCGCCGTGCTGCCGCTGGTCTTTACCCGCGTTTCCAGTAATGGTGAAGCGACAGAGGCGGCTCCGGCCCGCATCTGGCCGATGCTGCGTCGTCGTAGTTCCCGCCTGGGTATTAATGGCTGCATCATCTCTGGCATCCTTCTGGGCTCGCTTTATGGCCTGATGCCGCTTTACCTGTCACATCAGGGAATGAGTGACGCAAATGTCGGTTACTGGATGGCGTTGCTGGTCAGCGCAGGTATTGTGGGCCAGTGGCCCGTTGGCCGCCTGGCTGATCGTTTTGGTCGCATGCTGGTGCTACGGGTTCAGGTTTTTGTCGTTATCCTGGGCGCGATGGCCATGTTGACCAATGCCGCGATGGCGCCTGCGCTGTTTGTGCTGGGCCTGGCAGGCTTCACACTCTATCCGGTGGCGATGTCCTGGGCTTGTGAGACGGTCGCCCACCATGAGCTGGTTGCAATGAACCAGGCGTTGCTGATGAGTTATACCGTAGGCAGTCTGGCTGGACCGGCAATGACCTCTGTTCTGATGCAGAATTATTCTGACCAGCTATTGTTCGTGATGATCGCGGCTGTGGCGCTGATTTATCTGGTTATGCTGCTGCGCAAAACGAATCATCAGGCTACGCCAGTGGCACATGCCTGATCGCCATTTGGCCAAAAGGGAGCATTAAGCTCCCTTTTTTGTGGCCGATTGTTAGTACATCACTTCGTGGCCGTAACTGGCGAGAATGTTTTTCACGCGCTCCATCGTCTCTTTACCCGGCGGCTTTACGCCATCCAGCTTGTACTCTTCACCCATCGCAATCCATTTATGCTTACCCAGTTCGTGATAGGGCAGCAATTCAATCTTCTCAACGTTCTGCATATCACGGGTGAATTCGCCCAGGCGATGCGCGGTGTCATCGTCATCGGAATAGCCCGGTACGACAACGAAACGGATCCAGGTTCTCTTGCCTTTTTTCTGCAGATAACGGGCAAAGTCCAGGGTACGGTGATTAGAGACCCCCACCAGAATCTGATGCACATCGTCATTCATCTGTTTCAGGTCGAGCATCACTAAGTCAGTAACATCAAGCAGTTCATCGATCACCGGATCATAGCGGCGTACGAAACCGTTCGTGTCGAGACAGGTATGAATGCCTTCCGCTTTACAGGCGCGAAACCAGTCGCGCACAAATTCAGCCTGAAGAATCGCTTCACCACCAGAGGCCGTAACACCGCCGCCAGAGGCGTTCATAAAATGGCGATAGGAAAGCACATCCGCCATCAGCGCTTCAACGCTGATCTCTTTGCCGCCGTGGGTATCCCAGGTGTCGCGGTTGTGGCAGTAGAGGCAGCGCATCAGGCAGCCCTGAAAGAAGGTGATAAAACGGATGCCGGGACCATCGACGGTGCCGCAGGATTCAAATGAGTGGATACGACCGTTAACTGACATTGCGATGTGTTCTCCAGTGAGTCTGCCGGGACAGACGGCGCAATCTCTGTTGCGCTCAGGGCAGGAAATCGATTCTGGTGGGAACCTTGATAAAGATGACCAACAAAACAGACTTTTAAGGAAAAGGCTCCGCGAGGAGCCTTTTTATATCGGGTTGAGCCGTGATTACAGTGACTGTGTGAAGGTACGGGTAATCACATCCTGCTGCTGCTCTTTAGTCAGGGAGTTAAAGCGCACAGCATAACCGGAAACGCGGATGGTCAGCTGCGGATACTTCTCTGGATGCTCCATCGCGTCCAGCAGCATTTCACGGTTCATGACATTGACGTTAAGGTGCTGACCGCCTTCGATGCTCGCTTCATGATGGAAGTAACCATCCATCAGACCGGCAAGGTTAGTTTTACGCACGTTATCATCTTTACCCAGCGCGTTTGGCACGATTGAGAAGGTATAAGAGATGCCATCTTTCGCATAGGCAAACGGCAGTTTCGCGACGGAAGTCAGTGAAGCCACCGCACCTTTCTGGTCACGGCCATGCATTGGGTTAGCACCGGGTCCAAACGGTGCACCAGCACGACGTCCATCCGGTGTGTTACCGGTTTTCTTACCATACACCACGTTTGAGGTGATGGTCAGAACAGACTGTGTCGGCACGGCATTACGATAGGTGGTCAGCTGCTGAATTTTCTTCATGAAGCGTTCAACCAGATCGCAGGCCAGGTCATCAACGCGGGAGTCGTTGTTACCGAACTGTGGATATTCACCTTCGATGTCGAAGTCGATCGCCAGACCATCTTCATCACGAATCGGTTTCACTTTGGCATATTTAATCGCAGACAGTGAATCCGCAGCAACGGAGAGACCAGCGATGCCACACGCCATGGTGCGATAGACGTCACGGTCATGCAGGGCCATCAGCGCGGCTTCGTAGCTGTACTTATCATGCATGTAGTGAATGATGTTCAGCGAAGTCACATACTGTTTTGCCAGCCAGTCCATGAAGTGATCCATACGCTCCATGACGGTGTCGAAGTCCAGCACATCATCGCTGATTTTGTCGCCTTTCGGTCCAACCTGCATTTTCAGTTTTTCATCCACGCCGCCGTTGATTGCGTAGAGCAGGGTTTTCGCCAGGTTTGCACGTGCACCAAAGAACTGCATTTGTTTGCCGACAATCATCGGGCTGACGCAACAGGCGATGGCGTAGTCATCATTGTCGAAATCAGGACGCATCAGGTCATCGTTCTCATACTGCAGAGATGAGGTGTCGATTGAGACTTTAGCGGCATATTTTTTGAAATTAATTGGCAGTTTTTCTGACCACAGAATGGTCATGTTCGGCTCAGGTGAAGGACCCATGGTGTACAGGGTATTCAGGAAGCGGAAGGTACTTTTTGAAACCAGAGTACGGCCATCAACGCCCATACCTGCCAGTGATTCGGTTGCCCAGATTGGGTCACCTGAGAACAGCTCATCATATTCAGGAGTACGCAGGAAGCGAACCATACGCAGTTTCATGACCAGATGGTCAATCAGTTCCTGTGCCTGTTCTTCAGTCAGTTTACCGGCTTTAAGGTCACGCTCGATGTAAACATCCAGGAAGGTTGAGACGCGGCCAAAGGACATGGCAGCACCGTTTTGTGATTTAACGGCAGCAAGGTAGCCATAATAAGTCCACTGTACGGCTTCAACGGCATTGGTTGCCGGGCCCGAAATGTCGTGGCCATATTTTGCGGCCATCTCTTTAATCTGCGCCAGCGCACGATGCTGATCCGAGATCTCTTCACGCAGACGAATGGTCGCTTCCAGATTCACGCCATTCTCTAAATCGTTCTGCAGAGAGGCGAACTGGGAGAATTTATCCGCCATCAGGAAATCGATGCCGTAGAGAGCCACGCGACGATAGTCACCGATGATGCGGCCACGTCCATAGGCATCGGGTAAGCCGGTCAGGATACCTGATTTACGGCAGCGCATGATGTCCGGGGTGTAAACGTCGAACACGCCCTGATTATGCGTTTTACGGTATTCGGTGAAGATTTTTTTCAGTGAAGGATCGAGTTCACGGCCATAGACTTTGCATGAACCTTCGACCATTTTGATGCCGCCAAAAGGAATCAGCGCACGTTTTAATGGTGCCTCAGTCTGCAGACCAACGATTTTTTCCAGCGACTTATTGATGTAGCCTGCGTCGTGCGAGGTAATCGTTGAGGCGAGGTCGGTGTCGAAGTCAACTGGCGCGTGGGTGCGGTTTTCAATTTTGATGCCTTCCAGCACGCTTTCCCACAGTTTAGTGGTCGCTTCAGTTGCGCCCGCCAGGAACGACTCATCACCTTCATAAGGGGTGTAGTTCTTCTGAATGAAGTCGCGCACATTGACGCTATTCTGCCATTCGCCTTCAGCAAATCCTTCCCATGCTGAAGCCAGTTTTGCATTAAGTTCGGTCATAATATACCTGCCTTATATGAAGAGACTTGACGGTCGGGCACAGTCAACGTCCTGTGCCGTCAAAATGTGTTTAATGGACCTGGTCACCTTTACGGAGATAGATAACCCAGTAGGTCAACCCAACCAGAATGCCGCCGCCAATGATGTTGCCAATGGTCACAGGAATCAGGTTGTCGAGAATAAAGTTGCTCACGGTAAGCGAGTGAAACTGTGCCGCCGTGGTGCCAGCAGCCTGCCAGAATTCAGGTGCCGCGAAGTCGCGAATGACAATGGCATAAGGAATCAGAAACATATTGGCGATGCTGTGCTCGAAACCGCTGGCGACAAACATGCCAACAGGCAAAATCATTACCACCAGCTTATCGGTCAGGGTACGGCCGGAGTAACTCATCCAGACGGCGAGGCAGACCAGCAAATTCGCCAGCGTACCCAGACAAACCGCTTCGATGAATGTGTGATGCATTTTGTGATCGGCGGTTTCCAGGACATTCAATCCCCAGGCGCCATTCGCGACCATATGCTGTCCGGCAAACCACATCAGGGCGACAAAGAAGAGGGCACCTGCAAGGTTACCGGCGTAAACGTTAATCCAGTTGCGGGCCAGCTGTCCCCAGCTGATGCGGCCACTGGCTTTGGCGACGACGATTAAGACAGTAGAAGTAAAGAGGTCAGCGCCACACACGACGACCAGCATCAGGCCGAGTGAGAAACAGACACCGCCAATCAGTTTGGCTATGCCATAGGGCATCGTGCCGCTGCCGGTGGTCGCTGTAATATAAAAAACGAATGCGATGGAGATAAATACGCCAGCGTTTATCGCCAGAAAGAAGGTGGTGAAGGGATGTTTGGTTGCTTTATAGATACCGGCGTCTTCGGCCACTTTCGCCATTGCGGCTGGTAATAAAAGATTAAAAGGGTTGTCAGTTTTCACACTAACTTACTCCAGAAGTTGTCTGGAAAAATACTAACAAAGGAGTATAGGTCAGGAATTGATATGGATCATGTTTGCCGACATGGCAGCCTGTAAATCGCAGAGGAAAAGCGAAATAAATCTCTAACTTTTTGAATTTATTTAGTTAAATAAATTTTAAAAATGCAAAATTTTTTTAATGTAAAAAGACTTACCCTTTTTGAAGGGCCTGCCTGATGAGTAATTAATGGCTGATATGTTAATTAAAATGATTTGATGTAATTGAATGGATTTTAATACAGCTAATGTTCCACAAGGAAGGCAGAAAATTATGGCACCAGAAAACTCCGGTGCCATGTTAATCCTCTTTTTGGATCAGTCGCGTTATAACTTACGCATTTTTCCAGTAGAGACGCTTAGCCGCCTGCAGTTTTTCGTAAGCAGCAAGCAGGGACTGATGAGCCGGGAATGCCTGCAGTTCATCATCAACGGCCTGCAGACCGTTAAATGGATGTTCACCACTGATGGCGGCTGAGGCTGCTTCCATCGCGCTTTCACCGTACATACGCAGGAAGGCGTGATGATACTGCAGCGGATCACGCTCATCTTCCATTGCCAGTAACAGCAGAGTCTGCAGACAACGATAGTAGTTAGCCCGCTCTGGCGTAAAGATGGAGCTGTTAAACTCCATTGTCCACTCTGTCCAGATCAGTGCCTGATCCAGATCGCCACCCGCCAGCGCCAGCATCGCTTTTAATTCGCCAACACGCAGTGTGTACCAGCCGTTGTCTTTACCGGTTGCCAGACCCAGCAGTTCGCGAACGCGAGTGAAGTCGTCAAAACCTTCATCATCAAGCTGTCCAATCAGATCCAGATACTCTTCCGGATTCCAGTTGCTGTCAGGCAGGGCCAGCAGGGTTTCACGAATGCCCGCGCCCATGCTGTTATTCGCCAGGAAGAGATCTTCGGCAGGGTAGATATCAGACATCCCCGGTACGATGATGCGGCAGGCATAGACACCCAGATGCTCGTAGTCAGCAATATAGACTTCCTGATCTTCCGAGGCAAAGATGGCCATCAGTGTGGAGAATTCCTGCTCGGTGCTGCCTGCAAATGACCAGTCAACAAAGGGATAGTCCGCTGTTTCTTTAAACAGATCCCATGAGATAAGACCGCTTGAATCAATGAAATGGGTCTCCAGATTGGCATGTTCAGCGACTTCTTCATCATCAAAAGTCGGTGGCGTGAACACATCAAGATCTTTCAGGCTTCGGCCCTGCAGCAGCTCAGTGACAGTTCGTTCCAGTGCCACACCAAAATCGGGGTGGGCACCAAAGGAGGCAAAACAGGTTCCGTTGGTCGGGTTAAACAGCACCACACAAATCACCGGATATTTACCGCCCAGCGAGGCGTCATAAGCGAAAATCGGGAAGCCTTCCGCTTCAAGGCGGGCAATTGCCTCGATCACCTCTGGATAACGCTGCATTACCTCATCAGGGATCGCTGGCAGGCTGATTGCTTCCGCGATGATGCGGTTCTTGATGTAGCGCTCAAACACTTCGGAGAGGCCCTGAACACGCGCTTCATTCGCGGTGTTTCCTGCGGACATGCCATTTGAGACATAGAGGTTGCCGATGATATTCATCGGGATGTAAACAGTTTGCTGATCCGACTGGCGGGTAAACGGCAGGGCGCAGATACCGCGCTCAGCATTGCCAGACTGCAGATCAATCAGGCCGGAAGCCGTCAGAGCATTGTCGGGATCGTAAAACGCGTTCAGGCGCGCATCCAGAATGCCTTCAGGTAAGGAATCATCCTCAGGTAACGCGAACCATTTTTCATTGGGATAGTGAACAAAGTCGCCGTTCGCGATCTTTTTGCCCAGCCAGAAGTCAGCAAAAAAGTAGTTAGTTGAGAGACGCTCAAAATATTCGCCCAGTGCAGAGGCCAGCGCAGCTTTTTTACTGGCGCCCTTGCCGTTGGTAAAGCAGAGCGGGCAATCGCGGTCGCGGATATGCACTGACCAGACATGGGGAACAGGATTCAGCCAGGAAGCTTCTTCAATGTTAAAGCCGAGATCCTGCAGCTTGTTCTGGAAACGCGCAATGGAGTCTTCCAGTGCGGCATCTTTGCCCGGGATAAATGTTTGCGTCATAGTGCCGCTCTCTCTGTTGTCATGGGGTGCGTAAAGCGCGCAATGATACGGATTTTGCTTACAGACCGCTATCAGGGCGGGACATTTTTACCGGCTTAGTTTTTATCACATCGGCTCTCAGGCCAAACGTGGATTAATGGTGCTGGATAACGCCTCACAAAATTCCGCGCTGGTTTGCATTGGTAACATAACCTCCGGCGAGGCATATTCAGAAAATGTGACCGCGCCCTGATTTATGATTGCAGCTATCAGTATGCAGTGATAAAACCGAATGGTTATTCATAACCGTTCGATATGACAGTGGTGAGGGGAAATGACGCAAGTTTATAATTTTAGCTCTGGCCCGGCGATGCTACCGGTTGAAGTCCTTCGTCGTGCAGAACAGGAACTGACGAACTGGCGCGGTCTGGGTACCTCTGTAATGGAGATCAGTCACCGCAGTAAAGAGTTTATTCAGGTAGCTGAAGAAGCAGAGCAGGACTTCCGTGATCTGCTAAAAATACCGGCCAATTACAAAGTTTTATTCTGTCATGGCGGCGCGCGCGCGCAGTTTGCTGCTGTACCCGGTAATCTGCTGGGTCAGGCGACAACTGCTGACTATGTTGATGGCGGCTACTGGGCGCATAGCGCAATAAAAGAAGCGGAAAAGTATTGTTCCCCACGCACGCTGGATGTCAAAACAACCCGCGACGGTAAACGCGCTATCCTGCCGATGAGCGAATGGGCGGTAAGTGAGGCATCCGCTTACCTGCATTTTTGCCCGAATGAAACCATTGATGGCATCGCCATTGATGAACAGCCTGACTTCGGCAGTAAAACCGTTGTTGCTGATTTCTCCTCTACCATTCTGTCTCGTCCGATCGATGTGAGTCGTTATGGCGTGATTTATGCGGGTGCGCAGAAAAATGTAGGCCCGGCCGGATTAACGCTGGTGGTTGTGCGTGAAGATCTGCTGGGCCAGGCGCATGCCTCAGTGCCTTCAATCCTCGATTACAAAGTACTGGCCGATAACGATTCGATGTTTAACACCCCACCGACGTTTGCATGGTATCTGTCGGGGCTGGTATTTAAATGGCTGAAAGAGAAGGGCGGTGTCGCTGAAATTGATCGTATTAATCAGGCAAAATCTGACCTGCTTTATGGCGTCATCGATCATAGTGGTTTTTACCGTAATGATGTGGCGACAGAAAACCGTTCACGCATGAACATTCCTTTCCAGCTGGCGGATGCGTCACTGGATGCGCTGTTCCTGGAAGAGTCATTTAAGGCGGGATTGCATGCGCTTAAAGGACATCGTGTAGTAGGCGGTATGCGCGCCTCTATCTATAATGCGATGCCGCTGGAAGGTGTGAAAGCGCTGACCGATTTCATGGTCGATTTTGAACGTCGCCACGGCTGATTATTAAAATATCAGCACTAATGCTGATGCCAGACCTCGTCACACGGCGAGGTCTCTGTATTTTTGAGGATTTCGTTTCACATGCAGGACTCCCTGACTCTCCAACCCATTTCGCGTGTCGATGGCACCGTGAACCTGCCAGGTTCTAAGAGCGTTTCTAATCGCGCATTGTTGCTGGCTGCGCTGGCTAAAGGCACTACCCGTCTCACCAACCTGCTCGACAGCGACGATGTAAAGCATATGCTGAATGCGCTGACCGCGCTGGGCGTAAGCTATACGCTTTCAGACGATCGTACCGTGTGTGAAGTCACGGGGAATGCAGGACCACTGAACGCATCTCAACCGCTGTCACTGTTTCTGGGCAACGCCGGCACCGCTATGCGTCCGCTGGCTGCCGCGCTTTGCCTGGGCGCGCACGATATCGAACTGACCGGCGAACCCCGCATGAAAGAGCGTCCAATCGGGCATCTGGTCGATGCGCTTCGTCAGGGTGGCGCAACCATTGAGTACCTGGAAAACGAAAACTATCCGCCGCTGCGTTTACGCGGTGGTTTTACCGGCGGTGATGTCAGTGTGGATGGCAGTGTTTCCAGTCAGTTCCTGACGGCGCTGCTGATGACCGCGCCGCTGGCGCAGCAGGATACCTGCATCACGATTAAAGGTGATTTGGTTTCCAAACCTTACATCGACATTACGCTCAATCTTATGCAGTGCTTTGGCGTCGACGTTGAGAATCAGAGCTATCAGCGTTTCCTGATTAAGGGACAGCAGCAGTATCAGTCACCGGGCGATTACCTGGTGGAAGGTGATGCCTCTTCCGCTTCTTATTTCCTGGCGGCTGCAGCCATAAAAGGCGGAACGGTCCGGGTCACCGGTATCGGACGCCAGAGTATGCAGGGTGACATTCGGTTTGCTGACGTGCTGGAAAAGATGGGTGCTGCGATCGAATGGGGCGATGATTACATTGCCTGTACGGCTGGAAAGCTGCAGGCCATTGATATGGACATGAACCATATCCCGGATGCTGCAATGACCATTGCCACCACGGCGCTGTTTGCAGAAGGCACCACCCAGTTACGTAATATTTATAACTGGCGGGTAAAAGAGACCGATCGATTGAGCGCAATGGCGACAGAGCTGCGTAAAGTCGGCGCGGAAGTCGAAGAGGGTCATGACTACATCCGTATTACCCCACCTGCGACGCTAAAGCATGCTGATATTGGCACCTACAATGATCACCGTATGGCAATGTGCTTTTCTCTGGTAGCACTGTCAGATACGCCAGTGACCATTCTTGATCCTGGCTGTACAGCTAAAACCTTCCCGGACTACTTCGTTCAGCTGGCTAAAATCAGCCAGAGCGCCTGATATCTCTCTCTTCCGGTGCGGTTCCGCACCGGATCTCCCCGGATTTAATCTGGCTGTAACGGCCCAGCGATCCTCTGAATTAACTAAAATTACGAACCCGGTTAGTGCGAAACAGTAACCAAGCCGCGCTATGCAGCGTATAATGCGAGTCATTAATGGTGACCGAAAGGTCAGGAAGCACGCAGCAACAGGAGGGAATAATGACAGTAACTGCCCCGGTCATAACTATTGATGGGCCAAGTGGAGCGGGAAAAGGAACACTGTGTAAAGCGATGGCAGAATCGCTGCAGTGGCATCTGCTGGACTCCGGTGCTATTTATCGCGTGCTGGCATTAGCCGCGTTGCATCATCAGGTCGACATCGAATCTGAAGAAGCGCTTGTGCCGATTGCTGCACACCTCGATGTGCGCTTTGTGTCACAAAATGGTGACATGCAGGTCATCCTTGAAGGTGAAGATGTTACCGGTGAAATCCGTACTCAGGAGGTCAGCAACACCGCGTCACGTGTTGCCGCGTTTCCACGGGTGCGCGAAGCGTTATTACGCCGCCAGCGCGGTTTCCGCGAGCTGCCGGGATTAATTGCTGATGGACGAGACATGGGCACCGTGGTTTTCCCGGAGGCGCCAGTGAAAATTTTCCTGGATGCCAGTCCGGAAGAACGTGCTCAGCGCCGTATGCTACAGTTGCAGGACAATGGCTTTAATGTTAACTTTGACCGCCTTTTAGCCGAGATAAAAGAACGCGACGACCGCGATCGCAACCGCGCAATCGCACCTTTAGTAGCCGCTGGCGATGCACTGGTTCTGGACTCTACCGAGATGTCTATCGATCAAGTCATCGAAAAAGCGCTACACTATGCCCGCGAGAAGCTGGGTATTACGGCTTAACTGAATTTATCACCCTGTACCATGGATCAGGTGCCGGGCATGTGAAACAACCCCATCCGACATGAAGTCAGATGGACGTTAAATTGAAGAATCCTGAAGATTATCAATATGACTGAATCTTTTGCTCAACTATTTGAAGAATCCTTAAAAACAATCGAAACCCGCCCGGGTTCTATCGTTCGTGGCATCGTCGTTTCTATCGACAAAGATGTCGTTCTGGTTGATGCGGGTCTGAAATCTGAATCTGCAATTCCTGCAGAGCAGTTCAAGAACGCAGCCGGCGAACTGGAAATCCAGGTAGGCGACGAAGTTGATGTTGCTCTGGATGCAGTGGAAGACGGCTTCGGTGAAACCCTGCTGTCCCGTGAGAAAGCGAAGCGCCATGAAGCATGGATCACGCTGGAGAAAGCTTACGAAGACGCTGAAACTGTTACCGGTGTTATCAACGGCAAAGTTAAAGGCGGCTTCACAGTTGAGCTCAACGGTATCCGTGCGTTCCTGCCAGGTTCACTGGTAGATGTGCGTCCGGTGCGCGATACGCTGCACCTGGAAGGCAAAGAGCTTGAATTCAAAGTGATCAAGCTGGATCAGAAACGCAACAACGTCGTGGTTTCACGTCGTGCGGTTATCGAATCCGAAAACAGCGCAGAGCGCGATCAGCTGCTGGAAAACCTGCAGGAAGGCATGGAAGTTAAAGGTATCGTTAAGAACCTCACTGACTACGGTGCATTCGTTGATCTGGGCGGCGTTGATGGCCTGCTGCACATCACTGACATGGCATGGAAACGCGTTAAGCATCCAAGCGAAATCGTTAACGTGGGCGACGAAATCACCGTTAAGGTGCTGAAGTTCGACCGCGAGCGTACCCGTGTTTCTCTGGGTCTGAAGCAGCTGGGCGAAGATCCATGGGTTGCTATCGCTAAACGCTATCCGGAAGGCACCCGCCTGACCGGTCGTGTTACCAATCTGACTGATTACGGCTGCTTCGTGGAAATCGAAGAAGGCGTTGAAGGTCTGGTACACGTGTCTGAAATGGACTGGACTAACAAAAACATCCATCCGTCTAAAGTTGTTAACGTAGGCGATGTTGTTGAAGTTATGGTTCTGGACATTGACGAAGAGCGTCGTCGTATCTCCCTGGGTCTGAAGCAGTGTAAATCTAACCCATGGCAGCTGTTCGCTGAGACGCACAACAAAGGCGATCGTGTTGAAGGTAAAATCAAGTCAATCACTGACTTCGGTATCTTCATCGGCCTGGATGGCGGCATCGACGGTCTGGTTCACCTGTCTGACATCTCCTGGAACGCGACTGGCGAAGAAGCCGTTCGTGAGTACAAAAAAGGCGACGAAATCGCTGCCGTTGTACTGCAGGTTGATGCAGAGCGCGAGCGTATCTCTCTGGGCGTTAAACAGCTGGCAGAAGATCCGTTCAACAACTACATCACTTTGAACAAGAAAGGTGCCATCGTCACCGGTAAAGTGACTGCAGTTGATGCTAAAGGTGCTACAGTTGAATTAGCAGACGGCGTTGAGGGTTACCTGCGCGCTTCTGAAGCTTCACTGGACCGCATTGAAGATGCAACTCTGGTTCTGAACGTTGGCGACGACGTTGAAGCTAAGTTCACTGGCGTTGATCGTAAAAACCGTGTCGTAAGCCTGTCTGTCCGTGCGAAAGACCAGGCTGATGAGAAAGAAGCTATCAATACTGTTAACACCAAACAGGAAGAAGGCAATTTCTCTAGCGCTATGGCTGAAGCGTTCAAAGCGGCTAAAGGCGAGTAATCGACCTGAAGCACCGGGTGGGCAACCACCCGGTTTCGGTAAAAGCTGTCATACATTCCTGTAGGGATAAACCGGAGGTTACATGACCAAGTCAGAACTGATCGAAAGACTGGCGGGACAGCATACTCATATACCGGCGAAAGTCGTTGAGGATGCAGTCAAAGAGATGCTTGAGCACATGGCCACTACGCTGGCACAGGGCGAGCGCATCGAAATCCGGGGATTCGGCAGCTTTTCTTTGCACTATCGCGCTCCGCGTACTGGACGTAACCCGAAAACGGGTGACAAAGTGGATCTGGAAGGTAAATACGTTCCCCACTTTAAACCAGGCAAAGAGCTGCGTGATCGCGCAAACATCTACGGCTAAGCCGATACCGAACCCAATAAACGACATCTCCGGATGTCGTTTTTTTTGCCTGCGATTCAGGCTGAGCACTGATATCCAGATTACAGTCGTCAACACTGCAAGGCCGCATTCTGTTTGTGAGGTCGCTCCAGCCTGCCTGATTGTTCCCTGTTAGTTTCACCTCAATTGCCCAGAATAATCGAACTGAAACAATGGATACGATTATGCTGACATGGACCGTTCTGGCGCGACTGGTGATCGTTGCAACATTACCGCTATTGCTGATGGCCCAACTGCCCTCAGGTAAGATGATGGTGATGCTGGTACTGATGGGCCTCGCTCTGCTCCATTGCCGTTACCCATCCTTTCGCTGGACCGGTATTACGCTGCTGTTGCTGGCATGGGCTTTTAACGATGCCCGTCTGATGGTGCGGGATATTGAACAGCTCTCCATGCGTCCCGCCACCTTTACGCTTGAGATCAGTGAACTGCGGAAAGAGAGAAAGCAAATCCGGGTTCGGCTGCTGGAAGAAGAGGGCAGAATGATATTCCCTCCCCGCTATGCCTGGCTTTATTTCGATACTGATCCGGAAACTTATTGTCCGGGACAACGCTGGACGATGCGACTTCGTTTGAGACCAGTCCATGCTCGTCTCAATGAGGGCGATTTCGATGCGCAGCGTTTTGCTCTGGCTAATAATACGCCGCTCCAGGGCAGGATCCTTAATCAGGTTGCCGTTAGCGAACAGTGTAATGGACGCTGGCGATTTATTTTATGGCATCGCGACAGGACCCACTCCATGCCTGCACGTGCCACGCTGGAGGCACTCTCCTTTGGCATCAGGGATGAAATGAGCCAGCAGACTCGCCAGTTACTTCGGGATACCGGTACTGCGCATTTAATGGCGATATCGGGCATGCATATCGCCCTGGCCGCCAGCACCGGCTGGATCATTACGCGTGGGGTGCAATTTGTCCTGCCAGCCCGGCGTATCGGCTATCTTCTTCCGCTTATCGTAAGCTGGCTATTTGCTGCAACCTATACCTGGCTCTCAGGAGCACAGCCTCCCGCAGCGCGTGCATTGCTGGCCCTGACGCTGTGGGCAATAACACGGTTTGCAGGTGTACAACTCAATAGCTGGCAGGTCTGGACCTTCTGTATTGCATTGCTGCTGGTGACGGATCCGCTGACCGTTTTGTCTGACAGTTTCTGGCTCTCGGTACTGGCTGTAGGCATGCTGCTGGTCTGGTACCACTGGTTTCCCTTGCCTGCACGATTCCGTCATCAAAAGCGATGGATTCCGATACAACTGCTGCATTTGCAGGTGGGCATGATGATTTTAATGGTGCCGTTGCAGGTAGCGATATTCAACGGGATCAGCCTGACCGCACTGCTGGCAAATCTGGTGGCAATTCCGGTCATCTCGTTCATTACCATGCCATTGATAACGTTCGCGTTGCTGCTGCCGATGGCGCCTGTATCGGGCTTCTTCTGGGGGGCGGCCGATCTCTCCGTGCGTGCACTGTTTCATTCTCTGGCTTTACTGCCGCCAGGATGGTGGCCGCTGAGTGGCACAACCTGGTTTACGATTATGGTATGGGGAAGTCTGATTCTCTGGCGTGCGCAGTTCTTCTTTTCTTTGCCATTGAGCAGCTGTGTGTTGGCGCTGGCGATGATATGGAGTCGCCAGTCCCATCAGGAGCCGGGCTGGCGCATTGATATGCTGGATATCGGGCACGGATTAAGCCTGGTGATCAGTCAGGGCAAGGAGGCGGTGATGTATGACACAGGGCCGCGCTGGCAGAACGACAACGCAGGGAGTCGGGTAATCATTCCATGGCTGGAGCGCAAACAGTTACGGTTAAAACAGATCATCCTGAGTCATAAACATCTCGATCATACCGGCGGGCTGGAGGCGATTACGCAACGCTGGCCAGCGGTAGAAGTCAGAAGCGCGCTGGCAGAGAAAACGCATTTACCCTGCGTACGCGGCACGCAGTGGCGCTGGCGGCAACTCCACTTTCAGGTAGTCTGGCCGCTAACGGCACCTTTGCCGGGTGACAATAACGATTCCTGTGTGGTAATCGTTGATGATGGTCAGGTCCGGCTGATGTTAACCGGCGATATTGAAGCGAAAGCGGAACGTCAGTTGGTGGCGCTGGAAAAGCAGGGGCTGAAGGTGGATATTCTGCAGGTACCGCATCACGGCAGCCGTACCTCGTCGACCTCATTGCTGCTGCGCAAAACCGGCGGACATACCGCGATTGCCTCGCTCGCACGCTACAATGCATGGCGTATGCCCGCGAAAAGTGTTCTGGAAAACTATCGAACAGCCGGTTTTACATGGCTGGATACGGGCCAGTCAGGACAAATCAGTATCAGGGTAGAGCAGGGCAGCGTGCAGGTTTACACCCTACGGGAACAATTAATGCCCCGTTGGTATCATCAGTGGTTTGGCGTCAAACGCGAATCCAGGTAGAATGGCCGGCTATTTCCAACAGCGTGAATAAATAATGCATCAAGATAAAGATCTCTCTACGTGGCAGACGTTTCGCCGACTCTGGCCGATGATCGCGCCTAATAAAGCGGGATTAATTGCGGCTTCAGTCGCCCTGATTATCAATGCTGCGGGCGACGCCTTAATGCTCTCACTGTTGAAACCATTACTGGATGATGGTTTTGGTAAAGCTGACAGGTCGGTGATGCTATGGTTGCCGTTAGTGGTCATTGGCCTGATGCTGGTACGCGGCGTGACCAGTTATATCTCCAGCTACTGCATCTCCTGGGTCTCAGGCAATGTCGTGATGAATATCCGCCGTCGGCTGTTCAGCCATATGATGGGAATGCCGGTTTCATTCTTTGACCAGCAGTCGACCGGCACCCTGTTGTCACGCATTACTTACGATTCCGAGCAGGTCGCCTCCTCTTCTTCCGGCGCGCTGGTGACGGTGGTGCGTGAAGGTGCTTCCATTATTGGCCTGTTTGTTATGATGTTCTACTACAGCTGGCAGCTGTCGTTGATCCTGATTGTTCTGGCACCCATCGTCTCATTTGCGATCCGTACTGTTTCAAAGCGTTTCCGCACCATCAGCAAAAGTATGCAGAACACCATGGGTCAGGTGACAACCAGCGCTGAGCAGATGCTGAAAGGTCACAAAGAAGTGCTGATTTTTGGCGGTCAGGAAATCGAATCGGAGCGCTTTTCCCGCGTCAGTAACCGTATGCGTCAGCAGGGAATGAAGCTGGTATCAGCATCCTCCATTTCGGATCCCATTATTCAGCTCATCGCATCGCTGGCACTGGCGTTTGTACTTTATGCCGCGAGCTTCCCAAGCGTCATGGATACGCTGACCGCCGGGACGATTACCGTGGTCTTCTCCTCGATGATTGCCCTGATGCGCCCGCTTAAGTCTCTGACCAACGTTAATGCCCAGTTCCAGCGTGGCATGGCGGCCTGTCAGACGCTGTTCTCTATTCTGGACAGTGAGCAGGAAGTGGACAATGGCACACGCGAAATGACCCGGGCGAAAGGCGATATCGAATTCCGTGATGTGACCTTTACCTATCCGGGCCGTGATATTCCGGCACTGCGTAATATCAATCTGTCACTGCCAGCAGGAAAAACGGTGGCGCTGGTGGGCCGTTCAGGTTCTGGTAAGTCGACGATGGCGAGCCTGCTGACCCGCTTTTATGACATTCAGCAGGGCGAAATCCTGCTGGACGGACATGACCTGAGAGAGTACAGCCTGCGTTCGCTGCGTAATCAGGTCGCGCTGGTGTCGCAGAATGTGCATCTCTTTAACGACACCATTGCCAATAACATCGCTTATGCGCGGAGTGAGCAGTATAGCCGTGCAGAGATCGAGCAGGCAGCCACCATGGCGCATGCCATGGACTTTATCAATAAGATGGATAAAGGCCTGGATACAGTGATTGGCGAGAATGGCGTGCTGCTATCTGGCGGTCAGCGTCAGCGTATCGCCATTGCCCGCGCACTGCTGCGTGATTGTCCGATTCTGATCCTGGATGAAGCGACCTCTGCGCTGGATACTGAGTCAGAACGCGCCATTCAGTCTGCACTCGATGAGTTGCAGAAGAACCGTACTTCGCTGGTGATTGCGCACCGTCTCTCAACCATTGAGAAAGCGGATGAAATCGTGGTCATTGAAGATGGTCAGATTGTTGAACGCGGTACGCATCAGGTGTTGCTGGCAGAACGCGGTGCCTATGCACAACTGCATAAGATGCAATTCGGCCAATGATTGAACGTATCTGGAGTGGTCGCTCACCGCTATGGCTACTGCTATGGCCATTCAGCCTGCTGTATGGTGCGATCACGGCCCTGATACGTTTCAGTTACAGGCGTGGCTGGCGTAAAAGCTGGCGCGCGCCTTTGCCGGTCGTGGTGGTGGGTAACCTCACTGCCGGCGGCAACGGAAAGACGCCGGTGGTGATCTGGCTGGTTGAGGCGTTGCAGCAGCGCGGCGTGCGTGCTGGCGTCGTCTCCAGAGGGTATGGCGGCAAGGCGGATCAGTATCCCTTGCTGGTCACCGCACAGACCAGCACGGAACAGGCCGGTGATGAGCCGGTTTTAATCGCTCAGCGCACCGGGGCGCCGGTCGCGGTGGCGCCCAGAAGGCGACAGGCGATTGAAGCATTACTGCAACAGGGCTCGCTGGATGTGGTCATCACTGATGACGGCCTGCAACATTACGCCCTGCAGCGCGATCGCGAGATCGTGGTGGTGGATGGCGTACGACGCTTTGGCAATGGCTGGTGGTTGCCCGCAGGTCCGATGCGCGAACGCGCTTCTCGTCTGCGGCAGGTTGATGCCGTCATCATCAACGGTGGCGACGCGCAGCCCGACGAGATTGCCATGCAGCTTCAGCCCGGGCTGGCCACCAATCTCCTGACCGGGGAAACCTGTCCAGCTGAGCAACTGGGTGCGGTAGTTGCGATGGCCGGTATAGGCCATCCTCCCCGTTTTTTCACCACGCTGAAAAAGCAGGGCATCACGCCAGTTGCAGAGATCGCCTTTGCCGATCATCATGCCTACAGCGAGGATGAGCTGACCCGATTACTCCAGACAGGCCAGCAGCTGTTGATGACCGAAAAAGACGCGGTGAAATGCCGCGACTTTGCTCAGCCTGACTGGTGGTATCTGCCGGTCGATGCTCACCTGACCGGTAAATCCGTCACGCCATTACTGGCTGATATTGAACAACTCTGTCGCCGCACGCTCTGATACCCGCACCCATTCAGGTGATGCCTGATAAGGAAGAGGATGAACAGCCCGCATTCACTTTCGTTACAGCAAGCACGTCACCTTCATCTCGCCGCGCAGGGCCTGCTGCGCGCGCCGGCAAAACGCGCGGTGTATCAGGATCTGATCAACTGCATCTCCCGCATGTCGCTGCTCCAAATCGATACCATTCATGTGGTGGCCCGCAGTCCCTATCTGGTGCTGTTCAGTCGCCTGGGTAATTATCCTCAGGCATGGCTGGAGCAGGCGCTGGCGCAGGGTGAACTCTTTGAATACTGGGCGCATGAAGCCTGTTTTATTCCCCGCGCCGATTACAGACTGCTTCGTCATCGCATGTTGTCGCCTGAACGTCTGGGCTGGAAATACAACGCGCAATGGGTTGCTGACCACCAGCAGGCGATTGCTGAACTATTGCAGCAGATCCGGGAAAATGGCCCGGTGCGCGCCGCCGATTTTACGCACGCCGATAACCCGAAGTCAGGCTGGTGGGCATGGAAACCGCACAAACGTCATCTGGAAAATCTCTTCAGCGCCGGTGAGCTGATGGTCGCAGAACGCCGCAATTTTCAGCGCGTCTACGATCTGCGCAGCCGCGTAATGCCTGACTGGCAGGATGAACTGCATGGTATCAGCGAAGCCGAAGCGACCCGTCAGATGCTGATGAACAGCGCCCGCAGCTTAGGGGTTTTCCGCGCGGCCTGGCTGGCGGATTACTATCGCCTGAAGCGGGCACCCGTAAAAGACTTTATCGCTGACGCCGAGGCTGCGGGCGATCTGGTCGCCGTCAATACAGAGGGTCTGGGCGAGATGTGGCTGCATCGTGACCTGCTGCCGTTGCTGGAGACGCCGCTGCAGGCGACGCACAGCACAGTGCTTTCTCCGTTTGATCCGGTGGTCTGGGATCGCAAACGCGCGCTTGAGCTGTTTAACTTCGACTACCGTATCGAGTGCTATACCCCCGAGGAGAAGCGCAAGTTTGGCTATTTTGTGTTGCCCATCCTCCATCGCGGGCAAATAAAAGGCCGGCTTGATGCCCGTATGCTGCGTCAGTCAAAACAGCTGGAGATTAAAAAACTCTGGCTGGAAGAGAAAACCCGTGTCACGGCGCGTTTTGCAGCAGATATCCGGCGCGCTATTGAACGCTTCGCAGCCTGGCAGGGCGCAGAAAGCGTCGCCATCCTGCAGGTACCCGATGCGCTTAAAGCGCACTGGCCAGCCCTGTGGACGCTGGATTAATCAAATTTTCGGCAGCCGCTGTGGGATGGTGTTTTACTCCATCCCGCATACGCCGCGCTATGGTATGCTTGAACCCTTACGCATTCGGTCCCTGATGGAGGACATATGGATCATCGTTTACTCGAAATCGTTGCCTGCCCGGTGTGCAATGGCAAACTCTACTTCAACAATGCACAGCAGGAGCTGATCTGCAAACCTGATGGCCTGGCCTTCCCGGTTCGTGACGGCATTCCGGTGCTGCTGGAAACGGAAGCCCGCACGCTCTCCGTCGAAGAGATTCATCCATGAGTTTTACGGCCATCATTCCTGCGCGTTATGCGTCAACCCGCTTACCGGGCAAGCCACTGCTTGATATCCATGGTAAACCGATGGTCGTGCATGTGATGGAGCGCGCCCGTGAATCGGGTGCCAGCCGTGTCATCGTTGCTACCGATCATCCTGACGTGGCAAAGGCCGTCGAGGCGGCAGGCGGCGAAGTCTGCATGACGCGCGCCGATCACCAGTCCGGCACGGAGCGGCTGGCGGAAGTGATCGAAAAATATCAGTTTGCCGATGACGAAATCATCGTCAACGTCCAGGGCGATGAGCCGATGATCCCGGCAGAGATTGTGCGTCAGGTGGCGACCAATCTGGCGGGGTCAGCAGCGGGCATGGCGACGCTGGCGGTGCCAATTACGGATGCGGAAGAAGCTTTTAATCCGAATGCGGTGAAAGTGGTCATGGATGTGAATGGCTACGCGCTCTATTTCTCACGGGCTACCATTCCGTGGGATCGTGAACGCTATGCAGCCTCGCGCGAGCAGATCGGTGACACGCTACTGCGTCACATTGGCATCTACGCTTATCGTGCCGGTTTTATTCGCCGCTATGTTGCCTGGGCGCCTTGCCCTCTGGAACAGATTGAGCTGCTCGAGCAATTGCGCGTTTTGTGGTACGGCGAGAAAATTCATGTCGCCGTGGCGAAAACCATCCCGAGCGTGGGTGTGGATACGCCAGACGATTTGCAACGTGTTCGTATTGCCATGCAGGCCTGACAAGCGGGGAGCCTGTCTCCCCGTTTCAGCACCACGTTATTGATCCGCCGCTAAACTTATGGCCAACACTTCCTTCAGGATAGGGTGATATTCATCTGAGGAGGATGCCGCATGGAACAGCTTAAATCAGAACTCACGCTGGCGCTGGGTGAAACCATCAGCCGCCTCGAAATGATCAGTGAACATCCACCCACCCGGCTCTATGCGTTATACAATCGTGACGGCCTTCCTATGCCAGTGGTGGCGAAATATTTTCGTCACCAGGGCAGGGCGGCGATGGAAGCCAGAAAACTGGCGTTGCTGGGGCAGGCCGGGCTGGTCGCCGTACCCGCGGTCTATGGTCTGGTGCTGAGCCAGCAGCCGCCAGTGCATGAAATGCTTCTGATGGCGCGACTGAATGGTGTGACGGCGGAAGCACCGGCGCGGGATGCTCAGCGCTGGCAACAGTTCTGCGAACAGGTCGTCGAGGGACTGCTGGCCTGGCACCGGCTTGATAGCCACGGCCTGGTCGGCACAGTGGACAGCACGCAGCAGAATCGCTGGCCCGCCTGGTATGCACAGCGGGTTGAAGTGTTGTGGGCGACCCTGAGCTATCTGCGTCCACCCACCTTTACCCTGGACGATCGCCAGGTGCTGTTCCGCTGCCGCGCGCGACTGGCGCATCTGTTTCGCGGCTTCGATGATCCCTGCGTGATGGTTCATGGCAACGTGCGGCTGCAGAGCATGCTGAAAAACAGCCGCAGTGACCAGTTAATCGCGATGACACAGCCCGGCACGATTCTCTGGGCACCGCGTGAATATGACCTGATCCATCTGGATGCATCGCCAGCCGAAACGGCGATACTGCATCATTACCTGCAACGGGCGCCGGTCTCAGAGGGTTTTATCTGGCGTCGGTGGGTTTATCAGCTGTGGGACTGCATCGACACGCTTATCCAGACCGGCACCTTTGATCGGCCGCGCTTTGACCATGCTCGCGCACAGTTACTTCCCTGGCTCGGCTGAGCCATCCTCGGTTTTCAGCCGTTGCAATAACGTGCCCAGCGTTTCATAAACGGCACGTTCGCTGTGACTTAGCCAGATCGATGACGGTATGGCCCGTTCCCAGCCATTCAGCGGTGAGGTAATCGCAAGCTGATTGGCGGGCGCGGCAATGGGCTTCAACCCGACCGCGTGGAAAAAGCGTATTGCCCGTGGCATATGATTCGCGGAGGTCACCAGCATTAGCGGGCGATTGCCTGCCACAGTTTTAACTGCCTGCGCTTCGTCTGCGGTATCGCGTGGCTGGTCAAGGATCTGAATATGTTCGTGAGGAACGCCCAGACTTTCCGCCACCTGTGCCGCTACCCAGGCGCTGCTCTTCGGATTGGTGCCGCCCGCTGCACCGGTAAAAATCAGGGTCGACTGCGGATTACGCCGCCACTGGCGCACACCCTCTGCCACGCGTGGCAGGCTGTTATTCAGCAGGTTCGAGCTGGGCGCCCATCCCGGATTAAAGGTATAGCCTCCACCCAGTACCACAATATAGTCCACCTTCTCTGCGCCGTTCCAGGTCGGGTAGCGGCTGTCCAGCGGCAGCAGCAGACGATCCGCCAGCGGCTGCAGACTCAGCAACAGAAGTAGCAGCCAGCTGACCGAGATCACGGTTTTGCCGCTTTTCTGCCAGCCAGTAAACCAAACCAGTAAAATACCAAGCGCCATCAGCAAAAGCAGAAATGGCAGGGGTAAAAGCAGCCCGCCAATGACTTTTTTCAGGGTAAATAACATCAAAAATGCGTCCTGTTGTCCGAAAATAGAGCACCCGGAAGGGAAGATGGGGATGAAAGGTTCATTCTTCTGGTGCCTGTGACAAAATAGCATAAGTCTCACCGCAGCATACCGGAGCGCATGCCATGCAGGATCGTAACTTTGACGATCTCGCGGATAAATTTTCGCAAAATATTTACGGCACCACTAAAGGGAAAATACGGCAGGCCATTCTTTGGGACGAGCTGGAGAAGATACTGCCCGATCTGTCGTCACACCCGCTGTCGGTGCTGGACGCGGGCGGCGGTATTGGCCAGGTCTCCAGCGGGCTTGCGGCACAGGGCCATCAGGTTCTGCTGTGCGATCTCTCTGGTGAGATGCTACGCCGGGCAGAGGAAAATGCGGTGTCGCAGGGTGTGAGCCATAACATGCAATTCAGACAAATTAGCGCTCAGCAGGTTGGCGAACATTTGGATAAGCCGGTGGATCTGGTATTGTTCCACGCTGTGCTTGAATGGGTCGCTGAACCGGAGACGGTGCTGAAAGCGCTGTTCGATCTGCTGCGTCCAGGAGGCGTCATGTCGCTGATGTTTTACAATCTGCACGGCCTGACACTGCGCACCTTAACGCTGGGTAATTTCGGCTATCTGCGCACCAATCTGACCAAACGCAAAAAGCGAACGCTGTCGCCTGATTATCCGCGCGACCCTGAACAGGTTTATCGCTGGCTGGAGGCGTGTGGTTTTGTGATTGAACAGCGTGCCGGGATCCGGGTATTCAGTGATTACATGAAGCCGCCGAAGGGCGAACCAAAAAGCGACGACGAAATTATTGAGATGGAGCGGCGTTACTGCCGTCAGGAACCCTTTTTGAGCTTAGGGCGTTACATCCACGTGACCGCGCGTAAACCCGGGCAGAAGGACGAATTATGAGTGAATTTTCCCAGACGGTACCTGAACTGGTCTCCTGGGCGCGCAAAAATGACTTTTCCCTTGCGCTGCCAGTGGAACGTCTGGCCTTTTTGCTGGCTATCGCCACCCTTAATGGTGAGCGTATGGATGGCGAAATGAGTGAAGGCGATCTGATTGATGCATTCCGTCACGTCAGTAAAGCTTTCGAACAAACCCACGAAACCGTGTTGGTTCGCGCCAACAACGCCATCAATGACATGGTGCGACAACGCCTGCTTAACCGCTTTACCAGCGAACTGACCGAAGGCAATGCTATCTATCGCCTGACGCCGCTGGCCATCGGCATCACTGACTATTACATCCGTCAGCGAGAATTTTCGACGCTGCGCCTGTCTATGCAGCTGTCGATTGTGGCCAATGAACTTAAGCGAGCAGCCGATGCGGCGCAGGAAAACGGCGACGAGTTCCACTGGCATCGCAATGTTTTTGCGCCGCTGAAATATTCGGTGGCGGAGATCTTCGACAGCATTGATATGACCCAGCGTCTGATGGATGAACAGCAACAGGCGGTGAAAAACGATATTGCTGAACTGCTGAATAAAGACTGGCGCGCGGCTATCTCCAGCTGTGAAATGCTGCTTTCCGAAACGTCAGGGACGTTGCGTGAACTGCAGGATACGCTGGAAGCTGCGGGCGACAAACTTCAGGAAAACCTGCTGCGGATTCAGGATGCCACGCTGGACAGCCCGGACCTGGGCTTCGTCGATAAGCTGGTGTTTGATCTGCAAAGCAAACTTGACCGGATTACCAGCTGGGGCCAGCAGGCGATCGACCTGTGGATCGGCTATGACCGCCATGTCCATAAATTCATCCGTACCGCCATCGACATGGATAAGAACCGCGTCTTTGCGCAGCGCCTGCGGGTATCAGTACAGAATTACTTCGACGCGCCCTGGGCGCTGACCTACGCCAACGCCGACCGTCTGTATGACATGCGTGATGAAGCGCTGACGCTGCGGAATGACGAAGTGATGGGCGAACTGCCGCCGGAGATGGAATACGAAGAGATCAACGAAATTCGCGAACAGCTGGCAGCGATGATTGAAGAAGCGCTGCAGGTCTATAAATCGCAACAAAAACCGCTCAACCTCGCGTCAGTGATGCGCGACTACCTGGCCCAGTATCCACGCGCCCGCCATTTCGATCTGGCACGCATTGTGGTGGATCAGGCGGTGCGCCTTGGCGTAGCAGAAGCTGATTTAGCCGGTTTGCCTGTGGAATGGCAAGCCATCAATGATTACGGAGCCAAGGTGCAGGCACATGTCATCGACAAATATTGAACAAGTGATGCCGGTTAAGCTGGCACAGGCACTGGCCAACCCAATTTTTCCCGCGCTGGATAGCCAGTTACGCGCCGGACGTCATATCGGTATCGAAGAGCTGGATAATCATGCGTTTCTGATGGACTACCAGTCGTTTCTCGAAGAGTTTTACAGCCGTTATCACGTTGAGTTGATTCGTGCGCCGGAAGGCTTTTTCTATCTGCGTCCGCGTTCAACGACGTTGATTCCGCGTTCCGTGCTCTCTGAGCTGGATATGATGGTCGGGAAGATTCTTTGCTATCTCTACCTCAGCCCGGAACGTCTGGCCAATGAAGGGATTTTTACCCAGCAGGAGCTCTACGACGAGCTGCTCTCGCTGGCGGACGAGAATCGCCTGCTGAAGCTGGTTAACCAGCGTTCCACCGGTTCGGATCTGGATCGCACCAAACTGCAGGAGAAAGTGCGCGCCTCTCTGAGCCGTCTGCGCCGTCTGGGTATGGTGTGGTTTTACGGTAACGACAGCAGCAAATTCCGCATCACTGAATCCGTGTTCCGCTTTGGTGCCGACGTGCGCAGCGGTGATGACGCCCGTGAAGCGCAGCTTCGCCTGATTCGTGATGGCGAAGCGATGCTACTGGAAAACGCGACAGCACCGGTCGACACCGACGAAGGTGACGGTCAGGAAGGCGACGCGAGTGAGAACGCAGAGGAAGAACAGGCATGATTGAGCGCGGAAAGTTTCGTTCGCTTACGCTGATCAACTGGAACGGCTTTTTTGCCCGTACTTTTGATCTCGATGAATTAGTGACCACGCTGTCAGGCGGTAACGGTGCGGGTAAGTCCACCACCATGGCGGCATTTGTGACCGCGCTGATCCCCGATTTAACATTGCTGCACTTCCGTAATACCACCGAAGCGGGCGCAACGTCGGGATCACGTGACAAAGGTTTACACGGGAAGCTGCGGGCTGGCGTCTGTTACTCCATGCTGGATGTCGTGAATTCACGTCATCAGCGTGTGGTGGTCGGTGTCCGTCTGCAACAGGTCGCCGGACGCGATAAAAAGGTCGATATTAAACCTTTCAGTATCCATGGCCTGCCAACCGATACCAACCCGACCGATATGCTGACGGAAGTGCTTAACAGCCGTCAGGCACGCGTATTGCCGCTGAATGAGGTGAAAGAGCGGGTTGAGGCGCAGGAAGGCGTACAGTTCCGCGCTTATAACTCAATCACCGATTATCACGCCATGATGTTTGATCTGGGCGTGGTGCCGCGACGTCTGCGCTCTGCCAGCGATCGCAGCAAGTTTTATCGTTTGATTGAAGCCTCACTGTATGGCGGTATCTCCAGCGCCATCACCCGATCGCTGCGTGATTACCTGCTGCCTGAAAACAGCGGCGTGCGTAAAGCGTTTCAGGACATGGAAGCGGCGCTGCGCGAAAACCGCATGACGCTGGAGGCAATCCGCGTTACCCAGTCTGACCGCGATCTCTTTAAGCATCTGATCTCCGAGGCGACCAGCTACGTTTCGGCTGACTATATGCGCCACGCCAACGAGCGTCGGGGGCATCTCGACAGTGCGTTACAACTGCGCAGTGAGCTGTTCAGCAGTCGCAAGCAGCTCGCCACCGAGCAGTATCGTCATGTTGAGATGGCGCGCGAACTGGCTGAGCACAGTGGCGCAGAGAACGATCTCGAAGTCGATTACCAGGCCGCCAGCGATCACCTGAATCTGGTGCAGACGGCGATGCGTCAGCAGGAGAAGATTGAGCGTTACGATGCCGATATCGAAGATCTGATGCTGCGTCTGGAAGAGCAGACCGAAGTGGTCGCCGAAGCGCGTGAAATTCAGGAAGAGAATGAAGCGCGTGCCGAAGCCGCTGAGCTGGAAGTGGATGAGCTGAAAAGTCAGCTGGCCGATTTCCAGCAGGCACTCGACGTGCAGCAAACCCGCGCCATCCAGTATCAGCAGGCCTTGCAGGCGCTGGAACGCGCCCGCACGCTCTGCCAGCTGCCCGATCTGACCATCGACAATGCCGCTGAATGGCAGGAAAGTTTCCAGGCCAAAGAGGAAGAGGCGACAGAACGCCTGCTGCGTCTGGAACAGAAGCTGAGCGTCGCGGAAGCGGCACACAGTCAGTTCGAACAGGCGCTGGCGCTGGTGACCAGCATTGCCGGTGATGTGTCCCGTCAGGATGCCTGGCAAACCGGTCGCGAACTGCTGCGTGATGCCAGCAATCAGCGTCATCACGCTGAACAGCTCTCATCGCTGCGTCTGCGTCTCAATGAGCTGGAACAGCGCCTGCGCGAACAGCATGAGGCGGAGCGTCTGCTGGCCGAGTTCTGCAAGCGCCAGGGGCAGCATTATGAAGCCGATGCGCTGGCTGGCCTGCAGCAGGAACTGGAAGCACAGATTGAACAGCTGAACAGCAGCGTCTCGGACGCCGGTGAGCAGCGCATGATGATGCGTCAGGAGCTGGAACAGCTGCGTGAACGCATCACCAGCCTTACCGCCCGTGCGCCACACTGGCTGGCGGCGCAGGAGATTCTGACGCAGCTCAGCGAACAGACTGGCCAGGCGCTGAACAGCAGCCAGGACGTCACCGAATATATGCAGCAGCTGCTGGAGCGTGAGCGTGAAACCACCGTCGAGCGCGACGAAGTGGCCGCACAAAAACGCGATATCGAGCAGCAGATTGAACGACTCAGCCAGCCAGGCGGTGCGGAAGATGCGCGACTGACCCAGCTGGCAGAACGTTTTGGCGGCGTCTTACTGTCTGAAATTTATGATGATGTCACACTGGATGATGCGCCGTACTTCTCCGCACTCTACGGTCCGTCACGTCATGCGATCGTGGTGCCGGATCTGTCACGTGTTCGTGAGTTGCTGGACGGGCTGGAGGAGTGCCCGGAAGATCTCTATCTGATCGAAGGTGATCCGCAGTCGTTCGATGACAGCGTCTTCAGCGTGGATGAGCTGCAGAATGCGGTGGTTGTGAAGGTAGCTGAGCGTCAGTGGCGCTACTCCCGCTTCCCGAAAATACCGCTGTTTGGCCGTGCTGCGCGTGAAAATCAGCTGGAGCTGCTGCATCTTGAACGCGACAAGCTGGCCGAACGCTACGCGACGCTGTCGTTTGACGTGCAGAAAACGCAACGTCTGCATCAGTCGTTCAGCCGTTTTATCGGCAGTCATCTGGCCGTGGCGTTTGACGCTGACCCGGAAGCGCAGATCCGTCAGCTGGGCGCGCGCCGGGCTGAACTGGAACGGGCGCTGAGTCAGCACGAGAGCAATAATCAGCAGCAGCGCCAGCAGTATGAGCTGGCGAAAGAGGGCGTGTCACAGCTAAACCGACTGCTGCCACGCGTTAACCTGCTACTGGACGATACGCTGGGCGATCGTTGCGAAGAGATTCGTGAGCAGGTCGATGCGGCGCAGGATGCGGCGCGCTTTCTGCATCAGCACGGCGCGAAACTGGCGAAACTTGAGCCAATTATCGCCGTGTTGCAGAGCGACCCGGAACAGCACGAGCAGCTGCAGGCGGATTATCAGCAGGCACAGCAGCAACAGCGCAATGCGCGTCAGCAGGCCTTTGCCCTGACCGAAGTGGTGCAGCGTCGCGCCCACTTCAGCTATGACGACTCAGCCAGCATGCTCAACGGCAACAATGACCTCAGCGATAAGCTGCGTCAGCGTCTGGAGCAGGCTGAAGGTGAACGTAGTCGCAGTCGTGATCGCCTGCGTGAACATCAGGCGCAGCTGACGCAATACTCGCAGGTGCTCGCCTCGCTGAAAAGCGCCTATGACGCGAAACGCGACATGCTGAAAGAGCTGCAGCAGGAAATGCAGGACATTGGCGTCCAGGCTGACAGCAGTGCAGAAGCGCGCGCGCGCGTTCGTCGTGACGAGCTGTACACAGCACTCAGTCACAACCGTGCCCGCCGCAATCAGCTGGAGAAACAACTCACCTTCTGCGAAGCGGAGATGGATAACCTGCAGAAGCGACTGCGTCAGCTGGAGCGTCAATATCATCTGGTGCGGGAGCAGGTGGTCAGCGCCAAAGCGGGCTGGTGTACCGTACTGCGTCTGGTGAAAGAGAATGGCGTTGAGCGTCGTCTGCATCGCCGTGAACTGGCCTACCTGAGCGGCGATGAACTGCGCTCGATGTCGGATAAAGCATTGGGTGCGCTGCGTCTGGCGGTAGCGGATAACGAACATCTGCGCGACGTGCTGCGGTTGTCGGAAGATCCAAAACGTCCGGAACGTAAGATTCAGTTCTTCATTGCGGTTTATCAGCATCTGCGTGAGCGTATCCGTCAGGATATTATTCGTACTGACGATCCGGTCGAAGCGATTGAGCAGATGGAAATCGAACTGAACCGTCTGACCGAAGAGCTGACGGCACGTGAGCAGATGCTGGCGATCAGTTCGCGCAGTGCGGCCAATATCATCCGTAAAACAATCCAGCGCGAACAGAATCGCATCCGTCAGCTCAACCAGGGCTTGCAGACCGTCAGCTTTGGTCAGGTGCACAGCGTGCGGCTTAACGTGAATGTGCGTGAAACGCATGCCATGCTGCTGGACACACTGTCGGAGGAGCACGAGCAGCATCAGGATCTGTTTAACAGTAATCGCCTGACCTTCTCCGAAGCGCTGGCGAAGCTTTATCAGCGTCTTAATCCGCACATCGACATGGGGCAGCGTACGCCGCAGACCATCGGCGAGGAGCTGCTGGACTACCGCAACTATCTGGAGATGGAAGTGGAAGTTAACCGGGGTTCTGATGGCTGGCTGCGTGCAGAGAGCGGTGCGCTCTCAACCGGTGAAGCGATTGGTACCGGTATGTCCATTCTGGTGATGGTGGTGCAAAGCTGGGAAGAGGAGTCCCGTCGTCTGCGCGGCAAAGACATTTCACCATGCCGACTGCTGTTCCTTGATGAAGCGGCCCGTCTGGATGCCCGCTCCATCGCCACGCTGTTTGAACTGTGTGAACGACTGGAGATGCAACTGGTGATTGCCGCGCCAGAGAACATCAGCCCTGAGAAAGGCACGACCTACAAACTGGTGCGTAAAGTGTTTAATAACACCGAGCATGTGCATGTGGTTGGCCTGCGTGGTTTTGCTGCGGATCCTTCGCCGGTGCGTGCGGGAAGCGAAGCCGATGCATTGCCCGATTTAACGGCTGAAAAATCACAGGCGGAAACGTAGTCAAAAACTGAACCATTCGTTAATCTGGTTACGGCATTTGTCGCATGAGGCAAATGCCGTTTTTGTTTGTATACTCACATGATGAGTCACAGCGCGGTCGCAGCGGATACAGGGAACGCTGCGAAGTTGAAAAATAAGGAGGCAGGGATGTTGCGGGTAAAAAAATTACATCATCATCGCGTTGTATCATTGCTGGCGCTGGCGCTATCCGTTGTTCCATTTACGCTACCGCAGGCTGCTGTCATCGCCGCTTTGCCTGGAACTAGCCAGGCGGCCATCTCCGTATCCGACAGTCAGCAGCGCATTCGGCAGGCGTTCTCCAGCGCCGACCAGCCATTTTATCTGGGACCGCTGGCAACGCTTTATGCATCCCGTCATATGCAACCGCTCTGGCAGGATCCTCAGGCGGTGCAAAAATTTCAGCAGCAGCTGGCAGAAGTGGCGCTGTCTGGCGTTCAGCCGCAGTTCACGCGCTGGATTGAGCGTCTGACCAACCCCGCCATTACCGGCTTTGCCCGGGATGTTGCGTTGTCTGATGCGATGCTGGGTTATCTGCAATTTGTGTCGAATGTGCCGACGCAGGGTGAAACCTGGCTCTATAGCAATGTTCCTTACAGGCTGACCCAGCCCTCCGTGGCGGTGGTCAATCAGTGGCAGAATGCGGTCAATGCCGGTTCTGACAATGCATTTATTGCCTCCTTACAGCCGCAGCATCCACAGTATCAGCCCATGCATGCTGCGCTTATCACCCTGCTTAGCGATAAGCAGCCCTGGCCGCAGCTGAAAAGCAGTGAAACACTGCGTCCGGGCCAGGTGAGTGATGACGTGCCTGCGCTACGCGAAATTTTGCAGCGCAGCGGCATGTTAACGGCGCAGGTTAACGCGCCGACACCCAATGACGATGCGGTACCCGTTGCCGCCTCGCCAGTAACGCACAGCGATCAGCCTGTTGCAGTCAGTCCTTCTGCCGCGCCAGTCAGCAATCTGCTTACCCCATCACCACAATCACCGGGTAACGTACAGAGTCAGACGCTGGAAGGAAATACCGCCAATATTTATGATGAGACGCTGGTGGCGGCGGTGAAGCGTTTCCAGCAGTGGCAGGGACTGGATGGTGATGGGGCTATCGGTGCCAGAACCCGTCAGTGGCTTAACGTCTCTCCGCAGATGCGTGCGTCGTTACTCGCGCTGAACATTCAGCGTCTCCGCCTGCTGCCGGACGATATGCATAACGGCATCATGGTGAACATCGCCAACTACTCGCTGATTTACTACAACAATGGCAATAAGATCCTCTCATCACGCGTCATCGTCGGACGTCCGGACCGTAAAACGCCGTTGATGCGCAGCGCACTCAATAATGTGGTGCTGAATCCGCCGTGGAATGTGCCAACAACACTGGTGCGAAAAGATATTATTCCAAAAGTGAAACTGGATCCGACCTATCTTTACAAGCATGGTTATACCCTGCTGTCGGGCTGGAGTGCTGACGCTGAAGTGATTGATCCCAGCATGATCGACTGGCGTATGGTCACCGCCTCATCATTCCCTTATCGCCTGATTCAGGCACCGGGGGAGGCGAATGCGCTGGGCCGTTATAAATTTAATATGCCAAGCTCGGATGCGATCTACCTGCATGACACGCCAAACCATAATCTGTTCCAGCGTGATATCCGCGCGCTCAGCTCCGGCTGTGTCCGGGTGAATAAAGCATCTGAACTGGCGGGATTATTACTGCAGGACGCGGGCTGGAACGATGCGCGTATTTCCAGCACGTTAAAAGAGGGCGACACCCGCTATGTTCCGATTCGCCATCGCATTCCAGTGAATCTCTATTATCTTACGGCGTGGGTCGCTGATGATGGCAAACCCCAGTTCCGCACAGATATTTACAATTATGATGACACCGCCCGTTCGGGCAGTCAGGCTCTCAGTCGGGCTGAGCAATTACTGCTCTAGTGATTGATTTTAAATCGTTAGCAGCGTCCCGGTCATTTACACTAATCTTTTCAAATGGCGATCCCTCCGGGGATCGCCTCACAAACCATGGGCAGATGGGTTGACGCTTCTCTGAGAGAAAGTTATGGTTCGGCCTGTGCGCTTTTTGCACATTTCTCGGGCTTCATTCTCAGGTAAATCGTTACATGTCTACTATTGATTCTTCTCGTCGCAAACTACTGCTGTGTGGTAGTGCCGCCGCCGGACTGGCTTTATTGCCTGCTTCCGCAAGGGCCTCGCTTTCTACGTCTCGTCCGCGTGTATTGATGCTTAATAATCTTCACACCGGTGAAACCCTTAAAACTGAGTTTTTTAATGGTAAGAGTTACGACAAGGATGAGTTGTCACGATTAAATCACTTTTTCCGGGACTATCGCGCCAATAAAGTGAAAAGCATCGATCCGCACCTGTTTGATCAGATTTTTCGCCTGCAGGCGCTGCTGGGTATGCGTAAACCGATTCAGCTGGTGTCCGGCTATCGCTCACTGGCAACCAACAACATGCTACGTGAGAGTGGTCCAGGTGTGGCAAAGCACAGCTATCACACCAAGGGTCAGGCGATGGATTTTCATATCGAAGGCGTTTCGCTCGCCAATGTACGCAAAGCGGCGTTATCTCTGCGCGCAGGTGGTGTAGGATATTATCCCCGCAGTAACTTTGTACATATTGATACCGGGCCGATCAGGCACTGGTAACGACACCGGCAACGCTGCGTGAGCCGGTCATGGAGCGTTATGAATTACCACATTATTCCTGTTACAGCGTTTGCCCAGAACTGCTCAGTGATCTGGTGCGACTCCACGCGCGAAGCCGCGCTGGTCGATCCCGGCGGCGATGCCGAACTTGTCAAACAAACGCTGGAACAACTCGGACTTAAACCTGCTCAGATTCTGCTGACGCATGGACATCTTGATCACGTCGGGGCTGCCGTTGAACTGGCTGCCTTCTGGCAGATTCCGATTATCGGCCCGCAAAAGCGCGATGCTTTCTGGCTGGAAGCGCTGCCTACCCAGAGCCGGATGTTCGGCCTGGACGAGTGCGCACCTTTTACCCCCGATCGCTGGCTTGAAGAGGGGGAGAGCGTTCAGGTAGGGTTGATCACGCTCGAAGTCCTGCACTGTCCGGGACATTCACCTGGCCACGTGGTCTTCTTTGACCGTCAGGGACGATTGCTGATTTCAGGCGACGTTATCTTTAATGGCGGGGTGGGACGCACAGACTTCCCGCAGGGCGATCATCAGCAGCTTATCAATGCTATCCGCACAAAATTACTGCCGCTGGGCGATGATGTGACGTTTCTGCCCGGTCACGGTCCGATTTCTACGCTGGGACATGAGCGCGTGAGTAACCCTTTTCTGCAGTAAAAATCAGCGATCTTTCCTGCAATAAAAAATGGGCCATCAGGCCCATTTTTGTTTCGTCGTCAGCGTTACAGCACCGCGACAATCGCTTCGCACAGTGCCGACATATTGTCTGGCGTCATGCCTGCCACATTCACCCGGCCTGAGTTAACGGCATAGACACCGAACTCTTCACGCAGGCGAATTACCTGGTCTTTGGTTAAGCCACTGAACGAGAACATACCGTTTTGCTTAATAATAAAGCTGAAGTCACGCTGAGCGCCTTTCTCTGCAAGGGTGTTCACAAACAGCTGACGCATGCGCTGAATGCGCTGGCGCATATCTGACAGCTCCTGCTCCCAGATGGTTCGCAGTGTATCGTTGCCCAGAATAGTGGCGACGATAGCGGCACCATGCGCCGGCGGATTGGAGTAGTTAGCGCGGATGGTGTATTTCACCTGACTGAACGCCGTATCTGCCACGCTGGCTTCAGCCGCCACCACGGTGATGGCACCGACACGCTCGTTATACAGACCAAAGTTCTTGGAGTAGGAGCTGGCGACGATCAGTTCCTGATGCGAGGCGGCAAAAATGCGCAGGCCTTCTGCATCTTCATTCAGACCACGGGCAAAGCCCTGGTAGGCGAAGTCAAACAACGGCAGCCACCCATTGGCCTGTGACAATTCCGCCAGCTGTTGCCACTGCTCAGCGGTTGGGTCAATACCGGTCGGGTTATGGCAGCAGCCGTGGAACAGCACCACATCACCTGGCTGAACCTGCTGCAGCGACGTCAGCATGCCTTCAAAATCCAGCGTATGGTTTGCCGCGTCATAATAGTGGTATTCACAGACTTCAAGACCGGCCGCATTAAACACGTTGTTGTGGTTAGGCCAGCTCGGATTGCTGATCCAGACCCGCTTCACGGAGGTCTGCGTCGCGAGGAAATCTGCTGCCACACGTAACGCACCTGTGCCACCTGGCGTCTGCGCCGTACGGGCGCGGCCTGCCGTGATCAGCGGGCTTTGATTACCGAACAGCAGGACCTGTGTGCAGCGGGCGAAATCAGCCAGGCCATCAATGCTCAGATAGTTTTTGGTGGTTTCGTTTTCCAGCAGGTATTGCTCAGCTTTTTTAACACTGGTCAGCACCGGGGTCTTGCCGGTTTCGTCTTTGTAGACGCCGATACCCAGATTGATTTTTTCAGGTCGGTCATCAGCACGAAACAGATCGGCCAGCCCAAGAATAGGATCGGCGGGTGCAGCAGAGATCGATTCAAACATGTGTCAGGTCCATTAGCGTGAACGTTAGCGGAAAGAGCTGTCAGGTTAACGTCAGGCCAGGGAAATGCCAACCGTTTGCGAGACAAAATCATCAATTTTACTGTGTTCATTTCACGACGAGGAGAAGCTGAATTTCAGGCGAAGTAAAAAGCGGAGTATCGGGCAGATTTCAGGAATGACAGCCATAAAAAAACGGGGCTTAAGCCCCGTTTTTTAACACGTCGGAAGCAGGATTAGAACTGGTAAACCAGGCCTACTGCTACAGTGTCATCGGTGTTCAGACCCAGCGCGTTATTGTCATCCAGCTGGTTGATCTGATAATCCACGTAGGTAGACATGTTTTTGTTGAAGTAGTAAGTCGCGCCAACGTCGATGTATTTAATCAGGTCAGCATCGCCAACGCCTTCGATATCCTTGCCTTTAGACTGAACATAAGCAATGGATGGGCGCAGACCGAAGTCGAACTGATACTGTGCAACCAGTTCAATGTTCTGTGCTTTGTTAGCAGAAGCAGCGCTGGTGGTGTTGTTCAGACCAGTCACAACAGAGATTGGTGTAGAGTTACGGGTTTCACCGTACATCGCTGCCAGGTAAACATTATTTGCATCATATTTCAGAGCAGTTGCCCAGTTTTCAGCACGTTTGCCCTGGCCAACAACGTTACCATTGATATCGGTAGTGCCGTCTGCCTGAGAGTTTGTGCGATCGCTGCTGCTGTATGCGCCAACAACACCAACACCGATTGGTGAGGTATAGCTGGTTGATGCGCCCCAGCCGTCGCCGTTAGCACGACGCGTGTCGGTACGCTCGTTTTTACCCTGATACTGAAGTGCGAAGTCCCAGCCATCTACCAGACCAAAGAAGTTGGTGTTGCGGTAGGTCAGCAGGCCGGTGCTACGACCGTTCATGAAGTTATCTGAGTATCCTGAGTCGCCACCGAACTCTGGCAGCATATCGGTCCAGCCGATTGCATCATAAACCACACCGTAGTTACGGCCGTAGTCGATTGAGCCAGCGTCGCCGAATTTCAGACCGGCAAAGCCCAGACGGGTTTTGTTGCCGTTTTGTGCGTCAGAACCTTCAGAGTTATTCGCCTGAATGTTGTATTCCCACTGGCCGTAACCGGTCAGCTGGTCATTAATCTGGGTTTCGCCTTTAAAGCCGAAACGAACGTAAGATTTGTCGCCGTTGTTGCCGTCGCCATCTGAGCCATCGTTATCAGAAAAATAATGCAGGCCAACAGCTTTACCGTACAGGTCCAGTTTGTTGCCGTCTTTGTTATAGATTTCTGCAGCATTTGCTGCGCTGGCGGCTAACAGAGCAGGGATAACCACTGCAAGAATATTGCGCTTCATCATTATTCATTACCCTCATTGGAGTTATTTGTACACCTGCCACTGCCGTCAGGAAATCTTTACAGAACCCTTAACGAAGTTTGGTGTCTTCCTGTGTCTGCACGCATCTTTCCATCCCACCCGCCGTAATTCTAGCGCTTAAATGCTACTAAACTCGTAATCTTGTTTCAGCAGGAAAATTTGTATTACAAAATGTAAAAAACACGGAACTTTGTGAGTGAACTCAAAATTTACAAAAATAAAAAAAGGCCGGCAGTGCCGACCTCGTTATATATATGAATTTCTTATATTTAATGCCGAAATCAGAAACTCGCGTTGCGTGGCGTGCGCGGGAAGGGGATAACATCCCTTACATTTTGTACGCCAGTGACATAGGCGATTAAACGTTCAAAGCCCAAACCAAATCCAGAATGTGGCACGGTACCGTAGCGACGCAGATCACGATACCACCAGTAATCTTCTTTATTCAGACCCATCTCTTCGAGTCGTGCATCCAGCACATCCAGACGCTCTTCACGCTGTGAACCACCGATGATCTCACCAATGCCAGGCGCCAGGACATCCATTGCCGCCACGGTTTTGCCATCGTCGTTCAGACGCATATAGAACGCTTTAATGTCTTTCGGATAGTTTTTCACCACCACTGGCGCTTTAAAATGTTTCTCTGCCAGGTAACGCTCATGCTCAGAAGAGAGGTCGATTCCCCAGGAAACAGGGTTTTCGAAGGTCTGACCGCAATTCATCAGGATTTCAACCGCGTCGGTGTAGTCGACCTGGGCAAAATCAGTGGTAATGAAACGCTGGAGGCGTTCTACAGCTTCTTTATCGACGCGCTCAGCGAAGAAGGCCATGTCATCGGCGCGCTCTTCCAGCACCGCATTGAACACATACTTCAGCATTGACTCGGCCAGTGCGGCGGCATCATCCAGTGTCGCAAACGCAATTTCCGGCTCCAGCATCCAGAATTCTGCCAGATGACGGCTGGTGTTGGAGTTCTCTGCGCGAAACGTCGGGCCAAAGGTGTAGATCTTCGACAGGGCGCTGGCATAGGTTTCACCGTTCAGCTGACCGGAAACGGTCAGGAAAGCTTCTTTGCCAAAGAAATCTTCGCTGAAATCGACTTTGCCCTGATCGTTGCGCGGCAGGTTTTCCATATCCAGCGTAGAGACACGGAACATTTCACCTGCACCTTCGGTGTCGGAGGCGGTAATCAGCGGGGTGGAGACCCAGAAATAGCCATTTTCATGGAAGAAGCGATGCAGCGCCTGCGCCAGGGTATGGCGAACGCGGGCCACTGCGCCAATCAGGTTGGTGCGTGGACGCAGGTGCGCCACTTCACGCAGATACTCAATGCTGTGACGTTTCGCCGCCATCGGATAGCTGTCCGGATCTTCCACCCAGCCAACCACTTCCAGGCTGGTTGCCTGAATCTCAAACGCCTGGCCCTGACCCGGCGATGCCACCACTTTACCGGTGACGATAACGGAACAGCCGGTGGTCAGACGCAGCACTTCATCCTGATAATTATTCAGAGAATTATTGACGACAGCCTGAACGGGATTAAAGCAGGAGCCGTCATAGACAGCGATGAAGGAAAGACCGGCTTTGGAATCTCTTCGGGTACGCACCCAACCACGTACGGTGACTTCACTGTCAACCGCGACGCGACCGTGCAGTACGTCCGCTACAGGCACTACGCTCATAAATATCTCTCTATATAGAAGAAGTGAGTTAAAAGTTGCCCCATCCGGGGTTTTGCTATGTTACTTGCGAGTCTTCAGGAAACAAGCAAAATTCAGGGGGAATGCAGATTTATTACAGCAGAGGCGGGGCGCATCAACACCCCGATAAGAAGAGGATTAACTCGCTTTTTTCACCAGCGGCAGATCGAAGGCTTTTCGCAGGGCTTTTACAAAGGCTTTATCCTGACAGATAGTTTTGCCGGGGCTGTCTGAGAGTTTCGCCACCGGTTTACCATTGCATTGCACCAGCTTAATAACGATATTCAGTGGCGTTACGCCCGGAATGTCGCAGGTCAGACGGGTACCGATGCCGAACACAACATTCGTCCGCTGGCCAAAGTGGCGGTATAACGCCAGGGCTTTGTCGAGATTTAAGTTGTCAGAGAAGACCAGGTGTTTGCTTTGCGGATCGATACCCAGGCTCTGATAGTGGGCAAGGGCTTTCTCGCCCCATTCAACCGGATCGCCGGAGTCATGGCGCAGTCCCTGATAGCGACGGGCAAACAACGGACCGAAATCGCGCAGGAAGGCGTCCATGGCAATACAATCGGTCAGCGCAATGCCCAGTTGATCGTCATACTCATCGAGCCACGCCTGCAGCGCCGCGCGCTGGCTATTAGCAAGGACCGGGCTGATCTGCTGGAAGGCCTGGAACCACTCATGTGCCTGCGTCCCGACCGGCGTCAGTGACAGACGGCGCGCCAGATCATAGTTACTGGTGCCAATCAGCCACGGGAAATCCTGTTTCAGCGTTGAGACGATCGACTGCTGCACATCCTGCGAGTAGCGACGACGGGTGCCGAAATCCATCAGGCGGAAGCGTGACATATCCAGGTCAGCTACCTGCGTCTTAAAGTCGCCGAGTTTCTGGTGTAAATGGTCAATTGCCTGCTGGGTGGTGACCTGCGGTGTGCGATGACGATGCACAATCTCGCTGATTAGCGCCAGCAGCGGCACCTCCCACATAATGACTTCCCGCCACGGCCCCTGAATACGGATATCCAGTTTGCCATGGTGATTGCGCACCTCAACCTGATCCGGGTTATAGCGGAACTGGCGTAACCAGCTGAGGTAATCCTGCTGGAAGAAGGGGAGGTGAGACAGCCAGGTCGCTTCATCATCAGTCAGCGCCAGGTGTTGCATAGCGGTTATCGCGTCACGAATTTCGTCAGCGTAGAGACCCAGCAGTTCGTCGCCGCGGCAGCGAAACTCCGCCGCCACCGTTACGTCATGATAGCGGTGGAAAACGGCCTGCTGCATATGGAGCTTATAGGCGTCCGTATCCAGCAGCGAGGTCAGTATCGGGGAAGCATGTCCTGTCATGGCGCGTTTCAGCATCCTGTTCGGTGGCGCAGAGCCCGGTGTTGTACACAGTCATAAAGACGCGAAAGTATAATTCACTATCTGAACCCGATCACAGCATATTTCAGTCGGGTGGGTCGAGGCCAATCTGTGCCTTTGTTAACAAACTGTAGCCATTTCACCCTTTAGGTGCATTGTGCGTGGCAAGCTTGTAGTAACAAGCTTAGACTTTGCCGGTAAACTTATAACAACGCGAGACGCAATATGACGCAACAGCCCCAAATCAAGTATCGCCACGATTATCGTGCGCCTGATTACACCATCACCGATATCGATTTAACCTTTGAACTGGATGCGTCCACCACCCGTGTTACGGCCATCAGTCAGGTTAAACGACTGGGCGACAGCCAGGCTGAGCTGCGACTGGACGGCGAAGCGTTAACGCTGATTGCGCTGGAGATCGACGGGCAACCCTGGACGGCTTACCGTGAAGAAGAGGGCGCACTGGTGATCAGCCAGCTGCCGGAAAGCTTCACCCTGAAAATCATCAATGATATTCATCCGGATCAGAACACCGCGCTGGAAGGGTTGTACAAATCGGGCGAGGCGCTCTGCACCCAATGTGAAGCTGAAGGCTTCCGCCATATTACCTGGTACCTCGATCGCCCGGATGTCCTGGCGCGCTTTACCACCACCATTTATGCCGACGGTGAACGCTATCCATTCCTGCTCTCCAACGGTAACCGCATTGACAGCGGCCGGGATGAGCAGGGCCGCAGCTGGGTGAAGTGGGAAGATCCGTTCCCGAAACCTTGTTACCTGTTTGCGCTGGTGGCAGGCGATTTCGATGTGTTGCGTGACAGTTTTACCACCCGTTCAGGCCGTGATGTGGCGCTGGAGATCTTCGTCGATCGCGGTAATCTCGACCGTGCTGACTGGGCGATGACCTCGCTGAAAAACAGCATGAAGTGGGATGAAGAGCGTTTCGGCCTGGAGTATGACCTCGACATCTTTATGATCGTGGCGGTGGACTTCTTCAACATGGGCGCGATGGAGAATAAAGGCCTGAACGTCTTCAACGCCAAATATGTACTGGCGAAAGCGGAAACGGCAACCGACAAAGATTACCTCGGTATTGAAGCCGTTATCGGCCACGAATATTTCCACAACTGGACCGGCAACCGCGTGACCTGCCGCGACTGGTTCCAGCTCAGCCTGAAAGAGGGATTGACCGTGTTCCGCGATCAGGAGTTCAGCTCTGATCTGGGTTCACGTGCCGTGAACCGCATCGATAATGTGCGTATCGTGCGTGGAGCACAGTTCGCCGAAGATGCCAGCCCAATGGCACACCCGATCCGTCCGGATCAGGTTATTGAGATGAACAACTTCTACACCCTGACGGTGTATGAGAAAGGGTCAGAAGTGATCCGTATGATGCATACCCTGCTGGGTGAAGAGAATTTCCAGAAAGGCATGAAGCTCTACTTTGATCGTCATGACGGCAGCGCCGCCACCTGTGATGACTTTGTCCAGGCGATGGAAGATGCCTCAAACGTCGATCTGTCGCAGTTCCGCCGCTGGTACAGCCAGTCCGGTACGCCGGTACTGACGGTGCGCGACGATTACAATCCGGAACTGGAGCAGTACACGCTACACGTCACGCAGCACACGCCAGCGACCGTCGATCAGAAAGAGAAGCTGCCCCTGCATATCCCGCTGGATATTGAACTCTATGACGGTGAAGGCAAGGTGATCCCGCTACAGAACAACGGCCATCCGGTGCACCATGTGCTGAATGTCACCGAAGAGTTCCAGACCTTTATTTTCGATAACGTCTACTTCCAGCCGGTGCCGTCACTGCTGCGCGAATTCTCTGCGCCAGTGAAACTCGATTATAAATGGAGTGATGCGCAGCTCACCTTCCTGATGCGCCATGCCCGCAACGACTTCTCCCGCTGGGATGCGGCGCAGAGCCTGCTGGCGACCTACATCCGTCTGAACGTTGCACGCTATCAGCAGGGTCAGCATCTGTCGCTGCCGCTGCATGTCGCCGACGCCTTCCGTGCAGTATTACTGGATACCGACTGCGATCCGGCCCTGACGGCGCTGATCCTGACCCTGCCGTCGGAAAATGAGATTGCCGAGCTGTTCGATACCATCGATCCGCAGGCGATTGCGCTGGTGCGTGACGCTCTGCAACGCACGCTGGCCCGCGAACTGGCCGATGAGTTTTTTGCCATCTACAACGCCAATCAGCAGCCTGAATACCGCGTGGAGCATGATGCGATTGGTCAGCGCAGCCTGAAAAATACCTGCCTGACCTATCTTGCCTTTAGCGATGCGCAGCTGGCAGACAAGCTGGTACAGACGCAGTACCACCAGGCGACCAACATGACGGATGCGCTGGCGGCGCTTTCCGCGGCTGTGGCGGCTCAGTTGCCGTGCCGTGATGCGCTGCTGGCGGCCTACGATGAGCGCTGGCATCAGGATGGTCTGGTGATGGACAAATGGTTTGTTCTGCAGGCCACCAGTCCGGCTGCCAACGTGATGCGTAATGTGCGTCAGCTTCTGACTCATCGCTCCTTTACCATGAGTAACCCGAACCGCGTTCGCTCGCTGGTGGGGGCCTTTGCCTCGGCTAACCCGGCCGCGTTCCATGCGAAAGATGGCAGCGGTTATAAGTTCCTGGTGGAGATGCTTACCGACCTGAACACCCGTAATCCGCAGGTCGCGGCGCGAATGGTAGAACCGCTGATTCGTCTGAAACGTTATGACGAAGACCGTCAGGCGATGATGCGCCAGGCGCTTGAGCAGTTGCTGCAGCTGGATAAGCTCTCTGGCGATCTTTACGAGAAAATTACCCGGGCACTGAACGCCTGATGACCCGTCCTGGCATAGGTTGACACGCTATGCTGTTAAAACGCCTGATGCACTGCATCAGGCGTTTTTTATTTCAGCGCTGTTGCGCGTAACGGACGGGCTGCGGGCGTTCCGTGCGCTGCATCACCCGATCCAGTACCTCCGCTTCCAGTTCGGCCAGCCGCGCAGATCCACGACGCCGCGGACGGGGCAGGTCCACCAGCAGATCCAGACCGATCTCGCCCTCTTCAATCAACAGCACGCGATCCGCCATTGCCACCGCTTCACTGACATCATGTGTGACCAGCAACACAGTAAAATGATGCTGTTGCCACAGTGACTCAATCAATCCCTGCATTTCAATGCGCGTCAGGGCATCCAGTGCGCCCAGCGGTTCATCCAGCAGCAGCAAACCCGGTCGATGGATCAGCGCCCTGGCCAGTGCCACGCGCTGTTTCTGACCGCCAGAGAGTGCAGCCGGCCACTCACTGGCCCGATCGGCCAGTCCTACCGCCGCCAGGGCATCCATTGCCGCGCTGCGCCATTCGCGTCCGCGCAGGCCCAGACCGACGTTATCGATCACTTTTTTCCACGGCAGCAGTCGCGCATCCTGAAACATCAGGCGGGTATCTTCTCGCGCTGACTGCAGCGGCGCATTGCCCGCCAGCAGTTCACCGCTGGAACTCTGTTCAAGTCCCGCCAGCAGACGCAGCAGAGTGCTTTTGCCACAGCCACTGCGACCCACTACCGCCACAAACTGACCTGAAGGAATATGCAGGTCGATCTTATTGAGTATGGTGCGACTGCCATACTGTTTGCTGACGCCGTTGACGCCAACCGGCGTACCGGTGTTGAGGCGGGCCGGTGAGAAAGTCTGGCTCATGCGTTCTCCTCCTTCAGTTGGTAAGCGGGATGCCAGCGCAGCCAGACACGTTCCAGTAACAACGCGGCGACATCCGCCAGTTTGCCGAGCAGGGCGTAGAGAATAATGGCCACCACCACCACATCGGTCTGCAGGAATTCACGCGCATTCATCGCCAGATAGCCGATGCCAGAACTGGCGGAGATGGTCTCGGCGACAATCAGCGTCAGCCACATCAGACCCAGCGCGAAACGCACGCCGACCATGATATTGGGCAGTGCACCGGGCAGGATCACCTGAATAAACAGGCTCCAGCCGGAGAGGCCATAGCTGCGGGCCATCTCAACCAGCCCGCGATCAATGTTGCGGATGCCATGATAAGTATTCAGGTAGATCGGGAACAGCGTGCCCAGCGCCACCAGAAAGATTTTGGCGGATTCATCAATGCCGAACCAGAGGATCACCAGCGGGATCAGTGCCAGATGCGGCACATTACGCAGCATCTGCAGCGAGGTATCCAGCAACCGCTCACCGGTTTTTGAGGTGCCCGTGATCAAGCCCAGCAGCAGGCCGAGAGATCCACCGATGCTGAAGCCGATCAGCGCCCGCCAGCTGCTGATCGCCAGGTGCTGCCAGAGTTCACCGCTGGCGGTCAGCTGCCAGAAGGTGGTCACGATCTTCTCCGGTGCGGGCAGAATGCGGTTTGATAACCAGCCGGTCTGTGAGGCTAGCTGCCACACCACGACCAGCAGCGTTGGCAGGAGCCAGGGTAGCAACGTATCAGCAAGGCGTTTTCGGGTTCTGGCCATCATGCTCTCCTCAGCCCCGGGCGACTTTTTTCTCAGGGGTAAAATCGTTGGCGACCGCTTCACCGTGCGCCTGAACCACCCGCGGCTGAGGCACCAGGGGAACCTGCAGATCCAGATGCGGGAACAGCAGTTCGCCAACGCGATACGCCTCTTCCAGATGCGGATACCCCGACAGGATAAAGGTCTCGATGCCCAGCGCTTCATACTCCCTGATACGTGCGGCAACCGTCGGACCATCGCCGACCAGCGCCGTACCGGCTCCGCTGCGCACCAGGCCCACGCCGGCCCACAGGTTCGGGCTGATTTCGAGCTTGTCGCGTCGACCGCCGTGCAGGGCGGCCATCCGGCGCTGACCCACAGAATCTGCCCGCTGGAACGCTGCCTGTGCTTTCGCGATAGTGGCGTCATCGACATTGGCAATCAGCCGGTCAGCGGCCTGCCAGGCTTCTTCATTTGTTTCACGCACAATCACATGCAGACGGATGCCGAAGCGTACGGTGCGTCCCTGAGCAGCGGCTTTTGCACGCACCTGGTCAATCTTCTCTTTGACCTGTGCAGGCGGCTCACCCCAGGTGAGATAAACATCGACCTGTTCGGCCGCCAGCTCCTGGGCCGGTTCAGAAGAGCCACCGAACCAGAGTGGCGGACGAGGCTGCTGCACCGGTTTAAACATCAGACGCGCGCCGCGAACCTTCACGTGCCTGCCTTCATAATCGACGGTTTCGCCTTCCAGCACCCGACGCCAGACACGGGTAAACTCGGCAGACTCTGCGTAACGCTCACGGTGATCCAGGAACACACCGTCGCCCGCCAGCTCTTCCGGATCGCCGCCGGTCACCAGATTGAACAGCGCGCGGCCATTGGAGAGCCGATCCAGAGTGGCAGCCTGACGCGCCGCCTGAGTCGGTGAAATCACGCCGGGGCGCAGCGCCACCAGGAAGCGCAGACGCTGAGTGACCGGAATCAGCGAGGCGGCAACCAGCCAGGCATCTTCGCATGAACGGCCGGTCGGGATTAATACGCCACCGAAGCCGAGGCGGTCGGCGGCCTGTGCCACCTGTTGCAGATAGGCGTGATCAACCGGTCGTGCCCCTTCGGCAGTACCAAGATAGTGGCCGTCGCCATGCGTTGGCAGAAACCAGAAAATGGATACGCTCATTATTGTTGCTCCTTATTGCGTTACGGTATGCGGTTGCCAGATGCGATCCTGAATCGTCACTTTTACGGGCAACAGATGATTGGCATAGAACAGGTCAGCGGTGCGCTGCTGAGCCGCAGCGGTTTCAGCGCTCACCGGTGAAATCCGGGTTGGTGGCCGATGGCTGAGATAGCTGGCGATAACCGGCTCAGGCAGACCCATTGCCTGCGCCAGCAGTGTGGTGCTCTGCTGACGCTGGCTGATTGTCAGCGCATCGGCCGCGCTAAAGGTATCGAGAACCTGCTGGATAAAGGCGCCATGGGCTTCGGCATAGCTGCGGGTCGCTAAATAGAATGAGCCAGTCAGATTAAGTGCGCTGCCATCAGTCAGCAGACGCGAATGACCCTGCAACAGCACCGAGGAGTAGTAGGGGTCCCAGATTGCCCAGGCATCAACATCTCCCTGCTGGAAGGCGGCGCGCGCATCGGCGGGTGTCAGATAAACCGGTGTAATATCTTTAAAACTCAGGCCCGCCTGCTGTAAGGCGCGAAGCAGTAAATTGTGCGAGCTGGAGCCTTTCTGGAACGCGACCTTTTTCCCTTTCAGATCTGCGACCTGTTTCAGAGGACTCTCTTTTGGGACCAGAATCACTTCTGCTTTGGGCTTTGGCGGCTCAGAGCCGACATAAAGCAGATCCGCGCCAGCGGCCTGGGCAAACAGTGGCGGAAGGTCACCGGTGCTGCCGAGGTCAATACTGTTGATGTTCAGCGCTTCCAGCATTTGTGGACCCGCCGGGAACTCGATCCACTTAATCTGAGTATGGGGAAAACGCTTCTCCAGTAACTGATGTGATTTTGCCAGCACCATGCTGACTGAACCTTTCTGATAGCCGATACGAATCTCAGCCGGATCGGATTCGGCGGCCTGAACCAGAGGGGCGATGAGTAAAAGGCCTGCCACCAGCCACTTTCCAACTATTTGCTTCATCGAACTCTTCCTTATACCGCTTGTGCAACGGGGTGGTGGTGACGGGTCAGCGCCAGCCAGAACGCAGTGACGGCTTCATCCAGACGCTGTGACAGTGAATCCTGTAAAACCGGCTGACGATCGTAGTGGGTAATCTGGCTGTCCTCGGCATAAACACCGTGCAGGATCTCCTGCGCCTTTAAGGCGTTAAGAACCGGTTTCAGGGCGTAATCCAGCGCCAGCATGTGGCCGACACTGCCGCCGCTGGCCAGCGGCAACACAACCTTGTGCTCGAGTGCACGTTCAGGTAGCAAATCGAGCAGGGTTTTCAGCGCGCCTGAAAAGGACGCCTTATAAACAGGTGTCGCCACAATCAGGCCATCAGCAGACGCGAGGTCTTCACGGAGGGCCAGGAGTGCGGGTGCATCAAAACGTGCATTGATCAGATCGTCAGGCTGAAAGTTGTGAATATTCCAGGGAATGACTTCAATGCCACGCGCTTCCAGCTTGTGCTGACACAGCGTCAGTAATGAAGTCGAGCGGGAAGGAAATCGTGGGCTGCCAGCCAGCGTAATAACGCGCATCATCACTCCTTATAACTAAAAGTTATTGATTATCTAAAGTTGAGAACTAATGGCTTCATACTGTCAGAGCTACGGAGTGGGCTTAAATGATTTATCCGGCAAAGTAAGGGTGAAAAATGCAAATAGAAGACGCCGCTGCAGAAGGGAACGCATAAGCTTCCGATAATTCTTAATTTAGGTTCCGGCAGGCGGTGAATTGATTAAGGAGTGTGATACGAGATGGTCAAAACGGGGGAGGGTGCTGAAAAAAATCGTTTTCGTCTGATTGCTTAATCAATCTTCCTGAGAGTCATACAGCGTTAAAGCGAAGCGGTGAGCATAACAGCCCCTCTGAGCGGCACAGAATCTGCCTGTCTGCGGAAGCCCCTGCCTGAAGCTAAGATTAATCGCAGAAAGAAAACTGCAATGAAAATGAAGTAATGGTGAAGTTATTCACTATTACAGATGTTCTCTTACACATTCCTGAACATGGTTACGTCTGCTTTGCCGGGCTATTTTAAATCGATCATCAACGGTTTTAACATTTACGCGGACTATAGATGCACTTTCATTAACAGTGATTTTCACAGGAAACGTTAAGATAATTTTTACGACTGGTCTTTATTCGCATTACCGGTTTAAGATAATCAGGCCAAATGAAAGCTATCATAATAATAGCGCATTACTCTTTTCGACGTTTCGCCTCTGGTCAGGACCTGCATCTGGCAGGTGACGCGTATTGTCTTTTTTCTAACAGCAGAGAATTGCCTATGTCTGACACTCTATTATCTGTAATTATTCCAACTTACAATGTTGAAAAATATATTGTGGAGTGCGTCGATTCATTATTACGTCAGGTTAAAGCGCCCAATGAAATACTCATTGTGAATGATGGTTCCACCGATGGAACATTAGCCTTACTTGAACAGAATTATGCGCATCTTCCTCAGGTGAAAATAATTACCACTGAAAATGGAGGCGCCGGTCAGGCCCGGGATGTGGGCATTGCACAGGCGAAGGGACAGTTTCTCTTTTTCTGTGATCCGGACGACGTCGTGGCGGACGGCCTGGTGGCCGAGCTGGCCAGGGTGGCGGAAACGCATCCTGAAACGGACCTGTTCTGTTTTAAATCGTGTGTATTCCGCGATGGTCAGATTGACATCACTTCACCAAAAGTGAGGCACGAACTCTTTGGCCAGCAAAAGCCACAGGAGGTCCTGCTGGCGCTGCTGCGTAATGGCAGCTATACCTCGGCGGCCTGGAGTTATGTCATCAGCAAACGCGTTATTGAGCAGCATAAATTGCGCTTTGTTAAACGTGTTCATGAAGACCACAATTTTACCCTTTCCTGTTTTATGAAAAGTCAGCAGGCCTGGGTCAGTCATCAGGTCTATTATAAACAGCGTATTCGCAACGGTTCACTGACCAACAGTACTAAAAGCAATGAGTTTTTCCATCAGCGCTATGACGCTTTTATGCATGCCTACAACACGTTAACCGGATCGATGGTTAAATCAGCATGGCGTGACACCCTGGAAAAAGCCTATTTAGTTCACTCGTTTCGTCTGATGATCTATTTATCGCTCTACAATCGAACACCTGTTCCTGAATATGTGCTGAATGCTATTCGCTTTTTGGGACGTAATGTAAAAGCAGAGAGCTTTAAAGAGCGGTTATTGTTTAATCGTCCTGAACTGTTTATTGCGCTGCAGCATTACAAAGTCAAAAAAGAGTTGAAAAACGCGGCCTGATCACAAAAAACAGCCTGATTCTGAAAAATGTGAAGCGATATTGTTTATGCCTTAGCGAAATGAGAAGGTGAGACATGCAATGTGTATAAGGTTGTTGCGTCATGGCAAAAGTTCTTGATAAAAGTCTGATTATTAATATTTTCTCCCTGCTGGCCTATCGTGGTGCGTCGTTTCTTTTTCCGCTGGCGACGCTGCCCTATCTTGCCCGTGTTCTGGGTGTAGAGCAGATGGGTACGCTGGCACTGGCGATCGCCTGTGTGCTCTATTGCAGTACCATCTCTGACTGGGGATTCAATGTCTTTACCACCAAAGATATTGCTCACCATCGTGATGACAAAGAACGCGTCACTCAGCTTTTCTGGTCAACATTTAACGCCAAGCTGATGCTGCTGGTGGTGACCAGCGGTACGCTGCTGACCGCGACCTGGTTCAATCCTGCCTGGCATCCGTTGTTCTTTATCATCCTGGCGAACTGCACCACGCTGATAGGCTCGTTGTTTTCATTTGGCTGGCTGATGCAGGGCTTTGAGAAGTTGGGTAAGACGGCAATGATCGCTACCTTCGGGAACTTCTGTGCGATTCCGCTAACGTTTTTACTGGTGAAATCCCCGCAGGATACCTGGCTGGCTGCCCTGATCCCTGGCACTGTCTCGATCATCAGTGCAGCGATTACGCTGAAGTTTGTGCTGGAGATGAAGGTCATTGGCCGTTATCGCTTTGAGCCCCGTGAAATCAAACAGCGCATCACCGACAGCATGGATGTCTTTATCGCCATTGCCGGTGCCAATCTGTTCAACAGCGTCAACGTCGTGATTCTCGCTTCCTTTACCTCCACCTATATGGTGGGTATCTATAACGGTGCGGATCGTCTGCGTAAAGCCGCTAACTCTGTGCCAGAGCAGATTGGCAGCGCCTTCTTCCCGCGCGTCAGTCATCTGTTTGGCCGGGATAAACGGGCTGCCATTGCAGCGACGCGCAAAAGCCTGCTGCTGTCGTTTTCCCTGAGTCTGTCGATTGTGATCTTTACCTGGTTCTTTGCTGACCTGGTGGTTTCAATCTTACTGGGTAAGGACTTTATTCCGTCGGCGGATGTGCTGCGTGTCTTTGTGCTCTGCTTCCTGTTTGGCAACATTGCTTATCCGGCCGGATTACAGATTCTGATTCCACATGGTTTAGCGCGTCAGCGTATGTGGGTGATGATGGCCGCGGGTGTGATTAACGTGCCGCTGTGCTGTTTCCTGGCGTGGAAGTTTGGTGCGATCGGGGCCGCATGGTCGATGGTCGGGGCAGAAGCGTTCGTCTGCATCGGTATTTTTGGCATCATGCAGCGTCACGGGATCCTCCGGGAATATCTGTTCCCCTCGCAGGTGGAAAATCACCCCGTAAACGATTCCGCTGCGTAAGATCAAGGGATTTTCAGTTAACTTCCCACCACCCCGCAGTTCGATTTACTTTTGCGCCAGAGCACTTTACCATTCTGGCGCACATTTTCCCGTGCACCGACTTCCACGATCGCTTCCGTCCTTCAGGAGAGTGCATGTTTTATCCTATCGTCCGACCGGCGCTGTTTAAACTCGACCCCGAACGCGCACACGAACTCACCTTTCAGCAACTACGCTTTATGAGCGGCACGCCACTTGAGATGTTCTATCGCCAGACTCTGCCGTCGCGTCCGGTTACCTGTATGGGACTGACCTTTAAGAACGCCCTGGGCCTGGCCGCCGGGCTGGATAAGAACGCAGAGTGTATTGATGCGTTTGCCGCGATGGGCTTTGGTTTTGTTGAAGTCGGTACCGTCACGCCGCGCCCTCAGGCGGGCAATGATAAGCCACGCATGTTTCGGCTGGTGGAAGCAGGCGGAATTATCAATCGGATGGGATTTAATAATCTGGGTGTCGATCATCTGGTTGAAAACGTGAAAAAAGCGCGTTTTAACGGCGTGCTGGGAATCAATATCGGTAAAAATAAAGATACGCCAGTCGAGCAGGGCAAAGATGATTATCTGATCTGCATGGAGAAGGTCTATGCCCACGCCGGTTATATCGCCATCAATATTTCCTCCCCTAACACGCCAGGTTTGCGTTCGCTGCAATATGGCGAGGCGCTGGATGATCTGCTCTCCTCAATCAAACAAAAACAAAAAGAGCTGGAACAGCGTCACCTTAAATATGTTCCGCTGGCCGTGAAAATTGCGCCCGATCTCTCGGAAGAGGAGTTAATTCAGGTCGCAGACAGTTTAATTCGTCATCAGATTGATGGTGTTATTGCCTGCAATACCACCCTCGATCGTTCGCTGGTTAGTGGACTCAAATATGCTGAGGAAGCAGGCGGATTAAGTGGCCGGCCAGTTCAGTCCCGGAGCACAGCGGTTATCCAGCGCCTCTCTCAGGAACTGCAGGGACGCCTGCCGATTATTGGCGTTGGTGGCATTGATTCTTTAACGGCCGCACGTGAAAAAATCGCCGCCGGGGCAACATTAGTTCAGATTTATTCAGGTTTTATTTATCAGGGACCGGGCTTAATTAAAGATATCGTTACCAATATCTAAGACAATTCTCACAATGACGGGCCGGGGGCTTTATTTATCCCCTCGGCTCGTTTATATTTTGTCCTGTTGCACGCTTTTTCAGCTTTTCCTTATGTTTCTTTTTCGCTGAATTCTGCGTGATTTTTGGCGCAGCGGTAAATACAGGGCACACGATGAAAATTAAACCCGATGATAACTGGCGTTGGTATTTTGACAGCAGCCACGATCGAATGATGCTCGACCTGGCCGACGGTATGCTGTTTCGTTCCCGCTATTCCCGCAAAATGCTCACGCCGGACGCTTTCGCTGAATCGGGCTTTTGTGTCGATGACGCTGCTCTTTATTACACGTTTGAAGAGACCTGCCGTCATTGCAAACTCAGTGGCAGTCACCGTGCTGAGTTGGTGTTAAACGCACTGGTCGCTGCCCGCTTTCTCAAACCCCTGATGCCTAAAAGCTGGCATTTCACCTCATATGCCCCGGCCATGCAGCCTCGTCCTGGCGAAATGGTACAGGTTACGCTGGCTGAAGAGGGAACACAGGCACGTCTGCTGGTGGTTGAAAGTGGTGATAATGCGGCGCTCTGTCTGCTGGCGCAGCAAGGTCTCACGCTGGCGGGAAAAAACATGGTGCTCGGCGATGCCATCAAAGTGATGAACGATCGCCTGCAGCCCTGGCATGAGGACGTTGCTGCACCTTTCGCACGCGCTGTCTGATCACCTCAGTTCAACATCGCCCGCCGGAATACAGCTACAGCTTAACAGTGTGCCGTCCTGACGCAGGGCACTCTGTTTCAGCGCCTTCACCTCACCTGCGACCAGATTCAGCTTGCAACTGCCACAGAGACCTGCACGACAGGAATAGGGTATGCGAAAGCCCTGCATCTCCAGTTGATCCAGTAACACCTGCTGATTATCTCCGGTGAATGTCTGACCCTGATAAGTAATGTTCACGGTTTCAGGCGCCTGTTTTTCTGGTTTCAACGTTTCAACCACTTCACCCGCCCCATACCTGCGCGATGCATGACGTTTCAGGACAATCATTTCATCACCCGCACGCACCACGCCGCTGCTACGCGCCACTAAGTTCAGGCCGAAATCGATGTCACCACTGCCATCCTGAGCGGTACGAAAAGTCTGCAACGTCGCCAGCGGATGACCGGTGGGATGCTTAACGCCGGTCTCGGTGCTGACCGTGGTGAGCACACAGCGACTGCAGGGCTTTGGCACCTCGAATATCACGTCGCCAATCTGAATTTCTGCCCAGCTATCTTCATCCCATGCGGCAGCACCGCTGACGACCAGATTCGGACGAAACTGTTCGGCTCGGACGCTGGCCGGGCAGCGTTGTTGCAGATCATGCAGCGACGCGTTGTTGATCAGCAAAAACGGAAAGCCATCGGCAAAGCTAAGCGGAATATGATCAAACTTTTTGACCCGGCGGCTGGGTTGTGGCCCGACCCAGCGCAACTGAACGTCGCGCGGGAAGAACTGGCTCAGCCACTGATTTATCGCAAGGGGCGCTATGCGCGCGGTAAAATGATTACCCCAGACTTCGGTGGGATGATCCTGCTCATCGAAATCGCTGAAGCGGATCAGGGACTGACTCCCATCTGGCGCCGCCAGCAACAGGCCATCCGGCAGAATCGCGGGCGTAAAGCGCACCATCTCCGGGTGCTGGCGGGCGGTAATAAAGGTGCCATCAGGTTCGGTCACCATAAACAGACGATCAAACGCCAGTCCGCTGTCAGTGACCAGCGCGTGTGATAACGCTAATCCCCGCATCGACTTCACAGGATGAATAAATAAGCGGGAAAGCGTGATCATGGTGTTCTCCTTGAACCCGACGCGCGACACAAAAGAAGCTAACTTTATGACATAGGTCTCCGATTCGCTATAATGCGCGACAATTTTCTCAAGAGTTAAAAAGTGACGATATGAATTCTCTGTTTGCCAGCACGGCGCGTGGGCTCGAAGAGCTGTTAAAAAGTGAGCTGGACGCGCTGGGCGCGCAGGATTTGCAAGTGGTGCAGGGAGGCGTTCACTACGAAGCCGACGATCGCGCCATGTACCAAAGTCTGATGTGGAGTCGTTTAGCATCACGCATCCTGTTGCCGCTGGGAGAGTTTGGCGTCTACAGCGATCTTGATCTCTATCTGGGTGTACAGAGCGTGGACTGGCCGACGATGTTCGGCAGCGACAAAACGTTTGTCGTGCATTTCAGCGGCACCAACGACTCGATTCGTAATAGCCAGTTTGGCGCGCTGAAAGTGAAAGATGCCATCGTGGACAGCTTTACCCGTCAAAACCTCGAGCGGCCGAATGTCGATCGTGAGCAGGCGGATATCCGTGTCAACGTCTGGCTGAATGACGATCGTGCCAGTATTGCGCTGGATCTCAGCGGCAGCTCGCTGCATCAGCGCGGCTATCGGCAGCAAACCGGTCAGGCACCGTTGAAAGAGACGCTGGCCGCAGCGATTGTGCTGCGTTCTGGCTGGGAGCCGACCACGCCGCTGATCGATCCGATGTGTGGTTCCGGTACGCTGCTGATTGAAGCCGCACTAATTGCCTGCGATCGCGCACCAGGCCTGCTGCGCAAGCACTGGGGCTTCACCGCCTGGAGTCAGTTTAATGCTGCTCTGTGGCAGGACGTGAAAGCCGAGGCGCAGGCGCGTGCCCGTGCGGGCACCGCCGCCACCCAGGCGCGCTTCTTTGGCTATGATAATAATGGCCGCGTGCTGGAGTGGGCGCAGGCGAATGCCCGTCGCGCAGGCGTTTATGAACTCTTTACCTTTGCTCAACAGGACCTGCTGAAGCTGACCAATCCGGTCGATCCGGCTGTGCATGGCACGGTGCTGAGCAATCCGCCTTACGGTGAACGTCTGGAGAGCGAACCCGCCCTCATTGCGCTGCACAGCCAGCTTGGACGTCTGATGAAGCAGCATTTTGGCGGCTGGAATCTGTCGCTGTTCAGCGCCTCGCCTGAACTGCTGAGCTGCCTGCAACTGCGTGCCGACCGCCAGTTCAAAGCGAAAAACGGTCCGCTGGATTGCGTTCAGAAAAATTATCAGCTGGCGGTCAACAGCCATGAAAGCGCCGGTCAGATTGCGGAAGATTACGCGAACCGTCTGCGTAAAAATGTGAAAAAGCTGGAGAAGTGGGCGCGTCAGGAAGGCATTGAATGCTACCGCATTTATGACGCCGATCTGCCAGACTACAACGTCGCTGTCGATCGCTATGGCGACTGGGTGATTATCCAGGAATATGCGCCACCGAAAACGATCGATCCGAACAAAGCGCGTCAGCGCCTGTTCGATGTGATCAGCGCGACCCTGAGCGTACTGGAACTGCCTGCCGACCGTCTGATTATGAAAACGCGTGAGCGTCAGAAAGGCAAAGCGCAGTATCAGAAGCTCAGCGAAAAGGGCGACTATTTCGAAGTTAAAGAGTTTAATGCGCATTTCTGGGTGAATCTGACCGACTATCTCGATACCGGCCTGTTCCTCGATCACCGCATTGCCCGTAAAATGCTCGGCCAGATGAGCCAGGGCAAAGATTTCCTGAACCTGTTTGCCTATACCGGCACCGCCAGTGTGCATGCCGGTCTGGGTGGGGCGCGTTCGACCACCACGGTCGATATGTCGCGGACCTATCTGGAGTGGGCGGAGCGCAACCTGCGTCTTAACGGACTGACCGGGCGTCAGCACCGCCTGATGCAGGCAGACTGCCTGAGCTGGCTGAATGAGAGTGACGAGAATTTTGACCTGATCTTTATCGATCCGCCAACCTTCTCCAACTCAAAACGTATGGAAGAGAGCTTTGACGTTCAGCGCGATCATATGATGCTGATGCGTAACCTGAAGCGCCTGCTGCGTCGCGGCGGCACCATCATGTTCTCCAATAACAAACGCGGTTTCAAAATGGACATGGATGGCCTGAAAGCACTGGGCCTGCAGGCGCAGGATATTACCCAGAAAACACAGTCGCAGGACTTCGCGCGTAACCGTCAAATTCACAACTGCTGGCTGATCACTCACGCCGGTAAGGAATAAGATTACATGTCATTAATCAGTATCCACGGCGCTTATCTCTCCTTCAGCGATGCGCCGCTGCTAGACAACACCGAACTGCACATTGAAGAGAACGAACGCGTCTGTCTGGTGGGCCGTAACGGTGCAGGTAAATCCACACTGATGAAAATCATCAACGGCGAACAGCCGCTGGATGATGGCCGCATTATTTATGAAACCGATCTGGTGGTTGCGCGTCTGCAACAGGATCCACCGCGTAACATCACCGGTTCGGTCTATGACTTCGTGGCTGAGGGCGTTGAAGAGCAGGCTGAGCATCTGAAAGCCTATCACGCCATTTCCCATGTGGTGATGGACGATCCAAGCGATAAAAACCTCAATGAGATGGCGCGTCTGCAGAGTATTCTCGACCATCAGAATTTGTGGCAGCTGGAAAGCCGCATCCATGACGTGCTGGAGCAGATTGGTCTGCAGCCCGATACCGAACTGTCGTCGCTCTCTGGCGGCTGGCTGCGTAAAGCGGCGCTGGGCCGTGCGCTGGTCAGTAACCCGCGCGTGCTGATGCTGGATGAGCCAACCAACCACCTCGATATTGAAACCATCGACTGGCTGGAAACGTTCCTGAAGAACTTTACCGGCAGCATCATCTTTATTTCGCATGACCGTTCGTTTATCCGCAACATGGCGACACGTATCGTCGATCTCGACCGCGGCAAGCTGGTCTCCTGGCCGGGCAACTACGATCTCTATCTGGAAGGCAAAGAAGAAGCCTTGCGCGTTGAAGAGATGCAGAACGCAGAATTCGACCGCAAGCTTGCGCAGGAAGAGGTGTGGATCCGTCAGGGCATCAAAGCCCGTCGTACACGTAACGAAGGCCGTGTGCGTGCGCTGAAAGCGCTGCGTCGTGAGCATTCGGAACGTCGCGAAGTCATGGGCAAAGCCAACATGCAGGTGGGCGAAGCGTCCCGCTCCGGCAAAATTGTGTTTGAGCTGGAAAATGTCGACTACGCGGTCGACGGCAAAGTGCTGGTGAAGGATTTCTCAACCCAGGTTCAGCGTGGCGACAAAATTGCGCTGATTGGACCGAACGGTTGCGGTAAAACCACCTTACTGCGTCTGATGCTGCAGCAATTAAAAGCGGATCATGGCCGCGTGCATTCCGGCACCAAGCTGGAAGTGGCCTACTTTGACCAGCATCGCGCTGAACTGGATCCGGATCGCACCGTGATGGACAACCTGGCCGAAGGCAAGCAGGAAGTGCTGGTTAACGGCAAACCGCGCCACGTGCTGGGCTATCTGCAGGACTTCCTGTTCCATCCTAAACGTGCCATGACGCCGGTGCGCGCACTTTCGGGTGGTGAACGTAACCGCCTGTTGCTGGCGCGTCTGTTCCTGCGTCCCAGCAACCTGATGATTCTGGATGAACCAACAAACGACCTCGACGTCGAAACGCTGGAACTGCTGGAAGAACTGATTGATGGTTATCAGGGCACCGTCTTACTGGTCAGTCACGATCGTCAGTTCGTCGACAATACCGTCACTGAGTGCTGGATTTTTGAAGGCAACGGCGAAATCGGCACCTTTGTGGGCGGTTATCACGATGCTCAGCAGCAGCGCGCCGCCTACCGTCAGCACAGAGCTGCCACACCCGCAAAAGCGACGGCTAATACCGCTAAGCCTGCCGCAGAGAAGAGTGATGCGAAGCGTAACGTAAATAAACTCAGCTACAACCTGGCGCGAGAGCTGGAACAGTTGCCGCAAAAACTGGAGCAGCTGGAGGCGCGCATCGGCGAACTGCAGGCGAAGATGAGTCACCCGGACTTCTTCAGTCAGGCACACGATCAGACACAGCCGGTGCTGGATAATCTGGCGCAGGCTGAGCAGGAGCTGGAAACCGCTTTTGCGCGCTGGGAAGAGCTTGAGTCACTGAAAAACGGCGCGTAGGGCAGGGCTAACGGATGTGTTCAGCAGTGAAAAGTAACGCGTGGATACTTTGTCCACAATGCGATTTAATGATTAAGCTGCCGGACATTCCCGTTGGCAGCCGTGCATCATGCCCGCGCTGCCACACCTCCCTGACGGCCAACTGGCACGAGCCGCGCAAACGACCGACGAGCTATGCGCTGGCAGCACTGTTTATGCTGCTGCTGGCGAATCTGTTTCCTTTCGTCTCAATGAAAGTTGCGGGGCTGACCAGCCAGATTACACTTTCGCAGATCCCCAAGGTCATGGTGACGGAAGATTACAGCAGCCTGGCGACGCTGTTCCTGCTCTTTGTGCAGGCGGTCCCGGCTTTCTGCATGATCACCATTATACTGCTGGTCAATCCGGTTCCTTTTCCAACCCGACTTAAAATTGGTCTGGCACGCATCCTGTTTCAGCTGCGTAACTGGGGCATGGCAGAAATTTTTATGGCGGGCGTGCTGGTCAGCTTCGTCAAACTGATGGCCTACGGTGAGATTGGCCTGGAGACCAGTTTCTGGCCGTGGGTGCTGTTTTGTCTGTTACAACTTCGGGCCTTTCAGTGCGTTGACCGGCGCGAGTTGTGGGAGAGTCTCTCCCCCCGACCCGCGCTACCTCATCTGCCCGAAGTGGGCATCAGTGGTTTAGAGCAGGGCCTGCGTTCCTGCCCATGCTGTACGGCCATTCTGCCTGAAGCTGAGCATACCTGTCCGCGCTGCGGCGTAACGGCGCAGGCGCGACGAAAGCACAGCCTGCAGTGGACGCTGGCGCTGTTGTTTACCTCCATACTGCTTTATATCCCCGCCAACCTGTTGCCGATCATGGTGACGGAAACCCTCGGCACAGCGTATCCCTCTAATATTATGGCGGGGGTGATTGTGCTGTGGGATGACGGTTCTTATCCGGTAGCGCTGGTGATTTTTATCGCCAGCATTATGGTGCCTACGCTAAAAATGCTGGCGATTGGCTGGCTCTGCTGGGATGCCAGCGGGCGCGGACGGCGTGACAGCCACAGGATGCACAAAATTTATGAAGTGGTTGAATTTGTTGGCCGCTGGTCAATGATTGACGTGTTTGTGATTGCCGTGCTCTCTGCGCTGGTGCGTATGGGGCAATTAATGAATGTTTATCCCGCGTGGGGGGCAGTACTGTTTGCGATGGTGGTGATTATCACCATGATTGCTGCCATGACCTTTGACCCGCGATTAACCTGGGATCGTGTACGCGAAAACAATATGAAGGAGTCGCGCCTTGACGGAAACTAACCACGGCCATGCAAAGGTGGAACAGATTAAGCGCTGGTCGCCGGTCTGGATTGTCCCCATCGTTACGCTGTTAATTGGCGGGTGGATCCTGTTCTACCATTTCAGCCATCAGGGGCCTGAAGTCACCTTAATCACCGAAAACGCCGAAGGCATTGTTGCGGGTAAAACCACAATTAAAAGTCGCAGCGTGGATGTCGGTATCGTGGAGAGCGCGGTGTTAAGCGACGATCTCCACCATGTAGAAATTAAGGCCCGTCTTAATGCGGGTATGGGAAAACTGCTGCATAAAGACAGTGTTTTCTGGGTAGTGAAACCGCAAATAGGACGTGAAGGCATCAGCGGGCTGGGAACGCTGCTGTCAGGTGCCTACATTGAATTACAGCCCGGCACCAAAAGTGAAGCGCCAGAACAGTTTAACCTGCTCGATGCCCCTCCTTTAGCGCCGCCAGATGCGAAAGGTATCCGCATTATTCTCGACAGCAAAAAAGCGGGTCAGCTTAATCCGGGCGATCCGGTGCTGTTCCGCGGCTATCGCGTCGGTACGGTTGAGACCAGCGTTTTTGATACTGATAAACGTATGATGACCTATCAGCTGTTTGTCGCTGCGCCTTACGACCGCCTGGTGACGACCAACGTGCGTTTCTGGAAGGACAGCGGTATCGCCGTGGATATGTCTGCCTCTGGCATGCGCGTAGAAATGGGTTCGCTCACGACGCTCTTCAGTGGTGGCGTCAGTTTTGATGTGCCGGATGGCTGGGAACTGGGTGAGCCTGCGCAGAACAAATCTGATTATCATCTGTTTGACGATCAGCGCAGTATTCAGGACTCACTTTATACCAACCATATTGATTACCTGATGTTCTTCACCGACTCGATTCGTGGTCTTCAGGCAGGCGCGCCGGTTGAGTTCCGGGGTATTCGTCTGGGTACCGTTTCTGAAGCGCCATTGATGAAAGCAGGCCTGGATCAGGCGCTGAATAATGATTACCGCGTACCGGTACTGATTCGTATTGAGCCGGATCGCTTTATCAGCCGGCTGGGTGAAAATTTCGATCTTGAACAGCATCTGCAGGATGGTAAGAAACGCGGTCTGCGTGCCACGCTGAAAACGGGCAACCTGCTGTCGGGCGCACTCTATGTCGATCTCGACTTCTATGACAATGCGCCAGCCTATAAAGGACCACAGAAAGTCTCTGGCTATGAAGTGATCCCAACGGTCAGTGGTGGCCTGAGCCAGATTCAGCAGAAGCTGATGGCGGCACTGGATAAAATCAACAGTCTTCCACTGAACGGCATGGTTAACGAAGCCACAGGTACACTGAAAGAGAGCCAGAAAACGATGCGTGATCTGCAGCGCACCATCGACAACATCAACAAAGTCACTGGCAGTCCGGCGATGAAAACGCTGCCGGAAGATCTGCAGCAGACATTGCGCGAGCTGAACCGCAGCATGAAGGGCCTGCAGCCAGGTTCGCCAGCTTACACCAAAGTGGTAGGCGATATGCAGCGACTGGATCAGGTACTGCGTGAACTTCAGCCGGTACTGAGAACGCTCAACAATAAGAGCAATGCGCTGGTATTTGAGGCGAAACCGGGACAGGATCCCCAGCCGAAGAGGGCGAAACAGTGAAGAAAGGATTGATACTTTGTGCCGCGCTGGTGTTAAGTGCGTGCAGTAGCAGCGTTGACAATACCTGGTATCAGCTGCCCTCCGGGGCGGCATCCATGCAGGTCAGCAGCAGCCAGCTGAATGAAGCGCAGCCCATGTTGTGGGTGCAGCAGGTGACGGTGCCGGATTATCTGGCAGGCAATGGACTGGTTTATCAGACCAGCGATGTCAAATATGTCATCGCCACAAATAATCTCTGGGCCAGTCCGCTCGATCAGCAGTTGCAGCAGACGCTGATCACTAACCTGAGCAAGGCGTTGCCAGGCCGGCTGGTGGCCGGTTCACCGTTAGGTGCGCAACACGATACGCTTAACGTGACGGTCACCGGCTTCCAGGGACGTTACGATGGCAAAGCGATCGTCAGTGGTGAATGGACGCTGGAACATCAGGGCCGTCTGACTAAGCAGGCGTTTAATCTGGTTCTGCCGCAAACCGAAGATGGCTATGATGCTATGGTCCGTACGCTGGCGGCGGGCTGGCAACAGACTGCGCAGAAGATTGCCAACAGTGTGGTTGCGTTAAATTAAGATTAATGTGAATAAATAAGCTAAGCCCCTGTCCGGTTGTCGTGATTTTTCGACGCCGGCCAGGGGCTTTTTTATTAGCTTAATCAGAGAGATGGTGTTGATGTGTGCATCACAAAACGCCGTTATTTTTACCGATTAAGGTCACATTTATGACACTGGCATGAAGATTGAGCATTGATCTTTGGATTCGCAGGAGGTAGAACATAAGGGTGGTTGAACATTAAATCACCACTTTTCTTTCCACCAGATTCCACAGACCTTACATGAGGGACACGGAGTATGAAGAGACAGAAACGAGACCGCCTCGAACGCGCCCATTCACGTGGTTATCAGGCAGGCATTACTGGACGCTCAAAAGAGATGTGTCCGTATCAGTTGATTGACGCTAAGTCTCACTGGTTGGGAGGTTGGCGACAAGCCATGGAGGACAGGTCGGTAGCTGCATAACCGGATGTCACTGAAAAGGGAATATAACCTCCGCCATGCGCGGAGGTTTTTGTTTCCGGAGGAAACGCTTAGAAAGCGGCGGTATCTTTAAACAGGCCGACTTTCAGATCGCTGGCGGTATAGATCAGATTACCGTCAACCAGCACTTCACCATCTGCCACGCCCATCACCAGTTTACGGTTGATCACGCGTTTGAAGTGAATGCGGTAAGTAACTTTCTTCGCTTCTGGCAACACCTGACCGGTGAATTTCACTTCACCCACGCCCAGTGCACGGCCTTTACCTTCGCCGCCCAGCCAGCCCAGATAGAAACCAACCAGCTGCCACATGGCATCCAGGCCCAGGCAGCCCGGCATCACCGGATCGCCAATGAAGTGGCAACCGAAGAACCAGAGATCGGGATTGATATCCAGCTCCGCTTCAACAAAGCCTTTGTCATATTTGCCGCCGTCTTCGGTCATTTTGACCACGCGGTCCATCATCAGCATGTTGCCGGATGGAAGCGGCGGACCATTTTCGCCAAACAGTTCACCACGACCTGACAGAATCAGATCTTCTTTGGTATAGGATTCGCGTTTATCTACCATGTTTTCAATAAGCCTTGTTTTAGTGAATCACGAATATTAGCGAACAGTTGTACGCTGAGCAAATCGGATTAACGGTGGTTAAACCAGTTAAGCCAGCGCAGCGCCCAGGGACGTTGCGGACCGTCCGGCTGGTTGAACAGGCTAATGCGTTCCTGGATGGTATTCAGCAGGCAATCACCCAGACCATCCTCGGTACTCCAGATTTTCCCCGTCAGCAGCGGCAGTGCTTCCTCGGCCTGGTCAATGGCCCAGATGTGGAAGCGACCCTGCTCAACCGCCGTGACAACAGCCTGGTTCAGACTAAGATGACGCACATTGCAGGCAGGAATAATCACTCCCTGCTGGCCCGTCAGTTCTCGCTGATGGCAAATATCAAAGAAGCCTTCGATCTTCTCATTCAGCCCGCCCACAGGTTGCACGTTGCCGAATTGATCGACCGAGCCGGTGACAGCAATTTGCTGATTGATGGGCTGATTTGCCAATGCGCTTATTAAGGCACAGAGTTCAGCCAGCGAGGCGCTGTCACCATCCACTTCGGAATAAGATTGTTCAAACACCATTGAGGCCGAGAAGGGCAGTTGCTGATCAAGTTCCAGCTCGGCAGTGAGGTAAGCCTGCATAATCATCATACCTTTGGCATGGATATTCCCGCCCAGCTCCGCTTTGCGTTCGATATCCATGAACTCACCATCACCAGGATGGACTACGCAGGTAATGCGAGAAGTATCGCCCCAGGCGCGCGGGTGGCCAGGAAATTCCACCACTGACAGACCATTAATCTGACCGACAACTTCACCTTCAGTTTCAATCAGAATCTGCCGCAGCAGGATCTCATCACGCATCCGTTCATTGAGATAATTCTCGCGCCATAAGCGCGCTTCCAACGCATCACGTAGCGCTTCAGCATTGAGTTGTTCATCGCCCATCAGGGCTGACTCGCGCATCTGACGCTGGAGCCAGCGGGGACAAAGTGGCAGGGTATCCTGATCGCCGCTATAGCGAGCGCCTTCTTTAATCAGCTCGGGCCAGAAGTCCTCTTCCGGCAGGGGCAGCCCCGCCTGCTGTGCCAGTTCTGCGTTCCAGCGACACCAGGCAAGCATGTCATCCTCATCCAGAATCTGAATATTCTCTTCAAACTCAGTATAGATGGCCATTTCGTGTGCTTCAGGGTCGAGCTCCTGAAAATCTGCCAGCGTTTCACGTTCGCCACACAGGACCAGATTGAGGCTGAGTGGCAGAGGCGGAATAGAAACCGGCAGCGGCTGGCGTTCGTCCTGGGATGTCCACTCGACATAGCCCTGTTCAATACACTTTTTCAGGCGCAACCAGAGAATGGGCTGCGTCATCAGGCTTTGCAAGGAGAGCACCAGCGTGCCGCCGTTAGCGCGATGTATCAGGCCCGGGTCGAGCTGGATGCGATCTTTATACTGGCGCACGCAGCCAAACAACTGTTCCATCTCAATCCACTCAGCAAAGTGAATACCACCCTGACTGGTGAACGGGCGTTGCGGATCGGAGGGAGGCTGGAGCGTGACATTATCTGCCATGATATGGTAATCACCACCATACAGCGTGGTACTGTCGGCCATAACCCGTTGTGCGGCCTGGGCAATGAATGCCAGATAATCGCGATTCTCCTGGCTACGAACCAGCAGTAATGGGAACCCTTGCGTCTGATGGTGTAAATGCGCAAGTGCATTCAGCAAACGGGGCTGTACCGTTGCCAGAGCATCAGTTTCTTCATCAGCAATTCGGGAGAAAACGGATTGGTATTGCGCGCTATCCGGCTGTAAGGTCTGCCACGTAAGTTGGGTGCTGGTCAAAATAATCGCATTTGTCTGTATTAAGAAAAGCGAGATTATACAGGAATCACCCTTGTTAAGCACTGCAGACTTCCTGTTGAAGATGTGATGATGACAGCATGTTTTTCGTTGCTGCATCCGGGAAAAAAGCTGTTATTCTTAGTTCGTTACGTGATCACGATGAGATTCCGATGAAATACCAGCAACTCGAAAATCTTGAATGTGGATGGAAGTGGAAATACCTGGTGAAAAAACATCGGGAAGGTGAACTGATCACGCGTCACCTTGAATTAAGTGCGGCGCAGGCTGCAGTCGATAAGCTTCTGGCGATGGAAAATAATCCGGTCACGGTGAATGAATGGATCGCGGAACATATCCATTCTGATCTGGATAATCGGCTGAAACAGACTATCCGTGCCCGGCGAAAACGCCATTTCAATGCTGAACATCAGCACACCCGTAAAAAATCCATCGACCTTGAATATCTGGTCTGGCAACGACTGGCGGGACTGGCACAGCGGCGCGGCTGCACGCTTTCTGAAACAATTGTTCAGTTGATAGAAGATGCAGAACGTAAAGAGAAATATGCCACTCAGATGTCCAGCCTGAAACAGGATTTGCAGGCGATCCTGGGTAATTCAGGCTCTGAAAGCGAGTAACGTAACGGGAGCAATGTCATCCCTGAACGCCTGATGCCAGCTTTATTACTGGCATAAAAAAACCCCGCCTTGGCGGGGTTTTTTATGACATGTAAACTTAAGCCTGTGGCTGAGTTACAACGTCTTTGATGCCTTTAACATCGATTTCTACGCGACGATCCGGAGACAGGCAATCGATCAGGGCATTACGGCCTTTCACGCTGTCACAGGTATTGCCGGTAACTGGGTTAGATTTACCCATGCCACGTGCAGAGATCTTGTTAGAAGGGATACCTTTAGAGACCAGGTAATCTACGACTGACTGAGCACGTTTCTCAGACAGTTTCTGGTTGTACTGCTCTGAACCGATGCGGTCGGTGAAGCCCAGTACGACAACGGAACCATCTTTAGGATCCATTGAGCTCAGCTGGCTGTACAGCTGATCCAGAGCCTGCTGGCCTTCTGGCTTCAGGGTAGATTTGTTGAAGGTGAACAGAACGTCAGACTTCAGAGTGAAACGCTTGGTTTCAACAACTGGCGCTGGTGCTGGAGCCGGAGCTGGTGCCGGAGCAGCGACGTCATCCTGACCGAAGCGGTATGAAACGCCTACGCTCAGCATGCCATTGTCTGGACGAGCACCAACGGTCTGTGCATCACCGATGTTGTTAACCCACTGGTAATCCAGACGGGTAGCCCAGTTCTGAGTCAGCGCATATTCAACACCAACTGCAGCCAGCGGAGATACGCCGGTGTCGTGGTCGCTGATGCGGCCAGTAGTTGAGTTAGTCTGCGTTGCATCTGCACGCCATACCATGCCGCCCAGACGAGTATACACGTCCAGATCGTCATTAATTGGGTAGCTCAGTTTAGCAGCCAGCTGAACGCCCTGTGCTTTGAATGCGCCGTTAGTCACATTGCCTTTATTAGGCATGCGACCCAGCCAGTCATAGCCCATCTCGAAGCCCAGGTATGGGTTTGCCTGATAACCAACGAACGCACCTGCGCCCAGCTGGCTTTCATGAGTTGGACCGTCATTGTTCTCGTAACCGTGACCGTAGTAGCCAGTGTCGTGATACTGAGACCAGCCCAGTTTAGCACCGGTGTACCAGGTGTTATCTTTCGGAGCGGCCTGCGCTACGGTAGCGAAGCCAGCCAGTGCCACTGCAATTGCGATAGCTGTCTTTTTCATTTTGCGCCTCGTTATCATCCAAATAGGCAATGAGCAAAAAGGTTGCTCTTGGTTTAAATCCTTCGCCGGGTCAAAACGCTCGCTTATGACTCTACCGCAAAAAACGGAGGTTATTGAGCACCCTGGCGAGCTAAAGTCTACAACGAGATTGGAAACTTACAAGTATGATGTGAGGCGCTACTGTAAAAAAACAGCGGTTTATACACAATTTCTAACAATTAGGATGGTCGTAACGTCGCAGCAAAAAGCCCAAAAAACCTGCTAACCCATTGTCACAGCTCGAACTAACAGAATCAGTGGTTTAGCGACAACTGATAAGAATAATAGCCTGGGAAACTTCTTATTTTTACTTAATGAAACAAATCCGACTGAATTTTTATCGCACTTTGCGGTCTCAGAGGCGCTTCCGTTGTCCCACTGGCCCGCAAAATCAAACCCAGCGCTTCACCCTCAGCTGCCGCATTTTCAAGTTGACGACGCTCATTTTCATCAAGATCGTACGGAATCCATGCCAGAACAACGCTGTAATTTCCCGTACGCAACGCTTTAACCATCGCCTCAACCGCATTCAGACGTTCAGAATCGGCGATATGCATACTTTTATCTAATGGTAAGCCTGATTCCTGCAACCAGGTGCGGTTCAGTTTATGTGCCGGTGTTAACCACAACTGCCAGCGTGACTGCTGACTCAGTTGCTGTAATAACGGCAACAGCATCATCTGCATCATACCGGGCTGCTCGCTGTAACGTAACTCAGTAATTCCACCACCCTGCGTGGACGGAACAGAAGAGGACGCATAATGATGAGCATAGCGTGCATTATTAGGATGTTGTGTTCGCATAAGTTAATCACCAGCAGTGGACTGTATGAATATACAGTACTGTCATCCTGGATAAAGATCAACCCAAATTTCTGAAAACGCCTCGCAAAAACGCGACAAGATTAGTTGAAGCACTATTTATTCATTGAACCCGCTGCCACTTTTTTTTATCTTCTAATTACCTGATACACAACGTAATTTACCAGATATTTCTTACATGGAGGTGGTGCAATGAAAAAGATTAATCCGGTTGTCGAGCGCTCCAGAGCGCACCTGGGCCCGTTGGGAACAATTGAGTCCCGGACCCAGTTTGGTGGCTATGCACTGGCTGTCGAAAGCGTGGTTTTCGCGTTAATTAATAAAGATGAACTCTACCTGCGGGCCAGTGAACCCTTGCGGGATTACATTACCGACCGTCCGCTCCAGCCCCTGATTTTTCGCAAACGGGGCAAGTCAGTGAAGCTTGATTACTTTCAGGTCGATGAAGCCTTATGGCGGGATCCTGACCATCTTCTGACGCTCTCCGCGGCCTCTTTAGAAACGGCACAGCGCGAGTTGCAGCACAGACAAGCCTCTCCGCGTTTGAAAGATCTGCCTAATCTCAGTGTACGCATGGAAGTCATGTTGTACGAGGCGGGCGTGATGAGTGTCAATCATCTTTACCAGATGGGAGCCAAACAGTGCTGGCTGAAGTTAAAAGCGATCAACCAGCACGTTGGATTTCAGACACTACTGGCGCTGCAGGGTGCGATTACGGGCCACCATGCGGCCGCACTGCCACTGGCCACCCGTGCCGAGCTGAATGCATGGTTTCAACGCACGCTTTTATCGAAACCAGACTTCAGAGGCGAAGAAGGCTAATCAGCAATAAGCGTGCGGCGCAGGCGAGCCACATCAGGCATTAAGGCTACCAGCAGTCCGAGTTGCTGAAGCACCAGCGGCGCACGCACATCCGCATCTGCGGCCAACTGGCTGATGCGATGAGCCAGTTGATGGCGCATTGTTTCAACATGCTCATCGCTGACTACGTCCGTCTGAAGCACATCCTCAACATAACAAACTGTATCATCCAGCAAGGTCAGCAGTTCTGGTGCCGTAATTTTGTCACGGTGCGCGCCGAGTGCAGAAATGTAACTCAGAAACGAGTGGTTTGAGCAAAGCAGCTGAAAAGCCGATTCGCGCAGTTTCTGACTGGTGCGACTTTCACTGCTCATGTTTGAAACCACGGATGCCAGCTCGGCATCTGCATTGTGTGCGTCACGGCGGGCAATGCGATAGGCGAGACGGTTATCCTTGCCCTGATGATACTGTTCCATGATCGCATCCAGATAGCGGCAGTTCGCTTTCAGGGTTCGTTCAGCCACCGCCGGCAACTGACGAAAGCGCCAGTCTGGCCAGATAAACGCCACAGCCAGCCAGGCCAGGCCACAGCCGAGTAAGGTGTCCACTACGCGTGGCAGGGCGACCTCAAAGCCTTCCCCTAACAGGTTAAAGCAGAGCAGAACCAGCAATGTGATAAACAGCGTGGCCTGCGCATACTGTACCTGCCTGAAAGCGAAGAACAGCACGCCGGAAATCACAATCAGGATTAACTGCCCTTCAATTGAGGGCACCAGCCATAAAACGGGCAGACCAATAGCAATGCCCGCCAGTGTTCCGCCGATACGTAAGGCCAGTCGCCGCTGCGTTGCGTTGTAGTTGGGCTGGCAGACAAACAGGCTGGTCAGCAAAATCCAGTATCCCCGCTCGAGTCCGGTGATCTTAATGAAGCCATAGCCGATACAGAGCACGACTGACATGCGAACTGCATGCCGGAATAGCGCCGATGAGGGAGAGAGATGACGGCTAAAGCGCAGCCTGATGTCACTCCAGCCACTTAATCCTTCGCGTGACAGCAGATTATCGCTGTGCTGAGGATCTTCACCGGCCAGCGTCTGTTCAGATTCGATGGAGGCAAGGTGGGCATCAATGGCGCGCAGATTGCGCAGCAGCCAGAAAAGGGCACGGGTATGCTCGGCCTCAGGCTCGCGCTGCTCCAGACGTTCAATTGCTTTTTGTAATCGTTCAAACGCGCGCTCAAATCGACTGTCATGCACCCATCTTTCACGCACCAGAATGCAGTGTGCCAGCTGGCGACAGGCTTGTGCCTGCATGTTAAGAAGACGCTGGAAGCGAAACAGAATTTCGTTATAGCGCCAGTCACCGCGCAGCAGATGATATTGCAAATGGGACGAGCTGGCCCGTTCATGAATGTCCTGCGCCACAAAATAGTAGTGCAGACTACGGCGGGTGCCGCGCGACCCGCGATCGCCACGCAGTCGACTCTGCAGCGTAGTTTTGGTCAGGTTGAGCTGCGCCACTAACTGGCTGTTGACCATCGCCGCATCGATAAACGCGGCGTCATCCTGCTCACCAGCATCCGGATCGAAGAGATTCGCTTTGGCATCCAGGTAACGCGCCAGTTGTGAAAAGCTGCCAGCCAGCTGTTCCTGCACCGGCCGGACCGGAAACATCAGATGACCCAGCAGCGTCAGCAGGTTGTACCACAGCGCGCCGACCAGCAGCAGCATCGGCTGCATATACCACTGACTGAACAGCCCGATGCCGAGCATGGTATAGACCGCAATCAGCAGCGCACCAAACGCGATAGTGGCGTAGCGCTGGCCCAGGGCACCCAGCAGAATAAAGCCCCATGTCGAGATCGCCAGCCCGACAATAAAGGCGAACGGATAGGGAAACAGGAGTTCTACTGAAACGGAGGCGATGCAGAAGCAAAGCAGGGTAATCAGCAGATTCTTCAGACGACCGGCCAGGCGATCATCAAGATCGGCCAGCGCAGCCGCGACCACCCCCAGCGTTAAGGGAATCGTCCACTCAATCTGATGCAGCCACCAGGGGATGGCAGCGCAGCCACTCAGCGCAAACAAAATCCGCAGCAGATAGCGCCACGTACTATTAAACAGATATTTTCGCCAGCCAGGCACTGCATCCGACATCATATTAATAGCGGCGGGCATTGGCTTCGCGCGCGGCGCGCGCCTCTTCCACGGACACCACGCGGCGTCCAACCGGCCAGAGGGCGATAGCGGCAATCTTAAAGTTCGCAATCCCTGTTGGAATACCGATGATGCTGATGCATTGCACAATCCCCACCGAGATATGTGAAAGGCAGAGCCACCAGCCAAAGAAAATCAGCCAGAAAATATTCAGGAAAGTTCCGCCGGTATTCAGAATATGACTCTTACTTTCAGGACGAAGCACATCGACATGCACCGCCTCGTTGCCAAACGGCAGCAGCGAGAGCTTTGTAATTTCCCAGCAGGAGCGGGTCAGTGGCAGGGTAAAAATCAGCACGACACTGATTAACGTGGCAAACAGCCAGCTCAGCGTGGTGAAAAAGCCACCCAGGACAAAATTAAGAATATTTAAAACGGTGCGCATGATCGTCTTTTCCTTTTGCATTCCGCAAGATGTGACGCCAAGTTTAGCTTGTTTTAAGGCTGGAGCGCTAAGGGTCTGACAGGTAAACTCCCCTTAATCCTGTTATCTGACGTTGGTGTCGGCGTGGAACTGAAAGCAACCTCGATGGGCAAACGACTTGCCCAGCATCCTTATAATCGTGTCCGCCTGATGGCGGCGGGCGTCGAAGTCAGTGGCGATAAGCACGAGTATCTGATCCCCTTTAACCAGTTACTGGATATTGCCTGCAAGCGTGGGCTGGTATGGGGCGAACTGGAATTTTTGCTGGCCGATGAAAAAGTGGTTCGGCTGCACGGAACGGAATGGCAGGAGACGCAGCGCTTTCACCACTATCTGATGCAGGCCTGGCAGAGCTGGAGTCTGGAGATGAGCGCAGTCTGCCGTGAGGTACTCCAGTCGCTGCATGATGAAATCGAGACCTTTGGCGCGCAGGATCGCTGGCTCAACCGCCACGAACTGCAGGGGCTGAAAACAAAAATTCTCAAACAGTTCGATGCGTTGCCAATGCCTCTTATCCGCTTAAAAGAGTTTGCTGACTGCCGCGAGAACTGGGCGTTTTGTCAGCGCTGGCTGGATCAGGGTGACGCGGCCTTGCAGCAGCGAAACCGCGACTGGACGGCCGCTATGTTAAGCCGTTATCAGGCATTCTTTGCCAGCGTCGAGAGCACGCCACTGAATCAGTCGCAGTGTGAGGCGGTGGTCAACGGCGAAAATTCATTGCTGGTGCTGGCTGGCGCCGGTAGCGGTAAAACGTCAGTGCTGGTGGCCCGGGCAGGCTGGTTAATGCAGCGCAAGCTAGCCAGCGCCGATCAAATCCTGTTACTGGCATTTGGCCGCGAGGCTGCCAAAGAGATGAACGAGCGTATCCAGTCACGGCTCTCCGCGGATGACATCCAGGCGAGAACCTTCCATTCTCTGGCGCTGCATATTATTCGTGAAGGCAGTAATAAGCAGCCGGTTATCAGCAAGCTGGAGAGTGATGCGGATGCGCGTCGCGCGTTATTGATCCGGGAATGGCAGCAGCAGTGCCATGAGAAGAAAGCGATGGCAAACGGCTGGCGTCAGTGGCTGCGTGACGAACTGCAGTGGGAATTACCGGAGGGGCCTTTCTGGGAGGACGACAGGCTGGCAAAGCGGCTGGCGTCACGACTGGAGCGCTGGCTCGGCCTGATGCGCATGCACGGAGGTGCACAGGCAGCTATGATCGCGGATGTGCCGGAAGAGGTCCGGGATCTCTTCAGTAAACGCATCAAACTGATGGCACCGTTGTTGAAAGCGTGGAAGAGTGCGTTGAAAGAGGAGGGCGCGGTCGACTTTTCGGGTCTGATTCATCAGGCAATAGCCGTTCTGGAAAAAGGGCGGTTTATTAGTCCGTGGAAACACATACTGGTGGATGAGTTCCAGGATATTTCACCTCAGCGTGCCGCCTTGCTCAGCGCACTCCGCCAGCAGAATAAGCGCACCGCCCTGTTTGCGGTTGGCGATGACTGGCAGGCTATCTATCGCTTCAGCGGCGCAGAGATGACGCTGACGACCGCATTCCATCACTATTTTGGTGAGGGTGATCGTTGCGTGCTCGACACCACCTACCGCTTTAACGATCGCATTGGCGATATTGCTAATCGTTTTATCCAGCAGAATCCTCAACAGCTGGCAAAACCACTGAATAGCGTCACCAAAGGCAATAAGAAATCGATTGCATTGCTGGCAGAGGATCAGCTGGACGCCCTGCTGAACAAACTCAGTGGTTATGCGAAACCGGATGAGCGTATTCTGCTGCTGGCGCGCTATCACTATCTGCGGCCAGACATACTGGATAAAGCCCGAACCCGCTGGCCGAAACTCAATCTGGACTTTATGACGATCCACGCCAGCAAAGGCCAGCAGGCGGATTATGTCATTCTGCTGGGATTACAACAGGGCAAAGAGGGCTTCCCGGCGGAAGTCCGCGAGTCAGTTATTGAACAGGGCTTACTGCCGCAGCCCGAACCTTTCCCGCATGCGGAGGAGCGCCGTCTGGCCTATGTGGCACTGACGCGAGCGCGTCAGCAGGTCTTTTTACTGTTCGATAAAGCAGCGCCGTCACCGTTTGTCGATGACTTCCGCGAGCTCGGTGTGCCAGTACTGCGTAAAGCCTGAGTTATTTCAGGCGATCGGCCAGATAGCGCTGATAATCGGGAATCATAATCTCCAGGCTTTGCGCAAACAGCGGCGACTGAATAATAAAGTCCGCTGTGGAGCGATTTGTGGCAACCGGAATATTCCAGACGGTTGCCAGACGCAGCAGCGCTTTGACATCCGGATCGTGCGGCACGGCGTTAAGCGGATCCCAGAAAAAAATCAGTGCATCAATTTTTCCTTCTGAAATCAGCGCACCCACCTGCTGATCACCGCCCATCGGACCGCTCAGCATGGCTGTCACGTTCAGGCCGGTATCACGATTAATCAGATTCCCGGTCGTCCCGGTCGCATAGAGGATGTGTTGTTCCAGCGCGGGCTGATTCTGTTTAACCCAGTCAAGCAGTGCGGCTTTGCAGTGGTCATGGGCGACCAGCGCGATATGTTTTATGGTGCCAAGGGTGCGAACAGTCTGTTCCATAGAGGCGTCCTGATAAGGCTCATGCGCAATGAGAGGGATCCTGAGTTTACCTCTGGCCCATTAACGCTATCAACTCGTACGTAGCATTTTGACCAGTGTCATAAATTGCTGGCGCGTCGCTTCATCGAAACGATGAAACCAGCGGTGCAGCGAGGGCAGTTCGGCCTGTGAAGTCCAGTCCAGGTCTGCGGTAAGCCTGACGGAAGAGGGGGGAGCAGAAGCGGAATTTGCAAACCGGGGCACAGAGGCGATCTGGCGGGTGCGGTTATAATTCAGCATCGCTTTTTCCATGTCGGCGGTTGTGATGGCCGGCAGGTGGTCACGCACGCTGGTAATCTCCGTGCCTTTTTCATCCACCAGCTGGAAGTTAAGGCTGCGGTCAAAATGATAACGCTCGCGTTTTGTCTCCAGCGCGGGCAGCCGAATAGTAATGGTTTTGGCTACAGCAGTGAACGTGACAATCATCGGCAGAGACTGATAGGCAATGACATTCTCTTTCAGCCCTTTGCGCTGATGCTCTACCCGGAACAGAAACTGATGCTGACCGCGATCCAGCTCCAGGCTGTCAGCTCCTTTGAGGAGCGAACCTGAAATTTTTCGACCATCCAGCACCAGTAGCTCGATTTGCGGATCAAGCTTTAATGTGATGGCAGAACAGGACGCCGAAACGAGGAGTGTAAGTAACCCCGTTACAGCCAGCGACAGCTTCATTTCAACTCCGGTAACTGATGACACGAAAGGGGATGTGTAGCAAATTCTTACATTATGGCAGTTAATTTACATTTAAACATATTTATTCGTGCGCGGGTTCAATTAATTGTGCTCAGGACTTACCCGTTAACGAGCGCACCCATCTACACTCAACGCTGGCCTGAAAGGAGAGAAACATGAACGACCAGACAATTCGTGACGTGCTGACGCGAACCCAACGTATCGCCTTAGTTGGAGCAAGTGATCGCCCCGAACGTCCCAGTTACGGTGTGATGAAGTATCTGCTTGATCAGGGCTATGACGTGATCCCGGTCAGCCCGAAACTTGCAGGGAAAACAGTGCTGGGGCAACAGGGTTATGCCAGTCTGGCGGATGTACCCGGCGGGATTGATATGGTGGATGTCTTCCGCAATTCTGAAGCCGCATGGGGTGTCGCCCAGGAGGCTATAGCCGTCGGGGCAAAGACATTATGGCTGCAACTCGGCGTGATTAATGAACAGGCGGCGGTGCTGGCTCAGGATGCAGGCATGACGGTGATTATGGATCGTTGCCCGAAGATTGAAATTCCACGTCTGGGGATTACGCGCTAAATCAGGGGTGGCGGCAGAGCGTGCCGCCACAGATTAGTGTCGCAGATGAGGTGCCTGCAATTGCTGACGTACGGATGCAGCGAGCTCATCCATTGAAGGTTGCTCAGGATGTTCAATGCTGGTTTCACCTGAAAGCTGAATCTCTGCGACATAGGTATGAACCTGATCGCCTTCCTCATCTTCCATCACCACATGATACCAGGGTGCGGTACGCATCTTTTCTTCTGCACCAACATCTTCAATTTTAGGCTCGTCTAACGAGTACTCAGGATCGACATCAACGATAACGCCCAGTACGCCGGACAAACGATGACGAACCTGCTGACCAATACCAAATTTACTGGCAATCATTTTACTGGCAATCATAGTGACCTCCGAAAAAAAGCTCTCTTACCAATATGGGGTCAGGAGCCCATTTTTCAAGTCACATCACGCGGCAGGCAAAACCTTTCAGATAGAGGCCTTCCGGATAGCTGGCGATGACCGGATGATCCGCTGCCTGACGGAACTGTTCGATAAACTGCACTTCGCGTCCCGCATCCAGCGCGGCATCGGCAATAATCTTCTGGAACAGTTCGGTAGCCATCAGACCGGAGCAGGAGAAGGTCATCAGGACCCCGCCCGGATTCAGTAACTGAATGGCAAGCATATTAATATCTTTATAGCCGCGACAGGCACCCATTAACTGGCTTTTGTTTTCGACGAATTTGGGCGGATCCATAATGATCAGATCAAATTTCTCGCCACTGTCACGATAGCGGCGCAGCAGTTTGAACACATCATCACGCTCAAAACGGGCGCGAGAAAGATCCAGCTCGTTCAGTTCAACGTTCTGACGGGCTACGTCCAGCGCTTCCTGAGAGGTATCCACACTGATGACTTCTTTACACCCACCCATCAGCGCAGAAACAGCGAATCCGCCTGTGTAAGAGAAGCAGTTCAGTACACGTGCATCCTGTGCATAACGACGCGTAGCAAGACGACTGTCACGCTGATCAAGGTAATAGCCCGTTTTATGGCCGCCCTGGATATCAACCAGCAGCTTCATGCCATGTTCTGTGATCGGCAGCAGGGGCGGTGGCAGTTCACCGGTGACGGGGCCTTGTGTCAGCTCCAGACCTTCTTTCTTGCGTACGGCGACGTCAGAACGGTCATAGATGGCGCAGCCAGGGAAACACTGCTGGAGGGCGGTGATAATCGCCGCACGCTGATATTCCGCGCCAGCCGAGAGCAGCTGCATTACTAAAAAGTTGCCAAAACGATCAATAGTGACGCCGGGCAAATTATCAGACTCACCGGCAATCAGGCGATAACTGTCCAGACCATCACGGGCCGCCAGCCATTTACGCCACTGCTGCGCCTGTTCGAAACGGCGGACAAAGAAAGCGATATCGATGGATTCATCGGCCTGCCAGCTCCAGACGCGGGCGCGAATCTGCGACTCGGGTGAATATGCGGCGCGAGCCAGCCATTTGCCGTTGCTGTCACAAACGTCAAGGGTTTCACCCCGTTGTGCTTTACCTTCCAGACGTGCAACGGCACCTGAAAAGACCCATGGATGGCGACGGAGCAGGGACTTTTCACGTCCCTTTGCGAGAATCAATCTGACTGTCATAGTTTGCTATGCTTACCTGAAAAAATGAGGCGCCATTGTCCGGTGGATAACGGGAAATTGCAACGAACAGCAGCAGGAGAGAATAATGTCAGCAGCCTGTTTTAAAGCATGGGTTCATGGCCGCGTCCAGGGCGTCGGGTTTCGTTACAGTACGCAGGCAGAAGCCAGGACGCTGGGCGTGCTGGGCTACGCGCGGAATCTGGATGACGGCAGCGTCGAGGTGCTGGCCTGGGGCGACGCGGAGAAGGTCGAAGCGCTAATCGCCTGGCTTAAAGCGGGCGGGCCCCGCAGTGCGCGCGTTGATAAGGTGCTGGTGGAACCGCACCAGCCCGCAGAGCCACCCCGCGATTTTACAACCGGTTAATCACAGACACTTTGCCGGTTTAGGCAGGCCGGCAATTTTCGTTGCCTGTTTAGCCGGCCCTTCAGGAAACAGGCGGAAGAGGTAGCGGCTGTTGCCTTTCTCTTCCCCGTATTTCTTCGCCATTGCCTTTACCAGCATCCGCACGGCGGGTGAGGTATTAAATTCCAGATAAAACGCGCGCACAAAATGGACCACTTCCCAGTGTGCTTCGGTCATGGTGAGGCCTTCCCGCTCAGCAATGTGTGCCGCCAGCGCTTCACTCCAGTCGTCGGTACTCTTCAGATAGCCTTCGGCATCGACGGCGATTTCGTTACCGTTAAAATTCACGTGATCTCCTCTCTGTAAATGACGGCGCAGTTTAGCAAACCTGGCAGGCAGTAAAAGCAAAAACCCCGCCGAAGCGGGGTTTTACAGGCCGACTGTCATTGCCGGTTAGTTGCTGCGGGCGAAACCCAGCAGGCTAAGCAGGCTGACGAAGATGTTATACAACGAAACATAGAGGCTGACCGTCGCGCGGATGTAGTTGGTTTCGCCACCATGAATGATGTTGCTGGTTTCCCACAAAATTGCACCGGCTGAAAACAGAATAAACAGGGCGCTGATAGCCAGATGCAAGGCAGGCAACTGCAGGAAGATGTTGGCGACCACCGCAACCAGCAGTACCACAAAACCTGCCATCATCATGCCACCCAGGAAGGACATATCACGACGGGTTGTCAGCACGTAGGCAGAACAGCAGAAGAACACCAGCGCCGTACCGCCCAGCGCCAGTGCGATCACGTCGCCCATGCCTGCGGTTAAGAAGGAGCTCAGAATAGGGCCCAGGCAGTATCCCAGGAAGCCGGTAAACGCAAACGCGGCAAGAATACCCATCGGGCTGTTAGCCAGGCGGTAGGTTAAAAACATCAAACCATAGAAGCCGACCAGCATCAGGATCAGGCCCGGCGCAGGCAAGGCAAGCAGGGTGCTGGCGGTAGCTGTAACCGCCGAAAAGGCCAGAGTCAGCCCAAGCAGAAAATAGGTATTGCGCAGAACTCTGTGCGTTGAAAGCAGTGAAGACTGCGATGAGGTGACAATTCTTTCCATATTGCGCTCCTTTAAGCAGAACACTAATAAGCAGATCGTTAAATATGTGCCGAGAATACGCAGCCCATTAAAGAGGGAAAAGGCGTTTTACCCTTCTTTACGCGCTAATCTGCTAATTGTTTGAGCAGAGTGGCGATTTTGACACCAAAAAATCACAATCTGGCTGTTTTTCAGGCGAATAAACAGATAGATGCTTTACATCCCTAAACGGGGTGTTTATAGTGCGCGTCATTGCGGAGGGGTGGCCGAGCGGCTTAAGGCAGCGGTCTTGAAAACCGCCGATGGGAAACCATCCGAGAGTTCGAATCTCTCCTCCTCCGCCACTTTATCTGCCACGGGCAATAAAGCGGTAAAAATCAATAGTTTTGCCGATGCAGTACAGTTTCAAAACGGAGGGGTGGCCGAGCGGCTTAAGGCAGCGGTCTTGAAAACCGCCGATGGGAAACCATCCGAGAGTTCGAATCTCTCCTCCTCCGCCACATTTTACAGGCCAGCACTCCGTGCTGGCCTGTTTCGTTTCTGACGTTCCAGCTTCTTCCTCCAGTCCGAAAAACCACGTCTCTGCTGCTGACGCGCGGCTGCGCATTCATCTGTTCGATGCATCTCTGCTATAGTCCACTCACTGTTTTTGCAAACATCTGGCGCTTTTCCGAGGCGAGCTGAGTTACACTGTTGATTACTTCGCTCTGAGGCGAGCTAATCGGTTGATAGCCAGAGTGTTTCTTTACTGAATAAATGGAATAGGCACAATGATCAAGAAACTGAGTCTTTGCGCATTGTCAGTGCTCGCTGCATTGCCGGTCGGAACGGTAGCATTTGCTGCTGAGGGTGACATGCAGCTGCAACAGGTGCTGATGTTGAGTCGTCACAATCTGCGTGCGCCACTGGCCGATAATGGCAGCGTGCTGGAACAGTCCACCAAAAAAAGCTGGCCGCAGTGGGATGTTCCCGGCGGACAGCTGACCACTAAAGGTGGCGTGCTGGAAGTCTACATGGGTAATTACACCCGTCAGTGGCTGGCACAGCAGGGCCTGGTGAAGAACGGCAGCTGTGCTGACAGTAATAACGTCTTTGTCTACGCTAACAGCCTGCAACGCACCGTTGCGACGGCTCAGTTCTTTGTTAATGGTGCCTTCCCAGGCTGTGACGTCGCGGTCACACACCAGGATGAAATGGGCTCCATGGATCCTATCTTTAATCCGGTCATCACCGATGGCAGCGATGCTTTCAATAAGAAAGCACTGGCCGCGATGACCGCAGCAAATGAAAAACTGTCGCTGAAACCTGCTTTCCAGCGCCTGGAAAAGATTGTCGACTATAAAGCATCGCCTGCCTGCAACAATAAAAAGCAGTGCGATCTCAGCAGCGGCCAGAACACCTTCAGCGCTGAAAACGGTAAAGAGCCAACTGTCAGTGGCCCGCTGAAAGTGGGTAACTCCCTGATGGATGCGTTTACGCTGCAGTATTACGAAGGATTCCCGCTGGATCAGGTTGCATGGGGCCAGATCAAGACGCCTGAACAGTGGAAAGAGCTGTCAGCCATTAAAAATGGTTATCAGGACGCCCTGTTCACCAGCCCGGACGTTTCCCGTGAAGTGGCGGCCCCACTGGTGGATTACATCCGCAGTCAGTTAGTGGATCAGGACAAAGCTAACGCGCCGAAAATCACGCTGATGGTGGGTCATGACTCGAATATCGCCTCGCTGCTGAGCGCGTTGCAGGTCAAACCATATGAGCTGCCTGATACTTACGAAAAAACGCCGATTGGCGGCCAGGTTGTTTTCGAACGCTGGCATGATGCGAAAACGGATAAAGACCTGCTCAAAGTCGAGTATGTCTATCAGACGGCCGATCAGCTGCGCAACGCTGACGTGCTGAGTCTGAAAAACCCACCGAAGCGCGTTACGCTGCAACTGGCGGGTTGTGAGACGGATGCAAACGGCTATTGCAGCTGGGATCAGTTCTCTCAGGCGCTGAATGCTGCGCTGCAGGGCACGCCAATGCAACCTGCGGCGGCACCACAACCGGCAGCACAGTCTGACGACGACAGCGCAAAAGCCGCAGCGACGAATGACGCTGCTGCTGATAAAGCTGAAGCGGATAAAGCGACCGCAGCCAAAGCGAAAGCTGAAGCCGACAAAGCTGCCGCTGAGAAGTCTGAAGCAGATAAAGCGGCTGCTGAGAAAGCAAAAGCGGATAAAGAAGCCGCTGAGAAGGCTAAAGCGGATAAAGCGGCAGCGGAAAAAGCCGCTGCTGAAAAGGCAAAAGCGGATAAAGCCGCTGCTGAGAAAGCGAAGGAAGACAAAGCAGCCTCAGCCAGTGACGCGAAAGCTGACCAGGCTAACGCTGCGAATAAGCCTGCCACAGTGCACAACGACGAATCAAAGTCAGCGGCAACGCAGTAATTGCGCTGTAGCGACCCATAATAAAAAACCCCGTCGAAACGGGGTTTTTTTATGGCTGCAGGGCGATTAACCCGCCACAACGACCAGTTTCTGGTTAGCAAACTCTTTGATACCCAGATCAGAGAGTTCACGGCCATAGCCTGAACGTTTCACACCACCAAAAGGCAGTTCCGCTGAGGTGTCGCTCTGCGAGTTGATAAACACCATCCCGGTTTCAATGGCGGAAGCCAGTTTACGACCGCGAGCCGTATCCCGCGTCCAGACTGAGCCACCCAGACCGTAGTGCGAGTCGTTTGCCAGCGCCACAGCCGCATTATCGTCGCCGACGACATAAACCTGCGCCACAGGACCGAAGAACTCCTGATAATAAGCAGGATTATCCGGGGTGATGCCAGTGAGAATGGTTGGCTGATAGAAGCAACCCGCGCCCTCTGCCGCTTTACCGCCTGTCACCAGTGTTGCGCCATTAGCGACCGCTTCATCGACCTGTTTCACCAGGCGGTCACGTGCATCAGCAGAAGAGAGCGGGCCAAGTGTGGTTTTCTCATCCAGCGGATCGCCCAGCGTTGCAGAACTCAGCGCAGCACTGAACTGGCTGATAAAGCGATCGGCAATTTTCTCATGCAAAATAAAGCGTTTTGCGGCAGTACAAACCTGACCGCAATTGCTGAGACGTGCCTGCACGCCCTGACGCACGGCTTCGTCAAGATCCGCATCATCCAGCACCACAAACACATCATTGCCGCCCAGTTCCAGCGTCGATTTCTTAAGATACTTACCAGCCTGCTCAGCAACGGCGCTTCCTGCGCGCTCTGAACCGGTCAGGGCAACACCCTGCACGCGATCGTCAGCAATCAGATCGGCAACCTGCTCGTTTGATATGAACAGGTTAGTCCAGGCCCCTTCAGGCGCACCCGCTTCACGAACCAGTTTTTCAAACACATCGGCACAATGCGGCACAATATTGGCATGTTTCGCCAGAACAGGGTTGCCCAGCGCCAGGTTAGGTGCCAGTACGCGCATCAGCTGATAGTAAGGGAAGTTCCACGGCTCGACGGCAACTAACACGCCAATCGGGTGATACTCAACCCAGGCCTCGCCCAGCTCGCTGGGATAGGCCTGCGGCTGCAGAATACGTTCGGCATGCTCTGCGTAGTAGCGGGCAATCTGTGAACAGATTTTCACTTCGCCACGACTCTGACCAATCAGCTTACCCATCTCTTTACTGGCGATGGTTGCCAGCTCTTCCGCGCGGCTATCAATCAGGTCAGCCAGTTTTTTCAATACCTGCAGACGTGGCTGAATTTCACCTTTGCTCCATGAAGAGTGGAAAAGACGATCGGCCACGTCCAGCGCATGGCTGACAGCCGATTCATCATGTGAAGGCCAGCTTTTCAGCAATTCATTGTTTGCGGGATTAATGCTTTGATAGGAAGACATAACGTACTCCTTGGTGAGCTAAAAAAGTGAGGGCGGGAAATTCCCGCCCCTGAATCAGACGTTCTTACGTTCTACGGGCTTATCATCCCAGGTCAGGAGATCTTTATCGGTCTTTTCAAAGGCGCGAATGAGCACATCGTCGCTGCCTTGCTGACGCCAGATCTCTTCTGCCAGTCTTTCATCGTAATTCGCCACTTCGAAAATGGCCTCGGCAATTTCAGGGGAGGTATGACGCAAACTTGCCCATTCGCCAACGTGATGTGCTTTCGATTGTTCAGTAGACATACTTTTCTCCTTGATTAAATCAGTCCTGCAGTTTCACAGTCAGTCCGGCAACATGTTCACCCTGAAAACGGGCAATATTGAGTTCCGCCTCTGTAGGCTGACGCGAGCCATCGCCGCCCGCCAGCGTGGTCGCACCATAGGGTGTGCCACCACGAACCTGAGAAATATCAAACAGCTCTTTGGTTCCGTAGCCGATAGGAACGATGACCATGCCGTGATGGGCCAGAGTGGTCCAGACTGACGTAATAGTCTGTTCCTGACCGCCGCCAGTACCGGTTGAGGTAAAGACACTGGCAACCTTGCCAAACAGTGCACCCGATGCCCAGAGACCGCCAGTGCGATCCCAGAACGTCCGCATCTGCCCGGCCATGTTGCCAAAGCGGGTCGGGGTACCGACGATAATTGCGTCATAGTGCGGCAGCATCTCAGGCGAAGCTTCTGCAGCCTGCTGATTGGTTTTGCCGCCCACCTGTGCAAAGCGATCGGCCTCCATTGTTTCTGGTACCCGCAGGATATCCACTTCCGCGCCGGGAACCCGACGAGCGCCTTCTGCAACTGCGTTCGCCATTGTTTCAATATGTCCGTACATCGAGTAGTAGAGCACCAGAATCTTGGCCATAAATCTCTCCAGGTGGTTTTGACGTCCAGAAAAAGTATAGAAGAGCTTTTGTTTTACGCAGGCGATACAGACATCGTGGCGAATGAATCGGGCAATAATCCTGCAGATAATCGGTGATAAACCGGCGTAATGTTCGTTCTTTAAGCAAATTACTGGTGATTACTCTGTTGCGAAATGTGACTGCATGATGAGTTTATGCAGAGTCTGGCTATTATTTAAGCATGGGCTGGTTTCGCACTTCAGCCTTCTGCTTTTGGTTCTTTATTAATCGCACTACGCGAAAGGAGCAAATCATGACAGCACATCGTGGAGGTTCAGGAAATTTTGCTGAAAACCGTGAGCGTGCCGCTGAAGCGGGACGTAAAGGCGGAAAAAACAGCGGCGGTAATTTTAAAAATGATCCGCAGCGCGCAGCACGCGCCGGTGAGAAAGGGGGACGCAGCAGCCCTAAAAAAGCGGACGCATAACCTGGCGTTCACCGCCGGCGCTTACCGGCGGTGAACGTCGTTGCTTTTCCTCCTCGCTCTCACCACAATATCGTCCGGACACATCATCAGGTGAATTATGTCGGACACACCCCGCGGTTTAACCCTGCGCCTGACGCGGCAGGAGCTGGTATTACTTTTTATCACCATGATCTGGGGCGGCACCTTTCTGGTGGTGCATCGGGCGATGCAGCACTCCGGTCCATTCTTCTTTGTTGGCCTGCGTTTTGCCACCGCCGCGCTACTGCTGGCCTTTTTTTTCCGGCGGTATCTGGCGGGCATGACCTGGCTGGAGGTGAAAGCGGGCACGCTGATAGGCCTGTCGATCGCCGGTGGCTATGGCCTGCAGACCTGGGGAATGCAGACCATCTCCAGCAGTCAATCTGCTTTCCTTACCGCACTTTATGTTCCGGTGGTGCCGTTGCTACAGTGGCTGTTTTTACGCCGTCCGCCGGGCATCATGTCATGGCTGGGGATTGTGCTGGCGTTTACCGGATTACTGCTGGTGGCCGGGCCGCAGGATGGCCGTATTAGCCTGAATGCTGGTGAAATAGCGACGCTGCTCAGCACGCTGGCAATTGCCGCCGAGATCATCCTGATCAGTCGTTATGCCGGCAAGGTCGATGTGCGCCGCGTGACGTTGATCCAGCTGGCGGTGGCGTCTGTGTCTGCCTTTGTTTTGATGGTCCCCAATGGCGAGACGGTGCCCGCAATATCAACACCACTGCTGCTCAGTGCTCTGGGACTGGGTGCGGCCAGTGCGCTGATTCAGGTCACCATGAACTGGGCGCAACGCAGCGTTTCGCCAACCCGTGCCACGGTAATTTATGCCGGAGAGCCAGTATGGGCTGGGGTAGTAGGACGTATTGCGGGTGAGCGTCTGCCTGCTCTGGCGTTGCTGGGTGGGGCGCTGATCGTCTGCGGGGTGATCGTCAGTGAACTGCGGCTGAAACGAAAAAAAGCGGTGCAGCCTGTAGCCACACCGCTGGAGTAGTTAACCCTGCTGCCGCGCAAGCGGCTTTTCCTGCGATGCCCCACTGCGGCGTCGCAGAATGGCATTCAGGATAATCGCGCCAAACGTGGCGGTACCGATTCCACCAAGTGTGAAAGAGCCGATTTTCAGCGCGAAATCCCCTGCACCAAGAACCAGCGTGGTAGCGACCATAATCAGGTTGCTGTTCTGACCTAAATCAACATGGTTCTGCACCCAGATGCGTGCGCCTGCCACCGCAATCAGTCCGAACACCACAATGGATGCGCCGCCAATTACCGGGGCCGGAATGGTGTGGATCAGCGCACCAAACTTCGGCGAGAAACCGGCGAGGATAGCGATGACGGCCGCCGCAACAAATGCCAGCGTGGAGTAGACTTTAGTCACGGCCATCACGCCAATATTCTCGGCATAGGTCGTCACGCCACTTCCGCCGATCGAACCAGAGAGCATGGTGGCCAGTCCATCCCCGACAAAAGCACGTCCCATGTAAGGATCGAGGTTACGGCCGGTCATGCCCGCCACCGCTTTCAGATGCCCGAGGTTTTCAGCCACCAGAATGATCGCCACCGGCGCAATCAGCACCATCGCCTGCAGATCAAAAGTGGGTGCGGTGGTGTGCGGCAGGCCAAACCAGGCAGCCTGTGACAGCATCGTAAAATCGACCGGTTTGCCCAGTCCGAGACCGTTGGTCAGAATCGCATAGATCGCCCACGCCAGAATCAGGCCGACCAGAATCAGCAGACGCTGAATCATCCCGTGGGTAAACACCGCCACCAGACCGATACAGAGCACGGTCATCACCGCGACCCAGCTGTCGAATGAAGAGGCAGAGACGCTGTGAACCGCGATTGGAGCCAGATTCAGCCCGATCGCCATCACCACCGCGCCTGTCACTACCGGCGGCATCAGGTTTTCGATCCAGCGCGTGCCTGACTTCATTACCACCAGCCCAATCAGCGTGTAAAGAACGCCACAGGCGATGACACCGCCCAGCGCCACGCTGAGATTTGGATTCAGTCCCTGACCACTGAAGCCGGTTACCGCAATCACCACGCCAACAAAGGCGGCGCTTGACCCAAGATAACTGGGTACCCGACCACCGGTAATAAAGAAGAACAGCAGCGTGCCAATACCCGAGACCAGAATCGCCAGATTGGGATCCAGCCCCATCAGCAGCGGCATCAGCACCGTTGCGCCAAACATCGCCACCGCATGCTGTAAACCCAGCACCAGCGTTTGTCCCAGAGGGAGTGTCTCATCCGGGGCGATAATACCGTTTTCTGTTAGTGCCGACTTCTTTTGCCATTGCGGAAACCAGGATCGTGCCATCGTCTACTCCAGAGCGTGATGAATGCCGGTGGGTTACAGGGAAGTGTTAACAGGCATCCTGCCGCATCAGGGGATGATATCCCCGGTCAAACCATGCCAGGCCGTGGGTATCATCGTTACGAACCAGGCCCACGACTTCACAGAACAGCGTGTCATGCGTACCGACGCTGACAATCTGCGTGATACGACAGTCAAAGGAGGCCACTGCGCCGCTCAGTACCGGCGATCCGGTCACGGCCGTTGACCACTCAGCCGCAATGAAACGATCAGCCATTGGCGTTTTTCCGCCGAAAAGATTGGAAAGCGTTTCGTGTCCTGCAGCCAGCGTGTTGACGCAGAGCTGCATGTTTTCGCGGAATACAGAGTAAACCGAGGCAGAGCGATTCAGGCAGACCAGCAGCGTCGGTGGCGAATCAGTGACGCTGCACACAGCAGAAGCGGTAAAGCCTGCGCGGCCAGCCGGTCCTTCAGTGGTAATAATGTTGACCGCAGCACCCAGCCGCGACATCGCATTACGAAACTCTGTTTTCTCAACGGCTGGGGTAAGGGTTTCCAGGCTCATAGTGTTCTCCGCGAAAGGGTTATCCTGCGACGCGCTGCAGCGGCTGCACGTCATCAGTCTGATCCAGCCACTGCAGCAGCAGGGCATTAAATTTTTCAGGGTCGGTGACGCTCATGGCGTGGCCGCCCCAGGCCATCATCTGTTCAGTGGCGTTGGGCAGCGTCGCGGCCAGCTCGGTTGAGCAGCTCCACGGCACCAGCAGATCGTCCTGGCTGGCAATCACCAGCACCGGTTGCGGAATGGCGGCGGCCCGTGCGCTGAAATCGGCGCTCATCAGGGCGTGCAGCCGACGCATCAGGTTTTCCATCCCCTGAAAATGGGTGATGTGATGGCTATCCTCCTGCTCCAGCCGCGTCTGATGCTCTGCCATCCACTCCGCAGGATAGAGAAACAGCGGCTGAGCACGAACAAAAGCCTCGACGCCGACATTGAGCAGCAGATCCTGCCGTACCTGGAAGCAGCGGCGGGTATGCGGATGCAGTGTCAGCCAGCCGTTAATTACCACGATCCTTTCAATCCGATCCGGATAATCCAGCGCCAGCTGCATCCCCACCAGACCGCCCAGCGCGTGACCGATCAGGCTGAAGCGCAGGATGCCGTGCTGCGCCAGCGCCTCGGCCAGCTCTGCGGCCATCATCGCCATGCTGTAACCTTCCGGTAAACTCTCCGCGCTGCGACCGGTCCCGCGCTGGTCATAGAGCACGACCCGATAGCGTGCGGTCAGTGCCGCCAGCTGTGGCTGCCAGAAACCCGCCACCCCGCCCAGACCCGAAGAGAGCACCAGCGTCGGTGCCTCAGGGTTTTGCAGACCCAGAAAATCCAGCTGCATCAGACCTCCGGTTTGCCGATGTGCGCCACGCTGGCGATTTCAATCAGCGCGTCAGGCTTGACCAGTCCGCACTGAATGCAGAAACGTGCCGGTTTTTCACCCGGGAAGTATTCGGCGTAAACCTCATTCACCGCGGCGTAATTCGACCAGTCGGTGATGAAGATCGAGTTAAAAGTCACATCAGCCATGCTGCCACCGGCGGTCTCAATCACCTTTTTAATCGTGTCCAGCACGTGGCGGGTCTGCGCGGCGGCGTCACCCACATGGACGACATTGTTGTCACCATCAAACGGCAACGTACCTGAGACATAGACCACGCCATCCGCCAGCGTGCCGGGGACAAACGGGGCGATAGGTGTGGTGGTGCCTGGCGGAACAATGATACTTTTCGGCATAGTGACGTCCTTTTAGTGGATTAGCGGGTATTCAGGCTTTCGCAGAAGGTATCGACATCCGATACCCAGCCAAAAAAGGTTTCGATATTGAACAGGGCCGCCTGCTGTGCAAAGGGCGGACCCGCCTGGTAGGTGGCGTCTTCCAGCACCACACCGAAATATTCCAGGAAGAAGCCGTCGCGTAGTGTCGATTCGACACAGACGTTGGTGGCGATGCCGGTGAAAATCAGATGCCGGATCCCGCGACTGCGCAGCGTGCTGTCAAGTGAGGTGTTATAGAAACCGCTGTAGCGCGATTTTGGCAGCACAATGTCACCCGGCTGCGGCACCAGTTCATCCACCAGCGCGTAATCCCAGCCGCCCTTCGACAGCAGCGTGCCCTGCAGTTCAGGCCGTTTGCGCATGGTTTTTAGCGCATTCGATTTGTGGAAGTTAGGGGAACCGGCATCACCCGCTTCAACATAGTCACTGTCCCAGCCGTTCTGGAACCAGATGATTTGAACGCCAGCGGCACGGGCCGCGGTCACCGCCTGATGAATTTTCGCAATCACCGGTTTCGTGGCAGACACATCAAACCCGGCCAGATCGAGGTAACCTCCTTCAGTGGCGTAGGCATTCTGCATATCCACAACAATCAGCGCTGTCTGACCTGGCGGAAAGGCGATCGGCTCTGGACGGGCAGGCAGTTCGACCTGAGGAAGCGCCTGAGTATGGGCGCAATAAACGGTACTCATCATGCCACCTCCTGCTGTGCATCAAGCAGGGCACTACGACAGGTCATGAGGGGCTGAATGTGCTGACCGAAGTTTTCAATACCTTCCAGGAAATCATCAAAGGTCAGCAGCACGCCGTGCGTGCCTTCAACCTGCGCCACTTCATCCAGCATCCGCGCTACGTTTGCGTATGAACCGACCAGGGTGCCCATATTGATATTGACCGCTGAGGTCGGATCCGCCATCTGACGTACATTGGTGTCACTGCCCGATTTGGTGTCCTGCTGACTCTGGGTGGTAAGCCATGAAAGCGCCTCTTCATCCGCTCCCGCTTTGTAGTGTTCCCACTTAGCCCGCGCTTCTTCGTCAGTTTCGGCAGCAATGATCATAAACAGCACATAGGAGCCGACATCGCGACCCGCTTTTTCAGCGGCCTGCTTCATGCGAATCGAGGTCGGGCTGAATGCAGAAGGGGTGTTCACACCTTTGCCGAAGCAGAAGTTGTAATCGGCGTGCTGAGCAGAGAAGGCCATGCCGGCATCGCTCTGTCCGGCGCAGATAACTTTCATCGGGCGCTGTGGCTGCGGACTGACGCGGCAGTCGTTCATGGTGAAGAACTCACCTTTAAAGTCCGATTTTCCGGTGCCCCACAGGTCACGCAGCACGGTAACGTACTCGGTCAGATAAGAATAACGGCTGCCGAAGTACTCATCGCCAGGCCACATTCCCATTTGTTCATATTCTGGTTTCTGCCAGCCGGTTACCAGGTTGACACCGAAACGACCGCCTGAAATGGAATCAATGGTGGACGCCATGCGCGCCACAATGGCCGGAGGCAGCGTCAGGGTGGCCGCAGTGGCATAGATCTCAATACGTGACGTGACAGCAGCCAGGCCTGCCATCAGCGTGAATGACTCCAGGTTATGATCCCAGAATTCTGTTTTACCGCCAAAGCCGCGCAGTTTGATCATCGAGAGCGCAAAGTCGAAATGGTAATGCTCTGCTTTCAGCACAATGGCTTTGTTCAGTTCAAACGTTGGCATGTACTGCGGCGCATTGGATGAAATCAGCCAGCCATTGTTACCAATCGGAATAAAGACGCCTATCTTCATGTGAAACCTCGTTGCGATGGGGGAAAGGTATTTCACGCGCTGCACTGCATCCTGCTACGTCCTTGTGGGCTGCGCTCAGTCACAATTCTGCAAACTGTGTGCCACATTTTTTATTTTTTTAAATAACAATGAGTTAAATTTAACCCGAAAGAGGTAAGTGGAGTCACTGGTCCATTTCGGACCATCTGGTCAAAATTCGCTGCACGTTTTACATGCAACCTGGGCAAAAAAGGTGCAGGTCGTGGATTGGGCAGCAATGAATCCCTTTGCTATGATGCGCTGACACCAGATGGATGAGGTAAACCTGTGAATACCGATGAAAAAAAACCAACGCGTCGATCGCGTGCGGTTGCAGCGAAGCGGGCCGCTATACTGGAAGCGGCGTTAACATTCTTTTCACAGTTTGGCATTCACGGCACCAGCCTTGATAAGGTGGCTGAGCTGGCCGATGTCTCTAAAACCAATCTGCTCTACTATTTTCCCTCAAAAGAAGTGCTTTATGTGGCGGTGCTTAAGCAGATTCTGGATGTCTGGCTGGCTCCGTTGCGTGCCCTGGCCCACGATCAGGATCCGCTCGTCGCTATTCGGCGCTACATCCGGCTGAAGCTGGAAGTGTCGCGCGATCATCCTCAGGCTTCGCGGCTGTTCTGTCTGGAGATGCTGCAGGGCGCACCGCTGCTGAAAGGTGAGCTGGCGGGCGATCTCAAGCAACTGGTGGATGACAAGGCGGCCATTATTGAACGCTGGATTGATGAGGGACGGCTGGCAGGCGTTCAGCCGCAGCATCTGATCTTTATGCTATGGGCCACCACACAGCATTACGCCGATTTTGCTACCCAGGTTGAGGCTGTCACCGGTCAGACACTCAGCGATCCGGCGTTTTTCGACCAGGCTGTTGATAATGTTCAGCGCATGATCATTGAAGGGATTCGCGTACGCTAAATCGGGCCACATTCATCGTTCGGTAACGGAGTGAATTAATGGATTCTGTTTCGCAGTTCGTACTGGGTGCCTCAGTCAGTGTTGCCGTGATGGGACGACGGGCGCCGATCTGGCAGGCCGCGCTGGTGGGCGGTGTCTGCGGCACCTTACCCGATCTGGATGTGTTTATTGACCACGGCGATGCGATACGCAACATGACGCTGCATCGCACAGAAACGCATGCGTTGCTCTGGCTTACGCTGGCATCGCCACTGATTGCCTGGCTCGTAGCAGCACTGTGTCGTCAGCGGGTGAAGTGGCTGGCATGGTGGCCTGCGATCTGGCTGGCTCTGATTACCCATCCGCTGCTTGATTTGATGACGGTTTATGGTACCCAGCTTGGTCTGCCACTCACCGATTATCCCTATGCCATCGGCAGTATTTATATCGTTGATCCCCTTTATACATTTCCACTGCTGACAGGGCTGGGCGTTGCGCTCTGGCGTCGCGGTGACAAAGGCATCCGCGGTAACCGTGTCGGACTGACGCTGAGTACACTGTATCTGGTCTGGAGCGTGGTGATTCAGGGCGTGGCAGGCTGGCAAATTCGGGCGTCGCTGACGACACAGGGGATTGCGGCTAATCACGTGCTGGTAACGCCCACTGCGTTTAATACGCTGGTCTGGCGCAGCGTGATTATGACGCCGGAACGCTACGGCGAAGCTTACTGGTCACTGCTCTCGCCGTCGCGTCCCCTGCAGGTGACATGGTATCCGCGGCATCCTGAGCTGTTTGACGCTTTTCGGGGCAGCTGGTATGCAGAACGTGTCGCCTGGTTCAGCCACGGTTTTTACGCCCTGCGTGAGCAGGATGGAGAGACGACAATTGCCGACCTTCGTATGGGCGAAGGCGATAGCTATACGTTCACCTTTGGTCTGGGCTCGCCTCAGCATCCCGATGCACGGCCACAGCGTTTACCTTATGAACGCCCCTCTTTATCCGCCATTTTCTCGTCACTGGGCGAGCGCCTGTAAAAAAGCCCGGTCAGATGACCGGGCTTTTTCCATGCTGTTACCGATTAGCGGCTGCGACGATTACGCAGCATCCAGCCCACACCCAGCAGGGCAAACCAGAGTGGCGTAACCATCAGCGCCTGGCGCGTATCTTCCTGTAGCGTCAGCAGCACCAGCACAAAGGCGAAGAAGGCCATGCAAACCCAGCACATGAATTTGCCGAGCGGCATCTTAAAGGCCGACTCCGCATGGCGCTGCGGATGCTTTTTACGGTAGGCCAGGTAGCTGCACAGAATGATGGTCCAGACGAACATAAACAGGATGGCGGAGACGGTCGTCACCAGCGTAAAAACCTTCATGACATCCGGGATCAAATAGATCAACGCTACGCCAATCAGCAGGCAGAGGCAGGAGAAAAACAGACCCGTGGTAGGGACCGCACGGGCGGAAAGCCGGCCAAACGCGCGACTGGCGACACCCTGCTGCGACAGGCCATAGAGCATACGGCTGGTGGAGAAGATACCGCTGTTAGCTGAAGAGGCGGCAGAGGTCAGCACCACAAAGTTGACGATACTCGCTGCAGCAGGCAGACCAATCAGGACGAACATCTCAACAAACGGACTGCGATCGGCCATGACCTGGGTCCACGGCGTTACCGCCATAATGACCATCAGTGCCAGCACGTAGAACATGATCACCCTGAGTGGAATCGCATTGATAGCACGCGGTAAGACTTTATGCGGATTGTGGGTTTCAGCTGCTGCCGTGCCCACCAGTTCAATACCGACAAAGGCAAACACCGCAATCTGAAACCCGGCAAAGAAGCCGCTGAGACCTTTCGGGAACATCCCGCCGTGATCCCAGATGTTGCTCAGTGCCGCCGTGCCGCCACCCGGTGAAGGATAGTGAACAGACACCAGCACAATCCCGGTCACAATCAGCGCCACAATGGCGACGATTTTAATGATTGCGAACCAGAACTCCATTTCGCCAAACAGCTTGACGGTGGCAATGTTCAGCGCCAGAAAAACCACTACGCAGAGCAGAGCGCTCATCCAGATTGAGAAGCCCGGAAACCAGAACTGGAAATAGGCGCTGATGGCCACCACGTCAGCGATGCCTGTCACCACCCAACAAAACCAGTAAGTCCAGCCAGTAAAATATCCCGCCCACGGACCAAGCAGGTCAGCCGCAAAATCGCTAAAAGATTTGTACTCAAGGTTGGAGAGCAGCAACTCCCCCATGGCGCGCATCACAAAGAACAGCATAAAGCCGATAATCATGTAGACAAAAATGATCGAGGGACCGGCCAGACTGATGGTTTTACCGGAACCCATAAACAGGCCGGTGCCGATAGCGCCACCGATGGCGATTAGCTGGATGTGACGGTTGTGCAGGTTGCGCTGTAATTTATCAGGCGCATCCTGGGTGCGTGCGGTTTCTTTAGATTGATCAACCATAGAATTGTCTTTCCTGTCTTGATGTTGTGTCAGCTCTGCTGGCTGTTAGTTAAGGCATCTGCCTGAGGGCAAGTCGGATAAGATAGAGGAAGTCACCCCAAAGCCGGTAACAATTTTTTACCTGATGTGATACCGGTCAGGCGCAATGACGGTGGCAGCGGGTCATTCTGGTTATTACTGCGTCAGTCTGAGTAATGATTCATCACGTAATGTCAGGCAGACGGCGTAAAGGGTTTTTTGCCCCTACACTTTTTTTTTGCTTATCATCATGCTGCACAGGGGACTATGCGTACGCTTATCCTGTTTCTGCTGTTAATCGCGCTGGGGTGGGGCAGCTTACCCTGGCTTAAGCAGCATCTGCCGCCGCAGTTCAATCCGTTTACACCGCTCTCTGTCACCGACCCGCCGGGCTGGATGACGCAGATCAAAATGAAAAGGCTGGCCAGCAATCCTGAGGCGTGTCTGGCGGTGATGCGCGGTGCTCAACAGGCGGGTTGGGTCAGTTTCACTGAGCGTCCACCTGTAACAGGTAAATGCCCGCTTACTCATCCGCTGAGGATCCAGAAATTCGGTCCGATCAGCCTCAGCAGCAGTTTTCTCGCCAGCTGTCCTATGGCAGTCGCCAGTACGATGTATGCGCTTCACAGTCGTGAACAGACCGCCAGGGATATGCACAGTCCGCTGGTACGAATTACGCATGTCGGCAGCTATGCCTGTCGTAACATCTATCACCGCACACAAGGGCGGCTTAGCGAGCATGCCACCGCCGATGCGTGGGATGTCACAGGCTTTCAGCTGGCTGATGGTCAGCGGCTTGAGGTCAGTCGTCACTGGCAACAGCCAGAAGAAAAGGCGGCGATGTTACATACGTTGTGGCGTGGCGGCTGTGAGGTGTTCGGCAATGCGCTCGGCCCGGATTACAATGCTGCACATGCCTCACATTTTCATCTGGGTATGCGAGGAGCAGGGTACTGCCGATAAATCATCAGACAGGCTTAATACCGTGTTTGGTTAAGGAGTGTTCTGACAGCGTTTGCAAAACCCACCCAGTTTTCATCGCAGAACCCGAATCACACGGGATTTAGCCTGACGACAGATTAGGGTGCCGAAAAAGCGCCTTTTTCAGGTCCATTATTTAAAATAAATTTACGCCTGCGGGATTAATGGATTGCGCGATTTTTCAGCATCGATGGTGCTAACAGGCTCCACGTTATAATGAAATTTTTTCACGATCTTACTTGTAAGAATAATCGTATTAATATGAATTTGTCTTAAGCGTGATGGGCGATTTTTATTCCGTAAATCTATTTTATGTGGTTCCGGTTTATGGCTATCGATAAAGTGATTTAATTGATTAAAAGAGAATCAGTAATTGATGTACAGATGCTATAAATAGTGTTTTGTGCTATAGCATTATTGACACCGGGAGAGGAGTGAAGCTGATTTTCCCGGCCAGGGCTTAGTGAGGGCAGATAAACAGAAAAGTCCTGCCGTGATGGGAAGGGTTCAGAAGAGAATATCGCCATGCAATGCATGAGCAGAATGTTCTTATTAACAGCGCATGGCCAGGCCTGACGAAGAGAGGCAAAAAAATGAAGGTAGATGTGCCATCATGACCTGCTGAATACCTGCCGGAAGCCGGGAATCTGTCGTGAAGATGAGTAAAACAGCCACATAACTGGCTGCCAGTGCCTGGACTTAAGGCGACAATAACTAAGCCGCGCTTATTTCCTGATGAAAAATATGTCAGTCAACCAGGCCTGCCGTCTCGCTTATAATCGCTATTTAACACATTGTTTACTCGTTATTTACTCAGCGATGTGACGCGTTATTGAATATCTTTATCTGAAATTACTGGCAAATGATAAAGTGATGCCCGATATCGGGGATTGAAATCCTATCAGAAAAATCTTATTCTCATGGGGTGATTGAAATTGCTGTGATCGACCTCACATTACCATTGCCAGCAAGCTTTTTCACTCCGCTCACAAGGTGAAAGGTTAATTGGCCCCGCAGGGCGACGGGTTCATCCCTGACGATGAATTAAATGACTTATGCTAATTTAATTTATCCGATGAATCCGAATGAATATTTCCGCAAGAGCGAGTGAAATTAACGTTGAGGCAATATGAGTACTGAAAATTATTTCGCCTGGCGAAGTGAGGTGAAACAACAATTTCAGGCATTAATGGCATGTTCTGATTTGAAGCCATTATTGCAACAATTTACTGAGTCATTAGGTTTCGATTATTTCGCTTTTTTGATTCAGCATCCGGTGCCCTTTAGCCGGCCGCGTATTCATCTGCATAGCACCTATCCCAAATTATGGGTTAAACGTTATGAGAAGCAGAATTATTACGCTGTCGATCCAGTACTCTCGCTGTGTCAGCGACCGGGAAGAGGGTTGATGTGGACAGAAGAAATGTTCGCTGGTGCCGGCAATCTGTGGCGTGAGGCAAGAGAGTATGGGCTGCAGAGCGGATTTTCTTGCTCTGCAATGGCACCAAATCGCGCGCTTGGTATATTATCTATATCATCGCAACAGCCCATTCCTCTCAAGCTCTGCCACGAAGAGCTTGAAGTAAAACTGCACCTTTTAGCGGAACTAAGCCTGGATACGCTGGAACGCTTTAGCGATGATGCAATGATGGTACTGAAAAAAGAGTTTAGTCAGCGTGAGCTGGAAATTCTGAAATGGACGGGTGAAGGAAAAACGGCGGTCGAAATTTCTCTTATTTTATCCATCTCTGAACATACCGTTAATTTTCACCAAAAAAATATGCAAAAGCGTTTCAATGTTTCCAATAAAACGCAGATTGCCTGCTACGCAGCAGCAATCGGACTGATTTGAACATAAAACAACTGCTACATTTGGCAGTTCCTTTGTACAGGTCTGTTGTCTACCCTGCGCCGGGACTGTGTCAGGCTGGCGCAAAGAAATCATTGTAAAAATGGGGATGTCAGAGGCGCATGATGAAAATAGTGCAAACGCAATTAAAGGATATGCCATCCTCGTTGCTTGCCGAACTCGGCAGCTACCGTTACAGCGTCTTTGCGCGCGGCGAAGGGTGGTCAATACCGCCCCGTCTGAGTACGCCAGGACAGGAATATGATCGCTATGATCGTTCAGATGTGACCTGGTTAATCGCATGGAATGCGCGTGAAGGAATCAGCGGCTGTGCACGTCTGATGCCCTGGTTTGAACCTGAGCAGAGCGAAGGCATTGTGCTGCCTTTCAGCCATGAGAGAGTGTGGGAAATGTCGCGCTTCTCGGCCCGGCTGGAGGTCGACGCCGAACTGCCGCTGAATATTCTCTGGCACGCGGTGCAGATGGCAGAACTCAATGGCATGGAGTACATCATTAGTTCAGCAACGCCGATGCTGGAAAAGATGTTTGAACAGCATGGGGTGGTGTATGAGCCGCTAACGCCGGGACTTATTCTGTCAGAAGATAATCTGTTTGCGATCAGGATTCCGGTGGAACAGCCAGCGCTGGCAGAGAAGTATCGGGGAACAAGGCGTTTCAGTCCGGAAGAGGTACTGCCAACGCTGGGCGTTTCCGTTAACTGGCAGGCGCACAGTTAGCGTATATGCCCCCGCCACTGGGGGCAAAAGCGTTACTGACGGTAGGCCGTTTTAATCTGCTTAATGGTGTTGCTGAACACTTCCGCCTGAGGCTTGTCGCCCAGCGTCTGTACATAGCGTTCCATGTTGATAATCACTTTTCCAGCATCAGCCTGGCCCATACCTTTCAGGATCAGGGTGATCATCATCTTCAGCCCCGCGATTTCATCCGCTAATTTCCGGGCTTCCTGCGAAGTTGCAAAATCTTCATCGCTCATGTGTATCTCCTTGGTGAATGACAACGTGTCGGCAATCTGTCCGAACAGCAGTGCGTGAGTATATCACAGCGTCAGTATGTTGCTGATGCAGCCGGTTCGTTTCGTCTGAAACAGCAGGTTTGTCCAGTGCAACTAATCAATCGCTGAAAGTAATCAACGAGAGCTTCCCAACCGAGCTGACCTGTCACTGCAGCGCCGGGTAACCGTAGTACCAGTTGTTAATGTCATGAAATAGTGAGACTTTAAGGAATGTTTGACGGTGCTTTCTGTTTCAGGAAATGTCTGATAACTCAGGCTGGACCAGACTAAAAGTGAACAGGCTAAGCCAGGACTGTTTTACTTTGTTGATGTGCTTTTGAGGTAAAAGCGGGTATGATTATCGCTTGAAATCGTTAGTCGCTTCCTCTTTTTCAGCCTCTGGAGTTTCCCCGTTGATCAGTGTGCTTCTTGTTGATGACCATGAGCTTGTCCGTACCGGTATCCGTCGCATCCTGGAGGATGTTAAAGGTCTGGCCGTGGTCGGAGAGGCCAACTGTGGTGAGGATGCGGCTAAGTGGTGCCGTGCTAACCAGGTTGATGTGATCCTGATGGACATGAACATGCCTGGCATCGGCGGACTGGAGGCGACGCGCAAAATCGTGCGTTACAATCCCGATATCAAAATCATTATGCTGACTATTCATACGGAAAGTCCGCTGCCTGCTAAAGTTATGCAGGCGGGGGCAGCAGGCTACCTCAGTAAAGGGGCAGCACCCCAGGAAGTGGTCAATGCAATTCGCTCGGTGAATGCCGGACAGCGATATATCGCATCAGACATCGCTCAGCAGATGGCCCTGAGTCAGATTGAGCCGCAAAAAGCGGAATCCCCCTTTAGCTGTTTGTCGGAAAGGGAATTGCAGATTATGCTGATGATCACCCGGGGACAAAAGGTGACGGAAATTTCAGAGCAGTTAAATCTCAGTCCTAAAACCGTTAACAGTTACCGCTATCGGATGTTCAGTAAGCTGAATATCAGTGGCGATGTAGAGTTAACGCATCTGGCCATTCGACATGGCCTCTATAATGCGGAGCCGTTAATCAGTAGTGAATGACGTTTTTGATTCCAAAGCCTTTTTGAGTACGGTAACCAGCAAGCCCGGTGTTTACCGCATGTATGACGCCTCAGGCACCGTCATCTATGTAGGCAAAGCCAAAGACCTGAAGAAGCGTCTGACCAGTTACTTCCGCGTTCAGGTCGGCAGCCGAAAAACCGAAGCGCTGGTCAGCAATATCCAGCACATCGATGTCACCGTCACCCACACCGAAACCGAAGCGCTGCTGCTTGAACATAACTACATCAAGCTCTACCAGCCGCGCTATAACGTTCTGCTGCGCGACGATAAATCGTATCCCTACATCTTTCTCAGCAGCGATACTCATCCGCGACTGGCGATGCACCGTGGGGCAAAGCATGCCAAAGGCGAATATTTTGGCCCGTTCCCGAACGGCTATGCGGTGCGTGAAACGCTGGGACTGTTGCAAAAAGTTTTCCCCATTCGCCAGTGCGAAAATAGCGTCTACCGCAATCGCTCCCGGCCCTGTCTGCAATATCAGATTGGTCGCTGTCTCGGCCCCTGTGTTGCCGGGCTGGTCAGTGAGGAAGAGTATGCGCAGCAGACCGACTATGTGCGCCTGTTCCTGGCCGGTAAAGATGATCAGGTGCTTAACCAGCTGGTTAAACGTATGGAAGAGGCGAGCATTGGCCTGCGTTTCGAAGAAGCGGCCCGGCTGCGCGATCAGATTCAGGCCGTGCGGCGCATCACCGAAAAACAGTTTGTCTCCAATCAGGGCGATGACCTGGATGTGATGGGTGTGGCTTATGAGGCGGGCATGGCCTGTCTTCACGTGCTGTTCATTCGTCAGGGCAAAGTGCTGGGCAGCCGCAGCTACTTCCCGAAGGTGCCTGTGGACACTGATTTGGCCGAAGTCGTGCAGACCTTCGTCGGGCAGTTCTACCTGCAGGGCAGTGAAGCACGTACGCTGCCTGGCGACATCCTGCTGGACTTTACTTTGCCAGAGCGCGAGTTGCTGGCAGAGTCCCTAAGTGAACTGGCGGGACGTCGGGTTAACATTCAAAGCAAGCCACGCGGTGATCGCGCCCGCTATCTCAAGCTGGCGCGCACCAACGCCGCGACAGCGTTAACCACGCGTCTGTCTCAGCACTCTACCATCCACCAGCGGCTGAATGCGCTGGCAGAGTTTCTTGAGCTCGACAAGATCACACGCATGGAGTGTTTTGATATCAGTCACACCATGGGTGAGCAGACCATCGCCTCCTGCGTGGTGTTTGACCAGAATGGTCCGCTGCGTGCCGACTATCGTCGCTACAACATTACCGGCATTACGCCGGGAGATGACTACGCCGCCATGAACCAGGTGTTGCGACGCCGGTATGGCAAAGCGATTGAAGAAGATAAGATCCCCGACGTGATTTTGATTGATGGCGGTAAAGGTCAGCTGTCACAGGCGATACAGGTCTTTGCCGAGCTGGATGTGCCCTGGGATAAAAACCAGCCCATTTTACTCGGCGTTGCTAAAGGCAGCGACCGTAAAGCCGGTCTGGAAACGCTGTTCTTTGAGGCTGAAGGGGAGGGCGTTTCGATGCCACCTGATGCACCTGCACTGCATGTGATTCAACACATTCGTGATGACGCTCACAATCATGCAATTTCAGGTCACCGAAAAAAACGGGCCAAAGTGAAGAACACCAGTGCACTGGAAAGCATCGAAGGCGTCGGGCCGAAACGACGTCAGCAACTGCTTAAGTACATGGGAGGCCTGCAACCGTTAATGAATGCCTCGGTGGAGGAGATCGCAAATGTACCAGGCATCTCGCATGCGCTGGCAGAAAAAATATACTATTCCTTGAAACACTAACATTGAAACGGGGGGGGCAATGTAGGAACATAGGTTAAATTCTACCTATATCCAGACAGTTACCGGCATATGCAATTAAACATCCCGACGTGTCTCACCCTGTTTCGAGTTGTGCTCATCCCGTTCTTTGTGCTGGCTTTCTATCTGCCGTTCATTTGGGCGCCGCTGGCTACTGCACTGATCTTTATTTTTGCTGCTGTTACCGACTGGTTTGATGGCTTTCTGGCGCGCCGCTGGAAGCAGACGACGCGCTTTGGCGCATTCCTCGATCCGGTTGCTGATAAAGTGCTGGTCGCGATAGCGCTGGTGCTGGTGGCAGAACATTTTCACGCATGGTGGATTACTCTGCCAGCGGCAACCATGATTGCCCGCGAGATCATTATCTCTGCGCTGCGTGAATGGATGGCGGAGATTGGCAAGCGCAGTAGTGTTTCTGTCTCCTGGATTGGTAAAGTCAAAACGACTGCGCAAATGTTGTCTCTCTTCGCACTGCTGTGGCGCCCAGATGCCACCGTTGTAGCGATTGGCGTGGTGGCGTTATACATTGCTGCAGTGCTGACTTTCTGGTCGATGTTCCAGTATTTAAGCGCGGCGCGCGGTGATTTGCTCGAACCGTGATCGATACGATTTAAAAAGCAGCAAACGGATGGTCTGTGAGGATAATTTTATTGACTCATTGCGTCATCTAAGTAGAATGCATCGCATCGAACGGCAGCCAGGCTGCCAGAAGATAAACAAAATCAGCAGGTTCGATAAGATTGCTGAAAATTGCGGGAATAGCTCAGTTGGTAGAGCACGACCTTGCCAAGGTCGGGGTCGCGAGTTCGAGTCTCGTTTCCCGCTCCAGATTCGCATGTCAGGTTAGCCTGGCGGCATCATAGTTTAAGGCGCGTTGGCAGAGTGGCTATGCAGCGGATTGCAAATCCGTGTACCTCGGTTCGACTCCGGGACGCGCCTCCAGTTACACCCAGCCCGGGTGGTGAAATCGGTAGACACAAGGGATTTAAAATCCCTCGGCTGTAAGGCTGTGCGGGTTCAAGTCCCGCCCCGGGCACCATATCGCTTTACCAATAAAATCAATGATAAGCAGTGTCGTCAAGCCGCCCCTCAGAGGCGGTTTTTTTGTGCCCGGAATCTGGCATGGCTGGCACCTCACATCCTTAGGCTTTTCAACTGGCATCACGTCTCAGTGCTGAATAACCGTTCATTATCCGTGTCACTGCTTTGCCAATTCAAACCTGATTACATCTGATTTCATTCATTTTTGCGGCCTGAGTCGAATTTCATAACCTGTTGAAACAGGTTGGTTTATCGTAAAGTGGTGGGTATTATTTGCCGTTGCAGAGACGTTAACGTCAATGACCAGACCTTTCAAACATGACTCAGCCCTTTCGGCTTTACCGCCGGTTATTGGTATTGTCGCCAGCCAGTTGCTCAATCCGTATCAACAGAAAATGCTGGACGAGGTAACGCGGCAACTTAATGTTCGCGGTGCTATCACCGTGCTGTTGAGTGCCGATAGCGAAGAAGCTCTGACAGCACTCATCCGGCAGGCGAAACCGCTTGCGACGCGGGGGTTGATACTGCTACCCGGCAACCGCATTACAGATACCTGCAATTTGCCGGTGCTTGAGATTGACGCGGAGCCTGAACTGCAAGCGGATGCGCGGCGGGCAGGGGAAGTAACATCGGAATTACTGCTCGCGGAAGGGCATCAGCGGTTTGGCTTTATGCAAAGCCAGCCTGTTGAAGGCGCGCAAAAGCAGGGCTATAGCACGGCACTACAGGCGGCGGGCAGGGTGCTGAATGCTGTGCTGACTTCAGAGGCAGATGATCGTGATGGCGCGTATCAGGCGATGATGGATTATTTGAAAAAGACCCGTGCCGCCGATCGTATTCAGGCACTCTTCTGTGAAAGCGATCTCCTGGCCTTTGGTGCGATACAGGCAATCCGTGATTTTGGTCAGGGTGCCCACATTGCGGTGGCGGGATTTGGAGACAGTGAGGAAGCCCGGAGCTCTACCTGGCATCTTACCAGCTGGTCACCTGATATCAGGCAAATTATGGGCAACGCGTTAGATCGCTGGTTGGGGCAGCACGTTGTCACCAGTCAAGTGCAGGGGCAATTAGCGCGTCGCCACTCCCATTTTGGCAAAATTGCGCCAGGAGAAATGTCAGCCTGCGGCTGCGCCTTTCGGCATTAGCCAGCCTGCAACGCAGACTGGCTGAAACAGACTATCCCTGCGGTTGTCCTGCCGGGCCAACACCGCCTGGTGCGCCAACTGGCTGCTGCCCGCCCGGAGGGGGTGGTGGAGCCTCTTTGCCTGGCGGCGGTGGCGGTGGTGCATGCCACAGGCGTCAAACCAGAGCGGGTCAATTGATTATATGCACGATGCGCCGGTCTGCGGCAGACGTTGCCTGACCTTCATTGTGGTGGATGATTTTTAAACGCTAAACGCTAAACGCTAAATGCTAAATGCTATACGCTGACGATAGAAACCGACCTTAATGTCCGGCTCAACGAGTCGTCCCTGGGCTGGACAAGGGCGTGGTAAATCACGACTAATACCTGAAGATGCGGCTGGACTCCGGGCCAGAACAGATCTCATTGGCGCTGGCAGGATGGGCCGAAGAACATGGCGTGCAGCTCGAATTTATCGAGCCGGACATACTGGCTAGAAACCCTGGATTTTTAGCTGCTCATAACACTAAATGAAGCACGAGAAATTACAGAGCGCTGGCTGATAGAATATAAAAATGAGCGGCCTTATGAATCCCTGAGCATCCTGACTCCGGAATGGAGCAACTGATGGCTGAAAATTGGAACTTTTAGAGGTGTGTATGGGACCAACGCTGGGATGCTCACACATCCATCTTCGTTGAGGTAAAAACGGGTGTTTGCATTTGCTTCTTCAATATTTACACCATTGCATTTTAAATTTGAATTGATTAACGTTCATGTGATGAAAAATTCGAATAGAATTTTCAGGTAGACAAGATTTAGTTGATAAGTTATTGAAATCGTATGGTTCCCCATGCAGAGCGAATTTTTCGAAAGATTGATGCTGGTCATAGGAGTCGTTATCAATTCAGGATTCTTAGCTTTCTTCAGGTCATAAACGTTGAAGTTATTCAGGTGCTGAGAGTTAACACGTTTTATTTGGTCGCTAAAGATGTTGCCAAACCGTCTGATGGAATTTGGAAAACTCAGCGCTAGGATGTTGTGTGACGCGAAGATAAAGATAAAATACTGGTAGATCAATGGGTTATGGAGTGTTGAATTAGTCTGTTGTCAAGTGGTATTACTCATCAAGGTTATAAGCAGTATCAAACATAAAATGTAATTGGGGGTGCTATGGACAGAAAACTCAGTGTTTATAACTACACACGCAATAGAGATAAGTTACTGGCAAATCTTGTCAATATTATAGAGGGTATGACATGTGACGGAAAGGTTGATGCAAAAGAATTACTTTACCTTGATACCTGGTTATTAGAAGCAGAGGCCATCAGCGAAAATTATTGCGTACAGGTAATTAGGGATAAAATTACTGCCATTTTAGAAGATGGTATCATCGAAGAAGTTGAATTGAAGAAATTTAAAGACGACTTAATAAATATTCAACAAAATCTTCTCGACACTCCTGATATTGATTTCTATTCAACCGAATCAGATAAACACCTGCTTGAAGGTTTGTGCAAAGGCATGCTGTCGAATCATGAGCTAACGGAAGATGAGATTCGCTATCTTCGTTGGTGGTTATCCAATAATGGTTTGTTAAAGACAAACTTCCCCGGTAAAGACCTTTATCTTCTAATCGAGAAAATTTTAGCTGATGGTGTTGTTACACCTGTTGAAAGAGAAGAACTTAAAGAGGCCATGATAGCTTTTACAGGTTGCGATTTAGCCACTGGATCGGTTGATGGTCTTTCAATTCGTTCACCACTTGAACATGTGGATGAGTTAAAACTCAAGGGCGCTGTGATTTGTCTTACAGGAAAGTTTCTTTGTGGATCGCGTTCCTCATGTGCCGCTGAAATTGAATCGGCAGGCGGAATTGTAATCGATGACATTACTCAAAAATTGGATTACCTGATTATTGGAACTCTAAGCTCAAGAGACTGGCGCTATCAAAGCTATGGACGAAAAATAGAAAAAGCTATTGAGTATCGTGAAAAGGGACACTCCTTGAAGATCATCAGCGAAGAACATTGGCGCCAGCATTCTGCATGATGCTCATTATGTGGTCATGTTTATAAGCCCGAAATATAATATTGATCACTATTGTTATATACAGCAAGGTTTCCTCATTTTTTTTGAGGGACTTGTACAACTGTCAGAAAATCCTAAACTGTAAGCGGGCATGTAATTTTTACACACCGGGTAGGGGAAATAAGCTAATTTGTAAAAGTTTTGCAACTCGAGGCGTAGCTTTACCCTTATGAGAGAGACTCATTAAAGGTAGCGATTCCAGTACAAATGCGATTGAGGCAGAAGCTCGCACGGTTCGCCTTAGTGAGTGAGTTGGTGATTGGTATGAATTACATGGATGGTCTTTGACCAATGGCGATGCAAGGCTGCAAAAAATTGAAATCACTCTGTCATAACCTTTGTGATCCAGATGCTTTCGCACTAAACCAGGAAATGTATGCGGGCTATCGTAAGCAGCGATTGGCGGGAGACTTCACCGCTAATCCAAAGCATGGTATCAAGAAACTACCGAAAGAAGCTACAGTAAACCGTGAACACGCTTACTTACGTGCAGTGTTTAATCAACTAAAAAGGGTGGGACGTTGGAAAAGTGATAATCCACTCGATTGTTTACGGCTCTTTCGCGAGAGTGAAAACGAACTGTCATTCTTACACGATGAAGATATTAAAAGATTACTCCATGAGTGTGACGTATCATCAAATAAAGATCCTGGCATTATTGTGCGTATTTGCCTTGCAACCGGCGCCCGTTGGAGTGAAGCCGAGCAGTTGAGGCAATCTCAAGTTATGCCATTTCGAATCACCTATACCAATACGAAAAGTAAAAAGAATCGCACTATCCCAATATCGAAAGGACTTCATGCCTTAATTCCGAAAAGTCGCAGTCGTCTATTTGACAATGCTTATGATGCTTTCGGGTTTGCGATCGAAAGAGCAAATATTGAATTGCCGAACGGTAAACGCACCCATGTTTTGAGACATACGTTTGCAAGTCACTTCATGATGAATGGTGGAAATATACTGGTGTTGCAACAAATACTAGGACACTCAACCATTCAAATGACGATGCGGTATAGCCACTTTTCACCAGAACATTTAGAAGCAGCAATCAATCTTAACCCATTTGATAGATTAGGAAAGGAGGCCGTAAAGTGATTTCTCTTAGACAGTATCTTAATATGAGCACGGCAAGAAATTTTCATCTTCTCACAACTGCATTAGGCGTGATTATTTTTCTTGTTTATTGCTTGAGAATTAATTTTTTCCCAACAGGAATGTCTCTTTCCGATGTAATTTTCTTCCTTCTGGTAACATTGTCTTTTTTGCTATTAATGGGTTTTACATTCTGTGGCTGGTATTCAACAGGATGCATCATAGTATGGTTGTTTTTGAAATCATCCTTGTTAATTTGTAGAAAGATGAATAAAACCCATAGTAAGTTCTATAGAAATACAAAAGGTACATATCGAGCAGCCAGGAAATTGCATCTATTCGAGCCGATGTTTGCATTAATCTCGGTATCATTTCTTATAGGTTTTGTGATTTTGAAGTTTTTACTTGATGGAAGGTTGCAAGTATTTCTTGTTATCTCTTCGATTCTTTTTGTGTCGGTAAGCATTTTAATAATTGCAAATGTAAATTATGGGAAGCAAATGACGAGGGAAAAAAAGATATTCAACCATTGGGATTTTATTTTTTATGGTTTTTCCTTTACTGTTTATGTCTGGTATGGGAGAAATTATAAGTGATCGCTCCATGAATATAATTGGAGTTAAGAAGGATGACGCCACATTTTTGTTAAAAGATAACGATTTAGAAATGGCAAGGCATTTGACAGGTAACAATGGGCAATCATTCTTCTATGGCGATGTGCTATTTACTGGCGTGGGAGACACATCATTACTCATCATCAACCATAAGCGATTGATCGTGAAAAACGCCAACTTAACAATCTCTTTTTAGGCGAGGTCAGGTCAATTTCTTGCGACTACCAGCAGACGGGTAAACCCCAATAAAGCCATTTTTAGCGTCTGCAACCCTTTAAATTGCCGTAAGTGCATGATTTTAAAAGTCCTTAAAAAGTCTTTAAAATCCCTCGGCTGTAAGGCTGTGCGGGTTCAAGTCCCGCCCCGGGCACCATATCGCTTTACCAATAAAATCAATGATAAGCAGTGTCGTCAAGCCGCCCCTCAGAGGCGGTTTTTTGTGCCTGAATTCCTTTTCCTGATATCCATTCATAATATTATTTCCCGTTCACCTGCCATCCGGCGACGGTTAATCCCACGCGCGTGTCGCCAGTGCCACCACGCATATTGATGACGAAAATACTACCCAGCCTTCACCTTCAGGGCTTGCCGGTTGGCAGGCAGAGAGCAGCTAACGCCTCAGCGCTCCTGTTCCGCCTTCCGTTTGCGTCGGCCGCTTTCAAAGCGCATTCCTTGGTTCAGGGACGTTCAGGATTTTATTTCCACTGGCGATTCAGTTGTGATTTAAGCTGACAACTGACAAAACACGCAAAAAAAGATAATTTATCGCGGATACCCACAAGGAATGAGGATAGCGATATGAAAAATATTTTGTTGGCTGCGTGCCTGACTGGCTTGCCTTTGATGGTCGGTGCAGCAGAAAAACCGTACCTTTACGACTTTGTGCAGGGAAAGGAAACGGGTAAGGCCTATCATGACCTTATTGCCAAAGAAAAACTGCCGTCCTGGGTAAAAGAGGGCGGCACCAGCACCCCGGCAAACGAGGTGACCATTAATGGCAAAAAGTATCTCGCCCTTTCGGGTTGTAAACCTCATAACTGCCCATCGCAATCAATCGCCATTCTTTATTCATTAGATAAGGGTGATATTCATGGCGTTTACTCTGAATACAATCTCTCTGATAACCGTCAGAGCTTAAAGTGGATGAATCTTGATGCGATGGATTCAGATGATATGAGGCGTGTACTTTTCAGCAGACTTAATGGCGATGTATCAAACTGAATTGCTGAGCCATTCATAAACCTCCTTCGGGAGGTTTTTTTTTGGATAAAGATGGCAGGGGCGCGTATCTGTAACCGCCTGGGGATCAGGGCGGGCTCTCATCTGAAGCCGTCGTCTTGAGATCGTTACCGGCTGCCCGGGAGAGTCAGGAAACTGCGCAAGGTTAAGCCCATTCTGTTTTCATCCGTCTCAATGCAGGGTGATTCACATCATGAAGAGCGCCGCCGAGCGCCACTATAATTTCTGAGGGACGAAGCGGCATCGTATGAAGCGCAGGCAACAGGTTAAATGTCAGCCTGCGGCTGCGCCTTTCGGCATTAGCCAGCCTGCAACGCAGACTGGCTGAAACAGACTATCCCTGCGGTTGTCCTGCCGGGCCAACACCGCCTGGTGCGCCAACCGGCTGCTGCCCGCCCGGAGGGGGTGGTGGGGCCTCTTTGCCTGGCGGTGGTGGCGGTGGTGCATCTCTGCCCGGCGGTGGTGGTGCACAGGCAGTGAGTGTCGCAAGTATAGCCAGCATCGATAACAGGTAAGCAATACGTTTCATCGTAATTCCCTGATCAGGTAAGCGGAACGTTGAGTATAGAGAATCGCCGTAAAATTACCTGGACGAGGTAACATGTCCGAGCCAGAGAGAGAATTTGTGGCGATTATATGAGACGTCTCTCAACCCGAATAAACGGGCGATGCTTTTTGGGCCGGAGCAGGTTAAGGTGGTTCATTATTTAAGAGGAGTCGTTATGAATGGCATTATGAAGTTCGTCCGCGGATGGCTGGTGTTCTCTGTACTGTGGGGCGTATTCATGTGGTTTATGTCATGGCATCAGCAGGGCAAAGAGCCAGGCCTGGCGATTCTGACAAGTCTCTACGCCGGTTTAATCTATCAGGCGCTGATTACTATGGTTGGCCGCTATCGGGCGCGGCGGCAACAGGCTGAGTAAAGTCTGCTGCCGGAGAGGCAGCAGAACGGCGTTTTAGCCGAAATTACCGGTCAGGCGCTGATGGAAATCAGTGCTGCGCGGATCCAGCCCTTCAATCGTCACGTCTGCACCATAACGCTGATAGCGATATTCAATACCATCCAGCGCTGCGACGCTGGATGCATCCCAGATCTGCGCGTGCGTTAAGTCAATCGTCACTTTTTTCGGGTCATGCGCATAATCAAAATGCTCAAACAGATCGTTGCTGCTGGCAAAGAACAGCGGACCGCGTACCTCATAGCGTACCGACTTACCATCTTCACTCAGCTGACGTTCAGCATGAATGACATGTGCAATACGGCGGGCAAACAGCAGCATCGCCAGGATCACTCCAGCGAGTACGCCCAGTGCCAGATTTCCTGTCCAGACCGTTACCGCCACTGTCAGCACCATAATCAGCGTCTCTGACCACGGCATACGTTTCAGTGTGTTGGGCTGCAGGCTATGCCAGTTAACGGTTTTCACTGCCACCACCATCATGATACCGGCCAATACCACCATCGGAATTTGCGCCATTATCCGGCTCAGTCCGGTCACCAGCAGCAGCAGCACCAGACCCGCGGCCACGGTTGAAACGCGGCTGCGCGCACGGCCCAGCTCAACGTTGACGATAGTCTGACCTATCATCGCGCATCCGGCGATACCGCCATAAAATCCCGCAAGGATATTTGCCACACCCAGACCCCAGGATTCGCGGCGCTTACTGGACGGGGTATCGGTCAGGTCATCGACCAGTTTGGCGGTCAGCAGCGACTCCATCAGCCCGACAAAGGCGATACTCAGTGCGGTGGGCCAGATAATCTGCAGAGTCTGCAGGTTAAGCGGTACCAGCAGGCTGTTAAAACCGGGCAGGCCAGGACTCATCGGTCCTTCATCGCCCACGTTCGGCATGCGATAGCCCATTAATAGCGCGACGCCCGTCACCACTACAATGGCAACCAGCGGAGAAGGAACACTCTTTAACAGACGCGGTAACAACAGCACGATTGCCAGGGTCGCGACAAAGAAGATCCACACCAGAGATGACTGGCCCCAGACGTGCGGCACCTGAGCAAAGAAAATCAGCACGCCCAGCGCATTCACAAATCCCAGCATCACCGAGCGGGGGATGTAGCGCATCATGCGTGCCAGACCGGCCACGCCAAACAGAATCTGAATCACGCCGCCCATGACTACCGCGGGCAGAATATATTCAACACCGTGCAGATGAACCATCGGTCCGATTACCAGTGCGACAGAACCGGCAGCCGCCGTAACCATCGCCGGGCGTCCGCCGAGTATCGACAGGGTCAGGCAGAGCACGACCGAGGCGATGAGACTGACTTTAGGGTCTACACCGGCAATAACGGAAAAGGAGATCACTTCAGGGATTAATGCCAGCGCGGTAATTACCCCGGCAAGGCATTCGCGGGTCAGCAACGCAGGCGAACGCAGAACGCGCCCCACACTGATATCGCCCGCCACAACGTCGGTTGCGGCAACATCATTGGTTTGAGTCATAAAGGTCTGCAGGCTCTTTAGTTGTTTTGCTCCCGCGCGAAGGGCGGGAAGATCAGGCTCATGGTGAGGGGCAGATAGTACCGGGCGACGGGCAAAGATGCCAGAAAAAGGGGGGAACTCCCTCCATGGAGTCAGTCTTACAGCGAAAAATCATCCGGGGTCTTGTGGACCACGAGGTCGAGCAGCTGGCGGTAGCTATCCAGCATTTCCCTGTCACTTTCCAGTTCAAGCCGATGAATAAGTTTGGAAATAATGGCTTTATTATTTACTGGCATGCCTGACTGCAAAATTTCTGCAATCAGGATACCCAGCATTTCCATCTCGCTGGCTGGCTTGTTGGCCGCAGGGTTAAAATAATCAGCGATTTCCTGATTGGTCCGGGGAATAATATATTGCATGTGTAAGCCCTTCAGAACAGCCCGATTCCGGTTCGGATGTCAGGACAAAAGCGATCAAAAAAACCACCGCATGGACAGATGCGATGGTACCAGTGCCACAAATTGAGCAAACAAAAATTAACCTCTGAAGGTGGAAATCCACTGACACCTTCAGAGGCGACGCAAATGCATCATTCGTTACAGAGTCGCATACAACTCGTGGCAGTAAACTTATACAATGAATAACTATCTGTAAAATCGAATTCTTTAGCAAAATGTGCCATTCACAACTTATCAAGGAGTTATAATGATTATTCCGACACAAAAGTTGTACAAATAACCTATACAGATGGCGGGTTTGGCGAACCGGGTGGAAAAAGCCGGGAAGCCGTGGCCAGCTTCCCGGGAAAAAATTAGCTGAACAACACCAGTTTAGCCGTCAGCTTACGCAGGTTTTTTTATCGCCGACGATGGCAATGCCCAGCAGCCGCCATTGCACCAGCCAGGCGTGAGGCGGCAAACCCCAGTGCGTCTGGAACAGGCGTGATAACCGGAAGCGATCCACCTGCAGCTGCTGCGCCATCTGCAGCAGGCCGGGATTTCCGCATGATGGGCAATCAGCCAGTCACGCGCCTGCAAAGCCAGCCTGGCATCTTTATCGACGGGCTGAGCGGGCAGTGACCATTGCCGGTGCGAGGTGAGCTGACTGAACATCCGATCCATCGCCGCCTCTTTGATGATCGCGGGATGGTTGTACCACAGTGCATCAAACGCGTGCCAGACAGCATAAGCCAATGGGCGGTCGTCGCGCAGTGTGGTTGCAAAGCGGAGTTCACGCGGCAAGGGGTCATCAGCCTGATTAGGCGTAAGCTGCTGCGCAATCTGTTGCGGTGAAAGATAGAGCATACGATAGGTGAAGCCGCTATGGTTGATAGCATCGCCATCATGCAACTCCTCAGGCTCCAGCATAAAAACCGTGCCGGGACGGCTTTGATGCTGTTTGCGCCGCGAATGAAACTGCTGTACACCTTGCTCGGTCACGCCAATAAGATAGCTGTCGTGCCAGTGGGGATCCCAGGCGTGGCCAGTGAAATGGGCGCGCAATGCCTCAATACCGCTAACGGCGTCACGGCGCAAATCGATCCAGTTTGCTGATGCCTGATTCATGTTATCCGGCTCCTGATTGCGGCCTCTGGACATTCTGACGCGATCCACTAATTTTTAACAGACCGGACGCTTTTCAATCGCGTTTCGCTTTGCGTATAATAACGCCTCCACTCAATTAGATATCTTACTATTAGGCTGCTAACATTTGTCTGAGCATACGCGTACCTTTACCCACTTACTGCATCTGACCGCCCATGCCTGGCGCCTGGCGGTTGATCGTCACCTTAAAGATAGCGGCTTAAGCATGAGCAGCTGGATGGCCATCGGGCTGATTGCCAGTGAGCCGCAGCGCATGACGCAGACCGAACTGGCGCAACTGCTGGGGCTGGAAGATGCCAGTATGGTGCCGCTGGTGGATCGGCTGGTGAAACAGTCGCTGCTGACGCGGGTACAACCGCCAGAAGATCGCCGTAAACGTCACCTGGTGCTGACCGATAAAGGCAATGAAGCCTTCGCCAAAGTGAAAACCGAGGCTGATGCTCTCCGTACTGAAATGCTGGCTGATATTGATCCCGGGGATCTGGCCGTCACCGAGCGCGTCCTGCAACAACTGCTGAGCCGAATGGGAAGCATGTAGCAGTGGCAAAGCGAAATCCCTACGCAGCACGCGAGTGGTTACCGCACGAAAAACCGATGTTGCCGGGTTCGCCCTCGACGCCGCTGCATCCCATGCCAAAGCGTCTGGCATTTGGCCTGATCGGCTTACTGATTTCGCTGACCGGCGCGTTAAGCAACGCACTGGTCACCGCGAACCTGGTTAATCTGCAGGGCACCTTTGGAGCCTGGTCGAATGAGATTGCGTGGTTACCTGCGGTCTACGTGATGGGCAACATCTCTATAAATCTGCTGCTGGTAAAATTCCGACAGCAGTTTGGCCTGCGTGTCTTTACTGAAGCCTTTCTGGTGCTTTATGTACTGGTCGCATTCTTTCATTTATTCGCTAACGACCTGAGCTCGGCGATCATTGTGCGCACCGCCCATGGCATGGTGGCGGCGGCGCTCAGCTCACTGGGCATCTACTATCAGGTTCAGGCCTGGCCCGCAAAACATCGCCTGAAAGCGCTGGTGATTGGCCTGACGGTCTCTCAGCTGGCTATTCCGCTGGCCCGCTTATTTTCGTCAGAATTACTGCAGCTCAACGAGTGGCGTGGCCTTTATCTGTTTGAACTCGGTCTGGCACTGATCGCGCTGGGTGGGGTGCTGCTGGTGAAACTGCCACCAGGCGATCGCATTAAAACCTTTGAAAAGATGGATTTCCTGACCTTCGTTCTGCTGGCGCCTGGCATGGCGCTGCTGTGCGGCGTGCTGACGCTGGGTCGCATTGAATGGTGGTTCACCACGCCGTGGTTGGGAATCTGTACTGCAATTGCCCTGACGCTGATTGTCGCGGCGATTGTTATTGAGCATAACCGGCGTAACCCCCTGATTAACACCCGCTGGCTGAGCAGCGGCATGATGGTGCGGCTTGGCATTGTCATGGTCATGATCCGTATCGTACTGGCGGAACAGAACACCGGCGCGATCGGCTTTTTGCAGCAGATGGGTTTGCAGAACGATCAAATGCGCGGTCTGGCACTGGCGATCATGGCCGGGGTTATCGTGGGCATCGCCGCCAGCGCACTCACCATCAAACCCAATCATCTCAACTGGCCGATTGTCGCCTCGCTGGTGGTGATGATTATCGCCTCGCTGATGGATGCGCAATCCAGTCCGCTGACCCGTGGCCCCGAAATGTATCTGAGCCAGTTTTTGCTGGGCTTCAGCAGCGCCTTTTTCATGGCACCGGCGATGCTGATGGGCATTGGTAGCGTGGTGACCCAGCCAAAAAACCTGGTGAGCTTTGTGGTGCTGTTTGGCATGAGTCAGAACCTGGGTGGACTGATCGGCTCAGCGATCCTTGGCACTTTTCAGGTCTGGCGGGAAAAATATCACTCCAGCCTGCTGGGCGATCAACTCTCACTGCTCGATCCTAACGTTACCGAACGGCTAAGCCAGTACAACGCGCTATTTAATTCACTGGTGGGTGACGACGTTCTGCGCGGTGCGCAGAGCACCACCCAGTTACAGACGGTCGCCACGCTACAGGCTAATGTGCTCGCCTACAACGATACCTATCTGTTAACCGCTGCGCTGGCTCTGGTGACTCTGATGTGGGTCATCTGGCGTTTAACCCGGCGTCGTTATCTTGACTGGCGTCAGGCACAATTTAATCTGCGTGAGCAGCAACAGCTGGCTGCGTTACAGGAATCAACGGAGAAACAATGAGTCAGCAGGATGAGCTTCAGGCGGCAGAACGCGAACGTGCAAACCGTCGACGTATTCTTTCGATAGCCGCTGGCAGCGGTATTGTAGTGATTGGCGTACTGGTTATCCTGTATGCCTGGCAGCTTTGGCCTTTTACCAGCGCAATACAAAGCACCGAGAATGCCTATGTGCGCGGTCAGGTGACCTTTATCAGTCCGCAGGTGAATGGCTATCTCACCTCGGTAAAGGTCATCGATCTGCAGCCGGTGAAGAAAGGGCAGTTGCTGATGACGATTGATGATCGAATCTATCGTCAGCGGGTGCATCAGGCGCAGGCGCAACTGGCGATGAAGCAGGCGGCTCTGAAAAACAATCTGCAGCAGCGGCGCAGCGCAGAAGCGACCATCCAGAGCAATAAAGCGGCGCTGGAAAACGCGAAAGCGCAGGCACTGAAAAGCGGCTTTGATCTCAAACGCGTTGAGAATCTTGCGGCGGATGGATCGCTGTCGGTACGTGAGCGCGACGCCGCCCGCGCAGCAAACGCTCAGGCCCAGGCCCAGGTCCGCCAGGCTGCCGCGCAGATCGCCGTCGCGCAGCAGAACCTGCAAACCGTTATCGTTAATCGCGACGCGCTGGAGGGGGATGTCGAGAGCGCCCGCGCCGCGCTGGAGCTGGCGGAGATCGATCTGGCGAATACCCGGATTACCGCGCCTGATGATGGCCAGCTCGGTCAGCTGTCAGTGCGAACCGGCGCCTATGTCACGGCCGGTACGCGCCTGACCTCGGTAGTGCCCAATCACAAATGGATCATCGCGAACCTGAAAGAGACTCAACTGGCCCATATCCGGCCTGGCCTGCCGGTGACGATTCGGGTCGATGCACTGGATGGCAAACGCTTTAACGGGCAGGTGGAATTTATCTCGCCGGCAGCCGGCTCAGAGTTCAGCGCTATTTCACCTGACAATGCCACGGGTAACTTCGTTAAAATTGCGCAGCGTATTCCGGTTCGGATCCGTATCAACGAGCAGGATATGCAGCAGCTGCGCCCGGGCATGTCGGTTGAAGTCGATATCGATACCGCAGCCCAGGCCGCCGATGAGGGCGCACAATGATGCGTCGCGGCTTACTGGTAAGTGCGCTGATGCTGGCGCTGACCGGCTGCGCCACGCAGGTTGAAAAGGCACCGTCCTCTCTGCCGATCCCCGCCGCCTGGCGCAACAGTGTCGGGCCTGCTGCTGCGCCGGAAGCGGAGTGGTGGCGCGCGTTTCATGATGCGTATCTCAACCGGCTGGTCACACAGGCGCTGCGCAACAATCCTGATATTCTCACCGCGCATTCCCGGGTTGATCAGTATCGCGCCCAGCTGCGCGCCACGCAGGGTGATGAATTTCCGACCCTCAGCGCCGGCGTAGCGGCGACCCGTGAGCGAACGCTCTCGTCAGTGACGGGCCAGCCGTATGAAACCGATGTTTTTCAGGGGTTGTTACAGGCAAATTACGAGGTTGATCTCTGGGGAGCGCGTAGCAACAGCGTCTCGGCGTCGCAGGCAAGCTTAGCTCTGCAGCAGGCCGCCGCGTCTGCTGCAGAGCTGACCATTGCCAGCTCAGTGGCATCGGGTTATCTCAACCTGTGCGCGCTGGATGAACAGTTACGGGTCACCGAGGCGACGCTGGCGACCCGCAACAATTCACTGAAGCTGGCCCAGCGTCAGTTTGAGAGCGGCTACACCTCAAGGCTGGAGTGGATGCAGGCCGCTTCTGAATATCAGTCGGCGAAAGCACAGATACCGCAGCTGCAGCATCAGATCGCGCAGCAGGAGAATGCGCTGAGTATCCTGGTGGGCATGAACCCGCGTAGCATTGCCCGCCGTCAGCAGTTTGACCAGATTCTACCGCAGCAGATGCCGTCGCTGCTGCCGTCCGAACTGCTTAATCGCCGCCCGGATATTGTGCAGGCGCAGCGTCAGTTACTGGCCGCAGATGCCAGCCTTGCCTCATCGCGCGCTAAGCTGCTGCCAGGGCTGAACCTCACTGCCACCGGCACCCTGCAGAGTTCGGTGCTGCACCAGCTCGCAGACAATCCATTCCGGCTCTGGAGCGTGGGCGGCAGCATTCTGGCACCGTTGCTGAACCGTGAAGCGCTGACGGCACAGGTTGATGTCTCAATGGCAACGCGCAATCAGGCGCTGTACGGCTATGAAAAAGTGGTGCGCAACGCCTTCTCGGAAGTCAATGATGCCCTGGACGCTATCCGACAGCGTGAGGCACAGCTTCAGGAACTGCAAAAGCAGGAAACTTACGTAACCGAGGCGCTGCGCATTGCCCGCAACCGCTATCAAAATGGCTACGCTTCCTATCTGGATGAACTGGATGCGCAGCGAACCCTGTTTTCAACTCAGCTGAATCGGGTGGCCGTTAAAAATAATCTGTTGCTGGCGCAGATCGATCTCTATCGCGCACTGGGCGGTGGCTGGGCACCCGCCTCCACACAATGACTGTCCGGGCCGATCCAGCCGCAGTAAGAGTTTCTGCGGCCGGGATCGGCCTCTGCGCAGACGCCGCGACTGCGCATTTTACCTCGCGTTAATCCCTCAAATAACCACCCAAAACCTATACATACTTCTGCTTACCTGTCTTTACATTCGATGGTATCATGCGCGGGTTTTGAACCAGCCAGCCGGAAAAATGCACGTAATGTTAAGCTGGTGTTGGATGATTTTTACGTTTAACTCACTGATAAAAAAGATCAAAGAAGGGACTCGTTATGATCAAAAAAACAATTTTTGCGCTGGCTGTGGTCGCTGCATGATTAACCGGCTGCGCATGCACGCCGCCGATTCATAACGTTAATCAGGCCCTCACTCAGCATGACAGTGATAATCAGATGAAACTGGCGATCATTGAGGCGGGTATTGGCCGGAAACAGCTGATGACACCCGTTTCGCCTGGTGTAATCAATGGTCGTCTGGCCCAGCGTGATGTTGTGGCGACCATCCGCATTACTTACACCAGACAGAATTACCGCATTGAGTCTGTCGGCAGTGAAAACCTGAGAGCGGGACAGGGTGTGATCCTCAATAACGACAACGACTGGATGGCCAATCTCGATCAGGATATTCAGTTGCGGCTGTCGGCCCTGGCCGCCCGGTGATCGGCGTGCTGTTGCAATAATGGGTCGACAGACTCGCTAAGCATAAAGTTCTGCGGCAGCCGGCCGACAAATCAGATGAGCTGCTATTGATGAATCCTTGAGTAAACCTCTACCGTGAGAACCTGATTAGGGTTCGGCAGGTTTTCCGGTACGCACTTTTTTTGCAGAAGGCAGGAGTGACGATCCAATGAACGCCGACTCCACACGTATGATGAAAAGAGTGTTGAGATGAAACTCGCTTACTCACTGGTCGACTGGCAGGCAATGGCTCCGGGTTTAAGCGCGCCAGAAGCCTGGCAGGACTGGGCGCAACAGAGCAGGGCCATCGACCCCTTAGCGGCGATGGCAAAGCCGCAATACTTACCGATGATGACGTCGCGTCGTCTGAGCGGCGGCAGCCGTGCGGCGGTAGAGTGTGGGCTGGCGCTTCTGGCACGGCAGAAGGCAGACGCTATCGTGTTTACCAGCCGTCACGGTGAACTGGAGCGTAATCTGCGTATTCTTAATACCCTTGCAGATCAACAGTCAATGTCACCTACAGACTTTGCCATGTCAGTTCACAATTCGGCGGTTGGCAGCCTGACCATTGCGGCAAAAGCGCCGCTGGTTTCGACCTCCATTGCGGCAGGCATGGACTCTTTTCAGCAGGGATTGATTGAAGTCAGCGCTCTGCATCAGGCGGGTTATCAGCAGGTGCTGCTGGTCGACTTCGACGGCATCGTGCCGGACTATTATCTGCCGTGGCTGGCGGATCAGCGCGTGAATTTTCCTTATGCGGTGGCACTGCTGCTGCGTGCGGGCGAACAACTGTATTGCACTGGCTGTAAAGGCGAAGAGAAGAGGGCAGAAACGCTGTTACCGCAGAGCCTGCGTTTTCTGCAGCAATGGCTGGCGGCTTCGCCCACCTTCAGCCTGGCAGGCGAACGCCTGACATGGCACTGGGAGAGAAGTCATGGCTGATTGCTCACAACCCGCTCAGCACTCAGGCAGCCGCCTTAACTACTGCTGGCGACTGGTGATGACGGCCGTCAATTTTACGCTGTTTGGGCTGGGCGGACTGCTGCTGTCACTGATTGGCTTCAACCTGCTACTCCTGATCCAGCGCGATTCTCTGCGCCGCCGGCTGCTGGCCCGACGCGCTATCGCCTTTAGCTTCCGCTGCTTTCTGCGTTTCTGCCGGATGACCGGCGTTTACGACTACCGCATTGAAGGCGCAGAGCTGTTGCAACAGGATCGCGGATGCCTGATTGTCGCTAATCATCCGTCACTGATCGACTACGTGATGATCGCGTCGGTACTGCCAGAGATGGATTGTCTGGTAAAGGCCGATCTGCAAAAAAATCCCTTTATACGTGGGGTGATTCGCGCCGCCGATTATCTGATCAACAGTGAAGCGGAGACGCTGCTGCCGGACAGTCAGCAGAGACTGGCGCGCGGCGACAATATCCTGATTTTTCCGGAAGGCACCCGTACCCGTTACGGTCAGCCGCTGACTCTGCAGCGCGGAGCCGCCAATATTGCGGTGCGCGCCGGATGCGATCTGCGCGTGGTTCACATCACCTGCAGCCAGCGTATGCTTGATAAACAGAGCCGCTGGTATCAGATTCCGCCGGTTAAACCGCTGTTTACCGTGCGAGTAAAGTCACGAATCGACAGTCAGTCATTTTGTGAAAGCAATCCCGATGCGCAGCCACTGGCCGCGCGTCGCCTGACCCGCCACTTAGAGCAGGCGCTGGTCCCCCAGAACAGGTAAGACGAAAACCGGTATGGATTCATTAATTAACGATATCAAACAGATGATTATCGACACGCTGAACCTTGAAGATCTCAGCCCCGATGATATTGAGACTGACGCTGCCCTGTTTGGCGACGGGCTGGGGCTGGACTCAATTGATGCACTGGAACTTGGCCTGGCAGTGAAAAATCGCTACGGCGTGACGCTCTCTGCGGAAAGTGAAACCCTGCGTGCCCACTTCTTCTCTGTCGCGACGCTGGCCGCGTTCGTCAACCAACAGCGCGGCTGAAAGCGGAGACAATCTTATGATGAACAAAGAAGAGATTTATCAGGAAGTGACTTCGCTGCTCACCAGCCTGTTTGAAATTGCGCCCGAGGATATCCACCCCGAGGCGCGTCTGTATGAAGATCTCGAGCTCGACAGCATTGATGCTGTCGATATGGTCGTGCACCTGCAAAAACGTACCGGCCGTAAAATCAAACCGGAAATCTTCCGCGCGGTCCGAACTGTGCAGGATGTCGTGGATGCGGTGGAACAACTGATGCGCGAAGACGCCTGATCCGTCGTGCCTGCTGCTACGCTTCGCCTGCTCAATCTGCTCAATCTGCTTACGCTGCTGGCCTGGCCCTTGCTGGTCTGGCTGGCACTGACCCAGCCGCGCTGGCAGGGACTCTTCTGGCTGCTGGCGCTGCTGTTTGGCCTGCGCTGGCTGCAACTGCGTCGTCAGCAGAACGCGCTGGGCGCGGTCATGGGCTGGCTGGCGCTGCTCGGCGCGCTGCTCTGTATCAGCAGCCAGCTGTTACGCGCTCAGCATCTGTTGCTGTGGTATCCGGTGGCGGTCAATCTGGCGATGCTGCTGGTGTTCGGTGCTTCACTCTGGAGCGCGATGCCGCTGGTGGAGCGTATTGCCCGGCTGCGTGAGCCAGAACTTCCTGCCGCCGCAGTGCCTTACACCCGTCGCGTCACGCAGATCTGGTGCCTGTTTTTTATCGGCAATGGCAGCATGGCGTTCTATACCTGTCTGCAGGGCGATCTGCGGCTCTGGACGCTGTGGAACGGTGGCATCAGCTACCTGTTGATCGGCGTGCTGATGGGCGCTGAGTGGCTGGTTCGTCAGCGTGTGAGGCGAAAAGCATGAGCGTGGCCGAGTGGCTGACAGGCGCCGATCGTGAAGTCGCCTGGCGAGGCGATCAACCCTTGATGCTCGGCGCGATGCGTCGTCAGGTGCAGGCACTTAGCCTGCGCTTAGCGGCACAGCCGGGCACGCACTGGGGGCTCTGTTTTGACGACAGTTATCGTTTCTGTGTGGCGCTGCTGGCCTGCTGGTATGCCAGTAAAACGCCGGTGATGCCGGGTCATAGCCGCGCCGCGCTACTGAATGAGATGCAGGAGCAGCTTGATGGGGTGCTGTGCGACATGCCGCTGGCGGTCAGCCTGCCGCTGCTGACGTGGGATGAGGCAGAAGCCCGGGGCCAGCTGCCACCACTGCCTGCGAGCTCAGCGCTGATACTCTTTACCTCGGGGTCCACCGGCGCACCGCGTCAGGTGGTGAAGTCACTGACGGTGATGGAGCAGGAGAGCCGCTGGCTCAGCGCTCTGTGGGGCGAACAGCTGCAAGGCTGCAGGGTGATTGCCTCGGTCAGCCATCAGCATCTTTACGGTTTATCGTTCCGACTTTTCCTGCCAATGACGCTCAGGCTGCCGTTTTCCGCTCAGCCGCTGTTCTACGGCGAGCAGCTGGCCCAGCTCCCGCGCGACTGTCGCTATGCTTTTATCAGCAGCCCGGCTTTTTTATCGCGGCTGGACAGTACGCTCGACGCGCCCGGCTGTGAACTGATTGTCTCTGCCGGTGGCACCCTGCGCGGGCCGGATGCAGAACAGGTCTGGCAGCGCTTTGGCTGCCCGGTCAGTGAAATCTACGGTAGCACCGAAACCGGCATTCTGGCCTGGCGTCAGTGCGATCGGGCCGATGCCCCGTGGCGAAGTTTTTCTGGCGTCAGGCTTGAGCAGGTGACGCCCGAACGCTGGCAGGTCTGGTCGCCGCTGATTGCGGGTGATAACGGCCTTGCGCTGGACGACCGCCTGAATATGCAGCCCGATGGCGGATTTCAGCTGGCAGGACGTCACGATCGCATCGTGAAAATTGGAGACAAGCGCATCTCATTAAGTGAGATAGAGCGCCGACTGACCGATCTGCCGGAAATTGACGATGCCGTGGCGCTGGTGGTCACGCGTCATGATCGTCAGGCAATTGGCGTCGTGCTGTCGCTCACCAGCACGCTGGATGAAGCGGCTCTGCACCAGCACAGACAGCAATGGAAACGCCAGCTGCAGTGCTGGCTGGAACCGCTGGCGATGCCGCGCTACTGGCGGATTGTTGCCACCATTCCGGTTACCCCCCAAAGTAAACGCGCCTGGCCGCAAATAGAGGAACTTTTTCATGTTGCCGATTGAACGAAGCCGGGAGTTGCAGGCTGACAGCGCCACGCTGATTCTGCAGGTTGAAGCCGGACTGTTCTGGTTCCAGGGCCACTTTCAGACGCTGCCTATTCTGCCTGGCGTGGCTCAACTGGACTGGGTGATGCACTACGGCGTGTCACTGCTCGCGCCGGGTAAGCAGTTTGCCGCCATTGAAAACATCAAATTTCAGCAGCCGGTGCTGCCTGACTCACTTCTGCAACTGCGTCTTGACTGGGATGCTGAAAAGTCGCGCCTGAGTTTCCGTTACAGCCTGCTCAGTCACGACGGCGAGCCGAGCGCCAGCATCGGGAAGATCACGCTGTGCTAACCCTGCCGTTTACGCCTTGCGTAGTGATCCCGTGTTACAACCATGGTGCGATGATGGCATCGGTACTGGCCCGGCTGGCACCGTTTAATCTGCCGGTTATCGTCGTGGATGATGGCAGCGACACGGCGACTCAGCTTCAGCTGGCGACGCTGTACGCCGCAGAGCTCACTGTGCTGAGACTCGACAGTAATCAGGGTAAAGGTGCGGCGGTGATTCATGGTCTGCGCGCTGCGGCGGCACGCGGATTCACCCATGCCGTGCAGCTTGATGCGGACGGTCAGCATCAGGCAGAAGATCTGCCGCTGATGCTGGCGGAAGCTGAGCGCTATCCCGACGCGCTGATCTCCGGACAGCCGATTTATGACGATTCGATCCCTAAATCACGTCTTTACGGTCGCTATATCACACACTTCTGGGTCTGGATTGAAACGCTGTCGCTGTCGATCCGCGACAGCATGTGCGGCTTTCGTGTCTATCCGCTGGCCCCTACGCTGGCGCTGTGCGATCGCCGTGCCATCGGTCAGCGCATGGATTTCGATACTGAGATCATGGTGCGGCTCTACTGGCAGGGCATACGCAGTCGCTTTATCCCGACCCGCGTCACCTATCCCGCCAGCGGGCTGTCGCACTTCGATGCGCTCTACGACAATCTGCGCATCTCCTGGATGCATACCCGTCTGTTCTTCGGCATGCTGCCGCGGATCCCGCGTCTGCTGGCGATGCGTAACGCGCCAACACACTGGTCTGTGGAAACGGAGCGGCGCGGACAGTGGGGATTACGTTTTATGCTGGCGGTGTATCGCTATGGCGGGCGGCTGCCCTTTACGCTGCTGCTCTGGCCGGTCGTCGCGGTCTACTGGCTGAGCGGTCAGCGCGCGCGAAGCGCTTCACGGCAATGGCTGGTGCAGGTCACCGTCGCCGCACAGCAGCGGCAGGTTGCATTACCGCCGCGGCTTAACAGCTACCGCCATTTTCTGCGCTTCGCCGGGGCGATGCTGGATAAAGTCGCCAGCTGGCGCGGGGATTTGCATTGGGGACGGGATATCGATTTCGCGCCGGGCGCAGAAGCGATAATCCGCGCACCCACACCCCAGGGCAAGCTGATCCTGGCCTCCCATCTTGGCGACATTGAAGCCTGTCGCGCGATGGCGCAGCAGGTCAGCGGACTGGTGATTAATGCACTGGTGTTTACCGACAATGCCCGGCGCTTTCGGGCGGTACTGGAAACTATCGCCCCGCAGGCGGGGGTCAATCTGATGCCGGTCAGTGATATCGGGCCGGAGACAGCAATCCTGCTGCAACAGAAGCTGGATGCGGGCGAATGGGTGGCGATTGTCGGGGATCGTACGGCGGTCAATCCGCAACGCGGCGGCGAGCGTCGGGTCATCTGGAGCGATTTTCTGGGTCGGGCAGCACCGTTTCCACAGGGGCCGTTTGTGCTGGCGGCTGCGTTACGCTGTCCGGTGCTGCTCATGTTTGCCCTGCGGCAACAGGGTAAACTGCTTATCCACTGTGAGCCGTTTGCCGATCCGCTGCTGCTGCCCCGTGCACAACGTCAGCAGGCGCTGCAACAGGTGGTCGATCGCTATGCGCAACGGCTGGCGCATTATGCGCTGCTGGCCCCGCTGGACTGGTTCAACTTTTTCGATTTCTGGACGTTGCCTGATCACCAGGCGCACCACAAGGAGTCTGACCATGACTGAACATCATGCTGAAGTCGTGCTGACTGTTTCATTCCACGACTGTGATCCCATGGGTGTGGTCTGGCACGGTAACTATTTCCGCTTCTTCGAAGTGGCACGCGAAGCCCTGCTGCGCAGCATCAATTACAGTTATGCCGAGATGGCTGCCAGTGGCTACGTCTGGCCGGTGGTCGATACCCGGGTTAAATATCGCCATCCCCTGCGCTGTGAAGAGACAATTCGCGTCAGTGCCCGGATTACAGAATATGAGAACCGCCTGCGCATCGACTATGAGGTGCGAAACGCGGCCGATCAGATCACCACTAAAGCGCATACGCTGCAGGTTGCGGTTGAGCAGGAGAGTCAGGCGCTGTGCTTTGTTTCGCCCGATATTTTACTGGAACGTTTAGGAGTAAAAGGATGCTGAAAATAGTGCTTACCGGCCTGCTATTGTGGGCCAGTGCGGCCAGCGCAGTCACACTGGATCAGCTGCAGCAGCGTTTTGCCAGCCAGCCAGTGATCCGGGCCGACTTTACCCAGACGCGCACCATTTCAGGTATGCGTCAGCCGCTGGTGTCGCACGGTCAAATGCTGATCGCCCGTGAGCAGGGGTTATGGTGGCATCAGCGGACGCCGTTTGTGATGACACTGCTGCTGGATGATAAGCGCATGGTGCAAAGCCTTAACGGCCAGAAGCCCCAGGTGATCACCGCTGACAGCAATCCGCAGATGTTCCAGTTCAATCATTTGCTGCGGGCGCTGTTCCAGGCTGACCAGAAGGTCCTTAACGAAAATTTCAGCGTGGCCTTCAGCGATCGTGGCAACGGCGCCTGGACGCTGGACCTGACGCCCAAAGCTGCGCCGCTCAACAAAATCTTCAACCGTATCTCGCTGGCGGGTAATACCTTCCTGGACAGCATCAACCTGGATGATAAGCAGGGCGATAAAACCGAGATTCAGCTCAGTAATACCCGCATTGAACCGCCGCAGTTAAGCGACGAGGAGCAGGCACGTTTTGCCGGGCCGTAACGATCGGCTGCTGGCGATCCTGTGGCTGGCCATCTGTCTGCTGCTGGCGGCGGCGCTCGCTTTTCTGTTGCCACGCAGCCAGCTCAACAGCAGCGTGCTGGCTTTGCTGCCGCAACAGAATCTGGGCGCAGCACCGCCTGCGCTACAGCAGGCTTTTATGCAGCGGCTGGATCGCCAGATGGTGTGGCTGGTTTCACCCGGTGAGCAGGACGATCCGCAGGTCGCTGCCTGGTGGCTGGCGCAGTTGCGTGCGCTGCCTGACCTGAAGCTTGTGCAGGGCGATCTTGATGCACAGCAGCAGCATCAGTGGGGCCGTTTCGCCTGGCAACACCGCAATGGTCTGCTTGATGAGTCGACACGCAGCCGCTTGCAGAACGGGGGTGAGGCGCAGGCAGACTGGCTGCTGGCGCAGCTTTTTTCAGCCTTCTCGGGCGTCAGCAGCAGAGAGTTGCAGGGCGATCCTTTGATGCTGGTGCGCGGTTCACAGCTGGCGCTGGCTCAGAATGCCGGACGTATGACGCTGCATGATGGCTGGCTGACCGTAAAAGACGAGCAGGGTAAGCAGTGGTATTTTCTGCATGGCGAACTGGCGAACAATGCTTTCAGTATGCAGCAGAGCCATGCGCTGGTGACCCGGCTTAGCGCGCTGGAGCAGCAGCTTAAAAGCCGCTGGCCGCAGGCGAAACTGCTGACGCGGGGTACTGTCCTGTTCAGCGACAACGCCAGCCAGCGTGCGCAGCACGATGTTAAAACCCTGGGGAGTGTAACGCTGGGTGGCGTCGTCCTGCTGGTGCTGCTGGTCTTCCGATCACTGCGTCCATTGCTGCTGACGGTGACGTCTGTGGCGGTAGGCGCGATGGCAGGCACAGTGGTGACGCTGCTTTGCTTCGGTGAGCTGCATCTGATGACGCTGGTGATGAGTCTGAGTATTGTCGGCATCTCGGCGGATTACACGCTCTATTATCTCACTGAGCGTATGGTTCACGGCGAACAGCAGTCACCGTGGCAGAGCCTCCGCAAAGTCCGCGGTACGCTGCTACTGGCGCTTGCGACCACCGCGATTGCCTGGCTGCTGATGCTGCTCGCGCCCTTCCCCGGACTGCGTCAGCTGGCGGTGTTTGCCGCCAGCGGATTAACCGCATCCTGTCTGACGGTAATTCTGATCACGCCGTTGCTGGTACGTGGATTACCGGTGCGTCCGGTGCCGCTGATGGTGCCGCTGGCGCGCTGGCTTGCCGCCTGGCGTCGCCAGCGCGGGTTGCGTGTCGGATTACCTGTATTGATGGCCATCTTCGCCCTGACCGGAATCGCTCAGTTAAAGGTAGATGATGACATCGCGCATCTGCAAAGTGCCCCCGCACAGCTGCTTGAACAGGATCGCCAGCTCGCTACTCTGACCGGCCAGCGTGCCGATCAGACCTGGTTTGTGGTCTGGGGCGATGATGCTCAGCAGACGCTGCAGCGGCTGGAAAAACTGGCACCGGATCTCCATCAGGCACAGCAGCAGGGCTGGCTGCAACATTATCGTCTGCTGCCGCTGAAGTCGCTGGCGCAGCAACAGCAGGATCTGCAGCTGCTGAAACAGGCCGTTCCGACGATTACGGCCCGCCTGCAGCAGGCGGGAATTGCCCTTGCCGCGCCAGATCTGACGCCAATGCCGGTAACACCCGATGCCTGGCTGTCGGGTCCGCTGAGTGAGGGCTGGCGTCTGCTGTGGCTGACGCTGCCGGACGGGCAGAGCGGTGTTCTGATCCCCACCAGCGGCGTAAAAAACAGCGCCGCACTCGCAGAGCTGGCTAAGCAGCATCCTGGCGTCAGCTGGATCGATCGCAAGGCGAGTTACGATGCGCTGTTCAGCTTCTGGCGCACCCTGCTCGGCGGATTACTGGCACTGGCGCTGCTGCTGATCACACTGAGTTTTGTACTGCGGCTGGGATTAAAGGCGGGCTTACGCAGCGCGCTGCCGTCGGTGCTGTCGCTGGCGATGGCGCTGGCAACGCTGGGCTGGATCGGCGCATCGCTGAACCTGTTTGCGCTGCTGGCGCTGATTCTGGTGCTGGGGATCGGCATTAACTACACGCTCTTTTTCAGCAACCCACAGGGTACACCAATGACTTCGTTGCTGGCGGTATCGCTGGCGATGATCACCACCTTACTGACGCTGGGCATGCTGGTATTCAGCAGCACCAGCGCGATTGCCAGTTTTGGCACCGTATTATGCAGCGGCATCTTCAGCGCTTTCCTGCTGTCACCGCTGGCGATGCGACCCACCCGATCAAGGAGTAAACGATGATCCGCGCCGCCTGTATTCTGCTGACGGCTCTGCTGCTCAGCGCCTGTGCCGGACCGGCACCCGACAGCAGACGTCCCACCGCCTGGCTGAAACCGGGCGTGAAGGTGACGCTGCCGCCGCCAGGCATCCGTCCCGCCTTTCAACAGCAGCAGTTGCTGACCGGCCAGGTTAAAGGTCAGAGTCAGTCACTGCTGGTGCTGCTCAGTGCTGATGAACAGCAAATTGATCTGGCGGGGCTCTCTTCAGTGGGTATTCGACTCTTCAGTCTGCGCTATGATGCCAGCGGTATTCATACCCAGCAGTTGATGCCGCTGCCGCAGATGCCGCCCGCGAGTCAGGTACTGGCAGACATCATGCTCAGCTACTGGCCGCTGGATGCCTGGCAAAAACATCTGCCGCCAGGCTGGAAGCTGCAGGATAAGGGATTAAAGCGCCAGCTAATGGATGCCGATAACCAGCTGGTAACGGAGATTGATTATCTGCAACGGGATAATCAGCGCCAGCCAGTCAGCATTCTGCAGCATGCCTTTGGCTATCAGATCCGCATTCAACATCTGGACGCCTCATGATTTATATCTCTGCTATCGGCATGCTGAATGCCCTGGGAAATGACAGCCAGCAGATTGCGGCCAGCCTGAAAAAAGGTGAGGCACCCGGTATGCAGTTGCGTCATGGCTGGCTGAGCGGTGATCGCGCCTGTTGGCTTGGCAGAGTTGAAGGTGAGCTGCCAGCGATTCCTGCTGTCCTTAGCGCGCATAACACCCGAAACAACCAGCTGCTGCTGGCCGCGCTGATACAAATCCGTCCGACGCTTGACGCGGCGATTGCACGCTATGGCGCCAGCAGAGTGGCAATTGTACTGGGGACCAGCACCTCGGGGGTGGATGAGGGGGATCAGCAGATTTGCGGCGGCCAGCCCGATTATCACTACCAGATGCAGGAGCTTGGCGATCCGTCACGTTTTCTGGCGCACTACCTGCAGCTCGATGGCCCGGCCTATACCATTTCTACCGCCTGCTCTTCCAGCGCCCGCGCCATTATCAGTGGTGAGCGGCTGATCGCGGCAGGGCTGGCGGATGTCGCGCTGGTGGGCGGTGCAGACTCGCTGAGTCGGATGCCGATCAACGGTTTCGACAGTCTGGAATCGCTCTCTGAGCGTCGCTGCGCGCCGTTCAGCCGCGAGCGTGACGGCATCTCGATTGGCGAAGGAGCCGCGCTGATGCTGCTGACGCGGGAACCGCAGCCGCTGGCGCTGTTGGGTGCGGGTGAATCCTCCGACGCCTGGCACATGTCTGCGCCTCATCCGCAGGGCGAAGGCGCTGAACGGGCGATGCAAATGGCGCTGCAACAGGCGAATCTGTTGCCGCAGCAGGTGGGTTATATCAATCTGCATGGCACAGCCACGCCGCTGAACGATCAGATGGAAGCCGCCGTGATTCATCGTCTGTTTGGCAATGCGGTGCCATGCAGCTCAACCAAACATCTGACCGGCCATACGCTCGGCGCGGCGGGCGTGTGCGAAGCTGCGCTCAGCGCGTTGATCCTGCAGAACAATCTGCCGCTGCCTGCGCAGGATTTTAGCGCGGCGGCGCAGGATGAGACGCTGCCGGATTGCGGATTGCTGTTACAGCCACAGGCGCTGCAACGGCCGGTCATCGCCTCTAATTCATTCGCCTTTGGTGGCAACAACACCTGCCTGATTCTGGGACGCCTTGATGGACATTAATTCTCCCGCGGCACTCTGGCTGCCGCATGCTGCACCGATGCTACTGCTTGATCAGCTGATTGCCGTTGATGAAGAGCACGTTCACTGTCAGGTATCGACCTGTGCCGATGGCGTACTGGCGCCGTTTCTGACCCCACAGGGCGAACTGCCTGCCTGGTTTGGCGTCGAGATGATGGCTCAAACCGTAGGCGTCTGGTCGGGCTGGCATGCAAAGCAGGGTGGCGCAACCCTTATCCCGCCCGGCATGCTGCTGGGTGGACGCGGCTGGCGGGCAGAACAGCCGTACTTTCCCGCGAACGTCACTCTGGATATCAGAATGACGTTGCTGATGCGCGATGACCGTATGGGCAGCTTTGAGGGCGATATTTGTTACGGCCCGCAACGGCTTGCCAGCGGTCGTCTCAACACCTGGCAACCCAATGAAACAGAGTTAAAGCAATTAATGTCACAAGGAAATCAGCCATGACAAAGTCGGTATTAGTCACGGGCGCCAGTAAAGGCATTGGCCGCGCGATTGCGCTGCGTCTCGCCCAGGATGGCTATCAGGTTATCGTTCATTTTAACCGCGACCGCGCGGGGGCTGAGCAGTGCCTGCAGCAGATCGAATCTGCAGGCGGCAGTGGTCGTGTGCTGGGATTTGATGTGGCTGACCGGGCAGCCACCCGTGCCGCGCTGGAAGCGGATATTGCGCAACACGGGGCCTACTATGGCGTGGTGAGCAATGCTGGCATCACCCGTGATGCAGCGTTTCCCGCCCTGACGGATGAGGAGTGGGACAGTGTCATCCACACCAACCTCGACAGTTTTTACAACGTTATCCAGCCCTGCGTGATGCCGATGATCGGCCTGCGCCGCGGTGGTCGCATTATTACCCTCTCTTCGGTCTCCGGGATGATGGGCAATCGCGGTCAGGTCAACTACAGCGCGGCGAAAGCGGGCATTATCGGGGCCACCAAGGCGCTGGCGATTGAACTGGCTAAACGCAAAATCACCGTTAACTGCATCGCGCCCGGTCTGATTGATACCGGCATGGAGGGGCTCGAACCTCAGGTGATTGAAGAAGCGATGAAGATCGTGCCGATGAAGCGCATGGGCACGGCCGACGAAGTCGCCGGACTGGCGAGCTATCTGATGTCCGATATCGCCGGTTACGTAACGCGTCAGGTGATTTCAATTAATGGAGGCATGCTGTGATCCAGCGGGTGGTCGTAACCGGTATGGGCGGCGTAACGGCTTTTGGTGAATCCTGGGCTGAGGTTTCGGCGCGTATTCGTGCCGGGCGCAACGCGGTACGCTTTATGCCGGAGTGGCAGATCTATGACGGACTGCATACCCTGCTCGGCGCGCCCGTGGATAACTTTGAACTGCCTGCGCATTATACCCGCAAGCGTATCCGCGCCATGGGCCGCGTTTCGCTGCTGGCAACGCGTGCCACCGAACTGGCGCTGACCCAGGCAGGGCTGATTGACCATCCGGTGCTGACCTGCGGAGAGACGGGCATCGCCTACGGCTCCTCTACCGGCAGCACCGGGCCGGTCAGCGAGTTCGCCACCATGCTGACCGAAAAGCACACCAACAATATTACCGGCACGACGTACGTGCAGATGATGCCGCATACCACCGCCGTGAATGCCGGGCTCTTTTTCGGCCTGCGTGGCCGGGTGATCCCGACTTCCAGCGCCTGTACGTCAGGCAGCCAGGCCATTGGCTATGCCTGGGAGGCGATTCGTCATGGATATCAGACGGTGATGGTGGCGGGTGGCGCGGAGGAGCTCTGTCCGTCCGAAGCGGCGGTGTTCGATACCCTCTTTGCAACCAGCCAGCGCAATGACGCGCCACACACCACGCCAGCGCCTTTTGATCAGCAACGCGATGGCCTGGTGATTGGCGAAGGGGCCGGCACGTTGATCCTGGAGTCGCTGGATCATGCCCTGGCGCGTGGTGCCACGATTTATGCTGAAATCACGGGCTTCCACACCAACTGCGATGCCGCCCATATCACGCAGCCGCAGCGGGAAACCATGCAGATCTGCATTGAGCGGGCATTGCAGAGCGCCGGTATTACCGCATCAGAAGTCGGTTATGTGAATGCGCACGGCACGGCCACTGAGCGGGGTGATATGGCAGAAAGTCTGGCGACGGCAGCGGTGTTTGGCGAGTCAACGCCGATCTCCTCTCTGAAATCCTATTTTGGCCATACGCTGGGTGCCTGCGGGGCGCTGGAAGCCTGGATGAGCATTGAGATGATGCGGGAAGGGTGGTTTGCGCCCACGCTTAACCTGACGCAACCGGCCGCTGATGGCGGTCAGCTGGATTACATCATGGGTGAGCCGCGAGAGATTGAAACCGACTATATCCAGAGCAACAATTTTGCCTTTGGTGGCATTAACACATCTCTGATCTTCAGACGCTGGCGCGGCGTCTGATATCCGGTCCGTGCGGTACTGACACGGGCCAGTTTATTTTCCGAACGAAAAAACCGGACGATAAACAACCTTTCATTTACACTGTCACTCACCGCATTACGCCCTGCGGCCCTATTTTCCACAGGATAGTTATGTCTTTGCCCTTGCCACCCGACGATCACGATGAGCCAATTCGCCAGTCACTTGACGATGCGCACTTTGCGATAGTGGTGCTTGCGGTGACCTCGGTAACGCTTATAATCTTTGTCCTGATAGTTACGCTCTGGATGAGCTGACACGCCCAGGGATTCGTCGGATGGCATAAGGAGAAGGCGATGGACTCCGGAGATGACAAATTAATCGCAATTATCGGTTTGCTGGCGGCCTGCCTGATCGGGGTCACTTTCCTGTTTACCATGGTCTGGCTGACCGACGTTCGTCATCCTGCCGATCCCTCTCTTGATGTTCGCTCCTGTTACCCGAAGAACCATCCTTCTCAGCATGCCTGATTATGCGTTACGAGTGGTGAACTTAATCTGCTGACTGCGCAGAACCAGCGCCAGCGCTTCATGCAGCTTGCGGTTGCCATTAGGATCAGCTAATCCCAGCAGCGGACCGGGTGAACGCCGGTCGTCAGCCCAGGCGGGATACTCCACCACCGGATAGAGCGAAATGCCCTCCACTGCAATGCCGTGATCCAGCGCTACCGCCACGTTTTCACTGATCTCCTGCAGCCAGGGGGCGCGCGCGTCACCCTCTGCGCCGGTTTCGGCAATTAACATCGGGCGCTGGTAGCGTTGCCAGCACTGCGCCAGCAAAATGTGCAGTGGAGTTCGTGCCGGATCCTCCAGTGACATCGGCTGGTCGGGGAAAAACCAGTGGTTATCGGGATAGTAGTTCAGGCCCAGGATATCCAGGCAATCTTCACTGCCGCCTAACTCTTTATCAACGCGACCGGCCAGCATATCCCAGGCCTCGAACTGCGCCTGATGCTGCGCATCCGCGTAAGGTTTGCTGTCTGGATTATCGGGATGATGGGCAATCTGTACCAGCGGATCGGTCAGAACAAAACGTGCTTCCGGATAGACTTCGCGAATGGCGTGAATCGCTGCCAGCGAGGCACGGATCAGCTGTCGCTTCAGTTCTTTACCGCGATTAGCGGCATGGGGATTGAACCAGGCCACATCGGCTCCAGCCCATGACCAGAATGAAATTTGATTTACCGGCGTAAAGAAGGGGCGTTCGATGCCCTGATCGCGCATCAGTTGTGCCATCGCACGGGCGAAACGACTAAAATGCTCAACGAATTCGGCTTTCCAGATATTAAGATGATCGGGATAACCAAAGTGCGCCAGCTCCCAGATGATCTCCATCTGCTGACGCTGTGAAGCTTCTATCATCGGCAGAAAACTTTGCCAGTCATACTGGCCGGGGATCTTTTCAATCAGATGCCAGCGTGCACCGTCACGGGCGGTGAGCAGATGCTGTTCAGTCAGGGCAGCATAATCTTTTTCCAGCAGCATATCGTGGCCACTGCTGAAAACCATATCGAGCCGTTTACCCGGTGTACGGCAGGCGGTGGAGCAGGGAAAACTGCCCTGAAAAAAGCTGCGAAACAGGCTGGGATGGTAGCGCTGGCGGGCATCTGTAAGGGATTGATGAGACATATTCCTCTCCTGCCGGGTTAATGCCGGTCACAGATCGTCCGGTTAAGTCTAGACTAAAAAACGCCCATAACTGCCCACGCATTCGGAACAGAGGTATGGTGTCAGAGGGCGGGCCGGGGAATAATAAAAAATAACTGCATTTTACAGGGAATTGTCATGACCGAAGCGTTTGAGCTCTCCCAGTCATCGGAACGTACCAGCTGGCTGGAAACGCAGCTGGAGCCAGAGTGTCAGCGTCATCCGGGAATGAGCGGTGTCCATCAGCTGAGCGACGGGCTGGATGCCTTTGCCGCACGCTATCTGCTGATGCAAAAAGCGGAACGTTCACTCGATATTCAGTACTACATCTGGCAAAACGATCTGTCGGGACGGTTGCTGTTCAGCGCGGTGCTGGAGGCGGCCCGTCGTGGCGTGAAAGTGCGGCTGCTGCTGGATGACAACAATACGCCGGGCCTGGACGATACGCTCGCCCAGCTTAATCGCCATCCCAACATTGAAGTGCGGCTGTTTAATCCCTTCTCGTTTCGTACCCTGCGCGCACTGGGATATCTCACTGACTTTACCCGTCTGAATCGCCGCATGCACAACAAGAGCTTTACCGTGGACGGTGTCACGACTGTGGTCGGCGGGCGTAATATCGGCGACGAATATTTCGGCACCGGCAATGAACCGTTGTTTGCCGATCTGGACGTGATGGCGATAGGCCCCGTGGTGAAAGAAGTCGCAGAGGATTTTGAGCGTTACTGGCGCAGTAAGCCGGTATCAAAGCTGCAGCAGGTGCTGGATGAAGAGGAATCCGAAGAGGACAGTGTGAGCCTGCCAGCAGAATGGCGTCACAGTGAACCGGTACAGCGTTACCTTCAGCGGCTGGAAAATTCGTCACTGCTACAGGAGCTGGAAGAGGGCACGCTGGACCTGACCTGGGCGAAAGCGCGACTGCTCAGTGATGATCCGCGTAAAGGACTGGGTAAAGCACGCGCCAGAAGCCTGCTGCCGCAGCGGATGATGGAGGTGATTGGTACGCCGCAGGAGCAGTTCGACATCATCTCTGCCTATTTTGTGCCGACACGCGCTGGCGTCGCTCAGTTGCTGGCGCTGAAGCGCAAAGGGGTAAAAATTGCCATTCTGACCAACTCGCTGGCGGCCAACGATGTCTCAATTGTCCATGCCGGCTATGCTAAGTGGCGCAAAAAACTGCTGCGTCACGGCATCGCGCTCTATGAACTTAAACCACAGGCGGGCGTGCCTGATGCCCCGCACGACCGGGGATTAACCGGTAACTCGGGCTCCAGCCTGCATGCCAAAACCTTTTCGGTAGATCAACAGACGCTGTTTATCGGTTCGTTTAACTTCGATCCGCGTTCTGCCGTGTTGAATACCGAGATGGGGCTGGTCATTGAGAGTGCGGCGCTGGCCGCAGAGACGCATCAGCGTTTCAGCCACTCGATGCGCGATCGGGCATGGACGCTGCGGCTGGATAAGTGGGGAAGGGTTAACTGGCTGGAGTATCCGGATGAGCCGCAGCAGATTGTGCATAAACACGAACCGGGTTGCTCGTGGTGGCAACGTCTTCAGGTAAGGCTGGTGTGGCGACTGCCGATTGAGTGGCTGCTGTAAACAGGACCTTGCCTGGGTACAGGGCTGGCTCAGGAAGCATACGCCCTCCGCAAAGGCGCAAAACCCGCCATCCATGGCTCGCTCAGCGCGGGCGATTACGCACCTCATCTCTGAGGTGCGCCCGTTGCCGGGCCAACGCGTTGCGTTGTTCAAAAACGCTCCCGACGTTTGTGTCCCTGGCCCGCTATGCTTTGCTACGTGTGTATGCTCCCATCGCTTTAAACGCTTAAGCGGTCTGTGAGACACATCGTTTATAGCCTGACCTCACTGATGGCCTGAGATCAGTGATCGCCTGTCATTGTGCTTGTTTACGCTCAAATTTCCCCGAGAACAGGAAACGCAGCAGCGGGATGCGCAGGTGAATCTCATACAGCAGAAACGCGATGCCAAACACCATCAGCAGGCCCACAAAGAAGCCCAGCGTGTTGTTTTCAATCCGTGGTGTGACATAAATACCATACAAGAGCGTCAGCGGATGGTGCACCAGATAGATAAACAGCGACGCATTCACCAGATACATGATGCGTGGCGAATGCGAATTCAGCAGCTTATGACCAAAGCAGAAGCAGACGTTCAGCATGCAGAGACCCATCAGCGTGGTGATAATCGCATCCAGCTCATATAACCAGCCATCGCCGCTGCTGAGACGCTGATTTGTGCAGTAGGCAACAAACATCACCACCGCGCCGATCCACATCACCGGATTAAACCGCACAAACAACTGCTTCAGCGGCGGATGTTTCCATGCCAGCGCCCCCAGCATAAAGAACGGCAGATAGAAAAGCGTTTGCATAACCACAATGCTGAATAAGCCATCCATCAGCCAGGCTGGCTGGAATATAAACACCAGACGGCGGAACACACACCACACCAGCGCCCATGTCAGTACACCCGCGGTCAACGCTCCCCAGCCCACCCGCGTATAATCAATGGTGCGGTGCTGATCGCGCAACCAGCGGAACGTGACCATGCCGAGCGTGGTCAGCATCACCAGCACCACCAGGAACCACAGGTGTGAAATCAGCTCCCACATCAGGTTATTGAATTTCTGGTACGGCGTGAATCGCGGCCAGTCAGCCAGCTTATCTGTCCAGGCCTTCAGCATGAAAAATTGCGGCAGCGTGAGCAGCGGAACGGCGGTGAGTAGCGGGATCCCCACACGCTCCAGACGCACTTTCAGGAAGCGACGTGGCTGATAGCGCAGATACAACATGTAGGAGAAGTATCCTGAAATGACAAAAAACACCTGCATACGAAATGCATGAATAAAGTCATTCAGCAGCGTCAGCCATAACGAGGCCTCATGACTGTTGACGGCCCATTTTTGCGCGGAGTAAATGAGGGAAACATGAAAAGGTACCCCCAGTAACATCAGATACGCGCGTATGGAATCAAGAAAGTATTCACGTTCAGGTTTTACAGTACTCATAAAGTTCCAGTTCGTTAGTACGTATGGCCGGTTTCACCCTGAAACCGGATTATGTTCTGTGAAAAGTCTACCTGGGATAAACCAGGTATACTATCAGTGGAATCCGTAGTGTCTAATTGTCCTAAAAGTAGCGTTAACCCAGACGAAATGCGGGAACAATGTTGCGCATAAGCTGTCGGAAAACCGAATAATCCTTTAAGATAAACGGGTTTGATTTAAGCACACGAAAGGGGGGGATGTGCCGACTAAAGAAAAAAATAAAGCCGGACTGATGAAGGTACGCTGGATTGGTACTGCAGTTCTGCTGGCGTTGTACGCCAATAACAGTTGGGCGTTTAACATCGATGATGTAGCCAAACAAGCCAAAGCGTTGGCAGGGAAAAGCTTTGAAGCGCCTAAAAGCAATTTACCCTCTCAATTTCGTGAAATGAAATTTGCTGATTATCAGCAGATCCAGTTTAACCACGATAAAGCGTATTGGGGCAAACTGCGCACGCCATTCAAGCTGGAGTTCTATCATCAGGGCATGTATTTCGATACCCCGGTGCAGATCAACGAAGTGACGGGCAGCGCGGTACGCGAGATTAAATACAACCCCGACTATTTTAATTTCGGTAACGTAAAACATGACGCAGAAGCGGTAAAAAACCTCGGATTTGCGGGTTTCAAAGTGCTTTACCCACTCAACAACAAGGGTAAAAACGATGAGATCGCCAGCTTCCTGGGTGCAAGCTACTTCCGTGTGATCGGTGCTGGCCAGGTTTATGGCCTGTCGGCGCGTGGCCTTGCCATCGATACGGCGTTGCCATCCGGTGAAGAGTTCCCGCGTTTCAAAGAATTCTGGATTCAGCGTCCTAAACCGCAGGACAAGCAGCTGGTGATCTACGCACTGCTTGATTCGCCGCGTGCGGCGGGCGCGTATCGCTTTGTGCTGCATCCGGGTGAAGCGTCAACGGTTGATGTGCAGTCTAAAGTTTACCTGCGTGATAACGTCGGCAAACTGGGGATCGCACCACTGACCAGTATGTTCCTGTTTGGTCAGAACCAGCCGTCGACGGTGAACAACTTCCGTCCGGCACTGCACGACTCTGATGGACTCTCTATCCATAATGGCAACGGAGAGTGGATTTGGCGTCCGCTGAATAACCCGCGTCATCTGGCGGTGAGCACGTTCACCATTGAGAATCCGAAAGGTTTTGGTCTGCTGCAACGTGGGCGTGACTTTGACAACTACCAGGATCTGGACGACCGCTATGACCTGCGTCCAAGCGGCTGGGTTGAGCCAATCGGCGACTGGGGTAAAGGCCGGGTTGAACTGGTTGAAATCCCGACGGCAGATGAAACCAACGACAACATCGTTGCTTTCTGGACGCCAGAGACGCTGCCAGAGCCTGGTAAAGAGATGAACTTCAAATATCGTCTGCACTTCTCGCGCGACGAAAACCAGCTGCACTCCGATGATACCGCCTGGGTCAAAAATACCCTGCGTTCAGCGGGTGACGTGAAGCAATCTAATCTGGTGCGTCAGCCGGATGGCACCGTGGCTTTCACCATCGACTTCGTGGGTAAAGACATGAGTAAGATGGCGGAAAACAGTCAGGTGGCACCTCAGGTCAGCGTCGGTAAAAATGCTGATGTGGTTGAGCAGAGCGTACGTTATAACCCGGTCACCAAAGGCTGGCGTCTGGTGTTGCGTCTGCGTGTGAAAGATGCCAAACAGTCCACGGAAATGCGTGCGGCCCTGGTAAGCGGCGACAAGACATTGACGGAAACCTGGAGCTATCAGTTACCTGCCAATGAATAAATCGACTTTTACACCTCAACGTTATGTGGAATCTCTGCCGCTGGATGCGGCAGGGAAGGCACGCCTGAGCGTCTCCTTGCAGAATGCCGGCGAGTTCCACTTCATCCATGATACGCTGGGAAGGGATGTCGCAGCCAGTGATCGTCCGGATGATGCGCCGTTAAAATCGGTCTCATCGCGGGTTGAAATGGCCTGGCCTGATTCATTGGCCGACGGTCAGCAGCTGGGCAAAGATTATCTCGACCGCACCACGCTGAAAGCGATGCCGAAGGTCAAACGCTCACTGATGTTCCCGGAAGCGTGGCGGACCAACCCGGTCGCCCGTGCCTGGGACTCACTGCGTGGACACAAATCGGTTCCGCGTTATGCCAATGCGGAAGAGCGTCGTGCCGAAGAGAAGTGGCGTCATGTCGGTTCAATTCGTCGCTACATCCTGCTGATCCTGACCATATTTCAGACGGTGGTCGCCACCTGGTACATGAAGAGTATTCTGCCTTATCAGGGCTGGACGCTTCTGGATCCGATGGAGATGATCAATCAGAACTGGCAGCAGTCAGTGATGCAGATTCTGCCTTACTTATTGCAGACCGGTATCCTGTTCCTGTTCGCCATACTCTTCTGCTGGGTCTCTGCTGGCTTCTGGACAGCACTGATGGGCTTCCTGCAGCTGCTGATTGGACGTGACAAATACAGTATCTCTTATTCAACGGTCGGAGATGAGCCGCTAAATCCGGAACATCGTACTGCGCTGATTATGCCGATCTGTAATGAAGACGTTGAGCGTGTTTACGCCGGTCTGCGTGCGACATGGGAATCCGTGGTTCGCACCGGTAACGCTGAACACTTTGACGTTTACATCCTCAGCGACAGTTACGATGCGGATATCGCCATTGCCGAGCAGAAAGCCTGGATGGAGCTGGTGCGGGATGTTGGCGGTGCAGGCAAGATTTTCTATCGCCGTCGTCGTCGTCGTGTGAAGCGTAAAAGCGGCAACATCGATGACTTCTGCCGTCGCTGGGGCAGCAACTATAGCTACATGGTCGTGCTGGATGCGGATAGCGTTATGAGCGGTGAGTGTCTCACCGGTCTGGTACGCATGATGGATGCTAACCCGAATGCCGGGATCATCCAGTCCTCGCCGAAAGCATCGGGTATGGATACGCTGTATGCGCGCTGTCAGCAATTTGCCACGCGTGTATACGGTCCGCTGTTTACGGCCGGTCTTCACTTCTGGCAACTGGGCGAATCTCACTACTGGGGTCACAACGCCATTATTCGCGTAAAACCCTTTATTGAGCACTGTGCACTGGCTCCGTTACCGGGTGAGGGCTCTTTTGCCGGGTCGATCATGTCCCATGACTTTGTGGAAGCTGCGCTGATGCGTCGTGCTGGCTGGGGCGTCTGGATTGCCTATGACCTGCCGGGATCCTATGAAGAGCTGCCACCGAACCTGCTGGATGAGCTGAAGCGTGACCGCCGCTGGTGTCACGGTAACCTGATGAACTTCCGCCTGTTCCTGGTAAAAGGGATGCACCCGGTACACCGTGCGGTATTCCTGACCGGTGTGATGTCCTACCTGTCTGCTCCGCTGTGGTTTATGTTCCTGGCGCTTTCAACTGCCTTGCAGGTGGTGCATACGCTGATGGAACCGACCTACTTCCTGCAGCCACGGCAGCTGTTCCCGGTCTGGCCGCAGTGGCGTCCCGAGCTGGCAATAGCGTTGTTCTCGACCACCATGGTGCTGTTGTTCCTGCCGAAGATGCTGAGTGTGGTGTTGATCTGGTTCAAAGGGTCAAAAGCCTACGGAGGTCCTCTGCGCCTGCTGGCTTCACTGGTGCTGGAAACGCTGTTCTCAGTGCTGCTGGCGCCGGTACGTATGCTGTTCCATACGGTGTTTGTTGTCAGTGCCTTCCTCGGCTGGGAAGTGGTGTGGAACTCTCCGCAACGTGATGACGATGCGACGCCGTGGAGCGAGGCATTTAAACGTCACGGTTCGCAGATGGCATTGGGTCTGGTGTGGGCAACGGGTATGGGACTGCTGGATCTTAACTTCCTGTGGTGGCTGGCCCCGATTGTCTTCTCGCTGATTCTGTCTCCGTTTGTTTCTGTGATGTCGAGCCGCTCAACACTGGGTCTTAAGAGCAAGAAAGCCAAATTGTTCCTGATCCCGGAAGAGTACTCGCCGCCGCAGGAGCTGGTGGATACCGATCGTTATGTGCTGCTAAACCGCGAACGTGCGCTGGAAAATGGCTTTATGCATGCCCTGTTCCATCCAGCGTTTAACGCACTCGCAACGGCACTGGCGACATCGCGCCACAAGCAGAGTCAGCTGCTGGACTATGCACGCGACCGTCGTGTGGATCAGGCACTGAGCGATGCACCGGATAAACTGGGCCGCGAGCAGCGACTGCAGTTAATCAGCGATCCGGTGGTACTGGCCCGTGTTCATACCCGACTGTGGGAAAATGCGGATAAGTATCATCAGTGGGTAGAGAGTTATCAGAAACTTAACCTCAACCCTAACGCGCTGGCAAAAAACGCGTAATCTGAAAAGCGGCAGCGATGCCGCTTTTTTTATGGGATTAAAACAGCGATACGCTGATAAATTGTTTGCTGGCAGTCACCGTGAGCAGCGCGTGACGTTCTCAATGGCAGTTCATAGCGGGTATCAGTGGTGAAAGCATTTTTAAAGGCAGGCGTTGTTGTAGCTGCGGTGCTTTGCTTAAGCGGATGTGGCAGTATCATCAGTCGCACCCTGCCGGGGCAGGGACACGGCAATCAGTATTATCCCGGCGTACAGTGGGATGTACGCGACAGCGGCTGGCGAGTCTTAACGATCCTCGATTTGCCACTGTCGCTGGTGGTTGACACCCTGTTGTTACCGGTGGATGCCAGTCACGGTCCTTACGAATAACTGCGATCGGAGTCGCTGTTATCATCTTCCCACTCTTGCGCGGCGGCTTCACCCTCTTCGGTGTCCAGCGGCGGCTCAAGCTGGAATTCGCCGTCATCCCACTCGTGCAGGGTATTTTCTGCTAACCACTCCTGACGCAGTTCAACTTCGTCAAAGTCAGCATCAAAGATGGCCTGTGCGGCGTCACCGCTGCGGAAGGGCAGGCATTCGCCCGCTTCACCTTCATCGGTCAGGAACTCAGCCTGCCACATAATATCGCCATCCTGCATGACATACTTTTGCAGGCCAAACTGACTGATCGATGCTTCTTCTTCATCCACCTCAGGATTGTTAGCGAGGTACTCTTCACGTGCAGCATCAATCGCTTCCTCTAACGTACTGTACATGCTCATCAATCTTCTCCTTACCGGGTTCATTAACTGCAGATTCATTTGATTTCAGTGAAGGATAGACGAAATTCAGGGGAGGGAAAGGGCGGGTCAGTGCAACTGGCGGGAAATAAACCATTTCCCGCCAGTCAGGGTCAGATCATCTTTTGTGGAAAGTGCAGAACGGGTTGAACAGAGTCATGAATCACCGGCGCTGAGTAGCGGATACAGCATTTTATACAGGGCTTAACTTTCTTAAAATTAATTCTGGCGATGGAAAGCGCCTGGCTCAGGTTATATAAAGTGCCAATGAAGATGACTTCATCTTTATCTGGCATTCGCTTACACCCTTTACGATGAAGGAAATGATAATTTTCCTGATCGGTACCAATTGTGACGTAATAGTAGAGACCTTTGTTCATATAATATGTCCCGATAGAGGTTTGCTGTGTTGTCTTTTTATAATTTTTGTCAGAGCGGTTAAAGATCTGACTGTCACGAAAGAAACTACCGATTAGCTTTAACTTCTTCAAATGCCATAACGGTCTATCAGGCTGTTAAAAAAATGTAAAAAGGAATATAGGTCAAATTAACAAGGCAAAAGCTTGTAATATAAGTTAATTTTAATCGATCCATTAGCCAGAATACATCGTTAAGCCTGGCTAAATAGGATTAGGCCTGGTTTGAAAGTTAATTAGCACCAGATATTATTAAATACAGTACGCTGAAAATTAATGACTAAAAAGAAACCAGGCAAAATAGCGCCTGCTAGTAAGGTTTTTGATTATAAAATCGAATTTTAAATAGATAAATAAACTATCTTGAACTTCATGGTTGATTAATTAACGGTCCTGAAAATTCGATGAAACGATGATCCCGCCACGAGCGACTGATTTATTCAGCAGAGCATAGAGTAAGAAAAGCGCTAAATGCCAGAAAGACATTTAGCGCGAAAGGATTAATAACGGGAGGGTTCGCCTTCGGGGCGGGTTTTAAAGCGACGATGAAGCCACATATACTGTTCCGGTGCCAGCAACACGCCTTCTTCAACCACTTTGTTCATTCTGGCAGCGGTGACAACATCGCTCTCCAGCGTAAATTCGTCGCTGATGTCAGGCAGTATCATCAGTTCATAACCACGACCACCAGGCAGACGACGCGGCACAAAGGGAATAACCGCCGGTTTACCAGTACGAATCAGCAAATGGGTGCCCACCGTGGTTGCCGCTTTTTCCACAGCAAAGAAGGGCGCAAAAACGCTGCTGCGTGGGCCATAATCATGGTCGGGTGCGTACCAGATAATGTCGCCGTTTTTCAGCGCGCGAATCATTCCTTTAAGATCTTTGCGGTCAATCATACTTTTATTTGAACGCATCCGGCCTTTAACCTGCAGCCAGTCGATCAATTTGTTGTCATTAGGGCGATAGACGCCAATGCCTGGATTATGGATACCAAACATGCGCGCCCCAATTTCCAGTGTCAGAAAGTGCATGCCAATAAGCAGGACACCACGCTGACTATCCCGCGCCTGCTGAATATGCTCCAGACCTGAAGGCTTATGCCATTTATTGATGCGCCAGTCAGGCCAGAACCATGCCATCCCGGTCTCGATCAATCCCATGCCAACCGATTCGAAATTGTGTTTTACCATCGCTTCACGTTCATTGATCGGCATTTCCGGAAAACATAATTCCAGATTACGTCGGGCGACACTGACGCGGTGCTTCATAAAACGCATCCCGATACGACCAATATTGCAGCCGAGAACATAAAGCAGGGGATAGGGAAGTAGCACCAAAAGATAAAGAAAAGCGACACCCACCCAGGTCAACCAATAGCGCGGGTGAAGCAGTTCTCGTGAAAACTGAGGCAACTGGGTCATATGAAGGTTAATTTTCCTGCGTCGCGCACCGTGCGGTGCTGATATCTCATTAATTTCTGCCATTGTGCCAGTTTTTATCGGGCGTATAAATATCACTGACGGAACAGGCTACTGCAGGCGGATGTAAACTCTCCAGATATTGGCGGAAAAAACAGCAATAGATGATCGGTTATGACACTGGCCTTTGCATCCTGCTGAAATCAGGTATCATGTGCCCGCTAAAATTCTCCTATTGATAACAGGAAAGAACACCATGCCAGTGTTACATAACCTCGTTTCCAATAAAGAGCTGAAGGCGCGCATGCTGGCTGAAACTGAGCCGCGCACCACTGTCTCTTTTTACAAATATTTCCAGATTGCCGATCCAAAAGCATTCCGTGATGCGCTCTACGTTGGCCTGACAGCACTCAAGGTGTTTGGCCGCGTCTATGTGGCGCACGAAGGTATTAATGCGCAGATCAGCGTGCCCGCCAGTCAGTATGAAAAGATGAAAGCGTGGCTCTATAGCTTTGATCCGGCGCTGAATAATCTGCGTATGAATATTGCACTGGATGATGATGGAAAATCGTTCTGGGTGCTGCGTCTGAAAGTGCGTGATCGCATTGTTGCAGACGGTATTGAAGACAGCAGTTTCGATGCCAGCAATGTGGGTCAGTATCTTAAAGCAGCAGACGTTAACGCGATGCTGGACGATCCTGACGCGCTGTTCGTGGATATGCGAAACCACTACGAATATGAAGTGGGGCGTTTTGATAATGCGCTGGAAGTGCCTGCTGACACCTTCCGCGATCAATTGCCGATGGCGGTTGATATGCTGCAGGATCAGAAAGACAAAAAGATCGTAATGTACTGCACCGGCGGGATCCGCTGTGAAAAAGCCAGCGCCTGGATGCGGCACAACGGCTTTGAGGATGTCTATCACATTGAAGGCGGGATCATCGAGTATGCCCGCCGCGCGCGTGAGCAGGGGTTACCGGTACGCTTCAAAGGCAAAAACTTTGTCTTTGATGAGCGGATGGGTGAACGTATTTCTGACGACGTGCTGTCGAACTGTCATCAGTGCGGCGAACCCTGTGATACCCACGTCAATTGCGTCAATGACGGCTGTCATCTGCTGTTTATTCAGTGCAAAAGCTGCGCAGAGAAGTTTGAGAACTGCTGCAGCCCAATCTGTCAGGAAGAAGCAAAACTCTCTCCGGAAGAGCAGCGCGCTCGCCGGGCGGGACGTGAGAATGGCAATAAGATCTTTAACAAGTCACGTGGCCTGTTAAATATGACTATTCCTTCGCCAGTGAAGAAATAAACGTGGCCGCCTGAAGTGAGCTTCAGGCGGCGTGTTGTTTTACTGACGTACACCTTCAACTGAGATCATCAGCTGCACCTTCTGCGAAGCGGGCCCCAGATCTTTAGTGATGTTGAAATCTTTCAGTGCAATTTCCCCTTCGGCCTCAAAGCCAGCGCGGTAACCGCCCCACGGATCTTTACCTTCACCCAGCATTTTCGCCTCCAGCGTCACCGGTTTCGTCACGCCATTCAGCATCAGATTGCCGGTAATCTTCAGCTCATCACCCTCTTTTTTTACCTCTGTGGATGTAAACGTGGCCTGCGGGTTTTTACTGGTGTTCAGGAAGTCAGCGCTGCGCAGGTGCTTGTCACGTTCAGCGTGATTGGTATCGACGCTGCTGGTGTTAATCGTGACGTCGACTTTGTCTGCTGCAGGGTTCTTCTCATCAAAAGTGAAGCTGCCATCGAAATCTTTAAAGGTGCCGTAGAGCCAGCTGTAACCCAGATGCTGAATACGGAACTGAATAAACGCGTGCTGGCCCTCTTTATCGATTTTATAGTCTGCAGCATTGGCGGTCATCGAACTGAGCAGCAGGCTGGCACCGGTCATCGCCAGCAGAGTCTTTTTGAACATATTATTTATCCTTTTCAGAGGGAGAAGGGATGCGTAAACCTGACATCCGTTTTAGGGTGATATCACGATCGATAAAATGATGTTTTAACGCAGCCAGACCATGCAGTACCGAGAGGATCACAACCGTCCAGGCCAGCCAGAGGTGAATGTCGCCCGCCAGGTCAGCCTGTGCGCCTGCACCGCTGAACAGCGCGGGCAGGGTAAACCAGCTAAATACAGATATCGGTTTGCCATCGGCGGTTGAGATCAGATAGCCACTGATTAAAATGGTCAGCAGCAGGGTGTACAGCAAAAGGTGCGCAACCATTGAACTGATACGCACCAGCGGGGAATAACTGCTCAGCGGTTTTGGCGGCGGCGAAATAACACGCCACACCAGACGAACAATCAACGCCAGCAGCAGCATCACGCCAATGCTTTTATGAATTTCCGGCGCGTCGTGATACCAGCTATCGTAGTAGCCCAGGCCCACCATCCATAACCCCAGCGCAAACATGGCATAAATCGCCAGCGCCATACACCAGTGCAGCAGCACGGCAATCAGTCCAAACTGATGAGATGAATTGCGTAATAACATGATGTCGTTTCAAAAGAGAAATAATATGAAATAAGAATCTACATTATGAAATATAAAAGCAATTGCCCTTACGTTTCTATAAATTTTATTTTTTAATATGAAATGGCTGAATAAAAGGAGGTGAAGATGCGCAATATTTCTGAATGAGTTATTTGTGGCAAAGGGCTCGTCAACGAATAAGGCGGCGAATTAACCTGAAGTGCGGAATAAAACCGTGTCTTTATGTCAGCAAAATTCAGTTTACGTCAGTTAATGTCAATGGGTGGCGCCCACTTGATGCCACCCATTTTCAGCGTCAGAAGCGCGAAAGGCGGAAAGGGGTCAGATCAAATGAGAACGGTTTTTTCTGAGCAAATTCTGCAGCCAGTTCACCTAATACACTGGCAAATTTAAACCCGTGTCCGCTGAGTCCGGTAATCAATAAACGGTCAGGTTCACCTGGCAGCGTATCAATAATAAAGTCCTCATCCGGGCTGAAATCGTAGCTGCAGGCTTCACCATGCAGACAGACACCCACGCCGGGTAAAAACTGACGCAGGAAACCAAAGGCTTCACTGCCATCGGCCGCGACCGCACCAAAAGGTTTACGATCCTCTGGTTGCTGCATCGGCTGCCCGCCATCATGACGCCCCACCTTCAACGCGTTGTTATCCGCCGGGAAGCCATAGAACTGGCTGCCATTCGTCATTTCCACCGTAAAGCCGGGAAACTTATTGTTTTCGCTGTAGCGACCATCAGCCTGATACCAGGCAAACACTTTTCGGGTGGGGGCCACTGGCAGGTCAGGAACTAATTTACCGACCCAGGTGCCGGCACTGACCAGCATTTTGCGACCCCGATAGATACCGTCCAGGGTGGTGACCTGCTGCAGATCGCCATCACGTCCCAGCTCGGTGACCGGACAGTTAAACAGCTGTGCACAGCCCGCCTGCTCCGCCAGCTGAATCCAGCTGCGAACCGCCTGTTCGCACTTCAGATAGCCGGAGTCCGGCTCAAAGACGCCCAGATAACCCTCAGGCACGTTAATTTGCGGCCAGCGCTTTCGCACGTCATCGGGCTGCATTACCTCAATGTTGAGTTGCCAGCGAGCGGCGCTGTCGATGACGTTCTGAATAAAAGGTGACTGAATTGGCGCAAGGTTAAGTACGCCGCTGCGATGCATAATGCGCTCACCGGCGCGCTGTTCCAGTTCATCCCACAGCGTCTGCGCTCGCAGGACCAGGGGAACGTAGCGTTCGCCTTCGCCATAAGCGTGACGGATCAATCGACTTTCGCCGTGATGAGTGCCCTGATTGTGGGGAGGATGTGCACTGTCGATCATCAGCACCGATAAACCCGCCTGGGTAGCATAGTAGCCTGCCGCCGCGCCCACTGAGCCGCTGCCGACGACGATAAGATCATAAATCATGATAACTGTGCTCTAAGAGTAAGATAATCAAAAGAATACCAGAAACAGAAACGAAAAAGGCACCCCTGAGGGCGCCTCTTTGATGCGGCAGAGATTAATGCTTATTGAGGAGTCGTTCTATCTGCTCGGCTGATTCTATCTTGGCGATGCCCGCTTCGAGTATCGAGATAAACTGCCTTGCCACATCCGTTGTCAGCCAGTAAGTAGGGCCAACATCCGCTTCTTCTTCTTTTTGATCCTGCGACGACAGCGAGTGCAGGCGGATCATCATGGCGTCATAGCTATCAACGGTACTGATATCCCAGCCCACCAGCGGATGAGTCTGAATAACGTCTTTTCTTCTGTCCATTATAACCTCCTTATTACTCGTTAAACGAAGTGCATGGTGAGGTTCAATGCGGCTTTTTTATTCCAATAGCGAAACTATTATAACAGTAAACCAGGGAATCATGACTTTAAAAAGGCCGTGAGTCAGCTTCTCACAGAATATTTGCGTTTGAAAGGCGCGGAGGAAAAAATAAAATGCCTGGCAGACAGGCATTTTAATCACTATTCATTGGGCAGGCAAAAAGTGGCTTCAGCTACGTGAGCGTGCTTAAAGTGTCGGGCTTTCTGGGACGATGCCGCCGCCGCGTTTCTGCAGTGTTTCTGCCAGACGGGCAAAGTGCTGCTGAAGCTGTTCATCATGGTTTTGATTTTGGGCTTCCAGCGACAGATTGTGCACCAGCAGCTGACTGGCGCGATCGTCAAGACAGAAAATCAGACTGGAAAAGGCATTTTCCAGCACCGTCAAACGACGCTGTTGATCACCAATCAGTGCTAACAACTCACCAAAGGTCATCGCCTCTTCCGGTTTATCAGTAGTCATGGTGCGCACCTCCTGTTATGCGTGACGAGCGCAAGGATAGGGCATTGATCATTAAGAGTCTAGATGCAGAGAGGGGGAAGTGCGAGAGGGAAGAAAAGATAAAAAAACCGGGTGGCGACACCCGGAAAAAAAGCACAGTGGCGGTTAATCAGTAATGAACCAGTCATCAGCACTTTCCCACGTCTGCTGCAGGATTTCGCTGATCTGGTCGCGCGTCTCTTTTCCACCGCCCAGCACGCTGAGATTATTGGCACTGGCGTAACGTACCTTGACGTGATTGGTCGAGTCAGGGAACTGTTCATCAATGCGGCGCGATAATTCATCGCTTAACGCTTCAATCGCGCCTGCAGGAAGAGGTCGGGTATTGGATACGGTAATTTCAACGCGCATAATAGCCTCCGGTTAAGATACTGTATATATTTACAGTATCTGCGGGCCGGAGGCAAGTAAAATTATGCGATGCGCCAGTTCAGTGTTTCACCCGCCAGGAACGGCACCAGAGCGTGGCTGCCGAGCGCGATTGATTCAGGCACCTGCCAGGGCTCACGCACCAGCGTAATCGTTCCTTCATTCAGCGGCAGGCCGTAGAAACGCGGCCCATTCTCAGAACAGAACGCTTCGAAATGTTCCAGCGCGTTCAGCTCTTCGAAAACGGTAGCGTAAGCGGGCAATGACGTTGGCGCATTAAACACGCCAGCGCAGCCGCAGCTGGCTTCTTTGAGATGGCGCAGATGCGGCGCAGTGTCAGTGCCGAGGAAGAATCGTGGGTTTCCGCTTGCTACCACCTTACGCAGCGCTTCCTGATGCACGTTGCGCTTAAGGATCGGCAGGCAGTAGAGGTGCGGACGAATACCGCCCACCAGCATATGGTTGCGGTTAAACATCAGATGCTGCGGGGTAATGGTTGCGCCCAGCGTCTCATCGGCGGCGGCGACATAGTCTGCGGCGTCCTGCGTGGTAATGTGCTCCATCACCACCTTCAAGGCCGGAAACTGGCTGCGCAGCGGCACCATTACGGTTTCGATAAACCGGGCTTCACGGTCAAAAATATCAACGTGTGCATCGGTAACTTCACCGTGGATCAGCAGCGGCATACCGAGCTTCTGCATACGCTCCAGCACGCGGGCAATCGACGCGATGTTGGTGACGCCATGGCTGGAGTTGGTGGTGGCGTGCGCAGGATAGAGCTTGGCCGCGGTGAACAATCCCGAGGTAAAACCGCGCTCCAGCTCATCAGGATCCAGCGAGTCGGTCAGATAGCAGGTCATCAGCGGCGTAAAAGCGTGCCCGGCGGGCAGCGCCGCCAGGATACGATCGCGGTACGCTTCACCTGCCGCCACGCTGGTTACCGGCGGCACCAGGTTCGGCATGACAATGGCACGACCATTCACCGCGCTGGTATAGGGCAGGACCGTGTTGAGCATCTCATCATCACGCAGATGAATATGCCAGTCGTCAGGGCGACGCAGGGTAAGTTGCTGAGGTTGTGCTGTCATCAGTGAAGCTCCGGCAGAAGGGAAACAAAAGGCATGTTTTGGCCGGGGTCTAAGCATAAGGATTCAGGCAACCGTTTGCACCTGCTTTTTATGTCGATAAAGAAAATCCGCGCCATAAGGCGCGGAGATCGGGATTACTGTGTGAACGGAATGACCAGTTCTCCCGGTTTCACTTCCAGTCCTTTGGCAAATTTCTTCGCCAGCGACTCGCCTTTACTGCGGTCAGCACTCAGTACATAAGCAGGATTTTGATCAAAATAGCTTTTGAGTGACTGATTCAGGTATGGCGTCAGCGTCTTCATAATTGACGCCATTTTTTCCGGGGCAACCTGCGTATCGACAATCTCCAGATCGCGAAGATAGATGGCGCCCTGCTGCGGCTCATAAACCGGCTGAGCACGCATCTTCAATTGCATATCGGCCTGCTGAGGACCAAACAGTGAGGTGACGTTAATTTTTGCATTGCCGGAAAGTGTCACCTTTCCTGGCTCTTCGCGCCCAATCTGACTGGTCAGGTTGTTCAGCACAATATGCGCGTTAACCAGTCCGGATACGCCAATGTCTTTCTCATAGTTGTTATGCTTCTGCAGCGCCTGATTCACTTCCTGTTCGCTGATGGTGTATTGGGTCAGTTGATTACATCCGCTCACCAGCAGCGCAATCAACAGGGCCGTCAGCCCGAAAAATGCCTTTTTCATCGATCTTTATCCTGAATATCAGAGCCAGTAAACAGGCTATAGCCTGCCTGAATGCGGGGCGGGTGTCATCAGGAAAGGGATGAGAAACGCCGCAGCGTCTCTCATCGCGGCAGGGTTAGTGGGATATTGAAGAGAGAAGATTTACCTGGGTCTGTTTAGCCATATTATCGCGGTAGTCAGCGACCCGTGCTGGCCAGTCGATACCCGCCACCAGCGTCAGTGAGCGCAGCAGTGGAAAGAGATTAAAATCATCTTCTGACAGCTCGCCGTTCACCGCATTGGGCTGTTCGATTAATTTGTCCAGCTTGCGCAGATCCTGGCTGACATTTTTAATCAGCCCGGCCGAGTGACTTTTCAGCGCGTCAAAATCACCGATGCTTGCCTGCTTTTTGGTGCGGAAATAGTCACGCGCCTCCGGGGTAGCGAATTCGGCAAACGCCGACTCAGCAATGCGCGGCAGTAGCAGTTTGTTGACATAGCTATTCATATGACGCAGCCAGTCAGCGATTGCCGGATTCAGCGCGCCGGTAATCAGCGGCTCGCGATCCTGCTGATCGACATAATGCACAATATCCATACTCTCAGGCATCGCGCTGCCATCCTGCTTCTGCAGAATCGGCGCCATTTTCTGCCCAATCAGCCGGTTCGGCGTCTCCTCGTCGTCGTTTAGCATCACCACCAGCTCAACCGGTTTGTTCTTCAGGCCAAAAATCATTCGCGCTTTAACGCAGAAAGGACAGTGGTCATAGATATAGAGCTTCATCCTGATCTCCCGGGTTTCAGAGGGTTATTGTTAAACAGAACGAATCAATTCTTTCTGTTTTCGGGCGTGTGAAAAGTATGGAAGAGATTACTCAACAGGGCAAACTCACCTGGCAGAGGCATCACAGGAACCGCCGCTTAAACCAGCCATTCTGATGAATGAAAGCGGTGATAACAGAGCAAAATCAACCTCTTTATGGCGAAAAAGCTGTAACGTTTTACCGCAGCCCAGGCGACGGTTATAGTGAAAGCCGATTAATGACGGCTCATCTTCATCAGCCATTGATTTCAGGAGTCAGGATGTTTGGCTATCGTTCTGCCGCGCCCAGGGTGCGATTAACCACCGATAGACTGGTGGTCCGTCTGGTTCACGAACGTGATGCCTGGCGAATGGCAGATTACTATTCGGAAAATCGCCAGTTTTTAAAACCCTGGGAACCGGTGCGCGATGACAGCCACTGCTATCCCTCAGGGTGGCAGGCAAGGCTCGGACTGATTTCGGACATGCATAAGCAGGGTTCCGCCTTCTATTTTATTCTCATGGACAGCGATGAAACCGAGGTGCGGGGCGTGGCGAATTTCAGCAACGTGCTGCGCGGATCGTTTCACGCCTGTTACCTTGGCTATTCACTGGGTGAAAAGTGGCAGGGACAAGGGCTGATGTTTGAGGCGTTGCAGGCGGCTATCCGCTATATGCAGCGCCAGCAGCATATTCATCGCATCATGGCGAACTACATGCCGCACAACCAGCGCAGCGGCGATCTTCTGGCGCGACTGGGTTTTGAGAAAGAGGGATACGCGAAAGATTATCTGCTAATTGATGGGCGCTGGCAGGATCACGTGCTGACAGCGTTAACTCTGCGGGAATGGACGCCTGACCGGCGTGGATAATGATGAGGATGCGAGCATGAAGATGGTTTTATCGGCGCAGGCGTTGCGCGTACTGGGCTGTCTGCTGGAGAAGCAGGTCACCACGCCGGAGCAGTATCCGCTGTCACTGAATGGTGTTGTGGTTGCCTGTAATCAGAAATCGAATCGCGATCCGGTCATGGAGCTAAGCGAAAGCGAGGTTCAGAATCAGCTCGATCTGCTGGAAAAACGGCATCTGATCACCGCCAGCAGCGCCGCCGGGCAACGGGTAGTGAAATATGAGCAGCGTTTCTGTAACTCTGCGTTTGGTGCGCTGAAGCTCAACAGCGCGGAAGTCGCCCTGCTGACGCTGCTGCTGCTGCGCGGGCCACAAACACCTGGCGAACTGCGTACCCGCAGCGGTCGTCTGCATGAGTTCAGTGACGTCAGCGAGGTCGAGCAGACGCTGGAAGGCCTGATGCAGCGTGACGACAGTGCACAGGTGATGCGCCTGGCGCGAGAGCCGGGTAAGCGTGAAAGCCGCTTTATGCATCTGCTGAGTGATGAGAGCGATCAGCCGCAGGCCGCTGACGCGCCGGAAGAGCAGGGCGACCTGGCGACGCGCATTACCCTGCTGGAGCAGCAGGTCGCGGCGCTTCAGGCCCAACTCACCCAACTGCTGCAAACGGAGCGCTGAAATGACACTACGTATTGGTGTGGTGGGATTAGGCGGTATCGCGCAGAAAGCCTGGTTGCCTGTGCTTTCTGCAGCAACAGACTGGACGCTGGTGGGCGCATTCTCCCCGAATCAGGCCAAAGCCCGCCCAATCTGCGACAGTTATCGCATCTCAAATTTTGGTTCGTTAAATGATTTAGCGGCTGCCTGCGACGCGGTCTTTGTCCACAGCAGCACCGCTACGCATTACGACGTGGTCAGGGCACTGCTGCTGGCCGGAAAAGATGTCTGTGTGGACAAGCCGCTGGCTGAAACTCTGGAGCAGGCTGAGTCGCTGGTGGCGCTGGCGGAAAAACGTCAGCGTAAACTGATGGTGGCGTTTAACCGTCGATTCGCGCCGCGCTATCAGCAGCTGCGGGCGAAGATGACCGACGCTGCCTCTCTGCGGATTGAAAAGCATCGCAGCGATAGCGTCGGGCCACAGGATCTTCGCTTTACCCTGCTCGACGATTACCTGCATGTGGTGGACACCGCACTCTGGCTGGGCGGCAAACCGTTTCGCCAGGTTCAGGGACGTATCGACACCAACGAACAGGGACAGATGCTCTATGCTGAGCACCATTTCAGTGTTGAAGGATTAACGATCTCCACCAGCATGCACCGCCGCGCAGGCAGTCAGCGCGAGCGGGTCAGTGCGGTATGTGACGGTAAGTGCATCGACATCAGCGAGATGCGCGACTGGCACGAAGAGCAGAGTGATGGCCTGATAATTACGCAGCCACCCGCCTGGCAGAGCCATCTTGCTCAGCGCGGTTTCAGCGGCGCGGCGCACCATTTCATTGACTGTGTACAAAATCAGACGAAGCCTGAAACCAGCGGTGAACAGGCGCTGATGGCGCAGCGTGTCGTGGAAAAACTGTGGCGCGAGGCCACCCGCGAATAACGCCTTGTAACACTCCGTGCTGGTCATTTCCCTCTGTGGCAGTAGACTGTCGCCGGGCATCCTCAGGTGCCCGCGCTAATTCTCCTTTTTTGCTGATTCTTTTCAGGATGCGCCGTCAATTATGAATTTGTTGAAATCGCTGGCAGCGGTCAGTTCTATGACCCTGTTTTCCCGCGTACTGGGCTTTGCCCGTGATGCCATTGTGGCGCGGGTGTTTGGCGCCGGAATGGCGACCGATGCGTTCTTTGTTGCGTTTAAACTGCCCAATCTGCTGCGGCGTATTTTTGCTGAAGGTGCATTTTCTCAGGCTTTCGTGCCGATTCTGGCTGAATACAAAAGTAAGCAGGGCGAAGAGGCGACCAGACTCTTCCTGGCTTACGTCTCGGGCCTGCTGACGCTGGCGCTGGCGCTGGTCACCGTGGCGGGCATGATCGCTGCGCCCTGGGTCATCATGGTCACGGCGCCCGGCTTTGCTGACAGTCCCGATAAGTTCGCGCTGACCAGCTCGCTGCTGCGGGTAACCTTCCCCTACATTATGCTGATTTCGCTGGCGTCGCTGGCGGGTGCGGTACTCAACACCTGGAACCGTTTCTCGGTGCCAGCCTTTGCGCCGACTCTGCTGAACGTGAGTATGATTGGTTTTGCGCTGTTTGCTGCGCCGCACTTCCATCCACCGGTGATGGCGCTGGCCTGGGCCGTGGTGGCTGGCGGCGTACTGCAACTTGGCTATCAGCTGCCGCACCTGAAGAAGCTGGGGATGCTGGTGCTTCCCCGCCTGAATCTGCGTGATGCGGGTGTCTGGCGGGTTATGCGTCAAATGGGGCCTGCCATTCTGGGCGTTTCTGTCAGCCAGATTTCCCTGATCATCAATACCATTTTCGCCTCGTTCCTGGTCTCAGGTTCAGTCTCCTGGATGTACTATGCTGACCGTCTGATGGAGTTTCCCTCTGGTGTGCTCGGCGTGGCGTTGGGCACTATTCTGCTGCCATCGCTGGCTAAAAGTTTTGCCAGTGGCAACCATGATGAATATTCCCGACTAATGGACTGGGGTCTGCGCCTGTGCTTCCTGCTGGCCCTGCCCAGCGCCGTAGCCCTGGGTATGCTCTCCGGCCCGCTGACCGTGGCACTGTTTCAGTACGGTAAATTTACCGCTTTTGATGCATTGATGACGCAGCGTGCCCTGATTGCTTACTCTGTCGGCCTGATGGGACTGATTGTGGTTAAAGTGCTGGCACCGGGCTTCTATTCCCGTCAGGACATCAAAACGCCGGTTAAAATCGCGATTATTACTCTGATCATGACGCAGGTAATGAACCTGGCGTTTATTGGTCCGCTGAAACATGCCGGTCTGTCACTGTCGATTGGTCTGGCAGCCTGTCTCAATGCGTCGCTGCTTTACTGGCAGTTGCGTAAGAAGAATATCTTTAACCCGCAGCCAGGCTGGAGCAGCTTCCTGATCCGCCTGCTGGTCGCGGTGGTGGTCATGGCTGGTGCACTGTTCGCCATGCTGCAGTGGATGCCCGCATGGGAGCAGGGCCCGATGCTGTGGCGACTGCTGCGTCTGGCGGCGGTCTGTGCAGTTGGCGGCGGGGCCTATTTCCTGGCGCTGGGGCTGCTGGGCTTCCGGTTGCGCGACTATGCTCGGCGCACGACTGTGTAAGGTTTGCAGCCATGAGAAATTCAATGTGCAGGGAACGGGGGCATAGGAGGAAAGCGTCCCACGCCATGGACAAAAACGCCGGGAGCGTTTTTGAACAACGCGAAGCGTTGGCCCGGCAACGGGCGCACCTCAGGGATGAGGTGCGTAATCGCGTGGGCCGAGCGTGTCATGGATGACAGCTTTTGCGTCTTTCCGATCTGACCCGGTTCCCTGTACAGGCACAATCTCAAAGCGAATCGTGATAAAGAAAATAACGCACCAATAAAAAAATCCCGCACCTGGCGGGATTTTTTACGCTACTTTTCGACTCAGGCTTTACGGCTTAACGTCGCCTGGCCTTTACCCATCCCATCCGGGCCATAAAAGGCCTGCGTCTGATGCGGCTTCAGCACTTCAAGTGCATTTTCGGTGTAACGAATCTGATGTTGCAGCAGCAGGCCATTGTGGACATTGGCATCCTGCAGACGACGGGAATGCTGCTGGATCGTATCCCAGCGGCGAGCCATGTCGTTCTGACCACGATAAGGTGCTGATGTCGCCTGACTCTGTTCAGCGGCGCGACGCATCTCATCCAGATAGTTGAGCGTACTGAGCAGCGCGCTTTTATCTTCGGTGATACGCTGCAGCAGGTTGCTGTTAATGCTGCCAGCTGCCAGCTGCTGCTGCTCTTCTTCCAGCACGGCTGACAGCGATGCCAGCACGTCCTGCATCTTATCTAATGTGGTCTGCAAATTACTCATGGGAATTAGTTACCCTCTAAATACGCCTTGGTGTCGGCAATCAGCGCATCGGCGATTTTGCCGGTATCCATCTTCAGTTCGCCATTACGAATGGCGGTTTTCAGTTGTTCAACGCGCTCGACGTTAATATCTTTGCTGCTCGGCTGCATCAATTGCGCCTGCGCGCTGCTCAGGCTGACCTGGGCTGCTGCAGGGGTCGTGGCGGCTGCCACCGGGCTGGCGCTCTGGCGCACTTTGCTGTTACCGGACTCACTGCTATCGCGGCTCTGTACGGTGCTGGCGGGTTTCAGCGGTTGCGTTCTGTCAATGCTCATATTCGGGCTCCTGTACGGTCAGGGGGAAGTCTGCCACCTGAATCATAATAGCGTTATCGCTTTGTTGATTCTTCTATCGGCAGCACTTAGGGCTTCTTTAACACTTTACAGCGTTATAAGAATATTCCCATCCTCCCGGACCTTACCGCTGACAACCTGGCCATTTCCCATACGGACACGGACCGACTGCGAACGGGCGGCATTGTTCAGCGCCTTGCCCTCACCGCTGGCGTCAAATCCATCACCGCTGGCAATCACCATCACATTCTGACCCGCCTTAACCCGCCACGGCTGACGCAGCGTGGACGGATTAATCGGCTGTCCGGGCTGGATATCGCGCAGCACCACAGCATCGGCGACCGAGTCCGCATTCAGCAGGGCGCGGGCGGGCAGGGTGTCCAGGCGGCCGGTCTGCAGCGTGAAATCGCTCTCGCTAACGCTACTGCCCTGACTCAGCAGCCGGTTCGCCACCAGATAAGAGCCGGTGACCTGGACCTGTACCTGGATATAACGGCGATTCTCACCGCAATTTGCCGCCACGCTCATATTGCCCCACAACCGGCTGTTGCCGGGCAGCGTGAACTGTGGCGCCTCACAGGCTGGCCACTGTTCTTTCGGCGTGCGAACCACTACGACCATGCCAGCAGCATGCTGGGCGTCACGCGCTTTAAAAAATTGATTCAGTTGTGCATTGAGATCCCCGGCAGAAGCTGGCAGGGCAATCACGACCAGCAGACTGGTCAGCAGGGTCAGATATCGACGCATTGTGCATTTCCTCACTGATGATGGCGACGAGTGTAACCTTTAAGAAAAATCCTCAATTGTCAAAATAGCGGCCATTTAAGTCGCTATTCAGACGATGACGTCTTGCTTTTTCAAATTAAGCTGCGAGCTCGAAATTCTCATACGCGGAGGAAACATGCTCGACAAACTGGATGCGGCGCTGAAATTTGGTACGGAGGCCCTCAACCTGCGTGCTCAACGTCAGGAGATCCTGGCGTCAAATATTGCCAACGCCGATACCCCTGGATATCAGGCCCGGGATATCGACTTTGCAAGCGAGCTGAGTCGGGTGATGTCCAATGGTCGTGCGGAAGGCAGCAGCATGGCGCTAAAAGTCACGTCAGCCCGGCACATTGAAGCACAGACAAACGGCGCACCATCGATGGATATGCTTTATCGCATTCCCGATCAGCCTTCTGCCGACGGCAACACCGTAGATATGGACCGTGAGCGTACGCAGTTCGCGGATAACAGCCTGAAATATCAAACCGACCTCACCCTCATCAGTAGCCAGATCAAAGGCATGATGAGCGTGTTACAAGGGCAATAATTATGGCCTTGCTGAATATTTTTGACATTGCCGGCTCAGCGATGACCGCGCAATCACAGCGATTAAACGTCAGTGCCAGTAACCTGGCGAACGCCGACAGCGTCACCGGCCCAGATGGTAAGCCTTATGTTGCTAAGCAGGTGGTCTTCCAGACCGATGCGGCACCCGGCTCCGCCACCGGCGGTGTGAAAGTGGCAAAGGTCGTGGATGATCCCACACCCGCGAAGCTGGTGTATGACCCGGGCAATCCCATGGCTGATGCCAAAGGCTACGTGAAGATGCCGAACGTGGATGTGGTTTCTGAAAGCGTCAACACCATGTCGGCGTCACGCAGTTACCAGGCCAACGTTGAAGTGCTCAACACCGTGAAGTCGATGATGATGAAAACCCTGACCCTTGGGCAATAACGGAGAAAATTTATGGCTATCGCGGTAGGCGTTAACGACAAGCTGGACCCCACGGTTCTTAGCTCTTCTAACACCAGTGGCACGGGCAACAATGCACAGGATCTGCAGAACCAGTTCCTGACCATGCTGGTGACGCAGTTAAAGAACCAGGATCCTACGAATCCTATGGATAACAGCCAGCTCACCACGCAGCTGGCACAGATCAATACCCTGAGCGGCATTGAAAAACTGAATACCACGCTGGGATCGATCTCCGGCCAGATCAACACCAGCCAGTCACTGCAGAGCTCCACGCTGATTGGGCATGGCGTAATGGTCAATGGCGGACAGATTCTGGTTGGCAAAGGCACCACGACGCCATTTGGCGTTGAACTGGCCTCTGCCTCAACCGGCGCAACCGCCACCATTACAGATGCCAATGGCTCGGTAATCAACACCGTCGATCTGGGCGCGCTGAGCGCGGGTGTGCACACCTTCTCGTGGGACGGCAAGCTCACCGATGGCTCCGTTGCGCCAGATGGTAAATACAGCGTTGCGATTGCCGCAAGCAATGGCAACACACAACTGGTGGCACAACCGCTTAACTACGCCTACGTCAATGGGGTGAGTACAGCGAACAACACCACAAAACTGGATCTCGGCACCATGGGCTCCGCCACCCTTGACGACGTACGTCAGATTCTCTGATTAACCTGTAGACAGGAAACAAACACATGTCATTTTCCCAAGCGGTCAGCGGCCTTGGTGCTGCTTCAAGTAACCTTGATGTCATCGGTAACAACATTGCTAACTCCGCCACTGCGGGCTTTAAATCGAGCACCATCGCGTTTGCCGATATGTTTGCCGGTTCTAACGTCGGCCTCGGCACCAAAGTCGCTGCGGTAATCCAGAACTTTAACGATGGCGCGACCACCACCACCAGCCGTGGCCTGGACGTTGCGCTGAGCGGTAACGGTTTCTTCCGTATGACCGACAGCAGCGGCGGCGTCTTCTATTCACGCAATGGCCAGTTAACACTGGATGCCAACCGTAACCTGGTCAACACCCAGGGTCTGAACGTGACCGGCTATCCGGCCAGCGGTTCACCGGCTACCATCCAGGCAGGTGCTAACCCGGTTGCACTGCGTATTCCTACTGAGCAGATGCCCGCCCGCGCGACTACCACCGCCGGTCTGGTTGCCAACCTGAACTCAACGGATACCACGCCATCCGTGCCTACCTTCTCGACGGCGAACGCAGACAGCTACAACAAGAAAACCACGGCCACCGTGTTTGACTCGCAGGGTAATGACCACGCGCTCGACATGTATTTCGCGAAAGACACCGCCAGCAACAGCTGGACCGTGCGCACCATTGATGCCAATACCGGCCTTTCAGCGGGCGATTTCAGAATGGCGTTTGACACCAGCGGTAAGCTGACCAGCGTCTCTAAACTGAATGCAAACGGTACGGTAGCGAGCACCACCACCGATGGCACGGTTGGCCTGACGCTGAACGTGGGCGGTGCCAATGGCGCGGTCGCCAATCAGCCCATCACTATGAGCATGCTGGGCAGCCTGCAGCAGAACACTGGCGCCACCAACTTTGGCAGCCCGACCCAGGATGGTTATGCCCCTGGCGATCTGACCAGCTACGCGATCAATAATGACGGCACCATCACTGGCAGCTACTCAAACCAGAAAACCCAGTTGCTGGGTCAGATCGTCCTGTCGAGCTTCTCGAACCCGGAAGGTCTGCAGTCGAAAGGCGATAACGTCTGGCAGGCGTCAAGCGCATCCGGTCAGGCAGCCATTGGTCTGGCTAACACCGGCACCTTTGGTTCACTGACCGCCGGCGCACTGGAATCTTCCAACGTCGACATGAGTAAAGAGCTGGTGAACATGATCGTGGCGCAGCGTAACTATCAGGCGAATGCGCAGACCATCAAAACTCAGGACCAGATTCTCAACACGCTGGTTAACTTACGTTAATTCGCTAACAGGATTGCCATATGGATCACGCGATATATACCGCGATGGGCGCGGCCAGCCAGACGCTGGATCAGCAGGCGGTGACCGCCAGCAACCTCGCCAACGCCTCTACACCGGGTTTTCGTGCGCAGCTGAATGCGCTGCGCGCAGTGCCGGTGAGTGGCTGGTCGCTGCCGACCCGTACGCTGGTCGCCGCCTCTACACCCGGCGCCGACATGAGTCAGGGCGCGATGGATTACACCGAGCGTCCGCTTGATGTGGCGGTGCAGCAGGATGGCTGGCTGGCGGTACGCACCGCTGACGGCAGCGAAGCCTACACGCGTAACGGCAATATGCAAATCAGTCCGACCGGTACGCTGACGGTTCAGGGCAATCCTGTGATGGGCGATGGCGGTCCGATTGTGATCCCGCAGGGTACGGAAATCACCATTGCTGCTGACGGTTCGATCACCGGGCTGAATGCCGGTGATTCCCCGAACGCCACGGTCCAGCTGGGCAAGCTGAAGCTGGTCAGGGCAACCGGGCAGGAGCTGCAGCGCAGTGATGACGGCATGTTCCGTCCTACTGCGTCGACGCAGGCGACCCGCGGAGCCGCGTTACAGGCGGATCCCACCATGCAGGTTATGCCTGGCGTACTGGAAGGCAGCAACGTCAAACCGGTAGAAACCATGGTCGATATGATCGCCAACGCCCGACGTTTTGAGATGCAGATGAAAGTCATCACCAACGTCGACGAAAATGAACAAAAAGCCAACCAGCTCCTGAGCATGGGCTGAGGCACGAGGATAACAACATGATTCGTTCTTTATGGATCGCTAAGACCGGTCTTGATGCGCAGCAGATGAACATGGACGTCATTGCCAACAACCTGGCAAACGTCAGCACCAACGGCTTTAAGCGTTCACGTGCCGTGTTCGAAGACCTGATGTACCAGACCATGCGCCAGCCGGGCACCCAGTCATCAGAACAGACGACGCTGCCATCGGGTTTGCAGATTGGTACCGGTGTCCGTCCGGTGACGACGGAGCGTCTGCATACTCAGGGCAACCTGTCGCAGACCAGCAACTCAAAAGATATCGCCATTAATGGCCAGGGGTATTTCCAGATTCAGATGCCGGATGGCACTTCGGCTTATACCCGTGACGGCGCGTTTCAGGTTGATCAGAACGGCCAGCTGGTGACCAACTCCGGCTTCCCGGTGCAGCCAGGCATTACCATTCCCGCTAACGCCACCAGCATTACGGTGTCGCGTGACGGTGTGGTCAGCGTGACGCAGCAGGGCCAGGCTCAGGCCGCGCAGGTCGGTCAGTTAACCCTGAGCACCTTTATGAATGATGCTGGTCTCGATAGCGTGGGTGAAAACCTCTACAAAGAAACACAGGCATCGGGCGCACCGACAGACAGCACCCCAGGCCAGAACGGCGCGGGTCTGCTCTATCAGGGCTACACCGAAACCTCAAACGTTAACGTAGCGGAAGAGCTGGTCACCATGATCCAGACGCAGCGTGCCTACGAAATCAACAGCAAGGCGATCAGCACTTCCGATCAGATGCTGGCGAAATTAACGCAGCTTTAATCCCGAACAGGGCCAGCCCGTGCTGGCCTGAATGACAGACATTAATAAGGTCGTGACACCGTGGCGAAGCAACAGATTCTCAAGCCTGGACATTGGTTAGTCGCCTCGTTGCTGCTAACTCTTAACGGATGTGCTCTGGTCCCGCGTACCCCGCTGGTCGAAGGTGCAACCACAGCGCAACCTATGCCGTCCGCGCCACCGGTGGTCAACGGCTCCATATTCCAGGGCGTCGCGCCGCTTAACTACGGCTATCAGCCGCTGTTTGAAGATCGTCGTCCGCGCAACATCGGCGATACCCTGACCATTACGCTGCAGGAAAACGTCAGCGCCAGCAAAAGCTCCTCGGCCAGTGCCAGCCGCGATGGCAGCAACAGCCTGGGTATAACCGGGGTGCCGACTGGTCTGGCCGGTCTGGTCGGTGCAGGTGGCGAAAAAGCCAATCTCAGCGCCGAAGGCAAAAACGATTTCGCAGGTAAAGGCGGCGCATCTGCCAATAATACCTTTACCGGCACCATTACCGTCACCGTGGACCAGGTATTGTCAAACGGCAACCTGCACGTGGTGGGCGAAAAACAGATCGCCATTAATCAGGGCACGGAGTTCATTCGCTTCTCGGGCGTGGTCAATCCGCGCACCATCAGCGCCAGTAACGCCGTGTTATCTACCGCTGTCGCCGATGCACGTATTGAGTACGTCGGAAATGGTTATATCAATGAGGCGCAGACCATGGGCTGGTTCCAGCGTTTCTTCCTGAACATCTCGCCGATGTAAGAGGTTTCAATGAAAAAGTTAACGCTGTTACGCGCCGGGCTGGCGCTGCTGCTGGGCGTCAGCCTGCTGGCCAAAGCCGATTTGATTCGTGATTTAACCACGGTACAGGGCGTGCGTGACAACCAGCTGCTGGGCTACGGCCTGGTGGTGGGTCTGGATGGCACGGGTGACCAGACCACCCAGACGCCATTTACGACGCAGACAGTGAGCAACATGCTGTCACAGCTGGGTATTACCGTGCCTGCCGGCACCAACATGCAGCTGAAAAACGTGGCGGCCGTCATGGTCACCGCCAAACTGCCTTCGTTTGCCCGTCAGGGACAGACGCTGGATGTGGTGGTCTCCTCGCTGGGTAACGCCAAAAGCCTGCGAGGTGGCACGCTGTTAATGACGCCGATGAAAGGGGTTGATAACCAGGTTTACGCGCTGGCGCAGGGTAATATTCTGGTCGGCGGTGCCGGTGCATCAGCAGGCGGCAGCAGTGTTCAGGTTAACCAGCTGAACGGTGGACGTATCACCGGCGGGGCAACCGTAGAGCGTGAACTGCAGAGCAACTTTGGTACGCAGAACACCATCAACCTGCAGCTTAACAGCGAAGATTTCTCAATGGCACAGCGTATTGCTGATGCAATCAACGCCCGTGGCGGTTACGGCGCGGCACAGCCGCTGGATGCCCGTACTGTGCAGATCCGCGTGTCACCTAATAATGGTGCGCAGGTGCGCCTGCTGGCTGAGATCCAGAACATTAATGTGTCGATTCCGGTAGAAGATGCCAAAGTGATCATCAACTCCCGTACCGGCTCAGTCGTTATGAACCGCGAAGTGACGCTGAATCAGTGTGCGGTAGCCCAGGGCAACCTGTCGGTGACGGTTAACCAGCAGCAGAACGTGAGTCAGCCTGATACACCGTTGGCCGGTGGTCAGACGGTCGCGACGACGCAGACGCAGATCGATCTGCGCCAGACCGGCGGTGCGCTGCAACGTGTTAACGCCAGCGCCAACCTGAACAACGTGGTGCGTGCACTGAATGCGCTGGGTGCGTCACCAATCGAACTGATGTCGATTCTGCAGTCGATGCAGAGTGCCGGCTGTCTGCGTGCCAAACTGGAAATTATCTGATGGCTGACATGCAATCTCTGACAAGTTCGGCTTTTGACAGCCGCTCCCTGAATGAACTGAAACGCCAGGCCAGCAACGATCCGAAAGCACATGCGTTGCAGGTCGCGCGTCAGGTCGAAGGGATGTTTGTACAAATGATGCTGAAGAGTATGCGCGAGGCGTTGCCGCAGGACGGGATTATGGGCAACGAACAGACCAAACTTTTCACCTCAATGTATGATCAGCAGATTGCACAGGAGATGGGTAAGCGCGGCCTTGGCCTGGCGGAAACCATCGTCAAACAGATGCAGCCTGCCACCGCGCCGGATGAAAAAGCCGGTACGGTGCCGATGAAGCTGGATAACAGCTTTATTCTCAGCACCAGCGGGGCAAAACCCATGGCCGCGGAGCAGCTGGAGCAGATTGTGCGTAAGGCGATGCCGCGTCTGCCGCCGGTTGCGTCACCCACAGGCCTGCCCAGCGACAGCCGCGAGTTTATCGCCCAGCTGACGCAACCGGCGCAGGCAGCCAGTCAGCAGAGTGGCATTCCGCATCACCTGATTCTGGCGCAGGCTGCGCTGGAGTCGGGCTGGGGCCAGCGTCAGATCCTGACCCGCGACGGCAAACCGAGCTACAACGTGTTCGGGATTAAAGCCAGCGGCGACTGGAAAGGCGACACCACCGATATCATGACTACCGAATATGAGCAGGGTGAAGCCAAGAAAGTCCGTGCCAGCTTCCGTGTCTACAACTCTTATTTCGAGGCGCTGACAGACTACGTCAAACTCCTCACCAAAAACCCACGCTATGCGGCGGTGACCAACGCCACATCCGCGGAGCAGGGCGCGCAGGCATTGCAGGCGGCAGGGTATGCCACCGATCCGAAATATGCGCAAAAGCTGGTGGGAATGATTCAGCAATTCAAAAGTATGGGCGACAAAGTCGTCAAAGCGTACAGCCAGGATATGGGTGACCTGTTCTGATCATTGCGCCTCAAGTTTCACTTAAGCAAGCCGATAACATCCCTATAGCCAGATGCGTTTTCGCCTGCTGGCGCCCACTTTGATGTCTGCCAGCCCGGTTAACGGGGAACGTAAGGAACCGAGATGTCCAGCATAATTAACTCCGCGATGAGCGGACTGAGTGCCGCGCAGGCCGCTCTGAGCACCACCAGTAACAATATTTCCAATTACACCGTGGCGGGCTATTCACGTCAGACCACGGTCCTGGCGCAGGCAAACAGTACCCTGCAGGGCAACAGCTATTATGGTAACGGCGTGAATATCACCGGTGTACAACGTGAATATGATGCATTTATTGCCACGCAGTTACGCGGTTCCAGCGCGAACTACAGCGCGGTAAGCACCCAGCACAGCCAGATTTCAAACATTGACGATCTGCTGTCGACTTCGACGACCAGCCTGTCAACCTCGCTGCAGGGCTTCTTTACTAACCTGCAGAACGTGGTCAGCAATGCCAACGACCCGTCAGCACGTCAGTCAATGCTCAGCAATGCACAGGGTCTGGTCAGCCAGTTCCAGACCTCGGCGCAATACCTGAACAATATGCAGAACAGCGTCAATGCAGACGTCGGTTCCAGCATCAAGCAGGTCAACACTATTACCAGCCAGATCGCCGATCTTAACAAGCAGATTGGCAAACTGAGTACCGCTAACGGTGCCACACCTAACGATCTGCTCGATAAGCGCGATCAGCTGGTGAATACCCTGAATAACGTTGTTGGCGTGACGGTGTCGCAGCAGGATGGCGGCTACACGGTTGCGATGGCGAATGGCCTGACGCTGGTAAACGGCGACAAATCTCACGATCTGGTGGCGATGTCTTCCAGCAGCGATCCGACACGCACTACTATCGGCTACGTCGATAAACAGGCGGGCAACGTCGAGATCCCGGAAAAGCTGATCACCACTGGTTCACTGGGTGGTCTGCTGGCATTCCGTAGTCAGGATCTGGATCTGGCGCAGAACCAGCTGGGTCAGTTAGCAGCTGCGTTTACGACCAGCTTTAACGATGTTCACAAGCAGGGCTTCGACAGTAACGGCGATCAGGGCGTTGATTTCTTTAATATCGGCAGCCCGCTGGTGGTAAGCAACAGTAAAAACAGCACCGCCGCCTCCGTTACCGCTGAATGGACCGATACCAGTGCGCTGAAAGCGACCAACTATAACGTCAGCTTTGATGGCACTAACTGGAGCGCCACCCGTGCCTCTGACAGCACCGCTGTGACCATTGCACAGGTTAAAGACGCCAGCGGCAACACCACGCTGAGCTTTGATGGTTTGAAGCTGACCGTTCCCGGCACGCCTGCACCGGCTGCTAAAGACAGTTTTCTGGTGAAGCCGGTCCAGAACGTGATCAACGACATGTCCGTCGCGATCACCAATGAATCTCAGGTGGCCGCAGCAGGTGCCGTTGGCGGTGAGAGTGATAACCGTAATGCACAGAAACTGCTGAATCTGCAGGATGCGAAGCTGGTCGGCGGCAACGCCACACTGTCGCAGGCTTACGCGACCATCGTCAGTAGCGTGGGTAACAAAACCAGTTCACTGCAGACTACCAGCGATACACAGAAAAGCGTGGTCAGTCAGCTGACTGAACGCCAGCAATCGGTCTCAGGCGTAAACCTTGATGAGGAGTACGCTAACCTGACTAAATATCAGCAATATTACATGGCCAATGCGCAGGTGCTGCAGACCGCCAGCACCGTGTTTAATGCATTGATCAATATTCGCTAAGGGCAGGAGATAACATGCGAATCAGTACAAATATGATTTTTGAGCAGCAGGTGCGTGGCATCACTGACTCACAGGCCTCCTGGCTGAAATCAGGCGAGGAGCTCTCCAGCGGCCGCCGTGTGAATAATCCTTCGGACGATCCCATTGCGGCGTCACGTGCTGTGGTGTTGTCACAAACCCAGCAGCAGGGCAAGCAATATGCGCTGGCGCGCACCTTTGCCGATCAGGGCCTGTCTCTGGAAGAGAATACGCTGAAAGGTGTCACCGATGGGATCATTGCGGCGCAGGGGCTGATCGTTAACGGTTCAACCGGTACCCTGAGCGACAGTGACCGCGGATCGATTGCCACTCAGCTGGAGGGCATTCGCGCTCAGTTACTGAACCAGGCAAACAGCCAGGATGCCAATGGCCGCTATATTTTTGCCGGTTATAAAACCGACAGCGCGCCGTTTGTTGATACGGCAGGCACCGGCGTCAGCTACACAGGCGGTACCGAGGCAATCACCCAGAAGGTCGACACCAGCCGAACCATGACCGTAGGGCATACCGGTGACAATATCTTTATGTCGATTTCCGGTAACGCTAAAAAAGAGCCGGATGGCAGCGCCAGCGAAACCAATGTGTTTACGATGCTGGATAGTGCCATTGCTGCATTGAAAGTGCCGCAGGATGATGCAGACGCTGCAACCAAACAGACCTTCCAGGATGCGATGGATAAAACCAACCGTGGCCTGGGTAACTCGCTGAATAATGTTTTAACGGTACGTTCTGAGATTGGTACTCAGCTTTCAGAGCTCGATACACTGAATGCACAGGGCGATGACCGCAGTGTGATCTATAGCTCGCAGATGAGTGACCTGGTTAACGTAGATTTAACCGAGGCGGCGTCCAGCTATACCATGAAGCAGACAGCCCTTCAGGCGTCGTACAAGACCTTTACTGATATGTCCAAGATGTCACTGTTCCAGATGAATTCGTAGTCTGACCTGAAATTTTAGGCGTACTTTAACCGGATGCGCTTACTTTTCCCCACTCTCCCGTTAAAGGAGGGTGGGATTTTTTTTGCCTGCGATTCGGTTGATGGCGGGCGGGAACATTAGCTTTTAAACCAGGTTCTGTGACAGCGGAAAATAATTCGCATGGTTATCCTGCTTTCACGTATTCACCGCACGGACTCCGGAATCACCCACCACAGCCCAATAGCCCAACAGCCCAACAGCCCAACAGCCTACCTGCCGAAATGCCGGAGTAAACCTTCGTTGTTGCCTGACGAGACCCCTGCAGAGACTGTTTATCCGTAATCCGGTTGGCGGGCAGAATTGCAGCCATAAAAAAACCCCGGCTTCAAGGCCGGGGTTCGGTTCACAACAGCTTATGCGTTACGGCTTGGTTGCCGGTGCAGTGGCCTGATGGGTGGCGCTATGCGCTCCTGCAGAACCGCGACCGTCGAACTCATACGGTGCACGCACCCAATCACTGTGCGGAGCCGGTTCTGACTGCCAGACTGGCGCAGGCGCTTTGGTCATTGGCGAAGAAGCAAAATGCTTCCAGCGTGTACCGTCGTTCGGTACAGCTGCAGCTGCTGGCACAGATGCGTCGGCAGGCAATGACACTGCAGGTTCGGTCGCCTTCACAGGTTCCGCCGGCGCGATATCACGTGCAGCAACCGGAGCATGAGGTTCACGAACCGGTGCTGTTTCAGACTCTGCTGCGACTGGCGCATTCAGCACTTCTTCAACCTCGGCTGCGATCTCTTCACTGACATCAGTGGCTGACTGCTCAGCAACGTCCGCAGGCTGTTCAACCTCTGATGATTGTGCAACCTCTGCAGGCTGTACCGTCTCAACAGCAGGTGTCATAACCGGCGCTTCAGTGACGGGTTCAGCAGGCACGGCTTCAGCCGCGACAGCGTCTGCTTTCACTTCATCGGCAGCCGGAACCACAGAAGGCTGTTCGTCAACCGGGGCGTCAATAGCACGGGTATCATCAGTGTTGACGACCGGCACTGGCGTTTCTGCCTGCGGCTCAGCATGCTGCACTGGCGCGTCCTGCACACCCGATTCCACAGCGGCAGCCACGGGCAGGGCATGGGTAGCCACTGCTGTTTCTTCCGCGCTGTACGCGGGTGTCTGGTGTGTCACATTCTGCACCTGCTCTTCGCTGGCCTGGCTCACCGGATAGCGAATCCAGACTTTACCAGAGGCCATCTCGGGAGACGCTGCTGCTGCGGCCAGAGGCATGGCTGACTGCGTCGGGTAACGCTCATCACGGTAACGACGACGACGCTGTCCGCTCACACGCAGATGGCGTGGCGAACGACGTGAGCGACGTGGCATATTGGCGTTATCACGGTTGTCGTTGTCATCCTGTTCGTCACTCTGCTGCGGCTGGAACTCAGGCTGCGGCTGTGCAACTTCAGCTGGCTGAGGCTGACGCACTTCGGCAGGCTGGACAAAGTCGCTGGCTTCGGCTGGCATAGGTTGACGATTATCATCAACACGCACCTTCTGGTTCAGCTGACGCGGCTTACGACGCGGCATAACCTGTACGCGCTCATCATCCTGCACCTCGGTCGCGTCCGGGGCTTCTGCGACCACTGCTGGCTGCTCAGCTACTTTGGCGGCTTCTTCACCGGCGCGTTTCTCTTCCTGACGACGACGCTGACGTTCAGCGCGCTGTTCACGGCGCTGTTGCTGCTGCTCATCACGCTGCTGGCGCGCTTCTTCGCTCAGTGCCGGACGCTCTTCGCGTACTTCACCTGACTGAGACTCGCGCTTGTTGCGACGGTTGTTATTATTGCCCTCGCGCGGCTCACGATTTTCACGTGGCTCGCGGCTTTCGCGCGGTTCACGGCTCTCACGCGGTTCACGACTTTCGCGAGGCTCACGGCCCTCACGCGACTGTGCGTTATCCCCGTTACGCGGCGTACGCTCACGACGATTGTTATTGCGACGGTTGTTATTGTTGCTGCGTCGTTCGCCACGACCGTTGTTGTTTTCCTGCTCACCTTCAGGCGCTTTTTGCGGTTCAGCAACCTCAGCGGTCACAGGTTTAGCAGCAGGCGCTTCTTCGCTGGCAAACATTTTTTTCAGGCCGCCAAGCAGACGCCCGAAGAAACCGGTGCTGGCCGTCGCAGGTGCAGCCACCGCAGGTTTAGCTTTTGCCGCTGGCTGAACTTCAGCACGCTGCGCTTCCGGCTCAACTTCTACCGGAGCCGGCGGTGCATCAGGCATCACAAACGCGGCCAGAGCAGGCTGCTCAGGACGACGACGCTCTGCATGCTCTTCTTCCGACGGCATCGCCATTTCGGCTTCGTGCAGCTTCGGCAGATGATAGCTCAGGGTCTGGGTCTCTTCGCCTTTACGTACGCGCAGCACGGAGTAGTGCGGGGTCTGCATCTTGTCATCAGGAACGATGATTGCCCGCACGCCGCCCTGGCGTTTTTCAATCGCGTTGACCGCTTCACGTTTTTCGTTCAGCAGGTAGGAGGCAACCTGAACCGGAACAATAGCGTGAACTTCTTTGGTGTTGTCTTTCAGTGCTTCTTCTTCAATCAGACGCAGAATCGACAAAGCAAGTGACTCGTTATCACGGATGGTGCCGGTGCCGCTACAGCGTGGGCAAACGTGATGACTGGATTCACCTAATGATGGGCTCAGGCGCTGACGGGACATCTCCAGCAGGCCGAAACGCGAAATGTGGCTGATCTGAATACGGGCGCGGTCCTGACGAACAGCTTCGCGAAGACGGTTTTCAACTGCGCGCTGATGGCGTACCGGCGTCATATCGATGTAGTCGATAACGATCAGGCCGCCCAGGTCACGCAGGCGCAGCTGACGGGCGATCTCGTCGGCCGCTTCAAGGTTAGTGTTGAACGCCGTCTCTTCGATGTCACCGCCGCGCGTTGCGCGTGCTGAGTTGATATCGATCGCGGTCAGCGCTTCAGTGCTGTCGATGACAATCGAGCCACCGGAAGGCAGGCGGACTTCACGCTGGAAAGCGGATTCGATTTGCGACTCAATCTGATAATGGCTGAACAGCGGGATTTCACCGGTGTAGAGCTTAATTTTGCTGCTGAAGTCCGGACGGCCCAGCGCAGCAATATGCTGACGCGCCAGTTCCAGAACCTTTGGATTATCGATAAGAATTTCACCGATGTCCTGACGCAGATAGTCGCGGAAAGCGCGGACAATCACGTTACTCTCCTGATGAATCAGGAACGGAGCAGGACGGTTTTCAGCGGCTTTCTTGATCGCTTCCCAATGCTTAAGACGGAAGCTTAAATCCCACTGCAGCGATTCGGCCGATTTGCCTACGCCGGCGGTGCGGACAATCAGTCCCATGCCTTCCGGCAGGTCAAGCGCCGACAGCGCTTCTTTTAATTCGGTACGGTCGTCACCTTCGATGCGGCGAGAGATACCGCCTGCACGTGGGTTATTCGGCATCAGGACCAGGTAGCTGCCCGCCAGAGAGATAAAGGTGGTCAGCGCAGCGCCTTTGTTGCCGCGTTCTTCTTTATCAATCTGAACAATAACTTCCTGGCCTTCACGCAGTACGTCTTTAATATTCGGACGACCATGCGCGTTATAGCTGGAGGGGAAGTATTCGCGGGAGATTTCTTTTAACGGGAGGAAACCGTGACGCTCTGCGCCGTAATCGACAAACGCAGCTTCAAGGCTGGGTTCAATGCGCGTGATTTTACCTTTGTAGATGTTGGCTTTTTTCTGTTCGTGTCCAGGACTTTCAATATCCAGATCGTACAGACGCTGACCGTCAACCAGGGCAACGCGCAACTCCTCCTGCTGAGTTGCGTTTATTAACATTCTTTTCATCGTGACTTACTCGTTATTCTTTCATGAGTGATTACAGCTGCGGGCATAATTACCCTGGACGAGTATCAACCGATGGCCCCGTGACTTAGTGCAATGTCGTCAACCTCACGGCTGTCGACCGCGCGAGGGGCGCAAATAACGTCGGTGGCCTGTTTTTCATAAGGGAAAACAGCACCAGATAGTGGAAATGCCTGAGAGAATAAAGAAAACCCGTGCATCCCATACTGCTGTCCAGGCCGCAACCCGCAGCCCGCTAAGTGCCTGATTTCGCATTACGTCTTACGCCATTGCTGCGTGTCTGCTCAATCCGGCAAAATGACAATTTCGCTCGGTTTCTGCCCTGAAATGCATCAGTTAGGAAACTCAGGCATTATTCCATTGCTAACCTTCATATAGCAAGGCGACTTTAGCCAGCTTGTGAAGTTTCTTTACATTTAACGCGTTAATGTGTCCGACAATGCAGCGCTTTGCTGAAAAAGCCAGCAGAGAGGCGACTTGTCGTCACACCAACTCCTGAGTTAAGCACAGAAAAAGGGGTGGCGCTATCAGGGGACACTATTTAGAATCGCCGCCATGAAAACAGAGAATCCCGGCGTACATTTTGTCGCCATCACGGCTGAAAATGCCGGACAACGCATTGATAACTTTTTGCGCACCCAGCTTAAGGGTGTGCCAAAGAGCATGATTTATCGCATCGTACGCAAAGGCGAGGTGCGGGTGAATAAAAAGCGCGTTAAGCCAGAGTACAAGCTGGAGGAGGGCGATGAGGTACGCATTCCGCCTGTTCGGGTAGCGGAACGCGATGAAGACGCTGTTTCCCCTAAACTGGCGAAGGTTGCCTCACTGGCTGATGCCATCCTGTTTGAGGATGAGTCGCTGCTGGTAATGAATAAGCCTTCCGGTACCGCCGTGCATGGGGGCAGCGGACTTAGCTTTGGCGTCATTGAAGGGTTACGCGCCCTGCGACCTGAAGCGCGCTTTCTGGAATTAGTTCATCGCCTCGATCGCGATACCTCAGGTATTCTGCTGGTTGCTAAAAAGCGCTCGGCGCTGCGTTCTCTGCATGAGCAACTGCGTGAAAAGGGCATGCAGAAAGATTACCTGGCTCTGGTGCGCGGTAACTGGCCCTCACATCTGAAGGTGGTTCAGGCACCGCTGCTGAAAAACATCCTGCAGAGCGGAGAGCGTGTTGTGCGCGTCAGCAGTGAAGGCAAGGCGTCGGAAACCCGCTTTAAAGTGGAAGAGCGGTTCGACTTTGCCACCCTGGTAAAAGCGAGTCCGGTCACCGGACGCACACATCAGATTCGCGTTCATACACTGCATGCAGGGCATCCCATCGCCTTTGACGATCGTTACGGCGAACGTGACTTTGACAGTCAGCTGGCCTCAACCGGATTAAAACGGCTGTTCCTGCACGCAGCGGCGCTGACCTTTACCCATCCTGGCACGGGCGAAGTAATGCGGGTCGAAGCGCCACTCGATGACGGGCTGAAGCAATGCCTGAATAAACTGCGTCAGATGAAGGCGTAACGGCTCTCCGGTATCAGTCCGTTAAAGGATTGATACCGGCCTGCTGCAACATCTCATTCAGCGCAATCAGCGGCAGCCCAATCAGCGTATTGGGATCGCGGCCCTCCAGTCGATCAAACAGACAAATTCCCAGTCCTTCACTTTTAAAACTGCCGGCACACTGCAGCGGCTGTTCTTTTTCCACGTATCCAGCGATTTCGGCGTCGGTTAAGGTGCGGAAATGCACCACAAAGGGCTCACAGCACTGCAGCAGTCTGCCACTGGCCGGATGAAAAAGGGCCAGACCGGTATAGAAGGTAATGGCTTTACCGCTGGCGGCATGCAGTTGCGCGCATGCATTCTCCGCCGTGTGAGGCTTTCCGGTGATCCTGCCATCCAGCACGCAGACCTGATCCGAGCCGATGATCCAGTGGCTGGGCCAGGTTTTTGCCAGCGCCTGCGCTTTTGCCACGGCCAGGCGTGTTACCAGCGCTTCGGCGGTTTCACCTGGCACGGGGGACTCATCAACCTCCGGCGCGGCGATCATAAATGGCAAGCCAAGCTTATGCAGTAAAGCCTGCCGGAAGGGCGACGTTGAAGCTAAAAGAATCGATGGTGTCATTTTTTTTCAATAGTGATAGCGAATTGGTGGCAGTCATTTTAAACTGTGCGCCGCACTGGATGCGAATAGTGGTTGAAAGATGCTGTTTAACGGCCTTTTTCTTTGACTCTATGACATTACAAAGTTAATATGCGCGCCCTATGCAAAAGGTAAAATTACCCCTAACGCTGGACCCTGTCCGCACCGCTCAGAAGCGCCTTGATTATCAGGGTGTCTACACATCTTTACAGGTGGAGCGTGTGGCCGAGTCGGTCGTTAGTGTGGACAGTGATGTGGATTGTGCCATGTCGTTTGCGGTTGATAACCAGCGTCTGGCGGTACTGACGGGTACTGCTGAAGTACAGGTGACGTTGCGTTGTCAGCGCTGCAACCAGACCTTTCCCCATCACGTAAAAGTGAGTTACTGCTTCAGCCCTGTCTCTTCTGAAGAGCAGGCCGAAGCATTACCGGAAGCGTACGAGCCGGTCGATGTCAACGAGTTTGGTGAGATCGATTTGCTGGCGGTTGTCGAGGATGAACTGATTCTCGCGCTGCCGGTCGTTCCGGTGCACGATTCTGAACACTGTGAAGTGTCCGAGGCGGACATGGTCTTTGGTAAACTGCCTGCAGAGGCGGAGAAACCAAATCCATTTGCCGTATTAGCCAGTTTAAAGCGTAAGTAATAGGAGTAAGGTCCATGGCCGTACAACAGAATAAACCCACCCGTTCTAAGCGTGGTATGCGTCGTTCGCACGATGCGCTGACCACTGCTGCTCTGTCAGTAGATAAAGTTTCTGGCGAAACTCATCTGCGTCACCACATCACTGCGGATGGTTACTACCGCGGTCGCAAGGTTATCGTTAAGTAAGTTTCTTGCTTAGCAAGGCGATACCTTGACACGTTTGACCCTGGCGATTGATGCCATGGGCGGGGACTTCGGTCCCTGCGTGACAGTGCCTGCAGCATTGCAGGCACTGGCCTCTCATTCGGAACTTTTCCTTCTTCTGGTCGGCAATCCCGACACCCTCATGCCATTGCTTGCCAAAGCGGATTCCTCCCTGACGGGGCGTTTGCAGGTTATCCCTGCCGAATCGGTTATTGCAAGTGATGCGCGGCCTGCTCAGGCCATCCGGAACAGTCGCGGCAGTTCAATGCGTGTCGCGCTGGAGATGGTCAAAGAGGGACGTGCACAGGCCTGTATCAGCGCCGGTAATACCGGTGCACTGATGGGGCTATCAACACTCTTATTAAAACCGCTGGACGGTATCAAACGCCCGGCGCTGATGTCCGTTTTACCGCACCAGCAGCAGGGTAAAACGGTGGTACTGGATTTGGGCGCGAATGTTGACTCAGACAGTGCCATGCTGGTGCAGTTTGCTGTGATGGGGTCGGTAATGGCTGAGCATGTGCTTGGTATTTCACGGCCCCGTGTCGCGTTGCTCAATATTGGTCATGAAGAGACTAAAGGGCTGGAAACTATTCGCGATGCCGCAGTAGTACTGCGAGAATCACCGCAAATCAACTATATTGGTTACCTCGAAGGCAATGACCTGCTTACCGGTAAAACGGATGTGATGGTCTGTGACGGTTTTGTCGGAAACGTCACGCTGAAGACAATGGAAGGCGTGGTAAGAATGTTTCTTTCTCTGCTGAAGTCATCAGGGGAAGGTAAAAAACGGTCATGGTGGCTGACGTTGCTGGGACGCTTAATCCAGAAACGCCTGGCGAAGCGCTTCGGGCAACTCAACCCTGACCAGTACAATGGCGCTTGTCTGTTAGGATTGCGCGGAACAGTGATCAAGAGTCACGGCGCAGCAAATCAACACGCTTTCGCCGTGGCGATAGAACAGGCAGAGCAGGCGGTGAGGCAGCAAATTCCCGAGCGAATTGCTGCGCGCCTTGATGCTGTATTAGCCAGGAGTGACAAAGCCTAGATGTATACCAAAATTATCGGTACGGGCAGTTATCTGCCCAGCCAGGTTCGCACCAATGCCGATCTGGAAAAAATGGTGGAGACGTCGGACGAGTGGATTGTGACCCGTACGGGCATCCGTGAGCGCCGCATTGCTGCGCCTGACGAAACCGTCGCCACCATGGGATTCAGTGCGGCGCAACGCGCCCTTGAAATGGCCGGCGTTGACGCGAACGAGATTGGGCTGATTATTGTCGCCACAACCTCTTCCAGCCACGCCTTCCCAAGCTCCGCCTGCATGATCCAGCAAATGCTGGAGATCAAAGACTGTGCGGCATTTGACCTTGCTGCCGCCTGTGCAGGTTTTACCTATGCGCTGAGCGTGGCCGATCAATACATTAAAAATGGCGCGGTTAAACACGCTCTGGTGATTGGTGCTGATGTTCTGGCGCGCGCGCTGGATCCTGAAGATCGCGGTACCATCATCCTGTTCGGTGATGGCGCTGGTGCGGTCGTGCTGGGTCAGAGCGAAGAGCAGGGGATTATCTCAACTCATCTTCATGCTGATGGTCGCTATGCCCAGTTGCTGACGCTGCCTTATCAGGATCGTGCCCATCAGGATCAGCCTGCCTATGTCACCATGGCAGGCAACGAAGTCTTCAAAGTCGCGGTTACCGAGCTGGCTCACATCGTTGACGAAACGCTTCAGGCCAATAATCTCGATCGCGAAATGCTGGACTGGCTGGTGCCGCATCAGGCTAATCTGCGCATCATCAGTGCCACCGCGAAAAAACTCGGTATGACCATGGATAAAGTGGTCGTTACACTGGATCGTCACGGCAATACCTCTGCCGCATCGGTGCCAAGCGCACTGGATGAAGCGGTTCGTGATGGCCGCATCAAACCCGGACACCTTATTTTGCTGGAAGCCTTTGGTGGTGGATTCACCTGGGGTTCTGCGCTGGTTCGCTTTTGATTGACAGGAACGAAAGATGACGCAAATTGCATTTGTTTTTCCAGGTCAGGGTTCACAGACCGTGGGCATGCTGACTGAATTAGCCGCGACCTATCCGCTGGTTGAAGAGACCTTTCGTGAAGCCTCGGACGCGCTGGGATATGATCTGTGGCAGTTAGTGAGTCAGGGTCCGGCTGAAGAGCTGAATAAAACCTGGCAGACTCAGCCTGCATTGCTTGCCGCCTCGGTGGCTATCTATCGTGTCTGGCAGCAGCAGGGCGGTCAACAGCCAGTCCTGATGGCCGGTCACAGCCTGGGTGAATACTCTGCGCTGGTTTGCGCCGGTGTGCTCAGCTTTGCTGATGCCGTGAAGCTGGTTGAGCTGCGCGGCAAACTGATGCAGGAAGCCGTGCCAGAAGGTACTGGCGCGATGCAGGCGATTATTGGCCTGGATGACGCAGCTATTCGCAAAGCCTGCGAGGAGAGCGCGCAGGGACAGGTGGTTTCACCGGTTAACTTCAATTCGCCGGGCCAGGTGGTCATTGCGGGTAACAAAGAAGCCGTTGAGCGTGCAGGTGCTGCCTGTAAAGCCGCGGGCGCTAAACGTGCCCTGCCACTGCCCGTCAGCGTGCCTTCCCACTGCGCACTGATGAAGCCCGCAGCGGATAAACTGGCGGTCGCGCTGGAAAACATTACGTTTGCTGCGCCTGCGGTGCCAGTGATTAATAACGTCGATGTGAAAGCAGAAACCGATGCTGCGGCAATCCGGCATGCGCTGGTTCGTCAGCTTTACAGCCCGGTTCGCTGGACTGAGAGTGTGGAAGCGATGGCAGAACAGGGCGTTACGCAACTCCTGGAGATGGGTCCAGGTAAAGTCCTGACCGGTCTGACGAAACGTATTGTCGATAGTCTGACAGCGGCTGCCGTTAACGATACAGCATCCCTGACAGCTGCACTCGGTAAGGAATAAGAGGAAAATCATGAGCTTTGAAGGTAAAGTTGCGCTGGTTACCGGCGCGAGTCGCGGCATTGGTCGTGCGATTGCAGAAACCCTGGCGGCACGTGGTGCTAAAGTTGTGGGTACTGCAACCAGCCAGAATGGCGCCGACGCCATCAGTGCTTACCTTGGCGACAAGGGTAAAGGCCTGTTACTGAATGTGACAGATGCTGACTCCATCAGCATCGTTTTAGAGAATATTCGCGCGGAATTTGGCGAAGTGGATATTTTAGTCAATAATGCAGGCATTACGCGTGATAATCTCCTCATGCGCATGAAGGACGATGAGTGGGAGGATATCTTAGATACTAACCTCACATCGGTATTCCGCCTTTCTAAGGCGGTCCTGCGTGCCATGATGAAAAAGCGCGTGGGCCGTATCATCACCATTGGTTCCGTTGTTGGAACCATGGGTAATGCGGGCCAGGCAAACTACGCGGCAGCTAAAGCGGGTTTGATTGGTTTTAGCAAATCACTGGCGCGCGAAATCGCGTCACGTGGCATTACCGTCAACGTCGTGGCTCCAGGCTTTATTGAGACTGACATGACGCGGGCACTGAACGAAGATCAACGTTCCGGTATTTTGGCGGAAGTCCCTGCGGGTCGCTTAGGCGATGCACAGGAAATCGCCAATGCTGTCGCATTTTTAGCCTCTGACGAAGCAGCCTACATCACAGGTGAAACGCTGCACGTCAATGGCGGAATGTACATGGTCTGATAAATCACGAAATCATTTGCTTTATTTGCGGTTAAAACCGCAAAATAACGCAAAATCGTGGTTCGACCAGCCGGGATTTTGTTGCATCTTTTTCACCATTTTATACACTACGAAAACCATCGCGAAAGCGAGTTTTGATAGGAAATTAAATAGTATGAGCGATATCGAACAACGCGTTAAGAAAATCATCAGTGAGCAGCTGGGTGTGAAAGAGGAAGAAGTCACCAACTCTGCATCTTTCGTAGAAGACCTGGGTGCCGATTCTCTTGATACCGTTGAGCTGGTGATGGCTCTGGAAGAAGAGTTTGACACTGAGATTCCAGACGAAGAAGCTGAGAAAATCACTACCGTTCAGGCAGCGATCGACTATATCAATAGCCATAAAGGCTAATGAATATCTTCAGGCGGTCGCTCGACCGCCTGATTTTTTTGTTTGTCCCACATAGTTCCCTATTTCCCCTCCCTGGAGGACGAACGTGTCTAAGCGTCGTGTAGTTGTGACTGGTCTTGGCATGTTGTCTCCTGTCGGCAATACCGTAGAGTCTACCTGGAGTGCTCTCCTTGCCGGTCAGAGCGGCATTACCCTGATCGACCATTTTGATACCAGTGCTTATGCAACGCGTTTTGCAGGTCTGGTAAGAGGTTTTAATTGTGATGACTACATCTCGCGCAAAGATCAGCGCAAGATGGATGCCTTCATCCAGTACGGCATTGTAGCCGGTATGCAGGCCATGCAGGACAGTGGTCTGGTTGTCACCGACGAAAATGCAGGCCGTGTTGGCGCGGCAATTGGCTCCGGCATCGGTGGTTTAGGTCTGATTGAAGAGAATCATACTTCACTGGTCAACGGCGGTCCGCGCAAAATCAGCCCATTCTTTGTGCCTTCAACCATCGTTAACATGGTGGCGGGGCATCTCAGCATCATGTATGGCCTGAAAGGTCCAAGCATCTCTATCGCGACAGCCTGTACCTCTGGTGTGCACAACATCGGTCATGCTGCACGTATCATCGCTTATAACGATGCTGACGTGATGCTGGCGGGTGGCGCAGAGAAAGCCAGTACGCCATTAGGCGTGGGTGGTTTTGGTGCAGCACGTGCCCTCTCAACCCGAAACGAAAACCCGCAAGCGGCCAGCCGCCCGTGGGATAAAGATCGCGACGGTTTTGTGCTGGGTGACGGTGCCGGCATTGTGGTTCTCGAAGAGTACGAGCATGCGAAGAAGCGTGGCGCAAAAATCTACGCTGAAATCGTAGGTTTTGGTATGAGCAGCGATGCCTACCACATGACTTCACCACCAGAAGATGGTTCAGGTGCCGCGGCGGCCATGATCAATGCGCTGCGCGATGCCCAAATGACGCCAGAGCAGATTGGCTATGTCAACGCGCACGGTACGTCCACGCCAGCGGGTGATAAAGCGGAAGCGCAGGCGGTGAAATCGGTCTTCGGGGCAGCGGCCAGCAGTGTGATGGTCAGCTCAACCAAATCAATGACCGGGCACTTGCTGGGTGCCGCAGGCGCTGTTGAAGCGATTTACTCGATTCTGGCACTGCGCGACCAGGCTGTTCCTCCGACTATCAATCTCGACAATCCGGATGAGGGCTGCGATCTTGACTTCGTACCTCACACCGCGCGTCAGGTTTCTGGTCTGGAATACACGCTGTGTAACTCTTTCGGATTCGGCGGAACCAACGGTTCATTGATTTTCCGTAAAGTGTAATCGTTGCTGATTGCTAAAAAGGCCCGCGATGCGGGCCTTTTTTTATCCTGCAAAATGCGGTGAAATCAGAGGTCACGCTCAGGAGAGAACGATGTGGATTAACGGGTTCAGACAATCGACAGTGGCCGCCAGCGACCGCGCACTGCAGTTCGGCGATGGCTGTTTTACTACCGCCGCCGTGCGTCAGGGTAAAATTGTGATGCTGGAAAGCCATATTCAGCGCCTTAAAGAGGGCTGTGAGCGGTTATGGATCGCTGGCGTCGACTGGCATCAGCTTGAGACCGAGATGAAGCAGGCCGCTTATGAACAAACCCAGGCGGTGCTGAAAGTGATTATCAGCGCGGGCAGCGGCGGGCGGGGTTACAGCCGTCGCGGCTGTGGTGAACCTGTGCGAATCGTCTCTCTGGCCGCCTGGCCACAACACTACACCGATATTCAGCAGCGTGGTGCCCGACTCCGGCTTAGTCCGATTCGTCTGGCGCGAAACCCGCAATTTGCCGGTATCAAGCACCTGAACCGCGTGGAGCAGGTGATGATCCGGGCTCATCTTGACCAGACAGACGCCGACGAGGCGCTGGTGCTTGACACTGAAGGTTGGGTGGTGGAATGCTGTGCGGCCAATTTATTCTGGCGTCAGGGCACGCAGATTTTCACGCCCGATCTCTCGGCATCGGGTGTCGATGGCATTATGCGGCGGAGTCTTATGGCGCAACTTGCAGCAGCAGGTCAGGCTTGCCAGATAGTGAAAAGCGAACCGGCGCAACTGCTGGCAGCCGATGAAGTGGTGATATGTAACGCGCTGATGCCGGTTCTGCCGGTCCGACAGATAGAAGCGGTGCAGTTTACTGAGCGCTCGCTGTTTAAGCAGCTGCTGGCAAGCTGTGAACAAATAATGGATGCATCATGATTCGAAGTAAAAAGATTCTCGTCAGCCTGCTGGCAATCGTCGTTCTCGCAGCGGTGCTGAGTTACTGGCAGGTTAAGCAGTTTGCTGCCACCCCATTGACGCTGAAACAGGAAACGATTTATACGCTGCCTGCCGGCACGGGGCGGGTTGCGCTTGAAGCGCAGCTGGAAGAGCAGAAAATTATTCCCCACAGTATCTGGTTTGGTGCGCTGCTGCGTCTGGAGCCAGAACTGGCGACCTTTAAGGCGGGCACTTATCGCCTTGAGCCAACCATGACCGTACGCTCGCTGTTACAGCTGCTGGCCAGCGGCAAAGAGGCGCAATTCCCGGTGCGGTTCGTCGAAGGTCAGCGGCTCAAAGAGTGGCTGAGTGAACTGCGTAAAGCGCCCTACATCCGGCACACCCTGAAAGACGATCAGTTCGCCACCCTGGCCAGCGCACTGAAGGTGGAGCCTGAACAACTGGAAGGCAACTTCTTCCCGGATACCTATCTCTACACGGCGAACACCACCGATATGGCGCTGTTGCAGCGGGCGCATGATCGGATGAAAAAGACCATTGATGCGGTGTGGCAGGGACGGGAGGACAATCTGCCCTATAAAACGCCACAGGATATGGTGACGATGGCCTCCATCATTGAGAAAGAGACCGGTGTCAGCGAAGAGCGCGCACGTGTCGCCTCGGTGTTTATTAATCGCCTGCGCACGGGAATGCGGTTGCAGACCGATCCCACCGTCATCTATGGCATGGGTGACAGTTATAACGGCACGCTGACCCGCAAAGATCTTGAAACCGCCAGCGCGTACAATACTTACACGATTAACGGGCTGCCGCCTGGCCCGATTGCCATGCCGGGCAAAGCGTCACTTCAGGCAGCAGCGCATCCTGAAAAAACGAACTACCTCTACTTCGTTGCAGACGGGAAGGGTGGACATACGTTCACCACCAACCTTGCCAGCCATAACAAAGCGGTGCAGATTTACCGGCAGACACTGAAGGAAAAAAATGAACAGTAAGTTTATCGTCATTGAAGGCCTGGAAGGCGCCGGAAAGACCACTGCGCGTGATGCTATTGTTGCCACGCTGCGCGCCCGGGGCATCAACGATCTGGTCTTTACTCGTGAACCGGGCGGCACGCCGCTGGCAGAACAGCTGCGGACACTGGTCAAGCAGGGGATTGAGGGTGAGCAGGTTACGGATAAAGCAGAGCTGCTGATGCTCTATGCAGCGCGCGTTCAGCTGGTGGAGACCGTCATCAAACCTGCGCTGGCTCGCGGTGCCTGGGTGATTGGCGATCGACACGATCTCTCTTCTCAGGCTTACCAGGGCGGCGGTCGGGGACTCGACAGTGAACTGATGCAGACGCTGCGTGATGCTGTCTTAGGCGATTTCCGTCCCGACCTGACGCTCTATCTGGATGTGACACCTGATATTGGTCTCCAGCGTGCCCGTGCACGTGGCGAGCTGGATCGTATTGAGCAGGAGTCATTGCGCTTCTTTGAGCGCACCCGCGCGCGCTATCTGACGCTGGCAGCAGACGATCCCACCATTCTTACCATTGATGCCACTCAGTCGCTGGAAGAAGTGACCGCGTCACTTAAAGCGACGCTGGATAGCTGGCTGGCGGAGCAGGCGTGATGAACTGGTATCCGTGGCTGAATCAGCCTTACCGTCAGGTGATCAGTCAGCACCAGGAAAATCGCGCGCACCATGCGCTGATGATCCAGGCGATGGCGGGCATGGGCGATGAGGCACTGGTCTGGGGAATGAGCCGCTGGCTGATGTGCCAGCAGCGGGATGGCCTGAAAAGTTGCGGAGAGTGCCACGGTTGTCAGCTGATGCAGGCCAACACCCATCCTGACTGGTATCGGCTTGAGGCAGAGAAGGGCAAAAGTACCCTGGGCATTGATGCGGTGCGTCAGGTGACGGAAAAGATGTATCACTTTGGTCAGCAGGGCGGCGCGAAAGTGGTCTGGCTGCCAGATGCTGCGCAGCTTTCGGAAGCCGCAGCTAACGCACTGCTGAAAACCCTTGAAGAGCCGCCTGCCAACAGCTGGTTCTTCCTCAGCAGCCGTGACCCCTCACGCCTTTTGGCCACGCTGCGCAGCCGCTGCATGACGCTTCATCTGACACCGCCGGACGAAGGACAAAGTCTGCTCTGGCTGAAGAAGCAATCCTCCCACGATGAACAGATGCTGCTGGCGGCGTTGCGCCTGGGCGCGGGCGCACCCGGTGCGGCACTGAGCCTGCTGGAGACCGGACCGTGGCAAGCCCGTCAGAAGCTCTGTGATGCGCTGCCCGCTGCGTTACAGCAGGACATCCTGCAACTGCTGCCTGCACTGAACGCGGACGACGCGGCCGCACGCATCGGCTGGCTGCTCTCGTTATTGCTGGATGCCATGAAATGGCAGCAAAATGCGGGACAATGGCTGAGTAATATTGATCGCCAGGATGTGGTGCAGCTCCTGGCCGGTTACTTTTCCGCCAGTGCGCTCAACAGCAGCACCCAGGCATGGATGCGCTGTCGTGAGCAGTTACTGCATGTGGCGTCAGTCAATCGCGAATTATTGCTGACCGATCAGCTCCTGAGCTGGGCGGACCTACAGAAGCCCACGCTGGTCGGCTAAACCTACCTGAGAGTAATTATGTTTATTGTTGATTCCCATTGCCATCTTGATGGCCTGGATTATGAAAAGCACCACCGTGACCTTGATGATGTGATCGCTAAAGCAGCAGCGCGTGATGTGAAATTTATGCTGGCTATTGCCACCACGCTGCCGGGTTTTCACACCCTGAAAAGTCTGGTTGGCGATCGAAAAAACATTGCGCTCTCCTGCGGCGTGCATCCGCTGAATCAGGAAGAGGCCTATGACGTTGAGGAGTTTCGCCGGCTCTCTGCCGATCCTCAGGTCGTGGCTCTGGGTGAAACCGGGCTGGATTATCACTATCAGCCAGAGACCAAAGATCAGCAGCAGCGCTCATTCCGGGAACATATCCGTACCGGCATCGCGCTGAATAAACCGATTATTGTTCATACCCGGGATGCACGCGAAGATACGCTGGCGATTTTGCGTGAAGAGCAGGTCGAGCGTTGTGGCGGCGTGCTGCATTGCTTCACCGAGGATCAGCCCACCGCCGCAAAGCTGCTGGATATGGGCTTTTACATCTCATTTTCCGGTATTGTCACCTTCCGCAATGCTGAACAGTTACGCGAAGCTGCGCGTTATGTGCCGCTGGACAGGATGCTGGTGGAAACGGATTCACCTTATCTGGCACCCGTGCCGTATCGCGGTAAAGAGAATCAGCCCGCTTATACGCGCGATGTTGCCGAATATCTGGCCGTATTAAAAGGCGTGGATATGGAAACGCTGGCCGCTGCCACCACTCAAAACTTTTCAACGCTGTTTCATATCCCCATGAGTAATCTGGGCGGCTAACCGTCTTTTATTTCACTCTCTGTAATTAATCTGCAACCTGCTTATATGACCCTGTCTATTCAGCCAGGGTCAGCTTTTTATCGTCGATTACTCGTGCGGATCAGTCAGAAATTTCGTAAAGTGCGCGGCTCTGTTTGTCGAAACGTGATAGCCGTCAAAGTAACAATTCGGGATTTATTTTACCCTTCGTAATAAATCAAAAGGCGGTCACCGCCAGCCCGGCAAAGAATCCTCCCTCTTTGCCACGCGCTCTGCGCAAATATGCACTCATACTCAGGAGCTTCACGCTATGTTCAAAAATGCTTTTGCCAACCTTCAAAAGGTCGGTAAATCGCTGATGCTGCCGGTATCGGTTCTGCCGATTGCCGGTATTTTGTTAGGGGTCGGTTCAGCCAATTTCAGCTGGTTACCAGCAGTGGTTTCCCATGTAATGGCAGAAGCGGGTGGATCGGTGTTCGCCAACATGCCACTGATTTTTGCTATCGGCGTGGCGCTGGGCTTCACTAACAACGACGGCGTTTCGGCACTGGCCGCCGTTGTCGCGTATGGCATCATGGTGAAAACCATGGCGGTCGTTGCACCGCTGGTGCTGCATCTGCCAGCGGCAGAGATCGAGGCGAAACACCTCGCCGATACCGGGGTGCTGGGCGGTATCATCGCCGGTTCCATCGCCGCTTACATGTTCAACCGCTTCTACCGCATCAAGCTGCCAGAATATCTGGGCTTCTTTGCCGGTAAACGCTTTGTGCCGATTATCTCTGGCCTGGCGGCGATTGTGCTGGGTGTGCTGCTCTCCTTTATCTGGCCACCCGTCGGTGCTGCGATTCAGGAGTTCTCACAGTGGGCGGCCTATCAGAACCCGGTTGTTGCCTTTGGTATCTACGGCGTTGTTGAGCGCGCGCTGGTGCCATTTGGTCTGCATCACATCTGGAACGTACCTTTCCAGATGCAGATTGGTGAATATACCAATGCGGCAGGTCAGGTATTCCACGGCGACATCCCACGTTACATGGCAGGTGACCCGACCGCAGGTAAACTCTCAGGTGGCTTCCTGTTCAAAATGTACGGTCTGCCAGCGGCCGCGATTGCTATCTGGCATTCAGCGAAACCTGAAAACCGTGCCAAAGTTGGCGGCATCATGATCTCTGCTGCGCTGACCTCATTCCTGACCGGTATCACCGAACCGATTGAATTCTCATTCATGTTCGTGGCGCCGATTCTGTATGTGATCCATGCGCTGCTGGCAGGTCTGGCCTTCCCAATCTGTATCCTGCTCGGAATGCGTGATGGCACCAGCTTCTCACACGGTCTGATCGACTTCATCGTGCTGAGCGGCAACAGCAGCAAAATCTGGCTGTTCCCGATTATCGGCATCATCTATGGCCTGGTTTACTACACCGTATTCCGCGTCCTGATTGCGAAACTGGATCTGAAAACGCCTGGCCGTGAAGAGAGCAGCAGCAGCGAGCAGTCTACCGCGACCGGAACGGAGATGGCGGGCAAACTGGTAGCTGCGTTTGGTGGTAAAGAGAACATCACCAACCTGGATGCCTGTATCACCCGTTTACGTGTCAGCGTTGCTGATGTAGCGAAAGTGGATCAGTCTGAGCTGAAAAACCTCGGCGCTCGTGGCGTGGTGGTTGCGGGTTCCGGTGTACAGGCAATTTTCGGAACCAAATCCGATAACCTGAAAACCGATATGGATGATTACATCCGCAGCATGTAATCATTAAGAGATGAAAAAGCCCCGCTTAGCGGGGCTTTTTTTTGGCCAGGACTCAGAGGTAAACACGCAGATACTCAGTCAGACAGAGCAGGGCCATCGCCTGACCGTACGGCATGGAGGTCAGGGGAACCGTGCGGTAGTAGTCCAGGTTACTGCCCATTGCAGTACCAAAAGAGACCTGCTTCAGCTCGCCATCTTCATCAATATTGGCAATTACGCCGTGCAGCGCTTTTTCTGCCACCTCTCGATACGCAGCGGGCAGATAACGCTTGCGCACCGCTTTCAGGATGCCATAGGCAAACCCGGCGGTGGCAGACGCTTCCGGATAGCTGTGCGGATCATCGAGCAGGGTGTGCCACAATCCGCTGCTGTGCTGACAGGCCTTCAACGCGTTGACCTGGCTCTCCAGCACCTGCTGCAGAAAGCGACGGGTCGCGTGATGTTCAGGCCAGTTCATCATCTCCAGGAAGTCGGGAATGACAATCGTCACCCAGCTGTTGCCGCGCGCCCAGCGCGCATTGGCGAAGTTATGGCGGCCATCAAAGTTCCAGCCGTGAAACCATAAGCCGGTTTCGCGATCCATCAGATACTGGGTATGCAGCAGAAACTGATAGCTCGCTTCTTCAACCCACTCAACGCGCTTCAGCAACTGACCAATTTTAGCCAGTGCCATTACGCTCATCATCAGCGTATCGTCCCAGAGCTGCTGGGTGTTCTCATTGTTATAGACAATATGCTGCAGGCCGCCCTGTTCAGTACGCGGCATCTCATACATGACCCATTCTGCCCAGCGCTCCAGCACCGGCACCCAGGCCGGGTTTCTGGTCTCTTCGTAACGATAAGCCAGCGTCAGAAAGGGGCACACGGTATTCACGTTTTTGGTCGGCGTGCCTTCCGCCAGACGCTGCGTAAACCACCTGTCAATGATGGCCAGCGTCTGCGCGTCACCGGTCTGCTGATAGTAGTGCAGCATGCCGTACAGGCCGATGCCGTGTGTCCATTCCCAGCCCGCCCAGCCTTTAGTATCAATCACCCGGCCATCGTCCAGCCGTAATAAAAATTCGCCTGTTTCATCCGTGATATTGACCAGATTCTGAGTCAGTTTCTGAATCAGCTGAACCAGTTCGCTGCGTGGCAGCAGATACTCAGGCTGGCACAATAACTTGCTGTGTTTAACGGGAAATACAGTCATGGTTTATTCCTGTCGTTTTAAGGTGGTGTTTAAAGAAGGGGTTAATACGGGATGTGCGGTAAGTTTTTCCGGCGCGGGCTTGTTGCGATTAAGGAAGCCAATGTTGTTGTTACCCCATAGATTCTCGTAAGGCATGCCTGCCAGCGTTTCGACAATGCTCCGTGCTTCCGGGGTGAGACTTTCCGGCACGATACGGCCTGCCTCGCGCATCTTCAGCGTCTCCTGGCGCAGCACGGTGTGCGTCTGCAAATTCAGTTTAAAACGCAGTGAGACAATAAAGCCGCAGGTCAGCACGGCCACCGTGCCGATGCTGAGAATCGCCAGAATAGTGTGGCTGACGCCCGGCGCCTGCGTGGCCTGGCCAGAGACAAAGCCGGAGAGCTGCAGCACGATGCCCACCAGCATGACGGCACCCGCCTGGGACGCTTTACGCGTCAGGGTCATGATGCCGGCAAATATCCCTTCACGGCGCTGACCGGTGATCACCTCATCCACATCGGCGATATAGGTGTAGGTGTTCCACGGCACATAGTTGATGCCGCCACGCCCCAGGCCTGCGACGGCAGAGATCACCAGCAGCAGAGACATGTTGTCGTTCATTCCGGTATACCAAAGACCGGCATAGGAGAGCGCGGCGAGGCCAAAGAGTATGGCGACCAGACGATAGGCAGGGGCCGGTCCCATACGGATACAGAGCGGGATCATCACCATCACAGCAATAAACTGCAAGACTGCCATTGTGCCCATCAGGCTGGAGGCAACCTGTGCACTCTGCATCAGCACAAACACCACGTACCATGTAAAGACGGCGTTAAACACATCCTGAGCAATATAGCCGCCGAGATACATGCCAAGGTGTTGCCGGAAGATACGGATACGTAAGGTTGAGGCCAGTTCGACATAGAGCCGTTTAAGACTCTGCATCAGCGTCAGCTGCTGCTTTTCCTGCTCCGCACGGCGTGATTCGGCAGAAAAGTCATCGGGGTGACGTTCCCAGGTAAAGCACCACACCAGCGTCAGTACCAGCGCGCAAATTACTGAGAACACCAGGCTGGCATAGAAAAAGGAGAGGGGATTTTCTTTGCCCAGCATGCTCAGCAAAATACCGGGTAAGAATGCGGCCAGTATCGCTGATAATTGTGCCAGACCAATTCGCGCCCCGGAAAAGCGGGTCTTCTGTTTAAAGTCGTCGGTCATTTCCGGCACCAGCGTTTCATAAGGCACCAGAATCATGGTGTAGACGATATCAAACAGCAGGTAAGTGCAGAGATACCACCAGAAACTCATGTCGCTAACCCACATCAGGCTATAACTGAAGACACAGGGTATGCCGAGCAGGATAAAGAATTTCCGGCGGCCAAAACGTTTGCCCAGCCAGGTTGAACCGAAGTTGTCGGTAAGGAAGCCCATCAGCGGGCTGACCACGGCGTCCAGCACGCGAGCGGCGGCGAAAATCAGCGTGGCCTGAATGGGGGTTAATCCACAAAAGGTCGTGTAAAAATAGAGTAACCAGGCGGCAGTCAGCGCCGTTGTGCCTGCTCCGAGAAAATCGCCAGATCCATAGGCCAGATAGTGGCCAGGACCAATTTTACGTGAGCGCATGTGTGAGGCTCCTTAATGTTATGGGGCAATTTGACCGGGTGACGCCAGACATCTCCCCCGGACTGATTAGCAAAGTAGAGCTGACGCGGCGGTTAAACCTTCGCAATCTGGCAACCAAAAGCGTTGAAGTGGCAATCAGGCAAAGAAAAGGGGGGCATAATTCTAATTTATAAAACAGCGTTTCATTTTTATGTGATGGCGGCTGCTTTATGGGTATTCATACTGGGGTTTCAGGCAGGGGAGTGAGGGGCTGCTGCAAAGGCACGCGAACAATGCAAGAAAAGTGGTACTGAGGTTGAAAGAAAACAAATTTCTCCCGCATACTGATTAATTACGACTCAGGCTAAAGGAATTGCACCATGGCTGAAGAAACCATTTTTAGTAAAATTATCCGCCGCGAAATCCCCGCTGATGTGGTTTACCAGGACGAGCTGGTCACGGCCTTCCGTGATATTTCGCCTAAAGCACCGACGCATATTTTAATCGTGCCGAATGTGCTGATCCCCACGGTCAACGAGGTGGAAGCCGCGCACGAGCACGCGCTGGGACGCATGTTTACCACCGCGGCGAAAATCGCCCGCCAGGAAGGTATCGACCAAAATGGTTATCGTCTGATTGTGAACTGCAATCAACATGGTGGTCAGGAGGTTTATCACATTCATATGCATCTGCTGGGCGGCGAACCGCTGGGTCCGATGCTCTCTAACTGATAACGGAAACGTGCTATGCGATCCTGGCTGACTGGCCTGCCGATCCTGCTCTGCCTGACGGCTTGCAGCAGTGATAAACCGATGATCAATACGTCACAGTCACTGGTGATGGAGTCCTCTGTGCTGTCGGCAGGGATTATTACCGATGAGCCGACGCTGGATGAGAACGATGGACTCAAACGTGCCACCAGCGTGCTCTATAATCAGCGCGAAACACCGGTCGTTGTGCACTACCGTTATTACTGGTATGACGACAAAGGGCTGGAAATCACCCCGCAGGAACCGGCGCAGACCGTCACCGTTCCGGCGCAGGGCAGCATAGTCGCCGCCTCGCAAATGGGTAACCTGACTGCCAGTAAGGTTCGTCTTTATCTCTATCTTTAAGGATTTTCATCGTGATACGCAGTTTTAATCGTACCGGAACGCTTCTGATGGCGCTCATTCTGACCGGCTGTGTTGTGAAACAGCAGCAGCAGCCTGCACCGGTTGAACCGACCCAGCCCGCTGAGCCAACCCAGCCCGTTCCGCAACCTGAACCGGTACCGCAACCGCAGCCTGTGCCGCAGCCGCCAAAACTGGTGACTATCAACTGGGATGCCACCGTTCAGCCGCTGGTGGCGCAGATGTTACAGGCCGCCAGCGCCGAGCCTGGCAGCGTGCTGCTGGTCGATCGGATCAAAAACAGCACCAATGGCTCGCTGCAAAGCGACAAAGCCACGGCAGCAATCCAGAATGCGCTGAATAATAACGGTAAATTCACCCTCGTCTCTGCAGATCAACTGGCACAGGCCAAGCAGACGCTGGGATTATCGCCGGATGACAGCCTGAACTCGCGCAGTAAAGCCATTGGCCTGGCGCGCAACCTCAACGCACAGTATGTGCTCTACAGTAACGCACGTGGCGATGTTAAAACACCGACCCTGCAGATGCAGCTGATGCTGGTTCAGACCGGCGAGATCATCTGGTCCGGCAACGGCATTGCTCAGAATTAATCCGGCATTCCAGCGGATCATTGAACAGGTCACGGGCGAACCAGACAAAGCATTGATTATGCCGCTGGCCGGTCTGACCGGACACAGCCAGAAGATTGTCAGCCCGTCCGGCACCTTTATCGTTCGGGCGACACCGCAACCGGCTATTCCCTTTGTGGACCGGCAGCGAGAATTCCGACTGTTACGAAAGTTGAGAACCACGGGGCTGGCGCCGCAGCCCGTAGCGTCACATCGTCAGGGAATTATCCTGACCTGGTGCGCGGGCGAGGCGCTGGATGCACAACGCTTCGGCGAGCAACGTCCGCAGATCGTGGCCCTTCTGAAGCAACTGCACCAGCAGCCGCTGACCGGCTATCAACTGTCGATGTTATCGCTACTGTGGGATTACTGGCAGCTTACACCTCAGCGGCATCATCGCTGGCTGCGAGCGCTCAGGCGCCTGACGCAGCAGGGTGAGCCCCGGCCGCTGAGGCTGGCACCGCTGCACATGGATCTGCATGCCGGTAATGTCATACAAGGTCCCGAAGGCCTGCGTCTGATTGACTGGGAATATGCTGCCGATGGCGACGTGGCGCTGGAACTGGCGGCCGTCTGTGCCAGCGATCCGCAGCACGATGCCGACTGGCTGGCAGAGTATGCAGCGGCGATGCAGCTGCCGCTTCCCGCGCTGGTGCAGCAGGTCAGACGCTGGCAACCCTGGCTGCGCTTGCTGATGGCCAGCTGGTATCAGCTGCGTGCCAGTCAGAGTGAAAACGAAACATTACACCAGCTGGCCCGACAGAGCTGGGAACAGATTTAATCGCGTTATGCAGCTGCATAACGCCACAGGATTCAGGTTATGAGAACACATTTACCCGGCCCGCTGATGCTTGACGTTGAGGGCTATGAACTGGATGGCGAAGAGCGCGACATCCTGAAGCACCCGCTGGTCGGCGGCTTAATTTTATTTGCCCGAAATTATCACGACCCGGCTCAGCTGGCAGAGCTGGTGCGGCAGATCCGCGCGGCCTCTCACTCCCGGCTGGTGGTTGCGGTGGACCAGGAGGGCGGTCGCGTTCAGCGTTTCCGTGACGGCTTTACTCAACTGCCCGCGATGCAATCCTTCGCCGCGCTTCACGATGCAGACACCGCAGGTGAGATGGCGCAGCAGGCGGGCTGGCAGATGGCGGCCGAAATGATCGCGATGGATATCGATATCAGCTTTGCGCCGGTGCTCGACATTGGTCATATCAGCGCCGCGATTGGCGACCGTTCTTTCCACGCCGATCCGGCCATTGCCCTTGCTGTTGCCCGCCGCTTTATAGCGGGGATGCACGAGGCAGGCATGAAGACCACAGGTAAACATTTCCCGGGGCATGGTGCGGTCAGCGCCGATTCGCATAAAGAGACGCCACGGGATCCGCGCGACGAAAAAACGCTCCGTGAGCATGACATGGCGATCTTCAGCAAGCTGATCACCGAGCAGGCGCTGGATGCCATCATGCCTGCTCACGTCATCTACACCGACGTTGACCCGCTGCCCGCCAGCGGCTCGCCATACTGGCTGAAAACCGTGTTGCGCGAGCAACTGGGCTTTAATGGCGTGATTTTCTCCGACGATTTGTCGATGGAGGGCGCCGCCGTGATGGGAAGCTATTCTGAGCGGGCGCAGCAGTCCCTTTCTGCCGGTTGCGACATGATTCTGGTCTGCAATCAACGCCAGGGAGCCATCAGTGTGCTGGATAACCTGATCCCGGTCGGGTCAGAGCGCGTGACGCAGCTGTATCATCAGGGCAGGTTTACCCGCGGTGAGCTGCAGGCTACGCATCGCTGGAAAACCAATGCCCAGCAACTGAGTGCGCTTCAGGAACGCTGGCTGGCTCACAAGGCGTCGTGGTAAGCAGTGACTGCCCGGCGCTATCTCAACCCTGAGGATTATCATGATCATTTATCTGCACGGTTTTGATTCCAACAGTCCGGGCAATCACGAAAAGGTGCTGCAACTGCAATTTATCGATCCTGACGTCAGGTTGATCAGTTACAGCACCCGCCATCCTAAACATGATATGCAGTTTCTGCTGAAAGAGACCGATAAGATGCTGACGCTGTCCGACGATGACCGCCCTCTGATTTGCGGTGTCGGGCTGGGCGGCTTCTGGTCAGAGCGCATCGGGTTTTTGTGCGGCATCCGCCAGGCGATCTTCAATCCCAACCTCCTTCCGCAGGAGAATATGGAAGGGAAGATCGACCGTCCCGAGGAGTATCAGGACATCGCCACCAAATGCGTCAGCGATTTTCGCGAGCGCAATCGTGACCGCTGTCTGACCTTCCTCTCCCGTCATGATGAGGCGCTGGACAGCCAGCGCATCGCCGACCAGCTGCATCCGTTTTATGACATCGTCTGGGATGAGACAGAAGGGCACAAATTCAAAAACATATCCCCACACCTTCAGCGGATAAAATCTTTTAAAACATCAGGTTAAACCTGTCAGGCACCGCAAGGTGCCTGTTTTCGTTACGTAATTATCTGAGTTTTATTTCTCCGCTTTGATGTATATCAATATTCTTATGTTCTCCTCTTCCCGCCATGCTATTCTGGCCGCAGATTGCGATTTTAACTTCGCCAACCCTATGTTTCTTAAGGTTTAATTTAACCTTTGGTTAACTTTTGGTTCACAATTTGAGGGGGTCTTTGTTGACTACGTCTGTTAAGAGAATTGTTATTGTCGGCGGGGGAGCGGGCGGCCTGGAAATGGCGACGCAGCTGGGCCATAAACTGGGTCGTAAAAAGAAAGCCGAAATTATCCTGGTTGATCGTAACCATAGCCATTTGTGGAAGCCGCTGCTGCACGAAGTGGCCACGGGTTCGATGGATGAAGGCATTGACGCACTGAGCTATCTGGCCCATGCCCGCAACCACGGTTTTGAGTTCCAGTTGGGTTCGCTCACCGATATTGATCGCAGCCGCAAAGTGATCCGCCTGGCCGAAGTGCTGAACGCACAGGGCGAAGTGCTGGTGCCACAGCGTGAAGTGGCCTACGACCAGTTGGTCATGGCGCTGGGCAGCACCTCCAATGATTTCGGAACGCCGGGTGTCAAAGATCACTGCATCTTCCTGGACAATCCACATCAGGCGCGTCGTTTCCACAACGAAATGCTCAACCTGTTCCTGAAATTCTCTGCCAGCGAAGGCAAGGTCGAGAAAGTGAACATCGCTATCGTGGGCGGCGGCGCAACAGGCGTTGAGCTGTCAGCGGAGCTGCACAACGCGGTGAAACAGCTGCACAGCTACGGCTTCAAAGGCCTCGGACGCGAAGCGCTGAACGTGACGCTGGTGGAGGCGGGCGAACGTATTCTGCCTGCACTCCCACCGCGCATCTCTGCTGCTGCGCACCAGGAGCTGACCAAACTGGGCGTGCGCGTTCTGACGCAGACCATGGTCACCAGCGCTGAGCGTAATGGCCTGAATACCAAAGGCGGCGAGTTTATCGAAGCCGACCTGATGGTCTGGGCAGCAGGGATCAAAGCGCCTGACTTCCTGAAAGAGATTGGCGGACTGGAAACCAACCGTATCAACCAGCTGGTGGTGAAAGAGACCTTGCAGACCACGCTGGACGATGACATTTACGCCATTGGCGACTGTGCCTCCTGCGCCCTGCTAGGCGGCGGTTTTGTTCCGCCACGTGCCCAGTCGGCGCACCAGATGGCCTCACGCGCGATGGAAAACATCCTGGCGCAGCGTCACGGTAAACCGCTGAAAGCCTATGTCTATAAAGACCATGGCTCGCTGGTGTCGCTTTCCCGCTTCAGTACGGTCGGCAGCCTGATGGGTAACCTGATGCGTGGCTCGATGATGGTGGAAGGGCGTATTGCACGCTTTGTCTACATCTCACTCTACCGTATGCACCAGGTCGCGCTGCACGGCTACTTTAAAACTGGCCTGATGATGCTGGTGGGCAGCATTAACCGGGTGATCCGTCCCCGGCTTAAGCTGCACTAAGCAAGCGTAATCAGTCTGGTCAAGGCTAAGCCTCCTCGATATTGAGGGGGCTTTTTTTTGCGCCAGACTGGTGGGGAGTCGCGGCTGGCGGACAGCCGTGCAACGGTTTATTCGTCGCGCTGGAGCCCCGTTCAGTCAGCTATGCCGCGCGAACCCTGAGGCGTCAGCGTGAATGGGATATCACCAGTCTGACTGGTTTACAGCCGCTTATTGTTCCTGCGAATCGGCTCACTGTATCGAATCTGACAGGGTTCATGTGTCAATATGATCAGGGCGTAGCGCCAATATTGGTCATCTCTTAATGTATTGAATTTGAAGTGATTAAAGTAAATTCTGGTGTCGATTACTTCTGGCTTACATCTCATCAGAACTCTCCTAAAAACTGGCCCTGATAGCAAAGTGACCAATTTCCTCCATTTATCTGATGTTGCATTTTCGGTCCATCTGTAAAACTTCATCTCAACAAACACGGCGCGTCGCGCACGCCGGTTATACCTCAGTTAACGAGGATGCTTTAACAGCAGGATTGCGCGGTAACACTTTTCAGGAGGAACTTCCTGTGAATAAATCAATGTTAGCGGGTATCGGTATTGGTGTAGCAGCAGCGCTGGGTGTTGCAGCCGTAGCAGGCATGAATGTGTTTGATCGCGGTCCTCAATACGCTCAGGTACTCTCTGCAACACCAATCAAAGAGAGCATCAAACAGCCACGTCAGGAGTGCCGGAACGTCACACTGACCCACCGTCGGGCCGTACAGGATGAAAACCGTCTTGCTGGCTCTGTATTAGGTGCAGTGGCAGGTGGGGTGCTGGGTCACCAGTTTGGTGGCGGTCGCGGCAGGGATGTAGCGACAGTAGCGGGTGCGGTAGCGGGCGGTTATGCCGGTAATCAGGTCCAGGGTGGACTGCAGGATCGGGATACCTACACCACAACCGAACAGCGCTGCAAAACAGTTTATGATAAACAAGAGAAAAAACTGGGATATGACGTGACCTATAAAATAGGCGATCAGCAGGGTAAAATCCGCATGGAAAATGACCCCGGCACGCGTATTCCTCTGGATCGCAATGGTCAGCTGGTTCTCAACGGCGATCAGGCGTAATTGGGCAAAGCTTTGCTGCACTCGCGGCCACACAGCACGACGTAATAGTGAAATAATGAAAAAGGCGCATCGTATGATGCGCCTTTTTTATCGCCATTTCCCGCGCTTTACCGATTAGCTCAGTAGTGCGCGGGCAGAGGTGTTACGCCTGATGCTCAGCCAGTTGTGAAACAAAGCCCTGCACCCACTCCATCCGTATTTTCCTTTCCGACAGCTCGCGGGTAAACCGCAGGCGTGTCGGGCCATCCAGCTTCCACTGCTGTGGCTCTTTCTGCAACAGGCCGATCAGCCATGCTGGATCCACATTGTTCTTCGGCGCAAAATCGAAATAACCGCCTTTGTCGCTGGCTTCGATCTTACGCAGACCGACAGCACGGGCCTTCAGACGGATAATCGCCACGTCCAGCAGATTTCGGGCTGGATCGGGCAGCAGGCCAAATCGGTCGATCATCTCCACTTTCAGCTCCTGTAATTCCTCTTCAACCTCTGCGCTGGCGATGCGCTTATAGAGCGAAAGACGGGTGCTGACATCCGGGATAAACGTCTCTGGCAGCAGGGCTGGCATCCGCAGCTCTACCTCTGTCTGATTACTGGTGAGATCTTCCAGTGACGGCTCGCGACCCGCTTTTAGCGCGTCGACCGCATTCTCCAGCAGTTCCATATAGAGTGTGAAGCCCAGCGTCTCCATCTGTCCGCTCTGCTCATCACCCAGTAGCTCGCCGGCACCGCGAATCTCCAGGTCGTGCGTAGCCAGCGCAAAACCGGCTCCCAGATCTTCCAGAGAGGCGATCGCTTCCAGTCGCTTATGTGCATCGGCGGTCATCGATTTTGGATGCGGCGTTAACAGCCAGGCATAAGCCTGATGATGCGAACGGCCAACGCGACCACGCAGCTGATGCAGCTGTGCCAGACCAAAGTGATCGGCCCGCTCAATGATGATGGTATTGGCAGTCGGAATGTCGATACCGGTCTCGATAATGGTGGTACAGACCAGCACGTTAAAACGCTGATGATGGAAATCGTTCATCACCCGTTCCAGATCGCGCTCACGCATCTGGCCATGACCAATCGCCACACGCGCTTCCGGCACCAGTTCGCTGAGACGCTGCGCCGCTTTCTCAATATTTTCAACGTCGTTGTAAAGATAGTAGACCTGTCCGCCACGCAGAACTTCACGCAGGATCGCTTCGCGGATCACCAGATCGTCAAATTCACGCACAAAGGTTTTCACCGCTAAGCGGCGGGCAGGCGGTGTGGCGATAATCGAGAGATCGCGCATGCCGCTCATGGCCATATTCAGGGTACGCGGGATCGGCGTGGCGGTCAGGGTCAGAATGTCCACATCGGCACGCATCGCCTTGATGCGCTCTTTGTGACGCACTCCGAAGCGGTGCTCTTCATCAACAATCAGCAGGCCGAGATCGTGCCATTTGAGATCGCTCATCAGCAGCTTATGGGTGCCGATTAAAATGTCAATCTTGCCGTCACTGGCCTGTTCCAGCACCTGTGCCTGCTCTTTGGCGGTACGGAAACGGGAGAGCATCTCAATGCGGACCGGCCAGTTGGCGAAGCGATCGCGGAAGTTATCGTAGTGCTGCTGTGCCAGCAGGGTGGTCGGCACCAGCACGGCCACCTGTTTATGGTTCTCAATCGCCAGAAACGCCGCGCGCATTGCCACTTCGGTTTTACCGAAGCCGACGTCGCCGCACACCAGGCGGTCCATGGCCAGCGGCTGGCACATATCACTCAGCACCGCATTGATTGCCTGCGCCTGGTCCGGTGTGGTTTCAAAGGGGAAGCTTTCGCAGAACAGCTGATACTGTTCACGATTATGCTTAAAGGCAAAGCCGGATTTGGCGGAGCGCTGGGCATAGATATCCAGCAGTTCCGCCGCCACATCACGCACTTTCTCAGCCGCTTTCTGCCGGGCGCGTGACCAGGCATCGCTGCCCAGTTTATGCAGTGGGGCGTTATCGTCCGCGCCACCCGCGTAGCGACTGATCAGGTGCAGCGACGAAACCGGCACATAGAGTTTGGCGTCATTGGCGTAAGAGAGCATCAGGTATTCTGCCTGAATACCACCCGCTTCCAGCGTCGTCAGGCCGATATAACGACCGACACCGTGCTCCAGATGCACCACCGGCTGGCCGGGGCTCAGCTCCGCCAGGTTACGGATCAGAATGTCCGGATTGATAGTGCGACGGGTATCCTGACGGCGACGGCTGACGCGTTCGCCCAGCAGATCGCTTTCGCAAATCAGTGCCCGGTTACCCTGGGTATCAATGAAACCGCGCTCGCTGGCGCCAATCATCAGACTGAAACGATCGTCGACAGTTTCATCGAAACGATGTACCGGCTGAGGGCGCAGTTTAATCCGGGCCAGCAGTTCCTGCAAGGTCTCGCGGCGGCCTTCGCTTTCAACCGAGAAGACGACAGCACCGCTGAAGGTTTCAATAAACTGACGCAGATGGTCGAGCGGCGCTTTCGCCTGCGCCTGAACGGCAAGGTCGGGCAGCGGGGTGTAACCGAGGTTAGTATTCGCCGCTTTGTCGGGCAGCACTTCATTGGTCATCTGAATGCGCGGCCAGGCTTTAAGCTCACCCATCAGAGCATCGGGACGCAGCCACAGGGTAACCGGCTCCAGCAGCGGACGCATCGGATCAACGCGGCGATTCTCATAACGCGCCTCAGCATCCTGCCAGAAGCGGCGGGCGCTGCCTTCCAGATCGCCACAGTTCACAATCAGGGTGTTATCAGGCAGATAGCTGAACAGGCTGGGTAACGGCTGTTCAAAAAAGAGCGGCTGCCAGTATTCGATGCCCGCAGGCAGCGTGCCTTTACTTACCTGCTGATAGACATGCTCCGACTCGCGGCGCACATCAAAAATTTCGCGCCAGCGGCTGCGAAACAGCTCAATAGCCGCTTTGTCGCTGGGAAACTCATGGGCCGGCAGCAGGTTAATTTCCGTGACGGCTTCCAGCGTGCGCTGACTGTCGACGTCGAACAGGCGCAGGCTGTCGATCTCATCATCGAAAAAGTCGATGCGATAAGGCTGATCGCTGCCCATCGGGAACAGGTCGAGCAGGGCGCCGCGCGTGGCGTATTCACCGTGCTCCATCACCTGATCGACATGGCGATAACCGGCCTGCTCAAGCTGGTCGCGAAGCCGGTCGCGTGACAGTTTTTGTCCCTGCTTCATCACCAGCGCATGGCCATGCAGGAAACTGTGCGGGCAGACGCGCTGCATCAGGGTGTTGACCGGCATGATCAGCATACCGCGCTGCATCACCGGCAGCTGGTAGAGTGTCGACAGGCGCGCGGAGATAATATCCTGATGCGGCGAGAAGCTGTCGTAGGGGAGTGTCTCCCAGTCAGCGAGGTGAGTCACCGGCAGATCGGTAAACTGACGGATCTCATCCAGCAGACGCAGGGCGGTTTGGGTATCGGGGGTAATCATCAATACCGGACCCGCATGGTGTTCGGCAATGCTGGCACACTCCACCGCGTGCGCTGCGCCTATAATCTGGCCAAGCTGACGGTGGTCGCCGGATTTAACGGGCAGGGTATAACGAGTCTGTTCGGGCATGGGATCTCGGGGTTGCTCCATTTTTCCAGGACGTAATCATTCCATATTATGTCAGGGGGATCACCTTTGCGGCACAATTTTCCTGCCGCGCCGCGCTGAATCCAGGGATTGGTCAGCCATTACCTGGCGTCAGCGGTAATGCAGCGGATAGAGAGAGAATAGACGGAGTCTGGCGAGGCAACATAAAAAACCGCCGTCGCTATGCAGCGACGGGGTTAAGCGGGCATTTTATTTTATGGATTGCTGTGTGTAATGCATGCGTGGGCGGTCGATATTTGCCCAGGATAGTTCCTGCTCAGGATGGTAGCTGAGGTTGCCGTCGTCCCACTTTACGTAGTAGCCGGCGGGTGCGTTTCCCTGCTCAAAGACATTGATAATTTCGCCTCTGATCTCCCCGGATTTATGTTTGACGATACTGCCTTTGGGAAATTTCAACATGGTCGCTACCTCTACCGCTGTGCGATAAATTCACCCCTTATCCTGTTACTGATTATAGTCTACACCCCATCTGCGCTGAATAATCAGCCAATAAGCGGCGGCTTTATCGGCTATTCCGCGGCTTTGGGGCAAGAGATGACGCATCCGGATGCAACTTTGCTGCCGACTCAGAGGGTTAGAGGTTTCATAAAGCCAGCCGCTCCTTTATCATCCCACTACCTATTTTCAGGCAACGGCTTACTGGATTCCATGTATCAACCTGTCGCGCTATTTATCGGTCTGCGTTACATGCGCGGACGAGCATCGGATCGCTTCGGTCGCTTTGTCTCCTGGCTCTCAACGATTGGCATTACGCTTGGCGTGCTGGCGATGGTCACCGTGTTATCGGTGATGAACGGTTTTGAGCGTGAACTCGAAGGCAATATTCTTGGGCTGATGCCGCAGGCGCTGATTACCAGCGACAAAGGCAGTCTCAATCCCCAACAGCAACCCGCCGCCTCGCTGAATCTGCAGGGCGTTAACCGCATCGCGCCGCTGACCACCGCTAATGTGGTGCTGCAAAGCCCGCGCAGCGTCTCCGTTGGCGTAATGCTGGGCATTAATCCGGATGAAAAAGATCCGCTGACGCCGTTCCTGGTGAATACCCAGCAGAGCGTGCTGCAGCCCGGACAGTACAATGTCATTCTCGGCGAACAGCTGGCATCACAACTTGGCGTAAAACGTGGCGATCAGCTGCGTTTGATGGTGCCGTCTGTCAGCCAGTTCACGCCAATGGGGCGGGTGCCGAGTCAGCGTCTGTTTACGGTAGCGGGCACCTATGCTGCCAATAGCGAAGTCGACGGGTATCAGATTCTGGTCAATCTGCAGGATGCGTCGCGCGTCATGCGTTATCCGGCCGGGAATATTACTGGCTGGCGACTGTGGCTGGATAAACCGCTATCAGTCGACAGTCTGAGTCAGCAGACATTGCCTGCGGGCCTTATCTGGAAAGACTGGCGTGAGCGCAAAGGCGATCTTTTCCAGGCCGTGCGCATGGAGAAAAACATGATGGGCCTGCTGCTGAGCCTGATCATCGCCGTCGCAGCCTTTAACATCATCACGTCATTAGGCCTGCTGATCATGGAGAAGCAGGGCGAAGTGGCGATCCTCCAGACCCAGGGCCTGACACGCCGGCAAATCGTGGCGGTGTTTATGGTTCAGGGTGCCAGCGCCGGGATTATCGGCACGCTGCTCGGCACGCTGCTCGGCGTCCTGCTCGCCAGCCAGCTCAACAACTTAATGCCGGTAATTGGCCTGTTCCTTGATGGGGCGGCGTTGCCGGTTGATATTAATGTGTGGCAGGTGGTCACTATCGCCCTCAGCGCGATGATTGTGGCGCTGTTGTCTACGCTCTATCCTTCGTGGCGCGCTGCCGCCGTTCAACCTGCTGAGGCTTTACGTTATGAGTAACACTCCTTTGTTGCAGTGCCGCGACCTGTGCAAACGCTATCAGGAAGGCAGCGTGCAGACCGATGTGCTGCGCAATGTGGCTTTCAGCCTCCAGCCCGGTGAACTGACGGCTATTGTCGGCAGCTCCGGCTCGGGTAAAAGTACGCTGCTGCATCTGCTGGGCGGACTGGATGCGCCGACCTCGGGTGACGTGGTGTTTGATGGTCAGTCACTGAATGCCATGTCCTCATCGGCCAAAGCCGAACTGCGTAATCGCGAGCTGGGCTTTATCTATCAGTTCCACCATCTGTTGCCGGACTTCAGTGCGCTGGAGAACGTGGCGATGCCGCTGCTCATAGGCAAAACTGCGAAAGCGGAAGCGCAGGATCGCGCCCGTGAGATGCTGGCGGCAGTCGGTCTGGACCATCGCGCCGCGCACCGGCCTTCTGAATTGTCAGGCGGCGAACGCCAGCGCGTGGCGATTGCCCGTGCGCTGGTCAACCGTCCTCGTCTGGTGATGGCGGATGAGCCAACCGGAAACCTGGATGCGCGCAACGCTGACGCTATTTTTGAACTGCTGGGCGAACTGAACGTGCGTCAGGGCACCGCGTTTCTGGTGGTCACGCACGATCTGATGCTGGCAAAACGCATGACGCGACAGATGGAGATGCGTGACGGTCAGTTAAGCGAGCAGCTTACTATGGCAGGAGCGCTGTAATGGGCTCGTCGTTATCCCTGTTGCTGGGCCTGCGCTTTAGCCGCGGCCGCCGTCGTGGCGGCATGGTCTCGCTGATTTCGGTGATCTCTACTATCGGGATTGCGCTGGGCGTGGCGGTGCTGATTATCGGTCTGAGCGCCATGAACGGTTTTGAGCGTGAGCTGAACAATCGCATTCTGGCGGTGGTGCCGCACGGTGAGATCGAGGCGGTCAATCAGCCGTTTCAGCACTGGCAGTCGATGATTGCCCCGATTGAAAAGGTGCCCGGCATTGCAGCGGCAGCGCCCTACGTGAACTTCACTGGCCTGATTGAGAGCGGTGCCCGGCTGGAAGCGCTGCAGGTTAAAGGCGTTGATCCCGCACAAGAGCCGCGTCTCAGCGCACTGCCACAGTTTGTCGCCAATAACGCCTGGTCCACTTTTGCCGCCGGTAAGCAGCAAATCATTCTGGGCGGCGGCATCGCGAAATCGCTGAATGTGAAGCAGGGCGACTGGATCACCATTATGATCCCCAATAACGATGGTGATAACAAACTGCTGCAGCCAAAACGTATCCGGCTTCAGGTCAGCGGTATCCTGCAATTGAGCGGCATGCTCGATCACAGTCTGGCGCTGGTGCCGCTGGCCGATGCGCAGCACTATCTGGAGATGGGTGACAGCGTGTCGGGCATCGCCCTGAAGATGACCGACCCCTTCCAGGCGGTCAAACTGGTGCGCGATGCGGGTGAGGCGACCCGCTCTTACGTCTACATCAAGAGCTGGATTGGCACTTACGGCTATATGTATCGCGACATTCAGATGATCCGCGCGATCATGTATCTGGCGATGGTGCTGGTGATTGGCGTTGCCTGTTTTAACATCGTTTCCACGCTGGTAATGGCGGTAAAAGACAAAAGCAGTGACATTGCAGTGCTGCGCACACTCGGCGCTAAAGATCGGCTGATCCGCGCCATCTTTATCTGGTACGGTTTGCTGGCGGGTCTGCTGGGCAGCGTCAGCGGCGTGGTCGTGGGCGTGCTGGTGGCGCTTAACCTGACCTCGCTGGTGCGCGGACTGGAGTCGATTACCGGCCATCATCTGCTGGCGGGGGATATTTACTTCATTGATTTCCTGCCGTCGGAATTGCACTGGATTGATGTGTTCTCAGTACTGATTACGGCGATTCTGCTGAGCCTGCTGGCGAGCTGGTATCCCGCCAGACGTGCCAGCCGCATTGACCCGGCTCGGGTATTAAGCGGTCAGTGAAAAAATGCGGCGCGAGAGGTTTTCGCGCCGCATCTGTTTAAGACCTTTGCTGTTGGGTTGTGCCCTCAGCAACCGTTACTATCGGGTGATGTTGACCCGGAATCTGTTTAGAGCGGCTCACCGCAGCCGCTACGCCAGGAGATTTTATGCGTACACCACGTCGCCGCATACGACTTGCCCGCCTGAAGAAAACCCGGAGAAAAGTGCATCAGCGCTTTCGCCAGCGCATTTTTGAGCGCGATCGTCAGGCCGAACTTGCCGCCCATCCTCAGCCGCATGTTGTGGTGCTGACCGGCGCAGGCATTTCAGCGGAGTCCGGCATCCGGACCTTCCGCGCGGCTGACGGCCTGTGGGAAGAGCACCACGTGGAAGATGTTGCAACGCCTGAAGGCTTCAGGCGCGATCCTGCGCTGGTGCAGCGCTTCTATAATGCGCGCCGCCAGCAGTTACAGGAGGCGGAGATTCAGCCCAATGCCGCTCATCTGGCGCTGGCAGAACTGGAGCAGGTATTAGGCGACAATTTCCTGCTGGTCACGCAAAACATCGACAATCTGCATGAGCGAGCCGGAAACAGTCGGGTGCTGCACATGCACGGTGAGCTGTTAAAAGTGCGCTGTGTCACCAGCGGTCAGGTGATTGAGTGGACCGGTGATATCACGCCGGACGATCGCTGCACCTGTTGCCAGTTCCCCTCTGCACTACGGCCGCATGTGGTGTGGTTTGGCGAAATGCCGTTGGGCATGGAGCAGATTTATCAGGCGCTGGAACAGGCGGACTACTTTATTGCTATCGGCACTTCAGGCCACGTTTATCCGGCCGCAGGTTTTGTCCATGAAGCCAAAATCCAGGGCGCGCATACCGTTGAGCTGAATCTGGAACCGAGCCAGGTGGGCAACGAATTTGCCGAGCGGCACTATGGTCTGGCGAGCGAAGTGGTGCCGGAGTTTGTGCATAAGCTGCTGCGCGGGCTTTATAAGTAAGCGGGGCGGCTATAACCGCACCCGAGGTTACAGGCAAAATCTGGCCCGATTAGTGGTGAGATCCAGCCTGCACCGGGAACACGGTCAGATCGGAAAGCCGCAAAACCGTCATCCATAACTGCCTGGCCCGCACGATGACGCACCTCATCCCTGAGGTGCGCCCGTAAACAGGCCGACGCTTACGTTATTCAAAACGCGCCCGGATTTTTGTCCCAGCCACGGGACGCTTTTCTCCTCTGACCCTGTAACCGTTGTGTTGAGTCTGCACGCTGCGGTGATTTTCTCGCCGGGTCAAACCGCCTCTTTGTTATTAACATTGCGAGGTTTGCTGCAACAATCTTGTAATAAGGCGTTTATTTCGGGCTTATTGCTTTCCCAAAGGTTATCGACAGCGCTAACCTGTCTCCAGATGATTTTACGCAACGTTATAACCGCCGGGTCTGTGAATAATATCGGACGGCACTTTTAAAGGATGGGCTATGGAACAGTTACTTGAGCGCTTTTTAAGTTATGTGGCAGTTGAGACGCAGGCTAAGCCGCAGGCTCGTCAGGTCCCCAGCAGTGAAGGGCAGTGGACGCTGGCGCGTCAGCTTCAGGAAGAGCTGCTGGCGCTGGGTTTTGTCGATGTCACCCTAAGCGATCACTGCTGCGTCATGGGCACACTGCCCGCCAATGTCGACTGGCCGACGCCGGTCATCGGTTTTATCTCACACATGGATACATCGCCTGACTTTACGGCAAAACATGTGAACCCCCAGATTATCGAAAATTATCGCGGCGGAGACATTGCCCTGGGTAATGGCAACGAGATTCTCTCGCCGGTGATGTTCCCGGTGCTGCACAAGCTGATTGGACACACGCTCATTACCACCGATGGCAAAACCCTGCTGGGTGCGGACGATAAAGCGGGTATTGCCGAGATCATGACGGCGATGGCGCACCTGGCAAAAAGCGACACGCCGCACGGTGCGATCCGCGTCGCCTTTACGCCCGATGAAGAGATTGGTCGTGGCACCTCACATTTTGATGTGGACGCGTTCGCGGCTGACTGGGCATACACCATTGATGGCAGCGATCTGGGCGAGTTCGAGTATGAGAACTTCAATGCCGCCTCCGCCACCGTCAAAATTGTCGGTAATAACGTGCACCCGGGCTCCGCAAAAGGCGTGATGGTCAATGCGCTGGAGCTGGCAAATCAGTTCCATGCTGCCGTTCCGGCCAGTGAAAAACCGCAATATACCGACGGCTATGAGGGCTTCTATCATCTGCATCAGATCAAAGGCAGTGTAGAACACGCTGAGATGCTCTATATCATTCGTGACTTCGAAACAGAGAGTTTTGAACAGCGTAAACAGACGCTGCTGCAGATTGCAGCGGAGATTAACAAAACGTTGCACCCGGACTGCTCCGTCACGGTTGAGATCACTAACAGCTATCGCAACATGCGTGAAAAGGTCGAGCCGTTCCCGCACATTATCGACCTGGCTTTACAGGCGATGCGTGACTGTGACATTGAACCGGTGGTGAAACCGATTCGCGGGGGTACAGATGGCTCGTCACTGTCGTGGAAAGGGTTGCCTTGCCCGAATATTTTTACCGGCGGCTATAACTATCACGGCAAGCATGAATTCGCCTCGCTGAATATCATGGCGAAGTCGGTGGAAGTGATTGTGCGTCTGTCAGAGCTGGCAGCGCAGAAGAAGAGTTAAATAAAAAGGCTCTCTGCCACAAGGGTCAGAGAGCCTGATTCAGCAGCAGCGCCCGATAGCGCTGTATTGATTATTCGTCGTCGCCAAAGAACCAGTAACCGGCATTCACCAGACCGGCGATCTGCGCCAGTACGGCGGGATCATCCAGCGCATCACCCAGATCGTCGAGTGTGATGCGATAGTGATTTGCCAGTACTGCCATCACATCGGGGCGTGAACACTCAACCCGCTCGCCGTTAATATAAACCGCGTCGCCAAGGGTCAGAACACGCAGGCCACCTAACCGACTCAGGGTATCACCCTGTTGCAGGGCATCATAAATTTCGTCAGGCTGATAAGGCGGTTCCGGCGGCGCGACGTCGAGTTCGTGACGCGACTGCGAAATAAATTCGCCAAACCACTGCTCAAAATGCTCTGGCTGATTGACCACATCCAGCATCAGCTGACGAACGCCTTCAATCTCCTGCGGCAGGATCTGTGATGGACAGTCGCGAGAAGGCACATCCGGATCGCTAAAGCGCAGGCTGCCCAGCTCATTGGCCAGCGCGTAATCAGCAAAGCCGCTAATTAACTCCCGGCCGCTTGGAGCGCGGAAACCCACGGAGTAGTTCAGGGCGTTTTCCAGTGAGTAACCTTCGTGCGGGAATCCTGGCGGGATGTAGAGAATATCGCCTGGTTCCATTTCTTCATCGATGATGGCATCGAACGGTTCAACCTGCAGCAGATCCGGGTGCGGGCAGTGCTGCTTCATCGGCACTTTCTCACCAACGCGCCAGCGACGGCGACCGGTACCCTGAATGATAAATACATCATACTGATCGAAATGGGGGCCGACACCGCCGCCAGGCACGGCAAAAGATACCATCAGGTCATCGACGCGCCAGTCAGGCAGGAAACGGAAAGGGCGCATCAGCGCGGCAGAAGGCTCATGCCAGTGATTGACCGCCTGGACCAGCAGCGACCAGTTGTTCTCTCCCAGATGATCGTAGCTCTCGAACGGGCCGTGGCTGACCTGCCATTTGCCATCCTGATGACTGACGAGGCGGCTGTCCACCTCGTTTTCCATCGCCAGACCAGCAAGTTCATCCGGTGAAAGAGGATCGACAAAGTTTTTAAAACCACGCTTCAGCACTACCGGGCGTTTCTGCCAGTAGCGCTGAATAAAATCGGGCCAGTTAATATCGAGCTGATAGTCCATAAAAGGGTTCCGCTTAGGGCTGTAAATGCCAGCAAGTATAACAGCCCTGAGGGTTTTCTACTCGCGGCGATGTTCGACTTCCTGGCGCTGAAAGACTACTTCCATGCGTGTTCCGCCAAGTGCGCTGCTGGAGGCAATCACGTTGCCTTCATACTGCTCCAGAATGTCGCGCACCACCGCCAGACCCAGCCCCTGACCGGGACGCAGGGTATCGGCGCGCTGACCCCGGACGAAGACTAAATCACGCTTGCTTTCAGGAATGCCCGGACCATCATCGTCGATATAGAGATGCAGTGCATTTTCGCTCTGATAAGCGCTGACTTCGATAAACTCCAGGCAGTACTTGCAGGCGTTATCCAGCACGTTGCCCAGCACTTCCATAAAATCATTCTGGTCGCCCACAAAGGTCAGCTCCGGGGATATATCCAGCGAAATCGCCACACCCTTGCGCTGATAGACTTTATTCAGCGCCGAACAGAGGCTGTCGAGCAAACCGGACACGGAATGGATGTCGCGCTGCAAGGGGTTGTGGTCGGCCTGCATACTGGCGCGATGCAGATAATATCCGACCTGCTGCGAGATACGGCTGATCTGCTCCAGCATGACCGGCTCAGCCTGCTCTATTGTCAGCTCTTTGCCGTTTCGCAGCGACCGCAGGGTGCTCTGTAAGACGGCCAGCGGGGTTTTCAGGCTGTGGGTCAGATCCGAAAGCGTGGTGCGATAGCGGGTATAACGCTGCCGCTCATTCGTCAGTAACAGATTGAGGTTGCGCACCAGACTGCGCAGCTCCTGCGGTGGATTATCTGCCAGGTTCTCGCGCTGACTGGTCTCCAGTTCACGCACCTGCTGTGTCAGCGCGCCAATCGGCCGCAGACTCCAGTGCGCCGCCAGCCACAACAGCGGAATAATCAGTATCAGGTTGGCCGCCAGCACATAGCTGAACCATGACCAGACCACATCAGAATGCTGCAGCTCCTGCGGGATCGAATCGACGACCACGATGGTGAGCGCAGGGAGATTGGTGGTGGCATCGTAACGGTTAACAGCAACTGAGTGGGTAAAGGTGTCGTTGCTGTCCGTGTCCCAGTCGTTGAGCCGCTGCTTAGCATTTACGTTATTGCCCATCGCCACCATGCTGGTGCGGTTGCTGGTATCAATCTCGTAAAAGTCGGGCTTCAGCAGCCATTCACGACGGATTTTTTTGCGGATCTCAGGCACATCGCGTTGCTGCCACAGCAGCTTACCGTGCTCATCGTAAATGAACACCAGTGTCGGGAAATTGAGTGTCATCCGTTCCGGCTGGGCGATGGTGAGCGTGTTGTCATGCCATTGCGCCAGCGTAAAGAACAGATTGCTCTCGCCGCGCATGACGCGGTAGGTGTTTTTATCGAAACTCACCACATAGCCAATCACGGCGACCATGCCGTAAGAGAGCGAGAGGAAGAGAACTATTGCTGCAGACGCCAGCAGAAAGCGGGCGCGCAGCGAGATAGGGCGATAACGGTTAAACCAGGACATGGTCAGAGATCAAAGCGGTAACCCTGGCCACGGACAGTGGCGATGACGTCGGTTGGGTGCAACGCCAGAATTTTTTTGCGCAGACGCCCCATCAGAACATCGATGGTGTGGCTTTCACGCAGTTCAGCGTCAGGATAAAGCTGCAGCATCAGCGAGTCTTTACTGACCACTTTGCCCGCGTTACGGATCAGCGTCTCGACAATGGTGTATTCAAAGGCGGTAAGCTTCACCGGCTCTTCATTGACCGTGAGTTCACGGCGGGAGAGATCCACCTGAAACGGTGCCATATCGATAATTTGCGACGCATGCCCACTGTTACGGCGCATCAGCGCCTGCAGACGTGCCGCGACCTCTTCAATGTGAAACGGCTTGGTGACGTAGTCATCCGCTCCGGCTTCCAGCGCTTCCACTTTCGCCTGCCAGCCTTCGCGGGCGGTTAGCACCAGAATCGGCTGACGCACGGCATCACTGCGCCAGCGGCGAATCAGCGACATGCCATCTTCATCCGGCAGGCCGAGATCGACCAGGGCGATATCGGGCAGATGTTCGCGAAGAAAATAGTCGGCTTCTTTGGCGTCTTCGGCGGCATCGACCTGATGGCCCATGTCACGTAACTGGACGGCGAGATGATGGCGCAGCAGGGCATTGTCTTCAACAACCAGAACACGCATAGAAATTCCTTACACTCTGTTTGAGTCAACCTGCAGAAAGTATACGCGAAATGTATTAAACAAGATGTTAACGCAGACCGGACGGGGCCGGTCTGCGGCGGGTATTATTTCAGATCGTCAACCATCTGAATAGCGCGGCCAATATAGTTTGCTGGCGTCATCTGCTTAAGACGGACTTTTTCTTCTTCTGGCAACGCCAGACTGTCGATAAACGCCTGCATACCAGCGGCATCCACGCGTTTACCACGCGTCAGCTCTTTCAACTTCTCATAAGGTTTTTCAATACCGTAACGGCGCATCACCGTCTGAATCGGTTCTGCCAGCACTTCCCAGTTGTGGTCCAGCTCATCCAGCAGGCGGTCACGGTTCACTTCCAGCTTCGAGATGCCTTTCAGGGTGGCCTGATAGGCGATCAGCGCATAACCGACGCCCACACCGAGGTTACGCAGCACGGTGGAGTCGGTCAGATCGCGCTGCCAGCGTGAAACCGGCAGCTTGCTGGCCAGATGCTGCATTACGGCATTCGCCAGACCCAGATTGCCTTCCGAGTTTTCGAAGTCGATAGGGTTCACTTTATGCGGCATGGTGGATGAACCAATCTCGCCCGCAATGGTTTTCTGTTTAAAATGGTTCAGTGCCACATAGCCCCAGATATCGCGATCGAAATCGATCAGGATGGTGTTAAAGCGGGCGATACAGTCGAACATCTCAGCGATATAGTCGTGCGGCTCAATCTGCGTGGTGTAGGGGTTCCACGTGATCCCCAGCGAGGTGACAAAGTTCTCGCTCAGTTCATGCCAGTCCACTTCCGGATAGGCGGCAATGTGGGCATTGTAGTTACCGACCGCGCCGTTGATTTTGCCCAGCACCTCGATCTGCTTCAGCTGACGTAACTGACGCTCCAGACGGTAAGCCACGTTAGCCATCTCTTTACCCATGGTCGACGGCGTGGCTGGCTGGCCGTGGGTGCGGGAGAGCAGCGGGATATCACGGTATTCGCTGGCAAGGCCTTTGACAGCGCTGATCAGCTGCTGCCAGTAGGGCAGGATGACGTCACGACGGGCGGTTTCCAGCATCAGCGCGTGCGACAGATTGTTAATATCTTCTGAAGTGCAGGCGAAGTGGATAAATTCAGAAACGGCGTGCAGGGCAGGCAGATCGGCGACTTTCTCTTTCAGGAAATACTCTACCGCTTTCACATCGTGGTTAGTGGTGCGCTCGATAGCTTTAATGCGTGCCGCATCATCTTCAGAAAAACCGGCGACAATCGCATCAAGGAAAGCGTTTGCGTCGGCATCAAATGCAGGAACTTCCTTGATCTCTGCGGTCCCGGCCAGTTTTTGTAACCAGCGAACTTCAACCTCAACGCGGAATTTCAGCAAACCGTATTCGCTGAAAATCGCACGCAGCGGGCTGACTTTATCGCCGTAACGACCATCGACAGGTGAAACGGCGGTCAGAGAGGATAATTCCATCAGTGCAACTCCTGAATCATTTAGCGTGTTTTGCCGCACCGACTTAGTAAGTCAGTGGCAGCCGGGATAAGAGGGTTTTTGCTTCACGCAGCAAACGCTGACGCGAGAACATCAGTTGCAGTCGGCCACCACCGACCTGCTGCCACAAGACAGCCGCACGGATACCGGCTAACAGCGTGGCGCGCACTTTACTCTGCACCTGCGTATTCTGCAGCACCGCAGGCGAACCGGTAACCTGAATACGTGGGCCAAGCGGGCTGATCACATCTACATAGATGGCCGCCATCGCGCTCAGTATGGTGTCGGACTCAAGTTCATAATGCGCCAGCTGGCGATCCAGCTGAGTAATGCGCTGTGCCAGTGTGGCCATGGCGGATTTACTGGCGCTAAGCTTGCGCTCCAGCACCATCATGCTCAGGGTATAACGCGTCAGTTCTGCGCCTGCACCCTGGCGACTGCTGCTGTTCAGCACCGCCATCAGGGTTTCGAGCCCGAGGCGCAGGTTGGCTTCATTGTTGCCAAACACCGCCAGCGTGGAGCCAGGATTAAGGTCCAGCACGCTGCGCAGCGACACGGTCAGCGCCTCTGGCTGGCAGTGACCCTGCTGAGCCAGCTGCTGCACCAGATGGGCGGACTGACAGATGCCCGCCAGCGCCAGCGTAATTTCCTGATAATTTTTCGCCACGGTTACTCCTGTTTACGCGTCATCAACGCGGGCTGTTCCCGCTTACTCCGCCACTAACGGCAGGCGCTGTTCGATAATACCGCCACCGAGGCAAACGTCACCAAGGTAAAACACCGCAGACTGACCCGGCGTGACCGCAGCGACGGGTTCATCGAAACGCACTTCAATGCGATCGTCGCCGTGTGGAATAATCTCACAGGGAATATCGGTCTGACGATAGCGGGTTTTCACGGTGCAGCGAAGCGGGGCGGTAATCGGCTGGCGATCAACCCAGTGCAACTGCTGTGCAATCAGGCCTACGGACATCAGCCGCGGATGATCGCCGCCCTGGGCGACAATCAGGCGGTTACGTGCCACATCTTTGTCGACAACATACCAGGGATCATCTTTGCTCTCTTTCAGGCCGCCAATCCCCAGGCCTTTACGCTGTCCCAGAGTATGGTACATCAGCCCCTGATGTTCACCGACAATCTGGCCTTCCGTGGTTTCAATCTCGCCAGGCTGAGCGGGGAGATAGCGCGCCAGGAAGTCGCGGAATTTGCGTTCGCCGATAAAGCAGATGCCGGTAGAATCTTTCTTCTTCGCGGTGATCAGGTCCAGCTGTTCGGCAATGCGGCGCACTTCCGGTTTTTCCAGCTCGCCGACCGGGAACAGACTCTGGGCGATCTGCTGGTGGCTCAGCGTATAGAGGAAATAGCTCTGGTCTTTGTTGCCATCCAGACCGCGTAACAGCTGGCTCTGGCCGTCCACGTCATGGCGGCGCACGTAGTGACCTGTGGCGATGAAATCTGCGCCCAGGTCCTCTGCGGCGAACTCCAGGAACGCTTTGAATTTGATCTCTTTGTTGCAGAGAATATCGGGGTTAGGCGTGCGGCCCGCTTTGTACTCTTCGAGGAAATGCTCAAAGACGTTATCCCAGTATTCAGCCGCAAAGTTAACTTTGTGCAGCTTCATACCCAGCTTGTCGCAGACCGCTTGCGCATCCGCCAGATCGTCCGCGGCGGTACAATACTCCTCGCCATCGTCCTCCTCCCAGTTCTTCATGAACAGGCCTTCAACCTGGTAACCCTGCTGCTGCAGTAACCAGGCGGAAACGGAAGAATCGACGCCGCCGGACATACCGACGATCACTTTTTTCTGGCTGTTGTCAGACATGACACGCTCGCATTACGATAAAAAAACAGGCGGCGCATTCTATCATGCAGAAGGCAGGCGCGCACCCTCGTGAAACGGCCACTGGAACGGGCTGACCAGATGTAGCGGGTAGCGCGTGCCCTGTTGCCACAGCCGTACGCTTTCCGCAACCAGCGGCGAACGCAGGTTGGAGGCAGTGAGAATCTGCGCTGGCGGCAGCCACCAGCAACAATCGATGTCGCTGTCCTGCGGCTGGGTTGGTGCTTTCTCCGCCAGATCGACGCCAAATAAAAAACGCACAAAAGGCGTACTGTCGGGCGCGATCCACTGGTTTATTCCGATGAAATAGTGCATCGAAGCGGCGATGCCGGTCTCTTCATAGAGTTCACGTTCGGCAGCTTCCAGCAGCGTTTCATCCGCTTCGAGATGTCCGGCTGGCTGGTTCCAGGTGGCACGACCGTTAATCGTCTCTTCTACCACCAGCAGTTCACCTTCAGCCTGAACCAGACAGGCGACAGTAACATGAGGTTTAAACATCTCTTCTCCGCAATTGTTAACCTGAGGTTATAAAAGATAGAAGCTCAAGGCGCAATATTGCTGAGTTCGCGCCATGCACCGGGAGCCAGATCGTCGAGTGAATACTGTCCCATCGCGTAGCGAATTAACCGTAAGGTGGGGAAACCAATATGGGCTGTCATCCGGCGTACCTGACGATTACGGCCTTCATACAGTGTGACTTTCAGCCACTGCGTCGGGATATTTTTACGTTCGCGGATCGGCGGCTGACGTGGCCAAAGCCACTGAGGCTCAGGCACTTTCTCTATGCCAGCGGGCAGGGTCATGCCATCTTTAAGATTAACCCCATCCCGCAGCGGCTGCAGATCCGCCTCCTGTGGCTCGCCTTCTACCTGCACATAATAGACCTTGCCGGTCCGTTTACCGGGCTGCGTCAGCGCGGCCTGCAGCGCGCCGTCGTTGGTCAGCACCATCAAACCTTCACTGTCGCGATCGAGGCGGCCTGCGGCATAGACTTCTGCGACGCTGACAAAATCTTTCAGGGTGCGGCGACCTGCTTCATCGGTGAATTGTGGCAGCACGTCGAACGGTTTGTTAAACAAAATCACACGGCGCGGCATCGCAGGGCGAGCAGGGGGGCGTCGCGCATCACGCGTCGGGCGGCTGAATCGTTTATCCTGGTGAATTCGTTGAGTTGTTTTTCGCATGGGCTTTGCAGTCAGAGACAATCGGCGCATTATAACGTGAAATTGCGGTGATTGGCGTGGCCGAAATATTCAAGTAGTATTGACGCGCATCTTACAAATCATTAACAAACGCCCAGGAGAGGTTAATGGAAAGCAAAGTAGTTGTTCCGGCGGAAGGTCAGAAAATCACCCTGAATCAGGGCAAGCTTACCGTGCCAAACAATCCAGTCATTCCTTACATTGAGGGTGACGGTATCGGTGTTGATGTTTCCCCGGTCATGCTGAAAGTGGTCGACGCGGCGGTGAAGAAAGCCTACAACGGCGAGCGTAAAATCTCCTGGATGGAGATTTACACCGGTGAGAAGTCAGTTGAACTCTACGGCCAGGACGTCTGGCTGCCACAGGAAACGCTCGACTTAATCAAAGAATATCGCGTGGCCATCAAAGGCCCACTGACCACCCCGGTCGGCGGCGGTATTCGTTCACTGAACGTGGCACTGCGTCAGGAGCTTGACCTCTACGTCTGCCTGCGTCCTGTACGTTACTACAAAGGCACGCCAAGCCCGGTTAAACGCCCTGAAGAGACCGACATGGTGATCTTCCGTGAAAACTCCGAAGATATCTATGCGGGTATCGAGTGGAAAGCGGGCTCTGCCGAAGCGGACAAAGTGATCAAGTTCCTGCGCGAAGAGATGGGCGTGAAGAAAATTCGCTTCCCTGAGCAGTGCGGTATCGGCGTTAAGCCGTGTTCAGAAGCGGGTACCAAACGTCTGGTACGCGCGGCAGTAGAATACACCATCACCAACGATCGTGATTCACTGACCCTGGTTCACAAAGGCAACATCATGAAGTTCACCGAAGGCTCTTTCAAAGACTGGGGATACCAGTTAGTGAAAGAAGAGTTCGGCGGCGAACTGATCGACGGCGGCCCGTGGATGAAGTTTAAGAACCCGAACACCGGCAAAGAGATCATCGTTAAAGATGTGATTGCTGATGCGTTCCTGCAACAGATCCTGCTGCGTCCGGCAGAATATGATGTTATCGCCTGTATGAACCTGAACGGTGACTACATCTCTGACGCCCTGGCGGCGCAGGTTGGCGGTATCGGTATCGCCCCAGGCGCGAACATCGGTGACGAATGTGCACTGTTCGAAGCAACCCACGGTACAGCACCTAAGTATGCTGGTCAGGATAAAGTGAACCCAGGTTCAGTCATTCTGTCAGCTGAAATGATGCTGCGTCACATGGAGTGGTTCGAAGCGGCTGACCTGATTGTTAAAGGTGTTGAAGGCGCTATCGCTAACAAGACCGTGACTTACGATTTCGAACGCCTGATGGATGGCGCTAAGCTGCTGAAATGTTCAGAGTTTGGTGACGCGATCATCGAAAATATGTAATGTCTGCCTGAGCCAGCATAGCGTTCAACGCTGTGCTGGTTTTTTTGTTTCTGCTTTCACCCCTCGCGCTTTCTTCCGCATCATTTTTAGTCATAACAGATTCAGCAGACGCACGCTTTAAAGACGCAGAAAACCCAACGACATTTATTGCTTTCGCACCGCATGCTGCAGGTGTCTTTTCAGGTAAGTGTGTGGATGAATCATTTATCGCTGCGTATCACGGTAATATTTCTATACGTTCCTCTGCCTGATTACACGGTAAAAGAAACACCGCGATCGTCAATCTTCCCTCCAGCATCATCTGAATAATGATTAATGAAATAGCGTACTCAGAGAAAAGTTTTCAGAACGTTAAATAGTTAATGAGGCTGAATATCTTTCGCCTTTTTTCTGCTCAGGTTTTGCCGGCGTTATAAGTGGGTAATTAATTCATAGTCATGAAGTCATGTCTGAAAAAATTCATTGCGTGTTTGTCGGCATTGAGTTTTGAAGTGTTATTTACTTTTTCAATCAACAGTCCGGCTAATGAATCAGTCAGAGAACGGGATTTTAAAATGGCCAACGTCTTTCCAGAATATCGTGACTATTGAACCAACCTCAATCTGCGCTGACTAATTTGCTGACTTGTGCCGTTACGTTAACGCGTACAGAACGTTGAATGGGCAAGTCTTACTTTAATTCAGCCAGTACGGCGTAGCCTGTGCGCAGAGGATGTCAGATATGCGGGTTTTAATTATTTGTCGGGATAATATTGGCGACACGTTACTGACCACGCCGCTCATTAGTGCGCTGGCGCAATCTGGCCAGCATCAGGTCGATGTGCTGACCAACAATTACGCTGCGCCCGTGTTGCAGCATAATCCCGATATCCGGCAGCTCTTCTTTTACACCAAGCTGCATCACCGCGAGGCAGGGCAGAGCCGGCTGGCTTGTGTTTTACAGCGACTGAAGCTGATGCTGACACTGAAAAAGCAACGTTATGACGCTGTGATTCTGGCAAAAAGCCGCTGGGATCAGCACGGTATGAAGTGGGTTAAAACGGTGCGGCCCACCAGAGTGATTGCTTTAGGTGAACAGTCGCATCCGCTAATTACCGATCTGTTGCCCCCGCCGGGCAAGTCTCCGTGTCATATCAGCGAAACCCTGTTCAGTCTGGGGCGGCCCTTCAGTCTCAGCGCCATAGCGCCGGGCAAACTGACGCTGTTGCCGGATACGGCAATTGCCGCCAGCCTGCGTGATACCTGTGCGATTGATTCCACTGTGCCGGTCTATGCCTTACAGATCAGCGCCCGTAAGCCGAGCCAGCAGTGGGAAGCCACCCGATTTGCCGAACTGGCTGAAAAGATTGCAACGCGGCATGCCTGTCAGATTATGCTGCTGTGGTCACCCGGCAGTCGCGATAATCCGCGTCATCCAGGTGATGACGAAAAAGCGCATGAAATTATGGCGCTCTGCCCGCACCTGCCGATCAAGGCGGTGTCAACCACCAGCCTGCCGCAGCTGATTGCAGCCATGTCGTTGTGTCAGGGGCTGGTGAGCAGTGATGGTGGGGCAATGCACATGGGTGCCGCGCTGGGATTACCGGTGGTGGCGCTGTTTGGCGACAGCGATCCGGCGTGCTGGCATCCGTGGCAGGTTAACTATCAGGTTCTGCAACCAGCGTCACGTGAGGTCAACGCGCTGAGCAGTCGCGAAGTTTATGACGCCTTCGTCCAGACCATTATTCCCTAATCATTTTCAGGCCAGTGTCCCTGTCTGGCCGCTTCACACAGCATGGCAACGGTTAATGGACAATATGTGCCTGCGCTGAACCACCGGTCAGGCAGGAAGCGCCGCGGGGCAGAGGCCGGAAAATAGCGCGCTTCATTGTAGTGCTCTGCGCTGACGCCAAAAGTGCTAAAGAAATCGCTCATCAGAAGGGCAAATTCTACCTCATTCAGCGGTAATTGCTGCAGATGAAAATTTCTCCGATCCACTTTCCGGAACCAGCCCAGCGCGGTTGGCTGATTGTGATACTCAATCAGCGCAACAATGGCTTGAGAAAAATCGTTCATTAACCCACCAGCTTAGCCACGGCCTGCCCGACCTCTTCGACCCTGATATTTGCCATCGGATGCTGTGACGCCGTTTTATCCGGGCGATGAATGATAATGTGGCGATCGCTGTCCTGGCAGGGGCCGGTATAGCGAGGATTGGCGGTTGAGAACAGGCTAACCGTTGGCGTCTGCGCTGCTACGGCGATGTGCAGTGGACCGGTATCACCGGTGACCAGCAGGTCCAGTGTGCGAATCAGGTTAATCAACCCACTGAGATTAGTTTTCCCTGCCATGGATGTAACATTCTTACGGTAGTCCAGCGGCAGGCTTTCGATAAATTCCCGCTCCAGCGGTTGTTCAGCGGCGGTACCCGTAATGATAATCTCAGTGTCGGGCCAGCGTTCCAGCAGGGTCATTGCCAGCTGCTGGAAAGAGGCCAGCGGCCAGCGGCGAATATCTTTCGATGCGCCCAACTGAAAACCAATACGGCGATGGTTAGCTTTAGGGGGCAGGCTGCTATTCGTCTCGGGCAGATGCATCCGGGTCTGCTCTGTCTCTGCACCCAGGGCTTCAATCAGTTTCAGCTTACGCTTGATGGTATGGTCGTCAAAATAGCCTGAATAGCGATCCAGATATTTATTTAACACCGGCGACTCGCTGCCATAATGGTCGCGCACAATGACCTTACTGCCCGTCAGTACTGAACTCATAATATCGTAGGGGAAATGGGCGTGTAATATGACTGAGAGGTCAGGTTTGTGGCGACGCAGTTTGAAAAACAGCGGCAGGAAATTCGCAATTTTGTTATCCCATATATAGATCCTGTCAAACCAATCATAACGGCTGACAAGGTCTTTATTTTTCTTGCTGGAGACCAGAACAAATTTGCTCTCAGGATAGTGCTTTTTCAGGCTACAGATAGCCGGGGTGTTCATCAGGAAATCCCCCAGCGCTGTCGTGGAGTAGATCACCACCGTATCGGGCGTCAGCGTCTTAAGGTCCTGAGGTTTTTTTCTGGTGGAAAATCGAGAATAAAGCGTTAAAAGTCGGTCTATCAGATAAATCTTTTTTTTCTTCACGTCAGAATTCTCTTGAACTTAATAATGTTATTAAAATGAAAATATTATGGAGTGTTAGAGATTGACGCTACAGATAAAGTTCATTAATACGGAATGTTTTTCTGAGCCGTTGAATTTTCGTTTGAACTTTGGCCGATTTTTTTACTTAAATAAAAATGCAATTTAATTATTTGTGATCAAATTGAAATTTTCTGGGAAGTTTTATTAATGAATTAGGCAGGTTTTAATTTCAGACAGGACTACTAGCAGATTAATTATTAGCGAAGATATTTTATGTGACTGAGGAATAATACAACGCCATGAATGAACCCCGGCATAGGTGCCGGGGCTGGGAATTATGACTGAGGCTGCCCCACGGGTCCGGCGCCCAGCGTACCGCCCGGTGAAGACTGACCGCTTGGCGCATGAGGACGGCCATCCGCTTTAATCGCGTCGCTCCTCTGTGAGCAGCCTGCCAGAGAGGTAAACGTCGCTGCAACCAGCAGCAGAGCAGAAAGTGTTTTCATAAGGTCACCTTGATGTTGTCAGAAAGAGAACATAACTCAACGCTGAGTCTCCCGGCACGCTGACCTGAAAAGGCTTATCTTTCAGATATATCTCAGCTGGCGAGACGCGTCGGAGCAAAAAAAACGGAAGCGCGCGGCTTCCGTTCTGTTGGCGTTCAGCGGGTTTACTTGCGGCCCAGCAGGAAGCCGATAAATACGCCAACGCCTGCAGCAACGGCCAGACCGGCGACAGGATTAGACTGAACCTGATCGCGGATAGTTTCAGCAGCGTCGCGGGCAGCATAGGTTGCCTGGTTGGTGTAACGGCGTGCTGCGCCTTTAGCCTGATGCTCAGATGAACCGGTTGCTGCACCCCATTGTTCCTGAACTGCGCCAGCGGCTTCTTTTACTTTATCTTCGATTTTTCCTGACATTTATTGCTCCTTGGTTATGAGTGAGACCCTCAAAGCGTAGCAAAGATAGTGAATTCTGCTCTTCCGGCGGGAGATTTAGGGCTAAGAAATCATTTCTGGCTGTTAATGGCGTGGTGTTTGCGGGCCAGCCATTTCCGTCTGGCCTTTGAAAAGGCGGCACAGGAAGCCACAGTCGGAGGAGAAGCGATGAAACGTGATACACTGAATGATGATGACTATGAAGAAGTCTGCCGGGTGATTGGTGATGCGGTGATTGTGCTGATGGAGCGCGGTCATGACACCCGCCGTGGCGAAATCTATGACCTGCTAAAACGTACGCGCCAGCAGCGCGCCCATAGTGAACGGGATGAACAGCGGAGGCTGGATCATGCCATCCGGCTGGTCAAACCCGACGTATAGCGGGGGAGCGCCGCGCTACTGCAGCAGCACGCCCTGAATCAGGCTGGCCTCAACAAGGGTGACCTGATCTATTTTCAGCGCCTGCATAAACCCTTCCACCAGTAACAGATTGCTGACGTCGGTGGCGCGGTAGTCACCCGACAGTTCACTGTCGCCTTTCCAGACCTGTTGCTGCGAAAGCTGCTGTAATTCCGTCAGCGTATAGCGATGGGGTTTTCCCGGTAACTGATTGCGGATCGAAAAACCGTGTACGCCTCCAATGCCAATGACCCGACGACCCGTCACATCCTGTTTAATCTGCGGGCTGACCTCATTCGTCGCGTAAAACTGCACAAAGCGCAGCACCGACGGCCGCCAGGAGCCAATCGGGTTAGGGGAGCTGACCTGCGGGCTATTCTTCAGCACCGTCAGAATAAAGTTCTTTAACGTTACCGAGGCCAGCTTACCCTGATAGATATCGGCTACCAGCTTGCCGGACTGCTGTCGCCAGGCGGTCATCTGCATCGACCCGCCGCCAATATCCCAGACCAGTAACTGCTCATCACGGATTGCCGGATCGTTAAGCGCGGCTTTAGCGGAAAGGAAACCGAGTTTCGCTTCCTGCTCTTGCGAGATGATGTTGATTTCCGCACCGGTCTGACGCTGCAACTGTTCAATGACTGCCTGACCGTTACTGGCGTTGCGGAACACCGCCGTGGCGACGCCGCTGATTCGCTGTGGATGAAAGCGCTTTGCGTGCGCAACAAGCTGCTGCAGTGCGGCTACGCCTTCCTGTGTTATCGCCGGATTGAGCTGGTTATCTGCTGAATGCGCTAATGCATCGTTCCAGGCCACGGCGCGCTGATCCTGATACAGCACTTTTTCAATGCGTAGCTGGCAGACGTTGACGCGTGCAACCGCAACTTTCGTGGTGCCAGAACCGATATCCAGGCCGGCGCGAATTTGCTGGCAACGATCGGCCTGGGCAGCGGCGGCAAAAAACAGCGAGCAGACGAGTGTAAAAGCAGACAGCGCAGCAGAACGCATAGCGACTCCGGAAGCAAAGGGGATCAGCGTGAACGAGCGGCAACGCAGGCCGGATAGACGCTCACCAGAAAATGACGAAGATGATCAAAACACCATTCGGCGTCATCCGCCTGAGGACAATAGAACTGAATAGTGATTTTTTCGTAATCGCGCTGACGCTGGCGCAGCGGTGACCAGCTCCAGTCGAGTACAGAACGGGCATAATTGACCAGGCTCTCTGCGGGCATCTGATGCTGCTTCTCCTGCCCGGCCAGATAACGGTAGAAGCTCGCCTCCAGCTGCAATGCCTCCTCGTGCCCGTGTTGCGGAAGATCGGGTCGAAAGGCCACATCGATAAAACCGCAGATAGCATCAGCCTGCTGCTGCCAGTCACAAGCCAGCGTCATAAACAGCCCTTCCTGCAGATTGATCTCTTCGACCAGCCGCCGAAGATTTACTGAGCGGTTCAGCACCGCGATCTCCTCAAGCCGACCGGTTTCCAGCGTCAGATCAAAACCACACGGATTCACTGAGCCATCTGCATTGCGGGTGGCGGGGAAGGGGAAGTCAATATAACCGTTGTTATCCAGACGCTTTTCCATCAGAGGGACCTGCTGCTTGACGTTTCCTGACAATAAACGATCTGGCAGCAGGATTCATCCCCTATGGACAGGTCCAGGTGATTTGGGTGTCCTGATAAGGATTAATCAGGCGGAACTGCTTATCTGACAAGCGTTGCGCATAGTAGCCTTCAGGCGTAATGGCGGAGGGAACATATTTAAATCGATCCAGCGACTGCAGCGGACCACTCTTCACGCTGACATTCTCACGGGTCACCGTGAAGCTGTTAACCAGGTCAAAAATCACGCCCTGAGTTTCCCCCATCGACTGACCATAAATTGTCGAGACCTCACCTGGGCACTCCACCCCTTTCGGGCCAGATGAACATCCAGTCATCATCGTGATGAGGATAAACATGCTTAGTCGCATCATGATTTTCTACCTGCTTCAATCCCTGGGCGTTTTATGACACCGCGTCTTTCCTGCGGCGCCACTAATGACTTAATCATAGCAGTTTCCACTACGCTTTCTGTTTGAGATTTGTTTAATCGTTAAGCAACAGGAATGTAAAGGGGTGACTTTGCTTATCAATAAACGTTATTCTTGGCTCCTTTGCGCACCACTTAGGCAAATCCAGGGATAAATGATGAAAGAAGAAGAAGCAAGTCTAATGATTATTCGCCATGCAGTTGACCAGCTTGAAGCCGATAAGAAGCAACAAGTGATCGCCTGCTCAGCGGATATTCGTGCAGCAATGCAGGCTTACGATAGCGAGAATGCGGGGCTGGCGCTGATGTTAGTGGCGGCCGAGGTGGCAGCTGAATAATCCTTATCCGGCCAGTATGGCTGCCTGTCTGACTGGCCGGATTACTTTATCTTTTCTCAACTTTCAGCTTTTTTCGCACACCGATTCCATTTTTTAATGGTCTTAGTGTCAATGCCTCACTACCCACCTGCGATCGTTAATATGTTAAGCTAAAAATTCTTAGTAAAATCAGCGGAGACACAGCATGAAGGCAGCGTTAATTGCCCTGGGCCTGCTGGCCTGTCACATTGCACCCGCCTGGAGCGAAACCGAATTTCAGCTTAACTGCCCTGGCAGGGCGACCATGACCGTTTCACGTGCTGAATATGGTTTAACCACCCTGATGTGGCCAGAAAATCATTTCCAGATTGCGGCCGGTCAGCAGCGTACCCGTCTGGAAGCGGGCGATAAGGTGGCGATTACCCGATTTCGCAACGGCGATCAGCTGATTGTAAACCAGCGCACTCAAGCCAGTTTCTTTGTCTATCACGACAGCGATAAACTGCTGCCCTGCAGCCGCACCGAAAAACGCGATGTGGATGCGCTGAGCCTGGAGCGCTATGACGATCGTCAGCGTTCCGACAGTTAACCGCCCTGGAGCCACTATGCAACCTGAGATTACCGATAACGTCACCGCGCAGGACCTGGATGAAGTCAGACTGGGTCTGACTGCGTTCAACAGCAAATATATTAATACTGATGAGATCAGGTCGATCGGCGTGTTTATTCGTGATGACCAGGGCAGAAAGCTGGCCGGGCTGACCGGATCAACCGCCGGAAACTGGCTGCGGATTGATATGCTGTGGGTGAGTGAGGCGCTACGCGGGCAGGGGGCGGGCAGCAAGCTGATGCAGGCGGCAGAGCAGGAGGCGCGGGATCGCGGCTGTCGTTTTGCGCAGGTGGATACCGCCAGTTTTCAGGCGCGACCGTTTTATGAAAAGCTCGGCTATACGCTGCGCTTCAGTCTGGATAACTATCCACGGCATCACCAGCGCCACTATCTGACGAAAGCCCTGTAATCAAAACAAGGGTTGCTGACGCAAATCCAGCGGATTCTGTTCAGCCTCATCAATCGCCGCCAGCCAGCTCTGCAGCGTGACCTTTTTCCAGGAGAGATGTCCACGCGTAGTGCTCATCAGCACCACGTCAGGACGCAGCGATCGATAAAACTCCAGCGTTTGACTCAGCTCAGCCAGATTACTGTCCGGCACCAGCACCGTGACCCACTGATCATGAGAACGTGTCACGGTGTCGCCGACAAACAGATAGGTCAGCCCCAGCGGCGAGGTATAGAGATAACTGCAACTGCCTGGTGTGTGTCCTGGCGTTGACAGTAATTGAACATCCCCGAAGTGCGTCTCGTGCTGTGAAAAGGTGTCGTCAGGTTCAGCAAAACGGCTTATCGCTCCCAGCGAACGGCTATGGCAGTAAAGCGCGCTACTAAAGCGTTGCTGAATCACCGCCGCGCCGGGCGCAGATTCGTGCCAGTGGGTCAGATAGTGGCGGATGACGCCGCCGCTATCGGCGATGACTTCATGATCTAGCGGGTTTTCTACACGGCCAATCAGCAGATTGCCGCGCGGGTGACGCAGCATAAAGCCATGCATCATCAGGTCGTTAACGGCATCTTCCACCGGAAATTCCGGGGTCGAGATCCACAAATCGTCATACAACGGCTTCAATGTCGATCTCCTGAAACGTACTTTATTCCCGCAGGACGGGGTGGCCGGTTGCCTGTAAATGGGCGTGGCCCTGACTGACCGCTAATCGTGCGCGGGTACCCAGCGGCAGTGTGACGGTGTCAGCAGCATGACCAAAATCTAATCCACTGATCACTGGCAAACCACTGATGTCACGCACGTGTTGCCAGACGGTCTCGAAATTAAACCCATTGTCATACTCTGACAGAGCCGTGCTGGTGAAGCTGCCTGTGACGATCGCCCGCTGGCGCGCCAGAATGCCGCTTTGCTGCAACTGAATGAGCATGCGCTCAATGCGGAACGGATGTTCATTCACATCTTCGATCACCAGAATGCCGTTCTCAATCTGTGGCATCCACGGCGTGCCAATCAGTGAGCAGATCATCGCCAGATTTCCGCCCCACAGCGTACCCTGCCATTCGCCCTGATCTGGCGTTTCACTCTGCCATTTCACCTCTACTGTAGGCGATGTTAGTGCCTGCCAGAAGTGGTGGAGGGTAAATTCAGATAAGGTCGCGGCGCCGAAATTACCCGCCAGCATGGGGGCGCTGAAGGTAATCAGGCCGACCTGCGCCAGTAACGCCAGCTGAATCACGGTGAAGTCGCTGTGGCCACACAGCGCTACTGGCTGATTCATCAGACGGCGCTGCAGGCCGATGTAGTCGATGGATTCCAGTAACCGGCTGGCCCCATAACCGCCTCGCACTGCCAGCACGATATCGGGCAGGGTGCTCAGGCTGGCAAGCTGATTGATATCCGCCAGGCGTTCTGCATCTGTTCCCGCAAAGCGCTGAAAACGGCGGGTGATCACCTGTTCGTTCTCTATCTGATGGCCCGCCGCACGCAGGCGCGCAATAGCCTGCTGCGCCGCAGGTTGGTTGTGACAGTAACCGGAGGGGGAGATAAGACGAACTGAACGTGAAATCATCATACTTTCCTGCTGTTGGCGGCTGACTAACGGCGATGATGGCGAAAAGCCTCGCTGAAGTCACGGTACGCGCCGCATTTTAGTGCATTTAGGATAAACGGTAATTTTGCTCTCAGGCTGCCTGGGTATGATAGCATTCGCTATAACAGCTAAGAGACGAAAAATTGCTGAAAATCCGACACCTTATACTCCCGGCGTTACTCCTGACCGGCTGTGCCAGCGAGCCACCGCATCAGGTCGTTAAGCAACGCAACACGCCATTAACTCAGGCACCCCCGTCCAGCGTCAATGGGACCTGGGCAATGTTTACCGAAGATGCCGCCAGTCATTATGGCGTTGATGAGAAGTTGATCAGCGCCATTATCAGTGTCGAGTCGGGAGGAAATCCGGGCGTGGTGAGCCGTTCTAATGCGGTGGGTCTCATGCAGATTAAAGCGTCAACTGCCGGGCGCGAGGTCTATCGCACACTGGGCCGTCGTGGTCAGCCATCGAATGCTGAGTTGCGCGATCCGGCCAAAAATATTGATATCGGCACCGCCTACATCCGTATTCTGCAGAATTCAGCACTGTCGGGCATTCGTGATCCGCTGACACTGCGTTATGCCACCATCGTCTCTTATGCCAACGGTGCAGGGGCGTTGCTGAGGACGTTTTCCAGCGATCGCGATCGGGCCATTGCGATGATTAATTCCATGTCCCCGGATGAGTTTTATCAGCACGTACAGAAAAAGCATCCGGCGGCGCAGGCACCGCGCTATCTCTGGAAAGTGACCACAGCCTACCGCACAATCTGATGGCGTGTGATTACTCCTGCGGCGTGAGCAGTAGTCGCGCCGTGGGATAATCGATAATCAGCACCTTAATGTAACCTCCCAGCAACGCTCCCCGAATCGCCTGCGCTTTTTCCCGTCCGCCTGCCAGCCCCACGACCTGCGGGCACTGTTTAACCTGCGCCAGTTCCATCCCAATCACCGGATCTTCCTCGGCTTTCAGCACCGGCTGACCACAGGCATCAAAGTAGTGCAGGCAGATATCGCCTACTGCGCCGCGCGCTGCCAGCGTCTGCAGCATGTTGCCATCGTAGTAGTTGCCGGAGTTGCGCAGCAGTGCTGACGGCTCCAGGTCGCCAATACCGACAATCGCCAGGTCTACCTGATCAAATTTACTCAGGACTTCGGCGACCTCTGCGTTGGCTGATAGTCGCTGACGATCGGTGACCGAATGCTCAATTGACTGCGACGGCAACAGCCAGGCGGGACAGTTCAGCAGCGCCGCCAGATTCTGCGTCAAAATAGTGGCCTGCACGTTGCCGTTAGCCCCAACGCCGCCCAGCAGCTGAATCACCCCTTTACAGGCGCTGTTAAGCGGATGCAGCGCATCTACCATCGCCCGGATAGTGCCGCTCCATGACGAAATGCCAATCAGTTCATCATTACGCAGCCGGGTCTCCAGATAGTGAGCAGCCGCCGATCCAATCGCCTGTTTAATCTGTAGCGACGACGCCTGCTCGGGCACATCCACCACAATCGCCTGCGGCAGGTTATAGGTCTGTTCAATGGCCTTTTCCAGCTCCGGATAGACGTTGGCCGGTGGCACCACACTGATCTTGACCACACCTTCTTTCACGCTGCGATTAAGTATGCGTGAGACAAACGACTGCGATAAGGTCAGTGACTGCGCAATGTCGGACTGCTTCATCCCTTCGACATAGTAAAGCGTGGCAATCTTCACCATCAGTCGTTGTTCATCCTGTTTTGCCATCGGTTTTCCCTCTCTGAATCTGCCCGGTATTGTTAACCAGGATGATCAAAATCACAACGCAGGCTAATTTGTGATCGTTTTCGCTTTTTAAAGATCGCGCATTGGACGGCGTGTCCGCGCAGGCGCATAGTCATTATGCATATAAAATCGCATGTGAATATATATTCAAGCGGAGAATAATAATGACTCGTCCTCTGATTAAACTGACCCTGCTGGCTTCAATGATCGCTTTTTCTGCAACGGCGCTGGCGGCGGAGCAAGGCCTGCTGGCGATTATCACCCCATCCCATGACAACCCTTTCTTTAAAGCCGAGGCGGAAGGCGCTCTGGCCAAAGCTAAAGAGCTGGGTTACGCCACGCTGGTGGCGTCCCATGACGATGATGTTAATAAGCAAAACCAGCTGATTGAGACCGCAATTGCACGAAAAGCCAAAGCGATCATTCTGGACAACGCCGGTGCGGACGCCACCGTCGGGCCGGTGCAGAAAGCCAAAGATGCCGGCATCCCGGTTTTCCTGATTGACCGTGAAATTAATAAAACCGGCATCGCCGTGGCGCAGATCGTCTCCAATAACTATCAGGGCGCGCAGCTGGGTGCAGAGAAATTTGCCAAATTGCTGGGCGGCAAAGGGGACTACATTGAACTGCTCGGCAAGGAGTCGGATACCAATGCGGGCGTGCGGTCGCAGGGTTATCACGATGTACTGGATGATTATACCGACATGAAAATGGTGGCGCAGCAGAGCGCCAACTGGAGTCAGACCGAAGCCTTCAGCCGCATGGAAACCCTGCTGCAAAAACACCCCAACATCGTGGGTGTGATCTCTGGCAACGACACCATGGCACTGGGCGCAGAAGCGGCGCTGAAAGCCGCGGGAAAAACATCGGTGATCGTGGTGGGCTTCGACGGCAGTGACTACACCCGCGATTCCATCCTCAACAAAGGCAATATCAAAGCGACGGTGCTGCAGCCGGGCTGGGATCAGGCGCAGATGGCGGTCTCGCAGGCGGATTACTACCTGAAGAACGGCAAAGCACAGAAGCAGGAGAAGCAGCTGATGGACTGCGTGCTGATTGACGAAAGCAACGCCGCGAAGCTGAAAAACTTCAACCTGGCGAAATAATCATGAAACGGATACTGGCGGTATTGATCGGGATGGCGCTGCTCAGCGCCTGTACCGTGGTGGATCTGGATGCGGACGGTAACCCGATCATGCCGAAAGATCCGCACGCGAAGCCCAGCTATACCACCCAGACGCCGCAGCAGATTGCGGAGGAAACCTGGCAGCCGCGTGTTATGGCCACTGCGAACAGCCACGCGCTGAGCTGGGCCGACATGGAAGCGAAAAGTCAGACGGTGAAATCTGGCGGCCGCGAAAGTGTCTTTGTGCGGGCCAGCGGGACGGCCAGCGCTTTTGATGAGAGTAACCCGCGTGAACGCACGCTGACGCTGATGATTAATGGTAAGCCGGTGGCGATCAGCGTTGGCCCGGTATTGCGCAGCAACGCTATCCGGGATGCCGCCGGTTTCCGTTTCGAAGAATTTACTAATCAGGTGCAGTACGCCCAGCTCACCCGGGCACTCAATCGTCATGCAGTGAAGCAGTTGCCGCCACTGGATGCCAGTTGGGTCAACCAGCCAGTGCAGGCGCTGCTGGCTGTAAGCATCGGGCAGAACAGCGTTGAAGAGGTGGTGGCGATTGAGCTGAAGCGGGGGACGCCCTGATGGAAGATGAAATTATTCTGCGGGCCGAACAGATCTCTATGCTGTTTCCCGGCACGCTGGCGCTGGATCGCGTCGATTACCGGGTCTGGCGCGGCAAAGTGAATGTGATTATCGGTGAAAACGGCGCGGGCAAATCGACGCTGATGAAGATTCTGGCGGGCGTGCAGCAGCCTACCGCCGGGTCGCTGTTTCTGAATGGTGAGCCGCTGACGCTGAGCAGCACCCGCGATGCCGCCCGGCACGGCATCGGCATGGTGCATCAGGAGCTGAATCTGTTTGAAAACCTTACCGTGGCGGAGAACCTGTTTCTGGGCCGGGAGATCCAGCGTGGCCTGGCGCCGATCAATGAGGCGGAGCAGGCACGACGCACCGCCGCACTGATGGCGCGTCTTGACCAGCCTATCCCGCCCGGTGAGCGGGTCGGCAATCTCAAAGTGGGTCAGCAGCAACTGGTGGAGATCGCTAAAGCGCTGGCGGAAGACGCGGACATTCTGATTCTTGACGAGCCCACCTCGGCACTGAGTAAAACCGAAGTTGAGATCCTCTTCCGGGTCATCCGCGACCTGACGCAGCAGGGCGTTACCCTCATTTATATTTCTCATCGGCTGGAAGAGCTGATGGCAATTGGCGACGTGATTACGATTCTGCGCGACGGACGCTTTCAGGCAGAAGCGCCGGTCAGCACCATCGATGTGCCGTGGATCGTTCGCGAGATGCTCGGCAGTGAGCCGGTGACCACCTTCCTGCCGGACGAGCGTGAGTTTGGCGCGCCGGTTCTTGAGGCGCAGCACATCACCTGCGTCAGCCCCAACGGCAATACCCTGGTTGATGACGTCAGTTTTCAGGTGCGGGCCGGGGAGATTGTCGGGATCTACGGCCTGATGGGGGCGGGTCGCACGGAGCTGTTTGAGTGTCTGCTCGGCAGCCAGCGTCACTATCTGGGCAAGCTGTGGCTCGACAGTAAACCGCTGCCTACGCGCCTGCCCACTGCCGATCGCATCCGCATGGGGATGAGTCTGGTGCCGGAGGATCGCAAACGCGCCGGGATTTTCCCGGTCTCGTCAGTTGCCAGTAATCTCACCATCGCCAGCCTGTGGCGGCGATTGTCGCACCGCTTTGCCATTGCGCACCGGGCGGAGCAGCAGGCAGTGACTCAGACGGTCGGTAATCTGGCGATCAAAATCTCCTCGCCGGACGTCGCTATCAGCGCACTGAGTGGTGGCAACCAGCAGAAAGTGGTGATTGGCCGCGCGCTGCTGACGAATCCGCGTCTGCTGCTGCTGGATGAGCCGAGTCGCGGCATTGACGTCGGGGCTAAAGCGGAGGTGTTTCGCATGATGGTGGCGCTGTCGCAGCAGGGTATTGCGGTGTTGTTCTCCACCTCAGACCTGAAAGAGATTATGGCGGTAGCCGATCGCATCCTGGTGATGTCGGGCGGCAAACTTACGGCTGACCTTCCGCGAGACCAGGCGGAAGAGGCAGCGCTGGTGAAAGCAAGTGCGCAGGGGTTCTGAGCATGAAAAGCAATAACAGCGTCGCGCTGAACACACTTCCGGCGAAAGCGTTTAGTTCACGCGAAAGCATTCTGCTGCTGCTTCTGAAGCTGCGTACTTTTATTGCGCTGATTCTGATTGTCGGCTTCTTCGCCATCACCGTGCCGGACTTTCTCGCCACCGGCAGTCTGGTGATCATGGTGAAACACATCGCCATCAACGCCTTTCTGGCGCTGGGTATCACCTTTGTCATTATCACCGCCGGCATTGACCTGTCGATTGGGGCGACGCTGGGGCTGTGCGGCATGATCGCGGGCTGGCTGATCACCAAAGGGATTGTGCTGCCGATGTTTGGCATCGCCATCTTCCCCAGCGTCTGGGTAATCGTGCCGGTCGTGCTGTTGATCGGTGCGCTTATTGGCGCCGGCAACGGCTGGATCATTACCCGCTACAATGTCGCACCTTTTATCTGCACCCTTGGCACCATGTACATCCTGCGCGGTGCGGCGATGCTGACCTCCGGTGGCGAAACCTTTCCCGGTTTGCAGGGTAATCCGCTATTGGGTAATACCGGCTTCGATCGAATCGGGGCCGGCACCTTTCTCGGACTGCCTTATGCCATCTGGATGATGGTGGTGCTGGCGCTGGTGATCGCCTATATCGCTCGTCGCCTGCCGTTTGGCCGTCAGGTTTATGCCATCGGCGACAACGAGCGCGCCGCTGAACTCTCAGGCGTGAAAACCCGTCAGGTGAAGATTCTGGTTTATACCCTGTCGGGATTCTGCGCAGCGATTGCCGGCATTTTGGTCTCATCACAACTGGTCGCCAGCCATCCGGCAAACGGCACAGCGTTTGAGATGAACGCCATTGCGGCTGTGGTACTGGGCGGCACCTCACTGGCGGGCGGACGTGGCACGATTGTCGGGACGCTGATCGGTGCGTTCGTCATCGGCTTTCTGGCGGATGGTCTGATCATGATGGGCGTCAGCGAATTCTGGCAGATGGTGATCAAAGGCATCGTCATCATCATCGCGGTCATCATCGACCAGACTCAGAGCCGGATGCAGCAGAAGGCGGCGGTCGTGGCGCAGAAAGCATTAATTGAGGAGGGGGCACCGGCTAAATCCTGACTGGTTTATCGCCGTCCGGGCAGGGTGCACCGCTAAGCGATTCTGCATAAGCGGCAGCAGTCAGCCCGGAGTGACGGGCAGTGTGGTGAACAGAGGACAAGACCTTTATCAGCCACACACTTTTTTAGGCACAAAATTTTTTAACTGGCGTGAATATATATTCATAACCGATTTAAAATTCAGAGGTAGTGTATGAATCCTTTCAATCTTCCGGTCGAAGACCTTGAGCGCCGGGCGCGGGCTATCCGTCGGCGCATCATCCAGCTTAACGCAGGCAGCCCGGCAGGCGGTCATACCGGCGCTGACCTGTCGCAGGTGGAGATCCTCACTGCGCTCTACTTTCGCATTCTGAACTGCGCACCGGATCGCACGGATGATAATCAGCGTGACATCTACATCCAGTCGAAAGGGCACGCGGTAGGCGGCTACTACTGCGTGCTGGCGGAAGCGGGCTACTTCCCGACCGACTGGCTGGCGACCTATCAGCACGCGGACTCGCATCTGCCCGGCCATCCGGTCCGGCAGAAAACGCCGGGCGTCGAGCTCAATACTGGCGCGCTGGGCCATGGCCTGCCTGTGGCGGTCGGCATCGCTATCGCAGCGAAAAAAGATAACAGTTCGCGCCGCATCTTTGTGGTCACCGGCGATGGTGAGCTGGCGGAAGGCAGTAACTGGGAAGCGGCACTGGTCGCGGCGCATTACGGCCTCGATAATCTGATCATCATCAATGACAAGAACAAGCTGCAACTGGCGGGTGCGACCCGCGACATCATGAACACCGATCCGCTGCCGGAAAAATGGCGCGCCTTTGGGCTGGAGGTCACCGAATGCAACGGCAATGCGATGGCATCCGTGGTCGACACCATTGAAAACCTGCCGAAGAACGGCAAACCGCAGGTGATTGTGGCGCATACCGAAAAAGGCTTTGGCGTCTCCTTTATCCAGAGCAAGGCGGAATGGCATCACCGGGTGCCGAAAGGCGAAGAGATCGCACTGGCACTGGAGGAGCTGAAAGATGAGTAATGCACAACATTTAGCAAGCGTCATGGTGACGGCCTTTATCGACGCGGTGAATCGTGGCGTGGATCTGGTTCCTGTGGTGGCCGACTCAACCTCAACCGCCAAAATTGCCCCCTTTATTAAGGCATTTCCCGACCGGCTGATTAATGTCGGTATCGCCGAGCAGACGCTGGTGGGAACAGCGGCAGGTCTGGCGCTGGGCGGCAAAGTCGCGGTGACCTGTAACGCCGCGCCGTTTCTGGTGTCACGTGCCAATGAGCAGGTGAAAGTCGACGTCTGCTACAACAACACCAACGTCAAACTGTTCGGGCTGAATGCCGGGGCCAGTTATGGCCCGTTAGCCAGCACCCATCACAGCATTGATGACATCGCGGTGATGCGCGGATTCGGCAATATTGAGATCTATGCGCCTTCCTGCCCGCTGGAGTGCCGCCAGATCATCGACTACGCCCTTGAGCATGTCGGGCCGGTCTATATCCGTCTGGATGGCAAAGATCTGCCGCAGCTGCACGATGAAAATTATCAGTTCAGACCAGGCGCGATCGATGTGCTGCGGGAAGGCAGTGACATCGCGCTGGTGGCGATGGGCTCAACGGTTCACGAGGTGGTTCACGCCGCCGAGCAACTGACTGAACAGGGCATTTCAGCCGGTGTGATCGCGGTTCCATCGATTCGACCCTGTGATTCCCAACAGCTGCGCAACCTGCTAAATCACTATCCAGCGGTGATTACCGTGGAAGAGCACAACGTCAATGGCGGCGTCGGCAGCCTTGTGGCTGAGGTGCTGGCGGAAGGCGGTTGTGGCATCCCGCTGTTGCGGCTTGGCATTGCGGATGGGGAATATGCGATTGCAGGCGATCGCGCCTCCACCCGCGCCCATCACGGCATTGATGCCCGCAGCGTGGTCAACAGTGCAGCGCGCATCTGCGCAGGAGCATAAACATGGTGGGACCTCTGATTCTGGCGATTGACGAAGGCACCACCAATGCCAAGGCGATTGCGGTGGATCGCGACGGCCGTGTGGTGGCACGCGGTAGCCAGAGTTTAACCCTGCAACACCCGCAGCCCGGTCTGGCTGAGCAGGATCCTGTGGCAATCTGGCAGGCGGTAAAACAAGCCATCGCCCATTGTCTGGCGTCGTGTGCAGGTGCGCCTGTCGCGGCGGTGGCGATCAGTAATCAGCGTGAGTCGGTGATGATCTGGCAGCGGCGTGATGGTCAGCCGCTGACACCGCTGGTGAGCTGGCAGGATCGACGCTCCGAGTCATTCTGTCGCGACCTTCGGCAGGCGGGTAAAGCGCCTCGCATCACCGGCCTGACCGGGCTGGCTGTTGATCCGATGTTTCCGGCCGCCAAGCTGACCGGGATGCTGGCCACCATTCCCGAGGGCGCGGCGCGGGCGGCTGCCGGCGAGCTTTGCATCGGCACGGTCGACAGCTGGCTCACCTGGCAGCTCAGCGCGGGCGAAGTCTTTATCACCGATCACGCCAACGCCTCCCGCACGCAGCTCTACAGTCTGCACCTCAACGACTGGGATGACGAGCTGCTGACGCTGTTTCAGTTGCCGCGCGCCGCACTGCCGCGCATCACCTCTTCAGCCAGTGAACAGGGCGTGGTGGCGGTAAATGACATTCCCGGTCTGGCGGCAGGCACGCCGATTCTGGCGCGTATTGGTGATTCCCATGCCGCGCTGCAGGCGCAACGCCGCGGCGAGTCTGAAGTGGTGAAAGCCACATACGGCACCGGCTCTTCATTGATGATGTCCATGGCAACGCCGCTGCTGACGGAAAATGGCCTCAGCACCACGGTGGCCTGGCATGACGGCACGCTGCGTTATGCGTTTGAAGGCAACATCACGCACACCGGTTCCGGTGCCGCCTGGCTGGGTAAACTGCTCGGCGTACAGGATCCACGTGAGCTGACCGCGATGGCGCAACGCTGCGACGACAATCAGGGCATCTATTTTGTCCCTGCGCTCTCGGGTCTGGGCGCGCCCTGGTGGGATCTTCAGGCACGCGGCATGGTGTGCGGACTGACGGATGCCGCGACACCTGACGTGCTGGCGCGGGTGGCACTCGAGTCGATCGTCTGGCAAATCGCCGATGTCTTTTTCGCGATGGAGCAGGCCAGCGGACAGCAGCTTCCGGCGCTCTGTGTCGATGGCAGCGCCACTGAAAATAGCTGGCTGATGCAGTTACAGGCCGATGTGTTGCAGCGGCCGCTGCAGCGGGTCCCGACTGCTGAGGTCTCCGCGCTGGGCGCGGCACTGCTGGCAGGCAAAGTGCTGGGGTGGTGGCAGCAGGGCAGTGATATGCAGGCTTTACAGGGCGGCAGCGTCATCCTGCCGCGTGAAGAGAACGCGCAGCGTATGCAGGAAAATTATAAAGGCTGGATCGATGCCGTTGCACGCTGTCGTTATCAGCCACATTAATCCTTATCCGGAGCAGAGCCATGTCAACACTTCCTCAGCAGTTAACCTTCGGTGTCATTATTGGCAACCGGGGTTTTTTTCCCAGCTATCTGGTGGGCGAGGCGCGCCAGCAGGCGGTCGCGCTGTTTGAAAAAATGAACATCAATACGGTCATGCTGGATGAAACCCAGACCAACCTGGGCGGCGTAGAGACGCGGCAGGAGGCAAAAATCTGCGCTGCACTGTTTCGCGAGCACCGCGAAAAAATTCACGGCATTGTGGTGCTGCTGCCTAACTTTGGTGATGAAAAAGCGATTGCAGAAGCGCTGCGTCTGGCTGGCCTGAATGTGCCAGTGCTGGTGCAGGCGGAAGAGGATAATCTCGATAAAATGGGGCTGGCGACCCGTCGCGACAGCTTCTGCGGCAAAATTTCGCTCTGCAATAACCTGCGGCAATATGGTATTCCGTTTACCCTGACCCGCCAGCACGTCTGCGCCCTGAGCGGTGAGGTCTTCAGGCAGGATCTGCAGCGGTTTAGCCAGCTCTGTCGTGTCGTGAATGCCATGCGTCGGGTGCGCGTCGGGGCGATTGGTGCGCGGCCCGCCGGATTTAACACCGTGCGTTATAGCGAAAAGCTGCTGGAGAAGATGGGCATCGCGGTGGAAACCCTGGATTTATCGGAGATTTTTACGCGTACCAACCGGCTGCGCGATCATGATATCCGCGTAGCAGAGAAGCGTGAAATCCTGGAGGCTAACGCTGATGCGCGCGGCATTCCGGGTGACAAACTGGTGACCATGGCCAAACTGTTTGTGGTGATCAGCGAATGGATCAGTGACAACGATATTGATACCACCGCTATTCAGTGCTGGACCTCACTGCAGGAGAATCTGGGGATTAACGTCTGCTCAATCATGAGCGTGATGTCGGGCCAGCTGATGCCCAGCGCCTGCGAAGTAGACGTGATGGGCGCGCTGTCGATGTACGCGCTCGCCAGCTGTTCGCTGAGTCCTGCCTCACTGGCGGACTGGAACAACAACTTTGGCGATGAACGGGACAAATGCGTGCTGTTTCACTGTGGTAACTTCGCCAGTGCCAGCCTGGAGTCACCGACGATGGGCACGGCGGATATTATCGGCACCACGGTGGGCAAAGAGAACACCTGCGGTGCAGTGCATGGCCGGATGAAGCAGGGTGAACTGACCTACTTCCGTCTCTCAACCGACGACTTCAGCGGCGAAATCAAAGCCTATGTGGGCGAGGGGATGTCGGTCACCGATCCGCTGGACACGGTGGGCTGTCGTGCGGTGATTCAGGTGCCGCAACTGGAAACATTGCTGGCGTGGATCTGCCGTAATGGCTTTGAGCATCACGTGGCGATGAATCACTCAGCGACGGCAGATGTGCTGCAGGAAGCGTTTAGTGAGTATCTCGGTGTAAGTTGTTACCGGCATGAGTAAACGGTGAGACTGAATTGCAGAACGCCATAGGGGAAGGTGGGACAGCCGATGCGCTTACGGTTCTGGCCGCACCGGTATCCCTGCCCGCCATCCCAATACAGGAGGGCGGGCCTGGGTTTAGCGCGCCATCCTGCGCACCTCGCCATCTTCATTTTCCACCGCAACCAGATCCACCGGAGGCAGATTGCCGCCGCTGAACTCCACCTGACGAATCGGGAAGGCGAAGCGGATGTTACGCTCTTCAAGAGCCGCCATCAGCTGCAGGTTAATTTCCTGCTGAATATCCATGTATTTGTTGTAATCCGCATCGAGCACAAAATAGACCACTTCAAAGGTCAGCTTTGAGTCTTCAAAGGCCAGGAAGTGGGCGCGGTCAAAACGGGTCGTATCAATGTCCTGGATAATCTCTTTAACCAGCGGGCTGATCGCCCGAACCTGATCAGAGGGCGTGGCATAGCTGATACCAAACTTAAAGACGATGCGGCGCTGCTGCATGCGTTTGTAGTTATGGATGGTCTGCTGCAACAGAATAGTGTTTGAGCAAACAATCTGCTCACCGCTCAGGCTGCGCAGACGCGTGGTTTTCAGGCCAATATGTTCAATAGTGCCCGCAATATCACCAAACACAATAAAGTCGCCGTGCTCAAACGGCTTGTCAAAGCCTATCGCCAGCGACGCAAACACATCACTCAGCACGGTCTGAATTGCCAGCGCAATCGCGATACCGCCAACGCCAAGGCTGGCAACCAGTGCTGTAATGTTGATGCCGATGTTCGACAGAATGGCCAGGAACATCATGATCCAGACCACCACCCGCAGCAGAATGCCCAGGATCACCGTCGTCACCGGATTACGCACATGAATCGGATCGCGCAGCAGGCTTTTCAGCCATAGCCGGATGCCGCAGTCTATCCATAGCGCGAGCTGCACAATCAGCGCCAGGAACCAGCCGTGCGCAATAGTCACGCTCCATGAAGCAGGCAGGTCGACAAACTTCAGGGCAATCAGCAGCGAAAAGATCAGCAGCAGTGTCTGGCTGGTGCTGCGCAATATCTCCACCAGAATCGCAGTGGCGCGGACGTGACGATGTTCGCTATAGAGGGCAATCCGGTTGGAGATAAAGCGAATCAGGGTACGTAATACCCAGTAAATCACCAGGGTGGAGACGATAACGATAGCGCTGTTGATCCAGAGTTCCTGATTAAAAAAGAGGGCGTGAAAACGACGTGAAGAGAGCCAGTTTTCCATTGGGGAGGGTCTCCTTGCTGGGTTCCGGTTTAAAAGAAAACAAGCAGGAAGCATAGCCTGGATGCGGCCCACCTGCGTGGCGCATCCATAAAGCAGTTACTGGAATCGGGTCGATTTATCGCGCGCCAGGCGCTCAAGGGCAAAGATAATCTGCTGAAGCTGTCGCTCCTGTGCCGGATTCAGCGTGGCAAAACGAAAGCTCAGGCGGGGTGTAATCAGGGTTTCATTTTTGCGGTTCACGACACAGCGTTCGCCAATACTCAACAGCTTCACCGGCACTTCAAAAATGCCATATTCGCCCAGCTCAACCCGGAACTGATTGAAGCTGTCGCCATTCTGCAAGCCTTCCGGCAGCGGTTCATCCACCAGCACACCGATACCGCCCAGAGAGAGATCCTGTAATCGCAGACGCGTTTTACTGCCATCCGGCCACAGGGTGTGGCACCAGAACTGCGGCTCCATCGGTGCGCAGACCCGAAAAAATTCCCGTCGCTGAATCTGCCACAGCAGGTCCGGCAGCGGTGAGCTGAAAGCGGGTAAGCCTTCAAACTCAATTTTTTCCAGTGAGGTGAGGCTGAACTCCACTTTTGCACCAAAGGTTTCAGCGGTGATACTGAGATCGTCGCTGGTTAGTGCGTACTCGTTATCCAGGTTATTACTGCCGAGGTCAAACACCACGCGATCTTTATCGGCAGTCAGCATCCGGCTGATAAACTGCCCGCGCGGGAAGCGCACCAGTAAGGGCGTCTGCAATCGCAGCAAATCTTTCATAACGCCCAGAACCGCCAGCGTGCCACGTTTTAAATATTGTTCCTGGTCGGCTTCTTTCACGTCCTGCTCCACAAGGGGTTACTGTATTTACACTCTTTTTTTGCCTCGTCACGGTTATCGGCGCGGCTGGAAAAAGCTTTAATTTGCTCGTCATCAATAATAACTGTGAGCGGACGAGCAATTTTCAAAATGCTGGCTATACTTATCGCGGTAAACCGCTTGATAAATCAGGCGTTCACGATTTAATCATAAAAAGGAAGGAGCAACAGATGGGTATTATTTCCTGGATCGTCTTTGGCTTGATCGCGGGTATTCTGGCGAAGTGGATTATGCCAGGTAAAGACGGTGGCGGTTTCATTCTGACTGTTGTACTGGGTATTATCGGTGCAGTAGTGGGTGGCTGGATCAGTACGCTGTTTGGCTTCGGCCGCGTCGATGGGTTTAACTTCGGCAGTTTTGTGGTCGCAGTGATCGGTGCCATCGTGGTGCTGTTCGTGTACCGCAAAGTACGCAGTTAACCGTAACAGTTTTAACAGAAAAGGGGACGAAGCGATTCGTCCCCTTTTTTTATCTTTTACTCTGCTATCAGAAGTCGTAACCGACAGTCGCCATCACGCTGCGCTCCGCGCCCCAGTAGCAATAGCCGGTGCCGTAACAGCCCGCTACATAGGTGCGGTCGGTCAGGTTATTGGCATTGACCTGAACCCATGCGCCTTTCAGGCTGCTGTTCCAGACACCCAGATCGGCCCGCACTGATGCATCAAACAGCGTCACCGACGGCACGCGCGTGGTATTTTCATTGTCCGCCCACTGTTTGCCGATGTAACGCACGCCCGCGCCCGCACTCAGACCGTAATCAAACTGATAGTGACCCCAGAGTGCAGCCATGCTGTTAGGGGTGACATACGGCGTATGGCCGCTGTTGCCATCCACCGAATCTTTGAAGCGCAGATGGTTCAGCGTATAGCTCGCCACGGTGCTCAGACGCGGGGTTAACTGATTACGTGCTTCCAGCTCAATACCCTGTGAATGGACTTTGCCCGATGGCGTAAAGGTGCCGTCTTTAACATTACGGTTTGCCACATCCTTCTGCGTCAGGTCATAAACCGCCATGCTGTAAAGATCGCGGGTGCCCACCGGCTGATATTTCACCCCGGCTTCATACTGCTCTGAGGTGGTCGGCTTCAGCAGGTTATTGTTGGGATCGGTAAGCGCAGTCGGGGTAATCGCCTGGCTCCAGCTGACATAAGGCGAAATGCCGTTGTCGAAGGCATAGAGCAGCGCGGCGCGTCCGCTAATGTGATCATCCTGACGACGATCGCTGCCGCTGTTTTGTGCGACGATGCGATCGTAACGGCCGGAGAGATCGAGATGCCAGCGATCCAGCTTCATCTCATCCTGCAGATAGAGGCCGGTCTGGTAATAACGGCGGGTGCTATCTGCCCAGGTCTGCTCAGGCATATCGCCCACCTGATCGCCGGTCACGGCATTCAGCTGGTTAGCCGGACCGCCAGCCTCACTGATCTCATTTTTGTAACGATGATACTCGGCACCCAGCGTCACGCGGTGCTCCAGTTCGCCGGTGTTGAACTCCGCCTGTAAGCGGTTATCCGTGGACCAGGCGGAGAGTGACGAGCGCTCGCCAGAGTAGTAGCGATTCAGCAGATCGGGATTATTTTCATCCCAGCCAATCTGATAAACCTGATCGAGATCGACATTCGAGTGGCTGTAACTGCCGGTTGATGAGAACGACCAGACGTCGTTAAAGCGATGGGCGAAATCGAAGCTGTAGATCTGCTCGTGGCGTTTGAACTGATCAAGATCGCTGTTGCCCTCATAGAAGCCGTTGCTCAACTTATAGCCGTTGTGTTCGGTAAGGCTGCCGTCACCCGGCACGGAACCGTGATAACCGCCTGACGGATCTTTTTGCAGGTAGGCTTTCAGAATCAGATGGGTATCTTCATCAGGTTGCCACATCAGCTGCGGCATCAGCGCATATTTCTCTTCACGGGTATGATCGTACTGGGTATCGCTGTTGCGGGTTACGCCGGTCAGGCGAAACGCCCACTGGTCATTAATGGCATTGGTGTAGTCAAACATCGTGCCAGTGGTCGCGTTGCTGCCCGCCTGCACTTGAATGTGACCCTCTTCCGCGAACTGAGGACGTTTAGTCACCATGTTCACCAGTCCGCCCGGCACTGTCTGGCCATAGAGCGCGGAAGAGGGGCCTTTGATCACGTCGATGCGTTCCAGGAAAGCATTATCCACCTGCAATATGTTGAAACTGCCGCCGTCACTCATCAGCCGCATCCCGTCGAGGAAGGTGTTATCGACATCGCCACCGTGGAAGCCGCGCAGGGCAATGGTGTCGTAACGGGTAGCGGCCCCGCCGAAGTTAGTAAAGACGCCTGAGCTGTAACCCAGCGCCTGATTCAGGGTCAGTGCGCCCTGATCCTGCATCTGCTGACGGGTGACTACGGATATTGATTGCGGCGTGGTGATCAATGGACGATCGCTCTTGGTTGCGCCCTGGCTGGTGGTCGCCAGATAGCCCTGGGTGGGCGTGGTCGAATCCTCCAGCGGTTGGGCAGTCACAACCATATCAGCAGCAAAACTCAGAGCAGGCGCAGTCAGCGCCAGGGTGCAGAGGTGAACATAACCTTTCAGCGACAATGACAGTTTCATCAAAATTCCTTTCTTGGCAAAGGGTCAGGCGGGTGAATAAAATTATTGATAGGCAATCTCATTATCATAATGAGAACTATTAACTTTTGTAAATTTGCTGCAATTTTGCCTGTAGATGAAAGAAGGTCAAGTAAAATTCGCTGAAAGGGAGTGCGGATACCTCCGGCGGGGCCAGAGGTATCCAGAGTGACTTAGTTTTGTGAGGCAGACGCCTGAGGAATATCGTGGGCGCTGTTACAGGTTTTATCTTTCGGGCAATACTTATCGAGCAGTTTCAGCGTGACGCCGTTTGTCCAGCCGAAGCCGTCCTGCAGCGGATATTCACCGCCACCGCCGCCGCCAAGATTTTTGCCGTCAACGACATATTTCTCTACCAGTTTATGCTCACGGTCATAGGTGTTCTGGACGTTTTGCAGGAAGCGTAAGCCGACCTCTTTTGCGAGTTTCGGCTGGTTATAGTGCTCAAGACCTTCCACGGCAACCCACTGCAGCGGAGCCCAGCCATTCGGTGCGTCCCACTGCTGACCGTTGTTTACGGTGGTTGTTACCAGACCACCCGGCTTCAGCAGCTGTTTTTCTACCGCGCTGGCGGTGCTTTCAGCCTGCCTGTCACTGGCTACCTGAAGATAGAGCGGGAACAGGGCAGCAGCCGTTAACTGCGGATGGACCTGTTTTTTCTGCCAGTCATAGTCGGCGTACCAGTTCTGTTTGCTGTCCCACAGATAGCGGTTGATTGCCGCCTGACGCTTCTCTGCGCGATCGGCAAACTGCTTTGCCAGATCGCTCTGCTTATTCATCTGGTAGCCTTTTGACAGCGTCTGCTCCAGGTGGAACATCAGGCTGTTAAGGTCAACGGGCGCCAGCTGTGTGGTGCGGATTGTCGACAGATTATGCGCATCGGTGAACCAGCGGGAACTGAAATCCCAGCCCGACGCGGCACCGGAACGCAGCTCGCGGTAGAGCTCGGCTTTATTGCGCTGCGGCGCTTTCTGCGCGGTGGCAATATCATCCATCCAGGATTCAGTACGTGGCACGTCGCGCGCATCCCAGTAGCGATTGAGCAACGTACCATCCGCCAGTTTAATCACCCGCTTGCTGGCGGCACCGGCCGCGACTTTATCGCTGTCGGCCATCCAGTAGTCATACTCTTTCTGCAATTGCGGCAGGTAGCGGGTATAGGCTTTGCCGTCATCATGCGTGGCCAGCAACTCGACCATCATGCTGAAGAACGGTGGCTGTGAACGGCTCAGGTAGTAGCTGCGGTTGCCGTTGGGAATGTGGCCATAGCGGTCAAGCAGCGAGGCGAAGTTATCCGTCATATCCTGGACTTTATCCCAGTGTCCGCTCTCGGCCAGCCCCAGCATGGTGAAGTAGCTGTCCCAGTAATAAACTTCGCGGAAACGCCCGCCAGGCACCACGTAGGGTTTTGGCAATGGCAGTAGCGAGTCGTATTGACCCACGCTGCTGGTGGTGCGGGTCAGTACTGGCCACAGGCCATCAATGTGCTCACGCAGGTTTTGTCCCGCAGGCGGGACATATTTGTCGCCCGCAGCGGGCAACGTAAAGTTGGTATCCACAAAACGTTTCAGATCGAAATTGCGCTGTTTCTTCTGCATCTGCCAGTCGGCAAGAATCGAGGCGGGATCGAATTTCGGCACGGCATCAGCAAAGGTCTTTTGATCGGGATAGAACTTCGCCTGTTGCACGGCGTTAAACAGCGGCCCTAAACGAACGTCCGGCGGCTGCGGCTGATTGTTCAGCATGCGGCTGTTATCGTCGGCATGGGTGGTGAAAGCGGGAACGCTCAGCAGCAACGTGAGCAGAAAGGGCGCATAACGCTGACGCCGTGGGTTGGCGTTTACCTCAATTTTTGTCATCGGTTTTTCTCCTTGTCCGAAATGCGGCCGCGCGTAACGCATTGACCACAGGACCAACTTTAGACCTTATCTGTCTATTTAACCCTGACGCGAGCCGGAAATGTGAAGCCACGGGAATTATTTTTATGGAAAAAACCGCTTTTTCACGCCGGTTTTTTCTTGCTCTCACCCCACTTTTCCCCGACGCTGAAAGAAAAAAGGAGAGCAGGATGGAGATCATCTGGTATCACCCGTCGCAGTCTGCAGCGGCCTGGATTAACGGTTTACAACAACGCCTGCCTCAGGCGCGGGTTCGCGCCTGGCAGCCAGGCGACAACGGTCCGGCTGATTATGCGCTGGTCCGCTCCCCGCCCGCAGAGATGCTGCAGGGACGCGCCACACTGCGCGGCGTTTTTGCACTGGGCGCAGGTGTTGACGAAATTCTTAAGCAGCTGCAGCAGCATCCTGAGATGCTGCCCGACAGCGTGCCGCTGTACCGGCTGGAAGATACCGGGATGGCGCGTCAGATGCAGGAGTACGCGGTGCATAGCGTGCTGAGCTGGTTCCGTCGTTTTGACGACTACCGTCTTCAGCAGCAGCAACAGTGCTGGCAGCCGCTGCCCGCTTACACGCGTGAAGCGTTTACCATCGGCATCCTGGGCGCCGGCGTACTGGGACAAAGCGTGGCGGAGAGCCTGAAACCCTGGGGATTTCCGCTGCGTGTCTGGAGCCGCTCACCGAAAAAAATTGATGGCGTAACCAGCTTTGCCGGACGCGATGCGTTGCCTGCGTTTCTGCAGGAGACGCGGGTGATCATCAACCTGCTGCCGAGCACACACGAGACAATCAATCTCATCGATCAGCACTTTTTACAGCAGCTGCCGCACGGCGCGTTCTTCCTTAACATCGCACGCGGCGCGCAGGTGGTGGAAGAGGATCTGCTGGCTGCGCTTAACAGCGGTCAGCTGAAAGCGGCAGCACTGGATGTCTTTCAGGTGGAACCGCTGCCCGAAGCACATCCGCTATGGTCCCATCCGCGTGTCATGATCACACCCCATAATGCGGCGGTAACCTTAATCGACGAAGCTATCGACTACATCGCCCGTGCCATCAATCAGGATCAGGCAGGCGAGCCGCCGCAGGGCAGGGTGGATCGTCAGCGCGGCTATTAATGAAACGGCCCCGTCAGGGGCATTCAGCAGGAGAAGAGGATGTATCCGGTAGATCTGCATATGCACACCATCGCCAGCACGCATGCTTACAGCACGCTGCATGACTACGTGACTCAGGCGAAGCAAACCGGCCTGAAACTGTTTGCCATCACCGATCACGGCCCTGACATGGCCGACGCGCCGCACTACTGGCACTTTATTAATATGCGCGTCTGGCCGCGCGTGATCGATGGCGTAGGGATTCTTCGCGGTATCGAAGCCAATATTAAAAATCAGCAGGGCGAGATCGACTGTTCTGGCCCGATGCTTGATGCGCTGGATTTAATCGTCGCCGGTTTTCACGAGCCGGTTTATGCGCCGCGGGACAGAAAGCATCACACTGACGCGATGATTGCCGCCATGGCAGGTGGTCTGGTCCATATCATCAGCCATCCGGGCAACCCGAAATTCCCTGTCGATATCCCGGCGATTGCCGAGGCCGCAGCGCATTACAATGTGGCGCTGGAGCTGAATAACTCCTCCTTTACCCACTCGCGTCCGGGCAGTGAACCCAACTGCCGGGCTATCGCCGCCGCCGTGCGCGATGCAGGTGGACGACTGGCATTTGGCTCCGACTCCCATACGGCTTTCACGCTCGGCCATTTCGAGCACTGCCTGCGCATTGCCCGCGAGGTGGATTTTCCCGAGGATCGGGTGTTAAATGTCACGCCGCGTCGCCTGCTCGACTTTCTGGAAATGCGTAGCGGCAAATCTATTGCTGAACTGGCTGACTTTTAATTTATTTTGCCTCAAGGAAATCTGACTCATGAATGAGTTTTCCATTCTGTGCCGTGTGATTGGCTCACTGTTTAATCGTCAGCCGCAGGACCCGCTGCTGGTGCCGCTGTTCACACTGCTGCGTGAAGGCAAACTGCAGTCGCAGTGGCCGCTGGAGCAGGATGAGCTGCTGACGCGTCTGCAACAGAACAGCGATCCGCAGGCGCTGGCTGCTGATTACAACGCGCTGTTCGTTGGCAGCGACTGTAATGTCCCGCCTTACGCGTCACAGTGGCCGGAAGGCAAAGCTGAAGCGGACGTGCGTGCATTTCTGACCTCACGTGGAATGCCGCTGAGCGATGCGCCTGCTGACCATTTTGGTGTGCTGCTGCTGGCCGCATCATGGCTGGAAGATCAGTCCGCGGAAGATGAGAGCGCAGCGCAACTGGCGCTGTTTGAAGAGTATCTGCTGCCGTGGTGCGGTACGTTCCTGGGTAAAGTGGAAGCGCACGCTACCACTGCGTTCTACCGCACCCTCGCGATGCTGAGCCGCGAAGCGATTCAGGCGATGTACAACGAATTGCTGGATAGCAGCGAAGAAACGCCCGACGCCTGATTCACCAGGTCGCCGGGTGCGTACCCGGCGCGGAGCCAGATGTCGCGAACATCTGCGGGGTGCCGGGGAGCCAGGCTGCTGCCCGCAGCCTTACCCCCAATCCCCACGGCGTTAATTCGTAACAGGGCAGGTTATCTTTAACCTGTGGCTCAATGCCAGCGCCTGCGCACTGCCCGAGTGGGTGCTGCTGCAATAGCCATGCGGTGCGCGCCAGTGACAGCCGAACCAGGCTGCCGTGACCATCTGTAACGCGTCGCCTCAATCCCTCCAGTACCGCCGCCGCCAGCAGATAGCCAGTGGCATGATCCAGTGCCTGAACTGGCAGCGGAACCGGTTTATCGCTCTGCTGCCACTGCATACCCCGTTCAGCAATGCCACATCCCATCTGCACCAGACTGTCAAACCCCCGGCGGTTGCGCCACGGTCCCTGCCAGCCCCACGCATTAAGCCCGGCAAGGACAAGGCCAGGTGAGAGCGCCTGAAGGGTCTCTGCGTCAAACCCAAGCCGTTCCAGCGCATCCGCCCGATAGCCATGCACCAGCACGTCTGCCTCGCGCAGCAGGCGGATAAACTGCTCGCGATCGGCAGTCTGAGTCAGGTCGAGCACCGCACGGCGCTTGCCACAGCTCAGCTCCTCATCCAGTGTCGGCTCCTGCCAGCCCGGCGGATCGATGCGCAGCACGCTGGCCCCCAGGCTGGCAAGAAATCGGGTAGCGACCGGCCCGGCAATAATCCGCGTCAGATCCAGAACTTTTATACCCATTAACGGACGCGCCTCGGCCAGCGGCCAGTCGGGCAGAGGAGCTGGCTGGGTGATCTGCCAGCTAAACAGCGGTTCGCGCTGCACTGCCTGACCCTGCGGATGCTGCTGCCAGGCAGCGGCGCTTCGCATCTCTGCGGCACAGCCACCGGCATCAATAATCGCCTGCTCCAGTTCGCTGGCCTGCCACCGCTGGACCTGCATCGCCAGCGCCGCGCGATCGGCGTGCGCGCCCAGCACCTGCTCCATCGCCAGCCGGTGATGTGCGGCATTGGTATGCAGGCGGATCCAGCCATCGCGGCTGCGATAGTCACCGGCAAACGCATCCCACATCGCGGGTGCAGCACGGTTCAGCGGATAAAAACTCTGCTGAAACCAGCGCGATGCCAGGCGCACATTAACGGCGACGGGCGGAGAGCAATAGTCAGGGCGGGAGGCGGCGATGAGCGCGGCGGTGGCCTGAGTTGCCAGACCAATGCTGGTGGCCGCCAGTTCACTGACGGCAAAAGCAGAAGAGAAGGTGGCGCGATCAACGAAAGCGGGAAGAGGCAAGGCGTCGGCGTCGCCCCGCAATCCCTGCTGCATCTGCTGCCACAAAGAAGCGGCAAGCTTTAAGTCCATGTTGTGCTCCCTGAGAAAGGTCATTTCTCAAGCATAGCACGCCGGATTAACGCCGCCGCAGGCGCGGGAAGCGGGCATGCATCCGCAGGTTACGCAGGTTAATCACCGCGATGGCCGTGCCGAGGATCACCAGTGAAGCACCGATAATCTTAAAGCTGTTCAGGCTGTCACCCAGTACCACAATCCCCATCAGCACGGATAAAACCGGCGTCAGCAGCGAGTAGGGCATGATCAGATTGACGTTATATTTCTTCAGCAGCACATACCACAGCGTATACGCCACAATTGATGAGGCGATGGCGCTGTAGAGAATCGCGAACCAGCCGTGCCAGCCTGCATGCTGCAGGGCATAGAGCTGGTTCGACTCCATCACAAAGCTGGACGCGCCTGTGATTGGAATCGCCAGGAACGCAATCCATCCGGTCATGGTTAAGGGCTTTATCGGCGGTGACTTCTTCACAATCAGATTACTGACGGCCCAGCCGGTGGCGCTGCACAGCAGCAGACAAAGCACCCACCAGGACGGAATCGTCGGGCTGCCGGAGAGCACCACCACGCCGCTCAGCGAGATCATAATGCCCAGCAACTGCACCAGCTTCAGTTTCTCTTTCAGCACCACCATCGCCAGCAGCATCGCAATCGGCGTTCCCAGCTGCACCACAATGGCGCCAGTGCCGGCATCGGTGTAGCGCAGGCCGACAAACAGTAGCGAGAAGTGCATAAAACCGAACGTAAACGCCAGCAGCAGCAGCCAGCGTAACTGTTGACGATTAATCCGGCAAAACGGCACCAGCACGATGGCCACGACCACAAATCTCATAAACGTCAGAAACAGAGGCGGCAGCTCCAGCAGGCCCCATTTCACTGCAACGTTGTTGAAGGCCCAGATTGAAACCACCATCAGAATCAGAAAAAAATGCCGCACAGCCACGATAATATCCTTTTGATGATTTTTGCTTAGCCCGCTAATGATGGCACGAACTGCGGCATTCCAGCCAATCGCAGCAACAAATTTTCTGCAATTGCCGCGCAGCCGCTGAGACTTTTGCGTGCGATGCTGGCAGACTGATTTGAAACGACTTCTTAAGGAACCGATTCGGTATGATACCTGTGTCCGCGTTACCCCTTGCGTTAATTCAGCTTGAAGTCCCACCCGCAAACGTCGTCTCAGAGATTGGTGAACAGCCACGCTGGTTTATTGATGCGCTGGATTTGCAACCTGATGCGTACCTGATTGTCCGGCCCCATCTGGGCGAGGCATTACCCGATTTCGATCAGATATCCGGGGCGATCCTCAGCGGTTCCTGGGCGATGGTCACCGATCACGCTGAGTGGAGCGAACGCAGTGCCGCATGGATTCGGGCAGCGATTGATCATGATCTGCCGCTGCTGGGCGTCTGCTATGGTCATCAGCTGATGGCCTATGCGCTGGGCGGCGAAGTGGCAGATAACCCCAATGGATGGGAGCGTGGTCTGTTACCGATTCGCTGCTCAGCTCAGGCGCAGCGCGATCCGCTGCTGCAAAACCTGCCACAGGATTTCAGCGTCTGGCTATCGCATCGTCAGTCGGTTATCAGCGCGCCGCCTCAGGCGCAGGTGCTGGCCGCGTCTGCACGCGATGGCTGTCAGATTGTGCGCTATACGCCGCAGGCGATCTCGGTGCAGTTTCATCCCGAATTTACACGGCACATCATGAACGCATGCCTGCCTGAGGGCTGTAAAGAGGATGGGGCAAACGACATTGAAGGAAAAGACTGGGCGCGTGCGTTGCTGGTGGCATTCTGGCAACAGACGCGCCCGGCAATGGGGCGTGCTCAGGGCGCGTAGTGACGCGTGCAGCGATAAACCCAGGCGGGTGGCACATTTTTCAGCACCCGCTGGCGCTCCCAGGTGAAGTAGCGCGACAAGTCAGGCTGGGTCAGCGAGGTGTACTGGAACTGCACAAACACGCCCTTCGGGCCGAGGGCGTTATAAACCGCGCGCAGAATGGCTTCACGCAGCTCAGGCGGAAGTGACAGCAGCGGCAGGCCAGAGAAAATCACGTCATATTCCCCGCTCAGGTACTCCGCAGAACAGGTCCGTACTGTCATGCGTGGATCATCCATCGCAACAAGTTTGTCTGCCAGCGTGTTACTGATCTCAAAAGCATCCAGCGTGGCATCAGGTGACATCTGATCCAGTATCCAGCGCGTCAGCACCCCATCACCCGCGCCGAGTTCGGCAACACGTAATGTTTCAGGCCATTCGACTGATGCGATCATGGCGCGGCACAACGCCTCAGATGAGGGCGTAATGCTGCCCATCTTGCGTGGGTTGCGGATAAACTGATGCACGAAATTGGCTTTAGCGCGCATCAGGGTAATAGCTGAAGCCAGCATGTTCATCTCCAGAATGAATTTATCCTCAGGTTGACCCTCTTTGTGCCGCAGAAGTTTCTCTTTGAACAGCCGTTTGGGTAAAAGTCGGAATTATCTAAAGACGAAGCGGAAACGCCTATTCCTTCGGGGCGGTCACAGTTTCCGGATAACAGACCTGACAGGCTCTCAATGATGCTTCATGTTAATAATAAGTTTCATCATTGTTACATCAGTCACCTGTCAGGAGAATGACCATGCGTTACGCCGCCCCCGGAGAACAGGGTTCTCTGATCACATTACAAAAGAATTATGGCAACTTCATTAATGGTGAATTCGTCGCGCCGGTGAACGGCAACTACTTCACCAATACTTCGCCAGTGAACGGCTCTGCGGCCGGTGAGTTTCCCCGCTCAGATGCCGCCGATGTTGATAACGCCGTCGCCGCTGCGGCTGCGGCGGCTGACGCCTGGGGAAAGACATCGCCACAACAACGTTCTCTGCTGTTACTGAAGATCGCCGATCGGCTGGAACAGCATCTGGAGACCATGGCGGTCTATGAAACCTGGGACAACGGGAAACCGGTACGCGAAACGCTGGCGGCGGATATGCCGCTGGCGGTCGATCACTTCCGCTACTTTGCCGGTTGTGTGCGGGCGCAGGAAGGCAGTGCGGCAGAGATTGATGAGTTCACCGCTGCCTACCATTTCCACGAGCCGCTGGGCGTGGTGGCGCAAATTATCCCCTGGAACTTCCCGTTGTTAATGGCGGCCTGGAAACTGGCGCCGGCGCTGGGCGCAGGTAACTGCGTTGTACTTAAACCGGCAGAACAGACGCCGCTGTCGATCACCGTTTTTGTCGATCTGATTAAAGACCTGCTGCCGCCAGGCGTGCTGAACGTGGTGCACGGCTTTGGTAAAGAGGCAGGCGAAGCGCTGGCTTCTCACTCCGGCATTGCTAAGGTGGCCTTTACCGGCTCTACCGCCACCGGGGGTCACATTCTGGAACTGGCAGCGAAAAGCCTGATTCCCTCAACGGTCGAACTGGGGGGCAAATCACCCAACATCTTCTTTGAAGACATCATGCAGGCGGAAGAGAGCTTTATTGAGAAAGCCGCTGAAGGCGTGGTGCTGGGCTTCCTGAATCAGGGCGAAATCTGTACCTGTCCGTCACGTGCACTGGTGCAGGAGTCCATCTACGAACCGTTTATGGCCGCCGTAATGAAGCGGGTAAAAACCATTAAACGGGGCGATCCGCTGGACACCGAGACCATGGTGGGCGCGCAGGCGTCACAGCAGCAGTTTGATAAAATTCTCTCTTACCTTGAGGTTGCCCGTCAGGAGGGTGCCGAAGTACTGGTGGGTGGCGGTGTTGAGAAGCTGGATGATGAACTTAACAGCGGTTACTACATTCAGCCCACCCTGCTGAAAGGCAACAACAGCATGCGGGTTTTCCAGGAGGAGATCTTTGGACCGGTGATCGGCATCACCACTTTTAAGGATGAGGCGGAAGCGGTCAGCATTGCTAACGACTCTATTTATGGGCTGGGTGCGGGCGTCTGGACGCGAGATATCAACCGTGCTTATCGGGTGGGCAGGGCGATTAAAGCCGGTCGCGTCTGGACTAACTGCTACCACCTCTATCCGGCACACGCCGCGTTTGGTGGGTATAAAAAATCGGGTATTGGTCGCGAGACGCACAAAATGATGCTGGACCACTATCAGCAGACCAAAAACCTGCTGGTCAGTTACAGCATCGAGCCGCTGGGCTTCTTCTGATCGACCTGACCAAATAATTTTTCCGTTTGTTACCGTTAAACCACGCTGAGGCGTGGTTTTTTTATGTCCCGACTTTGTAACCTGCTGACACACTTAAACTTATCAGCGGTCAGATTTTTGTAAAGAACGCTTAATCAGTCCTGGCTGCGCACAGAGTGTGGCCGTGTAGCGTTTCGCTTATCTGCCTTAATTCCTTTCCCTTCTTCACTCACGGCAACGCTGTCATTCAATCAATTAACTCATTGATAAATTGTCTCTTTACAGATAAATCCTGCCGCTTTAACGGCACTTCAGTGAAGGATGCCGTTTCTCACCACGCTTCCGTCACCCGCAATCAGCACCACTTTTTACATGAGTTACTTTAATGATGCTTCAGGGGTGAAAACACTAATTTGTAAAAATACTTTATATTTTTGCATGTTGTTAAGATTTGTCCTAAGTGGGTGCTTAAAAGCTCGACATATTTGGCTTAACTTATTTAGTTAATTATTTCTTAAGTAAATTCTAATGAAATAGGCCCGTTGAAATTTTGTCAATCTTCTGTAAACTCGCAGCTTATATTTACACATGGATCGTAATTTCAGACCCACGGGCAGGGACTACCTGGCTCGTGCGGTAGCTATGAAATTTTATAATGATAATAAATACATGAAAGTTAAGCATTTAATTCATGTGTTAACAGGTGTGTTAAGTCATTTTATTTCGTAAGCGAATAGCGTTGTGTATGTAAATCGTATTCAGTTTGTCGGTTTTACGACCAGGGATGGCATTAGTAAAACTTGGGTTTTGCCTGCCTGCTTAAATTTGCCGGGAAAAAATTGATCATGTTTCTGATCGTTTATTGCCAGGTCAGATTCTTCTTCATTCCCGCTCATACCTTCGCTGATGGTTTTTCATACTTAACTTTAACTGATCGTTTTTTGTAAGGTTACGCAACAGTTTTGCGCCGTTCGTTTAAGAATGATCATTCTCAATGGCCCTGATTGCGCTTCTTTCAAGCCCTGTTTCTAAATTTTCAACACTCACAACCGGCCTTTGGCCTCTCTCCAGGATATGAATGGAACACAACATGAAAAAAATGGCGAAGCTCCACATTGCACTAGGCCTGATGTTTGTTTTCTCTCTCGCGGGTTGTAAAACACCGCCAAAAATGACCGATGACACACTGGTCACCAGCACGGTGGACGGCGTAGCGCTCAGCCACCGTTATGCCGTAAAACCCCCCGCGCAGTTCAGCCCGATTAACGAGACTTACCGCGCGCTCTATCCTGGCTCGGTGATGAGCCAGCCAGGCTACGGTGGCAAGGTGGTGGAGACGCTGAAAACCGGTGAAAGCTATACCGTGATTGGTCAGGTGGAGAACAACTGGCTGGCGCTGGGTGAACCGGCCCAGGCTGCAGAAGCGAAACCGGATAGCGGCACGGCTACCGTGAAAGATGCACCGCAATCTGCCACGCCGCAGGCGACAGTTACGTTGACGGGCTATGTGCCGTTTCGCGCCGTGGTGAAAAGCGATCTCTACGATCAGACAGTTAAAGCCGATCAGCCTAAACGTCGTGCGCGCAGTAGCAGCAAGAAGAAAACCTGTGTCGCGGTGAATGGTGACAGCACTGCCTGTCAGAACAGCACCAACGGAACCTGGATCATTAACTAATCGCAAAAAGCAGGGAGGGCTTGATGATGAGAACAACTCAACTGCGTGGTGGGCTGATAGTGCTGCTGGCGTTGCTGCTGGCGGCCTGTAGCAGCAGTAAGCAGCCTGTGGCTTATTACAACCTGGACGTGCAAGGACAGAATCAGCTCAATGGCGGTGCGCCGCTGAAAGTCCGGGTGTTGTTACTGAGCTCCGATGCGGAGTTCATGTCAGCAGACTTCTTCTCCCTGCAAAACCAGTCCGCCACCGTACTGGGCAGCGCACAACTCAATACCCAGCAGTTCTTCCTGACACCCGAGCAGCGCAGTAAAACGCTGCGCATCAAGAGCCTGCCGGAGACACGCTTCATCGGCATCATGGCGGAATATCAGGCGCTGGACGGCAAAGTCTGGCGCCTGTCGCTGCCGGTGCCTGAAGATGCGTCGCCCTCATTCTGGGCGTTCTGGAAACGTAACGATGGCGAGCTGAATGCGCGCATTGTGGCGGGGATTAATGGCCTTCGCGTGGAAAAACAGTGATGCCTATGAACAGAGCCGAAAAAGTGGTCTGGACCGAGGGGATGTTCCTGCGTCCCCATCATTTCCAGCAGTCAGAAAATTATCTTCTCAGCACCCTGCGTGAGTGGGGCCAGTCACAGCGCGCTTATACCTGGGGCTTTTACGATCTGGAGTTTGATGAAGCGTTGCTGCGTCAGGGAAAACTTGCGCTGAGCGCCGCCAGCGGCTGCCTGCCGGATGGCACATTTTTCTCCTTCAGCCAGCCACAGCATGGCCCGGCACCGCTGGACCTTCCGGCCTCTGTTGACCGCAGCAAGGTCGTGCTGGCGATACCGGCCCGACGCAATGGCCGCGAAGCCGTCGCTTTCCAGGAGTCGCAGGACTCTCTGGCGCGCTACCTTGCCTGGGAAGCGGACGTGGAAGATGACAACGCACAGGCCGTGGGCAGCGCCACAGTGCAATTCGGCAAGCTGCGCCTGCGTCTGATGCTGGAGCAGGATCTTACCGCCGAGTGGACTGCGATGGGCGTGGCGCAGGTGATTGAAAAACGCAGCGACAATCACATCCGGCTCGACAGCGACTACATCCCGCCGATGCTGGGCCTGAACAGCAGTCGTCCACTGCAAAACATGTTTAACGACCTGTACGGGCTGATCCAGCAGCGCAGTCAGCAACTGAGTCAGCGAGCGCCGGGCACCGGCCGCTTCAACAGCGCTGATATGGTCGATTTTATGCTGCTGGCGCTGCTCAATCGTCAGCTTGGCCTGCACAGCCATCTGCAACATCTGCCGTTACTGCATCCTGAAACGCTCTATAGCCACTGGCTGCAACTGGCGGCGGAACTCAGCACCTGGACGCCCGCCCGCGCACCTGATGCGCTGCCGCTTTATGACCATGACGATCTTCACAGCTGCTTTAGCCGTCTGTCGCTGCTGTTGCGGCAGGGACTGTCGCAGGTCATGGAAGAGAGCGCGATTCAGCTGCCGCTGACCCAGCGCTCGCACGGCCTGAACGTCGCCACTGTACCGGAAAGCAGCATGGTGCATGAGTTTGGCTTTGTGCTGGCAGTAAAAGCCAGCGTGCCGGCTGATACCCTAAAAACCCATTTCCCGGCGCAGATGAAAGTCGCTCCGGTCAGTAAAATCCGCGATCTGGTGCAGCTGCAACTACCGGGCCTGGCACTTCGGGCGATGCCTGGCGCGCCGCCGCAGATCCCGTGGCATGCCGGATACAGCTATTTCGAACTGGATAAGAACAGCGAGCTATGGAAAGAGATGGAGCGCTCGGGCGCTTTTGCGCTGCATCTTGCCGGTGAGTTTCCGGGCCTGAACATGGAGTTCTGGGCCATCCGCAGTCAGTCAGAATAATAAACTGAGCACGCAGCATGATGCAGGAACAACAAAAATCACACAGCGATCTTGCGCCCGATGCCAGCCACCAGAATGTGCTGGTCGCGGCGGCTAACCCCCTGATTAACGCGATTCCACAGATCCGCCATTCGGTGTCGCATGACGATCCGGCGCAACTGCGCCAGCAACTGATTGACCAGATTCGCCGCTTCGAGCTGAGCTGCCAGCAGTCCGGTCTCGGCTACGAAGTGATCATCGGCGCGCGTTACTGCCTTTGTACCGCGCTGGATGAGGCGGCGGCGCTGACCCCGTGGGGCAGCCGCGGCGTCTGGACCAGCAACGGTTTACTGGTGACGTTTCACAACGAAACCTGGGGTGGCGAGAAGTTTTTCCAGCTACTGGCCAAGCTGTCGCAGAACCCAAGACGCCACATTCTGATGCTGGAGCTGATCTACTTCTGCCTGCTGCTGGGGTTCGAAGGCCGCTACCGGGTGCTGGACAATGGCCGTTCGCAGCTGGAGACCATCAAACAGCGTCTGCTGCAGATGATCAGAAGCGTGCGCGGCAATTACGCGACGGCGCTGTCACCGCATCCCACCGATCAACCGGTGCTGCGCAAGCTGTGGCGACCGATGATCCCGCTCTGGGCCTGCGCCGCAGTCGCCGGACTGGCGGCTTGCCTGTTCTATATCGTGCTCAACTGGCGTCTGGGCGATTACACCTCGCCGGTGCTGGCCCGCATCTATCAGACGGCGCTACCGGAAGTGAAGATCGGCAACCCTGCGCCGCCACCGCCCGCCACGCTCGACCTGCGCGGTTTCCTGAAACCGGAAATTGATGCCGGGCTGGTGGCGGTTCGTGATGAAGCGGATCGCAGCGTAGTGACTCTGAAAGGGGATGGGTTGTTTGCTTCGGCGGCCACCGACGTGCGCGGACGCTATGTCGACGTGATCCAGCGCATTGCCGCCGCCATGAACAACGTCAGTGGCCAGATTCAGGTGATTGGTTACAGCGATAACGTACCGATCCGCAGTGCGCGCTTCGGCTCCAACTTTGAGCTTTCGCTGGCACGCGCGCGGTCGGTGCAGTCCCTGCTGCAACAGCAACTGGCAGATCCATCACGGGTGAAAGCGGAAGGGCGCGGCGAAAGCAATCCGCTGGTGCCAAACAACAGCGCAGAAAATCGCGCACGTAACCGTCGCGTTGAAATCACACTGCTGGTGGCGCCGGATGCGACGCATGCCGAACTCAACGGCCTGGCGAGAGGGAACTGATCCATGCTGAATATTCTGTTTGCGGTGCTGACCAGCCGCCTCGCGTGGGGCTTCGTCGGCATCACCGCGCTCTCATTCATTATCTGGGTCATTGGCCCGGTCTTCTCTATCGTTGATTCGCGGCCGCTTGAACCAGAGCAGAACCGGATGATCAGTATCGCACTGCTCTATCTGGTCTGGGGTCTGGGGCAGGCGATCCCACGGCTTTACAATTACTGGCTCAACCGCAAGCTGATGTCGAGTCTGGAAACCGGCAAAAGCGATGCGCCGGAAGCAGATCGTCAGCGTCTGACCAGTGAAGAGCAGGTGCTGGCAGGGCGCTTCTCTGAAGCCACAGAGATGCTGAGAAAGGCGCATTTTCAGCGCCACAGCAGCAAGGGTACGCCGTTCTGGGCGCAGCGCTTTGGCCGCCAGTATCTCTATCAGCTGCCGTGGTACATGATCATCGGCGCACCCGGTGCCGGTAAAACCACCGCGCTGGTCAACTCCGGCCTGCAGTTTCCGCTGGCGGACAAGTTCGGCAAGTCGGCGCTGCGCGGCATCGGCGGCACCCGCAACTGCGACTGGTGGTTCACCAATGATGCAGTCCTTCTCGATACCGCCGGGCGCTACAGCACCCAGGAGAGTCAGCAGGATAGCGATGCCAGCGAATGGCATCATTTCCTCGACCTGCTGCGTAAATATCGCGGACGTCAGCCAATTAACGGTGTCATCGTCACCCTGAGCGTCTCCGATCTGCTGAGCCAGTCGCCCGAGGCACTGCGCAACCAGGCGCTGGCGCTGCGTCAGCGTCTGATGGAGCTGCACGATCGTCTCGGCATCCGTTTCCCGGTCTATGTGCTGGTCACCAAAGCTGACCTGCTTAAAGGCTTCCGCAGCTACTTCGGCTCACTGGACAAAGCCCAGCGCGAACAAATCTGGGGGTTCACTTTTCCGTGGGCGAAGGCATCTGCCGCCGATTTTGAGCTGAACAGCCAGTTCCAGCAGGAGTATTCACTGCTGCAACAGCGACTGGATGCCGGACTGGCCGACCGTCTGCTGATGGAGAGTGACGCCCGGGCGCGGGCGGAAAGTTATCTCTTCCCACAGGAGTTTGCGGCGTTACGTCCATTGCTGGCAGACGCACTTGATACGCTGTTTGCCCGCTCCGATTTTGAAACCCAGTTCGCGCCACGCGGCATCTATTTTGCCAGCGGCACCCAGGAAGGACTGCCGTTTGACCGGGTGATGGGCGAGCTGAACCGCGCGCTGAATCTGCCAGGCCAGCAGGCGGGCGAATCAGGCAGATGGGATCAGGTTGATAAAGACGCGCCAATTCCGCAGAACAAAGGCCAGAGCTTCTTCCTGAAAGGAGTGCTGGAAAATGTGATTTTCCAGGAGTCGGGCCTGGCGGGCAGTAATCGCTGGTGGGAACTGCGCAACCGCGCCGGATTGTGGTCGGGGTATCTGGCGCTGCTGGTGCTGCTACTGGTGGCGGGCGGACTGTGGCTTACCAGTTACAGCAAGAACAAAACTTACCTGCAGGAGATGGCTGCTAAAGGGCCACAGGTTGAGCAACTGGGCAATCAGCTTCAGCAGCAGGTCAACGGCGATCTCTTTGCGCTGGTGCCCTATCTCAACACCCTGTTGCACCTGCCAGAAAGCGCCGACTTCTCGCTGGAGTCTCCACCGCTGACGCGCCGCATGGGGCTTTATCGCGGCACCGAGGTCAGCGATGCAACCCGCGCGCTTTACGACAAAGCACTGAAACAGCTGCTGTTGCCGCAGGTGGCACAGAACATCACCCGCTGGCTGCGTAATGACACTGGCAGCGATGCGGACTACAGCTATGAAGCGCTGAAGGCGTATCAGATGCTCTATCAGCCGAAGCACTACGATGGCAAATTCCTGCAGGCCTGGCTGATGCTGAATCTCTCACGTGAGCTGCCGCAGAACGTCACGCAGCAGCAGGTAAAACAGCTGGCGTGGCATCTGCAACAGCTGCTGGAAACGCAGATCCACTCGTCGCCCTACGCGAAGGATGACGCACTGGTAAAGCGCGAGCAGGAAATGATTAATCAGATGCCGCTGTCACAGCGGGTTTATGGACGACTGAAGCGCCTGCTGCAACGGGATGACAGCCTGCAACCGGTCACGCTGGCGTCGCTGGGCGGGCCTCAGAGCGAGCTGGTGTTTTCCCGCAAAAGCGGTAAATCGGTGAATGACGGGGTGTCCGGTCTCTATACACCGGACGGTTACTGGCAGCATGTCGATAAGCAGATTGCCCCGGTAACGCAGGCACTTTATCAGGACGATCTCTGGGTACTGGGCGGTGCTGCGCCGCAACAGAAAAGTGAGCAGACCGATCTCGCGGTGCGTCAGCTCTATGTGCAGGACTATATCCGCCAGTGGGAGCAGTTTCTGAGTGATATCCAGCTCAACAGCAGCGCCGACCTTTCGCAACGTATCAACACCGCGCGTCTGCTGTCAGGCAATCACTCGCCGCTGCGCCAGCTGGTCATCAATCTCAGCAATCTGCTGACGCTGAACCGGGCGCAACCCGATGAGAAAACCGCGCAGGCAGCAAAACCGTCGGATAACAGCGCCACCCGTACTCTGGAAGCGCTGTTTACGTCACCTGAAGCGAGCGCTGCGCGTGGACAGGCGGCAACGCAGGTCTCTCCGGAACAGGCCGTTGCTGTGCACTTTGCGCCGATCCTTGAGCTGGCACAGCCGCTGCAGCAGGGCAGCAAGGTGCTGGCGGTGGATGACTTCCTGCACCAGATTGACGACCTTTATCGCTACCTCACGGCGGTGCAGGATGCCGCCAACAGCGGAATGCCGCCACCGGCCAGCGATGCGATCAGTCGTCTTCAGGCCAGTGCCGGAAGACTTCCCGGTTCGCTACAGAATATGGTCTCCAGCATGGCGGTCGGCGCCAGCAGTGATGCACAGCGCCGCGACATGGATAACGTCCGTAAACGTATCACGATGGAGGTGGGCAGTTTCTGTCGTCAGGCGATCGCCGGTCGTTATCCGCTGGTGCGCTCCGCGCGCAGTGAAGTGACACCTGACGACCTGGCCCGGATGTTTGCGCCTGGCAGCGGCATGATGGACAGCTTCTTCCGCGACAACCTGGCCAGCAAAGTCGACACCACCAACGCATCGTGGCGCTTTACGCCAGGTATTGACGGCAAAACGCTGCCGGGTGGCGAAGCGCTGCTTCGTCCTTTCCAGCAGGCGCAGTCAATTCGTGATGCGTTCTTTGCCAACGGCGCAACCACGCCAGGCTTCCGCGTCACGCTACGCACCGTAAAAATGGACAATGACATCCTCAACCTGACGCTGGATGTGGATGGTCAGCAATTGCGTTACAGCCACGGGCCGCAGGCCGTGCAGATGGTCAGCTGGCCCGGCCCTGGCGGCACCAGCCAGGTGCGGATGCAACTGGGCCTGACCAACGGCACCACGTCGACGCTGGTCACCAGCGGCCCCTGGGCGCTCAATCGTTTCTTTGACCGCGCCCGGGTTACTGCTGCAGGCGGCCTGACCCGTGAAGCCACGTTCAGCGTGGAGGGCCATCAGGTCACGCTGTCGTTCACCCCTGGCAGCATTCGTAACCCGTTCCAGCTTCCCGGCTTTAGCTGCCCCTGAAACAGGACCCGACAATGACTCATTACGCTGCACCCTGCTGGTACGGCAAATTGCCCAGCGCAGGTGACTTTGTGAAGCGCCGCTTTCCTGACGTGCTCTATCGCCAATGGTCCAGCTGGTTTCAGGTGGGCCTGCATCACTGGCAGAGCAGCCAGGAGAGTGAAAACGCCCCGTCGCGCCCGTTCCTTAACGCGCCGGTCTGGAATTTTGTGGTGCCGCCGATGCTGGGCAGTCAGCTGATCCAGATGGGCTGCCTGATCGCCGCACGGGACAGCGTAGGGCGTAACTATCCGCTCTGCGCGCTGCGCCACTTCACCCCCGCCGAGTGGTCTCCCGCGCTGCTGGCCCGCTCCGGCGAGTGGTATCAGCAGGTGGGCAATACGCTGCTGCGGGTGGTGCAGGGTGGCGGATCGCCGGAACAACTGGATCAGGCGCTGATCAGCATTCCGCAGCCGCAACCGCCGCAGGAAGCGGGCGAGTCATCAGATATTCTCAACGTCATCGGGCATGGCGACACGCCCTCGACGCTGAACTGGGCGCTGCCGGGCGAGAACTTCGACCCGCAGTTTTACACCAGTTTCTGGTGGACCAATCAAAGCGACGGCTTCCCGCTTTATACCCAGGTCCACAGCGGTAACTTCACCGCTCAGCTCTTTTCATTGCTGTTTGATCCGGCCGGTGGGGCAAAGCCGGGACGAAACGGACTTTATCCCCCGATGTTTGAATCCTGAGGCGACACGCATGACGATGAATACAGAGGCCTTGCTGGCTCCGGTCAGTGAAGAGAATCCCGGCGGCGATAACCTGGAGTACGACGCCGATTTTCAGGCGATGGAGCAGGCCAGTGCCGGCAAAGCGGAACAGCAGTTCGGCGATACCATCATTCCCGCGGAACCCGCCGACTGGAACAAAGTTGAGAAGCTGGCAATAGCCTTACTGGGCCGCAGCAAAGATTTGCGGGTGATGCTGGCGCTGACGCATGCCTGGACGGAGCTGAAAGGGTTGCCGGGCTATGCGCAGGGTCTGAAGCTGATTGAACAGGCGCTGCTGCTTTACTGGGAGCCGCTGTGGCCTCGTCTGGAAGAGTACGGCGAACAGGATCCCTTCTACCGTATCAATGCTCTGGCGTTGCTGGGTGACAAGACCTCCCTGAGCGGCGCGGTGCGTCAGTGCTGGCTGCTGCGCTATCCGTCCGACGGCATCTCGCTGCGCGATGCTGCCGCCCTGTGTGATGGCAGCAAAACCGAAGTGGCGGATTATCCCGGCGGCCTGCCGCGTCTGATCGACGAACTGGCACGCGGCGACCAGCCCGGCATTGAGGCGGTGCTGCAGATTCATGAGCGGCTGCAGACCATCTGCGAAACCATCGCCGAACGGCTGGGCGAGGCGGCAGTGCCTGAACTGATACAGATGCGCCGACAGATTGCACTGATCGCCGAACGCTGCCAGGCCACGGACCTCAGCCGGCTGATTCCCACCGCAGCGGCGGAACAGACCGCAGAAGCCGCTGCACCGGCGGCTGTCGCAGCGGCCCCGCGCGCTGCAGCGGACTGGCGCACGGTACAGATCAGTTCCCGCGCCGACGCGCAGCTGATGCTGGAGAAAGTGAAACTGTACTTCACCCAGCATGAGCCGAGTCATCCGGCCCCGCTGATGATTGATCGGGTACAGCGCTTAATCGAGCGCGACTTTCTGGAGATCATCCGCGAACTGGCACCCGATGGCGTTCATCAGCTGGAAACCATTTTCGGACGTCGCGACTAAGCAGGCGTGACCCACTCACACAGCGGGACCTGCGCGCCTGCTGTGACACATTATCCGCGCATCATTGATGGAGAAAACCATGGCAACAAGCAAATCCAGTGGGCAGAAGTTCATTGCCCGCAATCGCGCGCCTCGCGTCCAGATTGAATATGACGTGGAAATTTATGGCGCGGAACGCAAAATCCAGCTGCCGTTTGTGATGGGCGTGCTGGCGGATCTGGTGGGTAAACCGCTGGAGCCGCAGCCGGGCATCGACGAACGGAAATTCCTGGAGATCGACATCGACAACTTCGATGAGCGCATGAAAGCGCTGAAGCCGCGCGCCGCGTTCCAGGTGGACAACACCCTGAATGGCGAAGGCAAGCTGAACATCGATCTCACCTTTGACAGCATGGATGACTTTTCGCCGGATGCGGTGGCCCGTAACGTCGAGCCACTGAGCAAGCTGCTGGAAGCGCGTACCCAGCTGGCGAACCTGCTGACCTATATGGACGGCAAAAACGGTGCGGAAGAGCTGATTGGTAAGGTGCTGCAGGATCCTACGCTGTTGCAGGCCCTGACCCATCTGCCAAAGCAGGATGAGGCCACTGAAGGTAAGGAGCCGCAGGCATGACGCAGACTTCACAACAACCGCAGTCGCAGGGCGCAGCCAGTTTCAGTCAGGATGAGTTCAGTGCGCTGCTGAATAAAGAGTTCCGGCCAAAAAGCGATCAGGCGCGCGCGGCGGTCGAAAGCGCGGTGAAAACTCTGGCGCAGCAGGCGCTGGAAAACACCGTCACCGTCTCCAGCGATGCGTATCGGACCATTCAGGCGCTGATTGCGGAGATCGACGAAAAGCTGTCGCAGCAGGTAAACCAGATTATTCACCACCCGGAGTTTCAGTCGCTGGAAAGCGCCTGGCGCGGCCTGAGCTATCTGGTGAACAACACTGAAACTGACGAGATGCTGAAAATCCGCTTTATGAGCATCTCCAAGCAGGAGCTGGGTCGTACTCTGAAGCGTTATAAGGGTGCTGGCTGGGATCAAAGCCCGCTGTTCAAGAAGATTTATGAGCAGGAGTATGGTCAGTTCGGCGGCGAACCGTTTGGCTGCCTGGTGGGTGACTACTACTTCGATCACAGTCCGCAGGACGTTGAGCTGCTGGGTGAGATGGCACGTATCGGTTCGGCCGCGCACTGTCCGTTCATTACCGGTACCGCGCCGGAAGTGATGCAGATGGAGTCCTGGCAGGAGCTGGCGAACCCACGCGATCTGACCAAGATCTTCCAGAACACTGAATATGCTGCCTGGCGCAGCCTGCGTGAATCGGAAGATGCACGCTATCTGGGCCTGGTGATGCCGCGTTTCCTGGCGCGTCTGCCTTATGGCATTCGTACCAACCCGGTCGACAGCTTCGATTTCGAAGAGCAGACCGACGGTTCCGATCACGGCAACTACACCTGGAGCAATGCCGCCTACGCCATGGCCGCCAACATCAACCGCTCATTTAAAGAGTATGGCTGGTGTACGGCGATCCGCGGCGTGGAGTCGGGCGGTGCAGTGGAAAACCTGCCGTGCCACACCTTCCCGAGCGATGACGGCGGCGTGGACATGAAGTGCCCGACCGAAATCGCTATCAGCGATCGTCGCGAAGCCGAACTGGCGAAAAACGGCTTTATGCCGCTTGTGCATCGCAAAAACTCTGACTTCGCCGCCTTTATCGGTGCCCAGTCACTGCAGAAGCCGATGGAGTATCACGACGCCGATGCCACCGCCAATGCCCGTCTGGCGGCGCGTCTGCCTTACCTGTTCGCCTGCTGTCGCTTCGCGCATTACCTGAAGTGCATTGTGCGTGACAAGATCGGCTCTTTCCGCGAGCGCGACGAGATGGAACGCTGGCTGAACGACTGGGTGATGAACTACGTCGATGGCGATCCGGCTAACTCCTCGCAGGAGACCAAATCCCGCAAGCCGCTGGCCGCTGCCGAGGTGAATGTGGAAGAGCAGGAGGATAATCCAGGCTATTACGCCGCGAAATTCTTCCTGCGTCCGCACTATCAGCTGGAAGGCCTGACCGTTTCGCTGCGTCTGGTTTCTAAGCTGCCGTCACTGAAAAATGATAATGCTTAAACGTTGAGTCGCAAGGTTTTCAGGCGCGAAAGGGGTTTGCGCCTGATGCCTGACAGAAAGTTTGCTGAAATGAGTGTCAGGGAGGATGACAGCATGGTTAAAAAGCTAGTCCTGTATTTATTACATCTCCTGCTGAAATTTATTTCTGGCCTGATTTTATTCAGCTGTACAGGTTATTTCATTTTCTTCTGTGACTGGAATGTCACGATAATGATGAAAATAATTAACGGTATTCTGATTGCTCTTTCAGTCACTATTTCGTTAGGTTTTTACTGGGCAGGAGATAAGCTAAGAAGAATTTATTAAGTGCTTCTCTGCTTTCTGAATACAAGGTGAAAACCTCGATTCCGCATTATGAAAAGATGAATATATATTGCCCGGCTTAATGTCTGGTAATTCGGTATCTGAAATATCGTTTATGACGATATTTCAGAAGCAAGGCAAAGGTAAAATATGGACTGTTTTATTCAGCCCCATGCTTTTCTTTTTGCCATATCCTTGCTTTTTTGAAAGCAATAATCTCAACCAATAAAGAGTGAAAGATAATGGCTATTGATATGTTTATGAAGGTTGACGGTGTTACTGGCGAGTCGAAAGACTCAAACCACACTGGCTGGACCGATATTACCTCTTTCTCATGGGGTGCCTCTCAGCCAGGCAACATGTCTGTTGGCGGCGGCGGCGGTGCCGGTAAGGTTAACTTTAACGACCTACACGTGAATGCATTAATCGACAAGTCAACTACGGCGCTGTTGAAGAACTGCGCAAGCGGTAAGCATCTCGCTAAAGTTGAACTCTCTATCTGTAAAGCGGGCGGCTCTCAGGTTGAGTATGCACGCATCACCCTGGAAGACGTTCTGGTGACCGCTGTGAATTACAATGGCTCCGACAACGGCGATACCCTCGGAATGACTTACTCCTTCCAGGCATCCAAAGTGAAGCAGCAGTACTGGGAGCAGAGCGCTTCCGGCGGCAAAGGCGCAGAGAGCAGCGCAGGCTGGGACATCAAAGGCAACAAAGAAGCGTAATTTTGCTTAGCCTCCCTTTACGGGGAGGCTACAAAGGAGTTTTGCGATGGCACATTTAAAACCTCAGTTTTCGGCCGCATGGAACCGTTTCTCAGAAGTTAACGTTTCGGTAGAAAAGGTAGGTGAAATATTGGGTGGGAAAGTAGAAGCAAATATTGCCTCTGGCATTTTCGAAAATGCTTGCCCAATCAGAATGAGCTATGTCCTTAATTACACTGGCGTTCCTGTTCCCGCCAACAGCCGTTATGCGACCGTAACGGGAAAAGATAAAAAACGTTATATGTTTCGCGTCAACGATATGATGGACTTTTTAGTCGGCGCGTTTGGTCAGCCAGACCTGACCGTAACCTCACCAAAACCTGGTTCATTTAACGGTAAGCAGGGGATTATTGTTTTTCAGGGCAGTGGCTGGAGTAACGCCCGTGGACACGTAACACTCTGGAACGGCAATATCTGCTCTGATACCTGTCACTTCCTGGGTGGTGCAGAAAATGGTAGTTTTGTTCCTGATGTTGCCTCCCTGTGGATACTGAAATGAAAAAGTTACTGATTTTACTGGCTCTGACGTCATCTCCTGCGGCGCTGGCGATAACGCCTCCTGCTCCTGACTCTTTTAAACAACCGCAGATTTTCAGCAACTGGCTTCTCAACCGTTGCGCAGGTAAAGCTACCACTGACAAGGCTTTTACTGATGATGCCTTTAAAAGCGCGTCAGCCTGGTTAGAGATAAGCCATCTTCCCGTTGAAGCATTCAGCGAGGGCGATAAGTTAATCAATGACTATCTGAAGATGAACCTTACAGGCTCGGTTTCAGGAAATTTCAATATGATGAAATGCACGCTACTTGCGCAAAGCCAGGATGCTGAATCTCTCTATAATAAATATAAAAATTAATTTCTTTTTTGTGGAAAGCTCCAGGGATACAGTAACGCTAAATATCATAAATGAATTTTCATAGAAGATGTTTTTAGTTAAATGTAATCACGTATTACAGCTGAAGTTGAGCATGATAGTGACTCGTAAATGGAATCAACATATGATAAAGAAAATAATCCATATTATTATTATTATGGTGCTTATTGGTTTGCCTTCATTGTCTTTAGCAAAATCAGTTTCACACTTTGAAGGAAAAATATTCAAGGCGGATATCATCTATAGTTGTGAGGAAGGTAATCTCACCTGTGATAACGTTTCGCTCAAGTCAACAAAAGTAAAAGATAATTCTTCAATTGTCCTTAAAGGTGAGACCATCAATTCAAATTGCCCTGATGTCTGCGACTTCAGGGGATATCGCTTTACGAATGGAAAGTACGACTATTCTTTTTATCCCAGTCAGAAGGGCGATAACCTCTGGGATTATATCGTGACATTCAAGGGGAATGTTATTGCTCAGGATGTTGGCGTGATGAAATAAACCGCTTATAAAGTGCTGCATAATGAGCCTGCCCATTTGCTCAGGCATGGGTAAGTTATTACAGGTAAAGATTTTAATGAGAACATGTTTTTCTATATTGCTGTCTATCACGGTTATGTATGTTTCGCCCGTCCACGCAATGAGTGATTGTTCAAAAGGGAATAACGACCAGGAAGTTTACAATTGCGCCCGGAAAAACAGAAGCCAGACTGAGATTGATTTAAATAAAGAATATAAACTGGCTAAAGCCAGAGTTGAAACTCTTTTTGAAGGTGATAATAAAGCGCTTAGTCAATATATGAGTACATTAACTGACGCTCAACGAGCGTGGCTACAGTACCGGGATAATGACTGTAAACTGGCTTCTTATGTTGCAGATAAAGGAAGTGATTTAAGTAACGCTAATTTTAATATGTGCACTTCTGAGCTTAACGAGCAAAGAGTCATAAAGCTTAAGTTGATTCCCTATCATTGATCGTTAAGAGTGCTGAGATAATTATGAAAAGAATAAGTAAACTGATTTTGATCGGTGTGTCCCTTTCCGTAAGTGCTTCAGCGATCGCTGATGAGACCTGTGCAAAACAGCCTTCAGACGGCACGCTGTTTCAGTGTACTGTTCAGCAGAAGACGCTGGCGGAAGATGACCTGAACAAAGCGTACCAGACGGCTAAAAAGCGGATTGTACAGATGTACGGCACACAGAAAAAACTGGCTGATGACTATGTCGCAACGCTGGTAGATACCCAGCGCAACTGGCTGAAGTATCGTGATGGACAGTGCAGGCTGGAGGCCTTTGCGGCTGAAGAAGGCAGCAATGCGAGTGCGGTGGCGACTAATCTCTGTGTTATCCGCATCGATAAAGAGCGTTTTGCTCTTCTGAAACAACTGCCTTACTGATGATTTTCCTTGCTCAGGCTTTACAAGTCGGGCACGACATTCTCTTTAACTATCGCGCATGGCGTTACGCTTTAATCCCGTTTTTTTCAATGCCTGTAAATGATTCTGAATAAATGCTATTTAAGCAAGAGAGTCTCTGGTGCTCATAATAAGATTATCTTTGAATTTATTTTAATTATCACCCTGTTCGTTAGTTAAAAATAAACCTTTAACGCAATGTTATCGGCTTAACTAAATATGATGGCTTTTCTGTTTATAAGTCTTAATTAACCGCCAGCTATTTAAGAAAACCAATTCTAAAATCTCCCGCTCCCTATACCCCGCGCCTTTCCCTGAGAGGTGCGCGGTATAGATGCCGAACCGCTAACCGCAGGAATCCGTTATGCGCTTTACGATAATAACGACTAAACCGGGCCAACAGCCGCCTCAGACTCATTGTGATTTCTTCCCGCCCGGCGGCACCATTGGTCGCGGCGTGGATAACAATCTGGTGCTGCCAGATGATGACCGGACGCTCTCCCGCCTGCAGGCGATTGTGCACATCACCGCGAACGGCGAATGTCGCCTGACCAACCGTGGCAATGTGACACGTGTGCTGCTCAACGATATTCCGCTGGAGCGCGGTCGGCAGGTTGAACTGCAGGATGGAGACATTCTCGGCATTGATGATTATCAGCTGCTGGTCAGCGACCTCAACAGTGATCATCAGCCGCAGATGGAAAGGGCCGTTCCTCGTCCTGAACCCGTGCAGCCCGCTGCACCTGTTCGCGAACCGGCAGCTGAAAAAGCCAGCACCACCGCTGCCATTCCCAGCGAAATCTGGGACAGCCTGGCGAAAGAGTTTTCGATTTCAGACGATCTCTCTAAACGCAAAGCGGTGCCCGAGATACCGGATGCCCATCCGCTGACCACGCCTGCTGCGGCTGACCGGAATCCGGAAGATCCGCTGGCGCAACTGATCAATGATGCGCCGCTGGATTATGGTCAGCAGCCTAAAAGCAGCAGCCTGTTTGATGACGGCGATGCGCTCTTCGCACAGCAGAGCATTTTTGACGATCGGACGCCGAGCACGCTGTCGGCTCAGCAGCATAACGCGCCAAAGCAGGCTGAAGCGCCCGCCGCTGAACTGGATCCGCTTAGTCTGTTTGACGGCGAGAGCCAGACTGATGTGCGCAACCATGACGATCCATTAGGACTGATGATGGGCAATGCGGTGCCGCTGGCACAGCCTGAGCTGCCGACAGCGAAACCGTCCACGTCGCCGGTATCGCCTCAGCAAGAGGCAAAACCTGAGCCGGTTACTGCACGCGCACCTGAGCAGGTCTCCGTCAGCCTGAACGAAATGGAAAACTCACCGCTTTTCAGCGGTATCGACTTACCGGTTGATGACCAGCCTCAGAGCCAGGTGCACAGCGAAGCCCCACGCCAGGCGGATGACGCGGAGTCCAGCCAGCCAGACGCGGTGAATCCGCAGAACGACTACGGCGGGATCACGCTGCCCACGCCGCAGGCAGTACAGCGCACGCCATCGCCAACGCCAAAAGGGCGACTGCGCATCGATCCGGTTGCTTCCGGTCATCATCATGCCGCTGCAGTTCCTCCCTCAACACCGAGCCAGAGCAGCGGCGACGCCCTCAAGGGCGAACTGCTGGATGCGCTGCTGGAAGGCATGGGCCTGCGTGACCTGCAGCCGACGCCACAGTTTGATCGCGAACAGATGCTGCAGTTTGGTCAGATGCTCAGCATGTTCTCACAGGGCACGGTGGCACTGCTGTCGTCGCGTTCGATCCTCAAGCGCGGCGTCAAAGCCGACATGACGGTGATCCTTGATGATGCCAACAACCCCTTCAAGCTGCTGCCGTCGGGTAAAACCGTATTAATGCAGATGTTCGGCAGCCGGATGCCGGGCTTTATGCCGCCGCGTCAGGCGGTGCGTGATGCGCTGATCGATCTGCAGGCGCACCAGCTGGGCATGATCGCCGGTATCCGCGCCATCATCGCCTCAATGCTGCAATCTTTTAACCCGGAGCAGCTGGAGGAAGAGGCGCGTCAGGCAGGTTCGGTGTCGCGTATCGGTCTGCCTGGCAGCCGCAAAGCAGCACTGTGGGAGCATTTTGTTGAGCGCTACGGCGAGACAGCGGGCGAGATCGAAGACGACTTTCATACCCTGTTTGGCGAAGCGTTTCTGCACGCCTATGACCTGGAAGTCAATCAGTACAAAGACTCACAAACCCACACGGATGACGCATGAATATCACTATTGCCTCGACGTCCAATCAGGGCGATCGCGCCAGTAATCAGGATCAGATCGGTGATGTCATCGGTACGCGTTCAGCCTGCTTTGTCGTCTGCGACGGTGTGGCCGGGTTTCCCGGCGGTGACAGGGCGGCCGCCATCGCTCGCAGCAGCCTGCTGCAGGCCTTTGATGGCGATGCGCACCTCAATGCGCAGTCGATTCGCAACTACGTTAATCACGCGAACCACGCCATCCGGCAGCAGCAGAAAGCCAGCAGCGAACACAGCCGGATGGGGACCACGCTGGTCAGCCTGTTCATTGACCGCGACTACCATCTTGCCTGCTGGGCCCATGCAGGCGATAGCCGCCTCTATCTGTTTCGTCGCGGCTATCTCTATCTTGTCACCACCGACCACAGCCTGGTGCAGCAGATGAAAGATGCCGGACATCGCACCGAAGGCATCAACAGCAACCTGCTCTATTTTGCGCTGGGGATGGGTGATGAGCAGCGTGACGCCAGCTACAGCGACGTGGTCGAAATCGAAGATGGCGATGCCTTTTTACTCTGCACCGATGGTTTCTGGCATGGCGTTTCGCTGGAGCAGATGCAGCAGTCACTGCACATGGTGAACACACCGGAAGAGTGGCTGACGCTGATGCAGCAAATCATCAAAAACGATCAGTCGGATCAGGGGCAGCAGGATAATTTCAGCGCGCTGGCCGTCTGGATTGGATCGCCCCAGGACACCACCTTGCTGCACTCGCTCTCTGAAGCGGCGCAGTTCTTCCCTCTGCGAGATTGAGAACGCCAACATGAAATATGGATTACTGGGTCTGGCTGCGCTGGTGCTCAGCACGCAGGCTTATGCTGAAAACTATCGCATCGTACAGTCCCCGGCACAGAAACTGGATGTCTGGATTGATGACGTCAAAAACAATCAGCTGTCGAGTTGGTGTAACAGCACCATTAACCTGCGCATCGTGACGATGGGTGAGAAAAACCCGACTGTTTTAAAAGAGTTCTTGCCACGGGTAGCCGGATTGATGGCCACGCAGTGTAAACCGCTGCAGCAACTGCACTGGCAGCTGACCGATCCAGAGGGCAGTGAAATCGCCACCGGCAGTGCCGCTCGTGCGCAGCAGTGGAAAACCGTGGTGACGCCAGCGGCACCGCAGCAGCAACAGCAACAGCAACAGCCAACCACGGCGGCCGTGCCTGTTGACGCTCTGCGCAATGCCGCCCAGGCGGATACCTCGCCGTGGCTGCAATTCAGTCTGCTGGATGGCTGCCATTTCCGCACCTGGTGGCAGCATCCGGCGCAGGGTAGCGCGCTGTTTGTTCCCGCAAAACAGGGGCTGGTCTGCGGTTCTGACGGCTGGCTCAGCGGGCAAAGCCGCCTGACTCAGCAGGGTAACGGTGCATCTGCGGCAATCGGCGTGACCTTCCTGCAGGGTTTCCCGGTGACGGGCCTGAGCAATCAGTCATCCACGGCCGAACTCCACATCACCACGGTCAATAGCGAGCGTATGGTGCTGAGCAACGAAAAATCCCCTGACAGCTGGCTGGTTCTGCCGTTCAGCAACCGCTTTAACGGCTGGCAGGCGGTGCGTCAGGTGGTGGTGCAGATGCCCGCCAGCGAAGCGGCTGATGAGAGTGCGGTTCAGGCGCGTCTGCAGGAAGTTCGCAAAGTCTGGTCACCGTGGGTCAGTGGGGATGGCACGCTCAGCGTGCAGCTGGTGGAAAAACTCCATCCTGAACTGAAAGATCCCGCCGCTGCGGTCTATCGCACCCTTAACTGACGCAAAAGGAGTTTGCATGGAATCCTTACAACACCTTCTGGCTAACGCCACGCTCGGCGAAACACTGGCCGACGTCACCCGCCAGATTCAGGCGAATCCGGCAAATGCCGATCTGCGGGCTGCCTTTGTGCAATTGCTTTGCCTGTCAGGTAACTGGTCGCGCGCGCAGACGCAGCTGCAATCCTGGCTGGCATTAAGTCCGCAGGCGCAACCAACCGTCAATCTGTTGCAGCAGGCAATCGCCGGTGAACTGCAGCGTGACGCGGTACTGCTCGGTGAGGCCGATCCGGTACTGCCGGGCAGCGCCTGGCACTGGTGCGACACACTGCTGGCCGCCTTACAGGCCGACACCGCGGGTGATGTCGCGCGCGGCACTGCACTGCGGGCTGAGGCACTCGACCTCGCCGACGCCAATCCCGGCACCGCCACCCAACAGGATCAGCCAACCGCATTCAGCTGGCTGATGGATGGCGATAGCCGTTTCGGGCCAGTGTGTGAAGTGATCAATCAGGGGCGTTACTACTGGATCCCGTTTGCCGCCATTCGTGAGATGCAGTTCCAGGCGCCTGCCAGCGTCACCGATCTGGTGTGGCGTCACACACGCGTGCAGCTGGTGGATGGCAGCGAGCAGGTGTGTCAGATTCCGGCGCGCTATCCGCTGCTGGCGGGTGCAGACGAGCGTTTTCTGCGTGCCAGCGTCACCGAATGGCAGACACTTGGCGATGACACGGATCAGTTCATTGGCCAGGGACAAAAAATGTGGCTCAGCGACAGCGCGGAATTCTCGCTGCTGAGCCTGCAGCAGGTCACGTTCGACAATACAGAGTCTGCCGATGAGTCATGATTCAGGCGCGCACAATGATGGCTATGCCCAGCTGCACGGCGGCTTTCGCGCGCGCAAAAAGCGCGATGCGTTGACCGCCCGCGACAAGCTGCAATCCTCATTGCTGGATCGCCTGACCGACAACGCGCCGGACAAGCAGCAGGAGGCGGAGAACAGCATGCTGATCAGCCACAGCACGCTGCGTCGCCACGTCCTGCGCGATCTGCAGTGGCTGTTCAACACTATTAATAACGAAGCGCAGCAGGATCTCAGTGGTTTCGATCAGGTGCAGCGCTCGGTCTGGAATTTCGGCGTTGCGCCGCTGGCCGGGCAGAACGTCTCCGATATTGAATGGCAGGATATGCAGCGCAAAATGACCAACGCCATTCTGCACTTCGAGCCGCGTATTCTGCCGCAGGGGCTGCAGGTGCGCTGCGTCAGCGATCTCGGCTCGCTCAGCCTGCACAACGTGCTGTCGATTGAGATCAAAGGGCGGCTCTGGTGTGTGCCTTATCCACTGGCGTTTCTGTTCCGCACTCAGGTTGATCTGGAGAGCGGCCATTTCGAACTTCAGGATGCAGGATAACCATGGACAGCAATCTGCTCGACTACTACAACCGTGAACTGGCCTACCTGCGCGAGATGGGGGCAGAGTTTGCGACGCGCTACCCGAAAGTGGCGGGACGTCTTGGCATGCATGGCATTGACGTGGCGGATCCCTATGTGGAACGGCTTATGGAGGGGTTTGCCTTCCTGACGTCGCGCGTGCAGCTGAAGATGGATGCGGAGTTTCCGCGCTTCTCACAGCGTCTGCTGGAGATGATTGCGCCATCTTACCTCTCGCCAACGCCCTCCATGGCGATTGCGCAGCTGACGCCGGACAGCCGCAAAGGTGATATCACTCAGGGTTTCCGGGTGCCGCGCGGCACCATGATGGAGAGCCAGAACCTCAAAAAAACCGGGGTGACCTGCAGCTACTCCACCGCACACGATGTGGTGCTGCATCCGCTGCGCATCACTGAAGCCAGCCTCGGCGGCGTGCCAGGCGATCTGCCTTCTGGCGAGCTGAAACTCACGGGCCTGGGCGCGGCAAGTGCGCTGCGCATCCGTATCACCTGTGAAGGGATCTCCTCGCTGAGTCAGCTCAATGTCGAGGACCTGATGCTGTTCCTCAGCGGCCCGGATATTCAGGCGCTGAAGCTGCTTGAGCTGCTGATGCAGCATCGGGTAGGTATCGTGCTGCAGTCGGTAGAGAAACGGCCACAGCGTCAGGTGCTGACAGATGACGCCCTGCAGCAGGAGGGTTTTGCGCCAGAGCAGGCGCTGCTGCCCGACGACCTGCGCAACTTCGACGGCTATCGTCTGTTGCAGGAATATTTCGCTTTTCCGGCACGCTTTCAGTTTATCAGCCTGAGTCAGCTCGGCCCGTTTTTGCGCCGCTGCGACAACGCCACGGCGTTCGACATCATCATCCTGCTCGACAAAGCGGACAGCGCGCTGGAAAGCGTGGTCGATCACAGCCATCTGGCGCTGCACTGCACGCCGGTCATTAACCTCTTCCCGAAAACCGCCGAGCGTCTGAAGGTCAGCGACAGTCAGCATGAATATCATCTGGTAGTGGATAACATCCGGCCGCTGGATTATGAGGTGCATTCGGTGCAGCGGCTGTTTGCCACCGTAGAGGGCAAGCGGGAAGAGCAGGTCTTCCGCCCGTTCTGGAGCACCTTCAGCGGCGATCAGGGTGACTATGGCGCCTACTTCTCGCTGCGCCGCGAACAGCGCACCCTGTCAGAGCAGGCACAACGTTATGGCACGCGCACCGGCTACATCGGTTCAGAAGTGTTTCTGTCGCTGGTGGATGAGCATCATGCGCCGTGGCGCGACGACGTGCGCTATCTCTCTGCCGAGGTGATGTGTACCAGCCGCGATCTGCCGCTGATGCTGCAGCAGGATCAGGGCAATTTCGTGATGCCGGATTCCATTCCGGTGTCGGAGCTGAAGCTGTGCAAAGGACCGACGCCACCACGTCCGGCGCTGGCAGAAGGCCTTTCGGCCTGGCGGTTGATCAGCCATCTGCAGATGAACTACCTCAGCCTGATGGACAGCAGCGACGGGGAAGGTGCGGCGGCGCTGCGCCAGTTGCTGAGTCTCTACGCTAATCTCGCCGAAGCGCCGGTTGCCCGCCAGATTGACGGCATTCGTCACTGTACGCTCAGCGCGGTAAACCGCCGTGTGCCTGAGCCAGGGCCGGTGGTGTTTGCGCGCGGTGTCAGCATCACGCTGGAAGTGGATGAGCAGGCGTTTTCGGGTGCCAGCCCATGGCTGTTTGGCAGCGTACTTGAGCGGGTTTGTGGCCGGCTGGTGGCACTTAACAGCTTCACAGAATTTACCCTGAACAGCCAGCAGCGCGGGGAAGTGGGCTACTGGCCACCGCGCATGGGCAGGAAAGCGCTGATATGAGTGGCGAAAAAGTCATTACGCTGCCGCGTCTGACCCGACTGCCGGATGATTTCTGGCAGAAAGTCATGGCCGCGCCGTGGCGCTACGATCTGTTTCAGCTGCTGCGACGGCTGGACGCGCAGGGCGGTCAGCGCTATCCGCTGGGCCGTGCGCCGCTGCCGAAGTTCGAATCGGTACGCATCGGTCAGACGCCGTCACTGGCGTTTGCACCGGCCACCGTCGCCAGTGCCACCCCGCGTGAGGGTTCGGAGCGTCATGAGCTGTCGATCTACAGCTTTGGCCTGTTTGGCCCCAACGGCCCGCTGCCAACCCATCTGACCGAATATGTGCATGAACGCATCGTGCATCATCAGGATCACAGCCTGTCGGCGTTTGCTGACCTGTTTCACCACCGCGCCACGCTGCTGTTCTATCGTGCCTGGGCGGATGCGCAGCCGACCGTGTCGCTGGATCGTCCCGACGACAGTCGCTTTTTGAACTATCTCGCCTGTCTGGCGGGCATCGGCTTGCCGGCCCAGCAGCAGGCCAGCTCGCTGAGTCTCCATGCCCGACTGATGCTGGTGGGCCATCTCAGCCGTCACGGTCATGATGCGGAAGGGCTGGTGCGCATTCTGCGCCACTACTTTGGCGTACCGGTCCGGCTCACGCAGAACCTGCCGCACTGGCTGACGCTGGACAGCCGCGATCAGGCCCGACTGGGCGCGGGACGTCACATGCCCCGGCTGGGCGCCTCCGCGTTTCTCGGTGTGGCGGTACGTGATGTGCAGCACCGTTTTCGCCTGCACCTGGGCCCGCTCAACGCCGCGCAGTATGCCCATTTTCTGCCGGATGCGCCCGGCGCGCAGGAAGTGCGCGACTGGGTGCGTCACTACCTTGGCATCGAAATGCAATGGGATCTCAGTCTGATCCTGGCCGCTGACGAGGTGCAGGGTGTGGCGCTGGGCGGCACTGCCCGACTCGGCTACACCAGCTGGCTGGGGCAGATGCCGCAGCCGCACGATCGTGAAGATTTCATGTTTGAGGTTGAGGCTGCTTCACGCTAGCCCAGCCGCTTTCCCTGTTACACAGCCTGCGTCTTTCATTGAAGAGAGCCCCCTATGTCAGAAATCAGCCGTGCCGTGCTATTCGGCAAACTGGATACGCTGTTATTTACCTCGCTGGAAAGCGCCACCGCCTTTTGCAAACTGCGCGGCAATCCCTATGTCGAACTGGTGCACTGGCTGCATCAACTGATGCAGCAGCAGGATGGCGACTTACAGCAGGTCATCACACATTTTTCACTGGATGAAAAGGCCCTGACTCAGGACATCGTTGCCGCGCTGGATCGCCTGCCTCGCGGTGCCAGTGCGGTCTCCGACCTCTCTGAGCATATCGACAGCGCCGTTGAGCGGGCGTGGGTTTATGCCTCGCTGAAATATGGCGCGACCCGCATTCGCGGCGGTCATCTGCTGATTGGTATGCTGAAAACCTTCAACCTGGCCAGCGTACTGAAAGGCATCTCCGGCCAGTTCAGCCGGGTTAATGCCGATGCGCTGCTGGCGGATTTCGACACGCTGCTCAGCAACAGCAAAGAAGCGCAGCAGGCGATGAGCGCGCCGGCAGATGCTGCTGGTACAGCGCCTGCGGCCAGTGGCAGTTCGCTGGAGCAGTATGGACAGGATCTGACCGCGCGCGCCCGTGAAGGCCGCATCGATCCGGTAACCGGGCGTGACGATGAGATCCGCCAGATGGTCGATATCCTGATGCGTCGTCGTCAGAACAACCCGTTGCTGACCGGTGAAGCGGGCGTCGGCAAAACCGCGGTGGTCGAAGGCCTCGCGCTGCGTATTGCTGCGGGAGATGTGCCTGCGCCGCTGCGCGATGTGCAGCTCTGGCTGCTGGATATTGGCCTGCTGCAGGCGGGTGCCGGGATGAAAGGGGAGTTCGAAGCGCGACTGCAGGCGCTGATCAATGAGGTGCAGTCCAGCCCGACGCCGATCGTGCTGTTTGTCGATGAGATCCACACTCTGGTTGGCGCGGGTGGTCAGCAGGGCACCGGCGATGCCGCCAACCTGCTGAAACCGGCGCTGGCGCGCGGCCAGCTTCGCACCATCGGCGCGACCACCTGGGCCGAATACAAAAAGTACATTGAGAAAGATCCGGCGCTGACCCGCCGCTTCCAGACCGTGCAGGTGCAGGAGCCGGATGAAGCCAAAGCGATTCTGATGCTGCGCAGCACCGTCAGCGCGCTGGAGAAACACCATCGCGTGCTGTTGCTGGATGATGCAGTCACTGCGGCAGTGAAACTATCCCATCGCTACATTCCGGCGCGTCAGCTGCCCGATAAAGCGGTGGCGCTACTGGATACTGCCTGCGCGCGCGTGGCGGTCAGTCAGGGCGCACAGCCTGCGGCGCTGGAAGATTGTCTGCATCGTCTGGCCGCGCTGGAGATTGAAGCGGAGATCATTGAACGTGAAATCCGCGTCGGCCTTGGCGATGTGACCCGCCAGCAGGCGATTGCCGCAGAGCGCACGGCCCTGGAAACTGAACGTGATGCACTGCAACAGCGCTGGCTGCAGGAGCGTGAACTGGTTGAGACGCTGATTGCGCTGCGCGCCCGCTGTGTAACCGAAGAGGATCCGGCGCTGCGTGAACAGCGCGATGCAACGCAGCAGCAACTCACGGCGCTGCAGGGCGACTCGCCGCTGCTGTTTGCCGCCGTGGATGCAGGCGTGGTGGCTGCCGTGGTCTCGGACTGGACCGGTATTCCACTGGGCCGGATGGTGAAGAATGAGATCGACGCCGTCCTGAATCTGGCTGACACCCTGAACCAGCGCGTCATCGGCCAGCGTCACGGTCTGGATCTGATCGCCAAACGGGTTCGCACTACGCGCGCTCGCCTGGATAACCCCAACAAGCCCGCAGGCGTCTTTATGCTGTGCGGCCCGTCCGGTGTCGGTAAAACCGAGACCGCGCTGGCGCTGGCCGAGTCGCTGTATGGCGGCGAGCAGAACATTATCACCATCAACATGAGTGAGTTTCAGGAGGCGCACACCGTTTCGACGCTGAAAGGTGCTCCGCCGGGCTACGTCGGCTACGGCGAAGGCGGCGTGCTGACCGAAGCCGTTCGCCGTCGTCCCTACAGCGTGGTGCTGCTGGATGAGATTGAGAAAGCCCATCCGGATGTGCATGAGCTGTTCTTCCAGGTGTTTGATAAGGGCTGGATGGAGGATGGCGAAGGTCGCCACATTGATTTCCGTAACACCATCATCATTCTGACCTCGAATGTCGGCACGCAGTTGATCAGCGCGATGTGTGCTGATCCTGAACTGATGCCCGATCCCGATGCCCTGAGCACCGCGCTGCGTAAGCCGCTGCTGGAGGTGTTCCCGCCTGCGCTGCTGGGCCGTCTGCTGGTGGTGCCGTATTACCCGCTCAGCGATGAAATGCTGGCGGAGATTGTGCGGCTGCAGCTGGCGCGCATTGTGCGTCGTCTGGCGGACAACCATAGCATTGAGGCGCAGATTGACGAGTCGGTGGTGAGCCAGATCGTCCAGCGCTGTACCGAGGTGGAGTCGGGCGGTCGCATGGTGGATGCCATCCTCACTAACACGCTGTTGCCGCAGATGAGCCAGATATTGCTGAGTGCGCACGCCCGCGATGAACGCTATCGCCGCGTCGAAGTGCGTTGTGAGCAGGGCGAATTTGTCTGCCAGTTCGCTGTTTAAAGCTTAGTTATCAGAGAGTTTTCGAATATGTCGGAACATGATCAACCCCTGAATGTCCCCAACGCGCTGCCGCTGGGTTACCGCTTTAATGAGTTTGAAATCAAAGAGGTCATCGGCGGTGGCGGCTTTGGTATCGTCTATCGCGCCTGGGATCACCAGCTGGAGCGTGATATCGCCATCAAAGAGTTCATGCCCGCCTCGCTGGCGGTGCGCAGCGATGACCTCAATCTGGTGCTGCGCAGTGAGCGGTTCAGCAAAACCTTTCACGCCGGACTGAACAGCTTTATTCAGGAGGCGCGTCTGCTGGCGCGCTTTAATCATCCGAACCTGCTGCACGTGCTGCGTTTCTGGGTGCAGAACGACACCGCTTATATGGGCACGGTGTTCTACAGCGGCACCACGCTCTCGAACTTCAGCGCACGCAATCCGCAGTCGGTGAATGAGGCCTGGATTCGTCGCATGCTGCCGCCGCTGCTGGGCGCGATCAAAACCATCCATGAAGCGGGTTACCTGCACCGTGATATCTCGCTGGATAACATCCAGATTCAGAGCAGCGGCGAGCCGATTCTGCTGGACTTCGGGTCGGCGCGTAAAACCATCGGCAACCTGTCGGATGAGAGCGAGACCATGCTGCGTCCCGGCTATGCGCCGATTGAGCAGTACAGCGATAACGACGAGAGCGAGCAGGGCGCGTGGACCGATATTTACGCGCTGGGCGCAGTGCTGCATACGCTGATTACCGGTGCACCGCCACCGGTGAGCGTGGTGCGGAGCATCGAAGATAATTATCAGCCGCTGGTGCAGCGTCGTCTGGCGGGATTCTCCACAGCGCTGCTCAGTGCGGTGGATCGCGCACTGGCGCTGAAGCCGGAAGATCGCCCGCAGAGCATTGATGATTTTGCTGTGCTGATGGCGCTGCCGGAACGCGAGTCAGAACCGCAGCTCAGCGCAAAAATGAGCGGGCCAGGTACGATGCTGGTGCCGATCGCAGAAGAAGAGGAGGAGGTCAAATCCGCCTCGCCGCTTAAAACGCTGCTGGGACACCGGTTTGCTCTGCCAGGCCTGGTGGCTGCGGGTGTGCTGGTTGGCCTGTGCGCCGGTCTGCTGATGTCACGCGGTAATGAGTCATCGCCGGCTGAGGTCGCGCAAAACAGCGCGCCTGCCGTCACCGTCGCACCGGTCAACCAGCCGGTGGCTGCGCCACCGACCCAGTCTGAGACTCCGCCGGACACCGTTGCCAGCGCACCGGCGCAGACCTCTGAGCCGGCGCAGACCGCCGCACGTGAACCCGATCCACAACCCGCACCGCCACCCGCGCCTGTCGCCCAGGTTTATATCCGGTTGCAGCAGGGGGAACGCGTTCAGGTAAACGGTCAGCCGCAGGCGCTGGTTCCGGCGGTGAATGGCTTCGCGACGCTGCAGCTTGCACCGGGCAACTATACCTTTGCCATTAGCGGCCAGAGTGGCACTCGCCAGCAGACGCTGAACATCAGCGAAGAAGGCGTCTGGTTGCTCGATCCACACAGTTAATAGTCAGGGATTACTTATGTTCTCACGCATTACTGCACAGCTGCCGGCTGACGGCCTGCTGTTCCATACGCTCACGGGCACCGAGACGCTGTCCCGTCCCTTTGTGCTCACCGCCGAACTGCTGGCCACCGACGCGCGCATCGACCGTCACGCCCTGCTGGGCAAGCCGGTGACGTTTACGCTGCCGACCGACGGCCTGATGAACGCGCTGAGCCCGCGCTACCTCAACGGCAAAATCACCCGCGTGGCGGTGCGCAGCCAGGAGCTGAGCGGCACCCGCTACGCGGTCTACCAGCTTACGGTTGAGCCGGACCTGTGGCCGATGCAGCGCGACCGCAACCTGCGCATCTTCCAGAGCCAGACGGTGCCGCAGATTGTGCAGACGCTGCTGAAGGAGTACGCGGTCAGCGTGGAGACGCGCCTGGCGGGCAACTA
>NZ_JSUT01000013.1:0-86457 GCF_000816655.1 Pantoea sp. MBLJ3
GAGTAGGGAACTGCCAGGCATTAAATTCGTTCCTTTTCCCCTGACAAGGAAAGCAACAGGAACAGACGGCTCTCAGCCGGTTGCTGAGGACCGTGAAAGAATCGGTGGAGCGGTAGTTCAGTTGGTTAGAATACCTGCCTGTCACGCAGGGGGTCGCGGGTTCGAGCCCCGTCCGTTCCGCCACCCTATTAGGGGCGTAGTTCAATTGGTAGAGCACCGGTCTCCAAAACCGGGTGTTGGGGGTTCGAGTCCCTCCGCCCCTGCCAGAAAACGATCCTTTGCTTCGGCAAAGGATTTTTTTTTGCCTTTAAAAAAGCAAAAAAGAAAAACCAGCTAACGCTAACTGGCCTCTGATCTTCCCTGCTCACCTCTTTTTCCCGTAAATTCAGCTGTTTTGCCTGACCAGAATCGGGAATTTAAGCAACTGGCGGATGTGTGCCTGCTGATCGCTGTTCTGCAACCAGACAGCATAGAGCGGACGAACGGCAACGGGTGTATCCGGAATCATCATCAACTCACTGTAAACACTTTGCCAGAAGTCCGGCAGAAACGCGCATGCGCCGGTGGTATGCAGCAGTTCACGGGTGACATGCGCTGACGTTGTGGAGAGGACCGGCACATCATCAGCCCCCGAGAGATAGCTCTGATGCTGATGAAAATCAGCTCCCCATTCCAGCTTAATATAATCATATTTCTCACGCTTTTCGCTCTGCCGGGCGCAGAACAGCGCCAGTGAAATATGACCAATCTGCTGACTGGTTAACTCATCCATCTTAGGCGCTTCAGTGGTAATCAACAGATCCAGCTGGCGCTCATGAAGCTGTTTAACCAGCAGATGCCGCTGTGCCACGCGCGCTTCTAAATGCAGGCTCTCCCGATTCTCATACAGCGTCTGTAGCCATGGCGTCAGATAGGCTTCCCATAGAGATGCACTGGCACCTATAGAAAGCTCATGATGCTGCTGAGTATGAGAAACCTCCTTCTTCGCCATCATCCAGGTGCTCATCAGGCTTTCAGCATAGGGAAGCAGTCGCTCTCCTGCCGCTGTCAGACGTATGTTATTGCGATGCCGTGTAAAAAGATTAACGCCAAGCTGATTTTCTAACTGACGGATGCGAAAACTGACAGCAGATTGCGTAAGGTAAAGTGCTTCTGCAGCACGCCCAAAATGACGTGTCCTGCTCACTTCCAGGAAAGTTTTCAGTAATTCCGTATCCACAGCGTTCTCCCAAAAAATGTTTGTCGTATAGATTTAAATGTTTTGTTTTACACTCTGTCAAGCCTATCTAATACTCCGCGCCATTAACAGCACGGCATTAGAAAATCAGGAGCGTGTAACATGGCGGAAAGCTTCTCAACAGAGAATCGTTTCTTTGATAACAAACATTACCCGCGTGGTTTCTCACGCCACGGTGACTTTACTATTAAAGAGGCTCAGCTTCTTGAACGCCACGGTTTTGCTTTTAATGAGCTGGATTTATCAAAGCGTGAGCCTGTAACTGAAGAAGAACGTTTGTTTATTGAAGTGTGTCGTGGCGTGCGTGAGCCGCAAACGGAAGCTGAGCGCGTGTGGTCTAAGTATATGACCCGCATTAAGCGTCCTAAGCGTTTTCATACGCTCTCTGGCGGTAAACCGCAGATGGACACCGTTGAAGACTTTACCGACAGCGACGATTAACAGAGAAGGGGCGAAAGCCCCTTTTTTTATTGCAGGCTGTTGTGCAGATGAATCATTAATCGATCTATTGTACGGTAACTGACCGCTTCCTGCAGATGTGACCGGCTAATATCTGTATCCCCCGCGAGATCGGCAACGGTACGCGCCACTTTCAAAATACGCTGCCATGCCCGCACAGACAAACCCAGTTTCTCCAGCACGGACTCCAGCCACTCCGCGTCTTCTTTGGCAGGCTGACACCAGCGCATAATCTCTGCATTGTTTAAATGCGCATTGATCTTGCCTGTACGGGCCAGCTGAATGTTACGTGCCGCGACCACCCGATGACGTACCTGCTCAGACGCTTCCGCTCTGGCGCGCTGACCGCTGAGCATCCCACCCGGCAGTAGCGGCACCTCCAGCGAAAGATCAAAACGATCCAAAAAAGGGCCTGATAGCTTGCTGAGATACCGCAAAACCTGTTGGGGTGAGCAGCGGTTGTGGTGTCCCTGATAATGCCCGGTTGGACTTGGATTCATCGCAGCGATCAGCTGAAACCGTGCCGGATAGGTAACTTTTGCCCGGGCACGGGAAATAGCGATGACGCCCGACTCTAATGGCTCGCGCAGGGAGTCCAGTACCTTGCGATCAAATTCCGGTAACTCATCCAGAAACAGTACGCCATTGTGCGCGAGGGATATCTCACCGGGCCGTGGCAATGATCCGCCACCAATCAAAGCATAGAGAGATGCGCTATGGTGAGGTGACCTGAAAGGCCGCGTGCGCCACTGTCGGTGCAGGGTATTGTTGTTCACCAGGCTGTCGATTGCCGCGCACTCCAGAGCTTCCTGATCGCTAAGGGAAGGCATTATGCCAGGCAGTCGGGTGGCGAGCATGGTTTTACCCGTGCCCGGTGGCCCAATCAGCAGCAGGTTATGACCGCCTGCCGCTGTGATCTCCAGTGCTCTGCGCCCCTGCTCCTGACCAATGACATCAGCGAGATCATCAGCCGGCACGTCGCCCTGCTGTTCAGGGTATTGGGCCGTCGGTAATGTGAGCGCATTACGCAGAAAGGCGCATACCTCGCTGAGGTGAGAGGCGACCAGCGACAACCCCTGACGGATGAGTCCGGCATCACCCTGATTTTCAACGGAGAGCACCAGCTGCCTTCCCGCCTGTATCGCCACCATAGCCGCTGGAATCGCGCCCTGTACACCGCACACTGCGCCGTCGAGTGCCAGCTCACCCAGAAACTCATAGTGCGTCAGCTTATCGGCAGGAAGCTGCTCAGAGGCGACCAGAATGGCGATCGCCATAGGTAAGTCATACCGCCCGCCCTCTTTGGGTAAATCTGCCGGGGCCAGATTGATGGTGACGCGCTTAGCCGGAAAGGTAAAACCACTGTTGATAATGGCGCTGCGGACCCGCTCACGTGCCTCTTTCACGGTGGTTTCAGGCAAACCCACCAGTGTTAACGCTGGCAGGCCGTTACTGATATGCGCCTCAATGGTCACCAGCGGGGCTTCTACGCCTAATGCTGCCCGGGTCAGAACTTTTGATAATGACATACTCGCTCCTTGTTGCCGCCAGTCTGGTGACAGCGTCAAATGAAAGCGAGGGGATGATCAGCACTGTTCGGGCCATCGTCCAGCTCATCAGCGTTTTTTTCAAGGCGTATTGAAACCTTGTGCGACTGCGCGCAAATTCATCAAAACATGATTACGCCACTAAAGTGATGAATAATTATCATCACGTAATTATTTCTTGTAATACAGGTTGATAGGTCGTTATCCAGCGCCAGTGGTTAAAAAAAGTCTGTAAAAAAAGTTGTGCCATAACCCCTGACTATGATAACTCTGTAGGCATTACTTCGAACACGTAAAAGAATTGAACAACACATGAAAGCCCTTCTACAAGTGATTAGCCTGGTCGTGATTAGCGTGGTGGTGGTTATTAACCTACCGTGCGGGGCAACGCTTGGAGAAAGAAAGGCTTAAAAATCAAGCCTCGAATCCGAAAAAACCCCCGCACCGAAAGGTCCGGGGGTTTTTTTTCGACCCGAGGAAATATCAGTAAATCCACAAGGAACAAACAATGAACAGTAGCATAAAATTCTGTTGTTCCGGTCAGGACACAGGAGAATAGCGATGACAGGTGCACAGTGGGTAGTTCAGGCTTTACGCGCGCAGGGGGTTAATACCGTATTTGGTTACCCTGGCGGCGCAATTATGCCGGTATACGACGCGCTCTATGATGGCGGCGTGGAACACCTACTGTGTCGTCATGAGCAGGGCGCAGTGATGGCGGCGATTGGCTATGCCCGCTCAACCGGCAAAACTGGCGTCTGTATCGCCACTTCAGGCCCTGGCGCGACTAACCTGATTACGGGCCTGGCGGATGCCATGATGGATTCGGTTCCGGTTGTGGCAATCACCGGTCAGGTAACCTCTGCCTTCATCGGCACCGATGCTTTCCAGGAGATCGACGTACTGGGACTCTCGCTGGCCTGTACCAAGCACAGTTTCCTGGTCGAGTCGCTGGATGAGCTGCCCGCTATCATGGCGGAAGCCTTTGCGCTGGCGCAGTCGGGTCGTCCGGGTCCGGTGCTGGTTGATATCCCGAAAGACATTCAGATTGCGCAGGGTGAGCCCGCACCGCATCTGGTGCCGGTAGAAGAGGGAAGCGCGCTGCCACATCAGGCAATTCACGAAGCACGTGCACTGATGGCGCAGGCCAGAAAACCCATGCTCTACGTTGGCGGTGGCGTCGGTCTGGCGCAGGCTGTTCCGGCACTGCGTGCGCTGGCAGAAGAAACCGGTATTCCGGCAGTGGCTACCCTGAAAGGCTTAGGCAGCGTGGATCCACGCAGTGAGGTCTATCTGGGCATGCTGGGGATGCACGGCACCAAAGCCGCTAACCTGGCCGTACAGGCATGTGACCTGCTGATCGCGGTCGGTGCGCGCTTCGACGACCGCGTCACCGGCAAGCTGGATACCTTTGCACCCCACGCCAGCGTGATTCATCTCGACATCGATCCCGCTGAGTTAAACAAATTACGTCGCGCACACGTCTCTCTGCAGGGTGATCTCAACGAATTGCTGCCTGCTCTGAGTCAGCCGCTGCATATCAACGCCTGGCGTGATGAGGTGAAAGCGCTTAAAGCCAGTCACTCATGGCGCTATGACCATCCAGGCGAAGCGATCTATGCGCCGCTGTTGCTGAAGCAGCTTTCCGATCGCAAACCGGCCAATACTGTTGTGACCACCGACGTTGGTCAGCATCAGATGTGGACGGCACAGCACATGGCATTTAGCGCACCGGAAAACTTCATCACCTCCAGTGGTTTAGGCACCATGGGCTTTGGTTTGCCTGCCGCTATCGGCGCACAGGTTGCACGCCCGGAAGATACGGTTATCTGTGTCTCGGGTGATGGCTCCATCATGATGAACATTCAGGAACTGGGTACCATCAAGCGCGGCAAGCTGCCGGTTAAAATCGTACTGATGGATAACCAGCGTCTGGGCATGGTGCGCCAGTGGCAGCAGCTCTTTTTTGACGGTCGCTACAGCGAAACCAATCTGTCCGATAATCCCGACTTCCTCACGCTGGCCAGCGCGTTCAACATTCCTGGCCAGCGCATTACCCGTAAAGATCAGGTCGACGCCGCCCTTGATGCTCTGCTGAACAGCGAAGGTCCTTACTTCCTGCATGTTGCAATAGATGAGCATGAAAACGTCTGGCCACTGGTACCGCCGGGTGCCAGCAATGCAAACATGATGGAGAAAACCGTATGAACCAGCATCAATTGTCTATCGAAGCCCGTTTCCGCCCTGAAATATTAGAGCGCATTTTACGCGTCGTGCGTCACCGCTGTTTTCAGGTCTGTTCTATGAACATGGCCTCAGTCGCCAACGCAGAAAACATTAATATTGAAATGACCGTTGCCAGCCAGCGCTCCGTCGATTTACTGTCTTCGCAGTTAAGTAAATTGATCGACGTTGCATGCGTTCAGATCCAACAACAGACAACACAACAAATCCGCGCGTAGCCGCGAGAGGAAATAACAATGAGCACGAAGAAAGCAGACTTTATTTGGTTCAATGGCGAGATGGTTAAGTGGGAAGATGCGAAGGTCAGCGTCATGTCTCACGCGTTGCACTACGGTACGTCGGTATTTGAAGGCGTGCGTTGCTACGACTCTCACAAAGGACCGGTTGTGTTCCGTCATCGCGAACACATGCAACGTCTGCACGACTCCGCCAAAATCTACCGCTTCCCGATTAAAAGCAGCGTTGATGAGCTGATGGAAGCGTGCCGCGAAGTCATCCGCGTGAACAAACTGAAAAGTGCTTATATCCGTCCGCTGGCCTTTGTTGGCGATGTGGGCCTGGGCGTGAACCCGCCAGACGGCTTCACCACCGATGTGATCATTGCTGCCTTCCCGTGGGGCGCATACCTGGGCGCAGAAGCGCTGGAAAACGGCATCGATGCGATGGTCTCCTCATGGAACCGCGTTGCGCCAAATACCCTGCCAACCGCCGCGAAAGCGGGTGGTAACTACCTCTCCTCACTGCTGGTGGGCAGCGAAGCCCGTCGTCACGGTTATCAGGAAGGTATCGCGCTGGACACCAATGGCCTGATTTCAGAAGGTGCTGGCGAGAACCTGTTTGAAGTTAAAGATGGTGTGCTGTTTACGCCGCCATTCACCTCCTCTGCACTGCCAGGTATCACCCGCGATGCCATCATCACGCTGGCGCGCGATATGGGCATTGAAGTGCGTGAGCAGACGCTGTCGCGTGAGTCGCTCTATCTGGCTGACGAAGTCTTTATGTCTGGCACCGCCGCAGAAATCACGCCGGTACGCAGCGTGGATCGCATTCAGGTGGGCGAAGGCAAACGTGGTCCGGTCACCAAACGCATCCAGGAGGCCTTCTTTGGTCTGTTCACTGGCGAAACAGAAGACAAGTGGGGCTGGTTAGATCCGGTTAACCCATAATCAGATACAGCGCGGGCGTCATCTGACGTCCGCGAGCTTATTCTTACTGGAGTAAATAGAGCATGCCTAAGTACCGTTCCGCCACTACCACCCACGGCCGCAATATGGCAGGTGCCCGTGCCTTATGGCGCGCGACAGGAATGACCGACGACGATTTCGGCAAGCCGATTATCGCTGTGGTTAACTCATTCACCCAATTTGTCCCTGGCCACGTTCACCTCCGCGACCTGGGTAAACTCGTCGCTGAGCAGATTGAAGCGTCAGGTGGTGTGGCTAAAGAGTTCAACACCATCGCGGTGGATGACGGTATTGCCATGGGTCATGGCGGCATGCTGTATTCACTGCCTTCGCGCGAACTGATTGCCGACTCGGTCGAGTACATGGTCAACGCGCACTGCGCAGACGCCATGGTCTGCATCTCTAACTGCGATAAAATCACGCCGGGAATGCTGATGGCGTCACTGCGCCTGAATATTCCGGTGATCTTTGTTTCCGGTGGACCGATGGAAGCGGGTAAAACCAAGCTTTCTGACAAAATCATCAAGCTGGATCTGGTGGATGCGATGATTCAGGGTGCCAACCCGAACGTCAGCGATGCCGACAGCGATCAGATCGAACGCTCTGCCTGCCCGACCTGTGGCTCCTGCTCCGGTATGTTCACCGCCAACTCGATGAACTGTCTGACCGAAGCTCTGGGCCTGTCGCAGCCTGGCAACGGATCACTGCTGGCCACGCACGCCGATCGCAAAGAGCTGTTCATCAATGCCGGTAAGCGCATCGTCAGTCTGACCAAGCGCTACTACGAGCAGGATGACGTCAACATGCTGCCACGTAACATCGCTAACAAGGCCGCTTTCGAGAACGCCATGATGCTGGATATCGCCATGGGCGGTTCCACCAACACCGTATTGCACCTGCTGGCGGCGGCACAGGAAGGCGATATCGACTTTAATATCTCCGACATCGATCGCCTGTCACGTAAAGTGCCTCAGCTTTGTAAAGTCGCGCCAAGTACCCCGAAATATCACATGGAAGATGTGCATCGCGCGGGTGGGGTTTTTGCGATTCTGGGCGAGCTGGATCGCGCAGGCCTCTTCGACAGCAGCGCCCGTAATATTCTGCAGCAGACGATGCGTGAAACGCTGGATCAGTACGACATCATGCTGACCAAAGATCAGGCGGTGAAAGATATGTTCCGCGCTGGCCCGGCAGGCATCCGTACCACCCAGGCGTTCTCACAGAACTGCCGCTGGGACACGCTGGATGATGATCGTGCCGAAGGCTGTATCCGCACCCGCGAAAACGCTTACTCGCAGGATGGCGGTCTGGCCGTGCTTTACGGCAACATCGCCGAAGATGGCTGTATCGTTAAAACGGCGGGCGTAGACAAAGAGATCCTGACCTTCACGGGTCCGGCTAAAGTCTATGAAAGCCAGGATGACGCGGTAGAAGCGATTCTGGGCGGCAAAGTTGTGGCAGGCGACGTGGTCGTCATCCGCTACGAAGGACCAAAAGGCGGGCCGGGCATGCAGGAAATGCTCTATCCGACCACCTATCTGAAATCGATGGGCCTGGGCAAAAGCTGCGCACTGATCACCGACGGTCGGTTCTCCGGCGGTACATCGGGCCTCTCTATCGGCCACGCTTCGCCGGAAGCGGCTAACGGCGGCACCATTGCGCTGGTCAAAGATGGCGATACCATTGAAATCGATATCCCTAATCGCGGCATCAAACTCGCTGTGCCGGATAACGAACTGCACGCCCGCCGTGAAGAGCAGCAGGCACGTGGCGATGCGGCCTATACGCCAGTCAATCGTCAGCGTGAAGTCTCCTTTGCGCTGCGTGCTTACGCATTACTCGCGACCAGTGCTGACAAAGGCGCTGTCCGCGATAAGAGCAAGCTGGGAGGCTAAAAATGGCCGAGTCTCAACCGCTACCTGACGCGCCTGGCGGCGCCGAATATTTGCGCGCAGTGCTGCGTTCACCGGTGTATGAAGTGGCACAGGTGACGCCGCTGCAGGTTATGGAAAAAATTTCGGCGCGGCTCGGCAACACCATTCTGGTGAAGCGGGAAGATCGCCAGCCGGTGCACAGTTTCAAGGTGCGCGGTGCTTACGCGATGATTGCCGGTCTGAACGAAGAGCAGAAAGCGCGCGGCGTGGTGACGGCGTCAGCCGGTAACCATGCGCAGGGCGTGGCACTCTCCGCGACGAAACTGGGCATCAAGTCATTGATTGTGATGCCGCTGGCGACCGCAGACATCAAGGTTGATGCAGTGCGCGCATTTGGCGGTGAGGCTTTCCTGTTTGGCGCCAACTTTGATGAGGCGAAAGCCAAAGCGATAGAGCTCGCTGAACAGCGCGGCTACACCTTCGTGCCGCCATTTGACCATCCGGCTGTCATTGCCGGACAGGGCACGCTGGCGATGGAGCTGTTGCAGCAGGATGCGCACCTCGACCGGGTCTTTGTGCCGGTTGGCGGCGGCGGTCTGGCCGCCGGCGTGGCTGTGCTGATCAAGCAGCTGATGCCGCAAATCAAAGTGATTGCGGTGGAGTCAGAAGATTCAGCCTGCCTGAAAGCCGCACTGGAAGCGGGTCATCCGGTCGATCTGCCGCGCGTCGGGCTGTTTGCCGAAGGCGTAGCGGTCAAACGGATTGGCAGCGAAACCTTCCGGCTCTGTCAGGCCTACCTCGATGACATCATTACCGTCGACAGCGATGCGATTTGCGCGGCGATGAAAGATCTGTTTGAAGATGTGCGTGCTGTGGCGGAGCCATCTGGCGCGCTGGCGCTTGCAGGGATGAAGAAGTATATCCAGCAGCACGAGATCAAAGGCGAGCGGCTGGCGCATGTGTTATCAGGTGCCAACGTTAACTTCCACGGCCTGCGTTACGTCTCCGAGCGTTGTGAGCTGGGCGAACAGCGTGAAGCGCTGCTGGCTGTCACCATCCCGGAACAGCAGGGCAGCTTCCTGCGCTTCTGTCAGACGCTGGGCGGACGTTCCATTACCGAGTTCAACTACCGCTACGCGGATGCGGACAAAGCCTGCATCTTTGTTGGCGTGCGTCTGACCCGTGGCGTAGAGGAGCGTAGCGAAATCATCAGCGAGCTCACCAGCGGCGGTTATCAGGTGGTCGATCTTTCAGATGATGAGATGGCGAAACTGCACGTGCGCTACATGGTGGGCGGACGGCCCTCCAAGCCACTGCGTGAGCGGCTCTTCAGCTTTGAATTCCCGGAGGCACCTGGCGCGTTGCTGAAGTTCCTGCAGACGCTGGGCACTCACTGGAATATCTCGCTGTTTCACTACCGCAGCCACGGCACCGACTATGGTCGTGTGCTGGCGGCGTTTGAACTCGGCAGCGATGAGCCACGTTTCGAGGAGCATCTCACCGATCTGGGTTACGACTTTCATGACGAAAGCCAGAACCCGGCGTTCCGCTTCTTCCTGTCAGGCCACTGATTACAGCTGACTCCAGAAAGCACTGATCAGCGGCTCTCCGAGCCGCTTTTTTTGCACGCAGATGCCGAGTTCGAACGGCGCAACCGAGTCAATATTCTCCAGCAGCAGCACGCGGTTTCGCACCGGGTCCGGGCTGTTCTCCAGCACCACATCCGGCAACAGTGCAATACCACAGCCCAGCGCCACCATCGAGACAATCGCCTCATGACCCGATACGGTGGCGTAAATCACCGGATTCGGGATGCGCTGACGGCGGAACCAGAGGTCGATACGCCGTCGTGCAGGTCCCTGCACCGGCAGGATAAACGGAATTTTTGACCAGTCGGGCTGCGGCTGAGTGGCCTGAGTGCGAACAGCACAGGGCAGTGCAGGCGCAATCAGCACCAGCGGGATCAGCCCCAGTGGCATAAAATCAATGCTGGCGGGCAGAGTTTCAGGCCGTCCGGCAATCGCCAGATCGGCATCGCCGGAGTGCACTTTTTCCACCGCATCCGCGGCATCGCCGGTATCCAGTTTGATTTCGACCTGCGGATGTTCAGCGCGAAAGCGGTCAAGGATGGGCGGCAGATGACTATAGGCCGCCGTCACAGAACAGAACAGTCGCAGTTCGCCGCTGAGTGACGGGCCGTTAAGATCCATCACATGGCGCAGTTGCTGATACTGCAACAGCGTCTGCTGGGCAAACTGGCGCAGGCGTTCGCCCGCTTCCGTCAGCGTCACGGTGCGGTTATCACGCAGAAACAGCGCATGGCCGACATCTTCTTCAAGCCGCTGGATCTGGCGTGACAGCGTGGAAGGGCTGACGTGCATCGCACGCGCAGTGCGCCCGAAGTGGCAGCTTTCTGCCAGATGAAGAAACAGTTTCAGATCCCGTAAATCCATGTGCGCGTCGCCTCTGAGTGGTGTTGCATTTATTGCAATGTGACGTTGTTAATATATCAATTTAAGCAACAGAATTCCTGTCATATGATGGGGTCATTCGCGGCGCTGCACGATTCGCCGTTCCTGAACAAAAAAAGCAAACACAACCTTACTGGAGTACCCATGGCTAACTATTTCAACACATTGAACCTGCGCAACCAGCTGGCGCAATTAGGCAAATGCCGCTTCATGTCACGTGATGAATTCGCGGATGGTGCCAGTTTCCTGAAAGGCAAAAAAGTCGTTATCGTTGGCTGTGGTGCGCAGGGCCTGAACCAGGGTCTGAACATGCGCGATTCCGGTCTGGACGTTGCTTATGCACTGCGTGCTGAAGCGATTGCGGAAAAACGCCCTTCATGGCGCAAAGCGACCGATAACGGTTTCAAAGTGGGGACTTACGAAGATCTGATCCCGCAGGCTGACCTGGTGGTTAACCTGACGCCAGACAAGCAGCACTCTGCTGTAGTTCAGGCTGTTCAGCCGCTGATGAAAGATGGCGCTGCACTGGGCTACTCACACGGTTTCAATATCGTTGAAGTGGGCGAAAGCATCCGTAAAGACATCACTGTTGTGATGGTGGCGCCGAAGTGCCCGGGTACTGAAGTGCGTGAAGAGTACAAACGTGGCTTTGGTGTGCCGACGCTGATCGCGGTTCACCCTGAAAACGATCCAAAAGGCGAAGGCATGGCGATTGCTAAAGCCTGGGCTGCAGCCACCGGCGGCGATCGCGCTGGCGTGCTGGAATCCTCCTTCGTTGCAGAAGTGAAATCTGACCTGATGGGTGAGCAGACTATCCTGTGTGGCATGTTGCAGGCGGGTTCACTGCTCTGCTTCGACAAGCTGGTGGCTGAAGGTACCGATCCGGCTTACGCAGAAAAACTGATTCAGTTCGGCTGGGAAACCATCACCGAGTCACTGAAGTTTGGTGGCATCACCCTGATGATGGATCGTCTTTCTAACCCGGCGAAACTGCGCGCCTATGCGCTGTCAGAGCAGCTGAAAACTATCATGGCGCCGCTGTTCCAGAAGCATATGGATGACATCATCTCTGGTGAATTCTCTTCCGGTATGATGGCTGACTGGGCAAATGATGATAAAAACCTGCTGACCTGGCGTGAAGAGACCGGCCAGACCGCGTTTGAAACCGCCGCACAGTATGAAGGCAAAATCGAAGAGCAGGAATACTACGACAAAGGTGTTGTGATGGTTGCGATGGTGAAAGCGGGCGTTGAGCTGGCGTTTGAAACCATGGTAGACGCCGGCATCATTGAAGAGTCTGCTTACTACGAATCACTGCATGAGCTGCCGCTGATTGCGAATACCATCGCCCGTAAGCGTCTGTATGAAATGAACGTGGTTATCTCTGATACTGCCGAATATGGTAACTACCTGTTCTCCTTCGCCGCGGTGCCGCTGCTGAAAGAGTTCATGACCACGCTGCAGCCCGGCGATCTGGGTAAAGCGGTTGAAGGCACTCAGGTTGATAACGCGCAGCTGCGTGACGTCAACGAAGCCGTTCGCCAGCACCCGATTGAAACCGTTGGCCGCAAACTGCGTGGCTACATGACCGACATGAAGCGTATCGCTGTCGCGGGCTAATCAACCTCATCACAATTTTCAGCAAAACAAACCCCGGCTCGCCGGGGTTTTTTGTTTGGGAACACTGCCTGGAAGGTTCGCTGTAGGAACGGTGCCTGCACTGCCTGCTTCGCTGTAAGATCGAGCCGGCACAGGCAATACGGTCAGATCGGAAAGACGCAAAACCCGCCATCCCTGGCGCGGGACGCTTTCCTCCTCTGCCCGTATTGCCAGTGCCCTCAAGCTTCTTCATTGCTGCCCGAATCACCCTGCCTCATTAGCACTATGCAAGATCTTCAAACTGACAGCTAACCTGCTTCAGGCGATGGGAGCATACGCCTGTAGCAAAGCATCGCGGGCCAGGGACAACAACGCCGGGAGCGTTTTTGAACAACGCAATGCGTTGGCCCGGCTACGGGCGCACCTCAGGGATGAGGTGCGTAATCGGCCGCGCTGAGCCTGCCAGGGATGGCGTCTTTTACGTCTTTGCGAAAGGCGTATGCGCCCTGAGCCTGCTACCTGACCTCAAGGCGACACTTTAAACCCTGCGGAGTAGATGTATGCTCCCTGAAACGCCCTTTATTTACTCAACCCAACCCATAAAAAAACCCGGCATCTGCCGGGTTTCACTGACATTCATCCAACCGGATTACACGTCATAAAGCGTCTGGTGACGCGTCTCTTTACAGGCCAGCAACGCGATCAGCGTCAGTACTGCCATTGACGCCAGATACAGCCCCACCGCCTGCAAACCATAATGGGCATTTAGCCAGGTCGCAATATAAGGCGCAACGGAGGCACCCAGAATCGAGGAGAGGTTATAGGAGAACGATGCGCCGGTATAACGCACTTCAGTCGGGAACAGCTCCGGCAGCAGCGCGCCCATCGGGCCAAACGTCAGCCCCATAATGCTCAGACCCAGCAGCAGAAACGCCATCACCAGCGCCTGTGAACCTGAACCAAGCATTGCCGGGAACAGGAACGAAAACCCGATAATCATCAGCGTAATGGTAATCATCGTCTTGCGACGACCAAAACGGTCAGCCAGCAAACCAGCAATCGGTACCATCACCCCAAAGCCAATCACTGCCAGCATCAGCATCCACAGCATACTGTTACGCGGAATGCCCAGACCCGCCGGTGCTGCCGTGGTGCCATAACTCATCGAATAGACGGTCATGATATAGAACAGCGTATAGGTCGCCAGCATGATAAAAGTGCCGAGAATCGTGGCGGTCAGATGCTTGCTCAGCAGCGCCGCAATCGGCACCCGAACCTGCTTCTTCTCTTTCTGCACTTTGGCAAACACCGGACTCTCATGCAGCGAAACGCGCACATAAAGACCAACCAGCACCAGCACGGCAGAGAGAATAAACGGCACGCGCCAGCCCCACTGCATAAACTGCTCGTCGGTCAGCAGCCATGAAAGCAGCAGGAAAGTCCCGTTAGCGAAGAAAAAGCCAATCGGCGCACCCAACTGAGGGAACGAACCGTAAAGCGCACGCTTCTTCGCTGGCGCATTTTCCGTCGCCAGCAGCGCCGCACCACCCCATTCTCCACCCAGCCCCAGTCCCTGACCAAAACGCGCCAGCGCCAGCAGCAGCGGCGCCATCACGCCAATCGTCTCATAGCTGGGTAGCAGACCAATCACCACGGTGGAAATACCCATGGTCAGCAGCGAGGCAACCAGCGTGGCTTTACGCCCGACGCGATCGCCAAAGTGACCAAACACCGCTGAGCCAATCGGACGCGCGATAAAGGCGATAGCGAAAGTGGCCAGCGACTGTAGCGTTGCGACCGTGGCATCACCCTGCGGGAAGAAAATGTGCGGGAAAACAATTACCGCAGCCGTGGCATAAATATAAAAGTCGAAGAATTCGATGGCCGTACCGACCAGCGAGGCAATCACCACTTTACTGCGTGAGTTAACCGGCGTGGGATCCTGCTGTTTGTCGAGTGTGTCTGTGAGGGAGGCTTGCATAACTGTTTCTTATTTGTAAATACAGATAAAGAATCTTACGCATCTGCCAGGGCGCATTCAATGATGAAAACCCGCGCCGCGTCTGGCTTCAGAGGGCAAAAAGAGGATAATTTCTGTGGTGCTGTGAATACCGGGTGATACCGGGGTAAACCGGACGATATATGGCGGGATACTCTAAGAAAGGGCTAAATAAAAGTGACCCCTCAGCTATTCATCCTGTTATCTGATTAAAAAATAGCCGAGGGGAAATATTTTCCGCTGTTGTTAACGGATTACGATGATTTGTGTCGTGACGCGCTGCCCGCTTCAGGCATCTGTGGGTCGTCTTTATATTTGGCAGTGGCGATCCACGCTGCACAGAACAGCGTCAGACGAGCGAAGAAGTAGAAGAATGCCATCAGGCCGAGCACTGAACCAAAGGCGGCACCGGAAGGCGAGGTCGCCATCTTCGGCAGTGTCAGCGTCATCACAAACTTAATCACCTCAAAGCCGATTGCCGCCAGCAGTGTCCCGCGGAACAACGCTTTCTTACGTGGCTTATGACGTGGCAGAATCCAGAAAATCCACAGGAAAAGCAGATAGTTCGCCATAACGGAAATCGAGGTGGCGATAATGGTCAGCGCAGGCCGCAACCAGTCAATGCCATCCAGGCCCAGAGCACTGACGATAGAGGCCTGCGCAGAGCCGGCTACCGAGGTCAGCGACAGCGTAATCACCAGCGCCAGCATCAGACCCGCCAGCGACAGCAGATCGCGAATATAACGCTTCCAAATCTTCTCCTTGTCATCCGGTTTGCGTTCCCATACGTCGCGCGACTGGGCACGAATCGCTTCACGCAGGTTACCCATCCAGTTAAGGCCGGAGTAGAGCGCCAGCAGTAAACCGGTAATCCCCACGGTGGCACGCTGCTGAATCGCGGTATTCACCGTATTTTTCAGCGTGGTTGCCAGTGTCGGGTCGCTGATGCTGCTGACGATTTTGTTGATGATATCGGTCAGCAAATCCGGATTCGATGCCAGCACAAAACCCACGGCGGCGAACGACACCATCAGAATGGGAATCAGCGATAAAAACGAAAAATAGGTAATCGCCGCGCCAAACTGGCTGCCGAGCCGATCGTTAAAGCGGTCAAGGGCGCGAATGAAATGCGCCACCGCCGGAATAGCCTGAAACCAGGTGGCGAAACGCGACACGCGAACGATAGATTCGTCTACGGTGTGGTTGCCGGTTTTAATATCGATAAGCGGCTTTTGTGGCTGCAAATCCTGCGGATTTTCCTGCTTGTCTGTCATAGACCTTCACTGTCCTGTTTATCATTAAAATCAAAGTATAGCCGCTCAGGTGACGTACTCCTGTAACACCTGACTCAGCCACTCCATAAATACCCGCACGCGACGTGCCACATTGCGCCGGTGCGGATAGAGCAGATGGATCGGCATCGGCCTGGCGGGAAAGCGGTGCAGCACTTCCACCAGCTCACCCCTTTCCAGCAATGTCTGAATGCCGGCGGCAGGCACCTGAATAATGCCTAAGCCCGCCAGACAGGCGGCGCGATAGGTTTCGGTGCTGTTCACCGTCACCACGCCGCCGGTATGAACGTAATAGCACTGCCTGCCATCAAAATATTCAAATCCGGGTGATGCCTGACCGAGCTGCTGGCTGTAATGCACCATCGCATGCTGCGACAGCTCTTCCAGCCGGATTGGCATCCCGAACCGCGAAAGGTAGCCAGGGCTGGCGCAGTTAATCAAGGTATGGGTACCAATTTTTCGCGCAATCAGCCCCGAATCTTTGAGTTCGCCAACCCGAAGGACACAATCAAACCCTTCGCGGATCACATCCACCTGACGATCGCTGCTACTCAGCTCAATCTCTATGCCGGGATAGTGCTGCAAAAATTCGGGCAGTCGTGGCAGGATAAAACCGGTGGCCATCGCCACCGACATATCCACCCGGAGTTTACCGCTGAGCGAGGCGGGTTCGTGCTGAAACAGGCTGTCCATATCGTCAATCATCGACAATAAATCCAGACAGCGATCGTAATAGACTAATCCATCCTGGGTGAGTTGCACCCGGCGCGTGGTGCGATGCAACAAACGTGTTGCCATTTGATTCTCCAGCGCCTGGATCTGCCGGGATACACTGCCTTTCGGCACACCTAAACTTTCTGCTGCGCGGGTAAAACTGCCCATTTCTGCCACCCGCACGAAGACCTGCATTGCGTGAATTTTGTCCATGTTGTTCACCGATTGTTGTTTTTATTGAAACAGTGATGCGCGTTTACCCCTGTTTATAGATCAATAATTCGCGAATATCCTTAACCCGTGTTCAATTTTTCAACAGGTGTGAGCGATGAATCAGAAAGTGGCGTTAATTACCGGTGGAAACCGTGGGTTAGGCCGGAATGGAGCCTTAAAACTGGCTGCCAGAGGCACCGATATCATTCTGACGTACCGCAGCCATGCCGATGAGGCGCAGGCGGTCGTAAAGGAAATTGCGGCGATGGGGAGGCGCGCCGTGGCGCTGGCGCTGGATGTCGGCGAAACCGGTCAGTTCGACCGCTTTGTCGGAGACGTGAAACAGGCACTGCAACAGCAATGGCAACGGGAGCGATTTGACTATTTAGTGAACAACGCGGGTCATGGACACTACAAGCCCTTTACCGACACCACCGAGGCGGAATTTGATGCGCTGGTGAATGTGCATTTTAAAGGGCCTTACTTTCTCACCCAGAAGCTGCTGCCGCTGATCAATGACGGTGGCCGCATCCTGAACATCTCCAGCGGGCTGACCCGGCTGGTCTATCCTGGCTCCTCGACCTATGCGTCGATGAAAGGGGCGATGGAAGTCCTGACGCGCTACCAGGCGAAAGAGCTGGGCGAACGGCGCATTCGCGTCAATATTCTGGCACCTGGCGCGATAGAGACTGACTTTGGTGGTGGCCGGGTGCGTGATACCCGCGAGATTAACGATCAGATTGCCGGACTGACGGCGCTGGGTCGGGTCGGACTGCCGGATGATATCGGCGACGCCATCAGCGCGATCCTCAGTGACGAAACCGGCTGGATCACCGCGCAGCGGATTGAGGCTTCAGGCGGGCAGGGGATTTAACCGCGGGCGGCGTCGTTGAAAACACGACGCCGCCGCTTTTCACAGCGTAATAGTGCCGTCGATGACGGTAACCGTATTGCCGCCAATCCAGATGGTCTCACCAGCGAAAGATACGTTCACCCGGCCTGCACGCTGCAGGGCCGTTCCCTGGCGAACGCGATAGGCGGTGGTATGGCCTGCGGCTGCGAAGTAACGCGCCAGACAGGCGTTGGCGCTGCCGGTCACCGGATCCTCGGTCAGGCTGCCATTTTCTACCAGCAGGCCACGCACTTCATACTGCTCAGGCTCGCCCTCAGGCAACCGGCCAAACGGCATCACTCCCGAAACACCCGCATGCTTAACCAGACGCTGCAAATCGCTGACATTGGGCTGCAGCGCCAGCACAGCGTCGGCACTGACCATCGGTACCAGCAGCCAGCGAATCCCCATATCGACCACCGTCGGGCTTTGCGTCAGATCGAACGCGTCGCTGTTTAAAGCGTTCCCCATCAGCGCATCCTGCCACGGCATCAGGGTGGCCGCCGGCGCGGCAAATGCCAGTTCGCCCGCCTCACCTATCTTCACCGTCACGTTTCCGACGCCACACTCCTGCACGATTTCACCCGGCGTTCGGGTAGGCCAGCCCGCCTCCAGCAGCGCATGTGCGGTGCCCAGCGTCGGATGACCGGCAAACGGCAGTTCGCCTTCCACGGTAAAAATACGCACCCGATAATCCGCCTCTTCGTGCTGCGGCGGCAGCACAAAGGTAGTTTCCGACAGGTTCGTCCAGCGGGCAATTGCCGCCAGCTGGCTGTCGTTTAGCCCCTGAGCATCCATGATCACCGCCAGCGGATTGCCATTAAAGGCGGATGAGGTAAACACATCGACTTGCTTAAACGCGACCTTCATTGTGACTCCTTGCTCTGGGTTCAGTGTGGCCTTTTCTCTGCCGGATGATTGCTTATAACAGCTAACAGCGTTATCAATAAGTTAAAGATTTTACCGGAGACTCTGAATGCTAACGATCCTGGGACGCGCCTCCTCAATCAACGTGCGCAAAGTACTATGGCTGTGTGACGAACTTGACCTTGATTTTGAGCGCGAAGAGTGGGGCGATGGCTTCCGCTCAACCCACCTACCCGAATTCATGGCACTGAATCCCAATGCGATGGTGCCGGTTCTGAAAGATGATGACTTTGTGTTGTGGGAATCCAATACCATTCTGCGCTATCTGGCGAACGCCTATGGCGGCGAATGGCTCTATCCTCATGATCCGCAAACGCGAGCGCCTGTCGATCAGTGGATAGACTGGCAAGCTACCGAACTCAACACCTCATGGCGCTACGCATTTATGTCGCTGGTGCGAAACTCCCCGGCTCATCAGGATCCGCGTCTGCTGGCCGCGGCCAGTAAAGGCTGGGCGCATACCATGAGCATTCTCAATCAGCAGCTGGAAAAAACCGGCCGCTATGTTGCCGGACGTAATTTCACGCTGGCAGACATTCCGATTGGCCTGGCGGTGAACCGCTGGTTTGAGACCCCGCTCGACCATCCTGATTACCCTGCGGTGCGGACTTATTACGAGCGCCTGACTGAACGTCGCGGCTATACCGTCTGGGGCCGCAACGGCACACCCTGAGCCTCACCGCAAGGCAGACCCGCCAGCTCACAGGCGATTTCGCCTGCGCGCTGAATCGCCCGGCTGTAGCGCGCATCAAACGGATAGCAGCAGGAGAGTCGCAGCGCATGGTTGTAGCGCTCGCTCAGTGAGTAGAGCGCGCCAGGCGTAACGCAAATTTGCTCCTGCAGCAGCCGATCAAACATCTCGGTGGTATTCACGCCGCCCGGTAGCTCAACCCAGAAAACGAAGCCACCGCGCGGCAGCGTTGCGCGCGTGCCTTCCGGGAAGTAGCGGGCGATAAGACCCCGCGCCTCATCCAGATTAGCCGCGTAGCGACGGCGCAGCGTGCGCAGATGGTGGTCGTAACCGCCAGAAGCCAGAAACTCCGCCAGCGTTTCGGAGAGCAGGGCAGATTCAGCCATTGAGGAGACGGCTTTCAGCCGGGCAATCGCATCATGAAAACGACCAGCAGCCGTCCAGCCAATACGGAAGTCGGGGGCCACGGTTTTGGTGAAACTGGTGCAGTAGATCACCCAGCCATCGCGATCAAAGGCTTTCACGGCGGGTGAGAGCGGCCAGTCGAACTGCAACTCGTCATACAGCCCATCTTCTATCAGCGGAACGTGGTAAGTGTTCACTAACTTTGCCAGCCGTTTCTTATTCTCCAGCGACATACCGCAGCCCAGCGGGTTCTGCGCGCTCGGCATCGCAATCAGCGCCTTGATACGCTGCTCCTGCAGCAGCATCTCCAGTGCATCCAGCGAGAGCCCGTGCTGTGGGTCAGTGGGGATTTCCAGTGCTTTCAGACCGAGCGAGGCCAGAAGCGGAAAGAGGAAAAAGTAGGTCGGCGACTCCAGTCCGACGCAGTCGCCGGGCTGCGTGACTGCTCTGAGCGCCAGCTGAAGCGCCTCCATGCAGCCGTGGGTCAGGGTGATCTCATCGGCGGTAATTGTCTGTCCGGCGTGCAGCGCCCGTCGCGCTATCTCCTCCCGTAAGCGCTCACTACCGGGCGGAAGCGCATAGCGACCGATCATGTTGGGATCACGACGCAACAATGAGGCGGTAATCCGGGCGATGCGTGCCGCCGGGAAAAGCTCACTGTCCTGCGGGCAGGCCAGCGAAATATTGGTGTAGTCGGGATGATTCTGCGCCGCAAACACCTTATCTATCAGGTCGAGTTTACCGCTGCTGGGATCGCGTACCCGGGTCTTATGCTGACCGTGGCGGGTGACGGCGGGCAACACGCCGCGCACGTAATAGCCCGACTGCGGACGCGCCTCAATCAGCCCGCGATCTTCCAGCATCTGCCAGGCATTCAGCACGGTATTGACGCTGACCTGATGTGACTGCGCAACACGGCGGATCGCCGGCAGGCGTTTACCGGGTTTCAGCGTTCCCTGATGGATGGCTTCAGCGAAGCTCTCTGCCAGCTGCTGATAGAGGGGTTGTTCGGTCGTGGGAGCAAGGGACACAATAGCCTCCGGCCTGAATGGGTACAATTTCTGTTAACGATAACTGTAACCATAACAATAGTGATTTTGTGTCCCTGTTACCATCTCTTTCCCCGCCGTAGCATAGAACTCTGTCTACCTTCAGGAGAGTCACCATGCTTGATCCCTCTTTCTTCAGTTACGTTACCGTGATGTCAATTACGCCAGGCCCGAACAATCTGCTGCTGGCGACCTCCGGGGTCAATTTTGGTATGCGGCGCACCCTGCCAATGGTGTTCGGTATTCTGGTGGGCTGTGCGGTGCAGACGGTGATTGCCGGGATGGCGCTGGAGGTGTTATTGCACTGGATGGCGGCGATTCGCCTGCCGCTGACGCTGGCAGGCTGTACTTATCTGATGTGGTTATCCTGGAAAATTTTTCGCGCTGCCGCACCCGAAGCGCGCACCCGTCCTCAGCCAATGACGATAGTGGGCGGCGCCTGCTTCCAGGCGATCAATCCCAAGGCCTGGCTGATGGCCACCAACGTCGCGCTGCTCTATAGCGGCAGCAGCGGCGTCCTGACGGTGATGATCGGCTTTATGCTGCTCAATCTGCCCTGCATCCTGATCTGGGCAGCACTGGGCGATCGCCTGCGCAGCCATCTGCAGATTGCCTGGAAGCGCCAGCTGTTTAACAGCCTGATGGCGCTGTCGCTGGTGGCGACCACCGTCTGGATGCTGACCGACGCGCTGCTGGCCGCTTAATCGGGCGCACCCGGTGCAGTGGCCGACGGCCATTTCCAGTTCTGCACCTCCGGTAAATCTTCGCCATGCTCACGGACATAGCGATGATGTTCCGCCAGACGCTGCTGTAAATCCTCCAGCAGCTCAGGATGCGCGTCGGCCAGGCCCGGCACGCGCAGAATCGCCTCCTGCGCCAGATGATAGCGGTCAAGCTCGTTCAGTACCGTCATATCAAATGGCGTGGTGGTGGTTCCCTCTTCGTTAAAGCCGCGCACATGGAAGTTGCGGTGGTTGGTTCGGGAATAGGTCAGGCGATGTATCAGCGTCGGATAGCCGTGGAAAGCAAAAATCACCGGTTTATCCTGGGTAAACAGCGCGTCGAACTCCGCATCAGATTTGCCATGCGGATGCTGATCTTCCGGCTGCAGTGCCAGTAGATCGACCACGTTCACCACGCGGATGCGCAGTTCAGGCAGCATCTCACGCAGCAGATCGACCGCCGCCATCGTCTCCATAGTTGGGACATCACCGGCGCAGGCCATCACCACATCTGGCTGGTCATGTGCCGGCGTGGTGCCCGCCCAGCGCCACTCGCCCATACCCGCTTCACAATGGGTCACGGCACTGGCCATATCCAGCCACTGCGGCGCAGGCTGTTTGCCCGCCACAATCACATTGATGCGGTCCCAGGTGCGCAGGCAGTGATCGCCCACCCAAAGCAGCGTATTGGCATCGGGCGGCAGATAGATACGCACGATGTCTGCTTTCTTGTTGGCAACATGATCGATAAAGCCCGGATCCTGATGGCTGTAGCCATTGTGGTCCTGACGCCAGACGTGCGAAGAGAGCAGGTAATTCAGCGACGAAATCGGTTTACGCCAGCCCAGCTTGCGCGTCACTTTCAGCCACTTAGCGTGCTGGTTAAACATCGAATCGACGATGTGAATAAAAGCTTCATAGCAGTTGAACAGCCCGTGGCGGCCGGTCAACAGATAGCCTTCAAGCCAGCCCTGACACTGATGCTCACTGAGGATTTCCATCACCCGGCCATCCCGCGCCAGCTGCTCATCGTACGGCTCTATTCGTTCCAGCCAGGTGCGGCTGGTCACGTCAAAGACCGGCGTCAGGCGGTTAGAGGCCGTTTCATCCGGGCCAAACAGGCGGAAATTATCGCGGTTACGCTGGAACAACACGCTGAGATAGCGCCCCAGATGCTCTGTGGCCTGCGCTATCTCTGTGCCTGGCTCGCTGATCTCGCAGGCAAACTCCGCGATGTCAGGTGCATCCAGCTCACGGCGCAGCAGGCCGCCATTGGCATATGGCGAAGCCCCCATGCGTTTATCGCCTTCCGGTGCCAGCGCCTGCAGTTCCGGCTTCAGGCGACCCTGTTCATCAAACAGATCGTCGGGCTGATAGCTCCGCATCCACGTTTCAAGGATCTGGCGATGACCTTCATCTTCACGACAGGCCGCGACCGGCACCTGATGCGCCCGCCAGAAATCCTCCACTTTCTTGCCGTCGACCGTTTCAGGGCCGGTCCAGCCTTTGGGGCTACGCAGGATAATCATCGGCCAGCGCGGCACGTCGTTGCTGGCGTTGCCGCTGCGCGCCTCACGCTGATACGCAGCGATCTTACTGAAGGCGGTATCCAGCGTCTCCGCCATCAGCGGATGCATTTTTTCCGGTTCATGCCCGCAGACAAACAGCGGCTCATAGCCGTAGCCGCTGAATAGCTGGTGCAGATCCTCATCGCTGCTGCGGCCCAGTAGCGTCGGGTTAGCAATCTTGTAGCCGTTAAGATGCAGAATCGGCAGCACTGCGCCGTCACGTTCAGGATTGAGGAATTTGATGCCGTGCCAGCTGGAGGCCAGCGGCCCGGTCTCCGCTTCGCCGTCGCCAATCACGCACGGCACCACCAGATCGGGATTATCGAAGGCCGCACCAAAGGCATGAGAGAGCGAATAGCCCAGCTCGCCGCCTTCATTAATTGAGCCCGGCGTTTCCGGTGCCGCGTGGCTGGGAATGCCGCCAGGGAAGGAGAACTGTTTAAACAGGCGCTGCATACCCGCCGCATCCTGCGAGATGTGCGGATAAATCTCACTATAGCTGCCCTCCAGCCAGGTATTCGCCACCATGCCGGGACCGCCGTGGCCTGGCCCGCAGATATAGATCATATCCAGGTTCTGTTTGCGGATAACACGGTTGAGGTGGGCATAGATAAAATTCAGACCTGGCGTGGTGCCCCAGTGACCCAGCAGACGCGGTTTAATATGTTCCGGCCTGAGTGGCTCGCGCAACAGCGGGTTATCCATCAGGTAAATCTGTCCAACGGAGAGATAGTTCGCTGCCCGCCAGTAGCGGTCGAGCAGGGTAAATTCGGGTGACGCAGGGGAGTAAGACATGCGGGTTCCTCCTGATCGTTCGGCTAAAAGATGCCTTAACCCTAATAGAGAATCCTCAGGACGACCAGGCAACCGCCCAATAAAAAAGGCCCCGCTATGCGGAGCCTTTTTATCAACGGCACTGTATTACTTGCCGACGACGAACGCGGTTTCCCGTCCTTCATCGTTGGCCGCCATCGGCGTAACCGGCGAATAGTCGAGCTGCAGAACACGACTGGTCTCGGCTAACACTTTTTCTGTCAGCGCCACGTCGCCATTAAGCTTACGTCCCCAGGAGGGGACCACCGCACGGATTTTGTTCTGCCATTCCGGTGAAGCCATCTGCTCAGGACAGACCTTGTGCAGCAGCTCCAGCATGATGGGTGCCGCCGTTGAGGCGCCTGGCGAGGCACCCAGCAGAGCGGAAATCGTACCATCCTGCGAGGCGACCACTTCGGTGCCCAGACGCAACACGGCGCCCTCTTTCTCATCTTTCTTGATAATCTGCACACGCTGACCCGCTGTGACAAGGCGCCAGTCTTCCTGCTTCGCCTGCGGCACATAAGCACGCAGCGCCTCCATCCGGTCGCTGTCGCTTTGCAATACCTGATCCATCAGGTATTTCACCAGATCGAAGCTTTTCAGCCCCACTTTGACCATTGGCAACATATTGCTGCTGTTCAGGGACGTGAACATATCCATCAACGAACCCTGTTTCAGGAACCGGGTCGAGAAAGTGGCGAACGGGCCAAATAGCAGCACCTGCTTGCCATCCAGTACGCGGGTGTCAACGTGCGGCACGGACATCGGCGGCGCACCGACGCTGGCTTTGCCGTAAACCTTAGCCATGTGTTGCGCGACGACCTGCGGGTTTTCCGTGACCAGGAATGAACCGCCCACCGGGAAACCGGCGTAACCATTCGCTTCCGGGATACCGGCTTTCTGCAGCAGCGGTAACGCCGCGCCACCCGCACCAATAAAGATTTTGCTCGCCGTCAGCGTGCGACGCGTGCCGCTGTTCAGACACTGCAGCGTCACCTGCCAGCGACCATCGGCAAGCTTTTTGAGATCCCGCACTTCCTGACGCAGACGCAGCTGGAAATTCGCTTTCTTCTCTAACGAGGCGATCAGCTGACGGGTGATCTCACCGAAGTTCACATCGGTGCCCATCTCTGTCCAGGTCGCGGCCACTTTCTGGCGACGGTCACGGCCATTCATTACCAGCGGGATCCAGCGGGCAATCTGCTGCGGATCTTCGGAGTAGGCCATGCCGCGGAACAGAGTGCTTTTCTGCAACGCTTTGAAGCGCTTGCGCAGGAAGTCGACATTGTCGTCGCCCCAGACAAAGCTCATGTGCGGCGTGCTATGAATAAAGCTTTTGGGATTGCGCAGGTTGCCTTTCTGAACCTGATAAGCCCAGAACTGGCGGGAAATCTGAAACGATTCGTTGATCGTTATCGCTTTAGAGATGTCGATGCTGCCATCCGCCTGCTGAGGCGTATAGTTCAGCTCCGCCAGCGCCGCATGACCGGTGCCCGCGTTATTCCAGCCGTTGGAGGATTCTTCGGCCACGCTATCGAGCCGCTCCACCATTTCTATGGACCAGTCCGGCTCTAAATCCTGCAGCCATGCACCGAGGGTAGCGCTCATCACACCAGCACCAATCAGCAGCACGTCAACGTCTTTGCGCTCCTGCGCAGTAGTGGTGTCCTTTGCCATGGCACTCATCGCGAGCGCAAGGTTTACAGCTGAATTGCTCATGAGGCGACATCTCCTCTTCTGTTGACCTGAAGCCCAACAGTTTCGCAGGCGAAATAGTCACGCTTCTTACGAGCGCGTTGCGCTATTTCTCAAAGGTTAAGTCTCAGGTATAGGGTTAAAGCGGTGATAACGCGTTAACTGAACGTTATGCTTAGTCATCCGAATATAACATTCTCACATCTGAATTAAACATTAGTTTATTTTTTAAATGCAGAAATGATTCAGCATAAGAATTAATCATCACGATGCGCGGCGTATTAGTGATTTTTTAGAGTGAAGTCAGTGAGTTAACTAAAAGCGGATGTTGCGGAAAAGCCCCTTGCTGGTGCAGTGCCGGAAAGGATGTGAACAGTGCGGAATTATTTAATTAGCTGAAATTTAGCGATTTATTGCGCAGTAAGGAATAACAGGAATCAGGATGGCAGGGCCTTAACAGCCGCTTGTGTAAAAATAATGTTACATTTTTGTGAGTGTGAAAATGCGTGCGCATCGGCCCACGCATCGGATTCACCTATGACTGATTCGCGCTGGCAGGCAGCTTTTTCAGACTTATCGCCATGCGGTTATAGGTGTTCATCAGGCCAATCGCGATGTTCAGATCGACAATCTCTTTTTCACTGAACTCGGTTGTCAGTGCCGCATAGCAGGCGTCTGGCGCACCCTGCTGAGCAATCAGCGTCAGGCATTCAGCCCAGTGGAGAGCGGCCTTCTCTTTCTCACTGAACAGCGTCCCCGATTCATGCCAGACCGGGGTTAGCACGATCTTATCCCAGCTCATACCCGATTTATTCAGCGCTTTAGTATGCATATCAATGCAGTAGGCGCAGCCGTTAATCTGGGAAATGCGCAGGAACAGCAGTTCCAGTAAAGTGAGTGGCAGATCGGTTTGTGCCAGATAACTGTATACGCCGCCCAGCGCTTTCATGCCTGCCGGTGCTGCACTATGAAAATCGATACGTTCGCTCATCTTATTGCCTCCTGGGATTGATGAGGTGATTTTCGGCCTTTCAATGGAGCAGATAAAGTGCCAAAAAATGAGAGTCTGACTGGCCCATCGCCGCTTTCTACGCTGACACTGCAGCGCGGTGCATCACGGGGGCTCAGCGAACAGCTGCGACTGCTGATTGAACAGGCGATTGGTGAAGGGCGTTTACAGCCTGGTACGCGTTTACCTTCCTGCCGCGATCTGGCGGCGCAGCTCGGCGTGGCACGTGGCACCGTGCGTGCCAGCTATGACATGTTGGTTGATGGACAGTTTCTGCAGGCCAGAGGCGCAGCAGGCACCTTCGTCAGCCCATTACCACCGTTAAAACCGGCCGGCAATGATGCCAACTGCAAGTCACTCCATCCTGATGGAATTGAAGAGTATGAAGCGCCACCGCTGACCTTTCAGATGGGCATTCCGGCCAGCGATGCGTTTCCGGCAAAAGTCTGGCTGCGCATCCTGCAGCGTCAGACGCGCATGCAGGTCAGCAGACCGGCGAGTTATCCCGATCCACGCGGCAGCTTAGCGCTGCGTCAGGCGCTGGTGGCCTACCTGGCGGTGGCACGCGGCCTGCGCTGTCAGGCGGATCAGATCATTATCACCAGCGGTTATGCGGGCGCGATGGGCCTGATTGGGCTGGCGATGAATTTTCAGGGCAAAAAGGCCTGGCTGGAGGACCCCGGATTCTGGGTGGCACGTCGCGCGGTTGAAGCGCTACACGTCACGCCGGTTGCCGTGCCGGTTGATGCCGAAGGGTTGCAGGTGGCGACCGGGATTTCCCGCGCGCCGGATGCCGCTTTCGCGCTGGTCACACCGGGACAGCAGGCGCCGCTTGGCATCACCATGAGTCTGGTACGCCGTCATGAATTGCTGAACTGGGCCAGCCGGGAGCAGCGCTGGATTATCGAAGATGATTATCTCGGCGAGCTTCAGCCCGGTAATCGCGCGGCCCCTGCACTCGCCGCGCTCGACAGTGAAGGGCGGGTGCTGCACATCGGCACCTTCAGCAAGACGCTGACGCCGCAACTGCGGCTCGGTTTTATGGTGGTTCCGCCGGCGCTGACGGCGCGCTTCGGTGAGGTCTGCGCGTTGCTTTCGCCTGCATCCTCAGGATTGTTACACAACGCGGTGGCGGAGTTTCTGCGGGACGGACACTTTATGCGGCATCTGCGGCGCATGAAGCGCGTTTATCATGAGCGACTGGAGCAGATGATCGCGGCGCTCCATCCTTACTTTCCCGACCTGCAACGCGCCGGGCTGGCGGTGATTGTCCGCTTACCCGCCGGTACTCCGGATGAGGCCATTGCGCAGCAGGCGGTGGAGTGGGGCATGGCCCCCTCGCCGCTGTCGGTCTGGTATCAGCAGGCCGGGCAGCGCGGTGCGGGTCTGGTACTGGGTGCGGCACATCTGCCGCGTGAAGGTTACGCGCGCAGCGCTGAACGGCTAAAAGCGCTGGTCGATGCGCAGGCGGTCAGCCCCTGAACCAGCGACGCCAGACAAAGCGGATAACAAAAAACTCTATGGCGCCCAGTAGCAAAAACCAGATGCAAAACACCACCGTATAGAGCTGATTCAGATCCTGTAAATGGAACATCTGCAACAGATGCTGCGCTACTGTCACGCTAAAAGCGGGCGCGGGCAGCAGCAGCGCCGAGAGAAAGCCCAGCAGCAAAATGCCACCAGGCACAACCAACGTTTCAAAAGGGCTATTCATAACCGGTTTCCCATATTTATCAGCCCGGCATTTTCCGGTAATCGTCGACAGGGTTCAATGGTGGTGTGCCGCAATACGCCCACATGGCGTAGTGCAGGGCAGGGAAAACGGCCAGAAAATGCTTTGCCACCATCGACTTAGCGCCATTCATAGCGAATGATAAGAGTTATAGCCTTTGCTATACTTAAATCCCTGATTTTACTGTCTTTTTATCTTGAGGTTTGCGTGGTAGACTGCGCCCACTTTTTCATAACTGAACACTTTGTGTGGTGAATTCAGCGTGAATTGCCGCTTTTTCGCCCCAGGTGAATAAATCATGACCTTTATTGCCACTTTAATTCTTGCGCTGGGTATGTCGATGGACGCGTTTGCCGCTGCGCTGGGCAAAGGTGCCACATTGCATCGTCCTGGTTTTAAAGAAGCGCTGCGTACCGGTCTGATCTTCGGCTCTATTGAAGCGCTGACCCCACTGATTGGCTGGGCACTTGGTCTGGCGGCCAGTCGTTACATCATGGCGTGGGATCACTGGGTTGCCTTCACCCTGCTGGCCTTTCTGGGTGGCCGTATGATGATGGAAGGTTTTCGTCAGACAGCCGTCGCAGAACCTTGTGAAGCCCCGCAAAGTCATGGCTTTATGGTCCTGGCGACCACTGCCGTCGCGACCAGCCTGGATGCACTGGCGGTCGGCGTTGGTCTGGCCTTTTTACAGGTGAATATCATCACCACCGCGCTGACCATTGGTGCCGCCACCACAGTGATGGCGACGACCGGCGTATTAGTCGGACGCTTTATCGGTCCGGTACTGGGCAAATGGGCGGAAGTGCTGGGTGGCGTGGTGTTAATCGCCGTCGGCTCCACCATTCTGTTGCAGCATCTTGGCTACACCGCCTAGGGCCTTTGCACATAAAAGCGGCATTTTTGTGATCTGCTTCAAATTTATTTGCTGTTAAAACGCACAGCGGCTATACTTTTTCAGTATATGTTCAACTAAATTTGAATCAGGCATTTTATGAAACGCATCATTAAACACGTGTTCCGCGCTTATGTTGAGACGTTCAAACACGTACCGCCGGGTGCCATGTACTAAGTACCCCGCAAGAAACCCTCGATAATCGCGGTCAGGGATCGACCTGTGATTATCACCTTTTGCTTTTGCTTTCTTCTGAGTAAACCCGCGTTTTGCACTTCCTGGTGCGTCTAATCTGCTTCTGCCACTCTTCTTGTTGTCTTTCCGCTAAAAACACTTTCTGGCGACAAAATGACGCCTTTGCAGCCGTGCGTTATGTGCTGGTTGTAATTCCTTGTTTATGTAACCTGGTTTTCGATTTCATGCTAATTGTCTCTGCGTCAACGTGAGAATCATGGCAAAAGTGTCATGATTTAGTGCCGCTCTAAGTTGTAAATTTTTTCTGATAGGTCATCCTTTAATATGCTATCTCATGTAGCTTAATTCTGTCGTAATCGACGGCTTATAGCTGAATATATGAGGTCTTATCGGCGATATAATGTTCAGGGAGAATATAAATGGATGCAGCATTGCTCGATATGATGCGCTCAGGCCGAAATAAGCACTGGGATGAAACAATGATTAATCTTGAGGCCAGAAAGCTGATCAATACGGCTAATCATGTGTCCTCGGCCCATCTTTCAAATGGCATGACTCAGGTAAAGTTCGTTCAGGAGATTAGAGATCTCATTGAGAAGGAATTTGCCGCTGCACGACGTGCAAAATCTGACGAAGAGTGCGTGGCATGTATTAGAAATTTGCGGATAGAAATGGAAAACCTTCAGGAGCAGGACAGAATGCTGCGCATGAAAGCTGCGAAACTCTACGCCAAAGTGGAGTTTGTTAAGGAAAACAATAAAATCGTTGGGTATGTGATTTCTGCTGTAAATGTTGTTATGGCCGGTGCCGAAATAGCTACTGGCCTAATCCTTATAGGTTCTATGACGCCTATGGGTATTCTGGCCGGTGCAGTGCTGGTTATTGACGGCGCTAACGGCATAAGCAAAGAATTTTCGAACTACGTTATGGGTATAAAAAACACCGAAGGTTTAGTGGCTGATGCTGCCATGTCTTCCGCTCAATTTATGGGGTTCAGTCCAAACAGCGGGCTGGCAGTCTATAAATCAGTCTCGCTGGTCGCAAATGCTTATACCGTATTTGGCCTCTTCAGGCGCCCCGGAACCTGGCGTTTATTCAGATACATGCCATCCGATTATTTCCGAAAAGTTAACACAATGAGCCGCGCCAAACTCACAATGCACATAGTCGGTTATGGTGTTACGGCCAAAGTCATATTTGACCTTATATCTGTTAAGGGCGCTGTTCAGAATTAGTTGTTAATTTACGATAGCGCCATGCCTTATAGGCAAGTGTTGCTGGCGTTAGATACCATATAAAAGGTAATACAATTGCAAGTGTACCTGTGAGCGTGATGCTGGTATCTGAGGATGCCAGCACTAACGTGAGAACGAGAATGGCTAAGGCAACGATAGTAATCCACTTTGCAGCAATAAAGCGGTTAGCAAGGTCATGGATAACCGAATCCAGAGAGCCGCCATAGTTAGCAATGTTGTTTTTAAGCTTCTGAAGATCTGCATAGTTAAAGCCGGAATCCAGCAGCGCCTTTTCGTTCAATTTCATAGACTTTTATCCTTAAAATTACCTGTGTAGCTTAAATAACTTTACCTGATAATGGCACTAAAAATCCCGCAAAGGGCACTCTTTCTGATAACTACTCTTTATGTCTGATATCCAGCTCTAAAGCGCGAAGCACTCGTAAACAGGATTATGCAGCAGTGCGCTACTTGCCATCTGCAATATAGTGTACGGTCGGGGTCATGTTGTCCGCAAAACAGCAAGCGACGCTACACAGCAAATTTTGCCATTCTCTAAGAAATTACCTCTTACGCCAAACCTTCAACCCACCATTAACCCGCCTTCAACCCAATCCCGTCCTACACTGAATTATCCTCCCCAAATCAGGAGCAGCGGATGATCCAGAAGCATCGACGAAAACAGGCAGCGATTGTGGCAGGCGTGGGATTAGGTGTAGCGGCTACGCTTTGGGGTATGAAACGCTGGCAGCAACTGAAGCAGACGCCGCCGGTGTTGCCGCGCAGTCACCACGCCGGGCTGGCGGGTTATTTCCAGCAGGTGGGCGACTGGCGCATGTTTACGCGTGTCACACCTAATGAGGATCAGGGACTGCCGGTGGTGCTGATTCACGGGCTGGTGATGTCGGGCCGGGCGATGGAGCCGCTGGCGCTGGCACTGGGCCGCGACTATCACGTGCTGGTGCCGGATCTGCCTGGTTTTGGGGCCAGCACGCTGCCACCTTCCGCACCCATCATGACGGTGGATCAGCAGGCTGATGCGCTCTGGCTCTGGCTGCAGCACAACGGGTTTCAGCGTGCCATCTGGGTGGGCAATGCGTTTGGCTGCCAGATTCTGGCTGCGCTGGCGGTGAAATATCCGCAGGCGGTAGCGGGGCTGGTCTTGCAAGGGCCGACGGTGGATCGCCATGCGCGCAGTCTGACACGCCAGTTCTGGCGCAACTGGCGCAATCGTGGTCTGGAGGCGCATCGCTCGCCGGGTTCGCTGGCGCGCATCGACTACGCCAAGGCCGGGCTATGGCGCGCGTTCGGCACATTACGCGTCATGATGCGCGACCATATTGAGCATCGCCTCACTTACATCAACGCGCCAACGCTGCTGCTGCGTGGCTCGCGTGATCCAGTCTGCCCGGCACGCTGGCTGGATGAGCTCGCCGCGCTGATGCCGCGCAGCGAACGTCTGACGCTGCGCGATGGTACCCACACGCTGCACTACGTCTATCCGTGGAGTTTCTGCAACGCCATCCGCCCGTTCGTGGCGCGCATTCAGCAGGAGAATCAGCATGAGTAAACCGCCCAAGGGCATCGCCCGTTTTGACTCTGCTGCCGCCATGCTTCTGGCGCTGGCAAATGCGCTTCACGATCGTCCCTTCGCCAGTCCGAGCCAGTCACCGACGCTTGACCGGTTACTGCCCTCGCTGAATCGTCTGCCGACCGGGCTACGTGAGTGGGGTTATGCGCTGGGCGGCATGGCAGAAGGCATCAGCCTGCGCCAGGCGGGCGAGCTGGATATAGAAGGCATTGCTGAATGGATGGTGAGTGAGTACCCACAGCAGGATTATCCGGCGGCCTTTATCGGTTCGTCGAACGGCGCGCTGGTACATCTGGCGTCGGCAATGAACGTGCCCTGGCTGCCGCAGACGTTTCTCTGTCCGGTGCGCGCCGCCAGTAACGATCCGGATGATGCAGAAGCGAATTTTGAGCAGGGTAAAGAGGTGGCCGCCGCGCTGCTGGCTGCCTGGCCACGGCTGGCGGTTCACCACATGCACGACCCGAATCAGGATCGCCTGATGCTCGACCAGATGCGCTATTTCCGGCTGAAACTGCGCGAACTGCCGCTGGCTTTTAACGAATTCCTGATGGGCAGTCTGCCCGCCGGTTCCACGCTGTTTATCAATCACTGCACCCAGCAATGGCCGGTAACGCGCACCAGCGATCGCTCTTTCTTTCAGTTTGGTGCGCCGGGCGGAGCCAGCGAAAAAGAGTTTATGCAGGGCGGTCCGCGCGTGGCGGAATATCTGGCACGTTACGGTGTGGATCGTGAGCGCTGGACGCCGCCAGCCATTACCGACCGGGTGCCGGAAGCGGAGTGGGGGCTGGATGGTTATCTGATCGCACCGCTGAAAAAGCTTGCCGAAGCGCAGAGCTGGAAGCTGATGGAGATTCGCTACGAGAATCCGGAAGCAATGAGTTATGTGGTGGCGGAGATCTACCGCGACTGGTATCTGGCGGCGGGAATCTTACCGACCCGGCTGACGGTGGACAGTTTCCTGCTGATGGATCCGTGGTGTACGCAGCAGCAGCAGTCGATTCCGTTCTGGCTGAGCTTTAGCAGCGAATCCTCGGCATTAGCGCTGCAACGTTTCCTGGAAAAACAGCCGCCATTCCGTAACATCGATATGATGCTCTTTTCTCATGGTACCGACAGTATCGGGCTGGCGGAGATTGATCGCTGGCGGGCGCTGCTGTCCCATGCGCGTGACGAGGGAGTTTTAATTGGTGTGGATGAAGCCCGCTACCCGCGTGACTTCGCGACGTTTGCCCGCTTCGACTCGGCGCTGCGTGAACGGGCACCGCTGTTGCCACCGCCGCCTCCGCTTAATTCAGAGAAGGTGATGGCAGGTATTAAACGTTACGGTGCAAAACATGGCGTCACGCTGACGGCGCTGACGTAGCCGCCGCGCCGTCCTGCGATTATTCGCCGTCGGTGATGGGCTGGCGCACCAGCAGCAGGTAGGCGAGTGCGCCAACCAGCGTGACGCAGGCACAGATCATCAGCGCCAGGCTGAACGATTTGGTGGTGTCGAGCACCCAGCCGGTGATCACTGGCGCGAACGAGGCGAAGATAAAGCTGGCAAAGTTCTGGATGCTGCCGACCGAAGCGGTCATGCGGGCGGTGACGTTAGCGTGGATCAATCCCCAGCACGAGGTCCCGGCGAAGTGGATACAGAACAGCGCCATGCCAATCAGCGTCACGGCGCTGGTGGTGTCGGTCGCGCGGGTCACCACGGCGGTGAATCCGGCTGACAGCAGCATCCCACTGACGATGCAGATTTTGCGGGTTTTTACGGCGTTAAAGCCACGACGCACCAGCGAGTCAACCACATAGCCATTCAGCAGCATTCCCGCTGCACCAAACAGGAACGGAATCGCCGCCAGCAGGCCAGTACTTTTCAGATCGAGATGATAGGTGGACTGCAGGTAGCCAGGCAGCCAGGCGATATAGAGCCACGCGGTGTAGTTGATGCCGCTGAAGCCAATCATCATGCCCCACATGGTGCGCTGCTTAAACAGGCCACGCCACTCTTTGAAGCTGATCGGCTCTTTCCGCGACGCCACGCTGCCGGCCTGCAGATAGTGGATCTCCTCGGCGCTCAGGGTGTTGTTATCCCGGTCGCGGTAAATCATATACCAGCCGATAGCGAGGAACATGCCGAGGATACCGATGGTGACAAACATGCCACGCCAGCCCATCACCAGCATCATCGCCGCCAGAATCGGCGGGGCCACCGACAGCCCAATCATTGAAGCGGCATTAAACATCCCCATTGGCATGCCGCGATCTTTAATGTTGAACCAGTCGTTGATCACTTTCACGCCGCACGGGTTCATCGGCGCTTCGCCAATACCCAGGCCAATGCGCACCAGGATGAACTGGGTAAAGTTATGCACCAGACCCGAGGCGGCCTGGAACAGCGACCAGATAAACATGCCGATGCCGAGCATAATGCGCGGCCCTTTACGATCCAGCAGCGCGCCACACGGCAACTGCGCCAGGCCATACGCCAGCGAAAAAGCAGAAAGCAGGAAGCCGATTTCGGTGGCGCTTAGCCCCATCTCATCGCGGATGGTCATGTTCGCGACCGACAGCGAGCTGCGATCCAGATAGTTGATGATGGCGGCGAACAGCAACAGCAGCATCGCCGTAATCTGCACTTTGCGGATACGCGGTGAACGCACCACATCGCTGCGCATTGGCACGAAATCCTGGCCTGGTGGCGTGTCGCCGGTCACGCTGTCGCGACCGGTTACTGAGGTCTTTTCCATTGCACTCTCCCGAAACTGGGTACTTATCGTTATGGTGAGAAGGGGTCTGCGCGCAGCGGCAAAAGGCCGCCGTGACGTTGCAGTCGAGACTAAGAGCAAAGGGTTAAGGATGTTGCAAAGATGTTTCTGAATCGTGCGGGAGCTAATGCTTTGTGGTTTTTAATCGGTTTTTAATTGTACTGACCGATTGAGCGCACCATTGAGGTTTTAGCGGTCGCCAGATGGTTATGTAATGCACAGAGCGCATCAATATCCTGACGGCCAATCAGCGCGGTCAGTATCGCCATATGCTCCTCCAGCGCGACAATGTTACGCTGCTTAAGATCGCTTTCATCCCACTGATAATGCGAGTGAAAGATGACTGAGATGATCTCCAGCGACTGATTAAAAAATGGATTACTGGCGGCGGATAAAATCAGCGAATGCATCTGACGGTCCAGCGCAGCAAAGTGGCGATAGTTGCTGGCGATGGTGTCGCGCATGGATCGGTGACGATCCAGCAGATCCCGCGCCTGCATCCAGCGCTCATCGCTGGCGGGCAGATTCAGGAAGCGGCTCAGGGCGTGGGTTTCCAGCATCTCGCGCAGTTCAAACAGCTTCTCGGCATAATCCTGAGTGAATTTTTTCATGCGCCACTGACCGCGTTTCACCGGCTCCAGCAGGTCATAGCGCATAAAGCGCAGCAGAAATTCGCGCACCACGACCGGACTGACTTTCACCTGCTGCGCCAGTTGCAGCTCGCTGAAGGTGTCGCCGGGCACCAGCTGCCGCTGATTGATCATATTAAAAAACATCTGCTCAAAGTGACTGGCCTGCTGCTCAATCGGCGGCGTTAAGGCGCTAAAACTGTCCTCTTCGCGGGGATCACGCACGATAACGTAGGTTTGATCCACTTTATCCAGCATGCCGCACTGATGCAGATAGTGCAGGGTATGTCGCACCGTGGTCCGGCTGATATTGAACATCTCCGCCAGCGCCGCCTGCGGTGGCAGGGGCGAACGAATATGTCGCTGAGCGATACTCTCCAGCATCTGGTTGATGACGTTCTGGCGCAAATTCTGGCTGCGGCTCATCTGACTCTCCGGTTTTTAATGCATTAAAAACCATTCAAAGCCCAAAAAAATCGCCGTGCTTCACACTTCCCGTAAACGAACGCTGCGCATCAGGCAGGATTCGCCGTAACTGCCTGCAGGACAACCGGAGAATCACCATGACAACAATGAAAGCACTGGTCATCGCTGAACCACGTAAGATGGTCTGGGCCACCCGCGACACCCCCAAGCCTGCCGCTGGCGAGGCGCTGATTAAAATTCTCACCGCCGGAATCTGCGGCACGGATATCCACGCCTGGTCCGGCAATCAGCCGTTCTTCAGCTATCCACGGGTGCTGGGCCATGAAATCTGTGCGGAAGTGGTGGCGCTGGGTAGTGGCGCCGAGGGCTTTCAGCCAGGCCAGCGGGTGGCGTTAATGCCCTACATCTCCTGTCTGCGCTGCGACGCCTGCCAGAGTGGCAAGACCAACTGCTGTGAACAGATCTCGGTGATAGGCGTGCATCAGGATGGCGGTTTCTGCGACTACTTAAGCGTGCCGGTCAGCACGTTGCTGGCGGTGGATGAGGTGGCCCCGGAAGCGGCCGCGCTGATTGAGCCCTTTGCCATCAGCGCCCATGCGGTGCGTCGTGCAGGCATTGTGGCGGATGAGCAGGTTCTGGTGGTGGGTGCCGGACCGATTGGGCTGGGTGTCGCCGCCATTGCCGCCGCCAGTGGCGCGCAGGTCGTGGTGGCGGACACCAGCGAATTCCGTCGCCAGCATGTCGCTGATCAGCTGGGTCTGGCGGCACTGAATCCGGCGGATGAGGCGTTTTACAGCGCGCTACGGGATCAGTTTGGTGGTCGTCTGGCGCTGAAAGTGATCGACGCCACCGGCAGCCCGGCGGCGATGAACAATGCGGTTAACCTGATGCGGCACGGCGGCACAATCGTCTATGTCGGCCTGCACAAAGGCGATCTGGTTATCCCTGACAGTGAATTCCACAAAAAAGAGACCACGCTGATGAGCAGCCGCAATGCCACCCGCGAAGATTTTAATCGGGTAAGTGCACTGATGGCCAGCGGCCAGCTGCGTGCTGAAATGATGCTGAATCATCACCTGGCTTTCTCCACGCTGGATGAAACCTTTGAGTCGCAAGTCATCAATAATCGCGAACTGATCAAAGGCGTGATTCACTTCGACCGCTAACGCGGCGTTTCAGGGCGCGGTGAGGGTTTCAAAGAAGTGCGCCCGCACCGCGTCGGCATCCACGCCGAGCGCGATACGCTGGGCGGGCAGACCGGCAAAGGGATCATCGCGCGACGCCAGTGCGCCGAGCTTACGCACAGTCTGACCGCAGGCGATGCCCTCGGTGATGACCCGCAGCGGACTTTCAGTGAGGGTAAAGGCCTGCGGCAGTGTCAGCCACGCCACTGCCAGGGTATCGTGCAGCGCCATACCGGCAAAACCCTCTTTTGCCAGGCTGTAAGCCAGATAAGGACGACAGATAGCGCTCAGCACCGGCTGGTTCAGACGCTGAACCTCATCACTGCTGATCAGTACCTTGTGCGTGACATCCAGCGGGATGACCACCACGTTCAGCGCCGAGGCGAGCACCTGATCGGCGGCATGCGGATCTTTCCAGATATTAAATTCGCTGAAGGGCGTCACGTTGCCGCTGTGGCCATCGGTGCCAAACGCGCCGCCCATGATCACCAGCTCTTTCACCAGCGGAATAATATCCGGCGCCTGATTAATGGCCGTGGCGATGTTGGTCAGCGGGCCAATCGCCACCAGGGTGATCTGATGCGGCTGCGCCCGCACGCTGTCGATAATAAACTGCACCGCGCCTGGCGCCTCATCGCTGCAGGTGTTATCAAACGCATCGCCCAGTCCATCTTCACCGTGCAGCCGGGCGGGCGCAGAGGGCGCCAGCGCCAGCGGCCGTGAACAGCCGCGATAGACCTCCGCATTAATCGCCATTTTGTCGCAGAACAGCCGGGCATTTTTCACCGCCTGACCCACCGCCACGTTGCCAGACACCGTGGTAATTCCCAGCAGATGCTGCGTCCGCGCCGCATAAGCCAGTGCAAAGGCATCATCCACGCCGATATCAGTATCAAAAATCAGGGTACGCATAGGCTCTCCGCAACAGGCTGTTAACTCTCAGCATTACCCCGCCAGCGGGCAGGGCGTCAAGCGATTCATCCGCCATGCGCACAGGCTTGCCAGCCTGAAACGGGCGTCGTATTATCACCGGCTCAAGGTGATGGCGTGCCACCTTTCCCAACCGCCGGTGGGCTTAACACCGGCTGATGACGCCTGACACTCAATCCTTTCGCGGGAGCTGAGGTGTCAGGCGCAGTTTATCTCTGCCTTTCCCCCCTCAGCCCGGCATTACTCTGTTATCAGGAGCAACACATGTTTAAACCGTTACTGGCTGTGATGATCGGCGGCTCTGCCGGCTGTGTACTGCGCTGGCTGTTCTCGATGCGTTTTAATGCGCTCTTTCCTAATCTGCCGCCGGGCACGCTGCTGGTGAATCTGATCGGCGGGCTGGTGATCGGCGGCGCAATGGCCTGGTTTGTGCGCCATCCCGACGTGGACCCGATCTGGAAACTGCTGATCGTCACCGGACTCTGTGGCGGCCTGACAACATTCTCCTCGTTTACTGCGGAATTAATGGGTCTGCTTCAGACCGGAAAATATATGTGGGCGATGGCCAGCGCGCTGGTGCATGTGATTGGCTCACTGCTGATGGCGTTTGCGGGTTTTGCGCTGGTCACGCTGCTGGGCTGATCTGGCTAATCGGCGCTTGTCTTAACGCTTAAGAGGTAGATACTGTTTCAGGTTTTACGCCCGCATGGCTATTGCGGGCGTAACGCTGAACGTCACCGATTATTCCGGACGATTAAGGAGCCGAGCCATGCGAACCAATCCTACCTTCCTTAACCTGGTGTTGTTAAACGGTGAACCCGACCAGAAACTGCAGGCGGCGCGCGACGCCGGTTTTGATCAGGTCGAGATCTGGCGCGAGGATGTTGACGCATACGAGGGCGGTGCGGCAGCACTGGCTGAGATCAGCGCACTGAAGGGACCTGGCTTTACTAATCTGCAGGTGCTGCGCGATTTTACCGGCGCACCGGGTGCGCTACGATGCCAGAAGCGCGAAGAGCTGCGCCAGTTTATACAGATTGCCCGGACGCTGGGCTGCGACACGATTCAGGCACCGGCCAGCACCCGCGAAGATTGCTGCGCCGACCAGATTGATGATGACCTGCGCTGGATGGCCTCTGAAGCTGCACGCTACAACATGCGCATTATGTATGAGCCGATGGCCTGGTGCAGCGTGGACAATACGCTGCCGCTGGCGTGGCAGCGATTGCAGCGGCTCGATCAGCCCAATATCGGGCTGGTGGTGGATCTTTTCCATATCTGCGCACTGGGCGGTGACGCCTCGCAGCTGGACGGCATTCCTGCCGACCGTATTTATGAAGTGCAGCTGTGTGATATGGCCGCGGTTCCCGCGCAGGATAAGCAGAGCCTGATGGCGATGGCAAAACACCATCGTCAGTTGCCCGGCGATGGCATTATTGATGTTGAACGCTTCGTCGATAAGCTGAAAAGTGCGGGCTATCAGGGGCCGGTGGGCATCGAAGTCTTTAATGATACGCTGAAACGCCTGCCGCCCGACGTCGCAGCACGTCATGCCTGGCAGGCGTTAAACCGCTACTGGGGTTAATCCTGTAAACACTGGCCGATAAATCCGGCGGCGTGCATAGCACCCTGAGCGGAAATAGTGTGGCCGGTGGCGGGTTCAAAGCGCGCGTCGACCGGCACCGCTGCGGCTTGGAGTCGTGCTGCGGCAGATTCGCTCTCCTGCCACGGGATCACCTCATCGGCCTGACCGTGAATCAGCAGCGCGGGCACATGAGCCTGCGGGGTTAATTCACCGTCAACCGCCAGGCGCCCGGAAAAGGCGACCACGCCAGCCAGCGGATAACGGCCTGAGGCCAGGGCATCCAGCGCCATGATCGATCCCTGCGAGAAGCCGACCAGCACCACATCCTGCCAGCGTTCCGCGAAGCCGTGCTGCGCAATAATCTCGCTAAGGGTTGCATCAAATGCCGCCCGCGCTGCCCGAACACGGGCAGGCCTGTTCTCAGGTGTGATGTCCGCCAGGCTGAACCACTGCCAGCCAAAACCACCGGGAAAACGTTCAGGCGCATTGGGAGAGGCAAAAATCACATCCGGCAACAGCGTCGCCCAGTGACGGCCAATTGGTGCCAGATCGTCGCCGTTACTGCCCACGCCATGCAGAAAAATTACCAGTGCTTTTGCCATCATTGCTCCTTTAGCTTATGCCCTTACAAATTGTATTCACTCATATCCGGGCCAGCCGGAACAATCCCGTTCGGATTCAGCGCCTTGATCGAGTAATAACCCTGTTTGATGTGATCGATACTGACCGTCTCACGTACGCCGGAGACCGATAACATGCTCTTAAGATAGCGATTCAGCAGCATATAGTCGCGTATCCGGCGCAGGTTGCATTTGAATAGGCCATGGTAGGCGGCGTCAAAGCGAATCAGCGTCACGAACAGGCGAATATCGGATTCAGTCAGCCGTTCTCCCAGCAGGAAGGTGCGACCATCGCTGAGCAGGGCTTCCAGTTCATCGAGCTGGCTAAAGACGTCATTAAATGCCTGCTGATAGCTGAGGGCGGTGGTGGCGAAGCCAGCACGATAAACACCGTTATTCAGGCGCGGATAGAGACTCTCATTCAGCGCGTCAATCTCCTGGCGCAGCGCGGCGGGATAGAGATCGATGCGGTTATCGGCCAGATCGCCAAAGCCGCTGTTGAACATGCGCACAATGTCAGCGGACTCATTATTGACGATGGTGCCGGTCTTCTTGTCCCACAGCACCGGCACGGTGGCGCGGCCGGTATAATCGGGCGCGACACGGGTATAGATTTCATGCAGATATTGCGCGTTATTCAGCGGGTCCTGCTGTGCGCCGGGAAACGTGCCGAAGCGCCAGCCCTGAGCCCCGAGCTGCGGCTCAACCACCGTGACACTAATCAGCGACTCCAGCCCTTTGAGCTTGCGGGCCATCAGTGCACGTGACGCCCACGGGCAGATCAGCGCCACATAGAGGTGGTAACGATCCGGTTCGGCGGCGAATTCAGTCGAGCCATCGCTACTGATAAAGTGCCGGAAACCGGATGTCTGGCGAACAAATCCGCCCTGTTTATCGGTAGCCTGCACCGGATGCCAGTCACTACTCCATTTGCCTTCTACTAACATCGCGCAACTCCTCTGTGGTGAGAAAAGTAGCTTAACTGATGACTAAACGACTGATAATCGGGTCTGCAAGACAATGATTTCTTCCAGTATGGAAGAAATCACGCCGGTGGAGCGTGCGTGAAGTGCGTCACCAGGAAGTCGATGAGCAGGCGTGCCCGATGTGGCAGATGACGGGCGGGCGGATAAACCGCAAACAAGCCTAGCGGTGGCGTCTCAAAGTTTTCCAGCAGCCGGACAATCTCCCCACGTTGCAGCGCCGGGGCCGCAATAAAACCGGGCAAACGCGCAATGCCCAGACCAGCGATGGCGGCCTGCAGACAGGCTTCAGTATTGGCGAAGCGCAAACGTCCACGCACCGGCACAGTCACAATTTCACTGCTGCCGTCCCCGCTGGTAAACGGCCAGTGCCAGGGATCGCGAAAATTGGTGTCGATAATGCACTGATGCTGTGCCATGTCACGCCAGTGCTGCGGCGTGCCGAACTGCTCCAGATAGACCGGTGATGCGGCGATACGCACATGCACTTCGCTCAGCTTGCGCGCCACCAGGCTGCTGTCGCTGAGCGTGCCGATGCGGATCGCCATATCAAAACCTTCATCGACGATGTTCACGGCCCGGTCTGAAAAGCTGACATCCAGCTCAATCAACGGATAGCGGCGGGCAAACGCCACCAGCACCTGAGACAATACCGCCGTGCCAAAGGAGCCGGGTGCGCTGATTTTCAGCCTGCCGGTGGGCGTCGTCGCACTTTCACGCACGCTGGCATCCAGCGCCTCAAAGGCATCGAGCAGATTCTTCACCCGCTCATAATAGCTGCGTCCGACATCGGTGGGCGACAGCGCGCGCGTGCTGCGCTTAAACAGCTGCACGCCGAGCTGCTGCTCCAGCTTTGAAACCAGTTTTGATGCCTGACTGCTGCTGGTGCCGAGACGCAACGCCGCGGCAGAAAAGCTGCCGGTTTCCAGCACCGTGACAAACATCCGGTCACAATCGAGTCGATCCATGGCGAAGTCCTGAGGAGGTAAAGTCGCAGTATAGGGGCTGTGGCCAGGCGATGCAGCCTTCACTTTGCGTGCCTTGACCCTTTCGCTGGCGCGGAAAACCTGTTTGACTGATTCTCTGCCCGACGTTCACTGGAGTATTTCATGTCGCTGATTCACCTGACGTCACTGGCGGAGATTCCGGCCGCCGAGTGGGATGCGCTGTTGCCTGATGACCAGCCATTTTTGCGCCACGCCTTTCTGCTGACGCTGGAAGAGAGTGGCAGCGTACGGTTTGAGGCGGGCTGGCAGCCTGACCATCTGCTGTGGCGGGAAGAGGGCGTGACCCGCGCCGCGCTGCCGGGCTACCGCAAACGCCATTCACAGGGCGAATATGTCTTTGATCACGCCTGGGCGGATGCCAGCCAGCGCGCCGGCATCCGCTACTACCCGAAATGGCTGGGCGCGATACCCTTCAGCCCGGTCACCGGTGCACGCCTGCTGGGAAAAGCCTCTGCCGCGTCTCAGCTGGTTTCAGCCCTGCCGGAAAGCCTGTTGCAGCAGGGCTTAAGCGGTGCGCACATCAATTTTACCGATGCGCAGGCTAACGCGCTGCTGGCCGATCAGCCCGACTGGCTCTTACGGCTCGGTTGTCAGTATCACTGGCATAATCGCGGCTACCGCGATTTTCAGGATTTCCTGGACACGCTGATGTCGCGCAAGCGCAAACAGCTGCGTAAAGAGCGTGAACAGGTGGCGCAGAGTGGTTTTGTGTTTGACCGCTATCGCGGTGATGAGCTGCGCGAAGATCAGTGGGATTTTGTCTATACCTGTTACGCCAACACTTATGCGGTGCGCGGTCAGCGGCCCTATCTGACGCGCGACTTCTTCAGTCTGCTGGCGGAACGAATGCCGCAGAATATTGTGGTGGTGATCGCCCGCTTACAGCAGCAACCGGCGGCAATGGCTTTTTATCTGCGGGATAGCCACTCGCTCTATGGCCGCTACTGGGGCTGCCTGGCGGAGTTTGATCGGCTGCACTTCGAAACCTGTTTCTATCAGGGAATGGATTTAGCCATGGATGAAGGGCTGACGCGATTTGATGCGGGTGCGCAGGGCGAGCACAAGCTGGTGCGCGGCTTTGAGCCGCAGATTACCCACTCCTGGCACTATCTGCTGCATCCCGGCCTGCGCGATGCCGTGGCCGATTTTCTGGTGCAGGAGCGGGAAGGCGTGCGCGGCTGGGCGGAAGAAGCACGCGACGCCTTACCCTATCGACGCGGCGATTAATCGATGCCGACAAAGCCACCGGTCTGATGCTGCCACAGACGGGCATACAGACCGTTCTGCGCCAGCAGCTCGTGATGGCTGCCCATCTCAGCAATACCGCCTTTATCCAGCACCACCAGTCGATCCATCTTCGCGATGGTCGACAGGCGGTGTGCAATCGCAATAACGGTTTTGCCCTGCATCAGTGACTCCAGGCTCTCCTGAATCGCCGCTTCCACTTCGGAGTCCAGCGCCGAGGTGGCCTCATCCATGATCAGCACCGGCGCATCTTTCAGTAGCACGCGGGCAATCGCCACACGCTGACGCTGACCACCCGACAGTTTCACGCCACGCTCCCCCACGTGTGCATCCAGCCCGGTGCGGCCCAGTGAATCGGAAAGCAGCGGAATAAACTCATCGGCGCGGGCGCGGTGAATCGCAAGCTGTAATTCCTCCTCGCTGGCGTCAGGGCGACCATAGAGCAGGTTTTCCCGAATCGAACGGTGCAGCAGCGAGGTGTCCTGCGTAATCATGCCAATCTGGCTGCGGAGGCTCTCCTGCGTCACTGCGGCGATATCCTGATCGTCGATCACAATCCGCCCACCGTTAAGGTCATAAAGACGCAGCAGCAGGTTCACTAACGTCGATTTACCGGCCCCCGAAGGACCAATCAGACCAATCTTCTCGCCCGGTTTAATGTCGAGATTAAAGCCGTTAATCACCTGACGGCCACCGCCATAGTCAAAGCGCACATCCTCGAATCGGATGTTGCCGCGCGTCACCTTAAGCTGTTTAGCCTGCGGCGCATCCTGCACGCTCAGCGGCTGCGCAATGGTTTTCAGGCCATCCTGAACCGTACCGATATTTTCGAAGATGCCATTGACGACCCACATGATCCAGCCAGACATATTGACCAGGCGGATGACCAGACCGGTCGACAGCGCAATGGCGCCGACGCTGATCAGCGACTGGCTCCACAACCACAGCGCCAGCGCGGATGTAGAGACAATCAGCAGGCCGTTCAGTGCTGACAGCGTCAGATCCATGCTGGTGACCATGCGGCCAGCGTGCTGAGTTTTTTCCGTCTGCTCCTGCATCGCCTCACGCGCATACTTACGCTCCAGATCGCTGTGGGCGAACAGCTTGATGGTGGCAATATTGGTATAGCCATCAACAATGGTGCCCATCAGCTTCGAACGCGACTCTGAAGAGACCACCGAACGGGCTTTGACGCGGGGCACAAAGAAACGCAGCGAGGCGCTGTAAGCGACCATCCATATAATCAGTGGGATCATCAGTCGCCAGTCGGCATCCGCAAACAACACCAGCGACGTCACGGCGTAGATCAGCACGTGCCAGATAGCGTCCACCAGCTGCACCGCGGAATCACGCAGTGAACTGCCGGTCAGCATGATGCGCTGGGCGATACGACCTGCAAAATCGTTCTGGAAGAAGTTAAGGCTCTGGCGCAGCACATAGTTGTGATTCTGCCAGCGGATCAGGTTGGTCATGCCCGGGCTGATGCTCTGGTGAACCAGCATGTCGTGCAGGGCGATAAAAATCGGCCGCAGAATCAGCGCCACTGCTCCCATCCACAGGAGTATTGGCCAGTTATCCTGAAACAGGCTGGCGGGTGTGGAGTGGTTCACCATATCGATAATGCGGCTCAGATAGCTGAACAGCGACACTTCGATCAGCGCTGACGCCAGCCCCACCATCAGCAGTGCTGCGAAACTGGGCCAGACCTGGCGCAGGTAGTAGAGGTAAAACGACCAGACCGTTGAGGGCGGTGAATCGGTGGGTGCATCATGAAATATATTGATAAAACGCTCAAAACGACGATACAACATAGCGATACTCTTTCCGTCCGGTAAAGAGCTACAGCTTAGTGCATGAACCCCGTTCGGCTAAAAGGAGAAAATATGGAAATCATTATTCGGGCACGGGAACCGCAGGATGCTGCCGCCTATCAGCGCCTCTACAGTCATCCCGATGTCTATCCCTGGACACTGCAACTGCCGTTTCCCAGCGTTGCGACCTGGGAGAAAAAAATTGCCCGAATGGACGCCGAGGGGTTTATCGCCTTTGTGGCAGAAATTGATGGCGAGCTGGTGGGTGAGCTGACGCTGTTTGTCGATAACAAGCCGCGAACCCGCCACTGCATCAGTTTTGGACTGGGCGTGCATCCCGATTTCGGCGGTCGCGGGGTCGGTGAGCGGCTGATTCGCACCGCAATGGACTACTCCCGCAACTGGCTGGGCATTACCCGTATGGAGCTGGAGGTGTTTCACGACAACGAACGGGCGCTGCGGCTCTATGAGCGGCTGGGCTTTGAGCGGGAAGGGGTGATGCGCCAGGCGGCACTCCGCGACGGTCAGTTCCGCGACGTGGTGATGATGGCGAAGCTGCTGCACGAGAAGTGATAACCGGAGCGGCATCACGGCCGCTCCGTGTTGCATTACGGATTTTTATTGCTGTAGTGCTGCATATTCTGCTTCGTTACCAGCTCAAACGGGATCCACTGGTGAGAATCTACCTTCTGGCCTTTGATCATCTGCTGCGCCACTTCAACTGATTTTTTGCCCTGACCCACGGCATCCTGGAACACGGTTACGGCCAGTTTACCGCTGGCCAGCGCTTTCAGGCCATCCGGCGTGGCATCAATCCCGCCCACCAGAATGGTTTTCTTCGGCTTCGCCTGAGCAATGGCCATCGTGGCGCCAATTGCCATTTCGTCGTTGTTCGCGGCGACAATATCGATATCCTCACCGTTCGACAGCCAGTTGAGCATTAAATCCATCCCCTCATTGCGCGCATAGTTAGCGGTCTGCTTCAGCACCACTTTCATATTGGGATACTTCGCCACCACCTGCTCCACATCTTTGGTGCGCTGAAGCGCGCCCGCATCGCTGAGGTTGCCGATCATGATGGCGACGTTGCCACGGTAACCGGCCTGCTTTGCCAGCGCTTCCATCTGCAACGTGCCTGACTCGCGCTCGTCAGAGCCAACAAACACCACGCCTGGCGGCAGGGTTTTATCGCCCGGTGAGCGGTTAACATAGACCAGTGGAATATGAGCCTGCTGCGCCAGTTTTGTCAGGGCTGGCGTACTGGCCGAGTCCACCGGGTCGACGATAATCGCATCCACCCCGGCGCTGATAAAGCTCTGCACCTGGTCGGTCTGACGCCCCACGTCGCCACGTGCATCTTCGAACTGCGCCTCCAGCTGGCGCACTTTAGCCTCTTTCTCAATCGACTGGCGGATGATGGTCAGAAAGTTCTGGTCGAAATAGGCCATCGAGACACCTATCTTCTCAGCCAGCGCCGGTGTTGAAAGAGAGAGCAGACAGAGTATTGCCCATGCATGTTTTTTCATTAGAAGCTCCCGAGGATACCGGATGGAATGAAATTTTCATTTATTATAAAAATGGAAAGGCAGGATCATTTGCAGATTAGAAACTGCCATCAGGTTTGACAACCGGTCCTTTTCACTCTTGCTAGCGCCGCCACATTTTGCCGTAAAATCGCCTTGTCATAGCGGTCAGCGCGGGGGAAATCCCCGACCTGGTGCACACTCTTCAGTAGTGAGCCGCAGCTTTTCGCGCTTTTGTGCAGTGCCGCACGGGCAGTTGTGAGGATTGTCAGAAAACCGTTTAATCGGGCCAGACGATCCTGACATCTGCACAGTGACCCATCGTTAGCCTCCTATCTATATTTCCAGAAGCGGGAATTCTCAGCGTTATTCCTGAAAAAAACCTCGTGGCGCAACCTGCCGCTTTTTAAGGAATTCAGCTCATGCCTAAAGAACAAACGCCTCAACGGACGACCCATGTCCGCATCGGGATCCTCTGCCTGATCCTGTTTCTGTCGGTTGTGGCTTACGCCGACCGCTCGATCCTCTCGATCTCCGGGTCGGCAATCAAAGAGGAGTTCGGTCTGTCAGCGATCCAGCTGGGATTGATCCTCTCTGCTTTCAGCTGGGCCTATGTCATCGGTCAGATTCCTGGCGGACTGTTGCTTGACCGCTTCGGGGCCAAAAAAGTGTATGGCGTTACACTGGCGCTCTGGTCAGTTTCAACGCTGGCGATGGGATTTGTGGGCGAGTTCTCCAGCGGCATGACCGGCGCGCTGATGCTGATGTTTGGACTGCGCTTTATGCTGGGACTCATAGAGGCACCCAGCTTTCCCGCTAATGCGCGCGTGGTCATTATGTGGTTTCCGGGCGCAGAGCGGGGACGCGCATCATCGCTGTTCAGCTCGGCGCAATATTTTGCTGTCGCTATCTTCTCGCCGCTTTCAGGCTGGCTGGTCTCGCGCTTTGGCTGGGAATGGCCATTCTTTGTGCTGGGCGGCATCGGTCTGGTGGCGGTCCTGGTCTGGGCGGCCTGGATGCGCGAGCCACGCAACCACCCCGGCGTATCGGAAAGTGAATTGCGCCACATTGTCGACGGTGGCGCGCTGGTGGATATCGATGCGGCGCAGACGCTGAAAGCGCGACCACCGGTCAGCAAAGCGATGTTCAGAAAGCTGCTCACCAATCGCATGCTCTGGTGCGCCTATCTCGGTCAGTACTGCATCATTGCGCTCAGCTACTTCTTTATTACCTGGTTTCCAATCTATCTGGTGCAGGCGCGCGGCATGAACATCATGGAAGCGGGATTCGCCACTATTGCGCCAGCGCTGTTCGGTTTTCTGGGCGGCATCAGTGGCGGTTACCTGTCAGACAAGTTAATCGCCCGAGGCTGGAGCGTCTCCTGGGCGCGTAAAACGCCCTATATCGTCGGCATGCTGATGGCGTCCAGCCTGGTGCTGGCGGCGATTATTCCCGGTAACGGCGGCATCATCGCCATTATGTCCTTCGCCTTCTTTGGTAAAGGCATCGCGGCTGGCGCAGGCACCTGGACGGTGATCAGTGATACCGCACCCAAAGAGGCGGTGGGTCTGGCGGGGTCCATTTTTAACGGCATCGGCAATATTGCCGGTTTCACCACGCCGCTGCTGTTCGGCATCATCGTTGGGCTGACCGGTAGCTACAGCATTGGACTGGCGTTTGTGGCGGCACACTGCGTGGTCGCGGCGCTGCTGTTCCTGCTGGTGATGGGGCCGATTGAACGTGTCGGCGAAGAGACCGGACGCACGGCATCATTTAACAATCAGGAGAAAGAAGATGGCATTAAAGCAATGTAAAGTGCTGATCAAAGGGAAATTTCTGCCACCGCAGCTGATTGAGAATATCGAACAGTCGTTCACCGCCTTCCGGCTGTGGGAGGCGGAGGATGAGGCGGCCTTTCTGGCTGAGCAGGGAACAGAGATCGACATACTGGTGACCAGCGGCAATGCGGTGATGGGCGCACCGGCTGCGCTAATCGCTGCGCTGCCCAACCTGAAAGCGATCTGCAGTAACGGTGTCGGATATGACAGCATTGATACGGAAGCTGCCCGGTCTCGCGGCATTGTGGTGACCAACACGCCAGAGGTGCTGAATGATTGCGTCGCCGATCTGGGGATGGCGCTGCTGCTGGATGTGGCGCGCCGCATCAGTGAGGCCGATCGTTTCACGCGCGCCGGGCACTGGGCGCAGGGCCGCTTTCCGCTGAGCAGCAAAATTGGCGGTAAGGTGTGTGGCATTGTCGGGCTGGGCAATATCGGCCAGGCGGTGGCAAGGCGTGCGCAGGCGTTTGATATGCAGATTCATTACTATAATCCGCGTTCACGCCCCGATGTGCCCTATACCCGGCACGAGAGCCTGGTGGACCTGGCGCAGCGGGCCGATTTCCTGGTGCTGACGCTGCCTGGCGGTGCCGCAACGCGCCATATTATCAACGCAGATGTGCTAGAGGCGCTGGGACCAGAGGGGTATCTGATTAACATTGCACGCGGCAGCGTAGTGGATCAGCAGGCGCTGGTGGCGGCGCTGGAAACCGGACGGATCGCCGGAGCGGGGCTGGATGTGTTTGAACAGGAACCGCAGGTGCCTGACGCACTGCGCCAGCGTGACAATGTGGTCATTACGCCACATATCGCCAGCAGCACCCGCGAAACCATGGCGGCGATGGCTGACCTGGTCTTTGAGAACATGCTGGCATTTTCCCGTGGTGAGCCCGTGCTGACACGCGTGGTGTAACCACACCAATGACGTAACCCTGCGAAACGGACGTGAGGCAGGATGCCTCTCCTCTGACCGCTCTCCCGACCCCAGACTTCGCACAAAACAGCCTGAAGAAAATCAGCCCGGCTGCCGATATCACCTTATCCCAACCGTTAATGTTAAGGAGTGATAGCGTGATTAAGCTGATTACCATTGATGAGTTGCGCCCGGGGATGTTTATCCACAAGCTGGAAGTCTGGTGGATAAAAGAGCAGCGCATTCATAATCAGATGCTGATCACCGATCCACGACAAATTGCCACGCTACGCAGCGAAGGGATCCGCCAGCTCTGGATCGACCTCGATCGATCGGTTCAGACGCCGATCGCCACCACGGTCGCAAAAAGAACCATTGGCCGCACTCCGTTTTTTCAGGAAATGGATCAGGCGCAGCAGATCTTTCAGCAGGGCAAACCGAAAGTGCGGGCGATGTTCAACGAAGCGCGGCTGGGTAACGGCCTGAAGCTCGATTATATGATGGACCTGGTGGATGAAATCGCCGGATCGATCACGCGTGAACCCTCCGCCATGCTGAGCGTGGCGCGGCTGAAAAATCATGATGACTACACCTATCTGCACTCTATGGCGGTCTGCGGGCTGATGATTGCGCTGGGTAAAAAACTCGGGCTGGATGAGCAGCAGCTGCGCCGGGTGGGCATGGGCGGTTTACTGCATGATGTCGGCAAAGCGGCTGTGCCACTGGCGATCCTGAACAAAGCGGGCAAGCTGACTGAAGAGGAGTTCAGGGTGATGCGTGAGCATCCGGTGGTCGGCACGCAGATGCTGATAGAGGCCAACGCTGACGACGATCTGCTCGATATCGCTCTTCATCATCATGAAAAATATGATGGCAGCGGCTATCCGCACCGCCTGAAAGGCGAGGCGATTTCGTTTTACGCCCGAATGGCGGCGGTGTGTGATGTCTATGATGCCGTCACCTCGACCCGCTCCTATCGCAACGGCTGGACGCCAGCAGAGGCGATGCATCAGATGCTGAGCTGGCGCGGGCATTTCGACCCTGCATTACTGCACACCTTCGTAAGAACCATTGGTATCTATCCGGTGGGATCGCTGGTGCGTCTGGCCTCTGGCCGGGTGGCGTTAGTGGTGAAAGCGGGTGAGAAATCGCTGATGCGTCCCTGTGTGCACGTTTTCTGGTCGCTGCACGCTCAGCGTGAAGTGAAACCGGAAGAGCTCGACCTCGGCGACAGCTTCTGCACCGACAGCATTGTCGGTGCAGAAGACAGCAAGCTGTGGGGTAACGTCGATCTTAATCGTATCTGGGCGCTGGAAGTCGCCTGATTTTTCGCCATTTTTACACTATTTTTACGCCCGCCCGCTGCATTTTAACCCCGTCTTTATACGCCCTCGCGCAAGCTGAGCCATAAATCCAATCCTCTGGAGGTTCCTGTGAGCGTGGGCGTAATAACTGGCATTGTGCTGGTGGTGTTGTTACTGGGCTATCTGATCTATGCCCTGTTAAACGCGGAGGCCTTCTGATGGCGGCCAATGCTTTTCTACTCATCGCATTTTATCTGGTGCTGCTGATGGTACTGGCGCAGCCGCTCGGACGGGGCCTGGCTTCGTTAGTAGCTGATAAGCCGGTGTTTGCCCGCCTGGAAGCGCCACTGTGGCGACTGCTGGGCGCGCAGGCATCGGACATGCGCTGGCCTCACTACCTGCTGGCAATTCTGTTGTTCAACGCGCTGGGTTTCGTGGTGCTGCTGGGCATTTTGCTGTTGCAGGGCTCACTGCCGCTGAATCCTCAGCAGTTGCCTGGCCTGAGCTGGCATCTGGCGCTGAACACCGCCGTGAGCTTCGTGACCAACACCAACTGGCAATCCTACAGTGGCGAAAGCACCCTGAGCTATTTCAGTCAGATGGTGGGCCTGACGGTGCAGAACTTCCTCTCTGCCGCGACCGGTATCGCCGTGGCCTTTGCGCTGATCCGTGGCTTCGCCAATCGCAGCTCTGCGACCCTGGGTAACGCCTGGCGCGATCTGACCCGCATCACGCTCTACGTCTTACTGCCGATCAGCCTGCTGATGGCGCTGTTTTTTGTCAGTCAGGGCAGCATCCAGAACTTCTCGCCTTATCACAGCTTCTCCACGCTGGAAGGCGTGCAGCAGACGCTGTCGATGGGACCGGTGGCGTCGCAGGAAGCGATCAAAATGCTGGGCACCAACGGCGGCGGCTTCTTTAACGCCAACTCCTCACATCCCTTTGAGAACCCGACGGTACTGACGAATCTGGTGCAGATGCTGAGCATCTTCCTGATCCCGGCAGCGCTCTGCTTCGCGTTTGGCGAAAGTGTGCGTGACCGTCGTCAGGGCCACATGCTGCTGTGGGCGATGACGCTGATGTTTGTGGCGGCGGTCGCCGTCGTGATGTGGGCCGAACTGCAGGGCAACCCGCATTTCCTTCAGCTTGGGGCCGACAGCGCCATCAACATGGAAGGCAAAGAGACGCGCTTTGGCATCCTTAACAGCAGCCTGTTCGCGGTCATTACCACTTCTGCCTCATGCGGTGCGGTCAATGCCATGCACGACTCCTTTACCGCGCTGGGTGGCATGGTGCCGATGTGGCTGATGCAACTGGGTGAAGTGGTGTTTGGCGGCGTTGGTGCCGGTCTCTACGGCATGCTGCTGTTTGTGCTGCTGGCGGTGTTTATCGCCGGACTGATGATTGGCCGTACCCCGGAATTCCTGGGCAAAAAAGTCGATGTGTGGGAGATGAAAATGACCGCGCTGGCGATTCTGGTCACCCCGGCGCTGGTGCTGATCGGCACCGCCCTGGCGATGATGACCGACTCCGGACGCAGCGCAATGGCGAACCCGGGCATTCACGGCTTCAGCGAAGTGCTCTACGCGGTCTCCTCGGCGGCTAACAACAATGGCAGTGCCTTTGCCGGACTGAGTGCCAACACGCCGTTCTGGAACCTGTTACTGGCTGTCTGCATGCTGCTGGGCCGCTTCGGCATCATCATCCCGGTGATGGCGATTGCCGGTGCGATGGCAGTGAAAAAAGTGCAGCCGGTAGGTAACGGCACACTGCCAACTCACGGTCCGCTGTTTATTGCACTGCTGATTGGCACCGTGCTGCTGGTGGGTGCACTGACCTTTATTCCTGCTCTGGCGCTGGGCCCGGTGGCTGAGCATCTGCAACTTGTTCAGGGACAATCCTCATGAGTCGTCAACAACAGGCGTTATTTGACGCAGCCCTGCTGCGTACCTCGGCCTGGGATGCGGTGAAAAAGCTCGATCCCCGGGTACAGTTCCGTAACCCGGTGATGTTTGTGGTCTACCTCGGCAGCATCCTCACCTCGCTGCTGGCGGTGGGCATGCTGACCGGGCGCATCAGCGGCAGCGCCAGCTTTACCGGGGCGATTGCGGTCTGGCTCTGGTTCACCGTGCTGTTCGCCAACCTGGCAGAGGCGCTGGCAGAAGGGCGCAGCAAGGCCCAGGCAAGCAGCCTGAAAGGCGTCAAAAAGACCAGCTTTGCCAAAAAACTCTCAGCGGCGCGCTATGGTGCCGAGTGGCAGCAGGTCAGTGCCGATGCGCTGCGCAAAGGCGATGCGGTGCTGGTAGAAGCGGGCGATATCATTCCCTGTGACGGTGAAGTGATGGAGGGCGGTGCCTCAGTGGATGAGAGCGCCATTACCGGTGAATCTGCACCGGTTATTCGTGAGTCAGGGGGTGACTTTGCTTCCGTGACGGGCGGTACCCGTATTCTCTCTGACTGGCTGGTGATCACCTGTAGCGCCAACCCGGGCGAAACCTTCCTTGACCGGATGATCGCCATGGTGGAAGGCGCAAAACGCCGCAAAACGCCAAATGAGATCGCCCTGACCATCCTGCTGGTATCACTGACCATCGTGTTCCTGCTGGCGACCGTGACGCTCTGGCCGTTCTCGGCATGGGGCGGCACACCGGTCAGCGTCACGGTACTGGTGGCACTGCTGGTCTGTCTGATCCCGACCACTATCGGCGGCCTGCTGTCGGCGATTGGCGTGGCGGGGATGAGCCGGATGCTGGGTGCCAACGTCATCGCGACCAGCGGTCGTGCGGTGGAAGCCGCAGGGGATGTGGATGTGCTGATGCTGGACAAAACCGGCACCATCACGCTGGGTAACCGTCAGGCGACCCAGTTCCTGCCCGCGCCAGGCGTCAGCGAAGAGCAGCTAGCGGACGCCGCGCAGCTCGCCTCGCTGGCCGATGAGACGCCGGAAGGCCGCAGCATCGTGGTACTGGCGAAACAGCGATTTAACCTGCGTGAACGCGATCTCAGCAGCATGGGCGCCAGCTTTATTCCGTTCTCAGCCCAGACCCGCATGAGTGGCGTGAACGTGCAGGACCGGCTGATCCGCAAAGGTGCGGTCGATGCGGTACGTCGCCATATCGAAGCGAACCATGGCCGTTTCCCTGCGGAAGTGAATGCGCAGGTGGAAGAGGTGGCTCGCAGTGGCGGCACGCCGCTGGTGGTGTCAGAAGGCGCAAATGTGCTGGGTGTGGTGGCGCTGAAAGATATCGTGAAAGGCGGCATCAAAGAGCGCTTTGCCGAACTGCGCAAAATGGGTATCAAAACGGTGATGATCACCGGTGATAACCCGCTGACCGCCGCGGCGATTGCCGCAGAAGCGGGCGTGGATGACTTCCTGTCAGAGGCCACACCAGAAGCCAAACTGGCGCTGATCCGCCAGTATCAGGCCGAAGGCCGTTTAGTGGCGATGACCGGCGACGGCACCAACGATGCACCAGCACTGGCGCAGGCGGATGTGGCGGTGGCGATGAACTCCGGGACCCAGGCGGCGAAAGAGGCGGGCAACATGGTCGACCTCGACTCTAACCCGACCAAGCTACTGGAAGTGGTGCACATCGGTAAACAGATGCTGATGACGCGCGGTTCGCTGACCACCTTCAGTATCGCCAACGACGTGGCGAAATATTTCGCCATTATCCCGGCGGCGTTTGCGGCGACCTATCCGCAGCTCAACATGCTTAACGTGATGCAGCTGCACTCGCCCGCCAGCGCAATCCTGTCGGCGGTGATCTTTAACGCCCTGGTGATTGTCTTCCTGATCCCGCTGGCCCTGAAAGGCGTCAGCTACCGCCCACTGAGCGCCGCTGCGCTGCTGCGCCGCAACCTGCTGATTTATGGTCTGGGTGGCCTGCTGGTGCCGTTTGTCGGCATCAAAGCGATCGATCTGCTGTTAGTGTTTTCAGGCATGGCCTGAGGAGAGAAAAATGAGTCAGTTACGTCCGGCAATTTTACTGTTGTTGCTGCTTACGCTTGTCACCGGCGTGGTTTATCCTTTGCTTACTACTGGTCTGGCGCAATGGCTGTTTCCGTCCCAGTCCAGCGGCTCGCTACTGGAGGAAGATGGCGTGGCGCGCGGGTCAGCACTGATTGGCCAGAATTTTACCCAGCCCAACTATTTCTGGGGCCGCCCTTCAGCCACAGGCGATAAACCCTATAACCCGCTCTCCTCAGGCGGCAGCAACCTGGCCGCCAGCAATCCGGCGCTGGATAAAGCGGTAGCCGATCGCGTCGCTGCGCTGCGGGCCGCGAACCCGCAGGCATCGGCTGCCGTGCCGGTCGAGCTGGTCACAGCCTCAGCCAGCGGGCTGGACCCGGATATTTCGCCGGAGGCCGCGCGCTGGCAGGCGCCGCGTGTCGCCGCCAGCCGCAAGGTGCCGGTGGCGCAGGTCGAGGCGCTGATTGAAAAGATGACGCATCGTCCACTGATGCCATTCCTCGGCACACCGACAATCAACGTGTTGCAGCTGAATATGGCGCTCAACGAACTGTAATGGTGTTAAGGAAGCGATGAACCACGAACCCCAGCGTCCCGATCCCGACGCGCTGCTGCAGGCTAACCGCGAAACGCATCGCGGGCAGCTGAAAATTTACTTTGGTGCCTGTGCTGGCGTGGGCAAAACCTACGCCATGCTGCAGGAGGCACAGCGGCTGCGTGCGCAGGGTCTGGATGTGCTGATTGGCGTGGTAGAGACCCACGAACGGCCGGAAACCGCACAGCTGCTGACAGGATTAACCCTGCTGCCGCGTCGCGCGACCGGCCGCTCGCGTCATGCAGAGTTTGATCTCGATGCCGCGCTGGCCCGCCATCCTGCCGTCATCCTGATGGATGAGCTGGCGCACACCAACGTTAAGGGCTCGCGCCATCCCAAGCGCTGGCAGGATATTGAGGAGCTGCTGGAAGCGGGCATCGACGTCCTGACCACCGTCAACGTGCAGCATCTTGAGAGCCTCAACGATGTGGTCGGCGGCGTCACCGGCATTCAGGTGCGCGAAACCGTACCCGATCCCTTTTTTGACAGTGCCGACGAAGTGGTGCTGGTCGATCTGCCGCCCGACGATCTGCGCCAGCGATTGAAAGAGGGCAAAGTTTATATTGGCGATCGTGCTGAGCGCGCCATCGAAAACTTTTTCCGTAAAGGTAATCTCTTCGCCCTGCGTGAGCTGGCGCTGCGCCGCACCGCCGATCGGGTAGACGATCAGATGCGCGCCTGGCGCGATCAGCAGGGACGGGAGCGCGTCTGGCACACCCGCGACGCTATTCTGCTCTGTATTGGCGACGACAGCGGCAGTGAAAAGCTGGTGCGCACCGCAGCCCGCCTGGCGGCGCGACTGGGCAGCGAATGGCACGCGGTCTATGTTGAAACGCCCCGGCTCAACCGGCTGCCGGAAGCACGGCGACGGGCCATCCTGCGCACATTACAGCTGGCACAGGAGCTGGGCGCGGAAACCGCCACCCTTTCTGAACCGGATGAAGCGGAAGCGGTGCTGGGTTATGCCCGCGAACACAATCTGGGCAAAATCGTCACCGGCCGTCGCCCGCTTCGGCGCTGGCGGCGTGACAGTTTTGCTGAACGACTGGGCCAGCTTGGCCCGGATCTCGATCTGCTGGTCGTGGCGCTGGATGAGCCGCTGAAAGATGCGCCGCATCCGCTGCCGGATGGTCGTGTTAACAGCGAAAAATGGCGCATTCAGCTGCGCGGCGTGATGATGGCGCTGGTGCTCTGTATCCTGGTGACCGCAGCCGGGCAATCGGTGCTGATCAATTTCGATCCCGCCAACTGCGTGATGATCTACCTGCTGGCGGTGGTGATCGTGGCACTACGCTATGGCCGCTGGCCGTCGGTGATCGCCACGGTGATAAATATCGTCGCCTTCGACCTCTTCTTTGTGGCCCCCACCGGCACGGTGGCGGTCTCCGACCTGCAATATCTGGTGACCTTTGGCGTGATGCTGGCGGTCGGCGTGATTGTCGGGAATCTTACGGCAGGCGTGCGCTATCAGGCGCGGGTGGCGCGCTACCGCGAGCAGCGGGCGCGTCAGCTCTATGAGATGGCGAAATCGCTGGGCAGCGCGTTGACACCGCAGGATATCGCCGCCACCAGCCAGCGTGTGCTCGACGCCACGCTACAGGCGCGCTGCCTGCTGCTGCTGCCCGATGAGCAGGGCGAGCTGAAAGCGGTGGGCGATGCGTTACCGGCCAGCGAGCCGGATCGCGCGATTGCTAAATGGAGTTACAGCAAAGGCCAGCCTGCAGGCGCGGGCACCGATACCTTACCGGCAGTGCCTTATCAGATCCTGCCGCTGAAAAGCGGCGCGCAGTGCCGGGGATTGCTGGTGGTGGAGCCGCAGAACCTGCGTCAGCTGATGATTCCTGAGCAGCAGCGGCTGGTGGAAACCTTTACGGTGCTGATCGCCAATGCCCTGGAGCGGATGGCGCTGTCTCACAGCGAGGCAGCGTCCCGTCTCTCAGCTGAGCGTGAACAGCTGCGCAATGCGTTGCTGTCGGCGCTGTCACACGACCTGCGCACCCCGCTGACCGTATTGTTTGGTCAGGCAGAAATGCTGATGCTTGACCTGGCCAGTGACAACTCAAAATATGTGCCGCAGGCCAGCCAGATTCGCGAGCAGACGCTCAGCACCATCCGGCTGGTGAGCAACATGCTGGATATGGCGCGCATTCAGTCGGGCGGCCTCAATCTGCGGGAAGAGTGGCTGGCGCTGGAAGAGGTGATTGGTGGGGCGCTGAGCAGCATGGCACCCTCGCTCAAGGGGCATGAGGTCCAGCTCGACCTGCCGGATGACATCGTGCTGATCAAAGGGGACAGCACGCTGCTGGAGCGGGTTTTCACTAACCTGATAGAGAACAGCCTGAAGTATGCCGGTAATAGCGCGCCACGCGGCATCCGCGCCTGGCGTGCAGCATCACGACTGGAAATTGCGGTCTGGGACGGCGGACCCGGCATTGCCGAAGAGGATTTAACCCGGATATTCGATAAGTTCTGGCGCGGCAATAAAGAGTCGGCGGTGCCGGGCGTCGGGCTGGGTCTGGCGATCTGTAAAACCATTATCGAGAGCCATGGCGGCCAGATCTGGGCCGAAAACCGGCCCGAAGGTGGCGCGGCATTTCGTCTCTCGCTGCCGCTGCCGCCCGCCCCTGAAATTTCTGACGAAGGGCTGAAATAACTTCACAGTGGATCAGTTATACTGCCGGTCCTGTTTGATTATTCGTGGGATTGTATGGAACGTTTTACCGAAAACCTGATGTATGCATCGCGCTGGTTGCTGGCTCCGGTTTACATTGGACTTTCGCTGGGATTACTGGCGCTGACCATTAAATTTTTCCAGGAAATTTTCCACCTGCTGCCCAACATTTTCAGCATTGCGGAAAACGATCTGATTCTTCTGCTGCTCTCACTGGTGGATATGACGCTGGTTGGCGGCCTGCTGGTGATGGTAATGCTGTCGGGTTATGAGAACTTCATCTCTAAACTCGACATCGACGAAGACAAAGAGAAGCTGAGCTGGCTGGGCAAGATGGACTCCGGCTCGCTGAAAAACAAAGTCGCTGCCTCCATCGTTGCCATCTCGTCGATTCACCTGCTGCGGGTGTTCATGGAAGCGCGTAATGTCGAAAACGACAAACTCATGTGGTACGTGATTATCCACCTCACCTTTGTGCTCTCTGCCTTTGTGATGGGCTGGCTGGACAAAATGTCGCGCTACGATAAAAAGTAAAGTATCCCCCTGGTGGCCCGCTGACGCGGGCCCCTGCGTTATCCCTGCCGATCTGTTTTCCCTGAACGACCTGCTGGCTGCGACGCCGGACGCGTGCCCGCCAGTTGCGGCATCACCTCTTTAATCATCGCAAAAAAGTGTTGCAGCCTGGCCGGGTAGTAACTCGCCCAGGGATAAGTCAGCCACACCGGCAGCGGTGGTGCCTGCCACGCAGGCACCAGCTGAACCAGGTCGCCATCGGCTAAATCTTCCTGTACCGCCCAGGAGGAGACAATTGCCGCACCCATGCCCGCCAGCGCCGCTTTGCGCACCGCATATAAACTGTCACTGCTCAGCCGTGGCGTAATCGCCAGATTCACCGGCTGGCCATCGTCAATCTTTTGCAATGCCACTTCGTTACGGTAAAAACTGGTGAGGGCCAGCCATGGCAGATCTCGCAGCTGTTCAATCTGCGCTATGGGCGGATACTGTGCCAGCAGGTGCGGGGCCGCCACCACAATGCGCGGCACTTCGGCCAGCAGAACCGCCACCACCGAGGGATCGGTTGGCGCACCGACCTGAATGGCGCAGTCGACATTCTCGGCCATAAAGTCGGGCGTGCGATCGTTCAGCATCCACTCAATATTGAGCCGGGGATAGCGATGCAGATAGTCCACCAGTGGGGCGATCAGCTGATCCTGACCAAAGGCGTGCGGGGCACGAACCCGCAGTGTACCGACCGGATCGGCACTGGCGCCGGTCAGCTCATCTTCCAGCGCATGCCAGGTCGCCAGCAGCTGCCGTGCCTGGGCGTAGCAGCGTTCACCATCATCGGTGAGTTTCAGCGCATGCGTGGTGCGCAGGATCAGCTTCAGCCCCAGCCGCTGCTCAAGGGTCTGCAGCCGACGGCTGACGGTAGGTTGTGTCGTACCCAGCTGGGCCGCGGCGGCCGATAAGCTGCCACTCTCGACGATACGGATAAAGGTCTGCATCAGGTCGATGCGATCGCTGCTGTTAGCATTGTTCATACGTACCACGCATAACGGTTTTGCCTGATATCAGTCTACCGCGTATAACCGCGATGCGCTTTAATGGTTGTACGAAATGAAGAGGATTACAGCATGTCAGCCATATCAACCCAGACTCAAAATGAATCGCTCTCCACACCGCTGGTGTTTACCCTGGCTGCGGGTGCCGGGCTCAGCGTCGCGTCGATTTACTACAGCCAGCCGATGCTGGATATCATCAGCAAACAGTTTAACGCAGGCATTGGCGCAGTCGGTATGGTGCCGATGCTGACTCAGGCGGGCTATGCCCTGGGCATTCTGCTGCTGGCGCCACTGGGCGATCGTCATGACCGTCGCACCATTATCTTTATCAAGGGCTTACTGCTGGTGGCAGCGCTGCTGCTGTGTGGTTTTTCCGGTGGGCTCAGCGCGCTGCTGATTGCCAGTTTTATCACCGGCCTGACGGCTACGGTGGCGCAGGATATTGTGCCTGCATCGGCGGCGCTGGCCCCGGAACGCAGCCGGGGTAAAACGGTCGGCACGGTGATGACCGGGCTGCTGGTCGGCATCCTCTTGTCGCGGGTGGTCAGTGGGGTGGTGGCGGAGTATTTCGGCTGGCGCACCATGTATATGATTGCCGCGCTGGCGGTGCTGCTGATTACGCTGACGCTGTGGCGTGTGCTGCCGCGCTTCACACCAGGCACCTCGGTAAGCTACCCGCGCCTGCTGCTGTCGCTGGTGCATCTGTGGCGCCACCACCAGACGCTGCGCCGGGCCGCGCTGGCTCAGGGTCTGCTGTCAGTGGCCTTCAGCGCCTTCTGGTCGACACTGGCATTAATGCTTAGCGACCGCTTTCATCTGGACAGTGCCGTTGCCGGAGCCTTTGGTTTAGCCGGTGCAGCGGGCGCCATGGCGGCACCGCTGGCGGGCAGTTTTGCTGACCGCATTGGTCCGGCAAGGGTCACGCAGGCGGGTGCCGCGCTGGTAACGATCTCTTTTGCGCTGATGTTCCTGCTGCCATTACTGCCCATGCCGGCGCAGCTGGCGCTGATAGTCGTCTGTACTATCGGCTTTGATTTAGGCGTACAGGCCACGCTGGTGGCGCATCAGACGCTGGTCTACGGCCTGGCCCCGGAAGCACGTAGTCGCCTTAATGCCCTGCTGTTTACCGTGGTGTTTATTGGTATGGCGACCGGTGCGGCGCTGGGCAGTCTGGCGCTGGCACACTGGGGCTGGAATGGCGTGGTTGCACTCGCCACCATAGCTGGTGCAGCCGCTGTCGCGGTCCGCTTCGCCAGTCGTCACCTGAAAAACTGACACCTCGCCCGTCAAAAAATGTGCCAGGCTTATTCATAAACCCGAAATATTCTGGAGTGTTATGAACTTTTTAGCCTGGACAGCAGCGACGGGCGGCCTCCTGCTGCTGATGTCGCTGGCTTCCGGTTGGATTCACCGGGGGCCAGTTACCTCATTTGGCCTGTTTCTGATCGCGGGTATGCTGTGCGGCCCGTGGGGATTTGATGTTATCCACCTTGATATCGTTACCCATTCCGAAGCCGTGGCCCACATCACTGAAATCACCATGGCAGCCTCGCTGTTTATCACCGGTCTCAAGCTGCGTCAGCCGCTGCAGAACAACTGCTGGCACACCGGGCTGAAGCTGGCCTTTCCCGCCATGCTGCTCACCGTCGCCGCAATGACTCTACTGGCACACTTCCTGGTGGGATTAGACTGGCCGATTGCGCTGGCGTTTGGGGCGATTGTCGCGCCGACCGATCCGGTTCTGGCGAGCTTAATCTCGGTCAATGATGCACAGGATGATGATTCACTTCGCGTGGCAATATCCAGCGAGGCGGGCATGAACGACGGCTCCGCGCTGCCACTGCTGATGCTGGCGCTGCTGCTGTTTAATGGCGAAAGCCTGAATGGCGCGATGCTGGCGCACTGGGGCGCGGTCGAAGTGCTCTGGGCGATTGGCGGCGGTCTTGTCATCGGCTTTGTCCTGGGGCAGTTGATCGGCATGCTGGCGACCCGACTGCGCAATGCCAATGGCGATGTCGCACCCAATGATTTTCTGGCGCTGGCGCTGATAGCACTGAGTTATTCACTGGTGGAGTGGCTGGGTGCTTCCGGCTTCCTGGCAGCCTTTGCCGCCGGGCTGGGATTACGCCGCGCAGAACTGGGCGTGTTCCGTCGTCATCAGCCGGATGATCTCTCTGACGACGAGCGGATATTGCCCTCTGAGGCGCTGGTGAATCCTAACATGCGTCTGGCGCATCAGGGCGGCACGAATATGGTCAAATCGATTGGGTTTGTAGTAGGCGACGCCCTCTCTTTTGGCGATACTATTGAACGTTTACTGGCGGCTGGCATGATGGTGGTGCTGGGCGTCACACTGGCGCAGCACTGGAACATCTACGGCGTGCTGATTGGCCTGGTGCTGTTTGCGGTGGTGCGACCGCTGGCCGTCTGGCTGGTAACAATGCGAGCCGGACTGCCGCTGGGGCAGCGCCTGCTGATTGGCTGGCTGGGCATCCGGGGGATTGGCAGTCTGAACTACATCGCCTATGCCTGGACGCACGGGATGCAAGGCCCGCAGATGGAAATTATGACCAATATGGCGTTAACGCTGGTGGTCTGCAGCGTGGTGGTTCACGGCACCACCGTGACGCCGCTGCTGAACTGGCGTCAGAAGCGCCTCGAAGCCCTTCAGCGCAAGGTTTAACCCGAACGAACAGGAGTTAAGAATGAAAGTAACTCAGATAGTGCTGCTGAGTATCCTCGCCACCGGCAGCGCGCTGGCGGCGGATGACACTGACACTGAGCAGAATGTTTACGCCAGTCAGTTATGCCACATCGTCAGCGGCGAGAAAAAGGTCGCCACTGCAGATCATTACGTTGAGCAGATGAAATCGACCGTGGCGGGCGGCCAGTCACCGTCGGCAATGAATCAGCCCGAATTCGACGAAGAGTCTGCGCGTGAAGTGGCCAGTGCCTGGCTGCAACTGGGGGACGATGAGCGTGCCAAACTGCGCGTCAACGAACAGCAGTGTGAACAGGCCGTGATGGCGCAGTTCCAGCAGGAAGATTAACCAGACGGAATGAAATAAAACGCGCCTGCCGGGCGCGTTTTTTTATGGCTTTTCAGGGGCTGTTGCGTACATAATCGCCAGCCAGTGCACCAGACTTGCATTTGTTCATACTTCTTTAGCCTACCGCAACGGTTTGCTGACATTTCGGGCTTCACACAACAGGCATTATGATTACGCGTCGACGCTTTATTCTCGGCACGGGAGCGCTCGGGCTCTCCATGACCACCGGCAAATTATTTGCCCGCGATGACATTATTCCCCTCTGGCCGGATGATCCGCCCGGCGGCGGCGGCCCATCCGGCCAGTTAAATATTAACAGCACCGGTTCCTGGTCAAATATCGTCAGTCCGGCCATTCAGCGCTTTAAACCGGAAAACCCCAATGGTGAAGCCGTATTAATCGCTGCAGGCGGCGGTTATCGCTGGATCGGTATGGGCCGCGAAGCCTGGCCGGTGGCGCGCTGGCTCAATGCCAGTGGCTATACCGCCTATGTGCTCAGCTACCGGTTGCCGCATGAGAAGTGGCAGGCGGGACGGCTGGCACCGCTGCAGGATGCGCAGCGTGCCATCCGGCTGGTACGATCTTTTGAGCGCAAAGTGCATGCACTGGGCTTCTCGGCAGGTGGACATCTGCTGGGATTGGCGGCAGCGCGGCCAGATTTTGCATCGTATCCGGCCATCGATCCGCTGGATGAAGTGGTGCCGAAAGTCGACAGTGTTGGCCTGATCTATCCGGTTATTACCCTGGAAGCGCCTTATCAGCACACTAATACCCATCTGATGATGGTCGGCAAAAATGCCACGCCGCAGGATGAGGCGAACTGGTCAGTGCAGAACTATGTCACCCGGCAATATCCGCCCACGTTTCTGGCGCAGGCCGAGGACGATCACACCTCAAATCCGTTTAACACCGAGCTGATGCGCGACACCTGTCGCCGCAACCGCGTGCCGGTTGAGCTGATTCAAATCAGCAAAGGCGGACATGGATTTGGTCTTGGCAAGGCGGGCACGCCCGCGGCGTTATGGGATCAGGCGTATGTTAAGTGGCTGGAAAACCTCCGTCAGGTTGCATACCTGGGCATGCACGACTCATCCCTGTAACCCTTCCCCTTGCGACTGACGTAAAAAAAGCCGGCATTCGCCGGCCTCGCGACAGTAGCGATTTTCAGGATTGAAGCGACACAGGTTAAAGCTTGTGTGCAGGCAGAGGCCGCCTGATTAAAACTGATAGGTCAGGCCCATAGCGATACTGTCTTTCGTCGAAATGCCGGTGGCACGCGTAAAGTCGTTTTCCTTCAGCAGGTTAATGCGATAGTCCACGTAGGTCAGCATGTTCTTGTTGAAATAGTAATAGGTGCCCACCGCAATATATTTCTGCATCGTCTGACTGCCCCCGGCAAAATTTCCTGCGCCCTGCAGGTTTTCGCCACGCTGCGTGACAAAACCGACTGAAGGGCGCAAACCGTTCAGGAACTGGTACTGCGCAATTGCCTCAACGTTATGGGTTTTGTCAGCGACCTGTGCCAGCTGTCCATAAGGCGTAACGTCACTGGCTTCGCCATACATGGCGGCCAGATAGATCTGGCTGGCATCATATTTTGCAGAGGTTACCCAGGCGGTGGCATCGTCTCCCTGACCGTCAGCTTGCTGAGTCAGCGTCCGTTTTGCTTTCATCCCTGCCGCCGCAATGCTCAGTCCATCGGTAATGTTGTAAGTCAGGCCAGCACCGTAACCATCCCCGTTAGCCAGTCTGGCGGTTGCGCGGTCATTTTTCCCTTGATACTGCAGGGTTAGATTTAATCCACCCCACTCCGGAGAGTGCCAGGTCGCGAGGCCGGTTGAGCGTTTTGACAGGAAGTTATCGTTAGTGGTCATGGTGCCGGAACCGTAGACCGGTGCCATATCCGTATAGGCGGAGGCGGTATACAGTACCCCAAAGCTACGGCCATAATCGAACGAGCCGAAGTCGACCATTTTCAGACCTGCAAAGCCTAAACGTGTGGCATTCCCCGTTTGCGCGTCGCTACCGCCTTCACTGTGATTCAGCTGGAAATTGTATTCCCATTGACCATAACCGGTAAGCTGATCATTAATTTGCGTCTCACCTTTAAAACCCAGGCGTGCATAAGAGTTGTCGCCATCTTCTGCAATATTATCTGAGAAAACATGGCGCGCATCGACTTTACCGTACAGGTCGAGCTTATTTCCATCTTTATTATAAATTCCAGCGGAGCATGCAGAGAATGAGACCATAAAAAACATTGCATACGGCGCGGCTGTTTTTATTTTATTGTGCATATCATCTGCCCTTTTCAGTTAGCTGAAGCATGAGGAGGTTACCGCTCAGGACGGTATTTATTTCAATCTCACATTCGTATTGTTTAATCGCTAAATCATGAAATGGTGATATCGGCCATAAAGGTTATGGCCATTTTTTATAATGACTTTCTCTGGTGTTATTACATTCTGGTAGCGTATTTCCTGGTGATTTTTTATTAAAAGGCTAAGTCAGGTATATCGCTTAATACGGTTTGCGCGCCCGCATCAATATATTTTCGGGCAAGAACCGGGTCATTGATCGTGGCAATCGCGAATTCAATACCTGAACGGGCCAGTCGCGCCAGGTCTTCGTCTGTCGCGAAGTCACCCAGGAAATGCAGGATCTGGCAACCTGTTCTGGCGAGAAGCGCCGCGGGGTCTTTCGGCGGGACGCAAACCGCCAGCCCGCGGGGTACGTCAGGCATAAGCCGTGCGGCAACCTGCAGCGAAATCTCAGAAAAACTGCTGATGAATAATTTCTTCTCGCTTGCTGGCCACAGTGATTTCAACTGAGCGATCGCAATCTCCGCCGTCTCCACTTCCTGCCCGGAGGTGGGTTTGATTTCCAGTTGTAGCCCGACGCCTTTATCCAGTACAAAGCCGACTGTTTCAGCCAGTGTAGGCACTTTCACGCCCCTGAAAAGGTGGCCGTAACATACGCCAGCCTCCAGCGACCGGATCTCATCCAGGGTCAGATTCGCCACATAGCCTTTGCCATTCGTTGTCCTGTTTACGGAATCGTCATGAATAATGACCGGGTGCATATCTTTGGTGAGTTTGACATCCACCTCTATCCACGTTGCGCCGTGTTCCACCGCCGCCAGAAACGAAGGTAGCGTGTTTTCCGGTGCCAGTAGCGGTGCTCCCCGATGGGCAATCAGACGGGAGTTCACTACACGTGCAGGGTGTTTTTGGGTCGACATTATTGGCGTTACCTTCTGTTAGGGTTATATCGCAGGTCTACCTGAGCAAAACCTGGTTAGAAAATTCGGTTCTGACTTCATCACCCAGCGGTTTAGGCATGAACTGGGTGCCATGGATACGCTCTTTGCTGTTAATCAGTCCGGCATCACGATTTACGTCTTTGTTTTGAGGCGTAATGCCATAAACCTGCTGAAACAGCCGTTGGGTGGTGGGCAGCGTCAGCCAGTGGATAAACAGCAACGCTGCCGCTTTATGGGGGGCGTTTACAGGTATCGCCACCATATTTCCGCCGCCGGGCATGCCGAAATCGGGGATATAGAGCCGGATCGTTTTCGGGACTTCACCGTGGTTTTCTAATCCCACCAGATAATCTTCCCAGGCGGGGACCAGCAGGAATTCACCGCTGACCAGCCGGGTGACGCTGTCGGCGTTGGAGGCCGTAATGATGTAGTTGGGGCGCTGCTGTTTGAACCAGTTCCAGGCCGGCTGCAGAGCCGTCAGGCTTTTTAGATCCGCATCGCCTTTCGTGAAATCAAAACCCGGTACCCGTGTGCGCGTCACCGATTCAATAAAGGCCGGGCCGGATCCGCCGTTTTCAACGTTGAAGCCAAACTCCTGACGATGACGCTGCAGAAAGGCCGTAATCTGCGGCAATGTTCGCGGTAACTCACTTTCTTTCAGGCGGCGCGAATCGTAGGCCAGACCGGTCTGGTTGCCCCAAAATGCCACGCCATAGCCTTTACTGTCCGTTCCCTCAATGGTGTAGTTCAGGGTTTTGCCTGCCGGCAGCAGTGTATTAATCGGGCCAAAAAACGTTTTCTGAGGTGATACGGTCCCGAATGCCCCGCCGCCAATCGAAAACAGATCAATGTCACCCGTATCCCGTCCCCGGTCTGCCATGAGTTTATTAATATTACCCTGTAGTGTGCCTTCAGAGAGGGTAACGTTAATACCGTACTGTTTTTCAAACAGGCTGACCTGCTCTTTTAAACGGTCCTGGTAATACCATTGATACCAGGTTAATTCCCCTTCTTTTTTCGCCTGTTCGACAATCTGTTCCCAGTTCATCGTAGTTAAATCCTGAGCCTGGCTACAGAAAGCCCCGGCCAGCAATAATATTGCAGCAACGAATCTGAACATATGTTTCCCCAATAACGCGAATTAAAGACTGTCAGCCTTTTCCTGCAAAGGCGGCGACAGGATTTCTTGTCAGTAATTTTTCTGCAATCAGCATTAAAATGACATTTGGCACAACCAGCATTAAAGAAATGACCGCCGCATTGGGTCGAATAAAGTTATAACCCAGATAAGAATAGAGAATGGCCGGGACGGTAATAAAATCGGGTGAGCCAACAATGAAACTTATGGCGAACTCTTCTATTGATAACGTAAAAACAATAATTAGTGCGGCAAATATTCCCGGCCTGATGGTGGGCAGGCAGGCGACTAAAAAACGGTTTATCACCGAAGCGCCCATATCTCGTGCCGCATCAAGCGTGTCCTGGCGTATCTGCGAACACGACAGGGTGAGAATGCGCACGGCATAAGGCATCAGGATAATAATATGCCCCAGCAAAATGCCGCCAAACCGGCTGTGAATGCCCGCCACGTTAAGCAACATGGAAAAAAACAGTGCCACGACAAAGCCCGGAACGATAAGCGGCAATAAGATCGCATTCTGTAAAAAATGCTTGCCCGTAAACGACATTCTGCCAAACGCCCACGCGGCAGGCAGAGACAGCACCAGCGTGCAGACGGAGACGGTTGCCGCCAGTAAATAGCTGTTCCTGAGCGCCTGCGGTAACGCGGTCGTGGTCCAGACTTCCACCCAACGGCCCAGTGAGACAACCGGCGGCAGCGCATCTGGCCATGCCCACGGATGGGTTTTATCGACCAGTGACCACAGGACAGTCAACATAAAGGGGATGACCAGCCACAGCATAAACAGGGCGATGATAATGATCATCATGACGATTCGCAGCGGGGATAAGGTCTCTCTGGCTTTCATGATCGCTGTTCTCCGGCTTGTTGTAGCCACTTCGCCAGGGCGGCAAGCACGACTGCACCGACAAAAGCCGCCAGCATTAAAATCACGGCGACAACCGCGGCAAGATTCCAGCCCTGGGCGCTGATTTCGGGGAAGCGCAGCATGTATTGCGAAAGAGAGAACACGCTGGTCGGCCCCGCAACGACCTGGAATGAAAAGTCACCTAATGCACCGATGAAAATCAGCACCAGCGACACCTGAACGGACTTGATAGATAAAGGCAGAATGATCTGTAACAGCCGGGCAGCTCTGCCGGCACCCAAATCCCGCGCGGCATTAAAAATTTCGTCACCAATCGCGCGCAGGCTGCCGGTAATAATCAGCAGCGCATAGGGAAGCTGTTTCCAGACCTGCAAAATAATCACGCCCGTTCCCCAGCGGTCATTTTGCATCCTGATGGGGTGAGAGATGATCCCCAGCTTGAGCAAGCCCAGGTTAATAAAACCCTGCCAGGAAATCAGATTGATAAACAGCAGCGCGGCAACCAGTCCGTGCACCATCAGCGGGGCTTTAAGCAAACCGCCCATCAGCATTGAGCCGGGAAAGGGTTTTCTCAGCCACAGTGCCAGCGGGAGCGCCAGCGCGACGGACAGAACGGCACTGATGACGCCAATTTTGAGTGAATAGCCTGTCGCGCGCCAAAGCTGACTGTCGTTCAGGATGGTTTGCCAGTACTGAAGTGTGAAATGCGCCGGCGCGCCAAAATTAAACAGACCAACGGACTGCGCCAGCGCCATGATGACAATCAGCACCAGCGTCAGCACGACCGGCGCGACGGCAGGCAAAACCAGCAGCCAGCTAAGCCTGTTGCGGTTGCGCATTTTCATGAACAGCTTTCCTGTAAAAAACGGATTCTGTCTGGCGCAATGGAGAAGTTAACCCGATCACCTTCCTGTATGGTGTTTTTGCCGACTAACTGGATACACCACTGATAGTCTGTTTCTTCATGCCCAATCGGATGAACCTGGAGTTCAGAAATATTGCCAAGAAAACTCACGGCACCGATCTCAAAAGCCCGGGTGTTTTTCCCCGTATCCTGTTCGCTCAGCAGGGCATCCTCAGGACGCCAGAAGGTATAGACCTTGTCCGAGACGGGCGGCTGGTGACTGTGTATTTCCATTTCGCCCATGACACACGCAATACGATAAATACCGCTGCTGCTATCTCCGTCCAGTACGCGGGCTTCCATCACGTTAGCCTGACCGACAAAACCGGCGACAAAGCGGTTTATCGGGGAATAATAGATCTCATCCGGCGTACCGATTTGTTCGATCTTTCCGGCATTCATGACCACCACAACGTCAGACATCGACAGGGCTTCTGCACGGTCATGGGTAACATAAATGGCGGTAAATCCATGGGAGCGCTGAAGCTGTCTGATCTCCAGTCGTACCTTGTCCCGTAATTTGGCATCCAGATTTGACAGCGGCTCATCAAACAACACGATTTCCGGACGCACGGCCAGCGCTCTGGCAAGCGCCACGCGCTGCTGCTGACCGCCGGATAACTGCGCCGGCAGTTTAGGCAAATGCGCATTGAGTGATACCTGAGCAGCGGTCTGCGCTACGCGATCGTGAATATCCGTTTTTGCCATCTTCATCTGCCTGAGGCCAAAACCGATATTTTCAGCAACGGAAAGGTGAGGAAAAAGCGCATAGGACTGAAAGCACATCGCCGTGTCGCGATGTTCAGGTTTGACATGATGCATGTCCTGCTGGTGGATCAGTACTTCGCCACTATCAAGACTGTAAAAGCCGGCAATGACTTTAAGCAGCGTGGTTTTGCCACAGCCAGAGGGGCCAAGCAGGGAAACAAATTGCCCTTTTTTGGCCTGCAGTGAAATGCCGTTCAGCGCGACAAAATCGTCAAATGTCAGCATGGCATTGTGGATTTCTAGCGTGTTCACGTGGTCTGCTCCGTCATAAAATGCCAGGGATTTCTTAATTAATGCGATGCGCATAATAATCAGGCGTAGTGAATTTAAGCAATTTCAGAGAGGTTAAGAATTTATTAAGTTTTTAAAACCTATATTTAACAGGTTAATGTAAGGTTTATTTGAAATCGTATGTTTAACGCGCTAATTATTTTAATGCGTTATGATTAATATTAAGTTCAGAGGGTTAAGATGCTCTGGCAGAGCGCGCACAGCGGGCAGGGCAGCGGGGAGACGCTGTCCTGAAATGCAGTGATAAGGTAAGTCCGGGGCAATGCGTGGTCAGGCAGGCGTAAATCGAGGATAAGGGATAAACCGGGCAGAAAGGCGGTTCATTTCGGGCGTGCCGACACTCACATGTGTGCTGCTTTTTTCCTGTGTGCCGGCAAGATGCGCATCCAGTCCCGCCGCTTTACAGAGGGCATAGCCCGCAGAAACGTCCCACATGCTGCTAAAACATTCCTGATAACCGTCGACGTAACCCAGCACGCTAAAGGTTAAACCGACGGTGGCACAGCGATAGCGCACAACATTCCAGCCGTCGTCCCGATAGGCCTTTTCAATACAGAGCTGATGGGTGAAATCCCATGATGGACTGTCGCCAATCGCCACGGTTTTAAGCCCCCCGGCGATCACAGGCCGTTCAAAGGGTTCACCATTCAGATAAACACCTCTCTCTTTGCCGCCGCTCAGCATGAGGTTTAAAACGGGATGGACGATCACGCCCATAACCGGCTCGCCATCCTGCACATAGCCAACAGAAATCCCCCACAATGACGAGCCGCGCAGGAAGTTACTGGTCCCATCAATAGGATCAACAGACCAGTAGCTGGCGCTGAGCTCACCGCCATACTCTTCACCGATAACAGGATCCTGTGGGAAATGATCTCCCAGACGCTGCCGGATCAGATTTTCCACTTCCCGATCGGCTTCACTGAAGACATCCTGCGGCCTTTTTTCGCAGACCTCTAATTCACTCAGCTGTCTGAAATAGTCCAGAGCCAAAAGTGAAGCCTCTTGTGCGATACGTTCAGCAACCTTTAAGCGCGTTTCCATTGTTTACCTGATGCATAAAAAGAAGCGTGTGTATGGAGGCAAAACCCAGTGCACAGCGAAAATACCCATCCGGACATCAGGCTCGCTTTTAATATAATGCTCACTGCATGATATTAGAGTGTCTCTCTGCTATGTTTCACTATTATGATGCTTTTATGATCGCGATAAGCAGGGCAGGAGAGGCTGAAAATCAGCACATTTTACGAAAACATAAAGGCAGGGCCCTTTACTATTCGTCATGCATAAAAGCATGCTAGGGTATTAACAGAACCCATTATTAAATATGGTGAGGACAACGCTGTGGTTCATGGATATTCCGCTGGTCATGATGTCGAACTTAATCGCAGTGAAAAACTCATTCTGGAGCTTGTCCGCCGTAACGATGGCATTTCCCGCTCCTCACTGGTTTCGCAAACCATTTTGAATCAGTCATCTGTTCACCGTATTGTTGATACGCTGACCGAAAATGGCTTTCTCAGCCTGGGGGAATCGCCGTCCCAGGGAAGAGGCAAGCCCAGCCCGTCGTTATCACTGAATGCGAATGCACGTTATGGTTACGGTATCTCTATTAACTCAGACAGTGTTGCCGCCAGCCTGATTAATTTCCGGGGCGGTATTACAGAATACTGCGTACTGGACACGCATCCGCGCGACCCTGCCCGTACCTTACTCAATATCAAACATCACTATCTGGATACCTTAAAACAATACGGTATTTCGCCAGAAAAAGTCTGTGGTGTGGGATACAGCATGGCGGGCTTTCTTTATGATTCCCGAAAGTATTTCAATCCGCCTGAACCTTTAAAAAACTGGATGGGGATCGATCTGCGTCGTGAAATTACCATGTTATTTGATCGGCCGGTATGGATTGAAAATAACGCCACGACGGCGGCGCACGCTGAAGCCTTTTTAGGCGCCGGGCTGAAATACGATACGTTTGGTTATCTCTCTTTTAATTATGGATTCGGCGGTGGCATCGTGATTAACGGTAAACCGTTCCAGGGTGCATTTGGTAATGCGGGGGAGATCAGCCGTATTTTTACGCCGGAAGAGGGCAAGCTGCGGCCGGCTCTGGGGATCCTGATCGATCGGTTACGTCACGGCGGTATTGAAATTAAAGATATTCGCGATCTCAATCATAAATTCGATCCGGCCTGGCCGATTGCGCAACAGTGGGTAGAAGAGGTAACGCCAAACCTGCATCGGGCAATGGATGCCATGAATGCGGTGATCGATCCCGCGGCCATTATCTTAGGAGGCGAAATTCCCCGGAAGCTGGGCGAAATGTTCTTAGCCATGCCGCGGACGTGTTCGGGTAAACGCTGGGACATTTCTGCGGAATATCCGGATATTCTGCTAAGCGCCATTGAGGGAGACAGTTCGGCACTGGGCGCGGCACTGACGCCGTTGCGGGAAACCTATTTTAATTAAGGCCGTTACCCGCAGAACAACGTTTCAGCGGGTAACGGATGCGCATGAGGTGAGTTACTAGCGCATTGTCACAAACTCTTCCGCTGCGGTCGGGTGGATCGCCACGGTGTTATCGAAGTCTTTCTTGGTCGCACCCATTTTCAGTGCCACGGCGAAGCCCTGCAGCATCTCATCCATGCCGAATCCGATGCCGTGAATACCAACAATCTTCTCATCGGCACCCACACAGACCAGCTTCATGCGGCACGGCTGGCGATGCTGGGTGACCGCGGTGTACATGGCGGTGAACGACGATTTGTAGACTTTCACCTGGTCATCGCCATACTGTTCGCGCGCCTGTGGCTCAGTCAGTCCCACGGTACCAATCGGTGGATGGCTGAATACAACGGTCGGAATATTGCTGTAATCCAGATGCTCGTCCGGTTTGTTGTTAAACAGACGCTCAGAGAGACGACGGCCAGCGGCAACCGCCACCGGTGTCAGCTCAACCGCACCGGTGTTGTCACCCACAGCATAAATGCCTGAGACATTGGTGTTCTGAAACTTGTCGACATTGATATAGCCTTTGTCGTTCAGCGCCACGCCCGCAGCTTCGATGTTGAGGTTATCGTTGGCTGGCTCACGGCCAATCGCCCAGACCAGACAATCGACAATATATTCACTGCCGTTTTCCAGCTGCAGCGTCAGGCTGCCATCGCTGTTTTTAATCACGGCTTTTGGAATGGATTCGGTGTGCAGCGCCGGGCCTTCCGTGTTCATCACTTCGACCAGCGTCTCGGTAAGCAGCGGATCGAAGCTGCGCAGTGGTGCATGTTTACGCACGAACAGGTGGGTTTCTGAGCCCAGCGCATTTACCACGCCGGCCAGCTCGACCGCGATGTAGCCCGCGCCGATCACGGCGGTGCGTTTTGGCAGGGCATCCAGCTCAAAGAAACCGTCGGAATCAATGCCGTACTCCGCACCCGGAATATTGGGGTGAACCGGACGACCGCCGGTGGCGATCAGAATATGGTTAGCCGTAATAATCTCGCCGTTAACTTCAACGCTGTGCGCATCGACAAAGCGGGCAAAGCCTTTGATCACTTCAACCTTGTTCTTACCCAGCACGTTGTCGTAAGAGTTATGGATGCGGTCGATGTAGGCGCTGCGGTTTTTCACCAGTGTGGCCCAGTCGAAGCGATTCACCGTGGTGTCAAAGCCATAATCCGGCCCGTAGAGATGGATAGCTTCGGCGATTTGTGCAGCGTGCCACATGATTTTTTTCGGCACGCAACCCACGTTTACGCAGGTGCCGCCCAGCTCTTTTGCTTCAATCAGGGCACATTTCTGGCCATACATAGCTGCACGGTTAATTGAGGCGATGCCGCCGCTGCCGCCGCCAATGGCGAGATAGTCGAAATGTCGGGTCATTGAAGTATCCATCCGGTTGCATAAAAAATTGGGGTTGAGTGTAACGCTGGAGGTCGAAATGACGCAAAGTTTGCGCCTATGATTGTAATAGGGTTCTGTTTTTTCACTCGCTTACAGGGAAGCATACCATGCACCTTACTTTTCTTGGCACCGGCGGCGGTGCTCCCAGCCTGCAACGTAACGTGACCTCCATTGCTTTTACCCGCGCACTGAGTGGTGAAACCTGGCTGTTTGACTGCGGGGAAGGCACGCAATTACAGTTTATGCGCTCGAGCCTGAAACCGGGCAAGCTGGACAAGATTTTTATCACCCATCTGCATGGCGATCATATTTTCGGGCTGCCGGGATTACTCACCAGCCGGTCGATGGCCGGACTGACCTCACCGATGACGGTCTATGGCCCTAAAGGATTAAAGACCTTTGTTGAGACGGCGCTGTCGATCAGTGGCTCCTATACCGACTATCCGCTGAGCCTTGTTGAGATTGAGGCGGGCTGGACGCTGGATGACGGTGAGTTTCGTATCAGTGCCTGGCCGCTGAGCCATCCGGTGGCGTGTTTTGGCTATCGCATTGAACAGCACGACAAACCCGGCCTGCTGGATGCCGCGCGGCTCAAAGCGGAAGGCGTGCCCCGTGGCCCGTGGTTCCAGCAGCTGAAGCAGGGGGAATGTGTGACGCTGGAAGATGGGCGGGTAATCAACGGCGCTGACTACCTTGGCCCGGCGACACCCGGCAAAAAGCTGGCCATCTTTGGCGATACCGCACCGACCGACGTCGCGTTGCAACTGGCGGCGGATGTTGACCTGATGGTGCATGAAACCACGCTGGAGGCGGCGATGATGGAGAAAGCCAACGGACGCGGGCACTCCACCACCCTGCAGGCCGCCGACGTGGCAAAACGCGCCGGGGCAAAGCGACTGATCGCCACCCATTTCAGCTCCCGCTATCTGGCAAAGGACATGAGCCGCCTGCTGGCGGAGTGCCAGACGATTTTCCCCCGCACCGAGCTGGCCTCGGATCTGGCCGTATTCACTGTTTAGTGATGCAGTGCCGGATAGGTAAAGAAAAGCAGATGGGTGAGGTTAAGGGCAAAGTGCAGGGCGGTCGCCAGCCATAACCGGCCGCTCCAGTGCCACGCCAGACCGTAAATCAGCCCGGCCAGGGAGGCGAATACCACCAGCAGTACGCCGCCCTGGATATGTGCCAGCCCAAACAGCAGCGAGCAGATCAGCAGCGCGGGCATCGCTCCCAGCGCCACTCTCAGCCGCTGTTGCAGATAGCCCCGGAACAGCGCCTCTTCGGCCAGCGAGACAAAGAACAGATTCGCCAGCATAAACGCGGGCAGCCATGGTGGATTGTGAAGCTCAAATGCCAGGCCACCCAGCAGCACGGCACTACACAGCAGCAGCGGCACGGCGGCGATTAACGTCAGTGCGGCAATCCACGGATAACGCGGCGGGCAGGCACGAGCGCGGAACAGCGTCGGCAGGCAGGCCAGCAGCACAAAGGGGATCAGCGCTTTATCGGCGTTGAAGGAGAAACTGAACGGCAGGCTCCGGGCACCCGTCTGCACCTCATCGACCTGGAGGGGATTGTTAAAGCCAGGGAAAAGATGGAGAAACAAGCCCAGCGAAATCAGCACCAGTAGCGCCTCGCTCAGGATTTGCTGGCGGGAACGGATCGGGTCAAAGCGGCGCAGCGCGACCAGTGCGGCGATCCCGCCCAGCAGCGGCAAGACCGGCCAGGTCAGAACCTGATGATAAAATCCCAGCAGCGCGACGAGCGCTAACAGCAGTAGCGCCAGCCGTCGGGCGGGTTGCAGGGCGCCCAGCGCACCTGCCAGCAGAATCCACATGAGGACTTATTCAGGAACGATCTGATTCACTGCATAGTGACCCGTTCCGGTCGGAACCAGTTTCTGGTGCAGCCACGGCAGCAGGGTATTCATCTGCTGGGCCAGCTTCCACGGTGGGTTAATCACGATCATGCCAGAGGCCGTCATGCCGCGCTGATCGCTGTCCGGACGGGCCGCCAGTTCGATCTGCAGAATATTGCGGATGCCGGTTGCTTCCAGGTCGCGCAGCATGTGTTTGATCTGCTGGCGTAACACCACCGGATACCACAGTGCAAAGACGCCGGTGCCAAAGCGTTTATGGCCTTCCTGAATGCCTTTCACTACCGCCTGGTAGTCGCTTTTCATTTCATATGGCGGATCAATCAACACCAGCCCGCGACGCGACGGCGGTGGCAGTTTCGATTTTAACTGCTGATAACCGTCGGCACGATCGACGCGCGCGCGGTTATCTTTGCTGAATTCGTTACGCAGCAGCGGATAGTCGCTGGAGTGCAGCTCAGTGAGTTGCAGCTTGTCATCTTCACGCAGCAGATGACGGGCGATCAGCGGCGAGCCAGGATAGTAGCGCAGCGTGCCACTGCGGTTCAGCGCACGAATCGCATCAAAATAGGGCTGCAACAATTCCGGCGCATCGGGCTGCTGCCAGATACGTGAGATGCCTTCCAGATATTCACCGGTACGCTCGGCGTGCTCGCCGCTCAGCTGGTAGCGACCTGCGCCTGCATGGGTATCCAGGTAGAAAAACGGTTTCTCTTTCTCTTTCAGCGCCGTGATGATCAGGCTCAGAACGGTGTGCTTCAGCACGTCGGCGTGGTTGCCAGCATGGAAGCTATGGCGATAACTCAGCATTGTTTATCCTGTTGAAAGTATAAGGTTTTAATTGATGGAAAATCAATTTATACCAATTATTACCCCACGTATTACCCACAGAACGACGCACAGCAACCGACGCAGGAAAAGCATGAGAATCGGCGATTATATCAGGGATGACCCGCTGATGGGCCAGAAGCGTGATAACAAATCGGGATTGCAGAGTGCGGTTCAGGGTGACGAGCTGAGTTTGCGGTTTTCAGGCGGGTAAACCGGCCGCAAAATCTGCCCGGCGCGCCCGCCAGGATTTCAGGCATCAGACAAAAGCAGGCATCTTCCGTGCGATCATCCGCGCGTTTCTTCCCCACCTCATCCTGGCTGCCATTGATTTTCGCTACACTAAGCCGCATGTTACTTAGATTGCGTTGCGCGACCCGCTGCGCCCCATACATCTCTAAAGGACTGCGCTATGACCAATCCGCTACTGACATCTTTTACGCTTCCCCCTTTTTCTGCCATCCAGCCTGAACATGTTGTTCCTGCCGTGACGGAAGTGCTGAGCCAATGCCGCGCAGAAGTCGAAAAAGTTGTGGCGCAGGGTGCGCCCTATACCTGGGATAATCTGGTTCAGCCGCTGGCGGAAACCGACGATCGTCTGAGCCGCATTTTTTCACCGGTCAGCCATCTGAATGCGGTAAAAAACAGCCCGGAACTGCGTGAAGCCTATGAGCAGACATTGCCGCTGCTCTCTGAATACAGCACCTGGGTCGGTCAGCATGAAGGCCTCTATCAGGCGTACCGCAATCTCAAAGAGGGTGATCAGTACGCGGCTCTGGATCTGGCGCAGAAGAAAGCGGTCGATAACGCCCTGCGTGATTTTGAACTCTCCGGTATTGGCCTGCCAAAAGATAAACAGCAACGCTATGGCGAAATCGCCGCGCGTCTCTCGGAGCTGGGTTCGGCTTACAGCAACAATGTGCTTGATGCCACCATGGGCTGGAACAAGCTGATCACCGATGAAAGTGAGCTGGCCGGTATGCCGGAAAGCGCCATGGCGGCAGCGAAAGCCCAGGCTGAAGCCAAAGAGCAGGACGGCTGGCTGCTGACGCTGGATATCCCAAGCTATCTGCCGGTCATGACCTACTGCGACAACGCGGCGCTGCGTGAAGAGATGTATCGCGCCTATGCAACGCGTGCCTCCGATCAGGGTCCGAATGCCGGTAAGTGGGATAACGGACCTATCATGGCGGAAGAGCTGGCGCTGCGTCACGAGCTGGCACAGCTGCTGGGCTTCGACTCCTACGCCGATAAATCACTGGCGACCAAAATGGCGCAAAGCCCGTCTCAGGTGATCGACTTCCTGAATGACCTGGCTGAACGCGCCCGTCCGCAGGGTGAAAAAGAGCTGGAGCAACTGCGCGCCTTCGCCCAAAAAGAGCATGGCGTCACTGAACTGAATCCGTGGGATCTTACCTATTACGGCGAAAAGCAGAAGCAGCATCTCTATACCATCAGCGATGAGCAACTGCGTCCTTACTTCCCGGAAGAGCGTGCGGTCGCCGGTCTGTTTGAAGTCGTTAAACGCATTTATGGCATCAGCGCGAAGCAGCGTACCGACGTTGAGGTTTACCATCCGGACGTGAAGTTCTTCGATCTGTTCGATGAAACCGGCGAACTGCGCGGCAGCTTCTATCTCGACCTCTACGCCCGCGAGCACAAACGTGGCGGGGCGTGGATGGATGACTGCGTGGGCCAGATGCGTAAAGCCGATGGCAGCCTGCAGAAGCCGGTCGCTTACCTGACCTGTAACTTTAACCGCCCGGTGAAAGGCAAACCTGCGCTGTTCACCCATGACGAAGTGATTACTCTGTTCCATGAGTTTGGTCATGGCCTGCACCACATGCTGACCCGCATCGAAGCGCCTGGCGTTTCCGGTATCAGCGGTGTGCCATGGGATGCGGTCGAACTGCCAAGCCAGTTTATGGAAAACTGGTGCTGGGAACCGGATGCGCTGGCGTTTATCTCGGGTCACTTTGAGACTGGCGAACCGCTGCCGAAAGAACTGCTGGATAAAATGCTGGCGGCGAAGAATTACCAGGCCGCGCTGTTTATCCTGCGTCAGCTGGAGTTCGGCCTGTTCGATTTCCGTCTGCACACCGAGTTTAATCCGGAGAAGGGCGCGCAGATTCTGGAAACCCTGCGCGAAGTGAAAAGCCGCGTAGCGGTCGTTCCGAGTCCGGAATGGGGCCGTTTCCCGCACGCCTTCAGCCACATCTTTGCCGGTGGTTATGCGGCGGGCTACTACAGCTATCTGTGGGCAGACGTGCTGGCGGCGGATGCTTACTCCCGCTTCGAAGAAGAGGGCATCTTCAACCGTGAAACCGGTCAGTCTTTCCTGGATAACATCCTGACGCGTGGCGGTTCTGAAGAGCCGATGGAGCTGTTCAAACGCTTCCGCGGTCGTGAACCGCAGCTCGATGCGATGCTGGAACACTACGGCATTCAGGGATAAGTCAGTTTGTGAAAATCTGTTTGCTCGATGAATCAGGCGCCGGAGACGGCGCCTTATCACGTTTAGCGCAGCGCTGGCAGCTGGAGCACGATGAAGATGCGCTGCTGGCGCTGGTGCAGACCTCAACGCACCTGGAACTGCGTAAACGTGATGAGCCTAAGCTGGGCGGTATTTTTGTTGATTTCGTCACCGGCGCAATGGCGCATCGCCGTCGTTTCGGCGGTGGACGCGGCGAAGCTGTCGCCAAAGCGGTGGGTATTAAAGGCGGTTATCTGCCGGATGTGGTGGATGCGACGGCAGGACTGGGGCGTGATGCGTTTGTGCTGGCGGCGCTCGGCTGCCGGGTGCGGATGCTGGAACGTCATCCGGTAGTGGCTGCCCTGCTTGAAGATGGTCTTCAGCGCGGTTATCAGGATGCGGAAATTGGCCCCTGGCTGCGCGATCGTCTGACGCTGATTCATGCGGCCAGCGCGCAGGCCCTGGGCGATATTACGCCGCAGCCAGATGTGGTCTATCTCGATCCGATGTATCCCCATCGCCAGAAAAGTGCACTGGTGAAAAAGGAGATGCGGGTGTTTCAGTCGCTGGTCGGGCCGGATGAAGATGCGGATGCGTTACTGGAACCGGCTCGTCGACTGGCGAAAAAGCGTATTGTGGTCAAACGACCAGACTATGCACCGCCGCTGGCGGGTGTCGTGACACAGGCGGCTGTGGTCACCAAAAGCCATCGCTTTGATATCTATCCCCCGCTCTGAACGTATAAAAAAAGCCGGCGTCGCGCCGGCTTTATTCATTTCGTTAAGCGTCTGAATTACGCCTCGTCTTCATCGCGCAACGGCACAATCAGCATGTCGATATGCACGGTATTGATCAACTGACGGGCTGAGGACATCAGCTTGCTCCAGAAATCCTGATGATGACCACACACCACCAGGTCAACGTCATATTTCTTGATGGCATCAACCAGAACCTGGGCGAGGTCACCACTGCCGCTCAGTGTCTCACTGATCGGATAGCCCGCCGCATCTGACAACCCTTTCAGTGCGGCATGCGTCTCTTCAGAAATACGCTTCTGCATATCCCCTAAGTTGACATCAATCAGGCCGGTATAGAGGTCAGAATAATTCACATCAACGTGAATCAGGGAAATTCTGGCATCGTAGGGACGCGCCAGCGAGACAGCCTTATCCACCAGCAACTGGCTTTCGGGAGAAAGGTCTACTGCAATCAGGATGTGTTTATAAGCCATGATAAAACTCCTTTCACGAGATTAAGGATGGCATCCGGTGTTCCTGCCGCGTCACAGCTTAGCGAAGTCCCTTGCGCGAGCGGGCGATGAGCGCCACCAAAGTGTCAACCTGCGTTGCAGGTGATGATGTTGTTATAGTCTGAGTATAGCCTTCTCTCATTGTAAATGCTGCTGTTGCCGTCTGGCTTATGAATAAGATCAAGGCTATGCCAGATTTACTCGCGCTGAACGAAAATCATCGTTGGAAAAAATGTAAAGAATTCTCCTACACTGAGAAAAGGCGGTCCGGTTCGCAGCCGCTCAGGGGGTCGAAAATTTTCGCAGTCCGGAGATTCAGTGGCTGGTTTTTTCTGCAGGCGGATTCAGTGCCAGACACTGAGTCTGTTGCTGCGATTCCAGCTGGGAGGGGGGAATATGATCAGCACTATTGCGCTTTTCTGGGCTCTTTGTGTGGTGTGTATCGTGAATATGGCACGCTATTTTTCATCGCTGCGCGCGCTACTGGCGGTATTACGGGGTTGTGATCCACTGCTGTATCAGTATGTCGATGGGGCGGGGTTTTTCACCTCTCACGGTCAGCCGAGTAAACAGGTGCGGCTGGTCACTTATATCTGGGCAAAACGCTATCTTGATCACCACGACGATGAGTTTATCCGGCGCTGTGAACGGGTGCGGGGACAGTTTGTTCTGACCAGTGCGCTGTGTGGGCTGGTGGTTATCAGTCTGGTGGCGCTGGCGATCTGGCATTAAAAAAGGGCGACTTGCGTCGCCCTTTTGTCAGCTGGCATCACACCAGTTTCAAGGCAATCCAGTAGAGCGAACCTGACAGCAGAATACAAACCGGCAGGGTGAAGATCCACGCCATGGCGATATTCTTGATAGTCCGGCTCTGCAATCCGCCACCGTCGACCAGCATGGTACCGGCTACCGATGAAGAGAGGATATGCGTGGTAGAGACGGGCATGCCGGTATAGCTGGCAATACCAATCGACAGCGCTGCTGTCACCTGGGCTGACATTCCCTGCGCATAGGTCATGCCTTTTTTACCAATCTTCTCACCGATGGTGGTGGCAACACGACGCCAGCCAATCATAGTACCGGTGCCCAGCGCCAGCGCCACGGCCACAATAATCCAGATAGGCGCGTACTCGATGGTGCCAAGCAGGTCACTTTTCAGCTTATTGAGGAAGCGTTTGTCATCTGGCGTGGTTTCCTGCAGACGGGCCGCTTTATCGGCGGTGTCTGAGATACACAGCAGCAGACGACGCATCTGACCACGCTGATCAACGGTCAGCTGATCGTAGCTCTGCAGATTGTTCAGCAACACCTGCGCACGCTGCACTGCCTGCAGTGCTCGCGCGCTGTCACAGTGAAACTCCTGCGGGCTGGTTGCCGGCACTTCTTCCGGTGTTGGCAACTTAGGCGGTGCCATCTGGATGATATGTGTCAGTGACGCGTTGTGCTGCTGGTAATACTGTTCCAGATGGTTGACGGCATCGCGGGTGCGCGTGATGTCATAACCGGAGGCATTCATATTCACGACGAAACCAGCCGGCGCCACGCCAATCAGGACCAGCATGATCAGGCCAATGCCCTTCTGACCGTCATTCGCACCGTGCGAATAGCTCACGCCAATTGCCGAAACAATCAGGGCGATACGGGTCCAGAACGGCGGCTTTTTCTTGCCGTCGATCTTTTCGCGGTCAGCAGGCGTCATATGAATACGCGCACGCTTTTTAGTATTACTCCAGTAGCGACGCAGAATAAAGATTAACCCGCCCGCCATCACCAGGCCGACAATCGGCGACAGGATCAGAGAAAGGAAGATGTTCAGGACTTTCGGAATGTTGAGTGCATCAACTACCGAGGTTCCGCTCATCAGGGCGTTGGTCAGACCGATACCGATAATCGCGCCGATCAGTGTATGGGAGCTGGAGGCCGGCAGACCGAGATACCAGGTGCCGAGGTTCCAGATAATCGCCGCCAGCAGCATAGAAAACACCATGGCGAGACCGTGAGCCGATCCAACATTCAGCAACAGATCGGTGGGAAGCATATGAACAATAGCGTAGGCAACACTCAATCCACCGAGTAGTACGCCAAGGAAGTTGAATACACCCGCCATAACCACAGCAAGCTGGGCACGCATGGCACGCGTATAGATGACCGTCGCAACTGCGTTGGCCGTGTCGTGGAAACCGTTGATTGCTTCGTAAAACAATACAAACAGCAGGGCAAGAACCAATAACAGGCTAGTACTGAGGTCTAGACCAGCAAACAGATGTAGCATAAACGTTACGCCATTTTTGGAGGACATGAACGCGGCGCATTATCCGCGACAACGTGCTGTATGGGAAAGGAAAATATAGCGCTAATTTAACCTTTCTTCGCAGAGCGAACGGGTTACTCAGTGAAAAAGGGTTAGATATTAGTCAGATACAATATGACACATTTACGGCAATTTTTTGACGCTGGCGTCCGGGTGAGCAGATCACTACAATCTGCGCCTTTCCAGTTAAGTGAGTGAACGCAGTGGAACAGTTTGACGTTATCATCATTGGTGCCGGAGCCGCAGGGCTGTTCTGTGCCGCCCAGGCCGGGCAGCGCGGACTGAGCGTGTTACTGCTGGATAACGGCAAAAAGCCAGGCCGCAAGATTCTGATGTCGGGCGGTGGCCGCTGCAACTTCACCAATCTCTACACTGAACCGGCGGCGTATCTGTCGCACAATCCTCATTTCTGTAAATCCGCGCTGGCGCGTTATACCCAGTGGGATTTTATCGATCTGGTTAATCGCCACGGTATCGCCTGGCATGAAAAAACCCTGGGCCAGCTCTTCTGTGATGACTCTGCTCAGCAAATTGTCGATCTGCTGCTGGCCGAATGTGACAAGGGCAATGTCACCCTGCGACTGCGCAGTGAAGTGCTCAGTGTTGAGCGCGATGAAAGCGGCTACACCCTGCAACTCAACGGCAGTACGGTTCAGGCGAAGAAGCTGGTGATTGCCAGTGGTGGTCTGTCGATGCCAGGCCTGGGTGCCACGCCGTTTGGCTACAAAATTGCAGAGCAATTTGGTCTGAATGTGTATCCGACCCGGGCGGCTCTGGTGCCCTTTACGCTGCATAAGCCACTGCTGGAACAATTACAGACGCTCTCAGGCGTTGCGCTGGACACCACCATCGATGCGCAGGATGGTACCCGCTTTAAAGAGGCGATGCTGTTCACTCACCGTGGGCTCTCCGGCCCCGCGGTACTGCAAATCTCCAGCTACTGGCTGCCCGGCGAATTCGTCACCATCGACCTGTTACCCGCTACGCCGCTTGAGGCGTTTCTGACGGCGCAGCGTGAAGCGCATCCGAATCTCAGCCTGAAAAACAGTCTGGCGAAAATCCTGCCGAAGCGTCTGGTGGAAGTATTGCAGGCACTCAAAGTGGTGCCGGATATCACCCTGAAACAGCTCAACAGCAAACAGCAAACTGAACTGGCGCAGACGCTGCATGCCTGGCGCATTCAGCCAAACGGCACCGAGGGGTATCGCACAGCTGAAGTGACACTGGGCGGCGTAGACACCACGCAGCTCTCCTCGAAAACCATGGAGGCGCGCGCGGTGCCGGGGCTGTACTTTATTGGTGAAGTGGCCGATGTCACCGGCTGGCTGGGGGGATATAACTTCCAGTGGGCCTGGAGTTCCGCCTGGGCGTGCGCCCAGGCGTTGTAACGCGCATTTACCAGCGCTGATGCACGTGCGGCGCAATCTTCTCCTGATAGATCTGCTTCAGCGCCGCCATCGTATCCTCAGAGAGTGCACCGACGTCGCTGGCGCGGGCATTGGCTTCAGCCTGCTCACGATTTTTCGCGCCAGGAATGACCACGCTGACATCTTCGTTCATCAGGATCCAGCGCAGTGCAAACATCGCCATGGTGGTGTCGCCCGTAACAAAGCGGCGAATCTCCTCCACCGCCTCCAGTGCCACCTCATAAGGCACACCGGAGAAGGTCTCGCCTTTATCGAACGCTTCGCCATTACGGTTAAAGGTGCGATGGTCGTCAGCGGCAAACACGCTGTCGGCGCGCATTTTGCCGGTCAGCAGGCCTGAAGCCAGCGGCACACGGGCAATGATCGCCACATCACGGCGTTTCGCTTCACGCAACAGCAGTTCCGCGGGACGCTGACGGAAAATGTTGTAAATCAGCTGAATCGACGAGACGTTTGGAAATGCCAGCGCTTTCAGGCCTTCCTCGACTTTCTCAACGGAGACGCCGTAGTGACGGATTTTTCCGGCGGCGACCATCTCATCCATCACCGCAAACACGTCCGGGTTGTAGTAGACCTCCGTCGGTGGGCAATGCAGCTGCACCAGATCCAGCGTGTCGGTCTGCAGATTTTCCCGTGAGCGATCGATAAAGGCGTTGAGGTTTTCGGCGTTGTAGCCCTCAGCCACGTGCGGTGACAGACGACGCCCCAGCTTGGTGGCCACAAACGGGCGTTCACCGCCGCGCTGATTCAGCACCTCTGCAATAATTTTTTCGGAGCGGCCATCGCCATAGACATCGGCAGTATCAATAAAGGTGATGCCTGCATCCAGCGCAGCATTCAGCGCGGCTTTGGCATCCTCCATGCTCACTTCTCCCCAGGTTCCGCCAATGGCCCATGCGCCAAAGCCAATTTCAGAGACGCGCTGACCGGTACGGCCCAGTGTTCGTTGTTTCATGCAAACCTTCCTCGATGCGTTTCAGACAGGGTGACAGAAAAGGGCTAACCATTGAGCTTAGCCCTTTCCGCCGGTGAGGTGAGCCAGCGTTATTGCAGACCAGACGAGTCTGAACAGGATGTTTTTGACGGCAGGCTGCTGGTTACGTTGAAGATTTCTGCGGAAATCGGTTTTAAACAGGCGATTACCGCTTCGCTAATTTGTTGATTTTAAGAAATTTCACCCGAAATTAAACAGGCGAGAGTGTCGATTCGGTCACATACTTCACTTTTCAGGCCAACAATGGGATCGCTATGTTCAAATTTATTAAGTCGGTCTTTGCCAGTCCCGATAAGTTTCTGCAGATTATGACCCGTCAGGATATCAACGACTCAATTGCTGAAGGTGAGCGCATCATTATTGATGAGAACGGCAATATTTCAGTCAACACGCTGAGCGAGGAAGTCCACGAAGATTTTGCCCGGCACGTGAATACCTTAAAGGGAGTATAAGGTGGGTACCGCAATATTTATGGTGTTGATGGTGAGTGGTTACTGGTACACCAGCCGCGATTTAAACAGCCGCTTTAAAATCCGTCGCTCGTCGGGCTGGGATGTCTATTTCCTGGTGGCGCTCTACGGCTGTATTTTTGTTCTGCAGGGCGTATTTGCCACCGGCATCATCTGGTTGGTACTGCTCTGTATCTCCGGCATCGCGAATGCCGTCCAGATGATCCCCGGCGTGCATCTGAAGTGGCAGGTCGAGTTTATGAACTGGAGTTTCCTGGGGATTCAGGCACCAGTTGTGATCATGCTCGCTTTTGCCATTCTGCTCTGCCTGTATCGCTCAAACTGGGCGGGCAGTGCACGGCTGAACGTATCGGGCCGTAAAGACCTTTATCAGCAACTGTCACGCTCCAACGGCGTTGAACAACTGCTGTTTCAGTGCATGGAAGAGGGCGAACTCGCGTGGATTACGATGAAGTCGCGCCGCATTTACATCGGCATGATTCATGCCTCGACGTTTGAATATGAGAGCACTAAAAACATCGTGCTGATCCCGATGCTCAGCGGATACCGCGACAGCAAGACGCTGAAGCTGGCGGTGGAACATAACTACAGCAAGTGGTACGCCGAGCATGACATCACGCTCGACTCGAAACCCAAAGATGCGATGTCATTCCGTAAAGTGATCATGGTTGATCAGATAGAGAGTCTGTCACTGTTCGATCCCGCCAGTGCCGCCGCACTTTCAATGGGACATCCGCAGGAAGTGGAGAAGAGTCAGGGTGGTGACGACACGGACAGCCCGGACGATAAAAGCCGCGATGCAGCGGGTTAAAAGCTCGATCGGTTTCCCCTGATGATG
>NZ_JSUT01000014.1:0-5456 GCF_000816655.1 Pantoea sp. MBLJ3
TTTCGCAGTATCTTTGATACCCACGATTTCAACTTCGTCGCCGACTTTAACGATGCCGCGCTCAACACGACCGGTAACAACAGTACCACGGCCAGAGATTGAGAATACGTCTTCGATTGGCAGCAGGAACGGCATGTCGATCGCACGGACTGGATCCGGGATGTAGTTGTCCAGGTGTTCAGCCAGTTCGATGATTTTCGCTTCCCACTCAGGAACGCCTTCCAGCGCTTTCAGAGCAGAACCACGAACGATTGGGGTGTCGTCGCCTGGGAAGTCGTACTGTGACAGCAGGTCACGTACTTCCATCTCTACCAGCTCCAGCAGCTCTTCATCATCAACCATGTCACACTTGTTCAGGAACACGATGATGTAAGGAACGCCAACCTGACGACCCAGCAGGATGTGCTCACGGGTTTGTGGCATTGGGCCATCAGTCGCAGCAACAACCAGGATCGCGCCGTCCATCTGCGCAGCACCGGTGATCATGTTTTTCACATAGTCGGCGTGGCCTGGGCAGTCAACGTGAGCGTAGTGACGTGCAGCAGTCTCATACTCAACGTGAGCGGTGTTGATGGTGATACCGCGGGCTTTTTCTTCAGGTGTGCTGTCGATCTGATCGAATGCACGAGCCTGGCCGCCGTTGGTTTTAGCCAGTACGGTAGTGATAGCTGCAGTCAGGGTGGTTTTACCGTGGTCAACGTGACCGATGGTGCCCACGTTTACGTGCAGTTTGTTACGTTGAAATTGCTCTTTAGCCATCGCTAGTCCCTCTAAGACACGGATATATCAATGATATCATCACATTAACCAGGCATTGCCTGACTGCAAGGAAGTTACAGAGAAAATCAGGAGGGAGATTAAAGGAAGTGGTGCTGATACCCAGAGTCGAACTGGGGACCTCACCCTTACCAAGGGTGCGCTCTACCAACTGAGCCATATCAGCACATCTGGAGCGGGCAGCGGGAATCGAACCCGCATCATCAGCTTGGAAGGCTGAGGTAATAGCCATTATACGATGCCCGCATCCTGGAACTCGGCTACCTGTTCTTTCTGTAGCTTGCAGATAACAGTGAATGTTTCTCTGCTATCTACTGTCTGCCAGCGAAGCTGACCGACGTTGACTTCGCTAACGCTCAGTCTGAATTCAGGGTGATAAGTGACTCACCTGACAGATAAACAGGTTGTTTACCTGTACTCAACCGTGAGGCTGAGATGGTGGTGGGAGAAGGATTCGAACCTTCGAAGTCTGTGACGGCAGATTTACAGTCTGCTCCCTTTGGCCGCTCGGGAATCCCACCTACTTGATGGTGCCGGCTACCGGAATCGAACTGGTGACCTACTGATTACAAGTCAGTTGCTCTACCAACTGAGCTAAGCCGGCATCAAGTGGAGCGCATTCTAGGAAGGTCGGGCCTTCGATGCAACTAAAAAATCACTAATTTTGTTCTATCGCTTACTATTTGTGCAAATCATCGCATTCTGGCGTTTTTGTGCAGAATATTTGTGCGATCTGGTCCTGTTTTTACACCGCCCACCCTGCCTCGCTATCGTCTCCTGCTGCTCTGGCATGCTCTTTTTAAGGTAAAATATTCCGCCCATCGCCTTTTTATTTTGCGCAGCCTGTTCTGAGTGATGCTTTTTTAACCCTTATCGGCGTTTTTTTTCGTGCACTTAAGATATCTGCAGAACAGGGAGACGTTTTTGTCCTGCATATCTTTCTCGCTGGTACGACGATAACGGTAAAAAACGGTTCCAGTGTCTCGCAGATCTTTATTCTTCAGTCGGGAAATATACGCTGCATATTGAATGTATGCGCTTTTAGCCTCTCTGTACGCCGTTACAGCTCTATTGGGTCATACAGGGCGCGACTGCTATTTAAGGCAGATAAAAGCCGCACATAAGCTTTGATGGCCCGTGTAGCACTATACGTAGTGATACAGCTGTCAGAATTAGCGTTATTATGATGTTTTGTGGGTATACCGACGAAAGCGTGATCACGTTTATCTTTTTACTTCTGTTAAAAGCCATACTGGTGATACCCTCCAGCCCATTGTTCTCACTGATAAACCAGCGATTCGTGATTTATTTCACCTGTGCTCTCCTGCTTATCGGATGACACGCGGTTGATAGCAATGAATTTGCGGTCAGATGCATGCTTATGGATAAAACGACCCCCCTGACAACGCCTTATTTAGAGTTCACTCGTGAGCAGTGGGCTGCATTACGTGATTCCGTTCCTATGACACTGTCAGAGGAAGAGATCGCGCAGCTGGAGGGCATCAACGAGGATCTCTCGCTGGAGGAGGTAGCAGAAATTTATCTGCCACTTTCGCGTCTGCTTAATTTCTATATCAGCTCTAATGTTCGTCGGCAGGCTGTACTGGAGCAATTTCTCGGCACCAATGGCCAGAAAATCCCCTATATCATCAGTATTGCGGGCAGCGTAGCCGTCGGTAAAAGCACGACTGCGCGTGTATTACAGGCGTTGCTCAGCCGCTGGCCTGAACATCGTAAAGTAGAATTGATCACGACGGATGGCTTTCTTCATCCCAATGCCGTGCTGAAAGAGCGCGGATTAATGAAGAAAAAAGGGTTTCCGCAATCTTATGATATGCACCGGCTGGTCAATTTCGTCTCCGATTTGAAATCAGGCGCCAGTCAGGTCACAGCACCGGTCTATTCGCATCTGATTTATGATGTCATCCCTGATGGCGATAAAGTGGTTCAGCAGCCTGATATCCTTATTCTGGAAGGTCTGAATGTATTGCAGAGTGGCATGGACTATCCCCATGACCCACATCATGTCTTTGTTTCAGACTTCGTTGATTTTTCTATCTATGTCGACGCTGAGGAAGAGCTGCTGCAAAGCTGGTATATCAATCGATTCCTCAAATTCCGCCAGGGTGCATTTACCGACCCGGACTCTTACTTCCACCATTATGCCCAGCTCTCAGAAGCGGAAGCAGTAGAGATAGCGGGCAATTTATGGAAAGAGATTAACTGGCTAAACCTGCGGGAAAATATCCTGCCAACACGCGAACGGGCCAGCCTGATCATGACTAAAAGTGGCAATCATGCGGTCGACAGGGTTCGCTTGCGTAAATAACCGCTCCAGTAAAAAAGCCTGCATTAGTGCAGGCTTTTTTGATCAGAGAGGACGTAGAGATATTTCTCCGCCCACCCAGGCTTTTATTTCGCCATCCTGCTCAAGTAACAGGCCACCCTGACTGTCAATGCCCCGCGCAATACCATGCACTTCACGTTCACCAATGAGCAATTTAACAGGCCGGTGAATAAAGTTATCCAGCACCATCCAGCGTGTAACAAAGGGCGTTAACCCTTCCTGCTCAAACAACGGCAGGGCTTCGCGCAGATTATTTATCAGATGGGCGGCCAGCTCATTGCGGTTAACGGATACACCGGCTTCCTGCAGGTTAATCCAGCCCTGATTAATCTGCGATGCATCGGCTGTACGCATAGCAAGGTTAATCCCGGCCCCCATGACGATATGCGCGGCATCACCCGTTTTACCGGTCAGTTCGACCAGAATACCTGCCAGTTTGCGATCGTTAAGGTAAATATCATTGGGCCATTTGACGCGAACATCATCAGCCCCTAATGAACGTAATGTCTCAGCAATGATAATACCAATCACAAGACTAAGACCCATCGCCGCAGCGGGTCCCTGCTCCAGACGCCAGTACATAGACATGTAGAGATTAGCGCCAAAGGGAGAGAACCATTGACGCCCACGACGGCCACGACCAGCCTGCTGATACTCAGCGATACAGGCAGCACCCGACTCCATCTCATGCATGCGCTCCAGCAGATACTGATTTGTGGAGTCAATCACCGGGATAACAGAGATATTGCCCTGCTTAACCTGAGCGACAATTGCCTGCTCATCCAACAGCTGCATCGGGGCAGAGAGACTGTAGCCCTTCCCTGTCACGGTATAAACGTCAAGTCCCCAGCTTTTTAAGGTCTGGATATGCTTGTTAATGGCTGCGCGACTCATGCCCAGTGTTTCACCCAGCTGTTCGCCAGAATGAAACTCACCGTCAGATAAAATATCGACCAGCTTTAGCGGGATACTGTTGTCTTTCATGCGATTACCCCGACAGCATTGCACTCGCCCTGTGCCTGAATAAACCGCACCTCAGGCTCCAGCCAGACATCAAACTTTTCACCCACCTTCGCACGCACGGTTTTTGCCAGCGCAACGATATCGTCAGGTGTGGCATTATCAGCATTAATCAGCACCAGAGCCTGTTGCTGATGAACGGCGGCACCGCCGATACGATAACCTTTCAACTGACACTGATCGATAAGCCATCCGGCTGCCAGCTTGGTTTCACCATTCGGCATCAGATAGTGTGGCATAGCTGGAAAATGCGCCAGCAAGGCGCTGCACTGCGCCTCGGTAACGACCGGATTTTTGAAGAAGCTGCCTACATTCCCGGTCACTTTTGGATCCGGTAATTTGCTCTGCCGCATCTGGCACACCGCGTGATAAACATCCCAGGCGCTAGCCGTTACCGGATTCAGAGTCTTCAGATCACCGTAGGTCAATACGGGCTGCCATTGTTTAGGCAGGATTATCCCGACCGCGACGATGACATAACCTCTCTGATAGCGATGCTTGAAAATGCTGTCACGATAGCCAAATTCACAGGCTTCACGATCGAGACGCTCTGTCTCACCACTGTCCAGGTTAAGCACATCCACATATTCGCAGACATCTTTTAATTCCACACCATAGGCGCCAATGTTCTGAATCGGTGCAGAACCCGTCATTCCAGGGATTAATGCCAGATTCTCCAGGCCAGTGATCCCTTTTTCCAGTGTGCTCTTAACCAGCTGATGCCAGTTCTCACCTGCTCCGACATGCAACTTCCAGTACTCATACTCATCCTGAATGTTGATGCCTTTAATGCGGTTAAGTACCACAGTACCAGCGAAATCATCCAGAAAGAGGACATTGCTGCCTTCACCAAGCACCATGAAAGGGGTTTGATCACGCTGGCTGGCCTGCCATGCAGCCAGAATGGCAGCTGGCGTCTCAGCAACGATGCGTTTCTGTGTATGTACTTCAAGCCCAAGCGTATTGTCGGCTTTTAAGGAAGGATGCTGGCTGGACATTTGACGACCTTTACTGAGTTATCTGGGCGTAGTTTACCGTATCAGGGAGGGGTTCTCAGGCTGTTTTCGGGGATTATGATGAGGTTTTTCACGATCTGCAGACGTAAAAAAGCCCCGCACTTTCGTGCGGGGCTTCTTCACTTATATAATGCCTGGCAGTTCCCTACTCTCGCATGGGGAGACCCCACACTACCATCGGCGCTACGGCGTTTCACTTCTGAGTTCGGCATGGGGTCAGGTGGGACCACCGCGCTAAAGCCGCCAGGCAGATTCTGTTCTCCGCGCCGCCCCTTAAGGCCGCGCAGATTATTATC
>NZ_JSUT01000015.1:0-92860 GCF_000816655.1 Pantoea sp. MBLJ3
GTGTGCTGTCATGGCTGAATTGCGGGCCGGGATTCTTTACGCCTTCATGGCGCTCTCTTGAACTCGCTTTTGCGCAGTAGAAAAAGCGCGCCGTGCTGCCGCTGTCGGTGTACTCGGTACTCTGATGGTTGTCAGTTCCCCAGCTGGTGCCATCAACACTCGCCGCTTTACTGGTGGCGCTTCGCTTGCCCGTCTGGCTGGATTCAGGAAACAGCGACAGAACCGGATCGCTGCCATCATGGATCAGGTTCGCTGGCCACCGGCCTGGCGGATTGTAGTTCTCCTGGAGCCGGTCATACTTACCGTAGCTGTTAACCGTTACGGCACTCTCTGTTTTGAAATCGCCATGCTTGTTCTTGCTCTTCGATTCGCTTTCATCACCGTCACCAGCAAAAGGCACGCGACACTCTTCAACGTTAATCGCACCTATCCCGTCTTTCAGAAGGTTCGCCACAAGCGATCCCCGGAAAGGTTTACGCGCAACGGAAATCGGCTCATGCGCTGGCTTTAACGCCGTTCCCCAGCCTTTCCAGCGTTTAACAGCGTTATGTTCGAAATCTGATACCTGACGGAAAATTGCTTTCCCGACGTCCATATTTTTCGGGAAGCCGCTGCCGTACATCCAGGCAATAGAATCGCGGATCTCAAAACCGGCAAGGCGTATGGCCAGCGTGCCTAAGTCCTGTGTGCGGGGGCTGAAAAATGCCATAAGATGTCCGCCTGGCTTAAGCACGCGCAGGCACTCTTTCCATACGGACGGCCCCGGAACAAAGCCATCCCACGATTTACCCATGAAGCCGCCGCCTGAATGCTGATAATCATCGCCAGCTAACCAGTGGGACAGCACCTCGGCCATGTCAGGCTCTTTGCTGTTCATGCCATAAGGCGGATCGGTAATAACGCTGTCTACAGAGTTGTCAGGAAGGGTGCGCAGGATATCCAGGCACTTTGCGTTATGAAGTGAAACAGCCGGATAGATCATCGTTTCGCCTCACCGCCCAGCGATTCTACCAGCCCGGAGAAGAAGCTGGAAAACTCGGACGCAAAGAGCATGAAATCAGCCAGCATGCGGGCGCGCTGATCCTCGCGGTCGATATCATCATTCTGCTGTGTGAGCATGTCAGCGTACTTAATGCCCTTAATGCTCAGGTCATCAGATACGCGGCATAATATGCGCTCCTGCCAGTCCAGGCTAAGCTGCGTGACCAATTTCCCGGCTTCAATGTGCGTGCGCACTTCATCGCTCAGTAGATCCTGTTTTTTGCAGCGGATTTTGCCGCCATCTTCCAAAATTGCCGCCAGCTCGGCCTCATCGCCCAGCGCAAAACCGGCAGGCAGTTCTGCGGCGCGCAGCCATTCAGTCAGCGTCAGTTCAATGGGATCAGCGGTCATCATTGGAATAACCGGCAGGGAGCCGATTGTTTTGCGCAGTAGTGCAAGCATGTCTTCAGCGGCTTTCGCGCTGGCCGCGTCAACGTAGATACGCCTGTTAATGCTGTCGATCCAGATATAGGACTGGGAGCGGCGCGAGAAAGCACGCGGCAGAAGCACACACAGCGCCTCATCTCTCAGGCTTACCCTTTCGTTACGGCGCACCTTACGCGACTGCTCGCGCTCCATTTTCTCCACTTTCTCGGCAACGTAATCGTTGAGCGTGGACACGGGCATGATTTTACTTTCGGTCTGACAGCAGAGCAGGTACTGCCCGTTCTCGGCCAGTAGCAGGCCGTCTGACGTTACGTTGATCCAGCCTGATTTAGCCATGTCCTGTGCAGCACAGGGAGAAAACGCCATAGTCTGCAGCTGCTGCTCCAGTTCCTCTGCATCGAGCGGAAGATCCCGGTTCAGGCTGTAGACCATGACGTTTTTAAAGAAGGGTGATTTCATTCAGGAATGTCTCAACTAAAAGAGTTAACACATTATAAATAATATTTTAGATTTAAGATAATCTTTACTGACTGAACGCGAATTGTGGCGCAGTGGCGCTGAAAGGTCCGCCAGACTGGAACACAATTTTTCCTCCAACTTTGATAGTCAGATCGCCACCAACGTCGATTACCAGGTTTCCCGGCCCCAGCAGGTAAATGTCCCCGCCTTCGTTCATCCCGACACGCGAACCGCTGGCCGTGTTGGCTATCTCATACCCGCCACCAGCAGACCGGATCTCCAGCAGGTTATTGCGGTGCGATACAAAATCCGTGGTCGGAGTCAGGGAAGGGCGCGCAGGCGCACCGTCAACGGCTGGTGGCTCATACCCGCCACCCTGTCCGGAGGCTTCAGGCGCGACGCTTGGGACGCCGCCCGGTGCCGACTGCGCCGCGCCGGTGATCAGCGGGCGCCGCGTATCCGGCTTCCCGCGGCCGTCTTTGTAAGGGAACTCCACCCAGACCTGATCACCCACGATGCACGGTACAAACGTGTTGCCGATCGGCAGCTGATATTCCGCCCAGGGCAGAGTATCGGCGTCCACGTCCGCCCACTGCGGAGTAAGGCGGATCTGCGCCCGCATGTGTCCCTGCGGGTCTTTTGTCGCCGTGATAATGGCGCGCTGCTTACTCACTTGTTGGGTACTCCTAAAATCATGCGCGTGGTATAGCCAATGCGATCTTCGTGGTGAATGACCGCAATGGCGATAAAGTTTTTCGGTAACGTTTCGTCTACCTGGTTTTCCGCGTCATAGCGGTGGATCTGCACACCAATAACCATGCCTGCTGTCAGGTCCGCATTGCCGCTGACTTCAATATCCAGCTTGGGGATCAGCACCCTCGCCATATTGGTCAGCGTGGCTACATCGGCGTCAGAAATGTACTTAACCGGCTTGGTGTTATCGCCCACGGCCACGTAACCCTCTGTCATGGAGTAGCCGACATACTGATAATCGCGGCTGCTGGTGGTGGCGGCGTCCTGGTTGATGTTGCTCATCTTGCTGATCGTGTATTCGGCCTGCGGGTTGTTGGCCTCATAGGTAAATGCCGCCTTTGTGCCGATCAGCTTTGCCATGTCCTTCATGCAGAACTTCCCGCGAGCGCACCAGACCAGCGCGCCGTGATCGTCAGCAATCTGGCGCAGGACGCCGGACGGCTTCTCGCCCATATTCAGGTGATAGGTCATCGCTTTGCGGAAAGCATCAGCCTCAATCGTCATTTTGCCCGCGAACTCCGCCATGACGTCACCCGGCTGGCGGTCGGCATACAGGCGCACGCGGGCTGATGGGGTTTTAAGACGCTTCAAATCCGCTGATACGGCTATGATCCGCACCACGTCACCGCTGGCGGGCGCCGACGTCACGAAAAACGTCTCTGTATACGCGCCGCGCTGCCCGGTCGGGTCGCCCAGCTCTGCCACCAGCACAGCGCCAAACCGTGCACCCATTTCATCCACCAGCTTTCCGGCAGGATCGTGCGCTTCCAGGACCAGCAACGGCGCAGTCAGCGACGTCTTCTCGATGTAAATCACAGACGTTATCCAGCTGCGCGGCATTTCCGCACCATTAAGCAGGACCGACTGCAGGAAGTACTGCATAGGCTTATTCTGCTGATCAGCCATCAGTTGCCCCCCGGTGCCAGCTGGGTGTCATAGCGAACGTTGCGGGCATTAACCTCATGCGCGGTCAGCACATCCACCATGACAATCAGCGACGCCTGGCAGGCATAAATCCGATCCTGCGTGAACGGCGGCGACATATCGCTGAACATGATGGTTTTGGCATCCTGAATGCTGCAGTTGAGTTCTACAGGCCAGTGGACCAGCTTTTCCTGCGCGGTGAAGTTGGTGGTGAGCCTGGAGCGGAAGTTAGCGGCCAGCGTGTTGCACATCAGTGACAGCGTATCTTTGTCACTGGCAATCAGCGTGATGGAGTAATTGAGCGATGCCTGTGTAGCCTCAACCTCGGCCAGCGGCATGTTGCCCTGTGACTCGTCGGTAATGTCGCCGTAATCACGGTCTATCTCCTGATCGTTGTTGTCGTAGGTGATATCAAACCCGCGTGACAGGTTAATCAGCGGCAGGGCGTCACGGTTTAGATCCGGCATTTCCAACGGCTTCACGCTGTGACGTCCGGCGCCCGCCACGCGAACGGCACGCAGAAAGTCCATGACGTCATCAAACTTGCCGACGAATACGCGATCTTCCGGCTTTCGCGCCAGGAATGAGGCAAAGCGCTGCTCATGCTGGCGCGGTCCGGTCATTACGGCACTACTGAATACGTCATTCAGCGCCTTTGCTACGGCGGCATCGGCGGCGGTAAAGCCGGTACTCTCCACTTTGCCGGTGCGTGTTTTCACCCACTCGCGGGTGCGGGAAAGTAGCTGATTCATTCGATACGTCCATTACTGGTGGTGTCAAAATTGCGGGCAGGTATGCAGTAGTAAAGCGATCCGACATTCTGCGTACCGAAGCCGTAAATGCGGTGAACGTACCACCAGCGGCGCGCCAGGGTGCCGCTGGCCATCTCTTCGTTCCACTCAAGAATTGAGCCAACCGGCACACCTTCTGCGGCAATACGCAGGATCAGCACGTCATCGGTCAGTCCGTCCTGTTCGCCATCGGCATCGAGCACCTGGAAACTCTCGCGCTCATCCGGACAATCCAGCACCGTGACAATGACCGGATCGGCGTCTTCATAGCTCAGGTTCCGCTGGTTGTTGTTAAGCTCAGTAAACGAGGGCTGTTCAAAGCCGGTCTCGTCGTCCACTTCCCCGACGTCACGCATGTCCGGCAGGTACAGCAGCGCCTGAAACGCGCTGTAATCGCTCTCAATCGCCTTGATCCAGTCGCGGCGAACCATGTTGTTAAACGGGGCGTGACCTTTGTAGCGCGGCTTAAGTGCTGTGCTCTGTTCGCGTGCGGCGAGGGTGTCCGGGAGCGGGGCGCTCAGCGGGTCATAATCCTCACTGCTGCCGCTGTCAGCGTTATCAGGACCGCCAGCGGTATCGTCATCGGGTGACGTGGCGGCGGTCGGCGCGGCGGTGTCCAGATCGATAACAGCGCCGCTGCTATCCGGCACATCGACGGCGGGGGATTGTTGATCGCTTTCACTGCTGGTGGTCTCGTTGATCGTCGGTGGATTGTCTGCCAGAAATTCGTCGTACCGTCCCATTACTGATTACCTGCTTTTGTCTGGTTCTTTGCGTACTCAATAAACATCTTCTCGGCCTCGGCGCGGGGCGTGCCGCTCAGCACCAGGGCATCAATGAACGTCTGTCTCTGGATCTTCGCCTGGTCTGCCAGCTGCTGACGCAGAAGGGTATTTTTGGCCTTTTCGTCCGCCAGCTCTGCCTTCTTCTTCGCGGCGCGGGTGCGCTGCGCTGCCGTCAGCTTTTTGGCGCGGGTCAGCTGGCCACGCAGCTTGTCGATCCGCCCGTCGTCGTCGTCCAGCCGCTTAGCCAGCGCGCCCATGCGCTTCTGATACTTCTCGTGCTCACGCTTAACGGCGGCGACGTTCGTCTGTGAACTGCGATTGCGGTTGAACTTAGCCTTGTCAGCATCAGTGAAGTGCTCAGTGGTTTTGCGCGGATCGTCGCCATAGGCGTTGTTACCGGCGCTTTTATGCAGTGCCTGGCCTATGCGCACCTGCCATGAGGCGGATTGCAAGCGCGTGAAGGCGTGAATGACGTGCTTACAGGCAACGCCTTTCAGGTTCGGGTTTTTCTCTTTGGGGTAGGCGTACTCTTTTGGCGGGGCAAGGGCAAAGTTGCCTGCCGTGGCGATGTAGCGATACCAGTATTGGTGACGGCCACAATCGCAATCAAAAGAGACGCGGCCTGCGCAGAGTCGCTTAGCAATTTTGGCCGCGCTGTCTTTTGCATCGGTGACGTCCTCAATCAGCTGATCCCACTCTTCAAAGCGGAATTTAACCCGGTGATGTTTGTCCAGCGATACGGCGGACGCTTCCACGCTCACCGTCAGCACGTTGTGTTTGAGTGTGGTAGGCGTGGCGCGCTTAATACCGGAACCGTCATCTACCCGGTTGTTTGCACGCTTTATGTCGATCTGCTGACTGCTGGCCACCAGCTGCGCATACGTGATCCCGGCCTGTGAGGAATTGAACTGCTGGCGTGCGCCGGTGCGGTTCGCTTCAAACCCTTTTAAATCCTCTTTCGTGTAGAACGTGCCGGACTTCTTTTTGCCCAGGGCAATAATGTCGTCCAGTGCCTTGTTCTTGAGGGTCAGCGGGTTGAGGGTCCGCCGCGCACTACGGCGTGATTTACGGCGGTCTTTGTCAATCTGGTCGAAGACGCGGGAGAACTCTTTGGAGGAAAGCCCTGCCGTGTCATAGCGCCCGGAACGTGTGCGGGTAAATGGAGTATCAGCCACTGATTAGCTCCGGCTTGTCGCCAGCAAAGTCGCGTATTCGCCCGCGCAGCCACGCCATGTCCGGCAGGGAAATCGTCTGGCCTGCTGGCATCGGCTCCATTTCCGACTCTATCCCGCACAGCAGGCGGAATACCCAGCGCAGATCGGAGTTACCCTCATAGGCACGGTATGCCGCCAGGTCAGCCCGGTATATCTCATCAAGACGAATGGTGTAGTCGTGGTTATCTTCGTGGAATGACGCTGATCGCTTGATCACTTCCTGATGAAAGAGACTGCGAAGCACTACGTCACTGATTGAACGATCGTCGAGGCGGTTATAACTCACAGGATACGTTCCTCATCGCTGATTCGCTTGCCGGTCAGGGACTCAGGCACGGCTTCTGCAGCTTTGATTTTCTCATAGCCGATGATGCGTTTAAGCGTGTCCATAATGGTCGGCTCCTGCTCTGCGGTCGCGGCGGTCATGGCGTTGATGTAATCCGCCGAAGCCACGTTGTTGTAGCCCACAGCGAAGCAGCACAGGATGGTCAGCACCTGCTCCGGGCGAATCTCGCGCCAGTTGATCCGATAGACCTCTTCACCGCTGGCGTTGTATTCCACCTCAACGATGGAATCAGGGAGCTCAAATGCGCCCTTGTTCTCTGCTGGCAGTGCAATGTTGTCCTGCAGCATGAGCTCGTTGTAACGCTCAATGCCGGTGAGCACGGCAGCGCGCCCGTCACTTCCACGCGTTTTGAGAGAGATATGGTTGCCGCCTACTTCGTTTGCCACTTTGCCAGTGGCTTCATCCACTAGCACTTTAAAGCCCTGTTTGCGCAGTGCCTCAACGAAAGGGGCGAGTTTGATCAGCTGCTTTCGCATGCCCTTTGGCAGCGCCTGCGGCTTTGACATAACGAGCGTGTGATCTTCGTAAATGGCGGTGATCGCCATTGGCTGACTGGTTGAAAGGCTGATTACTGCAATTTTCTGTTTCACGTCTGTATCCCTGAAAAGGCGAAAGGCCGCATATAGCGGCCTCTCTGGCTTTTAACGTTCCCAACCGCGCGTTGCAGATTAGGTAAGTTGTCAAAAATTCCATCAGGGAACCGCTAACAGCTTGGGGCGACTGTAAGCGGTTTGTACTTTGCGTAGTTACGGGTCAAGCAGTTTTTTAGAAATAAAAAAGGCCGTTCAGTGGCGGCCTTTCAAATGGATGCTGAATAAGTCTACGAAAGTTATTTTTTTTCCGGTTCTGGACTTGTTTCGATTGCTTTACCCATAGCTTTTAGTCCATTTGCTATGGCTATTAAAGCACCAGTAATATTTGCTGGCTGCGCAGACGTTATCTGATCTGCCAAAGCATCCAGTCCTTCTTTAACCTTTCCAGTAAGAAGATTCATCCTTTCTTCAGTGGTCCGTGGAGGTATAGTGAAATCGCCTTCTCTTGTGTAGTCACAATGAATAGCACCAGTAGCATTTATCAGGTCACTAAAAAAGCTCATGGCTTGAGGCAAAGTGGAAAACTTTCCGATATAAATGTCTTCGGGAGTCTGATGAGATCTACCTACGAAGAAGGCCTGAATCTGACAGGTGTACTTTCTATCATCGAACTTATCAGCGCCTTCTACAGCTGAATTACTCTCAGAAAAACTCAGAGACGCTAAATACTTAGCATCCGAGCCACCAGGGTAAGTACCAGCAGCCCATTTAACTCGTGCGATTAATGCCATCTTTAACTCCATTTAGTCGATTTTCATTAATTACATTAACCTTTTTGCAATTTATTTGTAACCGAACTGCTCACAATAAAAAGACCGCCCAATAGCGGTCAACAGTGCTATCAGTTGAGTCAGCACTTCAGTAAATGCGCAATCCCCGCCAGATTGTAGGCTTTTACCATAAGCTGATGCTCTGACCCGTTATGTCTGCCGAACTCTGCCTTGCCGCCCGTAATGCCGTCAGCATGTACCGGTACCAACCAGGGAAACTCTGCGCGGACGTGTGCCGGTGCTGCGTGCTGATGATGATGATCGCAAAGGGGAAGCTGCAGCAGATGTGCGCCGGGTTTAGTCCGTCCCTCGATATGATGCAAGCTGATCAGCAATGACTCCTTCCCGTGCTGTAGGCAGGCAATGCAGGGCAGCTTTCCCAGTGCATCCATAACAATGCGCTCAGCTGCGCTCGGTGTGCGTCCTTTAAGGCCTCTGCCTGTCGCGCTGGCGCGTGTTTGCCGTTTCGCTGCTACTGGTGCTGGCTTTTTCTCTTTCAGACGCTCAGATGCGCTTACAGCGCGTTTTGCCGCTTTGGTTTTTTGCTGTGCAATCCACTCCGGGGAACTACGCTTTTCAATCTGTTTGGCAAGCATCCTGCTACTGTTTGCTTTCTGCTTTGCGTACTGCTGCTGGCGAAACTCCGGGTCTGCCAGTTTTGCTGCGTGTTTTTCTCGCTGGCGCTGCTGTGCTTTTGCCTGTTTTTCCCGTGCGACCTGAAAATCGGTGCTTTCCATGATTTAACCAATTCTAAAATATTTTTTAGATTGTTGATCACCTCGCGGAATCTGTAAAGCAATCCGTAATTGTCCACTGGTTATGGCACTTAGTTAATCAGCATGGCAGGTTATCCACTTATCCACTGGATAGATCATATAAATCGATCCTATATAGATCCTATTTAGATCAAAGAAGATCACTGTTGATGTAATCACATGATTTTAATAACAAATAACACGTTTTATGTTGCTGGTTTCATGGTAGGCATTGTTGGTTTCATGGTAAATATTGCTGGTTTCATGGTGAATGTTGTTGGTTTCATGGTAGGGTGTTGCTGGTTTCATGGTAGGACAGCTAATTACCCACATTGACCGATAAAAGGTTCTTTCGATGGAAAATGACGAAGAAATCAAGACGATAGGTGATGCTCTGGTATACAGCGCTGAGCATGAAGCGAAAAGTTATACACTGACACCTACAGCTAATCGGACAGTTCAGCCGATTGCGCTGATGCGGTTGGGAGTCTTTGTGCCTGCTGTCCGTAATAAACCTCAGCGCGGTAATGCTGTCATTGATGCGTCTGAAGACTTCGGTCAGCTTGAGATAGCGAAAGCTGAGGGTTATACCAATATCATGATCAAGGGCAGCAGGCTCGATATGAGCACTGATTTCAAGACATGGATTGGTGCTATCCGGGCATTCAGCAAGTATGGCGCTGATAGCAACCGTATTAAGCTACCGTTTACCGAGTTTGCAAAGCTCTGTGGAATCGCCGTCGATGATATTAACCAGCGTTCGCGTGATCGCTTCTTCAACTCATTTCTAAGACTGGCCTCGCTTGTTGTCTCGTTCAAAAACAAAGACGGCAGTAAAGCAACCATAACGCACCTGCTTAATAGCGCCCATTTTGATACTGAGAAAGACATTATCACTCTGGAAGGGGATTCCCGGCTATGGGAGCTTTACGCCTTTGATCACAAGGTGTTACTTCAGCTAAAGGCAATCCAGGCATTGCCGCGTAAAGAGTCGGCACAGGCGCTCTACGTGTACATTGAGAGTCTGCCTACCGGCTTCCTGCAGGTGTCGTTAGAGCGTCTTCGTGATCGCCTTAACCTGAACTCCACTATCAGTACTCAGAACAACGTTGTCCGTAAAGCCATGAAAGAGCTAGCTGACATTGGATACCTGTCGTTTACAGAAGTTAAGAAGAATGGCGTGGTCTACTTCCAGATTCACTCACGTAAGCCTGATCTTCTGCCACACAAAGAGTAATAATTGCTGGTTTCATGGCTGATGTTGTTGGTTTCATGGAAGCGTTGCTGGAATACCGGCGATTAATGCTGGTGGCCATTCGATACAGAGTGTTTTTTGCGCGAAAGCCTCTCGTTATCATGAAACCAACAACATTTACTGTGATTCAGCCAACCATTTTCCATGAAACCAGCAATGTTCTGTATGCACCCACATACTCTCACCATGAAACCAGCAACAACCCGCTCAGAGTAATAATGCGAGGTTATGACCCTGATGCAAGCAGTGAAATGGTGTACGTCATAGTGGGTGGTGAATGTTGCTGGTTTCATGGCAGCATTGCTGGAATACCGGCGACTGGTAACGGGGCAAGGTCATATCGTTTGTTTTTTGCCCGTTTGGAGGTCATGCCATGAAACCATCAACCATTTCTGTGATTAACTCGGCGGTTCACCATGAAACCAGCAATGCCCAGCTACAAGTTGCAAGCTATGTTAAAAATAAAAAATAACGATATGAAGGAGTAAAGGGTTTGGATGTTGAAAAATTACTCGCGGGTCTTACGCTCCCATCACAATTTCTACATCATGATGTGAGCCTCACATTTGATATCATTGCATCACTCAATGCTCAAACTGATGCCTCTGTTGAAGCAGGTATAGAAAAATACCGTTCTGAAGGACCAGAGGTAGAGCAGCATGAAATTTCTGCAGAGGATAATGCTTATTACTATATGGAGTACTATCAGGGGTTAGATAGCAGCTCTGTTGATTTAGACGATATGTTCACGTCGTACTATCCAAGTGTTATCCGTCGCTCTGTCTTTTTGACATTGTACGGCATGCTTGAGCACGATTACGAAAAATTATGCAATGGCTTTGCTAAGAGGCATGGTGAGTCAGTCAAGCTGTCAGATCTCAAACATAGCGGTTTTGAACGTTGCGACCTTTATGCCAAAAAAGTTATTGGCATGCGTACTTCACCATATTATGCGATGGTCAAGAAAGTGACCAGGCTACGAAATGCTTGCGCGCATAATGATGCTCGGTTTGTAGAAAATGATGATAGGCCTATTAGTGAACTTGAGGATCTGATGCGTGCTTTTCCCGATTTATTGGTTAAAGATGGAAAGCAGATTAACTTCAAGGCTGGATCTCTTCAGGCAATGACTAGCATTTTAAAAAACTATTTTAATGATGTTGAAGAAGCCCTAAAAGTGAAAGCACATCAGTTGCCAAACCCTTTTAGAAATTTCGCGGATGAAAAAAGCCGCCCGTAGGCGGCTTAGATCACTTGTAATGGATTATGGTTACAGGTGCATTGAGAATGGCATTGAATTGCCATCCACTCTCAGCACTCTGTGTATTCCACAATGCCAAAAACAAGGTTACGGCTATGCCGTAAATCTCGCTCTTGCTCATTTAATGGTTCCGTTGAACCGCTGGCCTTCGGCTGGCCACATGCGCATTAGAGAAGGCTAACGCAGATGCTTGCGATTAAAAAAATCAGGTAACTCTGACGCCGATAAATGGGCTGAGAATCCCGTCTACCTACCTACTTGCACAATTGAAGCATTCCACCTTTTACTGGGCCTTTGCAACTTTTTTTTTCCATTAACATGGAGGTTTTTTTTTGCATTTTAATATCTATTAATATCAATCTCTTATGTGATTTTAAATTCTTAAAACCACGCGCGCTGGTGCTTGACACTGAATGTTGGGTGGTGATATCGCATCCTTGCTCTTGAAACGGAGGCAACAAACCGTATACTGATTTTGAAGGCTAACGCAGGTGTTTTTTTAGATCACACCCTTGCTGCCAGCGGAAGTTGCCTGAGAACAATTTTCGCATTCTGATTAAACGCCTGAGAACGTTTCTTCAGATTCAATCAAACCGCCTCCGGGCGGTTTTTTTGTGCCCGGTATCTCTACAATGTCGTGCTTACAAAATAAGCATGACATGAACCAGTTACAAATAAAAACCTTCTCTCAAGGCAGAATTGACCTTAAAAAATTTTATTTAAATAAATTTTTTTGTTAATCAACAGTTTAACTGATACAGCTTTTTTTGTTTTCATTGATTAATTGCATGTTTCTTATTCAATGCGGTGGATTTAGAAAAAAAACCTTTATCTAATCCTTATGGCCCGCAGTATAACACGGTCGGTTTTGTGAATTGTCTTGCAAATGTAAACGCGGGTTGGCCGCAACTTGCTCTGACAGATGGAGAGTGTTTAATAACTAATACGGCGTACCCGTGAAACCAGCGATACTCGCGGCATGCAGTAATCCAAGCCACCAGCATAAAAAAAGCCGCTTCGCAGCGGCCTTTAGTCGATCAAATATTATTTTTTAGCAAAGCATAAAGCATAGCTCTGCTGTCAATGGTGTTTCCCTTCAGGTCTTTGCACACCCAGTTTTTGCGCTGAAATGTGATGTAGCAGTCGGTGCGGTTGATGCGCAGCGGTTCTGTCCTGCCTGCTTCTACAAATCCTTTTGCCTTCCAGATGCCGCGCATCTTATCCAATTCGATCTGCTTCAAACCTAAATTCATATTGAGGAAATTCTTAAAAACTTTAGAGTGGACCTATTCTCTTACGAAATCAGCCACTGGTCAATTCCATACTCCTAATCTTATACTGTATTTTTATACAGTAAAAAGGAGGGGCCATTATGCAGGTACAAATAGTAGCAATACCAGACGAAGCCGCGCCGCGTCAGGCTTTCAGGCAGTTTCTTGAAACAGTGGCGGCGGGTTTCCCGTCTCCGGCCATTGGATATGAAGACACACCACTGGACCTGAACGAGTATTGCGTGAGGGCAAAAACAGCGACTTATTTCGTCCGTTGTGAGGGTGAGTCGATGATCGGGGCCGGTATTTTTGACGGCGATCTGCTGGTGGTGGATAAATCGAAGGCTGCGGCAGACGGCCAGATCGTGATTGCCTCAGTGGACGGAGAGTTTACGGTAAAAAAGCTACAGCTGAGGCCGGTGCCGATGCTGCTGGCCATGAACCCACGCTATAAGCCGATCCCTGTCGAGCCTGATTGCTTAGAAATATGGGGGGTGGTGACTTACGTTATCCACCGTACTGACAATGTTCCTGCACAGTGACGTTAACGCCTTCTATGTCTCGGCGGAGCTGGCATTCAGGCCTGACCTTTACGGGCGCCCTGTCGTGGTGGCGACGAACAACGACGGCTGTATTGCGGCACTCAACCGCGAAGCTAAAGACGTGGGCCTTAAGCGGGGCGATCCATTATTTAAAATCCGCGATGCCATCCGGCGCTACGGCGTGGTGGTATTCAGCAGCAATTACACGCTGTACGACGCATTCAGTAAGCGTTTCCATACGATCGTAGGCGAGTATGTGCCTAACTTGGAAACGTACTCAATTGACGAGGTATTTGGCTCACTGGATGGCATGGAAAAGCTGGTGGACTTCCAGACCTTCGGGGAAGAGATCAGGCGTACCGTTATCCAGCACACCACGATGAAGTGCGGCATAGGGATAGCGGAGACAAAGACACTCTGTAAGGTTGCCACGCACGCAGCAAAGACCTGGCCTAAAACAGGCGGCGTAGTGGTGCTGGCCGACCCGAAACGGCGCGACAAACTGCTGTCTCTGCTGGACGTCTCAGAGACGTGGGGCGTTGGCAGAAAGATTGGTGCCAGGCTGCAGCTGATGAACATCAAGACGATGCTCGACCTTGCCCGCGCTGACACAACCATGATCCGCAAAAACTTCAACGTGATGCTGGAGCGCACCGTGCGGGAGCTGCGCGGCGAACGCTGTTTCGAGCTCGAAGAGAACCCGCCGACCAAGCAGCAGCTGGTGGTAAGCCGTTCCTTCGGCAAACGCCTTACCAGCCTGGATGAAGTGAGTAATGCCGTGTGCTTCTTTGCCACCAGCGCCGGTGAAAAGCTGCGCCGTGAAAAACAGTATTGCCGGAATATCACGGTATTCATCCAGACCAGTAAACATGATCCGCGCCGACCGTATTACTCACGAGGGGCGAGCCATACGTTTACCACGGCAACACAGGATACGCGTGATCTGATTGATGCCGCCGTTCATGGCCTGAGAGCTATCTGGCGAGACGGCTACGAGTATGCAAAGGCCGGGGTGATGCTGGGGGAGTTCTGTGGCTCAGAGCAGCAGCTTAATCTGTTTGATGAGTCTCCGCCGCGCCCCGGCAGCGATAAGCTGATGGCAGTTATGGACAGATTGAATAGCTACCAGCGCGGCACACTGTTTATTGCCGGTCAGGGCGTTAATCCGGCGTATCAAATGAAGCGGGAAATGTTATCTCCACGCTATCTGACCCGCTGGGAAGAGCTACCTGTGGTAAAGATGAAGTAATTTGGCATAAGTGCTGGATTTATAAGAATTTAACTTAAGTATAAATATATGCCAGTCAGTACCACTACTTTTAGTAGTGGAGCTGATCACTTGTTGATCGACCCTTAGAGTGTGCATACAATCAGAAAAAACTGAAAACGCATAAAATAATGAAATGCGTTACCTTTTTTTCTGGCTTGGAGTTGTACGGATATGACTGACACAGCAAACTTAGCATTAAACCTGATGATGATTTTCTTCGCACTGCTTGCGCTGGCAACTGTCGTGACATTGTGCGGATTGCCTGCAATATTGCGCTCATTTGACGCAGACCTGGCAAAACTGGATTCACACCTCTGATTTACTAATCACTTTCCCGCACTGAAAGTATCTTCTCTGCCGATCGGCTGGCCGTATTTCACGCCAGCCGGTCACAGTTAAGACAAACCGCCTATATCTAAACATTAAATTTAAAAAATCTTTAGAATGTCATAAACTGTTTTCTGAAATTGACCACTGGAAAACTTAATATGACCGGCACTGCTAAAACCCCCAATCTAAGCCAGCCGTCTCTCATCAGCGCATTACTCGCTGAAATAGCAAAACAGCGACCTCATTCCAACGTGAATAATGCGCAGTTCGCTGCCATTGTTGAGGCTGCGAACCATGTAGTTTTTACCTTCAGCCGTAATAGTGGTGATGCCTGATGACAGACCGCTTTTACATGATCTGCACCAGAGATACGGTAGGCAGTAATGCCTCTTTCTGGAGCCAGAATGGTCATGGCTACAACACCAATATCGACAAAGCACACGTCTATACCCTGGCAGAAGCACAGAGCCGCTGGAATACAGGCCGGAGTATCGATCAACCCGTTTGCGCTGACAGCGTAGATGCACTGGCCGTCATTCACGTTGACCACCAGCATGTACCAGGTCAGTCAATCATTACCCCTGATTGCAGCCGGTATGTTGCCTTTCAGAAAGGGCGCTGGGACGGCAATGACCTTTACTGGCTGAGCAACGGCGGTCTGCCGACGACCGACTTTACTCAAGCGGCCATTTTCGATAAGCCAGGCGATACGACCGATCTGGTCTGGCTACCGTTCACCACGGTTGACGCAGTAAAGCGCCGCACGTTCCCAATCGCCATGCTGGATCATCGCCGCATGGTGCAGGGTGCTGGCTTACGCGTACCGGCGCACATCAGCCGCGCACGCCGCCGCAAGCCAGGAACAGGAAAGACTCGCCATAACTGCCCGAACTGTGGACGCATTAGCTGGCAATTAAACCCATATGACTTTGAAGGCTGCGCTGACAGGCAGTGTGAAGGAGCGCGTAGGCATGGATAAGGCCGTATTAGACATGTGCTGCGGTCCACGCATGATGTGGTTCGATAAAGCCGATCCCCGTGTCCTGTATTCCGATATCCGGGAAGAGACCCACCAGCTACCTGACCGGGAGCTGGTCATTAGCCCGGACGTGATTGCCGACTTTCGATCCCTACCGTTTCCGGATAACTCATTTTACGTGATTGCCTTTGATCCACCGCACCTGGAGCGGGCAGGCGAGAAGGGCTGGCAGCGCCTTAAATACGGAGTGCTTAATCGTGGAACCTGGCGCAATGATCTGCGCGCCGGGTTTAGTGAGGCATTTCGCGTACTACGCCCAAACGGCCTGCTGATTTTTAAATGGAATGAAACGCAGATCCTGGCGCGGGACATTTTGGCACTGACTGACCAGAAACCCCTGTTTGGCCACATCAGTGGGAAGCGTGGTTTAACGCACTGGTTTACCTTTATCAAAGACGGAGAGCAGCAATGAACCTGCGCAAATTATTCCGGCTCAAAGCGCCGTGCGCTAATTGCCCGTTCCTGAAAACTGGCGGCATCGAGCTGAATCCTGGACGCCTTGAGGGCATCAAAGCGCACCTGTTGCGAGACGACTTCTCATCGTTTTACTGCCACAAAACCACGCACCGCACTGGCGAAGAAGAGGACGAAGACGGCGAGGTTTATAGCCCGTCCGGTAAAGAGGCGCACTGCGCCGGTGCCGTAGCGTTTTTGCTGTCCCACGGCCGTCATAACATCGCTATGCGCCTGGCATTCATAGAAGGACATACAGCGCCTGCCGACTTTGCCTGCGCAATAAACATGATCGCTACAGAGAGCTGAGTAAACCGCAAGAGTGATAGCGAATTGGTTTGATTGTATTGACAAGCAAATTCATGCTCTGTATATTTCACCTCATGCCGCTAATTTAGCGTCACCGCCCTGGCGGCTCCAGGCATTAAGGAACTGTGCAATGAATACCTCTCCAATGACTGCCACCGCTGCGCTCCAGCACATGTCTTACACCCTGACCGGCGTAATTAAACAGAGTCAGAAGCCTGGCTTTAACGAGGCGGAAGCCTACGCAGATATCAAAACCAATTACGAGCTGGTGGCCACCAGCTGCACCGACTTGGCGACCGTTGTCTGGCTGCGTAATCACCTCTGCTTTGGTTACATTGGCGATGAACACACATTTGAAGAGATCAACCTGGCCTACCGCGATCACATCGACTTCATTCTCAAATCAGGCTGGCGTCCAGGCGCTGCACCGGTGCACAGAATGACGCTCAGCAATATGTTTGAGCTGGACTGGTGGAACCCTCAGCAGATCGTGGTAACTGCACACACTAAAGATATCGTTACCGGCACTGCCACCATGACCGACACAGAAGGCGAATATCAGTTCGCGTTTGAGTGGACAATGATCATGGGTGAAGAGGCCGAACAACACGATCTGCCGTTCATGGTAAACATAACGGCAGCACGGTTTACCCTGCCGTATGAGTTCAAACTGTTTGAAGATGAGGGAAGTCCGCTCGATGCGCTGACGGCGCTACAGGAACTGGATTGCGGTCTGGGCTTCTGTATTGAGTATTTCCCTGATATTTACAAGCAATATGCTCCGACAGAAGGGGCAACTAACCGAGGCTAATCATGACCGATAAAGCACGCGATCCACGGGCTTTAAATTCAGTTAAAGGAGCCGCCCCTGCGACGGCTCAGATTCAGATGCGCGTCATTCCCGATGTTAAAAACCGCTATGTCGCGCAGGCGCAGCGGGAAGGGATGAAACTGTCAGAGTGGATACAGCATCACCTCGACGCTGTTTGCCAGTCAGCCGATGAAAAATTGCGGCACTCTGGAAATTCGGCAGGGACCGATATGTGTTTCAGAATTTATAACCGTCGCGATGAGTCATGGAGGATGCAAGAAGCCAGCATAGGAAGTGTTGGCCTTAAGGTTCCCCGATATACCGGCGAAGAGTCACAGGCCGGATTCTTTTGGGCTGATGAAATTAAGCATTTAGACAAACTCGGTGCGCAGATGGCTATCCAGAGTTACGAGGAAGCTATTCCCTGCACACCAACCAGGGAAGAGATCCGCTTTCGTAACGAGTGGGATAACTAACCTGCGTGCCAGCTACAGGATACGAACACCAGTGATTAAACAGGAAATCAGGGCGCTGTTTCTGGCGCACGGCTTCGAAATGGAGCAACAGCCTGATGGCAGTACCGATTTAAACCCTGCCTGCTACAGCGTCGCTCAGGCGCTTGCAGAGCAGTTTGGCGATATTTACGGGCAACCGGCTGGAAATGTGGAGATCGCCGCTGGTGCAGGCACAGAGGCGCGCACGATGGCGCTGTTTCACGATAAGGCGGCAAGCATTGAGTTTCCGACCTACATCATGCGCAAGCCTTCGCAAACTCCTGCACTGGCCACCAGCAAAAGTCCGGTATCCGGGCGCTGATGGACGACAGATTAAGTCAGTACGGCTGGCTCTCTTTTGAGGGCTGGCCGGACAGTGAAGTTCACGACTATCTCACGACGAAATGCGGCATCATCCACGCCCGTAAGTTACCCGATGGCAGCTGGACAGGCCTTCTGCGCCTTCTGTACACGCTCAGCGTCTGCATGGGGATCACGCCAACGGATGTGTATCAGTATCGCTGGTGCTTCGAAGACCCGGAAGAGGCGGTGTATCTGTACAAAAATGCCATGGAAGTAGACGAGATACCGGAGCGCCGGGAGTCGCTGGTGGGCCACCGGCACACGACCGGAACCCCGCTTTATGTTGAGTTTGACCAGCTAGGTCTGCCAAAATGGCGTTGAGCGTCACAGTCATGCACATTTAAAAGTGGCATTCAACTAACGAATAAACTAATCAGAAAAATTCTATTAATCTACTGGCTCATATCTAGTTGGTAATAGATAAAATAACCAAAATATCAGCAATAAAAGGAAATTATGCCTACATTATCTGAACGCAATTATGAAACCCCGAAGTCATGGGCTGAATTTGAATCAATTTGCAAAGACTCTTTTCAACTCCGTTGGTCAAACCCAGACCTTACAATGCACGGCAGGCAGGGACAGGCGCAGGACGGGGTTGATATCTACGGTAACAACTCATCTAATTTTTTTGTAGGCATTCAATGTAAAAATACAATAGATGGAATCAGTGAAAGTCTAATTGATTCTGAATGCAGCAAAGCAGAGAAATTTTCACCACTAATTAATATTCTTTACATAGCAACCACTGCTAAGCGAGATGTTCATATACAACGTTATGCGCGAAATTTGTCTGTCGATAGACGAGGTAAAGGTAAGTTTCCGGTTGAAATAGTTTTTTGGGAAGACGTTTGCTTAGACCTTGCTAGAGACCAAAGCGTGCTACGCAAGCATTTTCCAGAGTATAATGTTAAGCCTACTAAGTCAGAACTGATGCGTGAAAAAGACTTAAGTAACCTTCAGTGCCTACTGTCTTTTTTTGATGTAGTAAACACCCTTCAGCAATTGGAAACAGATGGGAAGTACATAGCAGAACCAATCAGAGCACAATATGAATACATTCACAATGTCATTACATCGCCTGTATTTAAATTAAATAATCCAGATATTGAACGAGATACGGCGGCTGTACTTAATGATTGGTATAAGCTAATGCTTATGCTAAATGATGCACCATATAGATATAATGATGCTAACAGGTGTTTCATTTTCATAATGCCTGGAGACTTCTGTAGAACTCCAGAAGAGTCTGACCTTTTTGATAAAATAACAGCGCAAATGGCAGTTCTTAGAAATTCCATAGGTAATTTCTGCGATAACATAAACTCTAATTTTCATGAAATAGATTTAAACAAAACTAGCCTTCAGGCAAGAAGACTTTACGCCTGATTCACAGAGAGTTTACTGTTCTAAATAATCTAACTTGACTGACCACCCGCTAAACAACTGATGGCCAGTTATCAATTTAAGCAATTCAGAACGACAGAAAATGGAAATCAGGATTAAATGCCCGCATTGCGGATCGGGAAGCGTCAAGAGCAGTAGGGCAGTCTATGAGCAGGGAACCTCAAACACGCGCAGCGTCAGCCACACAGGGTGGGTATCGAATCGCGGATCGGGTGGAAGTAGACGGCAGGGCAGATCAACGCGTCAGTCGGTTGCTGCTTCGCGTAATGCACCAGCTGGCGGAAAGCTGGAGGTGCTTACATTTGTCGGCTCTTTCCTCCTGTCTGCCTGGATGATACTCGATATACCGGCGACCACAGTACTGGGATCGGTAATTACCGGAGCAGTTATCGCATTGCTGATAACAGTGCTGGTGGCTCACCTCAACCGCCATAACCGGCGCAGGGCGCGTGAGAGTTACAACAGGCAGTGGTATTGCAGTAAATGCGGCGACACGTTTTTACGCGATAACGTTGCCAGCTCATAGTCTGACGCGGCTGGTGGATGAGCTGGCAATTCCGTTCAGTACCGGTGCCACCAGCCCGCAGAAATAACAGATCCACTAAACGCATGCGTTTCCCGCGCCTGCTGGCGGTTGCCCTAAGCCGCCAGCATCCCTAGAATGCGCGCTTCTTTACGCTATACAGACGATTTTCAAACGGACTTATGACACAACAACTTAAATCTATTCAGGCGCTTCGCGGGCTTGCCTGCCTCGCCGTCGTTACCTTTCATTTCCGCTACCAGATACAGGACCAGTACCCGGCATTAACCAAACTGCTTTCAACCGGCGTTGTTGGTGTGGATCTGTTTTTCATCCTCAGTGGCTTTGTTATCACACTCTCTGTCTCGCGCATGGGTACTGGATTCGCTGCAGCAGGCGATTTCCTGAAGCGCCGTGCGCTGCGCCTGCTGCCTGCCTACTTCATTCTGCTGCTGATCAACTTTTTCTTAAGCGGTGGAATGGCGACGTTTCACTATGCTGAGAAGACGCAGGCGGTGATTAGCGCGGCGACGCTATCCGTTTACCTGCCGCAGCACGCGCCGTTTTACGTGGACGACAACGGGTTTATGGGCGTGCGCTGGACGCTCAACTACGAGTTTCTGTTTTACCTGATGATGGCTGTCTGCCTGCTGGTGCGCGCACGCTGGGTGGCGCTGGCCGCAATGCTGGGCGCGGTGCTTGTGGCAGTACCGATGGCAGCAGGCCACCAGCCGACGCTGCTGGTAGAAGGATATGACCTGGGCTACGCCTACCTGAACCTGATGACGAACCCGATTATCTGGCAGTTCGCTGCAGGCGTACTGATTGGTCTGGTTTACCCACACATGGCGCGCCTGCCGGTTGCCGTGCGGGTGCCGTTCCTGCTGGCTGCAGTTGCACTGTTTGTGCAGCACATTATCAGCTACCAGCATATAGGTCATGGCATGATGGCGTCTGGTACTGTACTGGCACTGCTGCTGGCCGCTGTGGCGTTTAACGACAGCTGGTTAGGGCGCATCACGCCGCGTTGGTTGGTGTTGCTGGGGGATATTTCTTTCTCTGTATATCTGATCCATATCGTGACCAAAGCCCGGTTAGCAAAAGCATTCACGGACCAGGGCATGACGTTCTTCGTGTGTAACGTCCTGCTAGCGCTGCTGCTGGGCTGGCTCAGCTACCGTTATATTGAGCCAATCGGACAGAAGATTGCGCGCCGACACAGAGAGAAAGTGCTTCGTAACGCAAGCAACGACGCATAGCCCGCAACCCTCAACTCTCTCAACTAAGCCCGCATCAAGCGGGCTTTTTACTGCCTTACAATCTCTTATCCAGCACTCCACCTTATATATAAAAAAAGCCTGCACAGGGCAGGCAAATCGTATCGCAGGGAATGTCCATCTTGTATGCAACAGCAGCATAGCTGTGTGCTGGTGGCAGGCTACATGGCTAACATTAGGTTTAGTTTGGGAAGCACCGTTACCAATATTACAAACCTCATATCCTGGCCGTCACACTGACTTAGAGGCCACCAGCATGACCATTCCAATCGACTTACAACCCCTTGCCGCAAATGCGGCCGCATCGTCAGAACCAGCGATCGCCGGAGAATTAATCCTGAACGCCGGCATAGCATTTTCTCTGCCAATTATTCCGGTGCCGCTGGTGGTGTCGTTTCACAGCACAGACGGCACGCGGGCGCAGCTTACAGTGAATAAGGGCAGGGTGACGTTTGAGGGCAATCCCGACGCTGCAGCGGAAATGTTTATCGAGGCGATGACACGAAAGCATGCGCAGCAATGGATCGCACAGCAGGAGCAGCTGGAGGCAGCAGAAGCACTGGTGGCGGCATACTCACACCATAACGGCCTGATGATGCTCACACAGCGGCTGGTGGATGCAGAGAAGGAGCGCGACGCACTACATGAAGAAATTAACCAGCGTCGGGCATAAGTTAACCGGCGTGCGGTCGGGGATAAACGTTCACTATAGTTAGCAGACTTACTTTTAAGACGCTAAGCCCCTATCGTTGAGCCGATAAAAGTGGTGGATAAATATGTACTCAATTCTACCACGCGTGATATAGTTCTAATAACTGCTGTGTTTACAGCACCAGTGAGAAACGAGCTTAGCAATGTAGCGAAGCCTTAACTAGGAGACAGAGATTGCTGCTCTCACCAGTGAATCTCAAATGAGGAATGCACAATGGCCGAAGCCCAAACTATGTCGCAGAAAGTAGCGAGAGACAGTTTAGGAAATGCTCAAAACTTCGAAGGAGGAATGTACGTTACGAAAAATGGAGTAGCAGAACTTTTTATTCAGACAGCTGCAGAACGTCAGGCTGAACTGAGAGAAATGGCAGAAGAGAGAAACATAAACGCCCTTTTTAAGCTGGCAATGCAGGCTAGAAAGGAAATCGCAGATGGCAAAGGCATGTCTCCTGAAGAAGCACTAAGGAGGTTACGTGCCGCAAGAAAATAAAAGGCAGGTGTTGAGTGACAAGTCAGTACACAATCGAAGTATCAGAAATCGCGGTTCAGTGTCTCCAGGATATTGAGTCTTATAAAAGCGATTTCATCGGGTCGGATCGGGCAGCGGCTTTAGTTGAAAATCTGCTAAACGACTCAGTATTGAACATCATGGAAGATCCTGAAAGATACCGCTTTAATCCTCATCTTTCAGAGCTCGGCTTAATGTTGCGTGAAAGGCTTGATGTAGAAACAGAACATCGTGTGCTTTACCATTTTGATGGTTCTCACATTGAAATACTGCTTTTCGTGAATATGAAGCAGGATTTTCAAAAAATGCTTTACCGCTATAACATACTGAAATGACACTCAATGCCCGGATATTCCGGGCTTTTTTGTGCCGTCCTGTCAGTATGATCACTTTATTCTTGGGATATCTTTCAATCTCGTTGTATAGCGAGGTGATAACATTTCACGCTTCATCTGCCACGCACTGTCATGCTCTCCCTGTCCCGCAAAGAATACCTTTCCTATTCCAGATCGATTGATAGCGTCCAGTGCTGCCATTAGCGCATCAGCATTAGCTCGCGGCTGCTGCTCACTGAACAGGTCAAACTGCGCGACGTCTGACTGGTAAAAATCCCCCAACATGACGCCTGCTTTTGCGTACCGGTAGCCGTCCCGCCAGATGGTGTTCAGTCCACGCAGGGCAGATTCGATAATGTCCCGCGTATCGCTGGTGGGGTAATCACAGACACAGGAAGCCGTATTCGAATACTGGGGCTCGTTCGCGTGCCTGGCAGTGGTAATCGACACGCTGATATGACGGCAACGTGAGTTTTGTTCTCTCAGCTTCTCCGCCGCACGGGTGGCATACAGCACTACAGCCTGTTTCATGTCCACCAGCTCAGTGATCCTCTCGCCAAATGACCTGGAGTTGAGGATGTTCTGCTTCGGCGGCGGGGCGTCTTCCATTGCAATGCAGGATTCGCCATTCAGTTCACGCGTGGTGCGCTCAACGATAACGTCGAAATTCTTCCTGATCATGCTGATATTGCTGTCAGCCAGCTGCAGTGCCGTGTTGATCCCCAGCTGATACATGCGCTTGGTGATACGCGGTCCGATTCCCCATATATCGCTGACGTCGGTCAGGTGCAGTAGTTTGCGCTGCCGGGTCCGACTGGACAAATCCACCACGCCCTTTGTCTGCGTCCACTTTTTCGCGGCATGGTTAGCCAGCTTGGCCAGCGTCTTGGATGGGCCAAACCCCACGCCGATTATCAGCCCGGTTTCCTTCCGGATACGCTCTCGCATCTGCTGTCCGAACGTCTCAAGCGGGATCACATTGTTGATGCCGGTGACGTCCAGAAAGGATTCATCAATGGAATAAACCTCCTGTCCTGCCGCCATTTCACCTAACAGGGCCATCATGCGGGCCGACATATCGCCGTACAGCTCGTAATTGGAACTGAACACATGCACGCCGTTCTCCGTGAAAAAGCGCTCATTCAGAAACAACGGCGCCGCCATCTTGATCCCCAGGCGCTTTGCCTCCGCTGAACGTGCGATCACACAGCCGTCATTGTTCGAAACAACGACAACCGGCTTACCCCGCAGATCGGGCCTGAATATGGTTTCACAGGAGGCGTAGAAGTTATTGGCATCAGCCAGGGCGAACATACCGGACTACCTAAGTTACTGTTTAATTATGAAGTATTGGTGAGGCCTGCAAAATTATCAACATGGTGATTTAGTTATGCTTTTATCACTACGTGAACTGCAATTAGTTATGCCTCCAAAACTAAATATATCACCAAATAACTAAATATCTTTACATGTCACACGAATTTAGTTATATTTATCTCATCCCAACGGGATATGTTCTTTAACAACATGGAGAGGCAAATGCCGGAGCTTGAGTGGAAACGAAAAGCCGATAAGCAGCTGAGCCAGATTCCTGAACCGTATCGCAGTATGATACGCGACAGAATCCGGGAACTGCGTAACTGGCCCGACGTTGAGCACCTGGTTATTGAAAAGCTGACGGACGACAAAGAGCAACGACGAAAGCTGGTGGTAGGTAACTACCGCGTACTTTGGAAAATTGTGAAAGGTCAGCCGGTAGTTATCGAGATACTGGAAGTGTTGAGACGGACAAGTAAGACATACAGCAAACGGTAAAAGGACGGCGGGGAAACCCGCCTGACTGCTTCTCCATCTATGCCCGAACACTGAAACTCAAATGAAAGAGAGAGAGTGTCATAGCATGAGTGCAATACAATTTATGACGGATGCCGAAGGCAACCGCATCAGCGCCGTAATACCGATTGAGTTATTCAATAAACTGGCGGCAGAAAGCGAACTGGCTGAGTTTTTCGAGTCTGTTCCCTATGAAGCTGATGATAATGACGACGAAACAATCCCCGGTGCGGTGGTTGATATTCGTCACGAAAACAACGTGCCGCTGCACGCTGCATGGCGCTTATATCGCGGCTACTCGCAAGAGTATGTCGCCGAAGCGCTGGGTATTACCCAGGCTGGCGTCTCCAACATGGAGAAAAGAGCGAAGCCTCAAAAGGTAACGCTTGAAAAGCTGGCCCGCATCTACGACTGCCGCGTAACACAGCTGTATTAACCACCCGCCACTAAGCCCGCCGCGTGCGGGCTTTTTTAATCCTGCGGCATAGCATTAAAACCCATTCCGGCCACGTCTGTCAGGGCATAGGCCACCACACCCCATACAGGAAGCGCCTGGCTCACATCGAGCAGCGTTACTGTCTCGTCCGCGTCCAGCGCCTGCAATGCCGGTATCGGATTAAGCAGCAATCGCCTGAGCGTCAGCTCGCCGTCGAGCTCGGCAACGATAAGCTGGCCATGTGCCGGCTTAAGCGCACGGTCGATAGCCAGCACGGACCCTTTAACAATTCCCGCGTCGGGGCAGTCGCTTTCACTGCGCATGAGGTAGGTTGAGTACGGGGAAAGATGCACCAGATCGCCCAGGTTCAGGCGCGTTTCAGTGTAGTTTTGGGCCGGACTCTGAAAGGCCATGAATTGCTCCATTCTTAACAGCTTTTCAGCCTTATGAGATGAACCTGATAGCGACTAGGTGTCCGTCGCGCAGGCGCAATTAATACTCCAGATATCAGTATACGTCGCTATCCTTACATCAACAGAAGGAGGTACCTATGTGTGGAAGATTTGCGCAGTACAGCAGCCGCGATGATTATTTTGATGCACTCGGCCTGACCCCCGACGAAATCACATTCGATCCGGCACCTGTCGGGCGCTTTAACGTAGCACCAGGCACTAAAGTATTACTGCTAAACGAACAGGAAGATTCGCTGCGCCTCGATCCGGTGTACTGGGGCTACGGACCGGAATGGTGGGATAAGCAGCCACTTATCAACGCGCGCGGTGAGACAGCTGCAAGCGGACGCATGTTTAAGCCTCTATGGAATCATGGCCGCGCTATCGTGCCTGCTGATGGCTGGTTCGAATGGCAGAAAGAAGGTGGTGAGAAGCAGCCATTCTTCATCTTTCACAAAAAAAAGGAGCCGCTTTTCTTCGCCGCCATCGGCAGACAGCCTTACGGTCAGGACCACGGCAAAGAGGGGTTCGTAATTGTCACATCAGCCAGCAATCAGGGCATGGTCGATATACATGACAGGCGACCGCTGGTGATTACGCCTGATGCCGTTCGTGAGTGGCTCAGCAATGAAACGTCCCCAGCGCGTGCGGAAGAAATTGCCCATGATGCTGCCGTTCCGGAAAAAGCATTTACCTGGCATCCTGTCAGTAAAAAAGTAGGCAATATTCATCACCAGGGAAGTGAGCTCATCGGGGCTTTAACCGCAGATAAAGATTAATGCCCTTACCGTTCACAAAAATCTATATGGGTATCTCTCCGCCGGGTATCGCTTCCGGATTGCGCTTCTAACGCAACGCGGTGTGGCAATATGCCTCATAAAGTTTTAATTCTTTGGGGCCGATATTGGGGTTAAGTGTTTCCCCTCTCTGGATAGGCTAATGAAAATTATAATTTTAGGTGCATTGGTAAGTTTTGCGTCCTTAACGGCGCATGCTCAAGATGATGAATATCCGATGACTGATATCTGCCGTGCAACCTTGAACGATATGCTGAAGCGCGATATTTCAACTATGAACTCAACACTGCTGGCGGATGGTTCCGCACGAGTCAAGTACACGCGCCCACAGGACGGCCAGAAATTTTCCTACCGCTGCCGTTCCGTTGATGGCCACATTGGCATCCTGGATGAATCTCTTACTGGGCCTCGCTGGTATGGCGAATTACCAGAAGATATACAGAGAATGTACGTGGTAAAGGATAATTCTCTAATCATCCGCTCCATCTACCGGGGGGATGTGTCTGAAACATTTTTTTCGCACGCTGACTTTTCTAATAAGCCAGAAAACTACAAAGATGAGACTCCAGTACTTACACAGTACGGTACATCAATTGCGAAAACCTTTGGCAATGGCAAAGTTAAACTGACTAAGGCTTATCACGTTGTGAGCAAGCCTCTAAATACCTATCGAATCGACTTTGACACATCTTCGAAGCGATTATTAACCCAGCCAGGCGCTGAAGATGATAATGCCATTTTTGACGAAAACACGAAAAAAACAGAAACGTGGGAGGCTGCATTTTGTACGAATGATTTGAAAAAAATCATGACGGAAAAGGGCATGGATATGGTAACTGGTGTTCTTTTAAACAACGGACAGACACACTCAATAGCTCCGTGCTTTAAGTGACCTGAAAGCAAAAAAAAGCCCCTGTTAGGGGGCTTTGGAGCAAAGGCTAATGGCAACACAGGCTAAGAAATGCACCAACAAATTAGAAAACCCTTAGAATATATTAAGCTATTTAGCCACCAGCCCGATACACCTGCGCCCGATAATTCCGGCAGGCCTTAACGCCTTTTATTCCGCTTTCTGCGGCTCATGCGCTGGCGCTGCGGCCACCAGCTCCGGCTCAGGCTGTGGGGTGTCGGTTTTCGCCTTTGCCAGCAGGATAGTGCGCAGCAACTCCGCCTTTTCGATGGCTTCTTTCACCATATCCGCATCCAATCCGACAACCGCGTACTTATCCAGGCCTTCCATACGGAACAGGTTCGTTTCAGGTGCCACTTCCTTCAGGGTTTTCTCATTCTCTGCCGTAATGTAGATCAGCTGCGGCTCGGCCTCTGCGCCGTCCGGGATGAACACATAAGCACGCTGGCCCACGCCTAATGCCTGGAGGAAAAGCAGGCAGACCGCCAGTGGGAGCGAAGTTTGCGACACACTGACAGGTTGCAGCCTGCCGGTGAGGATGCCGCCGTGCAATTTTACGTTATAAGGCATGTACGGGCTGATTGTCTCCACACGCCACAAGCCCGTAAGAGAACCGTCTACAAATGCCTCGCCGGTAACGTTCATCGAAATCTGACGCATGAGCAGCTGCGCAAAGCTCTTATCCTGTGCTGGAGCCAGCGGCAGCGCGCCAGTTTTCTCGTTGATAGCTTTTACTGCCTCCTGGCGGCTGGCTTCATCCTCTGGCAGTTCCTGGCTGTGAATCAGCCAGTAGCGCTCATTTTTGTTACCCCATACAGTGACGCCTTCGATTTCCTGCGGCTCAAACCCCAGCGCGGCCACAAGTGCGGCTTCCAGGTCTTCCGGGCGGATCTCGCCTTTCTCGTTAAGCTCGATCGTCGTGGTTTTGCTGATGATGTACTTGGTCATGATCGGGCCTTATTTGCTGGTGGTCTTTTTGGTCACGGTCGCGGTGCTGGTAGTCTCGGTCGCTGCTGGCTCTTCTGCCGGTGCTGCGTCTACCGGCGCGGGCTCCTGCGAATCTGCCGGGGTGGCCATAGTCGCGTCTTCAGTAGGGGCCGGATCGGTCTGTACCGCTGTGGTAGAGCCAAAGCCGCCATCGCCGCGATTGGTCTCGGACAGGGTATCGACTTCTTTCCAGGTGACAGACTCCACTTTCTCAATCATCGCCTGCGCAATGACCATGCCTGCTTTCGGCTCAATGAACTGGCCACCTTCATCAGCAATCATGCGCAGTCTGATCTCGCCACGGTAATCACTGTCGATAATGGCCACATTGTTAGCCAGGCGCAGGAAGTTATCCGCCGCCAGCCCGGAACGGGGATAAATCTTCATGCAGTAGCCTGGCGGGATCTCCACGGCCAGCCCGGTAGTGATCCACCATGCACGCGGCTGGCGGGCCGCGCCTGGCGTCTGTACAACGGTGAGTTTCACATCCAGCGCGGTGATATCCCACGCTGCAGCGCCGTCCGAACCACGGAACGGCAGAACGGCGTCTGGTGTGAGGCGTTTGATCTTAACTTGTGGCATGACTTAACTCCGGTGATTTAAAGGTGTAGTGGCGGCGTTTACGAACAGAGTCCTCATACAGTGGGACGTCTGTGTACTCCACCAGCCCGCGTGCAATGAGTTTCTTAACGGACTGCAGGAAAAGGGAATGGCTTACGTCAAACTCCTGACGCACGTTTCTGGCGGTGATGAACCGGCGCTTGTCGAGCAGCATCAGAATGTACTCTTCAATCTTCCCCATCTTCAGGGGTGTCAGGCTGGTGGCATACGCGGCAGACACGGCCAGGGTGTATTCGTTATCAATGGATCGCGCAATCAGCCCGTTTTTTTGCAGGTCCAGCAGCGTTCCCCGGATAACGTGCGTTGACGTGTCGGGCAGGGCGCGGGTAAAGCGACGGCGCGTGGCGATACGCTCATCCTTCAGCAGCAGCAGCACGGCTGAGGCCGTTTCCGGATAGCGTGCGCGGAAAATTTTAAGTTTTGGTAAAAGGCGCTTCAAAGTTCTGTTATCCTTGCCAGTGGTTTATTTCGGATACCTACATCCAGTGGTTAACGTTTGAACCTGATTGATTGAACGGAATAAGGGAGCCAGCGATGGTTCCCTTTTTCTTTAGTCCTGCGTCCACTTCTGGCCCGTATCCACGCACACCACGCCGTGACACACGCGCCCCTGATCCAGCCTGAAAGCCATGCCCCCTAGCTTGCTGCGCCTGCGGCAGAACTGTGCGCCAGACAGATAGGCGTGCGGTACGCCGGAATCAATCGCGCCTTCCTCTGTACACTGGCCGTCTTCTGCGTCGGCATAGCCACGCGCAAACTCGCTCAGCACTTCGCGCCGGTCCTCAAAGCGGATGATCTCGCCGTGGTCCTGGTCGCGTGCGTACTCGATCGCGCCGTACTTAACGAGCGATGCAATGGTTTTGGGGTGCCTGAATATTTCTTCGCCCCAGTACTGGCCGGTGCAGGAATCAACGTAAGAGCCGCTGGAATAGGTGCCGATAGGGTTAGAGATGTCGTGTGCCATAGCCACTGCCACGAAGAAGTTAACGACGTTGCCGGTAACAGACATTATTTCCCCATAAAGAGCCGTTCCCGGCTGCTGAAGGTGTTTGTTTCCTGCCGGGTGAATACGTTGTCCACCAGCCCGACAAATGTGGCAAATTCACTTCTGTAATACTCCAGTAGCTTATTTGCGGCGCGTTCGGTGAGGTATTCCACGTAGTACCAGGCACTGTATTGGTCGATCCTGGGTTTTTCGAGGGTCAGCAATGGGACAGATTCTGACAGCGTAGAAACGCCATACTCCACCAGCGCCACGCCGTCGCGCTCGATGGCGGTAAAGGTCAGCTGGTGGCCGTCAATGATGAATGTGCGTGTCAGTAAGATTTGTTGTCTGGCCATCGGTATTCGCAGGATGCGGGATGGCCTGAATTGTGGGGGATAAAAGCTACCGTTACAATTATTATTTCTTTAGATTTCGATAAACTTAATTCTCTATTCTCCGTCCAGTATTCCCGACATTTTGCCTTTCTGGCTTTCAGAGCGACGCAGGTAGCGCATAACGGTTTTTGGGTCCTGCCATGTGCCTTCCTGCATGATCTGCGTAATTGTGGCGTCGCGTTCTGCCATATCCATCGCCGCACCTACGCGGGCGCTGTGACCGGACCATTTCGCATAACGGCCTTTATTGTCCTGTACCGGCTCTTTACCCAGCAGATCCCAGGCGTCTTTGAATATCTTCTCAGTTGCCGGTGCTGACATAGGCTTTTCAGACACGCCAGCCGTGTTGTTGTGCCGGACCGGCCCAAAAACCATCGCGTCAGGATGATGAATCAGCCCGGATAGCTCCAGCCAGTGCAGCAGGTGACCGGCAGCGGCGCGGCTGAGGTGCTTAATCACGCCAGCCGCCGTGACCATCGTCTTTGTGTGAGACAGGTTAATGATCACATGGCCACTGTCGCTGATATCCAGATCGCGCACCCGGATTCGGCTGAGCTCGGACATACGGCACAGGGTGTTGTAGGCGACAAACAGGAATGCCAGGTTGCGCTGATCGGTCAGCCGTTCGGACCGGCCCATCAGGTGCGACAGTAGCTGCAGGTCTGGCAGTCGGAACGGCACAGCCTGGCCGGTGCGCTCACCCTGCAGAACGGCTTCACGCCGGATGCGTTTCAGGGAGCGTTTCAGGTCCACGCTTCCCCTGAGTTCAGGGAGTCCACTTTCCCGGCACAGCATGTTCATCATGGCGTAATGCTTGTCGATGGTGCTGGATGCCAGGCCGCTTTCTGCCATGTCGAGGAAGTATTCCCGCGCCAGATCCGGGTCGATCGGCAGATACCCAACGTCACGCTCATTACACCAGAAGGCCCAGCGGCGGATGACAGATAAAAGGTCGCGGAAAGTATTCTCGGAATAAGCGGCCTTATCTGCGATGAATCTCCGCAGGTTATTAGCAATGTCTTCCGGCGTTAATTGAGTTAATTCTGCCGGGAGAGCGCCGGTTTTTATTTGAGCCAGATGTTTCATTTATATATTCCATCCCAAATCAGAGAGACAACGCTACGCGAAATCTACGAAAACAGCAGGGGTGTCATGCGTCAGATTTCACGTAGCGACGCCTGATGCAAAACCGCTCACAAAGCACTCAGTTTGCCAGCGGTTCCGCTTACCTGATCATTTGATCATCAAACACTGATCAAGCATACATGAAACAGGGGTAACTTTATATAAGGCTTATTATTTAAAGTTTCCTTTTTCGGCACATTTTGCCCGATGCCTGCTTTAGAGAGTAGCTAAATCGAAAAATTTGCAAATTCGTTACGTTATTGTTCGTGATCGCCAGGGTGCCTTCATATATGATCATTTGGCATTCATTTGATTGCTTTCCGAAACTGTTATCACTGGAAACCTTCGGGTGGCACTCGTAGTGCCGGGTAACAGACACACACTTTTTGCACACAGTTTCATTAGCGAGCCTGTACAGCAGAAATATCTGACAGATGCCAAATGCAGACTATTCTTATTATTGCAATTCTAAGGAGAGTTAATTTTACATGGCTACTGTTTCTGTCTATATTCGCCTGCATTAAGTCCAGAGAGACTTGTACCGCTCATTAATATTTTTGGAATACAATTATGCCTAACTTCAGCGATGTAGAATTTGAGAAGCGTTATAAACATTTTCTACAGGTACAAAAAGAGTGGCTGACTCTCATCACGGACAACCAGATTTTTAGCGATAGAAACTCCCTGGGTGAAGAATGCCGCCCGATTGGCTTTATCACTGACAAGAAAGCCTTTAAGCGTGCCGAGCACCTGCTGGCTGACTGGCAGAGCTTTGCAGACCTGGCAGAAGAAAAGCGCAAAGAGCGCTCTATCGCGATCACCACGAACCTCTATCTGCCGGTTCCTGTACTGATCACCAATCCAAAGCACGTCACTATTAACCGCTTCCGTGCAACGGCCACCGCGAACCACACCCGCGAAGATATCCTTAAGCGTTATGAGAAGCAGATAAACAAGCTGCGTAAAGTTCCTTTTGCTGCCGGTGCAATCATGTCGCTGGAAGATGAAATGAAAGGGATTGAAGCTGCAGCGCCAGGCGCAATGTACCGCGCACGCACTAGCAACTATTCTGATATCCAAGTAACAGCGCGCTATACCGATGATAAGAAAGATGAAGGTGAATCTTTCCGCTATGGCGCACATGGGATGCTGATTTACGGCGACAAGCTGGATAAAGAGCGCGATATCAAGCTGAACGTTACGAGTAACGGTAATTACACGTCGCCATACGATGCTATCTCACCCGTACCATGTTCAATCCTGCCTAATGCCAAGCTGTACACCATGGAAGACGTGGAATATAGCAAGGTGCTGGCCGCGCAGCGTTCCTCAGTGGCGTACACCGTAAACACACGCCGTGCTCAGTTTGAGAACAGGGCAAAGGCTAAGATTGCGAAGGCAAAAGACGCAGCGGAAGCGCGTCTGTTTAAAGCTGAAATCGAAGAAAACCGCGATTTGCTGGAGAAGCTGGAAGCCTACGACTGGGCGCTCCTGGATAAGAAGGTAGCCGCTGGTGATACAGAACAGTTGACGATGCCTGAAATCCGTAAGCGTTACGGCGGAGAAGAGCCTCGCGCCGGAAAGAATATGCGTAACATGTACAGCCTGCTGCGTGAACTGGAAAGTAACCTGAAAAATCAGGACAAATAATCAGTATTCTGCCACCAGCAGGGAAAACAGAAGGGCGCACAAGCGCCCTTTTTTATAGCTATTAATCAACCTGCCTGTGTCTTTCTTATCCGTTTACTGACTATAGTGGTTATCTGCTGGTGGTCAGGTCAGCAACGCATCCAGCTCTGACAGTTCATCCAGCTTGCTCTGTGTGAAATCGGCCATATCTTCGCTCAGTTCGGCCTCAGCCGGACGGTAGCCAATCAGGAAAATGAAGCAGTAAGTATCCCAGCGGTCAGGCGACTTGATGTTAAGTTTCTGGCGCATCTGTGGCTTAGGCACCATCATGATCCGCCCCATTTCATCCATAAAGTACGGAATCTTTGAGGCCTGCTCTGCCGTGTGCTGTGAGATATCTATGCGCATCCTGCCCGACCGGATCGCATCAGCGGCCATGATGTTCGACCAGGCGCGCTGGTTCTTGAATCGCTCCCTCACCTTCTTACTGAATGGCGGCTGGCCCCAGCGGATGCTGACAGCGTTAACGCCCCTGCGCTCCAGCTGCTTAAGCGTACCCGAACCCACGCCGTCACCATCGACCGCAATGGTAATGCCCGGATAGCGCTCCTGCGTGCATTCATTGGCGATGTAGTCACCGAATGAGATCGGGTCCATCGTACCGGGCATTTCCACCAGCTTAAACGACACGACACGGCGCGCATCACCGTACCCGGATACTTTACAGATGTTGAGTATCGACTTATCACGCCCGTTACCGACGTCAGCGGTAGCAACCCAGCCCCAGCCCTTCTCCAGAAACACTTTGCGGCGTGCTGCGCGATCGCACTCGTCACGCCCCAGCAGATAGCCGCTGACGTTGCGCGGGAAGCGGCCCAGCACCTTCACCATGTATTCCAGTGAGTCGCGGCCCCCGTACTCCACCAGCTTTTCACGGATGAATTTCAGGGTAACGTGCGGCGCTTCCTCGGAATTGAGGACAATGGCATTCCAGAAGCCGTTAGGGTTATCCGCGTGTCTGGCTAACGAATGGTGCGAGTCATAGAAGTAACCACTGGGGCGAGTAGGCTGCGACATCATCAGCATGCGGTTATCTTCTTCTGTCAGCGCACCACGCATGATTGCGATCGCTTTGTCAGAGATACCCGACGCCTCATCAAGGATCAGCAGAATGTGCGCGGCGTGCTCACCGGCAAGCGCTTCCTCGTTACCCAGGCGATAGCCCTTACACAGCACCTCCCATATACCCTTACGCGACTTCTCATAAAACATCGTGTCAGTCAGGGTGAAGTAGTTTTGTAGCCACGGGTGACGTCTGGAGGCGTTCGCCCAGTAGGTTTTGACGTACTTGAATACGCCGGTCTTAACCTGCCCGATTTTGTTGGCCACGATGATTACACGGGCATCCGGATACATGAGCATGTAGATAAGCAGCATCATGGCCGTAAGGGATGATTTACCGGTACCGTGTCCGGACGTCACTGTAGTCTGACTCCCCGTCTCCTGTACGGAGTTCATGATCTCTTCCTGCTGCCAGGTGGGGATCATGCCAAATAGCTCAACGACGGCCAGCGCCCAGTTGTAGCGGTAGCGGATAACCATATCCCGCCAGCGCAGGTCAGTGGTGACGCTCTTTATGCGCTTCTGGCCACCCATCAGGCTTCGTCCTCGCCCGGTATAACGTCTATCTCAGGCGGCATGTCGTCTATGTCGTCGCCGTACAGCTCCGCCGTGGCCATGTAGTCAAAGTTGCCGTTGAGATTACCCTCGCCCGCTGTTTCGCCGGCGCGGTTCTCTCCGTCTGCCTGGACGTCACCAAATCCGCCGCCATCAACCAGCGCTGCCACTTCCGCACGGCGCGACTCAACAAACGCCGCGCTATTGGCCTGCTGTTCCCGGAACTTACGCGCATCCCGGTCCAGTTCGTCCTCAGTGACCGCGCCGCGCTCATCAACTGGCGGTTCGGCGTTCTTGAGCTCGTTCTCAAGGCGTCTGGATAGTGACTCTGGCAGTTTGATACCGTGCCGCTCGATGTACTCCGCCGTCTCCAGTAAATCCCAGTCCTTTTCCTCGCGCAGCTGATAGGCACGGCTGATCACCTCACCGGCGTTATGAGTCAGCGCATGCTTCTCATTGTCTCGCCGGTTCTTATCGGTGCCGCTGGCGATCGCCGCTACCCGTGTGGCGTGGTCATTGACGAGATAGCCGACCTCGATCATCAGCTTTGTCATTTTCAGGATGGGATGTGGTCCGCCGCCGCCTTCGTCATCATCCTTTTTGCCGCCGTTCTTCAGGTTGTCGGCTTCCAGCTCAAACAGTTCGACCGCACGCGCCGTGGTGCGCTTCAGCAGGTCCATGTGGGCCAGTGAGTCAAACAGCACTGTCATGGCGCTGGCTTCGACACCCTCGCCCAGCACCTCTAAAGCCGCTTCATAATCCTGCGGCCGCGGGTAGCCACGCCGGTTGGCGACCAGCTTAGTCTCGTTACCTTCCTCAAAGGGTTTACCCTCCCCGCGGGGCTTCGGGGTGTGCTTCGGGCGCCCGGAATCTTGAACACTGTCATTTATGATCTTTTTGGCGTGTGAAGCATTGGGCTTTTTCTTCGCGCCAGGCTGCGCTGCTGTCTCTTCGCGTGGTTCCAGTACCCCCTCTAAAGCCGTGCTGTGCCTGAGTTTTCGCCCGTTTTGGCGGATGATCAGGTCTTCTTTTCTGGTGTGACCATTCTGATGATCAGAAGCGTGATCACTCAAATGATCATGATTGTGATCACCAGCCTGATCACGCATTGCGGCCAGCGCTTTGCCGTTCAGCTCCCGGCGTGCGGTGTTAAACGGCAGACCGTAGTGCTCACAGTACTCTTTGACGGTTATCCCGCTCTGCGCCTTCTGCTCGATGAAGGCTTTTCTGTGGTCATCCCAGTTAACTTTGGACATGGTTTATCGTTCAAAAGAGGCCAATAAACCGGGATGGTATGGAGTCTGTAATTTGCAGTGATCACAATAATGATCAGGTACTACACAAACGCGCTGGAAAGTTACCGTTTAAGTGTCATTTTTTTAAAATTAGTGATACTTTTAAACCTCAATCAAAGTACGAAATAAACCACTGGATAATTTAAATGACTAATAAAAAAGCTGTTTTAGTAGCTGTAGATGCGGGTTCAGGTAACGTTACGATTGCCTATGAGGAAAACGGCCAATGGCTTTCCCTCATTACCCCTTCATTGGTCCATGAGGGCCACCAGCAGTCCTACTCAAACCATGCGTCAGCTACCTGGTTTACCGAAAATGATAATGGGAACGAAGCAGCCTATACCGTCGTTAAAAAGGGCTTTACTGACCTGTACGACACCTGCGACCCGGACTACCAGATTTCCGCCCCACACCGTGTGCTGGTTCATGAATGCCTGAAACGTGCTGGCATCGTGGATTGCGACGTCATCCTGGGTGAAACCCTGCCAATCGGGCAGTTCTACAGCGGCACCGGCGTTATCAATCAGGACCGTATCAACCGCAAAGTTGAAAGCCTGAAAAAGCCTGTGCGCAACTACAGCGGCGACGTCGCGCCAGCGCGTATAAGACACGTTGAAGTCTTCCCGGAAGCCGTACCGGCGATTCTGGCCGCACAGACAGAGTTTCCTGATCTGGAGCAGGCACAGACCATTCTCGTGATTGATATCGGCCGATTCACCTGTGATATCGCTATCGTGGATGAAGAGCTGGTGCCAATTAAAAAGGCCAGCTTTGAGCACGGCATTCAGAAGATGATCAACCGCGTTCTGGTGCTGCTGCAGGAGTTTGAAAAGACTTCCGGGCGCTCATTCAACGCAGAAGAAATCCCGGTTGGCATCGTGGACGACATTATCCGTCAGGGCTATATCGGTTCACGTATGGAAGCCGCTAAAGACAAGCGTATCGACGTAACCAGCGTTATCGATCAGGCAGCGGGGGAACTGGCGTCAGAAATCTGGCGTGACGTGCGTTCTTTACTGCGCAACGTAATTGCCCTTGATGCTGTTCTGGTTGTTGGTGGCGGTGCTAACTATCTGGCTGGCCGTCAGGCAGGCCTGAGCGACCATACAGCTGATTGGCACGATATGGTCATCATCCCGGCACAGCCAGAGCTTTCCATTGCGCGTGGCGTATTCATGGCGCTTATGTCGTCAGAGGATGAGCTGCGCGAAACGATCAAAGAGACGGCAAAAGTAAGCGACATTAAAAGCCGCGCCAGCGATAAAGGTTAACTATGAGTCAGGTATTAAGATTAAGTGGGCTGGAGGACGACGGGTTACTCACCGGCGCTGCTCTGGCTGAATATAACCGGTTGCAGACCAACGCGGCCAAGCGTAGCTATCTGGTGCGCCTGGTGCGCAGTGGCTACGCGCTGGATGAAATGGGCCTGAGTCCCGTCATCGAGCTGTTGCAGACAACGGATGGCAAGAAGTTCCTGAAAATGTCTGAGCGTGAGCGCCTGCAGCGTCTGCTTACCATGATTAGCGCCCTCCTGGGTGAAAGCGCTGGCGTGCCGGTTGCTGCTGCCCCACCAGCGACAGAAAAGGCTATGCCGGAGTCCGTCGAGCCACCAGCGGCAGAATCTGCGCCAGTGGAACCCGTCGCTGCAGCTGAGCCTGCACAGCCAGTCGCTACGTCTGCCCGGAGTTCATCTGAGTCTCTGGAAGATGATGATAGGCCACAGGCATGGGGCAATCCGGCTATGGCTAACGCAGGCAAGGCACGCAGCCTGCTTAACGCTAACAAAAAGAACGTCGGACAGTCCTGATTACCCTCAGCCCCGTTCACATGAGCGGGGCATTTTCGATTCTTCCCCTTCTGCACATATCCATCAGTTCCCTTGCCAGCGCGCATACTGACAGCTGTTCCAGTTCCTTTTTTTGGAGAACCATCTTCGTGGCGCTTTCCACGCACAGCGATTCGTAATTCAGATCCTTTCTTCCGCGCACCTTGAAGATATAGCCGTTCATGGCCTCCAGGCGATACTGCCGGGGATAGGCGTCAGGGTGAACCCGGCACTGTGCGAACGGGGAACGGACAAAAGAGCGCAGGATATTGGAGATAATGCCGGTATTCACCACTAAGTGCGGGTATTCCGTTTCCACCAGCCTGGTAACTTCGGCCACTGTCATGTAGTCCCGCCTGCGTATTAACAGATCGGCCACCTCTATACTGCTCACCTTTTTGTCCATGTACTGCTCCGCTTGAATTAACTACAAGCAATTCTAAGGATTGTATAATTCGAGCAAGTGCGAACGGCGTAAATATCGCCATTATTAGGAGGTATGAGCGGGTATTCAGGACAAATCCGTGTGCAAAAAGTGTTTAGCTAAACTGGTTGGTGGCTTTATCCGGGAGAGAAGATTGTAGCGCTGGCAGTATCTGGCAGTGGTTGCGGCGGTGAATGTCAGTACCATTGATTAATATATCTTCTGGCCGGGCATGGGCGCGAATCCAGATGCTTTACTTAGAGTTTCAATCAAATCAGGCGGGCTGATAGTGCCGGATGAGGGTTTTCACCCGGCAGGAGCTGAATCAGGCAGTCAGTGGATGCTTTTCAGGCAGTGGCTTACCACACTGGACCATAAAGTTACCATGTCACGTGCGAGCGTCTGAATAATGCCGTCGTAGTGCTGTTTTGGCGCAGCTTCCCCGTCGTCACCCACGAAAACCAGCCCCATAGCCGTACACCTTTGGTGATATCCACGCTGTAAGCAAATCTGGGAGTTGATTCGAAGTGCGCCACCAGCTGTTCTGCACGCCATGCGAAGCACACGCCACAGATTTTGCTGAGCTCAAGCGTCACTGTGCCGCCAACGAGCATAGTTGAGGTTTCGGAACCTGCGCAGGAATTACTGTGTTTGCATGAGATTGACGTGATTTTGCAGTTATCAGCACGCCAGGCCAGCTGAGCCAGCCAGATAATTTTCTGCATTTCCATTACACCAGCTTCCAGTCGTTTGCGAGAATATCGGTAGAAGCCGGCGCCCAGTCAGAGACGGTCAGCTGTTCTGCATCAATGAGTAGCAGCTGGGGCATCTGCGTGACAGTAGCCTCCGGGTTGCAGTCAAAGTAACGAGCCGGTACGCCGTACATGTCTGTCCCGTTCAGTGTGGCGCGCATCATGCCTCTGCTGAGGCGCAGATATACACCCTTCCCCCACGCTGCCCGCGCTACCTTGCAGCCCTCTGACAGCCATAACTGCGCCACGGCCAACGGTGCGTGCTCCTGCCTGAAATTCAGTTCGCCGGTATTAATCATCGCTTCGTTGCGCAAGATCAGATCGTTGAGCTTAATCAGCGCAACACAGGCGGCGTGGTTCAGTGTTTCGCCATGACCGGTCATTGTCAGGCCGCTTTTACTAATAATGGCTGCATAACCGTCATTTTTGGTCTCAGACGTATCTGTAATGGTATATCCGAGGCGTTCAATCACGGCCAGGAGTGCCATGTAGTCGCCTGCATAGTCGGCTTCTGCATCTGCAATCATGCCGATGGTTGCGTTTAACTGTTGAGCGGTCATCATTATCAGTAGTCTCGTTTCTGTTTGCGCTTCTGCGCTGCCTGTCTTTGTTTCTTCACGCCTGCATTGTTTGTGGCCAAACGACGTATTCCCTGTTCGATCTCTTCCTGCACGGTTGGCCGGGTCTCCTCCACCACCAGCGTTCTGACCTGCGGGACGGGAAAGGTTGGCGGACGACGGGCAATCCAGCTGAGGCTTCCCATAATTGCCCCCATCAGTGCGATCTTCTTCATGCGTTTTCTCTTCCTGCAGGCGTGCAGAATCCCCGGCAGGCGCCGGTGATTAAATTTCACCTGGTTAAATCCGGCGTGGGATACGCGCGGCGGTAATCTGATGCCTGTACCGGCGCATGGCCGGGTGGCTGTAATGGCATTGTGCTGTCCGGATTCGAACCGGCTACCGTCCGTTTGTCCCCATCAGGCCTAACGGCTATTACATGGAACGGCGGTTGCTTCCGTTAAGCGACAACACAACGGTAAAAGCACATTGCAGGCGCTCTTACCTGTTGTCCTGTATCAGCCCGCCACCAGCTGCGCGATAAGCCACTTATGACCGGCAAACAGTCCGGCATTAAGCAGGCAGTGAAACATGACAAACTGCATGGCTCTGATGATCTTTGTGTAGGTGCTGTCACTCATGCGCTCTGCGTCCGGATAAACTGACTGTCTGACACTGATAATGCCTGACATATCAGGTATAGCGTTAGTGGTGGCCGGTGCCATATCCGGCAAGTAACCCCTCAAGTGACTGGTCAACCTGGTTACTGGCGGCTTTAACCCCTGTGTACGCGACTGAAGAAGCGGGGGCCAGTCTTGCGATCGCAGCAGCAACTGCGAATGCACCACAACGGATAGAGCACTGACCATTCCTAGTCCAATGGCGCTCTGCGCAAAGCATCAATGCTCTTTCCTGTTAGTGTGCCTTATTTGCGGCGCTGCTTCTTCCTGCCGCCGCTTACCGCCTTGATGAATGTCTCGATGGCATAGATGGCCACCAGCGCATAAATCACGGTGAGAAACGGGTGCTCTGCAGCAAACTCTGATAACGACATATCGCGTCCTGTCGTGGGAAATGAGGTTGTTGTGATCGTTTTCCGTTAGCGCGATTGTTCCATGAGGCGGGACTTAAACCCGCTTTGCTTTCGCAGCCCATCGCTGACCGCCTGTGTTGATTCACAGACAAGGCTTTCGCCCCGTGGATTCCAGATCCACAACTCCTACGGTGTGTGAAAGCGATCACCACAACGGTCGAGAACACTGAGCAACCACGCGCCAGTTGTTATTTCAGTCACCTGCCAGTGTCCTCGCCGTTATGGGCTGGACTTTCCCAGCAGTCACGGCGTGTTGAGGTCTGCCGATACCCTGCCCCGCCACCAGCCAAATTAGCCAGTAAACAGGGCATCGCCTGGTGTTGACGTGTAATGCATGGGGGGCTGGTGCCACCAGCTGTCCGATACGGAATCTACGGACGGGTCATGTAAAGGAATTTGCAAAGCGTCAGGTAACTGTTCCGTCCCACGTGCGCACAGCCGCATTCCCCCATTTGTGAGCGCGCTGACAGAGGTAATCTTTCGCCAAACGCCAGTAAAACGACAGAAGCATCAGCGCGCTCACAAATAGTGATCCCTTACGAGGATCAGGCGGGAACATGTTTAAGCCTCATGGGGCGTTCTATGCGCGGGATTAGTCCATCAACCGCGTTCACTGCCATGACAGGAGGGGCTACTTGCCGTTCACCCTACTCATAACACACCCGGAAAAAGCTAATAACCGGGTGCGGCCCGTTACGAACTGGTGCAGGTTGGCGGAATTGAACCGCCGACAATGGAACACTCTACCGACTGAGCTAAACCTGCTGAATAATTGCCGGTGCATACCCGGCGCGGACACTTAGGTATCTGGTCAACCTGCCCGCTTGCGGTAACAAATAGGTGTGGAGGCACCTGCCAGATTTGCATTGCGTTTGCCTCGCTGCCGAAGCGTTTCCCCGTTTCAGCCGTCAGCACACCTTGATGCGCTCACGGCTGAGCCTGGAAAAAAGGCCCGGAAACTACCGGGCATAAAATCCTACACACACAGCAAAGCCTACTCTGGAATAGACTTTGATTTGTGAAAAAATGCGGATTAAACAGACAGTTATGCCTAACCCGCCAAATGCCTATCATGATTTTGTATAGAGCCGAGATGCCCTTGTCAGCGGGGAGAAATGTACACAAAATGGAGTTATGAAGCAATGAAAATCTAAGAGTTTTCTTAGATTTTCAAAGCAAAAGAAGGGAGGTATGTGAGAGTTAGCGGCGCTTTACTTTCGGGTTTGTAATGTTCTCAATATCGCCGTTGGCTTTCGCCCATTTTATACACCAGCTGTTCACGGCAGCGCGGATCTCCATCACAGAAGCCTCGCTTAACCCCTTCACTTTCGCCAGCTCAGCAGGGAGCTCGCCACCAGCATCGGCAACCGTCTCATATCCGGCCTTAGTCAGTGCGTTAAGGGCGCGTGTCGGTATGACCAGCTCGGAGACCGGCGAGGCTTTGCCGTCCAGAATGCGCTGGTGGAGACGTGGGAAATCCTGCGCTATGCGCTTCATGATGCGTGCGTGGAGCTCGTCGTTAACAGCGGTATCCCACATCGGCTCAAGTTCAGGCAGCAGACGGAATACCGGATTGCCCCATATACCTGGCACTACATCCATTGCAAGCATCATCGCGGTGCGGATCTGGAAATGGAAATCAGCCATTTCAATAGAGACGTCGCGGATGCCGTGGAAGACGCTCAGACCAAAGTGGAAGTTGTAGATGTAGCAGCCCACGTCACCGGAGCCGTCCGGCAGCTGAAGCAGGAACTGCTGCACGTCTTCCCGGCCATCGTGGAAATCGACACGCTCTTTCAGGTGGTTATATAGCGCGGTTGTCTTAAGCAGGTCGTTAGCCGTCTCTGCGCGCAGGCGACGCTCATCGCCTACAACCTTATCCGCAATGTTCAGTTTGCTCTGTAAGTCCTGGCGTTTAACGCTTTCCTTTTTGCGGTCAGCGCGCATCTGCGAAATGGTTTTGTCCCGCTCGTTCAGGTCAGTTGCCAGGCGTTCAGGGTGCTTACGGCGGTACTGCGTGTGCTCCTGATTCAGCGTGGCCAGCGCCAGCTGCGCGGTCGTCAGGGCGGACTCCATATTCTGTAGCTTCGTTTCCGCTCTGATTGCCCGGTTCTCTGCTTCCAGCACGCTTTCTTTTGCCGCGTCTCTGGCTTCTTCAATGGCGTTCTGCGCATCGAGACGGATTTTCGTTATTTCGTTGTGGAGTGCGGACTGCGCGGCCAGCTGCTGCTGTACCTGCTCCAGCGCCTCGAACATCAGATTGTAGGTATCCGCTTCATAATTGAGGCGCAAACCGATATCGATCTGGATCTGCTCCAGCGCGTTAGTGCAGTTATCAAGAAGGCGCAGCTCCAGGTCATCGAGCGTCAGGCGTTTACGGACGGAATTAAGCTGGCCGTAGGCGGTGACAAAGGCCTGGTGAAGTACATCGTCATCAACGTTGCATTCAGGGAGATTTTGCAGCTGCTGGAGTGGAGCGAGAGTTGTCATAGTGAGAATCAGATCCGCGTTTGAATTGCGGCGGATGATAACTCGAAATTAACCACTGTCTAAGACTTTTCTTAGATTTCATTGAATGATTGAGGGAGGATAGCTGGTGGCATTGTCCCGGACTCCGCCACCAGCAGAGGATTAGAACAGTTTTAACGCCGCTATGACTAGGGCGGCTACAGTGACAATCATCACAACATTCAACAGTACAGACGGCACTTTGATCTCGCCGGTCTCATACTCTGCCTGCGTCATGCGGCCCAGGTAACTGTGCGAGACCAGCACTGCGTTTTCGTCAAAGCTCAGCGTAACCCGGACATTCTCCAGCACCTGACGGGATACCTGTCGCGTGGCCAGCTGGACCACACCGGATCGCATTTTGCCGTTGTCGCCCATGTAACAGACCGAATGGTAATGAAATGGCTTATTCAGGCCCATCAGCTGATAACTACCCAGTCACAGACGCGCATATCTTCAATGCTCATATCATGCATTTCTGTAGTGCCGTCCGGATGAGTCAGTTCCAGCACGTCACAGCCTTCATGCTCCTGCTCCAGCGACACAAAATAACCCGGCTTCCACGCTTCACGACGCATCAGCAAAGCCGGATCTTCTTTCATTTTCAGCAAGGCCTGGTCATAGCTGCACGCAATGGCACCGATACCAATTTTGCTCAAAGATTCGATCTGTGCCGTAGTCATGCGTCCGCGTCCTTCTGTTAATGATTTTCTCAAGATGTAGCTAATCCCCTTCACGCCGCCGAAATAGTTCAGCTGGCGGTTGCTCATGCCGCTGCGCGTCATAAGCTCCTGCTTAGGTACTTTAAAAATGCCGACTTCCATAGCCATGTCGGCAAAAACCGAAAGCCCCCGGCCTAAGCTGTCGCGCGTTTTATTGCGGCGCGCATACTGCTCAAACGTGGGGCATCCGGTAAAAAATTGCGCATCAAAAAGCACTTATTCGCTCCAGAAACCGTCGTTCTCATGCGCTGGCATTGCTTCACCGGCTGTGAGAATTGCGTACTGCTCCATCACGCTGATCGTATCTTCAGGTGAAAATGATAAAAGAACGTAATACCCCTGCTCCTTAAGGCGACGCATCCACGTCACCTGATGCTCTGAAGGCATACGCTTACCGTGTTTCTGCTCTACCCGCATTCCGTGATAGATGCCTGCCGGTATTTCCAGGGACATATCCGGAACGCCCCGCTTTGCGCCCTCAGCCTCAATTGCTGCGGCGGTCGCCTTTAGGCGAAATCCTCCGTTAGGTACGGCATACAGATGGTCATAAATAACCCTGTTGTGACGGTGAAAATGGTCAAAGATTCGAACCTGATCGTAGTGCTCTTGCCTGCCTTTGCGCAGATCGGGTTTTTTGACGAGAGCGGCCAGCGCTTTTGCGTGAACCGATATTTCAGTAACTGCTGCTAACCAGGCCGACGCTTTGCCGGATTTTACCGACGCTCCACCAGCAGATTTATCAGCTACTTTTGGACGGGTTTTTTGGTTTTTCTTGTAGGAGTGCAACCACTCTTCACTGAAGCGCATATCCGGATTTGCCAACCGATGATTAAATAGTCTAAAAGGTGGATCTGCGTTGGGGGGTATTTTTAACGCTGAGACGGGAAAAAACAAGCCTGTAATCTACATCTTTCAAAGATAGTGATTACAGGCAGTTATCAGTTTACTGGTGCGCCATCCACATAAACATCAGGGTATAGACAAGACCGGTTGTGGACAGACCGAGTACAACGAATTTGCCGATCATATTAGGAATCGTTGTGGCTTCAGCTACTGGAGCCTTGTTTGGAGTGGTATTAACAAAATCACGCTGCGCAAAATTAATCATGGTATATTCTCTTTGTTAGGTGCAGGGGTGTACGTCGCCAAACTGAACCCCTGCAAAGTGAAAGCCCGGCCATATGGTCGGGCTTTTTCTTTGTCGCCGCCTTGGCTGCTTAATGCAATCTAAGGGTTTTCTAATTTACCGTCAACAAGATTCATGACTTTTTGTCACTTTTCACCTGCAACAAGGCTCCAGATGCAGTTTTCAGGCGCTCAAGTGCATCCTGCAGGGCGAAAATCCAGCTGGTTTTATCCAGTTCCCGTACCCGCTTGACCCTCTCCTTTGTGTAGGGATTAATGACCCATACCCATGTTTCATTGTCCTTGCGATCGCGCATCGTGAATACCCCAGTCGGGGGGTAAAAATTCAGCTCCGCGCAATTGGCATAGGCATAGGCTTCCAGTTCCTCCAGCTTGAGGTATTTGTTTTCTCGCGGCACGGTGTCTCCTAATATCTTCTTTTTTCTATGGATTCATCATAGCTGACGTACAGATAAGGTTCAGTATCATCCGCCGACGGCACAACAGGAAGCAGATGGTAAGCACTGAATACTGCATCGTTCTCAGTGCGCTCGTCAGCATACAGATGAGCAGCAATGATCGTGAGGGCAGGACGTGAAAGCGAGTATATTTCAGCAATATCACTTTCAACTACCTGCCCGAATTTAGTAGTAGCACGTTCCAGCAACAACGTTTTAATCGCAGGCCACCATGGACCGAAAGCCCGGTATGCGAGTCTCGCACTGCTAACGCGCTTTACTAAATTTTCCAGATAGTTTACTGAAAACGCTTCCTCGGTTCGCCCGTCCAGTGCCAGAGGTAGCAGGCTCTCGATGTAGGTTTCAGTCGGTTTAATGGTATCAATCAGTGTGGTCATATTAGACGGCCCTTTCGGGCCGCTCCTGAATTATGCGTTTACAATATCGCTGCGTAATGCATCGAGATCATGGGAAGATGGGATAAGCCAGGCGGCTTGTGTGAACTCGTTTCCGGCTACCGGATCTTCTTCAAAGTTCCAGAATTTCGCGCCGTATTTCTCTTTGATGAGGTCACGCACGGCTTTACGCTTGAGTACCGGCGTGTCGCTGGTATCCGTCAGCACGTAGGCACCACCAGCCGGGAAGTCGATTTTAAAGGTGCGGTTCCTCCACTTGCGTGAAGCCACCAGCTCCTGCTCGTTTTTCATGACCTGGAAGCCATCGGACTGCTTCTGTACCTGTGCGGTGCGCACGGTCGTTGCCGCTGCCGCTGCAAGTCTTTGAGCCTCATCACGGCGGGCCTTCACAGCATCAGGTGACAGCTTGCCGGTAATCATCCCTTTGTAGTCATCCCACGTTACGGCGTAATCCCGGTATCCGCCTTTCTCGATCTGCTCCAGCCACGCATAAACCTCATTTAACCGGCTCATAACGGCGGAGGATGAGGTAAATGTTTCGGCACTGATCGCTGCTTCATCGAGCGCGCCCAGTGAAACGCCGGCACGCAGATAAACTGCAGCAGGCGATTCGGTAATGGTGGCCGGTCGAGTAATGTCAGATTGCGCATCAAATTTCGACTTCACCAGCAGCAATGCAATCCCTGCCTGGCTGTCACGCTCGCTCATCTGGCGGAACTGCTGCAGCGCGGCGGCGGCATACTGCTCTGTCAGTGACCTGATTGCCTGCATCTTGCCGTCGGCCATCTCGTTACGCAGCTGGTCGAATATCACTTCATACTCATTACGGTTGGAGAAACCTTCCATGCCGTTACGGAACTGGCGAACACTGATCGAGTTGCTCCAGTAGTAACGGTCCTGCCCTGCGCCCAGGAAAGCGGCGTGTGCTTCTTCATCCGTTGCGCCGGTCATCGTCCGCTTTCTGGAGTCGTTTGCTTCAAACTCAGCCACCAGCCGCTTAAAGACTTTGACCACTTCCGCCATGCCCGCCTGCTTCCCGTAAGCCTGCAATGCCGTGTCGTAGTTGCGGCCAAACATCGCCTTGAAGAAGCCTTGCGCGCTGTAGATGTTGTTATCCACGCTGTACTGATAAAGCTCGCGCTTCAGCTGCTCGTCGCTGTGGTCCGGATACAGCCACGCTTCAGCCGGTCGCTCTTCGCTGGCGCTGATCGTGCCGCTGAGGTAAGCCAGTTTCAGCCTGCCGTCGCTGTCACGGTACAGCCATCCGTCTGTGCGCACATTCAGGACGCCCGCGTGAATGGCCGCGTAGAAGTCAGCACGGCTCAGCCCGTCCGCCAGGTCTATCGGATCGATGCCCTTCGCTGCTGTCTGGAGCGCTTTTGCCTGGTCACTGGTGATATCCACGCGGTCGCCCACCAGCGCAGACGGCATTTCAGCAAAGCCACCGACATTCGGACCGGTATAGCAGCGCAGCGGCTTGTGGATCAGCTCAACCTCAACTGTATTTTTCTCCGGGAAGAATTTGCGAATCTGGAATACGCCCTTTTCTTCGCGGTCATCGTTGAGCCAGATTTCATAAGTCGCGCCAATTCGCAGCAGCTGGCCATCAGGCAGTTTCATGTACTGCTCCGGGGCGCGCAGCACGTCCGGATCGACTTCCAGTGCGCCGGACTTGATTGCGCGCTCTACTTCCCCGCGGGAGCGCTTGATGGTGCTGGCCGCACTTTTGGAGCGAGTCAGCGCCTTGCGTGCGCCGCCCAGCTCCTGCTCCAGCTTCTTCTGCTTCGCCAGGCCATCACGGAGTGCAGCACGCGCTACGCGACGGTCCTGACCGCGCCACTGATCCGCTGACCGTTTGCCATACTTCTCAACTTCGAGGTTATAGGCGGCTTCAGCTTCGGTGACGTCCTCGCGATAGCCATCAATCTCGCCGTTGATCGCATCAAAGGCAGCAGACAGCTTGGTAATGTTGTCTTCAAGCACTTCAACGGGTGTAGCAGCCGCAACGCTTGCCTTCAGGTAGATGTCCAGCGCGGCAGCGGCTTCACGCTCGGCCTGCTGGCGGTCCGCTTCACGCTTCGCTTTCAGCTGTGCATCCACGCGGGCGCGGCGCTCTTCCGGGTTAGCGGCCAGCAGCAGGCTCTGCTCTTCTTTGGACTCAACATCACCGTTTTTAATGCTGGAAACGTCAGATTTCATGACGTCGTTGATCCAGTTTTTCTTGCGCTGCAGCGTCTCCAGGCGGAACTCGTCAAATGACCCTTTGCCACAGTAGTAATGCACGCGCATGGTGTCGCGCTCGGAGCCCACGCGGGCGCCGCGTCCGTTACGCTGGTCGATACTGGCTGGCGTCCAGGGGAGTGTCAGATGGTGCGTATCAGCGGTGCCTTTGTGCAGGTTAATCCCCACTTCGGCCTTTTTGTTGCAGATGATGATTGGCGTACGGCCTTCGTTGTAGTCGGCGGCGATCCCTTCCATCCCGGCCAGCGAGGCGTCACTCATTGCGGCCTGATAATCCTCATAGCGCGCCAGTTCTTCGTAGTACTTATCCCATGCGCCGTCCTTAAAACTGCCGTCCGCTTTTTCCACCGGCTCAACCGGTTTCTTCACGGGTTTAACCTTCACGCCGGACGCTTTACTGACTGTCGTGGCATTGATAATGCCTACCTGCTGCTCTGTCAGGCCCAGGGCGCTGGCGATAATGCGGCGCAGCTTGTTATGCTGGGACTTCTCATCCATGAAAATGATCTGCTTACCGTCCGGCAGGCCTGCCTTCAGGTTCTCAATCAGCGCGGCATACTTTGGCGGTACCGGGTGAGAGACATTTTGCATACTGATACCGGCAGCAGCGATTGCGTCCAGTACCTGCTGTTCCAGCGTGTCGCTCACCACTAGCTCCACGACGCCGCCGCGATCCTTCAGCGTGGTTTTGACTACCTTGCTGGTGCGCGTATCGGTAAGGCCGGTTTCCGCATCCTCAGTGGTCTCTTCATCATCACCGGCAAGAAGCTGGCCACCGGCCTCACCCGGCAGCGCACGCGCCACCTGTTTCGCCAGCTCTACGTCCTCTTCACGGAAGCGGAACGTGATAGCGGAGCGGTACAGGTCCGGATCTATAACCACCTTATCCATGTCGCGGATAACAGAGAAAATGAAATCGTCTTCGTTTTGCACAATGGAAATATGGCCATCGCCATTGTCCTGTACGATTTCCTTTTGCCCAATACGGCTGGCGCGCACGCGGAGCTCTTCATAAAGCTCCTTCTGGTCCCGCGTCATTGGCACGCCAACGGTTTTCTCGTCGAGGCCTGGGATCTTCACGCTGTCTTTCACGTCAGCAGCAGATTTAAGCGTCGTCCAGCGATGGAAGATGCCGCGCAGACCATCAAGGTTTTTGAAGCCCACCAGCCCCTGCTTGTCTTCCAGTTCGCCTGAAATCTTCTGGACAGTAACGGTGTCGGTTTCACCGAATACGCGTACAAAGTCATCCGGCGTCAGTATCCCCATCGCCTTCCACTCATCCAGCGACACGACGTGTGACAGCATGTTAAAGGCGTCAATCGGGGAGTTAACCAGCGGCGTTGCGGTCAGCATAACGACGCCGCGGCCGTTGTACTTTTTCATCATGTACTGGCTTTTTACGGCCATATCGCGGGCAATCTTTGAGACAGACGGATTAGGCAGGTAGGCCAGCTGGCCTGCTTCGCGTCCGGCGCTGTGCGAGTTGCGGTAGTTATGCCCTTCGTCTGCGATCACGCTGTCAAAGTGCATATCCTCAAAGTAAGGGATCTGGCTCTTTTTCTTCGTGCCGGTATCTGCTGCTTTATCGCGGAGTTTGTTACGGGACGTGGCGGCGCGGTGCGTGGACTTCATCAGATCCGTGCGGCCATTTTCAATCTGGTTGAAGACCGCCTGGTTGGAGTTTTCCTCAATCGTCTCCGGACGCATTGGGATATCGCCAAACTGCTCTTTAGTCATTATCACGGCGCGGTAGTTGGATACCGGGATCATGTTCATGCGCTCAAGCACAGTTGCGGCCGCGGACTCTTTCACCACGTTACGCATCACCGGCTGGCCGTCTTTGTCCAGTTTCGGCTCATTGTTCTCATCGCGCTCTTGGGCCTGCATGATCTGGCCATCTTCGCCGCGCACTTCATCCAGCCCGACAAACAGCATGTTCTGGAAGGCTTCGGCACTGTAGAAACTCTGCGCTTCGTGATACCAGTTCTGGAGGACGGCTTTCGGCACGACGTAGACGGTTCGCTTACTGCGCCCTACCTCGTAGTTGTAGGCTTCCAGCGCCAGCGCCGTCGTGGTTTTACCCAGGCCTGTGCCAAAGCCCATGATGCCGCGGCCGTCTTCTGACAGGCGCCGGACTTCGGCATTCTGATAGCTAAGCGGGAGACGTTTGCCGCTGATCTGCTGCAGTTGCAGCGAAGAAGAAGAATGCTCAAACGGAACGTAGCCGTTAAAGGCGTCGTTGTAATCACTGACAACGTTTTCAACGTCCGGATGCGTGCGAAGCCAGTCATTGAAATGCGACTCCAGCTCACTGATTCGCTTCAGGTACACATTGGCGTTTACCCCGCGTGGCTTCACGCCGTTGAGGTAATTTTCCAGCTGGTTGTAGAAGCCATCTTTGTAGCTGGCGCGCTTGAACTCGGTCACGCCGCCTTTACTGGTGACAGATCGAACCTGATAGCCAGAGAAAACGCCGTCCTTGCCCGCATAGTTGTCTTCTGCGGTCAGATAGCCATTGTCGTTTGCCAGATCCTGCGTGTATTTGAAGTCATCAAAACCCTGCTCGATCAGGAACTCTTTGATCAGGCGACGGTCCAGCCAGCGGGCATTGAGGTTTACCGTAATGTCTTCAACCGGCGTGTGCTTGCGCTTCTCGTTAATGGCTTCCAGCTGGCGGACATAGTTCGCCTTTACCGGGCCATCCGGCGCATCATCAATTAGCCCCGCCAGGCGGGAGACTTTGCCGCGCACGTTGCCGCTGGTGGCGCGTGCCAGCGGCATGATGTTGCCGTTGCCATCGAGGGCGATCTCCGGGAACGTCGCCAGGTGCGCCAGCAGCGCGTCGTCATCTTCCGGCAGTTGGCTGGTAAACGCGGCACGGAAAGCGGCCAGCGCAACCGGGACCATATCAACATCGCTGAAAAGGTGTGATACCACCTGCTCCGGGCTGGCGAAATCGACTGCCACGGCTTCGCTGCGGTCGATGGTGCCGTTCAGCAGCGCGGACAAATCGCCGTCACGGCTCACGTTAGCCTGAAAACTCAGCCATCCTTTCGCGCTGGCGTCAGACAGCCCCGCCAGTTTCAGGCCTTTCGGCGTGCCGTACTGGCCCAATTCTTCGCTCACCAGACGGGCAGCGTCGGCAATGATGCCGCTGGCGTCGCCGCCCAGCATCTGCGTATTCAGCGCGTCATTGATACGCAAACCGATGATCGAGGCACGCATAACGCGCCAGCGGTGGCCCGGTTTCTGCTGCATGGCGAAACGGATCGCAGCATGGGTGCGATCGTCAAACAGCTGTGGGTATTCGACGCTGGCGGCGTACAATTCGCGGCTATCGAGCGACAGCATGCCGTTAATGGTGCGCGTTTTTGTCTGAAGATCGCCAAACGTGGCCGCGCCGAAACGCTTCGCATCAATCCCGCTCGATGCCGTGGTGGCGTCTTTGATAAACCGGGTGCCGTCATAGGTGTGCCAGACGCCAGCCATGAGGCGCTTATCACCTTCAACTGGCGACTGCCAGACGGCGGCAGGCGTACCCAGCCGATCCCAGTCAATGCGGCTGTCAAAGCGGCGTGACAGCGCGGCCTTCATTGCCTCATTGGTCAGCTGGCCATCTTTTTTAACCACCAGAATATTATTGAAGTCAGATCGCTCGGTTTCACCGTGAACAAAGCGACGGCCTTCAGTTTCAAACCACTTGCCCCGGATGAACGTTGGCCACAGGATGTTTGCCGCCTCAAGAGACTGATCATCGCTGTCATGCACCAGCTGAGTCAGCGCCTCGGTATGCTTGCGCAGTACCCACACATCCACCACCGTTGCGGTACCGCTTTCGGCAAACGTGCCGGACGGCATGCGGTGCGCGCCTAGGAACTCCGCCACGCGGGAGACGCGATCGCGCAACTTCTTGTTGTTGCCGCCGCCGTCGGTCATGCCGTTAGGAACCACCAGCACCACCAGCCCGCCGAATTTCACCTTGTCGATGGTGCGCATCACAAAGTAATGGCCAACGTTGGTTTCATCGCGGTAAGCCGGGTCGAGCTCGGCAAAGCCTGTGCGCGAGTCGCCAAACGGTACGTTACCTACGGCATGGTCATAGCTGTTATCCGGCACGGATGCTGCCAGCTTCTCAAATGCGCCCAGGCGAACATCGTCCTCCGGGTGCAGCAGCTGGTTGATACGTCCGGACGTGTCAGAAATCTCTGCTGACGTCATCATAGCGCCAGCCGGTTTTGTCTCCTGAAAAACGCCGGTACCGGCTGACGGCTCCAACATGTGACCGCTGGTTATGCCGTAATCGGAAAACAGATCCCAGATGCCTTCCGCCATGAATGGCGGCGTGTAGTATTCGTACTGACTGCCGCCGCTTCCTTCCAGACCGCCCTCACCACTGTAGCCCGCCAGTATCCGGCGCTGTTCATCAGTCAGTTTGTTGCCGTTGAAGCCCTGCGGCAGAGAGTTAAGCAGTGCGATCGCATTGTCGTTTGCGCTCCGGCGCTCACGCTGCAGGCTCACGCCTTCACGCTTGGTCACGCCAAACGCGACTACGGTCCGCTGTTTGTGCAGGCGCATGACCAGCCGGATCAGTTCTTCAATCGATCCCGCCTCCTGCAGCGCCCTGTTTGCTGGATTTTCCACTGTGTAACTTTCCCTCAGATTGCATAAAGCGAATATGCTTTATTATATTCTAAGGGTTTATTAAATATGGGGTATAACTTTGGCTACTAAAAAAAAGGCATCGTCTGTTTTAGGAGCACTTAGGCAGGCATTCCGGGGCGCGACGACAGAAGCACCGCAAAGCCTGGCATGGACTAACGGGCAAAACGTGGTTGTCTCTCGCTCCGGGCTGGCGGCGATGGCATACAACGAGGGAAAGGCGGGGGAAATGACCTCTGCCGGTGACAGTCTTTACCTGGGCGCGGAGTTGCCGCTGGACCGGCTGCAGCGCTATGCGATTCTGGAGGAAATGGCTAACAGCCCGACGTGCTCAGCCGCGCTGAATATCCACATTGGCCACGCACTCGCGCCGGACAAAAAAACCGGCCTGGCGTTCTCTATCGTGCCGGTTGATCCGTCCGACGCAGAGGGCGCGGCACGGGCCAAAGAGCTACAGGACGATCTTGGCGCAATGATTAATCGGCATCTGCCGTCGCTGGCTATGACCATGGCGATTTTCGGCGTCTCTTATGTCCGCCCCTATGCCCGAACCGGCAAGGGGATCACCAGTCTGGAAAACAGCTATTACTCGTTGCCCTACTTCATTCAGGAGTTTTATAAAGGTGATCAGCTGGTGGGCTTTGGCGGAGATTATGTGCTGTCACCTGACACCCATACCCGCACGCTGTCTACGCCGTGGTCCCTGGTCCCGATGAAAAATCCGTACTGGACGCCCACGCGCAACGTTCAGCCGGTGACGTCCGGGAATCGCGGTTACTCTTTGCTGTCGGAGGAAGAAGATAAGGAAGTTTCGGAGACGCAGAACTACGGCACCAGCTTCCTGGCGCATGCCTATGAACCCTTCCTGAATCTGGTCGGCGCGCTGAATGCCCTGAAGGCAACGCGCTACAACGCAGCCAAAATTGACCGCCTGATTGCCCTTACGACTAACTCACTCGATCCGGTTGTGGGCGCGAACTACACCCGCACTGTGTCGCAGACGCTCAAGCGCCACGGCGAAGCGCTCCAGAAAAAAGCGGTGAACGGTAACACCATGCCTACCGTGATGAACCATGTGATCCCGGTGATGGGTGATGGCAAGAACGGGATTACGATTGATACGCAGTCGATACCCGCCGACATTAGCGGCATTGAGGACGTCATGTTTCACCTGCGCCAGCTTTGTGCCGCGCTCGGTATCGACTCAACTATGCTGGGCTGGGCCGATCAGATGGCAGGCGGACTGGGTGAAGGCGGCTGGATTCAGACGGCCATTCAGGCGGCACTCCGTGCGCAGTGGCTGCGACAGGGTGCGCAGGAGATGATTTACCGACTGATCGACATTCACCTGGCGTTCAAATACGGCAAGGTGTACCCGGTCAATGACCGCCCCTATGTTGTGCAGTTCAACTCAATGAATACCGCCATTCAGGAAGAAGAAAGCCGCGAAATGGACGCCCGCGCCAACTTCATTACTCTGATGGTGCAGGTTATGGACGCCTTGCAGGCCAACAATAAGCTGGCGGAGAACGACACGTTTATGCGCTACCTGTTCGGCGATCAGCTTAAGATGGACGGCAGTACGCTCGACAAGATGCTGGCGGAGTTTGAGAAAAGCCGGAAGAAGGCGGATGCGCAGGAGGATGAAGGCGGCGGCGGCATGATGAACGAATCCGCCCCAGATGGGACCGATCCGGCCAGCTGGACACACGCAGAGCTGGTGGCGTTTGCGCGCTATGTGACGGCACCCGGTAACTGACTGTAGGTAAAAAAAAGACCGCACACCACATCCAGGGGGGGTTGTGCGGTTGATAAACGCCTTATCAATGCGGATACATTCGGGATGAAAATAGAGAGGTATTGATGTTGCCATTAACTTCGCTGGCAGAGAACGATGGATACCAGTGAAACTAATCCTTATCAGCTTATTTTCTTTTCCGGCTTCGTGGCCTGTTTTGATAAAAGAAACACGTCTGATCTATTCGCCATTATATCGGGCTTATTGGCACAGAGAGGACATGCCCTGACACCCGTGTAATTTATCCTTGCTACGCTAAGCACCTGATTTAACGTGTAGCAGCTGCTGATAAAAGCACGGTCCCATTCAGCGGGCAGCTGCGGACAGTCAAGCCGGTGCAACAGTAACCCGCTGTTAGCGTGGTCATTAACGTATAATTTCATGGCCTTATACATGCCATATCCTATTGCTGTGTGTGACAAAATCACCATTTAAAATATGAGCCAGTTCCGACTGTCCTTAGCCTGAATTAGCAGCTTCCGAGTCTATGCGAAATTTATATAACTGCCTTTTTCACATTAGCTCATCTGCGTTAACAAAAGTTACCACTTTCCTTTTAATTTAAAAAACATTTTTTGACGGGCTATATATTTGCATTGACCTAGCGAAAGTTATTTCGCAATTGAATGAAAGTCATTAATAGTCGCTAAAGTGCTGATATTCGGCTTGCACTGATCAAATATGTCGCAATATCAGAAAATCCGTTCGGAATTGTTACGCGTAAAAAAAACCATACAAACCTGAGTAAATTCGACGTTTGTTTGTAGACAAAAAATCTTCAACAAAAAATATGACAATATAAACGATAAGTTTATCTAATTTACTGAATAATTTTTTCAGCGAAATACATATAACGGCAATAATACATAAGCGTAATTATTAGGCATGATTACAAATGATTAATCTCAGGCACAAAAAACCGCACGCGGTTAAACCTGCATGCGGTTATATTCCGGCTGCGTTTAACGGCTTTGCGCTGCCGTATCAGATGCAACTAATTAGGCCAGTCATAAACAAAGTGCTGCACGGCCACGGCTTTCAGACCACTTTTAATTTTAACGACCTGCTGCGGTCCGGGCTGCTGCTCAGCAATGGCAAGTTTCATTATGGCTGCGGCAGGCTTAACGGCTGGCATCTTATCTGATTCACATTTTCGTGCCGCTATCGCCGGCGCTTTCTTTACTGTGGGCGCAGGCCTCTTTGCCTGTTCGGCAACGGGCTTATTGCTGAGGTTTGCAAACTGCTCTTCACGGGCATCAGTCTTTTCGGGGTTTTGTTTTTGCAAACAGACCGGACAGCGCTCTGTATTTTTATGATGCACAACAGCTACGGTCATTGCCTGCTGAGACGTATACAGGGTGCCGATAAATATCCGGCTTTCAGGGGACTTCGGGAGCAGATGACAGCTTTCGCGGTGCAGCAGCGTGCCACTTTCATAATGAAATGCGACATAATATTTCTTTGCTTTTAACATGCTAATTCCTTGAGCAGTATTAACCCTGCATAAACGGGTGAAAGATAATGATATTGATTCTTATTATTGTGTTTTATTTACAGGCATGAGCTAACTGTATATTCAGCCTGGTACTGAAATATACTTGCCCGAAAGAGACGCCCCGATACACAGCGCTAATTAAACTAAATTAACCGCAGGAACCTGAGTCAGCTCTAATTTGTTTTACTAAGGAAAATTAACCGCCTCAGTGTAGCAGAGAAATTACCTGCCAGTCTGAGGAAAGAATATCGTCAGGCGTGGGATCGTAAAAGAATAGCGCGCCGGATTCGCCCATGATGACAAATATCATCTGTCTGTCAGCGTCGTTTTGGGTAAATACGTGAACGGGAGTGCGGCCCCATTTTGCACGACGGCAGATAGCACTTTCAGTCTGACTGATGGCAGTCATAGCGCGGTCAAAACGTAATGTCGCCGGGGATGGCGTGTCGGGGGTATCAGTCATGAAATGCTCCTTGTGCGAAAAGAAGCGTCACTACAGGAGGTTCCAATCTCCGGGTGGTGACGTTGACAGGGTTGGAACTACCGGTGCACAAGAAAACCGGCCTACCCGAAGGTAGCCCCACCAACGCCACCATAGATACGCCCGGAATAATCCGGACGTGGTAGCGCCGAAGGCACTATGTGCCAGTTCTCATGCTTTTACAGGGTTCCAAGCCTGGCCGCTGAATCTCTTCTGCGGCGCGCACACTATATCTGCCGTGCTGATAAATTCAATATGTCTCATGTGAAATTAACCACTGGTCATTAGATCCAGACGAGATTAAAGAATCGCTAACCCCATAAATTACAACCTTTCTACCATCCCACCGTGCAGGCAATCGCCAGCGCTGCCGCCGCTTTTCGGGGCATCCCAACGAATTTAAGAGGAAGTTATGGAAGCACTCCGCACGGTAACGGATCGTTTTTCCCTGATTGATAAAATCCGCCGCTTTACTCCACAGAATGACCGCAATTACCTGCTGCGATCGGTGCGCGAAACGTTCGCCAGCCCGGAAACTCAGGAGCGCATTCAGCTGGGGGAAATGTTCGGCTATTACGGCCACGGACGTCGCGCCGCATATTACGCGAAGACCGGACGGCTAAACCTGCCGGAATTTGCAGTCGTCATGATTGACGGTAAGCCGGTCACGCTGGAAAACGTACCATCAAACCGCACGCTGGAGGCCAGCGTGGATGATAACGGCATCGTGACTCACATTCAGGAGATTCTGGACACCGAGCCCGGCAACATCGTTGACGGCATGAACCGTTCCCGCGCTGGTGGCTGGTCATGGGCGACTGGCGGCGACGATAACGCCATTTCAAAAGTGACAAGCTTTCACGGCTTCGACTATGTGACCAATCCAAACTATATCAGCCAGGATCACCCCGCTCTGCTGCTGGAATCGGCCAATGAACGTGCCGACGCAATGCATGCGGGGCTAATGGAAAAGGGGTATTCAGAAAATCAGGCGGCTGACATTATCCAGCACTTTGAAACCCTGCGTAGCCAGACGGCCATGCTGGAATCGGCGGATTCTTCGCTGCTGGAATCGGCGCTCCACATCGAGCACGGCAAGCGTCTGGAGCTGGAGGAACGTCTGCGCAGCGTGCAACTGATGATCGAGAGTGCAGGCACCGTGGCAAAGGCGCGACGTCGGATTATGAAGGATGCTCTGGCTAACATGCCGCTGTTTTTAAGTAAAGCCCAGCAGACGGCATTATGCCGTATGGACACGCCTGAAGACGCGCAGATTGTCGCTGCAATGTTGGAATCAATCGGCACAAATGCGACGGCAACACTGCCAATCGGATCAGCCCACCAGCACACATTACCGCAAACGCGCCCGCCAGCTGTGGACTCAACACCACTGCTATGGATTAACCCAAAATAATTAGGCAGGAAGAAAATCGTGCCCTGAAAACTGGGGCACGTTTTAGTCAAAACTAAAAATTAGGAAAAAACTGAGTGTTGATCCTTTTTCGGATCGCGTTTATCATCCGCGCTCAAATTCAGTTTGACGACTGAATGAGAAGACGAAAAAAAATCGCCTGTTGACGCAGACGATTTTTAAACAACTTTGTGTGGTCTTCGACAACCACACCGGCGTTGTGCCGTTCAACTTCTTTGGTCGGAAGTTGCCCTTAATTCCCCGTAGCAAGGTACCCCTAGCAAGGAACCGAAATGATTAGAGCCACAAAAACAAAAGTGACAACAATCACCGACTGGAAGGAACCAAAAGCGTGTCTATAGTAGCTAATAGCGCCGATCCCGGCAACACTTTTCCCGCATATCGCTCAAATAACGAGCACAGATCTATCCGAATTTCCGGCTTCAATCTCACTCACATAATCGAACTTTCCCCACTACCAAAATCACTTACACGCGTTTTGAAATTTGCCTGCAACCTGGCTGGTTCAACATCTGACTTCATCATCGTTAAGTCACTCAGAAATCTGGCTGAAGATGCGGGGTGCAGTATCTCTACCGTTCAGCGCGCTTATCGCTTAGCCGTCAAGCTGGGTATCCTCAGCTATGAAGAACAGCGAGACGCTAAAAATCATAGCGTCAGCAAGCCCAGTAAATACAAATTCACCAGCAAAGCGCTGTCGTTTGTTCGTGCAAGTCTGGATGCACTGAAAGAAGCCAATCTGGAGCCTTCCGGACGTCAAACTATTGTCAGGAAAGTTGTTGCTAAAGTATTCTTTAAAAACGATTTTTTTCACGTCATCCCTAGTCAAAATGAACAGGCCACCCCTGGTCAAAGTGACCAACAAGAAGTAAGAGATCACTCCAGTAAAAGAAAAATATTAAATGTGGAACCATCAAATTCTGACACGCTGGAAATGACTACAGACAAGCCTGAGACGTCAGCACCTGCTAAAAAGTTTGGTTTTTATCAGAATACACAGAAGCAATTGGCAGCCGCATCGTCAGCTGCACAGAGCGAACGTCGCGCAGAAGAATTTCAGCGCAAAGGCGGAATACTGCATGAAGCGTATCAGGCGTTGAAGTCCAGTTTTAAAACTAAGTCCACTGGTGATCGAAGCCCAAAAAGCCGCCGCTATGTTGACTCGTTAAGCGGCGACTACTCAAACGTTGACTATGCGATCCCTGAAGGCTGGCGCGGCTGTTAGTCGGTAATTACACCTCCGGCTTTCTGGTAGGCATTGAGTAGCGTCTCAATGGCATGCGTTTTCTGACCATACGGCGATCCGGTCAGTGAGGCCCAGATATCGTTAGTTTTACCAATTGCCGTGCGGATACGTCCGGCCAGTACGTCAGCATAAGCACCCTGCTCTTTCAGCAGCTGATCGAGTAAGCGCTCTTGTGAGGCAGGACTAAAATCAGGCAAGTTCAGCTGTTTTTTGTAGGCAGGCCAGTAGCGGTAAAGCTGCTGATAACGACCCGCTGCGGTGGATGCCAGGCCATGGTTGTTAAGCTCTTTTGCACGGCGATGTGTAAACGGGTGATCGCTGAAGTCGGTAAAGACTTCGCCCTGCTTTTCGCCCAGCCCTGTCACAATGACGTCATAGCCATTCATGCGGGTTAACGGGTGTGTGCTTGTGCCTTCGGAAAAGGCCAGCATGTCGCCAAAGGCTATACGATTTGGGGATTGATCCATGGTGGTTCCGCTCTCTGTGTTGATGAAGAGCCGGACTGTATGAAGTTTGTAATTTGCAGTGGTTGAAAAAAAGACCGCATTGCGCGGCAATCGTATGTTGGCTCATAGCGGACATTAAGCAACTACCGTCCGCTATGTGCCAGAAGTGGAAGTTGCTAACCTTCTATTGGTAAGCATAAAAAATACCTGCCTTCCGAGGAGGAGGGCAGGTATAAAACGCGATGGTAGCGTATTGTGCTGTTATATAGTTTTCGATGTTGTGAGGAAGACGCCTGGCAATCCCGTCAGACATCCTCCCGTCACTGAGCGGTAGGAGCGCTCACCTATGACACAACACTATCTATATTAATTACTTAAGAGTCAGTCGCAAGCGTAAGCGGTAAATTGATTAAAACCCGACGGAAAAAAACTGGCGAGGGACCGACATGTACCGCGCCCATCTCTGCAGGCTTAGTGATGGGTGATTCGAAAAGGTCCGGCATATCTGCTTTGTGCCAGAAGCGGACGTTAACTTTGTTCAATGTATCACTCCTGAAATTGGACAGAACAATTTTCAACCACACGTGTTTCTGTTTTCCGTTCAGAGTGGAAAAATCATTGCATATTAATGGGGTGTGTTTATTTTTGGTGCTTAAATCAACAGCATATATGGCTCTTTAATGATGCAAGTGATACTTGTTCGACACGCTGAAACAGAGTGGAATGTTAAGGGCATTATTCAGGGACATTGTGATAGCGCATTGACTCGTCGGGGGGAGCGCCAAACATCAGCCTTACTGGCAGCGTTTTCAGCGAGTGATTACCATATAGAATGTGTTTACGCTTCTACACTTGCCCGAGCCTGGCACATGGGGCAGAGCCTGGCGGAGAACTTTGGTTGCTCACTGATAGCTGAGCCGGCTCTGAAAGAACAGTCATTTGGTCAGTTTGAAGGCATGACAACCGTACAACTCCTGCAGCACAATCCGGACGCAGCAAAGGCGTTATTCAAACTTGATGCAGAGTATTGTCCGCCAGGGGGTGAGTCTCTCTCACTTGCATCGCAGCGAATTATGCATTTTTTATCCAATCTGGAAAAAAACCCACATCGTCAAACAATTTGTATTGTGTCTCACGGGCGGGTCATTCAGGGCGTGCTTGCGATTCTAAAAAGTGGAGCTGTGGATGATTTTCACAGGTATGCACAACCCAACGCGAGTTACTCCGTTTTTGACCTGATTAATGGAAGATGTGTCGCTCTCAGGTGGGGAATTGCTACACATTTACGTCTGCTGGATTAGCCGTTACCTTTCAGTCATTCAAAGCTATCATGATTTAAGCACAGGGTCCGCTCTTCGCTCAAAGCAGACGGTCAAATTTAATGATGTGATGCCAGTAAAACCGTCAGCTCAAGTCTGATCTGACGCATTATGAGCCATCAAAAATTAGGCCTGTACAGGAGTGCTGACAGACTCGAACATGGCAAAGTTCAGGCCTTTTCCTTCACCAAATTCCTCTTCGATCTCCCCGGATACGGCGGTCAGGACGTCTGTCAGCGTCAGCTCACCGCCACCGAACATATCCCCCAGCGCCTGCTGCTGGTGTAACAACTCGTCGTTGATCATCTGCGCCATCTTTTTAAACGCGGCCCCGATACGTTTTGCGCTGCGGTTGTTTGCCACGATAAACAGCGCCAGCGCTTCGGCCTCTTTGCTGGATTCTTCAAATAATCCCTGCTGCGCCAGTACTTCCTGTATGGCCTGTCCGCTGTCTTTAGCCTGGCGAACCAGCTTGATAGCATCCTGCAACGCGGCGATTGCCTGCTGATCGAGACCATCAACCGACTGCACACCATCCACCAGCCCGGTGACGGCCTGCCGGTGAACGTCGCCGGATAGCATCTGCATCTGTGCAAACTCGCTTGCCGCCGTGTTGAGCGCTGTTAGGATATTGCGCATTTCCGGGTCCGGCTCTTCGGATACCAGCTTAACCAGCCGTTCGTCTTTGTAGGCACGGGCAAAGATCGCATTCTGCATGCGGTCAATCAGCTGCTTCGTCGGGCGCCCGTCTTCGGTCAGTAGGCCTGCGGTCGCTGTGTCGCCAATCTCTTTCATGAATGCCCGGATAAAGCCGTCGTTTGAGCGTGCCAGAAGGTTGCCGTCGTCGGACGGATTGAAGATGGCCATCAGACGCTCATCGAGCATTTCGGCATCGACAAAGGCCTTCTCACTCGCCGCCATTTCCTGCAAATCGGAGAGGTTGGAGTCTTTCGCAAACTGCGCACGGTCAACGTCGGTAATGCGCTCACGCACCAGTACCGGCATATCCATCTGCGCGATATCCGACGCTTTAAGGCCGAAATCTTTTGCGTGCTCAATCAGATACTGGCGGTACTCGTCGGCCTGCCCCTGCTCATAGGCGCGGGTGATCCCCATCGAGCGCCCGTTACCCGACTCAACCACGTTATCTGCGCCCACGATTGGCGCGCCGTGGCTGCTCATGCCTGAATCAGTCAGCTTTGCCGGTCGGAGGTTGCCCGCGATTTTAGATACCTGCACTTTACTGGTCAGGCGCGTGCGGTCGCGTGGCTGCAACTCAGCCGGGAAAAGCGGGTTTATTGTGCCGTCGAGGTTGTTAGAAATAATCAGGTGGCGCGCATCAACCACCTTAAACGCCGTCTTTACCTCCTGCCCTTTGCCGGTAACGACATATGACGATCGCCCCGTTGTGGTCTGTGCTTTACGCAGTGAGCCCACCAGCCCGATCAGGGCAAATATGCTGCCAGCGTCGCTCAGCAGATTTCGTAATTTCTCGTTAAGCATTTTGTTCCCAGGAATAAAAACCCCGCCGAAACGGGGTTGATGTTTAAGCAGCGAGGCCGCTGGCGGCTATCCAGCTGGCGGTCTGTTGTCTCGCGTCGTCGAGCTCCAGATAAACGCCGATGTAGTCACCGACACGGCGCAGCGTCTCAACAAAATCCAGTTGCGCCTGGCTGATGAACTTACCGGCCAGAAAGTCAGTAACAACTTCGGGAACGGGCTGATCTTCCTTCACGGGTTCCGGCTGTGGCTCAGTGACCGGCGCGGGTGCCGGTTCGCTGGTGGCGGGTGCTGGCGCAACGCCATAACCCAGCTGGAGCATGATCGCCTCCATCTGGTCATTGAGATCCAGAAGGTCCAGCCCCTTAACAGTCGGGGCTTTGATAATCAGCTCGTCCAGCTGGTCGGCTAAATCCAGCTTTTGCAGTGCGGTTAAGGTCATGCGGCCACCCCGTTACGCTGCACGGCCACCAGCAGATCGCTAAGATGCTGCACGGCGTCATTGACCAGCGATTCGTTTTCATCGAATACACCCGCGGCCGTCAGTGCGGCAATGGCCTCACGGACCTGGGTACGGCCAGCACGGATCACGTCCATATCGTCGGTATCGAGCGAAGTCAGCCCCTGAAGGTAATCAATCGCCTTCTGCGCCTGGGTGTCTGCTTCCGGCACTGGCTCAGGCTGCGGTTCTGGTTGTGGCTCTGGCTGCGGGGCTGGCTCTGGCTCAGAGGTGCTTAGTTCCTCCACCAGCGGAATACGCTTGCCGGTGATCATCGCGGCTTCTACAGCCTTCAGATAATCAGGGCTTTGATTAACCTCCACATAGTCCGCCGCTTGCTTCATCTGATCACTGCCATAACCCAGCGCTTCGGCCCAGGCATTTACCAAGTCTGACGCCCAGCCTACAAGATCGCCCAAGCGTTTCGCCGCCATCCAGAACGGGTCTATGTTTTCACGATCGTCAGTCACGTCGGTCTCCTCCTGCTTTGGTTCACCTGCTGCAAGGATCTGCAATCTGGCGTTAATGGCCTGATTGAAATAGGTCAGGTCTTCACCTTCCGGGTAGGCCACGCCAGTCAGGTTTTTACGGGCAACCATGCGCACCTGTTTTGCGTAGGTGTCCGGGTCTTCTGAGAACATTTCCAGATACTGTGCGGCGTAATCGCTCATCTTGTCGGCCACGTTTACGGCCAGCGCATCGAGATCCGCATGCGTAGGGATCAGCTTCAGCTCAAAGTCAGCAATCTCTTTGTCAGTAAGCGGACGGTCGTAGGAAATAATGCCGTTACGCGCAACGCCGCTGTATGGCAGGCCTTCTGCTGGCTGGTCTGCAACGGAAGCATATTCAGGCGGTACCGCGCCGATACCCACTGGCCGGTTTACCAGCGCATAGCGCCAGACGGCTGCGGGTGTGACAGGTTGTGGCTCTGGCTGTGGTTCTGATTGCGGCTCTGGTTGTGGCTCTGGCTGTGGTTCTGATTGCGGCTCTGGTTGTGGCTCTGGCTGTGGTTCTGATTGCGGCTCTGGCTGTGGTTCTGGTTGCGGCGCCGGTTCAGGTTGTGGCTCCTGCGTCAAAACTGGCTCAGCACTGACACGGTATTTATCCGCCGCGCCGGCGCGGTAGGCCTTCAGCAGTTTGGTAGCCGCTTTACCCATATCCCCGCCCTGGCTGGATTTGGACGGCATTTCAAACGTGGTCCCGTCCGCTTCGGTGATGATCACCTTGCCTTCGAGCTCGCCGTCCGGGTCATAGCTGTGATAGCGGACGGTCGCGCCATTGCTCAGAGTCGCCTGCCCGTCCATGTTCAGCCGCGCTTTAACCTGGATAGTGCGGTCGCTGAAAGTGTCCGTGTTTTCAGGCTCACTGGCTTTCGCTTGCTGCAACGCCGCCAGCTGGCCGGTAAGGTCGGCATTGATCTGGCGCTGGGCTGCGACTTTGCCGCGCAGCGTCTGCTCATTATCCTGCTGCATCTGCACGCGTGCGGTCTGTGTATCCACCACTTCCAGCAGTGCAGACTGCTGATCTGCCAGCTTGTCCGTTTCGGCCTGTGTGGTTTCCACTTCTGCGCGTAACTTCGTCTGTGCATCCTTCTGCTTTGTGAACTTGCCGCTATTCTTCTCAATCAGGTTGGAAAGCGCCTGAGTGACCTGCTGCAGCGACACATCCCGTCCACTGATGGGGGCCACAATGTGTGTCACGTCGCGCTTATTGATCAGGAACTGAAACGCCACCAGCGTATCCTGATTGCGGATCTTGCCGTTGTCAGCGGTCGGAGAGTGGAACACCAGCGACACGCTCTGCCCGTCTGATAATGGAATCAGCGCACTCATAACCGGTATGCTGGCCACACGGCGAACCTTACCAATCACCGCGCCGCCCACGGTTTTTTGCCCGGTAGTATCAGCGCCGGCATCGTCAGTACCGGCGCTAATATTGGTCCCGTTCAGGCCACGGTTTAACGCTTTCACAAAGGCACGCATGGTCTGCGCCAGACGCATGCGCTCAGTGCTGATCGCCTCAAACATCGCACCCGGCACCAGACTTTCATTTCCCAGGTAGGTGTGATCTATATCGTCGATAGTGGCGCTTTCCAGCATCATATCCGCGCTGCTGCCGGTCATCAGGCCGTCATAAACCGCCTGCGCCAGCACTGCGCCCGGTGTGCGGCTCTGGAGGTCCAGCACCATACGGTTGCTTAAAATCTCATTCATCATGCTGCCTCTTCCAGTTGGGCGATCTGCTCTTTCAGCTGGCGGGTGATCGCCTGCTCCTGATTAAGCTCGGTCTGTAAGCTGTCCGCGTTTTTCTGTGCCGCATCGGCATCCCGCGTCAGCTGGTCAGCCTTCGCCTGGGTGTCTGCGATACCCGCTTTATAGGCGTCACGCTGCTGGCGCACTTCGGCCAGCAGCTGAACTGACGATTTCACGCCGCGTTTTGGCTGCGGTGTGTCGTCCTTGCTGGCGGCGACACGTGCCATCTTGCGCGCCAGCGCCTTCTGAAATGCCGTCGAGCCTTTCTTAAACAGCGCGGCCAGCTGGCGGCCGAGATCGGGGATTGTGGTGACGTGGGTAAATGGCACGTTTTTCCCGTTCAGCTTCAGGCCGGAAATGTCGCCGCTATCGTTGACCTGCACGGTCATGACCTGCTCATCCATACCGGTGAGGCTGAAGGTTTTAGTGGGTACACCATCCTTTTTACGGGCTGCGCCGGCGGCGGTGATTTTGGCTACCTCAAAGCCGCTGGTGGCGATCGCCTTTTTCAGCTTCGCCAGGCCCTTCTCGTTGAGCTCGTCAAAGCTCAGCAGGACATAGGTCTTAGGATTCGACACAGTATTCCCCCTGCTCTGACTTACTCAGCTGATAGGTTCTGGTGACGGTATCCTGCAACGGGAAAATACGGTAAAGAGGGTTAAGACGGCTGTTACCGTGCGTGACACGCACTGTCAGATACCATTCACCTGGCTCCAGATAACGCGTATCGATCAGCAGAAACTCTTCACTCACACCTTTAGGCGAGAGGTCCAGCGTGCGCTGCTTGCCGGAGATAACCACTGTCGGATCGTTACTGTCGCGCAGCCAGTACTCGATTTTTGCCCCCGCTAGTTTACCCGCGCAGGCAATATTAAAGCGGACCGGGAACGCCAGAGCGTTGTCACGTACCACAGCTACACCGCAACTCAGTAATGCCACTTTTTTACGGGCAATCGCGCAGCGATCAAATACCATCGCCGCCGCCATCGCTGTAATAAACAGATTCTGGTAATCAATCATTGGCCGGAGCCTCCTTTTGACCCAAATACGCCGTTTATTGCCGCAATGAGTCGTTCTTTAAATACAGTTGAGAGTTCACGCCAGTTGTTGCTTGCAACTAACACGGCGAGATAAATCACGATTTCGTCCAGTCCTTGCTGTCGCGCAAAAAAATAAGCCGTCAGTCCGGTAATCAGCGCCAGCACCAGCTCGGTGGTGAAATTGAATACGTTTGGTTTGATCCGGTATTCGCGCACTCCCAGCAGGAATACGCCTGTGCCGCTTAGCAAAGACAGGAGAAGCGAAACCGCGAGCATTTTTTCTACATCGGTCACATACCCCCCTTAGCACCTGGTAATCAGGTGGCGTGAGGGTACGGAGTCTGTAATTTAGAGAGGTAAAGAAAAACAGCGCCTGGAGGCGCTGTTTTGAGGGAGATTAGATTGCTGCTGGTGGCGCAGGCCAGGCAGATTCCGGCACGTTGCCGATATCGGTCTCTTTCAGCTGCCGGATGTAGGCCATCCACTCCACCAGCTGCAACTTGTCGTTATCCGGAAGGATGCCAAGCGCCAGCTCCGCCTGCCAGTCACTGATAAAGGCCCGCGCTTTTGCCAGCAGTGAACTTCTGGTGCGCTCAGCCATTTCCTGCAGCTCTGCGGCAGAGTGTTTATAAGCCTCCACTTTGCCATTACGGTAAACCCATCCGCCTAATCTATCCATGCCGTCTGGAATATCCGAAGCGGCCACCTCTGCCACCCAGCAGTTGATCGGCCACAGTTTTGAAGCATCCGTGTCAAAGCTGACTACCCGACCTGCTTCGTCGTACACAATTTTCATCGTGTCTGGTGAATACAGTTTTTGCGATTCATACCAGTCCTGACCGCTTTTGCAACGGACGAAAATGATATTCATGTTATTGAGCGACTGTAGTCTGGCGGCCTCAACTTTTTCTTCATCAGTGGAAGATTCAGTAACGACCGGCACATCCGGTGTATATTTTTTAAATGGTCCAAAATTTAACATGTTCATCCTTACGCAAAGCCTGCTGTATACCAGCCACCGTTAATACAGTACTGAACACAACGCGCCGTCACGACGTCGATATATTGGTCCTGGTTGTCGTTCCTGGCAGACGTTATAACGTAGCCGCTCTCTTCAGTAATACCGGGGCCGTTCCAGGTTGATGCTTGTTTAAAACCGGCAAATCTGACGGCACTAACATATCGTGCTGCGATGTAGTTATTGATGAATCCTCCCCAGACCGGGCCATAGATATTGCCATCCGCATGCATGACCGACTGACCATTACCGGAATACACCACATTACCGGCAAAAAGATTGCCAGCAGCACTGACATTCCCACGTGCTGAAAAGTGTCCACCAACAACGTCGCCACCAGCATTAATATTTCCATTTGCTGAGAAGTTACCACCTACATTGACATTGTGGTTCATAAGGACGTCGCCATTGATGCCATTAAAGCTGAACGGCCTTAGAGTATTAAATGCCCCATCCGGATCATTCTGGTTTGTGACCAGCATGTAATAATTTGAGCCATCAAACCGGTGCAGCATTCCGATGCCTTTGCCACCAGTCGGACGAATGCGTAAATCCGGGTCTTCTTGAACTACTTTTCCGTATACATAAAGTTTGTTCGTGGTAAAACGGGCCGTTTTAACATTGTTTGTATAAACATCCATAGTTCCATCATCAGGACATAATAAACCTGTATCGGCGTCGCCAATATTTATGGAACCGTGATCGTCAGCAAAAACGCCTGTTCCGATATTTCCGATGCTCATATGTGTTGCTGTAAAAAGTCGGCCTCGGATAAAAGTGTCAGTCTCAAAGTGCGCGTCTTTATCAACAACAAGTGACCCAACTAAATGCGACGCTGCATTGATATTGAGATGACCGGCAACAATATTCATTGTTGCCTGCCCCGAAGCAGTCGCATTAGTCGTATCGACCAGAATACGGGCGTCGTAGTCATTCATCTGTGCAGTTGATGAATTGAAGTCGATATACGGAGTTGCTGAAATTAGGCTTACCTGGCCTCTGAACTCCGCAGCGTTGAAAGACCTAAATAAATCGCTTACTTCCAGTCCGCCTTTTACCGACAACGCGATATAACTGGCTGGAGGGGCAGTATCCACTCCGCCTATAATTGTCTGACCGCGCAGATAGTTTGGTGCCGTTCCCTGCATATACAGGTTCCACCGATTTAATCCTGCGCGTTGCGTCATCATCCCTTCAAATGCATAGGCCGCTTTAATGCTAAGATTGGCTTTGTCAAACACGCGGAAAGACGACATTAGACCTACAGTGGCGTTGGCGTTAACAACAGTGCTGTTACCCCAGAACTCGACAACTTCAGGCAAGTTTTGTCCACTGCTTCCGTCACCTACTGACATTTCCACACCAAAACCAATGCCACGGACTGTCGCGTCTGCACCGAGATTGGTATAAGCCATTGCAGCAATCTGAGTCGTTCCAGTCAGATTACCTTTGCCCGGTGCTGTGCTTCCAATCGTCAGCATGCGTCCGGTGCTGTCACTGCTACCGCCAAGTGCCAGATGTCCTTTATCGCTGAAGAGCGCGATATTCTGGTTCCACGTTACGCCATTATTCCGGTTATCCACATCGAGACGCAGGCTACTGCCCTCGCCTCTCAGGCGAAAGCCAGCTGCTTCTGCGTCACGATCGATGAAAGTGACTGTAGGCGCAAAGCTGTTAACCGTGATCCCCTGAGTACCATCACTGCTGCTGCCCGTTACCACCAGCGCGGCATTGGTCAGATCGCCTACCGCTGTTGCCCCCTTCGCCAGCACGTTTACCGGGCCGGTAAAGTCAGCGCCTCTGTTTACCGTAAGGTTGCCGCCGACCGTGGCATTATTGCGGAGGTTCATTGTCGAAACGTTGGTTTCGGCAGTGCCATCGCCCGCCAGGGTAAGCCACGTACTTGTAACAGAGTTGCCCCAGGTAACGGTATCGGTGTTGTCCGTAGACTGGCCCATATACCAGTGCAGCGTATTGTCAGCCTTTCGCCCGCGCAGGTAGTAGGCTTTGTCTTTAGTTTTAGGCTTCAGTTGCAGCGCAATAGTGTCAGCGGTAAACAGGGCCGCGCCATCAGACGACAGACCGCCGCCACCGGTAATAGTCAGCCCGCCAGCACCCTGCAGCGTGGTTAAGCCATCTCCACTGTTGAGAACCAGACGCGTCGTAATAACGCCTGTTGATGCACGCGCATCAATCGAAATTTTACCGCCGCCATGCGGCATGTTTGTAGTTGTTATGCCACCGAGAATCCTGCCGCTCCAGGCATCACCACTAACTGCCGCCACGCGGCCTACAATCTGCATTACGTCTGTTTCGTATGCGGGAGGCTTATCATCCAGCTGATCGGTCCGCAAAAACGTCATGGAAGGCACTGACGGCTCAGACCGGATCACACCAATACGGAAACCGGCGCTGATTTGAGAACCGACGTCGAGATTTTTTGAAACCGTCAGCTTCGGCGTGTTGATATTGGTCAGCTTGCTGGTACTGGTAATATCGTTGTTATCACCTGCCGCTGCCGCGCCCGCCTTTACCAGATCGGCCAGTGTCATGCTGGCGCTGTCCATCACCTTGCGCCAGCCGTTTTGGTCTGAACCCACTGTCAGCCCGGACCACACCCAGTCGCCTGAAACCTTAGCGGCCACACGCAGATACATTACGCCACCCTGCGCCGCCAGCAGCTGCAGCAGTGACGCGTCGGCATCATATTTCCGTCGCATGTTGAATAGCTGGCCACGCAGCGTCTGCATGGTTTTGCCAAGATCAATCGGGCCGTCACTGAAGGTGCCGCTCAGTGTCCAGAAGGCATTTTGCTCAGTCACAGACACGTCAGCCAGTAAGGTGATTTTGCTGTCCAGTACCAGCGACGGCGCTCCCAGGCCAAATGCGCCCACGGCCATCAGCGCACCCGCCGTCATATCCAGCGGGTTTTTCTGCTGATCCGCCTGCGCGGCGGTACCGAGACCGAGATTTTCCCGCGCCTCTGGCACGTCTGGCAGATCAGCTAGATTCTCACTGGCGACCAGCTGCTTCTCATTGACCAGCTGATCCAGCTCGATGTTTTTACGGAACATCGCTTTGTCGTGAATATCCGAGCCGTTATTGGCAATGACCATGTTGTTATCGATCATGCCTTTAAGGATTTTTAGCCCCTTAAGGTTAGCCGCAATCAGCTCATCGTCGCTGGTGTAAATCGAATCCAGCGTGATACCGACCTGCCGGTTGATACGGTAGTTGGTGACGATCATCGCCTGCGTAACCTGCGTGGTGCCGGTTGGCACAAGTACGCGGCAAAGCTCCAGCTGGTTCGGCGTCAGCGCAACTGAGATATCCTGCGCAAAGACGCGTGCGGCCTCAACTGTGGAGGTGATATCTACCTGATCTGTCTTCACGCCCAGCTTATAGTTTGCTTCCAGCACGATACGGGTAGTTTTGCCCGCCATGACCGGCAACGTCAGATCGGCCAGATGCTGCACGGTGATCTGATGTGCGTTTACGTCGATTGAGGCCGCGCCCTGACCGCCTTCAGCCCCTTTTGAGGTAACGACGATATTCAGCCCGGAACCGGCAACCGGCGCAAACCCCAGGTAAAATCCGGATCGCACAATGCCCTTTAGCTTGCGGTTTAAAGCGGAACTGGTGTAGGTCTCCAGGTACTGCATATCCGCTGATAGCGGCGCGGTGCCATACGCTTTCCCCGCCATAACGCCGATATCGGTAATTTCATTACTGCTCATGTGCGCTACGCCGTTTTCTGTTCGATGGTGACGATAAGACGGTAGGCCTTACCACGGAATACGGTGTCCTGCTGCAGGCACAGCACGGCAAAGGCGTTGCCGTCAGCGTCCACCAGCGTAAGCGTATTGAGATCATAGGCTTTGCCTTCCGGAAGAATGGCTTCATCCAGCTGAATGGTGATCGAGATATCCGCGCCGGTGCTGGTAAGAACCAGAGGCGTTTCAGTGAATTTACCGGTCAGGTTGTCGTTGCTGAACGTGGAGGGAATATCCGCGATGTTCCAGCCGCCAGCGGCGTTACTGCTGACGAGCGTTGACTTGCCCCAGTAGGCTTTCACCATCTGGAAGCGGGAACCCTTGCCGATGGAGGATTCAGCGCGACGGATGTAGTAGTAATCCAGCAGCTTCGCTTTAAACAGCTTGCTGCTGACAGAGATAGTATCAGCCATAAAAAAAGCCTCTCAGAGTTAAGAGGCCAGAGGGTATGGAGTTCGTAAAATCCGATGGTCAACTACGCGACAAATTGCTCATAAAAAAGCGTCGCGATCGTGCTGTTGCCGCTGCCGTCGTCGGGCAGAGCCAGAACAAACTCCGGCATGCCGTCAAAGGGAAACGCCATTGTCACGCTACTGCCGTCCGTGCTGGTGGCTGTGACGCCCTGGCTGTTGCCCTTCTGGATACCAACGTATTGCACGCCACCGTCCGTGAATAACCGGGCGCGGCTGTCACTGGCAGCGCTGGCAATATCAATGGGCGCTGGCGCGGCGTCAGGCCTTGCGAGGTAGTCATTAGTCCAGGCGTCTGCGGCAAACATATCGTAGCGTTCGCAGCGCTTAACCTGACGTAACGGCACGGTGGGAATATCGAACTGCTGCTGTGTGGCCATGTGCAGGTTTTTGATCTCCGACTGGAGATCGGCGTAAGACAATTTGGCCTGATAGTCGATACCGGCGCTGATAAGCGTGATGTTTTCAGCGTCTGCGCTCATCTCAAACGAGATGAATAGCGCTACACCGTCAAACACGATGTGAAGCGGCAGCAGCGGAGCAATGATACGGTCAAATTGCGTTAGCAGCTTCTGAACAGCTTCACCCTGCTCCAGATAACCATAACGCTCATAAAGCTCATTCAGCGCTACCGAGATTTGCGCACGTGACGTCAGGAAGAACTCGCCATATTTTGCTTCAGCAATCGCCAGGCCTTCTTTTGTGGTGAAGAAGGTGCCATAGGGGGCCAGATCCTGATCTACCGGCGCATACAACTCCTGCCAGCTGACCGGCAGGTTATCGAACTCGCGCCAGAATGTAGAGGTGATCGGCTTATCGGTGCCTTTAAAATGCACTTCGTCCAGGCGCTGTGCCAGCAGTATGGGCCTGCTGGTATCCGTGGTCTCCGCAACAATGAAGAAACGGCCGTATTCGCTCATGCGCAGCGTCAGATCGTCCTTGTCCATCGTGTAATAACTTTTGCGGTTGGTAATACGTTCCAGAATCGGCTCTACCGTTTCCTCAAAAATGCCCTGAAGCGTGTTAGCAAAGCCCGACCATAACTCAGAGCCTTGCTTTTCCTTTGTAAGACGGTCTTTTACCCAGTTTCTGATCATGGCCGTGCCTTACAGGTAGTTAATATCAAACGTGGAGTTAGCCACATCGAGATAGATAAAATCATTCAGCTGCAGGGCCGTTTTCATATCGTGCGGGGTCAGCTCATAGGAGATAAACAGGTTCAGCTCTTCGATAACGCGCCAGAGGTCTTTCACCTGCACCTGTGAGAAGTGCTTACCGGCAGCAACGCCATTCTGATCGCTGTCGCCAAACGTTGTTGCATCCCGTCCAAACCGGGCCTCAAGCGCTTCCTGAACGGCTTTTTTAGCGTCTGACAGAATGACGTTCTTCTTGGCCAGCGCGGTCAGTGAGATCGTGAATGGCTCTTCCTGTGTCCGGACGTAGCGGAACTTCTTATTGATCTCATTCGGAATAGACGTGACGGCTGTCATGAGCATGGTTTCAAGCTCAGCCTGCGTGTACCCTGGCTTATGACCGCAGAAGAAAATCGTGTTGATATTGCTCAGTGACTTAATGCCGGTGGATAGCTCCTGCTCCTGCTCACCCCAGGCACTGATCCACGACATACCCGGTACAGCACGATTCAGGAAGTACTTGTAGTCACCGCCCCACACTACCTGCTCATCATAGGCCACGTAGTACTGCGCCCGGTTGCGCGTTTCCTCAGTGCTTTCAAAGCCACTTCCGCCCGTGATTGGCGTCGTGGTCACGACTTCTATCTTGCTGTTCAAGTCGGCAATGTTGCCCGCTGGCGTCAGCTTCTGGCCCTGCGTCAGCGTGGTGTCGCCCCGGCTGCACCACACATCCAGATCAACCTTACTGCCGGTCTTCGGCATCTTCCCGATCGCACCGTCACCAAAGCGCACGCCCAGCTGCTCAGAGGGTTTGTAAACCAGCACGTAATGCTGGCTGGTGCCACGGGATAGACGAAACAGCGGGTTATTTTCCCACAGCGATTTGTTCTCGTTTTCCGTCACAAATACGTCCATCGAGACCGTTTCCTCCGTAATATCACGCGGCAGCATAACCGTGTAAAACGGCGCTTCGGCGTCGATTGCAGAGGATACGTTGACGTGTTCCATCTGGCGGACGTCGTTAACGACGACGCTGCGGCCAGCGGGGATGATCACCACATCGGTTGTGACGTAAGGCAACTGTGCATTCGACAGAAACTCCGCGTAGATCGGCAACTGAATGACTTCATCCGTTTTGTTGGTGATCTTCACACTGCCCCACGACGGCGTGATTAAGTGACCGAGGTAATTGCGGTCCTCGGCTGCGGCCAGAATGCTTGAGCGCTTCGTTGCGGTGGAGATAAACCCCTCCGTCAGGCCGCGCTCAGCGGTAGTCTGTGCGGCATAGATAATCTGTGCACCAAACACGGCCATCATCTGAATGAACTGGCTGTTGGTAAACTTTCTCCACCAGCTGTTGGCCTGCAGCTTTCCGTTAAAATTTTCCAGTAACTCCTGAATACTCACAATTTACTCCGATTAACTTTTGTTCATGGATACGGTCAGCGGACCGTTTGATGTAATGAATGTGATTTGCCAGGTATCAACGTTTTCTGGCGCGCAGCGGATAGCACGCAGACCCAGCCCAGGCAGATCGATACGCAGCTTCCTGATAAGCGCAGCCTCCACTGCAACCTCTGTTAAGTGGCCGGTTTCAGAACCGACCGGCTCATGTTTGAAGTCCTGCATGGTGTTACCCCATCCCGGCAGGCCGTAAACGCTGCCCTGTGGCGTTCTAAGCCATTCCTCAAGCCGGGCAAGCCATGCATCTGACTCTCCGGCTTTCACCACCACGCCGCCCTGATCCACGCGCATCAGGCAGTCAATTTCGTTTTGCATGCGTTAGTCCTGCAGTAGTTCGTTGAGCGCCGCATCGTTGATGCTCAGCGTTGATGAGGTGCGGGGTGCCGGTTGCGCTGTGTTAACCACTTTGTCCGGTGCCGTATCGCTCTTTTTCTTCGTAACGCCCAGCAGTGCCTCCAACTGGGTACGCATACCTTTCAGCTCTTTAAGCATGTCCTGATCGTGATTGCTGGTGTCGCCGCTCATCATCGGGCGCATGCCGCTGCGAGGAAGATCCGTTACGTTCTGGATCTGTGCCGGGTGATTAAGAAGAGGCTGCTGTGCTGGCCGTGTCTGCGCCGCACTGCCGCCACTCAGGTATGACTTACCGGCGCTGGCCAGCGACTCAGTGCCACTGTCGAGCCAGCCGCCAGCCTTACTTGTCAGTGGAGATATGGCGCGGAGCACGCCCGGATCGGTAATGCCTGCCTGGTCCAGTACGCTGCTTACCATGTCGTTGCCGCTGAAGCCTCCCAGCGTCTGACTGAGCGTGTCACCGACTGCGGGCATGATTGAAGCACTGACCGCTTTAGCGCCGTCCATAGCCCCGCCCAGCATGCGATCAAACAGCCCGTTGCCTTCTGCTGGTGCGGCTGGTGCCTGTGTGCTGGCCACAGTGATAGGCGTGTCAGACGTGGCTGATCCGGGACGTGCGCGCACGTTGCCGGTTGAGACATGAGATACAGCGGCGGGACGGGAACGGCTGGCTATCTGGTCAGGTGCCAGCGCGGCCAGCTGTAGGCCTGCCGGAAGTGATTGGCCGCCAGGAAGGGACAAGCCGCTGGTGGGACGCTTGCGCGACATACCGGCCACGCCCATTGATTCAGTCGCGCCCTTCACTTTCCCGTCAGCCCACTCGTTAAGCGCTTTAACCTGCCCCCAAGCGCCTGCTCCAGCGTGTTTGATTTTGTCAGCCGCGCTGCTGGCCGGCTTATCCTTACCGGCCTCTTTTGCTGCAGCAACCTGCGAGACCGTAGGCGCTGCCTGGGCCGCTGCTGGCACTGGTGCGGGGGCTGCTGCTGGTGCCGTAACAGGTACGGGAACAGCTGCCGGTGCGGCGGCAGGTGCCACTGCGCCAGCCGTCAGCTTCACCTTATCGCCAGCTGAATAGAGCGAATCCGCCGCTATGGGCGCCTGCCCCTGCTTCGCACGCGCTTCATTTACCGACTTAAGGGATTCATCACTGAATTTCCCGCCGACCCACTTACCATTTTCATTGTGGCCAATGGCGTTTGTCATGAAATCGTTAGTGACCTGCGGATTGCCGCCCTCAATGGTGGCAATACCTCGCATCATCTGCGTCATGACTTTGGGATCTTTAAGATTCAGCTGTTCATCACCACGCACGCCCAGCTTTTTCGAGAGTGAATCCACATATTGTGACGTGTCGTTTTCACTTTCAGGCGCATACAGCTTGATAATGTCCTGTACGGTATTCAGCTTCTTGTAACCTGCTGCTTTAGACGTTCCTTCTGAGTAGCTTGTCAGCTGGTTAGCCAGCGCCCTGAATCCTTCCTCTGGCGTATTGAACCTGGCAAACCGGGCCTCACCTTTACCGTTTTTGGCCTCCAGGCTTGCGCCCTCCTGTCCCACATAGTTCAGGTTGCCAAAGTTGTTGTTACGGAAGGATCGGACCTTCGCATTAGCACCACCAATATTGAGATCAGCGCCAATGCTGTTCTGCGCAACGTCGGCATAGTCAGCGGAGCTTTTACCCTGCGTACCAACGCCGTCCTCGCCCCACTCGCCACCCTGCAACTGTGTACCGAGGCGGTTTATAGCCGTGACGGTTTTAGTGGTGCCATCGGTGATCGCTTTCGTCTGCTCCGCGCTGGTGCCAGTCAGCTTGTCATATACGCCTGACGCGCTGGTTGAGAAGGCGCTGAACATGTCGCCCGCTTTACTCAGCCCGGAATCCAGCCCTTTCGCAATGTCGCCGGTATCAAACATCAGTGATTTTGCTACCCCGTCCATACCCAGTGCAGACGCACCTGACGCCAGCAGGCCGGACGCACCAGAGACCAGTCCACCCATGTTCAGCACGTTTGCTGCTGTGTACTCACTTTTCTGTCTGCCACTGACCGAATCGCCTTCTTTAAGGCCAAAGGCTTTCTGCTGCCCCTCCGTGTCGTTGTACCCCTCGTATGCGTCCATGCCAGCGCCGATTACGGTCCCGACCAGCGGAATCGCTTTAAGGGCAGTTTTACCGGCAACTTTACCGGCCACCTTTAGTCCGCCTTTTTCTGCGGTCTTATCTGCTTCTGCTTCAGTAGTTTCCTCAGCTACTTTGAGACCCGTTTTGCCTGCGGTATTCTCTGCGACTTTTAAACCGCCCTTTTCAGTAGTTTTTTCCGCTGCGGCCTGCGTGGCTTTCTCACCCGCCTTTGCCGATTCACCGCCCGCCAGGCCACCAGCTGCAAGTGTTGCAGCAGCTGCAGTTGTCGTGGCTGCTACGCCGCCAATCGTTGCCGCTTTTTTGCCACCCTTGAGCACACTCAGCGCTTTCGACAGCAGGCTTTTCTTTTTCGGCTTAGGTTTGGGTTTAGAGGCATCGGGCTTGCCTTTACCGTCCGGCAGCAGATCACCAGCTGCGTCAGCAACATCAGCTGCAGCTGACAGCGCACCGCGTTTACGGCCGCGGCGTTTACGCCTGCCGGGGATCAGCGAATCCAGCAGCCCCGCGCCATCCTTGCGCGACGCATGGGACAGCTTTTTGACTTCCTCGCGCACATCGTCCAGGGCATCCACAATGCGATCGTCATTGGCGGCGATAACTTTGGTCTGTTCCTGCGTTACCTGAATAGCCTTAGCCTGTTGAGCGTTTTTAAAGCCGTCAGCTGATTTTGGCTTACCGATAACTGGTGGCGTTCTGGCCTCGGTTGTTACAGGTGGATGCGTTAACGGCGGCTCCATTTTCAGCGCGGCGTTACCTTCGGTTTTGCCCTGCATGAAGTTTTTCAGCGTCACGACATTCTTTCCAACTTCGGCAGAAATGTCGTACATGCCTTTACCCATCATCCATAGCGGACCACCAGCAGCCGTGCCAGCAATGTCTGCGCCTGAAGACATTCCATCGCTGTTTGATTCGGTGGCAGATTCCAGCATGCTACTCAGCGATCGGAAAAATCCCTGCTGCTGCTTTTGCTCAGCGCGGCGCGCATTTTTATCCTGCGTTACAGCAGACGCAGCGGCAGAATCTGTGCGTGATTTAAAGCGGCCACCGGCATCACGCCCAGGCGTATTACCAACTGTTGCCGTGGTGTCAGAGTCTCTATCAGAACCAGTTTTTAACTGACGTTGAGAGTGTTTATTTCTGACGTTTGTAACGCCACCCGATACGCCTAAGATTTCTTTTTTATTACCTTTAGAAGGTAATTTATCTTCTTTTTCTAATCCTTTAGACTGCCTCCAGCGCTTCAAAGAGACTGCATTGCTAACTTCATTACTTTCAGAATGTTTTTTTTCATCTTTCGCGTGCTTTTTTGTGACGCTTAAACGGTTATTTTTTTCTGACGGTAATTTTTCTTCATTTTTTTCATTATTAGTTTCTTTTGATACGTCTTTTTTTGAGGTTTTAGTTTCTTTACCAGCTGAATAACCCCTTCCTGTAAGCGATCTTGTTACACGAATTCCTGAATGATCCCCACGCTCATTTTCAGGGTGAGAAGGGCGTAACTTTGCAATTTCCTGCCGGATTAAAGCCATTTCTTTAAGCTGGTCGCGGCTGGCATGCTCGATAACACCAATAATCTTGTCTAATTCTTTAAAATTATTCATTGAGATCTGCTTCTGCTCTGTTTCAGTTGTTCTGTGAGCGTGTTGTTCATCTGAATAGCGCGCCAAAGCGGTAGTGCATCAACGTCACCAACGGGCTGACGTGCAGTCAGCGTCAGGTTGTCAATGATGGTTAACCATCCACTGAGGTGAAAATCGTGGAACAAAAAATCCAGAGCGAAATGGGATATACAGTTGAGTCGTGTTCTTCTGCATGCCCTCCTTTCCACAGGCACACGGCGGGAGCAGAAGCTGGACTTCGCCCTGTGTGATTTGCATCAGCAGGCCGTGGCGCAGGTTGCGCTGCATCAGCTGAATGTGTGCCACCAGCGGCGCGAACTCGAGATCGGGAACCATGCCTTCCAGAATGTCGAAGCGGCGATTTGCGGCCTCTTCGTAGTCTTGCGGATCGTCATCGAGCGCAGTACAAAGCGCGAACTCCGCAATGCGCATGCGCATAATGGCGGCTTCATAATCCGGCGCGTCAGCATCAGGCAGACCGGCGCGCATACGCTCCAGCATTTCCTGCCCGCGCCCGGTCAGCGGCTTGAGCGTCCACTCAGTTGGTACGCCATTTACAGGGACATTCACGCGCTCATAGGGTGCTATGGTCAGCAGCTCTACGGTCTCCGCCAGTTCGCTCAGATCGAAGTCATAGGTGTGCAGTTCCTTGCAGTGCTCGCAGCTGTAGTGAAACGCCTCCATGTTGTCAGCACGGCTGTTAATCATGATCCACCACAGCGCTGTGCGGCGTTCCTGTGCGGTCCAGTCGCGGCTGTCATTAATCGGACCTTCCTGTAATGCATTCAGGTATTCCGTAACGCGCCGCTCGTCACCTAACACATCGGGAGAGCAGTATTTCAGGGCATCTTTGATCACCGGCTGTCGGAAGATAATTTCAGTAGCAGGGCGCGACGCCAGCGGCAGTGGAGGAATGATCACTGTGTTGTCCTTCAGAATTTAATGAGGTTTGATGCAGACGATTGAACCTGGTTTGTAATTCCCCCGGTTACTCCTTTCAGCAATCCGTTTGCGAGGCTTCCGGCGCTGGTGTACTTCACGAATGTCACTGGAATAGTGGCAAACTCGCCCACGGCATCACGGGCGCGGGAGATCTCGCCGATCGTGGTGATAAAGCCTTTCATTTCCTCTTCAAGCGAGGTGCGGCCATCCTGTGAGACGCGGTAGATCCGGACGTTAAGCAGATACGCTGGTGGGAGGTTAAACGTGCCATCTCCGTTGGAGATACGTGCACGGCGCTCCTTAAACTTCTGGAGGATTTCGCCATCCTCATTGTCACGGACAGTCATCGAGACAGAGCCCGCCGTAACATGCGTGGGCTTCACAAACTCAGTACCGCCAATCAGCTTGCTTTCGGTCTCAACGTTGCCTGTGCTGTAGGTGATATCTTTCACGTACATATCCACGCGGAAGAAACCGTCTATCTCAATGTTCCACTGCCAGCCCTGCGCGTAACGGATGCGCATAGCCATTTCCAGTATTGTTTTAGCGTTGGCCAGCTCAGGCGGCAGACCGGCATACGATGCACCGCTACCGCCGCTCATGGTGGCAGATGCACGGGAGAGGATGTTGGAGATCAGGTTACTACCGGCCTGCTTGGCCGTACTGGAGGCAAAACCTTTAATGTTCCCGGCCAGACCGTTAAAAAAGCTCATAGCGCCCCCTTACCAGGTGCTCATTGCGGGGATGATTGCGCGAGTAGCGGCGATCTGCATTTCCAGATCGGCTTTACGCTGGTGAAGCGTGGCCTCGTCTGGCAGAAACGATGCGTCAAACTTACCGGCGATATGCAGGCGGCGCAGGCGCTCAACATTCGGAATAGCGATTAGCATTTCCAGGTAGTCTTCGATCAGCCCGGTAATGTCTGGCGGTAGCTGTGTCTCTTTGTAATCGCAGTCACGAATATTGCGGAAGTAGAGCAGGGTAAACGGCCATTTCTCGCGGCCAGTCAGCTCAAGCTCAATGGTTGATTCATAGGGATCGGCATATACCAGCGCACCATTGAAATCGTTCACGTTTACCAGTGACAGGTAATCAGACGGAAAAGGGAGGCTTGCGCCCCCCGATTTCTCAATGCGTTTACGGCCTGGTACACCGGCCCGATCCTGATAGACGCCGAGTGCCTGGCGGAGAAGGCTGGTTAACAGCGCCTCTTCATCCACCAGCAGCGTCGTGAAGCGCGCTTTTACGGCCTCAAGCAGTTCGACCGGCGTCATGGTTATTCAGCCCAGTTGTAGACAACGCGCAGCGGCAGCTTAACGGCAGCAGTGGTGTCTTCAGAGCCAAAGTCCACAGAATCCGAGTACACCTTGCAGTGCAGGTAGCTGCGTGTCAGGCCAGCGCTGTCACCGCCGTTAGACTCTGCTGCTGCAGCAAAGGTGATATCAACGTATTCCTTGTTAAGGACCATCTGGCGGACCGCTGCAAATACGTCGCCTTTGATGGTCTCAACACAGGTCATCTGGAACTCACCAGAGTTTTTAAGGGTGCCATGCTGGTTAAACTTCATGCCACCTGGTGCCACGTCTTCCACATCCTCACGGGCCATTTCCGGCAACTGTGTGGTACGGACCAGAATCGACAGGTTTGGGTAGCCTTTAACAGTCACCCAGTACTCAGAGCCGATAAGTTTTTCACCCGCTGCAAGGTTCTGGTTAAAGCGTTTTTTCAGAAAAGCCGTGTCGGCTTTCGTATTGGAAAATCCGGACATAATGTGTTCCTCAGATAAACATATATGGAATATCAGACTGGTTCTGGACGCTCAGGCCGGAGCACTGGAGCGTGACGGTGTTGTGGGTGTAATGCCCGTCAGCTGTGCGTGGCGCGTCCAGCTGATAGCCGACGCTACGGATCACCACATCCATCAGCTTCAGGCGACGACCAACGTCCATGATCACGGGGAGAGGACGGCGGCCACCCGGCATGGCGGCATTCAGTTCAGGCGAGGCCATCTGCTGCAACGTCATGATTGCGTCCATGACTTCCACCTTTGCGTTCGTGGTAGCCATCAGGTCTACAACGATGCTGAACTCAGGCGGCTGCTGACCTTCCCAGATAAGCAGGGAGTTAAATTCCGACTTCGACGTATTGCCGCTTGCGGCCTGCACGCCACCCGCCAGCTTGCCGCCAGCAGCACTCACTGCACCGGCGACGCCGCCCAGCGAGTCATTGGCAAACGGAGATTCCCACATGGATTCAATGCTGGCGGTTGAGCCTTCCCCGATGTAGCCCACAACCATCGCCGTTTCTGACGTGATATAGATTTTCAGGAAGGGGCTGACCCCATCTGGCATGATTGCACCGCAGATCATCGCGCTATCCTCATTGCAGCCGGGATCACCCGGCTGCTATCCCCTACAGGCCGCGTTTTTTGCGCAGTTTCAGTGATTTTTTACGGTGCGCATTCGCCATCGAGCTGTGCGCCTTAGTACGGGCCTTTTTCAGCGCCTGCTTCTGGAGCGAGGTCATGCGGCGCTTCTTCGGACGCTTGCGAATCAGTGTTAACACGCCATCGCGCACGGCTTTGAAGGTGGACGACTCAAGCATGGCTTCGCCGCCTTCACCGCCAGCCACGGTGTAATCTGCGATCGCTTCATCGTCTTCAGTCAGGCCGGAAAGCGCCTCGTAAACGCTCTCAGCGGCGCTGTCATCGTCGTCATCGATCATGCTGGTGACGTCATCCTGATCTGCACCCATCGCAACAGCGGCATTTGCCAGCTCGCCGAGCGCGGCGTTAAAGGCATCAACCTGCGCGTCATCCAGATCGTCGTCTTCAGACAGCGAATCCAGTCCGGCCAGCACCAGTGCCAGCGCTTCAAAGCTGTCAGCATCGGCTTCGCCGTCCTCAACCCAGCCCGCCAGCAGAGAGGCCGCAACCGAGCGGGCGTCTTCGCCAGCTCGACGCTGTACGGCTTCAAACATCGCCATAGTGCGATCCAGTGCGCCGTTGCCTAAGCCCGCGCTTTCCAGCATGGAATCTTTTACGGCTGGCTCTTCAGCTGCAGCAGGTTTTTCGAATGCAGCGCCCAGCAGGCCATGCGTTCTGTGATTAAAAATGTTGTTCATAATTTCCTCTGTTAACGGAACAGCGTTGGCTTGCCGACGATGCGGCGGGAAGAGCCGGTAGGGCAGACAGACCAGGAGGCTTCCCACAAGTCGATATCTTTCTGCACGACGGAGACAACAAATGGCTCAGTGCCTTGCGTGACGTCACGCGGCTTAACCAGGGCTTCAGCGGCAACGAAACGCTCCAGCAGGTCTTTTAAGCCCTCAGTCAGGCCTCTGAAGGTGATACCGTCCGGTTCATGCTTCAGCGCTTCTGCCACGTCATAAAAACCGCGTGCGATCGCGTTCATCAGTGAACTGATGTGCTGCAGGCGCAGGTAGTTGTTTTTAGCGAACGTGGTCAGGGAGTCGTCGATATACATGTTCCCGGCTTTGTCGAGGCTGACCGGGTTGATGCGCGCAGTCACAAAGGCTTCGCGGTCGATCTCGTCCAGATTCGGGATAGGCTTGATGTTCTGACGGTTGATGATTGCGCGGGATACGCCAGCCGGTGAGTAATGCCAACCGCCGACGTCGGAGACCAGCGCCACGCCTTTCGCTTTCGCCACAAACGCGTCACAGGAAATACCCCAGTTAACGTTAGTGCCGGTGAATGCGTCGCGTGCGGTATACGGCCAGTAGTAGCGTGCTGGCTGGTGTGAACCGCCGAGGCCGTGGCCCAGCGCTTCTGCCATCGCCGCTGCTGACAGCTGCGCACCATGTACGTCGTAGAACATGTCGGTTCGGGTGTCTTCCGCCAGCTTGACCAGCGCCGCGATCACGGTCGGGTCATAGCAGCCCAGCGACAGTACAGCCGTCCAGGAGAACATGGATTTACGCAGAACTGTCAGGGCTTTGGTGTAGTCAGCCGTGGCAATAGCAGTCAGGTCGCCATCAACGCCGCCACTGAATTGCATGTTGTCAAAGCCTTCAGTGATAGGCTGCATCAGCGTTTCAACGTCGTCCGACACGATAGCGCGCAGACGGGTTGAGCCATTTTCCAGCGCGGTCGGCAGGAAGGCAGGCGAACCCATGTCGCTGGTGGCGTTGGTGTTGAATGAAATCTGGTGAGATTCCAGCACTGATTCACCGCCAGCCGCGTCAACTTCCTTCAGCGTCAGGATGTAGAAGCCCGGTGCCGTCGTGTCAGTTTCCATGCTCAGAGTGCGGTTTGCTGAGGCGTCGCCATCATCAATGTAAATCATCGCTGCAGCGCCAGCCGCAAGAACCGGATCGGAAGACGGTGCAAAGTTGCTGGCCACCACGCTCAGCTCTCGCATGGTAGTGTCAGCCATCAGGGACAGGGCAGGGATCTTCATACCCGGTGCCGCCACGCGGACCACATAACCATCACCGCCGTTAACGGCAGTCGCTACGTGACGCAGTGGCTCAAACGCCGCACCGCTGCGTGGGTGAATGGCTTCGCCCAGCACTGATTGATAGTTATCAGCAGTGACGCGCAGCACAGTGCCGATTTTGCCGCGACGGGCAATGACCAGACCGGCAAAGACGGACGCACCGCCAGATGCAACGGAAGTCGTCGCATCAGCGTTGACTTCCTGCACCGCAATGCCGGACGCCTGGCCCACAGAAAAACGAATCTTATTCATGTGAAATGTCCATGAAATGCCCCCTTAACGGAGGCGTTAAGGGGGATTAGCTGCCGGTGCCGGTGGCAGCTGCTGCAGGAGCGGTTTCGCCTTCGATCTGCTTACCGGTCAGCATGTTGTAAGCACCGACTTTGGTGTTGGTCAGGGTCAGCTTGGCGAAGTAGTTTTCACCATTACGCGGGTGCAGCTCGTTAAGGGAAGAGCCCCACAGCGTTGTGCGGTTGACCAGTGAAGGGTTGGTTTCATGGACATACGGAATGGCTGGAACAGCGTCGCCGGCGATTAGGCCTGCGTCACCGATGGAATCACCGCGGCCGTAGAAAAGAATGTCTTCTTTACCCAGCGCCACGCCGTTTGCAACGAACTGATCGCAGATAGCGGTAGGGACTTCGAAGATCTGATAGATACCAAACAATGTGCCGATACGCTGGATGTACGGTGACTGCACAAAGTTAGGATCAGCCTGGAAGACGTTAGCAGGCAGGCTTTTGAGGAAGTTAGCCGCCTCGCCACCAGCGAAGCCGCCACGGATACCGGCTTTACGGGTGCGGTTAACCATGTCGGTGCTCAGCTGGGTGATCGCGTGCTTCATCAGGCCTACCCACGATTCGTAGGTCTGACCTTCCGGCAGTGCCACGTCAAATTCACGGTCATAGACGTTATGGAAAGCCATTGTGCGCAGGCGCATCATGTCCTGCTCATGGCTCAGCCAGTTGCGCATAGCGGTAAACTGGGTAGAAGACAGGTTGATGCCAAATTCACGGCTCAGATCCGACGCTGCCATAACAGTGTGCTCAGACGCGATCACGAACTGTGAGGGCTTAACGGTGAACTCACGCATGGACTGGTTGATAACAGGGATCAGGCCTGGTGCTTTCTCTACGTTGATCTCAACCTGTGCCGCCAGCTCAGTACCTTTAGCCGGTGCATCGGTGAAGGTCACAGCGATGGTGCCTTTCTCGTAATCAACCTTACAGGTAGCCGCAAACACGTTGCCTTTAACGTCTTTGTCGGAGAAATACAGGTTGCCATCGCCGTCATCGACTTTGCCCGGACGACGGTTGATCAGCAGCTTGGCGCGGCCAGCACGGATAGGCATATCCGCGCCTTCGACTGTCTTAAGGGAGAAGGTGAAGGTCTTCTTAGTGCCGTCCGGCTGCATTGCGGCAGGGAAGGGATACAGGCGCTTCATCTGCGAGTACACAGCAGCAGACTGCATGTGCATCTCGTCACCCTGCTCAAAGGTGCCGAACTTGGTACCGGCGACGTTCAGGAGCTCGTAAATCTTCGCTTCGTCTCGCTCACACGGAACAAAGGTACACGCGTCGCTGGTGGCCGCGCCCAGCACCGCTGGCAGGATCAGTGCGGCAAACTGCGCCTGACGCATAACGCCATCAGAGGTGCGCATGTCAGCTGCGACAGATTCAAACATCGCTTTGCCGCTGCCTTCGTGCTTTTCAGCCGCTGATTCGAACATCAGATTTTCCAGCGCACGGCTGGCGTTCGCCAACTGGTCAGCTGGTGGATAGTGACCGTGACGCTCTTTGTACTCGATCATGCTCGACGCCCAGGCGGTGCCGACAATACGGCAGAACTCCGGGTTAGCACCTTCAAACATCGGGTCCTGGCCTGCAGCATTGCCAATGTTCTGAGACATTTCGATGCGATCAGCAATCATCGCGCCAGAAGCATTGCGTTGTGCATCAACGGTAAAAGCCATGACACGCGAGGCGCGGGTCATGATGTCCTGCTCACGCATACGTGCAGGGGTAATATCTTTGCTCACAATTCAGCCCTTTTTTCAGGGCGCGGCTGCGAGGGAATTTTTGACGAGGCAAATTTATGCGGTTTGTACTTTGCGGTGTGAGAGAGGCAAGAAAAGATTTTAAAATCTAAGGATAATTTTTATGTTTTGATGTACCTTTCCGGCATGTAATTGACCACTGGTAATCCTCATGTCTTATAAGCTCTATTTTCAGTACGCCAACGGCACCAAATCCCACACATTAGCAACCGGAAGCCAGCGCGACGCCCGTCACCATCTGGACTATCTGCTCAGCGAAAAAGAGCCACGTTCGCTGGCTAAGCAGATCGTCATCATGTACGGCGTTGAAATCATCATGGAGGCATGCCCGACGTTAGAGGACGACGCTATTCGCGGTATGGCGCGCTGGCGCAGGGCAGGGAATACGCAGCAGATGCACACCCCGGTAACAGCGTCCATTTACATGCCACTCGCGGCGCGTGAATTTCTGGTTAATCAGGGTGACGGCTCCCTGGCGGCGGGCATGCGTAAAATAATGCTGGAGATTGGCGGGCCAGAAGTCGCAGCGGGTTATATGGTAGAAAATCAGGCCGAAACCGTCGCAGAGGCATAAAGAAAAACAGCCCCGAAGGGCTGCTTTCAGAGGCTGACGTTATGGTCTGATATCAGGCCATTTCGCCGGTTGCATTCATCGACTAATGTCAGTATCCGCGCCACATAAGCGGGTAATTGGTCAGTGAATCCGGGGATGTTTTCATCCACCTGGCACGGCTGGTAAACCTGTGCCTTCTGCGGCGGCAGTTCCACCAGCTTTGTGACCGTCACGACTTCGGGTGTTAATGGCACGGGCTTTGTCCCGGAGCATGCGAATAACGCTGGCAGGCAAAGCAGTATGATTAACACCAGCAAGCAGTATCGCACGGTTGATTTCATCAATTTCATTCTGACTATCCTCTTTAAGTTTCTCTAATTCCTGCTCCAGCTCCGCCTGTTTCTGCACGTATTCCTGCCGGTCCTTTTCCCGCTTAGCCAGTGTCTGCTGCAGCGTGGCCAACTGCGTCTGCTGATCCGAAAGCGCGGTTTTCAGCGTACTGTTATTGCCGGTGAGCGTTTTGTTATTAGCGGTTAGCGTGGTGTTGTTCGACTCCAATTCCGCGACGTGCGCAAAATGGTCCGTAATTGTCACGTAGCCCTTATGGCCCAGCAGCAGCAAAGCCGCGCAGAACGCCACGGCGACAGCGCGTTTAAGCCAGCCGATGAGGGTGATTTCACTGAACATGGTTATTCCTGTGTAAGCGCAGCCATGACGGCTGCGTGCATGAGAGAGGGCAATCAGTTCACCTGAAATCCGGCATCGCCTGTTGCGACTGTCGATCCGCATGAAACCTGATCGTCAACGCACACAATGCCTTTGCCATTGATGGTGAACCATGGACGGCCAGAGACCGCCTTACCGTTGTGGGTGCTTTTGCCGTCCGTGTGGTCCTTAAACAGCTTGCCATCCACCAGCACGGACTTGCCGTTGATAGACAGCCCAGCGTCAGCCTCAGCAGTCTGGCGCGAAGGGAATGAACCGTGTCCGGAGCAAACGGAATCCAGCGTACCGGCAGCAGGCATCAGACCGCCCCGGCGCCGGAGCGCGCGTTACTGGTCATTGCGACTCCATCAGATCATAAAAATCATCCGGGATATCACTGAAGGTCACGAACAGACCCAGCCAGACGGCACGGCTTGCATCGGTGATATAGCGCGACAGCTTGACGGTACTCAGTACCTTCTCAACCCATTTGATCTGCATCAGCTGGTCTGCCGGAGACATTTCGCTCCAGGCGTCGGTAGACATATCGCGGCCCAGGTTAAGCGCATAGATTGCGGACCACATGACGGGCATAAGATCGACGGTCTCAGGCTCATCGGATAGTGAGTCCTTCATGTCCATATAGAACTCAGTTGTCGCCAGACAGATGTAAGCCGGGATCAGCAGATAGCGATGTTCAGGACGCATGGCCATCATGCGCACGCGGGTATCTTCCGCCGTAGCATTTGCCATCGTCTGCTCAATCATGGTGTTGCGCGTGGTGCGCTGTGACGGAGTAAGACGCCAATACGGCGTTTCCATCAGCGTGCGCGTTTCACGCGAATAATCGTACTCATAGGAAAACTGCGGATCTTCGCGCAGTGCCATGTTCAGGTTATGGAACAGCTCAAAATGCGTGGCTTTACGGTTGCTCATAATTCATCCGATTTGGTTAGTGGAGCGGGGAGAATATGAGGTTTGTAATTTTGAAGGGTGAAAGGCGGCAACCTGACATGATTTTAAAGTATAAAGATTTTATAATAATTAATTTAAGTTTTCGCCACTTTTCCCTTATAGTCTGGCTTCGCGGCAGGTGGTGCCGACGCTTACAGACGAAAAGGAACGTAAAATGAATGATGTTTATGGACGAATGATCCCCACTGTTGGCCTGCCTATCCAGAAAACCGTGCTGGCATCATCTGAAAGAACCGGTGTGCAGTTGCTGGACTGTGGCGAAGATTGCCAAGGGCGCTATGAAGTGGTTGCTGCAAATGTGCTGGTGGCCTGCACCGACAGTTACGCGAGAGCAAGAGACTACTATTTCAAAGAAACCAGCCGTGTGAGTGCTGAATGTCAGACTGCTTACAATGTAAGGGCCAGAGAAGCAAAGGCGGCAGGGCTTGTTGGCTATCTTTTCCGTGAATATGCCTGTGAGCACATCACGATGGAGCAGGCGCTACAGTTGCTAAATACACCGCGAGGCATTCCGGCAGAATCACTACCAGCCTTCTGGGATACCGGGATGAAGCTAACCTAAGATTTGGCGGTTTCTTAACACATTTATATGATCCGGAAGTCCTTTATAGTGCCAAAGGAAGTTGATGTATGAGAGTCATGCACGTATATAATTGCGTTAGAATGACTTAACGTTTTAAGGATGAAAGGTAAAGCACCATGACAGTTAATGAATCAGAGTTATTGAAGTCCGGTTTTACTGATGCTGATTTGAAAAAAATCAAAAATAATATTGAAAGCTATGGTGGAACGCTGGACGAAGCAGTAGTGGATTTAAAAAACAGATTTAGAGTCCTGTTATGGATGGTTTCAGCCTGCACGCTAGTATTTGTATTTCTTCTCTGTTTCTCGACTAAGCCATACATTTTAGGTGGAGGCTTATCTCTGCTGCTCGGTGTAGTCATTGTGACGTTTATTCAACCGCCAGTGCTGGCCTGGAAATCATGGCGCTACTGGCGGTCGAAAAAGGCTTAGCTTGATTGGTTACTTATGCTGAGTAAATCGAATGTCACCTTAGCCGATACACCCCAGCCGATTATTTTCATGGTCAGCTTTGGACGGCTCATGGTGTCAATCTTACGGAAGTAATCACGGGGCAGCCATCTGAAAAGCCGCCATGCGCCAGGCTTTCTCGCCAGCCCCCAAACGCTATAAATACTGGCTGTGAGCGTTACCGTATTGTAGAAAGCCAGTCCTGACTCTGGTTTAAATCCCATGAATTTTGCAGCCTGCATTGCCCCATCGGCAAACATGCCTTCTGTTTGTACGTCAGACAGGTTGGTAATAAGTTCTTTCGACAGGCCATTAAGCCCGTCAACAACGAGAACGGCACCAGCCAGTACGCCAAGAGGTGTCATTGACGCGATCATCAAAGCACCGCCAACAACAGCAAAACCTGAAAGCGCGACATGAACAGCGGAAATCATGTAACCCACAATTTTGTTGTTTTCGCGTACAAACTCCACTTTGGCATAGAGTTGTGCTGCCTTTGTGAGCAGTAATCTTCCTTGCTCTTCAAGGTTTTCTGTTTCAGATCTTAGCTGTTTAACGCACTCCAGACATTCTTCATCAGATTTTGCTTGTCGGGCGGCGGCAAACTGCTTATCAACAACCGATTTTATTTCCTGGACAAACTGCATCCGGGTAAGCCCATCGTTAAGGTGTAAGGCTGACAGCCTGTTAGCTGTATTAATCAGCTTTCTGGCTTCAAGGTTGACCATTTTTTCAGCCCAGGCTTTATTCCTTCCACCTGAGCGCATCATTTCAAGCAAGGCTGCGTCCATTTTTATCTCCCTGTACATTACATCATCAATAATACTCGCTGATTACTTGCTGTAAACAATGGCAGACCGTTTCATCGGCTATCGATGATAATCCAATAAAAATTGGCATCAAAAATACGTGCTCTGCTGATAGTCAAACAAAGACAAAAAACCCGCATAAAGCGGGTTTAGTTCGTTTCAGAGAGCGGCAATTATGTCGTTAACTGTTTTGCGCGTCTCACTTTTGCAGGACACAGATCGACGTGTGGCCAGCGGGGCGATTCTGAAGCCATTGCTGATGTATAGATGCAGAATGGCAGGTGCGCTGCTGTTTGTGATAACCACTTTAGCCCCGCGGTCCCGCGCTGCAACCAGGCACTCCACCAGCCGCACCTGATCCGCAAACGTGAATGAGGTCCCACTGTAGGCCGTAAACCCGGCTTCGTCCGGCAGAGGCTCATATGGCGGATCACAAAACACTACGTCACCTTCACCCGCCTGCGCGATCACATCCTCAAATCCGGCACACATAAACGTCATTTCTTTCTGCATGCCGGTGAAGTGCGCCAGTTCATCCATCGGGAAGTAGTTCGCTTCACCCTTTTTATTCCAGCCCACGTTAAACAGGCCTTTTTGATTGTACCGGCACAAACCGTTGTAGCTGGTGCGCATTAGCGCGAGGAAAAGCGCTGCATGGCGAACAGCGTGTGCTTTGCGCCCGTTAAATTCGGTTCGGATTGCATCATGTGCCTTACCGGATATGCAGCCTCGCTCCAGCTGGTAGGCCGTCTTAATTACGGCATCAGGATTGCCCTGCAGCTGATTGAACAGGTTAATCAGGTCCGGGTTAACGTCACCCAACAGGTTGCGCTTAAAGCCTGCGTTGATAAAGACCGTGCCGCTGCCGACGAAGGGCTCAATGAGACGATCGCCGGTTGGAAGCATCGCCCTGATTTCATCCAGTACAGAGTGTTTGCCACCCGCCCATTTCAGGAATGAGCGGGGGTATTTGTCGTCCGCAATCCTGCGCGCCGGCGCACGCTTTTTCTTTGCCGATGGTGGAGCGGGAAGAGCTGCTGGCTGAGGCTCGATTTCATCCGCCACCAGCATAATCTGATTAGCAATCCGATCCCCAATCCAGCGCATAACCGGCACGGGCATGGAGTTCCCGATCGCTTTGTAGCGAGGACCATCAGCCGCCAGCCGGTGTGCCTCGTCTTCTTGCATGTCGGGGTGTGTCAGGCGAAGGTATGCGAGCTCATCAGCGGCAAGGGTGTTGCGCTTCTTTTCGGGGATCAGGGTCCAGCCATCCGGGAAGCCTTGAAGACGCTCACACTCTTTAGGCGTCAGGCGACGCACTTCGCACTGGCTGACAACGGATGGATAGCCCTGACCGGGTTTACCTCCACCCGCTGACAGCGCGCCGGTGATCTGGCCGTCACCGTTAAACAACCGGAGCTCGCCACGTGTGTTCTCGGCAAAAGCGGCATGTTCAACACATCGGGCAACACACGGCGCAGCGTCACCTTTCCCCGTTTCCCCCGATTCAGCGCTGAGCGCATGGCAAACGTCAGCCATGTCGCCACGGCCATTTCGCGCTATGCGCGTCTGGAAGCCGTAAGCAACAGTCGGCGTGCCGCGCCCGGAACCATCCTCAGAGGCATCGTATCCTTCAGCGGTCAGGGTGTGGCTTACCTCACCAGTAGCACTCTGCACAGCAAACGTCTCAACATCAAAATCATTGCGCTGACCTTTGGCTGTCAGGCACGCTGCTACATCCAGCGCCCCGGAGCAATTGCCACCGCCAAACGCAGAAATTAAATGACCGGCTGCAGCATGAGAGAAATCAGGGCCACCGACTCCAGTTCCACATGCAGTAAGAGGGCCAGCAACTGTCAAACCGCCGTTAAGTTCGAAGTCTCCAAGCCCGCCACCTGCTGAAGCGCGTGAAGTAATAGTTCCGGTAGTTTCCTCTGGCGATTTTCGGCTCGGCGGAGAATCCCGGCGCACGCCGTCGAACTCAAGAAGTACTTCTGCGGGATCAAAGTCGTTTCGAGCACTTGAGACAACGAACACACGGCGGCGGCGTTGGGCCACTCCGAAGTATTGGGCATCAAGCAGTCGCCAGGCGAGTTTGCGCTGTCGTCCAATAACACAACCAGACTTTGGCCACTTTGCCACGTGCTTACAGGCGCTTTTTTTCCAGCGCCAGCCGGGTCCGTGTTTACCTGGTTCAGGTTCTGGACCTGGTTCGAACGCTTCATTTTCTCCAGCCATACCGGCAAGGAAGTATCCAAACGCGTTGTCTTCGGTGCTGAGACTTCCCGGCACGTTTTCCCACAGGTGGACGGCTGGTGGTTCGCCGTTTGAAGCTCTTTTTTCGTCAATGGCATTCGCTAAATCTACATAGGCAAGAGTGAGTTGACCGCGTGGGTCATCAAGGCTTTTACGGAGTCCGGCGATAGAGAACGCCTGGCACGGGGTGCCGCCCACCATCACGGCGGGGGCAGGGATAGAGCCAGCGCGAACGCCAGCGGCAATCTTTGTCATATCGCCCAGGTTAGGGATGGCGGGATAGTGGTGCGCCAGTACGGCCGCGGGAAACTTTTCAATCTCCGCGAACCATACCGCTTTCCATCCCAGCCCTTCCCACGCCACGCTGGCCGCTTCAATGCCCGAACAAACAGAGCCGTAAGTAATCATGCGATCACCTCTTCAGCGGCATGACGCACAAGCGCTGCTGGTGGCTTCTCAAAACTAATACGGCTCACGGCTATGTCAAAGTAGCCATCATCCATTTCAATGCCAACGAAGCGAAATCCGTTACGCACAGCGGCTTTGCCGGTCGTGCCGCTACCCATGAATGGATCGAGTATCACGCCACCAGCAGGCGTGACCAAGCGACACAGGTACTCCATCAGAGCGACGGGTTTTACTGTCGGATGATAGTTGCCCTGCATGCTGTTTCCGCCGTTCTCGTGCTGGCGGG
>NZ_JSUT01000016.1:0-5873 GCF_000816655.1 Pantoea sp. MBLJ3
TGCTGGGATTCAAATCATTTGTCGAACGCAGACGATACTGGCTGGCATTGAGTTAATGCACATGATACGCAAGGGTCAATTTCATCATTCAGCCAACAGTGAATTGTCACCGGCAGAGCAATTTTATCTGTTGGCTGTTTAATAAATCGGCAATGCCACTTTTGCTGACTTGTCTACGCTAATGCGACAGAGCCGTTAATACGGTAGAAAGATCAAAACAGATTAATGATCCTCTCTGTCCTTTTGTGATGGACTTCATAAGACTCACTGGGCAGCGAGTTTTTCTATGTTGCCAGCGACATGCTTTATCTATCTCTGACCGCCTTGCTCTAATTTATCCGCTAAGCATTTACAATAAAAGGCGGTTCAAGTGGAGAAGTTACTATACGGTGTTGCTTACTATCGTGAATATATGCCCGAAGAAAGGCTGGATGATGACATACGCCTGATGAAGGCGGCAGGCATTAATGTGGTTCGTATTGCTGAAAGCACATGGAGTAGTTATGAACGACAGGATGGGGAATTTAACTTTTCCAGCGTACTGACCGTTCTGAACCGCATGCATGCTAACCATATCGCCGTCATCATCGGCACGCCAACCTATGCCATCCCTGCATGGCTTGCGAAAAAACATCCTTCGGTTATGGCCACCACCCCACAGGGAGTGAACAAGTATGGTCACCGTCAGAAGATGGATATCACCAGCCCGATTTACCTACGATACGCCGAGCGGGTTATTCGCAAATTGTTAGACGCCACTGCCAGCCATCCAGCCGTGATTGGTTATCAAATCGATAATGAGACTAAATATTATGATACCTGCGGAGAACCCGTTCAGCTTGGCTTTGTGGAGCATCTGAAAAAACTGTTTGATAACAATGTTGAAAAAATGAATGCCGAGTATGGACTTGATTACTGGAGTAACAGGGTCGACGCCTGGGAAGATTTCCCACCGCTTGAAAGTACTATTAACGCAAGCCTGGGTGCCGCTTTTCAGCGCTATCAGCGCGGATTGGTCACGGACTTCCTGGCCTGGCAGGCAAAACTTATCAATGAGTATCGTCTCCCTGGTCAGTTTATTACGCATAACTTTGATTTTGAGTGGCGGACCTGGTCCTTTGGCGTTCGTGGTGAAGTTGACCATTTTACGGCCTCTTCAGTGCTGGACATTACAGGGGTAGATATTTATCACCCAGGCCAGCATCAGCTTACCGGTGTGGAAATAGCCTTCTGCGGTGACATTGCGCGTACGACAAAAGACTCGAACTATTTTGTTCTGGAAACGCAGGCGCAAGCGTTTAAGAACTGGACCCCTTACCCCGGCCAGCTCTTTCTCCAGGCTTTCAGCCATATTGCATCTGGTGCCGCGATGATAAGCTACTGGCACTGGCACTCTCTGCACAACTCATATGAAACGTACTGGAAAGGACTGCTCAGCCACGATCTCGAGCCAAACCCTGTCTATAACGAGGCTAAAAACATCGGTCAAACCCTGGCTCGTCTTTCTCCGCAGCTCACGGGCCTGAAAAAGCATAATCGTGTCGCACTGATCGTCAGTCAAGACTCATTGACGGCTATTGACTGGCATCCTCACAAGGGGCACCAGTTTGGCCGTCATAAGGAGCATCAGTATAACGACACGGTACGCGCTTATTATGATGCCCTTTACCGCCTCAACATTGAGGTGGATATTCTTGCGGTTGACGATCCCCGGCTGTCCCGTTATCAATTGCTGATTGCCCCCCTGCTTTACGCCGTTTCTGAATCATCTCTGCAACGTCTGAATCAGTTTACCCAAGAGGGCGGACACATCCTGTACGCCTTCAGATCTGGCTTTGCCAATGAACACCTCAAAGTCAGACATGTCAGACAGCCAGCCGTCATCAGGGAAGCTGTTGGCGCAAATTATCAGCTATTTGTTGAGCCGCACGAAGTGACGCTTCAGTCCGATCAGCTAAACATCCCTTCCGGACAAGCCATTGTGTCTGACTGGATGGAGCTGCTGGAAGCCGATGCCAGCGCTGAAGTCTGGGCCAGTTATAGGCACCCCTACTGGAATAAATATGCGGCTATCGTTCACAACCAGTATGGTGCCGGAACGACAACCTACGTTGGCTGCAGCATCAGTTCTGAAGCCGTGGAAGCGGTGCTTCTCCGACTGATTGAAAAAACAACTCTGGATGTCGCCACTATATCGCTGGACTATCCGGTAACGGTGAGACATACGGTTAACCGTTCAGGCAATACCGTTCTTTTCTTCCTTAACTACTCCAGCCAGCCTCAGACCATGACCCTCACGTTTAATGCTGACGAGTTATTGAGCGGACAGCATTACTTGCAGGGGCAGTCGCTCAACCTGGCGGATTGGGGCGTGGCGATTTTTGAAGTGGAGAAACAATGATGACCTCTAACTCATCAAGTCATGATCTGCAGCGTATTAGCATACGGGAACGTCTGGCCTTTGGCGTGGGTGATTACGGCACCAATTTAACGTATACATTAATGGTGACCTTTCTGGCGTTTTATTACACCGATGTTGTAGGCATTTCTGCTCTGCTGGTTGGATCACTGATGTTCTTTGCCCGTGTTCTGGATGCCATTATCTGTATTTATGTAGGTATACGCATTGATAAAACGCGCTCCAGCCTAGGCAAAGCCCGGCCCTGGGTGCTGTGGACCGCCGTTCCGTTTGGTCTGTCAGCCATTTTAATGTCGACCGTCCCGAACGCCAGTTACACACTGAAAGTGATATACGTCTGCATTACCTATCTGCTAACCAATATTATGTTTACCGCGAATAACATTGCCTACGGTTCGCTCCTCGCTTTAATCACGCGTGATAATTATCAGCGTGGCATGCTGAGCGTCTTTCGGAAGGGATTTTCAACCTGTGGTTCACTTACTGTAGGGGTATTAACATTGCCGCTGGTAGCATTTTTTGGGAACAGCAGCACGTCTTGGATGATCGTATTCGCTATTTTTGGCATATTTACCTCCGTATTTTTGCTTCTAACCGCGCTGGGTACCCGGGAGCGCGTAGAGCCGGTGAACAGCAATAACAGCCAAAGAATTAATGCCAGGCAGGTCACGCGTTCAGTAATGGCAAATCGCTACTGGCTCATCATTTTTTTCTATCTGATGATCACGTTCACCAGCCTTACGGCATTGTCAGCAGTGGGGGTGTATTATTCAAAATATGTTCTTGCCGATATATCACTGATTGCATACATCAGTATGGCCCAGTATATACCAGGGTTGCTTACGCTGATGATCATCCCCGCGCTGCTTAAAAAACTGGGGAAACGGCGCCTTGCCATGCTCGGATTAACCATTTGCTGTGTTGCTTACCTGCTCCCATTGTTCGACAAGCAAAATGCGTTGTTTGTGATAGTGGCAACGGCGGTACGTAGCGTGGGATTTTGCGGCATTGGTGCCACTATGTTCGCCCTTCTGGCAGACACTATCGACTACGGTGAATGGCGAACCGGGTTACGTATTGAAGGCATTCTCTTCAGTGCAGGTACGCTGGGTCAGACACTTGGTATGGGGCTGGGTACGGCAAGTGTAGGCTGGATACTGGGTGCGGCCGGATTTGTTAGTGGTGGTGGAGCCCATCAGTCTGAAACCGTCATCAACACTATCGAATTTTTGTTTATCTTTTTCCCGCTAATCCTTGCGGCGCTAAACCTGGTACTACTCTGGTTCTACAAGCTCGATGATTTCTATCCCCAGGTAGCACAGGATTTATCTGCCGGCCGTTATCAGCAATCTGAGGGAGCGAACCCTGCGGCCATGAGTGACGGTTTGCTAAATCCGAAGTGATTTCTGCTGCATAAGATTACATCTCCCCTTCAGCAAGGGGGACAATATAGTATCTAAAATTTTGAAACAGGAACGGGTGAAAATGGAAGAAATGAATGAAGCAGATTTGTTAAGCTTTTCGCCGCTAATGAAAAGATTCTCTTTTAATGCATTCATGGTTTCCGGATTCACCCCTATAAACCCTGGCAGTAAACTCGATTTTTTTATCCATCGCCCTAACGGAATGAAAGGTTACATGATTAATCTGACGTTGAAAGGCGAAGGGATTATTTATCATGCAGATGGAGAATTTTATTGTCAGCAAGATGAGATGCTGCTATTTCCTCCTGGTGTTATTCATCACTACGGTCGGGCAAAGGAGAGTATTGCCTGGGATCATCTTTGGATCTATTTTATCCCCCGCCCTTACTGGACTGACTGGCTGCGCTGGGACAATAAACAGGGAGACATCGGCCGCATGAAGCTTCCTGATAATTTGCACAGCAAGGAAATGGTTCAGCTCTTTAAGGAGGTTATATCGGGTAATGCAGTAGGAGCATCCCTGCCGGAAGCACTGGCCATGAATGCGCTTGAGCGTATCATCTTAAAGGCTTTCCAGCTTCAGCCGGCCAGCAACCAGCATAATCGGGATCCGCGTGTTCTGATTGTCTGTGATTACATCAATAAGCACCTGTCCGAAGATACCCGTATCGAAGCGCTTGCGCGCCTGACCTTCCTCTCAGCTTCACGGCTCACTCATATATTCAGAAAAGAGATGGGCAATACCATTTACGGCTGGCGTGAACAACAGCGTATTTCTCGCGGCTGTGATCTCCTTCGATATACCCAGCTGAATATCACTCAGATTGCTCGCGCGGTAGGCTATGAAGACCCACTTTATTTTTCACGCGTGTTCAGTCAGCATAATCAGCTGAGTCCACGCGATTACCGAAAAAATTTTGAAAGAGCTTCCCTATTTTAGCAATGCAGAGCCTTTATGCTCTTCAAGCGTGGCCACAATTTTGCCCTGTTTTAATTAAGGGGTGCCAGTAAGTATTGGAAGCAATAACGAACTCCTGCTCCTCGCTTCTGGAAGACATCAGCTTAGTGCCAAAAGCGGACCTTCATCCGATAAAAACACATCACAGCCGCAAAAGAGCAGGAATGTCATAACAAGCAGACGGTCTGAACAATGATTAATATCCCAGCGTCCGGTCCACTTCATTGACAAGAGGAGTGCCGTTCCTCATCCATTGCAAGTTATCAATGAACTGGTCCACAACCGGCTCTGTTGATGGTTGCGCGGCAATATGAGGTGTCACCAGAATTTTCATGTGGCCCCAGAATGGAATATCGGGGCCTAACGGTTCCGCGGCGAAAACATCCAGTGCAGCGCCGCTGATGTGTCCGTTCTCAACGAGCTCAAGCAGATCCTGCTCTACCAGAATTCCCCCGCGGGCCACGTTGATGACATAACAACCCTTATGCAGCCTGGAAAGCATATGTCTGTTCAAAAGATGACGCGTCTCGTCAGTCAGCGGAAGCAGACATACCAGAAAGTCACACTCTTCCAGAAAGGCGACCAGGTTCTGCTGTCCGACAAACCGCTCAACACTGACATTACGTGATGCAGTGCGGGTCCAGCCGATTACCCGGAATCCGAGCGCAGCGACGGCTTGAGCGACCACCACGCCTGTCTGACCAAGCCCCATGATCCCCACGGTTGACTGACTGGCGCTGGCAACAGGTAAGCGCGACCACTTCGCAGAAGCGTGCTGCCGCTCAAGCGTTCGCAGATCGCGAAAGTGACGCAAAATCTGCATTACGACATACTGAAACATACTGTATCCCAGCCCGATGTCACAGGCGCGGGTCACTTTTACCTCCGGAGGGAGATCGCGTGCCTGAAGTATTCCGTCAGCCCCGGCCCCCACCGACGCCACCAGTCTGAGCTGGGGCAACCGCGGTGCTGTTCCTTCAGGCAGGGAAAAGGTAAAGATGGGGCTCTGTCGCATTAAGGAGCCGTCAGGTAACATGCTGTTTTTTTTGTGATGTTGCCGAATATGTCCTTG
>NZ_JSUT01000017.1:0-8717 GCF_000816655.1 Pantoea sp. MBLJ3
GTTGCCCGCCAGGCGCGTCTCTACGTTAACCGCGTACTCCTTCAGCAGCGTCTGCACAATCTGCGGCACCGTCTGGCTCTGGAATATGCGCAGGTTGCGGTCGCGCTGCATCGGCCACAGGTCCGGCTCCACCGTCAGCTGGTAGACCGCGTAGCGGGTGCCGCTCAGCTCCTGGCTGCGCACCGCCACCCGGGTGATTTTGCCGTTGAGGTAGCGCGGGCTCAGCGCGTTCATCAGGCCGTCGGTCGGCAGCGTAAAGGTCACCGGCTTGCCCAGCAGGGCGTGACGGTCGATGCGCGCGTCGGTGGCCAGCAGTTCGGCGGTGAGCACAAACGGACGGGACAGCGTCTCGGTGCCCGTGAGCGTGTGGAACAGCAGGCCGTCCGCCGGCAGCTGTGCAGTAATGCGTGAGAACATAATCAGATTCCGTGCTTATATTAGAGATTAGGTACCAGTACGTCATGGCGCTGTCATCCAGAGTATCGATGTGCACCAGTGGCTCCCAGCCATCCGCGGTCGACAGGTAATGCGTGTCGCGCTGCTGCTTTCACCTACCGTTTGTAACTCTCTACACAGGCAGCACACCGTCCCGGTTTAGTTCCCGTGGTGTTACAGGACTTTTAGCCCGTCATGGCAGGCTTTTTAAACAGCCAGTCAGACATATTTATCTCACACTGGCAGCCTTCATACGCGGCCCAGACTTCCAGGCAGGGTGAGTCATCCGTGGTTAATTAGCGTCAGATGTGAGTTAAACCGATTCAGGGAGGCAACTGGTTCCAGTCCCTTGGCTGGAAGCTGCCTGGCAGCGCAACGATAATGCAGGATTTCTTCTCTGGCCAGGGTATAAAGGCATTTTCGGAAGCGCTGTTAGATCGCTTCCCTGGAGAAGCCCGACGTAAAAGAAAAGTATATTCCTTGTTAATATTAACAGCCTGTTTCCCTTCTTAGTTTAATTCGCCAGCCAGATGCCGTAATAAATCACTATAGTCCCAAGAGAAAGAATGACCTTTGAAAAAATGAACAGCCCTGGTGCCAGCTTATTGATAGCCGGTGAAAACCGCCTGTAATTGTCTGCATTATATTTCTTGTGAAAATCCATAACAGTGCCAAACATATTGCAGAATCCGACAAGTATAAATTTCATACCCCATATAAAAAATAATGATGCACCTAACGCCTCCATTAAGTCCCCTGCGGCGTCCCTGGTAAAACCCGGAATTATAGCTGCCAGTCCTTTAAGCACGAATCCAATAGCGATAATGGCGATAAAAATCCCAACAAAAGCTTTCCCTATACCAGCCAGCGTTTCTTTTCCATAGGAAATCTTACTGCTCCAGATAAAATACACCGTCACTGACCAGAACAATAAAAATGCTAAAATTTCCATGTTGTTGCCATCCATTTTTAAAAATCAATTAGCAGCCAGAATCGTTATGTAGCCGCTAATTATAGCAATATTGCTAAGGCCACCTCCCTCAACATTATCCGAATATCCTACACTGCTAATAATAAAATCACTCACGGAATTTATGATAAGTTACAAATAAACTTCACCCGTTAATCTTAATAATAAAGAAAATCTGACGCTGGTTGTTTCCGTATTAGTTTGATGATTGAGTCAGGGCGGTCAAATATGCGGATAAAATGCGGCTTTAAATAGAAGAATGAAAATTTAATGCCTGAGGACTCGCTTGCGGATGATCTATTAATTTAGAAAGCTGAGCTAAGTTACCAGCCTAATCATAACCCCAGTGAAATTTACCCTTAAGTTGGAGAAATTTTAAAAAGCAACATAGAGAATTATAAATTGATTAATAAAATACCCATAAATGTACTCACCTAATCTTTTCTCTCAATTCATTAGCTGATGCAGCATCACCAGAAGATTGAATCTCATCGATCAATCTCGAAGCTTCAATCATGTCTCCTTTATTTATCAAATAAACCGCATAATTGTACCTGGCAACCTCATTTCCTTGTAAGGCAGATATTTTCAACCATTTTATCATGTCAGGCTTGATGAAATTTGAAAATGCATAATACTGATATAGCTTAATAGAGGCATCGCTATTTACCTCCAAGGATTTCTTCTTGTAATAAAAAATTTCATCTTCATTTAAATAGTAAATAGTTCCACTTAAAAGCATTCTTGAACCTCGCGACCAGCTCACGATGAAAATATTAGACTCGTCAAAATAGATAATAAAATATAAATTATCGTTAATTTTCACTGAAGGATATGAGCATCTCTAAGAAAATAGCAGAGAGTTGAAATCATGAATAAAAAACCGGAATGAGCATAATAGCCGCCTCCGGTAGATACCAAGAAACTAGGTTAGATCACTTTTAAAGTGTTAAATCAATCACCTTTGAAGCAACCAATATATTTTAATCCTTTAAAATCACTACCTATAGCAGGAAAATTATCAACGTCAAGATTTGAATACCATAAAATGGCGTTTGCTTTATCAATTCCCAAGTTGGCGCATGTATTTCTTATTTTTTCCATCTCGCTTAGATCAACTGCTGCTTGCTCAAGTATCTCATTAAGAGGAACATCTTTTTCTTCTCTTGGTATTATTCCTATAAAGTCTTCATCGTACCACTTTGTGCCAAGATACTGACAAAATGCACAAACTTTATAGGAGGGATCCTCAAAATCCCCTTCAGTTGAGTAATCAAGCTCAAAATATTTCAAATAGTCTTTTTCGGAATCATAATTACTTCCTATCCAAAGATGTACAATATCCGCGTCGTAATTAGTATTCATCAAAAGCATCCTGTTCGTTTCATGTGGATCGAATGGTGTGTTTCTATAATGTCTATGGCTTGCATCTTAGTTTCAGCACTTTTTAAATCACTGATAAGTTTGTTATGGAAATGCCGCCCTGCTTTACTTCCATGATGAGGACCATTTGGGACAGGCATTCCATTTCTATCAGTGACATTAATAAATGTAATTTCGCTAGTCGGAACTGTCATTGCTTTAAGCTCTTCTGCGCTAAACCCTAACTCTTTCGCTTTAGATGCTATCGATACAGGGAACATTTCATGCATACCACCGGGACTTCGAAGAGCACTCTCAACAGCTGATTTATTATCGATAATATCCTGAACTGATGCGCCATTAAACCAGGAGTTAAACGTGCCTTTTTCCCAAGGAATCAAGCCTAATGGATCCACCCAAACCATTGGATCATTAACATAGGTGTAAGTATTCAATCCACCCTTTAACCCTATCGGATCCGGCTGCGTATAGCGACCGCCGCGCGGGTCATAATATCTTAGCGTGTTATAGTGCAGCCCGGTTTCACGGTCAAGGTACTGTCCCTGAAAACGAAGGTTCTGCGGCACGCCCCAGCTCGCATTACACTGTTCTGACAGGGTGCGCCCCCAGACAGAGAAGTTGCCGCGCCAGACGCTTTTGCCTTCCTCATCAGTCAGCCTGTCCGGCAGGCCGTTTATCTCGGTGTGGTACCAGTAAATATCACTATGCGCGCCTGTGCTGTCAATACGTGCCAGCGGTTCGTAGCTGTTTTCTGCATAAACATAGCGTACGCCTGTGTCTGGCCTGTGAGTGCTGCTTTCACCAACCAGTTGCATGCCCAGCCAGGCAAATTTTGTGCATTCCGGCTGCTCCTGACGGTGCCGCCAGACGCGTTTTTCCGTACGGCGTCCCAGCGCATCGTACAAGTATTGCGCGCGGCTGAATTCAATATCACCCTCAATCTGAACATCACTGATACGATGCTCACTGTCATAGAAAAAACGCTGCACAATACCCCGGTGGCTATCATGCCGCTCCGTCATACGACCAAAGCCATCATATTCCCAGCGCACACCATCCAGACGCCTCAGCATGTTATTCCGTACCGGATGTAAATCCTGTGTTGTCTGATTGTCTGCAGCGTCATACAAAAACTGTTCATCACAGCCCGGCATTATGCTTTGCGTCACCCTGCCAGCTGCATCGTATCCCCATAGCAACTGTCGGTATTTCTCCTGCGGCGACGACGGTGTGCCATCTGTATAAATCTGACGGATAATCTGATCGGCCTGATCCCACTGGTAACGTCTTTCTGCAATCAGCGTTTTACGCGGGTTGTCCAGACAGCGCCGATGGGAAATCCGTCCCGCCACGTCATAATATGTCTCCTGCGTTAGCACGCCCTGCGTGCGATTCGTTTCCCGGTGCAGACGGTCTCGCTGATATCCTGCCAGGGACAACTTTTTCGCGTTGAAGGAGAGTTGAATCTCCAGAAGATGTCCACTGCCGTAACGAAGAAAGTCGATTTTCTGTCCATCCGGGTATGACGTTGCACTCAGATTATTCAGTGCATCATATTGATGACAGTACTCCCCTGAATGATTTTTTTCGCTGATCAATCTGCCCAGTTTATTATAGGTAAATATCTGATATTCAGCATGTTCCGGGTCACGCATCTCAATAGCAGCCTGACGCCATTCCTGATATGGCGCGCGACAAATCTCTAATGCCAGGGCACTGTGCCGGAACTCGGTCCGATGCTCACATGTTTCACGCGCCGTCATTCGCCCCAGCGCATCATATTCATAGTTCGTGACTTGAGGCGGCATTTCGCTGCTGCTGTCCGGATAGCGGATAAGCGACTCTACCTGCTGGAGCGCATTGTAATGATACTCGGTCTTCCGTCCTGCATAATCCTGCTGCTGCTGCAATAATCCAGTCGAACTATAGCTAAAATGCCACTCCTGCATGTTGCTGTTAATTAATGTTGTCAGTCGCCCAGCCCGATTGAAACGAAACTGTGTTTTCTGGCCCGCCGGATCAACTGCCTCAATGACCTGACCACGGGAATTTAAAGTAACTTTATGCGCCAGAATACCTTCAATACTTTGCCCGCATAGTAAGCCGGCTTTATTGTATTCGAATCGGGTTTCACGTCCGTCCGGACGCGTTAAAATTTCAAGTCGCCCCGCCGGACTCCATGCAAATCGCTGTGTATTGCCCAGCGCATCCGTGATGCTTACCAGCCTTCCTGTATCATCATACTGACGGCGAGCAGGGTAACCGGAACAGTCTTCTTCGCGGATTAGTTGGCCACGACTGTCCCACCAGAAACAGTGCCGGTTACAATGAGCATCTATGCGCTCAACCAGATCTCCCTGTTCATTCCATTTAAAAAGCGTGGTTGCACCTTCCGGATCGGTCAGAGACACAACATCACCGGCTAGATTATACTCGTATTGCCATACTGCACCGTTCGGTAACACCTCTTTCAACGGGAGCGCATATAACGGATGCCAGGTTTTAAGCGTGGTGCGCTCCAGCGGATCGCGCTCCATCGTCAGATTTCCACGCGCATCAAAAGCGTACTCCCAGCGGGCTCCGTCGGGCTGGACCATCTCATTTAGCTGTTCACTGGTCCCAGCCCAGTTGAATGCCCAGCTACCGCCATGTTCATCGGTATAAGCCGTTATACGGTACAACATATCCCAGCGATGCTGACTGGATACACCTTCATCGTTACTCACATAGGCGATGCGTTCTTTTTCGTCAGTATTAATACGCCAGTTTTCCAGCACGCTTGCCTGTTCATCCAGCACCTGGTAGGAAGAAACTCGCCAGTGCCTGCTGTCCAGAGCGGGTTGCCACTGATACTGAACTTTCAGGCCGGTTGAAAAACTGTGCCATGCCAGCATGTCACTAGCCCGATCCCAGCCATACTGGCGCAAAACGATGTTGTCCGCATCGCTCACCATGATCAGCTGGTTCTGCTCGTTGTAACGGTAAGACACCATGCAGCGGCGCGTATTTCCACAAACCTGATATACTGCGCTAAGCCGTCCCCACTCCTGATACTCAAGCTCGACATCAAGTGCTTCATTATCACTAAAGATGCGTACCAACTGCCCCTGCTTATTCCATTCAAAATATTGAGCATTTTCATGGCGATCGTAGAGACGATGCAGGCGCCATTCGCCCATATTTAAGGGATCCGGTTCGTAAAGCTGGTGTTCGCCGTCATGATGCTGTATCACCATCGCACCGTTCGGGCTACAGAACAGTTTCAGACCTTCTTCCTGAAAATCAATGACGTCTCCTGTATTGACCTTGCCCATGCCCAACTCACGGCCAGTCATATCACGAAACATCAGTTGATTATCCGGCAAACGATACAAGCGGGTTTCAAAAGGCAGCATCCAGCCAGTACCTAATATCCCGGCTGCTAAGTTGCGACTGTGGTAAATACGCTGCCATCTGAGTGGTATGCGATCCGGTAGCACAAAATCGAGGTCTTCATCCTGTGCAAGGATTTTAGCGCCAGTAGCAATATTGACAGGAAATGCCGTACTACTGGCTTTAATGACTGCCTGAGCAGCGGCTTCGGTTGCGACGATGCCGCCGAGCGGGCAAATGATTTCTTTAGCAAGGCCGCGCAGAATCAGACGGCTGTAACCAAACTTGATCAGCTGTGGCAGTACCCCTGCCAGGGCCCCGCCCAGTAAATTACCAGCCATATACGCCAGCATGTTTTTACCGCTGTGGATGTCACGCACTGTAATGGTATCGCCGCCGATGCGTACACGGGGATTTTCGCTAATTTTAATAACTGCTTCACAAGTGCTTTTGTCACCATTACGCGCAGCAGGCTGGTTATTGATTAACACTTTTTTTGAACCCTGCGCGATAAAATTACTGCTGGTGACCATATGGCCTTTAGCACATGCGACTTTATCCTGCGGCATGGGTGCCGCATAAGGGTTTGCACTTTCCACCACAGGCTGAGTCAGGCTGGTCCAGACGCTTTTTCCCCAATCTTTAATGTCATCAGACGTAATGTGGCTAGCCTTCTCAGCCACTGACATAAGCGCAGCACCGGGATTCAGTGTTGTTTTCATTGCCATTGCTACGCCAGTAAGCGCAAGCATACCGATCCCCGCCCAGTCAATGCCTTCATCTTGGGCAACTGGCATATTAAGATAGCCACGATCCACAGTGCCGGCTGCGCGCGCTGCCTTTTTCCCCATTATCAACACATCGTCAGACCCACTGATGATGATCGCATCAGGCGGTCCGGGATCAATTACGCTGTCGACAAATTTGCCTGCAGCGTCGCCGATTTCCTCAAGTTTTCCGCTGAAAATCAGCCCGGCAATCGCTGCACCGCCAATCACCGCACCAATTCCTGTACCCGCGGCCAGCATCACTCCTGCAACGATGGCACCTTCTACCAGGCCTCCCACAAAATCGGCAAGCGCCGAGCTATGCACCAGGGGGTCGTCGATACGGGCTGCAATAAAATCCGTCATCGTCAGACTCCCAGTTGCATACCCGCTTTGACTGAGTTCCAGAGCGCATCTGTATCTGCATCAAAAGGGGTCGTTCGGCTAAAGGTCAGTACAAGGAGATGATCTTCCATTCGCACGATCGCTAGCTGTTCATACATCATGACATGCTGGTTCTCGAAAGAGAGTTTGACCTCTTTTGCAGACTGGCCCGCAATAGTGCTTGTCACCTGCTCACCCATTACAACCTTCTTCATTCGCTGCTTAATCCTGGCCAGCTGCTGGGAGAAATAGTCATTTTCTTCTTCAGGTGAGATATCCCATGCGCGGGTGATGACTAAAGTTGCATCACTGGCAGGAAATTTCAGAACATTGATGCTGTGATCCTGCCAGGCATCAGACAAGTTGAGGGTGCCCTCTGAAAGAGCAAATGATTTAATTTCCATTATTCTTTACTTCCCTGATTAAATGCCGCTTTTACAGCATTCTGAATTTGTGCTGATGTGGGCTCTGTATCAGAAGCAGCGGCAGGTTTACTAATATTTAAATCCAGCGTACCGCCGGTATTAATTTCACCCTGCCCGGACGCGTTCACTGTGAAATTTATACATTGCAGATTGACCTGACCGTTAGCGCCTAATTCCAGAATGGATTGACCAGCCACCAGACGTATTCCGGTATCAGAAGCTTGCACAATGCCTCCCTGCACTAGTTGTAAAAAACCACCACCAATTACCTCCGTATGTGAAAGCTGTGTTGCCTGCTCATGCGCACCGGCCACCTTACCTTTGTAGTCTCGATTAATGCTGACGGTTTGTGAGCCACCAACACTATGTGATTCATCATTTTTAACATGGGTATCCATGTTCTTTTGTGCCTGGATCCACAGGTGTTCCTCACCCGCCTTATCCTCAAACCTCAGCGCGTTCGCCGTATCCGCCGTGCCGTCCTTTGACCGGCTTAAAAAGCCCATCTGCGTCGCCGCCGCCGGCAGCGCCCACGGCGGCATGCTCGCCTCGTTGTACACGCGGCCGATAATCAGCGGACGGTCCGGATCGCCGTTGATGAAGTCCACCACCACTTCGTCGTTAACGCGCGGGATCTGCACCCCGCCGAACCCCTGACCCGCCCAGGCGCTGGAGACGCGCACCCAGCAGGAGCTGGTGTCGTCGCCCTTCGCCAGCCGGTCCCAGTGAAACTTCACCTTTACCCGCCCGTAGCGGTCGGTCCAGATCGACTCGCCTTTCGGCCCCACCACCTTCGCGGTCTGCGGACCGTGCGTTTTCGGCCACGGCGTCTCCGGCGGCGTGCGGTACGTCACCGACGACGGCAGCACCGTGAAGCTGATATTGTGACGGCTCTCGCCGGTGTCGCCGCTGGCGTAGCTGTTCTCGGCGAAGTCATAGGTTGCTGAAGTCACCAGATACTCGCCGTTGTCGCTGAAGTGC
>NZ_JSUT01000018.1:0-3046 GCF_000816655.1 Pantoea sp. MBLJ3
AATCAACCATACCAAATGGGCCATCAACCATTTCAGCGTCGATGGTCAGTCCGGCATTGATGCTATTGGCCCCTGGCAGGGGGGAGGTGGTGGCTGCTGCTATGGTGTGCCGGCGAAGTGGCGGCCCGGAATGACGGTAAAAATTGACTGGGAAAGTGGTGAAGCATCTACAAAAGGATTTCCGGGATTTGCAAATACGGAAAAGTATTTGGCCTGGGAAAAAAAAATGAGTGCTAATAATCGCCAGCACAGCGCGGTGGTACCGGTACCGGACTATTCGGGGCAGGAAACCTGCGGGATCACAGTGCATTTTCTGCCCTGCGATGAGGTGAAAGTGACGACCAGCTGTGCGAACTATGGCCATCCGGAACACCCGATCAAAGAGCCTCTTAAGATGCCGGAGCCCAGAGTATGTCCGAAATAATCACCGAACTGGCGTGGTTCCCGCCGGCGTTTCCGGCTCAGGGGCGTTTACCCACTCAGGCTGCGCTGGTCGGTACAAACTGCGCGCAGCAGGACAGTCACGAGCTGGCCTGGCGGCAGGAACTGTGTCTGGCCGCCGGGCGACGCGTGGAGCCCCCGTGCTGTAAAACGTTGCATATCAGCCTGTTTTTCGACGGTACCGGCAATAACCTTAATCATGATTTATATATTGCTGACCCGAAGCACCCCACCAATATTGCCCGTCTGTTCCGCGCCACTATCGGCCAGGGCTATGCCGGAGGGCTGGCGAGTAAAACAGCGGAGTTGCTGGATGCCCGCGGCAGCGGCGAGGATAAGTACTACAAATATTATATCCCCGGCGTCGGGACGCCTTTCCCCGAGGTGAACGATCTGGATTTCAGCATGATGGGGCTGGCGGCAGCGACCCAAGGGGAGGACCGTATCAACTGGGGTCTGCTGCGGATTATCGATGCCCTGAAGCGGACGATGGGCCTGGATACGCTCTCGGACGACGAAAGCTGGAGCGCGGTAGATAAAATGGCGACCTCTATGGCGTCCTTTGGGCTGACCGGAGCGGCCAACCGTTTTGAGACCTTCCAGAGCCTGCTGAAAGAGATGACACCAGATCTGCAAAAGGCCCGGGTGCCTGTCGAACCTGGAAAGCCGAAGCTGTTAGGGATCAAACTTTACGTGTACGGCTTCTCGCGCGGGGCAGCAGCGGCGAGGGCTTTTGTTAACTGGCTCAGTGAGCTGCTGCCAAAGCCTGAGGAGGGAAAAGACAAACCCGAGCAGTGTCTGGCGGTGGAGGGGCTGAAAATTCCGCTCAGCGTTGAGTTCCTCGGCCTGCTGGATACCGTGGCCTCGGTGGGTGTGGCGCATATCGCCCCGGTGGTGGAAGGGCATATGGGCTGGGCGAACGGGACCCAGGAGCTGCCGGCTGAGAAGATTTACGGCGGGTTGATTAAGAAGTGCGTTCACCTGGTCTCTTCTCATGAGCAGCGGCTCTGCTTCCCGCTGGATTCGATTCGCCGCCCGGATGGTAAGTATCCGGCGAACAGCCTTGAAGTGGTTTATCCGGGGATGCACTCGGATTTAGGAGGAGGTTATCCACCAGGAGATCAAGGTAAGGCGAATGATAGTGAAAACAGGAGTTTTTTACTTCTGTCTCAAATTGCTTTGCATGATATGTATGCATCTGCATTTTCATCAGGAGCACCCCTGAAAGTAACTAAAAATGTACTTCCTCAAGATATATCTTTAGAAACTTGGCGGATTATGCCTTTCGATGTGGTTGATGAATTTGATATCGACACTTCATTAGTCAATCGTTTCAATGCCTGGCGCGAAATAACCCTCGGCCTTACAGCTCACGATGAACCCCTCTCCCCCGAACAAGCCGCAAACTACGATCCGCCACGCGCGCCGGTCAGCCTGGAGAAAGCCCTTGAAAATCAGATGGGCTGGATCACCGCGTGGCGTATCAATCGCTATGCCGGTGGAACCTACAAAACACAGCGCTTCTATGTTGATTCGGCGGCTAACGGGCTGGATAAAGACAGCGATCCGCTGGTCAGAAAGCAGTCTGAGGAAGACTGGAAAGAAGCAAAGAGAAAAATTGACGATCTTCGCCGGGCCATGAAAGCCGCCCACACTGCGGAAGAGGGCTTCCTGATGCTTCCGCCGGGCCCGAAGGATTTCGACGCCGCACTGGCGCAAACTCAGCTGCGCCAGGCCGCCGAAGAGTTCAGGGAAGATTACAGCGGCCTCTCCCGGTCGGATACCGGGAACTGGCTGTTTACTGCAGTTGATTCAATGAGTAACGCCGTCTTCCTGCTGAATAACGACAATCAGTACGGTGAGTGGCTGAAAATAAAAACCGCGGGTGACGATCGCAAGGACGTGCTTTTCCCGGCGACCGGAGAAGCGAGCAGCGCGACCGGGTCTGCCGGGCTGACGCGCGCGCTGTTTGACGATCAGGTTCATGATTCCCGCGCGTGGTTTATGCACAACGCCTTAGGCTCCCGCGAACCCTGGGGCAGCTATTTCCTCTACCGGATGATCTATTTCGGCAACTGCAGCAGTAAGCCGATGACGCCGTTGATGATTGCCGGGGCGGTGGTTGGCGCCGCGACGCTTGCCGCAGGCGCGGCCGTTATCATTAAACAGAAAACCGTGAAGGGCAAACTTGCGGGTCTTGCCGGTACTGCGGGGGGCATTTATTTCGAAAAACAGGCCATCGATCTGCTTTCCGGTAAACCATTACCGATGCTGTCTGATGCCACACAGCTGCAGGCGCCAACGATGGAGCCCGGCACGGTGGTTGCACAGCAAACTCAGATCATCAGCGATCAGCGGCTGGCGCTGGCAAAATCGATGATTGAGTCCAGCTGGGCGGAAAATCTAAAGGCAACTGTAAAGCCCTGATTCAGGGAGGAATTAAGGATGAAAGCAGTGATACGCGAGGGCGATACTCTGCGGGAACACGGTGCACTTTATGCTCTGCGATGAAGTCAGGGTGACCACAAGCTGTGTGAGCCCTGGCAGACCGGGCTATCCAGTTAATGAGCCGCTGCAGATGCATGAGCCCAGAGTATGTCCGAAA
>NZ_JSUT01000019.1:0-7154 GCF_000816655.1 Pantoea sp. MBLJ3
ATGCGCAGGTTGCGGTCGCGCCGCATCGGCCACAGGTCCGGCTCCACCGTCAGCTGATAGACCGCGTAGCGGGTGCCGCTCAGCTCCTGGCTGCGCACCGCCACCCGGGTGATTTTGCCGTTGAGGTAGCGCGGGCTCAGCGCGTTCATCAGGCCATCGGTCGGCAGCGTAAACGTCACCGGCTTGCCCAGCAGGGCGTGACGGTCGATGCGCGCGTCGGTGGCCAGCAGTTCGGCGGTGAGCACAAACGGACGGGACAGCGTCTCGGTGCCGGTGAGCGTATGGAACAGCAGGCCGTCCGCCGGCAGCTGAGCAGTAATGCGTGAGAACATGGTTTTCATCCCTGTCTGAAGAAGGTGCGGCAAAAAGTAATGTCTTAAGGTGCAAGCATCAGCACTTTGAACTGACTTGGCACGATACGCATGCCAACCGCATTGGTAGAGTTTTGCAGGCTCACGCTGGTCAAACGCGTTGCCGGCGTGCCTTTCAATAATACGGTGAATGAACCGGTGAGGTGACGTGAGGGTCCCATTACCGTGCCCGATGCAACACCCGTTGCGACACCGGGATTATCACCATTTGTCAGTGGCGTGATGGTCGCCATATTATGCGCTGGCATACCCATGAACAGGATATTGAGTGCATTCGGAATGGCCGTAGGTCCAAGTGCGATGTCCGGATAAGGTATAGGCACTGGCGCGGGCGTTGGTGTCAGGCAGACATCCGGAAAGGCTAAGTCCACGCCAAACAGCTGACAGTTTGCGAACATTCTTGCTCCTTAACCCATGTGAATCTGTTCTGAGTCGACTTTAGTAATTGCTTTGGAGGTAATTACCGTATTGCTGGCATGCAGGCGTACGTAATCCTCTGCTTTCATATCAATCTGACCGGCCCGAACCTGTTCAGTATTACGTGTGGTACGCAGCAGATTGTGGCTAATCTGCGTTACGGTTTGCCACACTGATTCCGCACGCTTGCCAACGATTCGCGAGAGGCTAACCCAGGCAGAAATCTTCTCGCCGCTGTAATTCATATCGTTGATATGACAATCACCCTGTTCAGCGCTGATGCGCAGCGCGCCACTGCTTAAACTTAATTCACCCACACTGCTAATATGCAGATCACCCGGCACACTGAGTTCTGCTTTATGCTCATCAGCCCGCTCTAAAACAGCCAGTAGCCAAATCTGGTGTTCAACGCTGGTTACTAAAACTGTGTCGCCTATTTGCGGGACAATCACGCAGCTTGCAGCGCGGCGACAATGCCAGCCTCGTCCTTCACATTCAATAGTCAGGCTGCCATCGGCGAAGCTGTGCGTGACAATGCCCGCGGTCTGCACTGGGGGTAGAATGGCGTTTGTCAGCGTATGGTTGACATTATGATGCATTACTTAATCTCCTTAGCTGCGGCTCTGGCGCTGTGCGCTCCATGCTTCAGCTGCCAGTAGTTCTTCATCAAATTCCAGAATGCCCCGACGACCAGAGAACTGCGCGTTCTCCTGGCGCGCCCGGTGCATTCGCGTACGTGAAAACGTTGCTGCACGGAAATCCGCCCCGCGCAGATCTGCGCCGGAGAAGTCGCTGTATGTAAGATCGCATCGCATAAAAAGGGCCTGTGAAGCCCTCGTTTGTTGCAGAATACTTTGGAAGAATCGGCTACCCGAAAAATCAGCTCTCTCCAGCACTGCACCCACCAGGATAGCCTGATCGAACAGACTTCCTTTACACTCAGCTTCCGTCAGGTCTGCTTCCATGAATAGAGCCTGACTGGCATTGACCTGATTAAACAGTGCGTCTTTAAGTGAAGCGCCTTTGAAATTACATTGTGTAAGATGCGCACCATTAAACTGCACTTTATCCATGACACAGTCAGTGAACTGGCAACCTGTAAATCGCTGATGATCGTAATTCTTACTGCGTTGATCGCAGTTAAAAAAGACGGTGCGGTCAAACTCACCCGGCGTCAGGAATACCTTACGTAAATCAATATTGTAGAAAGTAGTAAGCAGACATTTGCAACCGTCAAAATGTGCCTCGTCCAGCGTTGATTCAAAAAATACGCAGCGATCAAACTGTGCTTGTTTAAACTGACCTTGCGTGAGCGGACATTGCATAAATTGCGTGCTGAGCAAAACGCTACGCGCAAAATTGCTGTTGGTAAGCACGCACTGGTTGAATACCGTTTCGCTCAGGTTTGTCTCATCTGCCGTTAAACCTGACATTTCGCACTGGTTAAAGATGACCTGTTCAATTTTTGCCTGACGTATATCAGCCCGATCAAGCTGACATTCAGTAAAAACGGTTTCTTTTAAATTGGCCCCTTGCAGATTTGCCCCTATTAAGGACACGTCCTGAAAGATCCCTCCGGAAAGATCAAATCCCTGCAAATTGATACCATCCAGATTCAATTCGCTGATGACCTCACCCTGTTTGATTAGCCGATGAATATCCGTTGCAGTGAGTGCAGTCATACAATTTCTCCATCTCGCTTTGGCAACGTTTTAATGCGTTTCGTAAAAGCCCCGTCAAGCTCGGTGGTTTCGCTGGTGAAAGCCTGTGAGAGGTCAGCACGAAAAAGATTAGCGCCCCGGAAACATGCGCCAGCCAACTGACTTTTCGGTAATAACGCCCCCATCAAATTGGCATCCGTAAAGTCTGCATCGCGAAAATCAGTGCGCACGAACAGACTGCCTGCCAGGTTTGCTTGCTGAAAATTTACACCTCTACAACTTGCCTCGCTTAAATCACTATTCTCAACTTTTGCCAGGGTGAAGAGTGCAGCATCCAGTGGTATCCCACGCAGATTACTTTGTCGAAGTGTAGCGTGAGTAAAATCCGCTTCGTTAAGTGTAGTGCCTGACGTCACCGCGCAGGTGGTCAAGGTTGCGCCAATAAAACCTGCACCATTTGATACTGTGTCGACCCATGAGCAACTCTCAAGTTCGGCGCGATTAAAAACAGCCTGCTCGAGCCTGGATTTAAGAAAGGTCGTTTTAGTGAGTTTTGCCTCTGTAAAATCAAGGTCTGGCAAATCGAGTTCCATAAATACACATGACTGGAGGTTTGCGCGTTGAAAACAGCATTGTGTAAACCAGGTTTCCCTGAACAGTAACCCGCTGAACGTTGTCCCGTTGAACGTGCAATTGTCAAATAACGTCTCTTGCAGTTGCGTATCTTTGAAATGAGCACCGGAAAAATCGCTTTTGCAGCACTGCGCCAGAGCAAAACTTGCGTTCTCAAAATTACAGTTGCGTAGGGAACTGTGGTGAAGTTCGGTTCGCGCCAGCATTGCGCTATGAAAATTAGCGCCGCCGAGTTTGCAATGGCTTAAATCCGCACATTCCAGCAACGTTTTGCTGAAGTTGGCTCCGCGAAGATCCATGCCAGAAAAGTCAGCGCCCGTCAGATCCATGCCGCTAAAGTTTCCATCCTGAGCAAGTGTTCTTTCAGCACGTTGACGAATAATTTTGGCCAGATCACCTTTCAGACGTAATGCTGGTGGCTGGCTTTTTACAGACGTGAGATACATTTGATGGAGAGCATCACGCATCTGTACCAGCTTCTTCTCACCCAAGCTATCCTTGTTGCGTTGAAGCATTTCTTGCATATGAAACAGCGTTTCCGGACCTCGGGGCTGATGCTCATCACCTTCTCTTTGCGGATATCGGGCTTCTATCTCGCGTTGACGCAGCTCTGCCTGCACCTTCATTTCTCCGGCCTGACGCTCCATTTTTTCGATAAATTCCGGCAAGTCTTCCAGTCTGGGAAGCTCTGGTTCCGGGGGTTCTTTCAGCAAGTCACCCACTTCCCCGCCGGATGCTTCAATGCGCGCACGATGTTGTTCCCGAAGATGTTTCGCTCGCGCTTTCATGTTGTCCCGCATCGGACTGGGCGTTTGCTCGACCTGATTATCTATCCAGGGGCCAATGACCTCATCAGGCAGGAGATCTTTTTCGCGAAATGAAAACAGTGCGCCGTTTTCTTTATCCAGCCGTTGCGTAAGTACCTTACGGTAGTGATTCACTGAGCGTGGCGAACCACGTTTTTCCAGTGCGGGCATCAACTGCAAAACATCAGCCGAATCGTCTTCATTAATGCGCGTGTTTCCTTGCCACAACAAAATCATTTGCTCAAGGTGAGGAAAGAACCATACCGTGGTCGCCCTCAGTGAAATTTCCTCGAACAGCGTTTCATCTTCGCGCTGACGATTGATAAAGCAGCGTGCCTGCCAGGGGGGGAGTTTGCCCTCCTGCATCGGCTTTTGTGGATGCATATTCCAGATTCGCCAAGCGGCTTGCTCTGGTAAGGCATCGCGATCTGTCCACCATTGATCAGGACTACCGGCATTAAACACTTTCCAGTCGATATCTCGCGCGAAACCGGGGAAATCATTTTGTAACCAGTTAGAATCGTATTTTCTCCCCATACGGTTAAAACGTTGTGGCCAGCTGATATCCAGTGGGCCAAATCCCGCCGGTTCTGGCTTTTTCCCAGGTTGATTCAGTCGATTACTCATCGCTTCAATATTGGGCAAGCGAACAAATTCATGTCCCTGATGCATCTCAGGGTGAATGCCTATCCCATAGGGATTTTCATTATGCCCTTCACCGCCAAAAGCACGACTCCAGTCAAGCCGCATATGCTCGAACGTTTGCGGCGCAGTGATGTTATTACCGACCCGGTAGCGATCGCCGAATACAGCCAGCGACTTGCTTAACGTATTGACTTCAATCCGCACCGCGCAGGCGGTTTTATCGCTTTGATGATTTGTATAAGCATGGCCAGTGGCCAGAAATTCGGCACATACTTTTGGGATGGCCATATCAAGAACACCGCCACTGGTCTGTAGCTCACTGGCAGCCAGTTGCCAGAGTTCCATTTCAGGACGAAGTTGCGGCTTTTCCCCCATGTCAGTCAGTGCAAGCACCGTTACGCCCAGATGATTTTTACCCTGCCAGCGAAACGGGCGATTAAGTACACTCAGTCGCAGAGGCTTAATGATTTTCATGCCCGGGGTTCCTTCTAAAACGACAGATAAAACAAATACCGGGCCTGACCCCGACCCGGTATTGATAATGATGTGGATAGTTATTTCAAATTTTAATGAACATGCGACTGTATTAATATTGAAAAATAAGCTTCATTTAATGATGAATAATAATTGCATTGCGCATGTAAAGTATAAAATTTCAGCACCACTCTTTTTCGCAATATATATGCTATTCACAAGCCTATATATCGTAGGATTTGCTATTCTGATAACGCCACCACTTTTGACCCCATAAAATTGGCCGCCCTCGATATGGGGAATTAACGCATCTAATTAATTAACTAATCTGCTGTGCAATGAAAAAATCACTAATACAAAACATCAATTACAGCGACTTTTGTCGGAATATCATCACTGTACTTAACAATAACTTTAACACCTTTTTTTAATTTATGAATGTCATTTGGCCTTACTAATCCTTTAGCGGTAAGTATATTCTCTTTTCCAGCAATCGTAAGTGGCACCTTAAAATTATAGAAAAAATCATTACCATATTTGGTGTCTGTCTGCGACCAGCTTTTGGGTTCAGTAGTTATTACTTCACCCTGCCATTCCTCTCTGGTTTTCCAGTTTTTTATTTCAAACAACTCATTTTTATTAGGCTTGAAGATTGAAAACATTACAAACAAACCAAGGACAGTCATGATGATACCGACAATAAATGGTGTTTCAGTTAAAAAATTCATTTTCACCTTCATATAAATAAATGTATCGCGCTAATTACTACATTTTGCAGAGTATCTTCAATTTTAGTTAGTGAACGCTTATTGTCAATACCTTTCGTTGAATAGCTAACTAATGAACTGGAGTTACTCAATGCTGTGACGCTATTACTTACTGTCGTAAATGAAGAACTCATTCCAGTACCACTCATGCTATTACCCGTTAATGAAATACTATTCCCCGTTACACTTTCATTAAAACCGGTCATTGAAAAAGAGTGCACAGCAGTCTTAACCCAACTGGAAGGCGCTTCAATGCTTACTTTCGTGCTGCTTTTAATACTTATTTCGTTTGGGCTAAATATATTAACCGTACCTGTCATTACATTTTGATTCCAGCTGCCATTAATATCCACACTTACATCACCGTTAACTTTCTCCGACAGGTTTCCGGTAATCTCTCGATTTTCATTGCCATTTATATGGGAATTTTTATTACCGACAATTGAAACTTCATCTCCATTACTAATTTTCAACACCCTGCCATTTTCAATGGTAGTCTTTTCACCGTTATTGAAAATTTTAGTCTCAGCATCATCAACCGTCGTTGTGCGCTTCTGCTTGTAATGGAAAGTTGAGTCACCAGTGATCTCGTCAATTTGATCTTTGCCGATCTTTGTCGTACGGCATCCGTCTATTGAAACGGTCTTGTCATTCTCTACCGAAATATTCATATCTTTTTCGGCATGCATATTCAGCAGTTCACTGCCTGGCTTATCTTCAAAAAAAAGATAGCTGGCATTTGCCTGATGTCCATCTTTACTCCGCGTCATAAAGCCCATTCGTGTTGCATCACCAGGTAGATCCCACGGCGGCATGCTCGCCTCGTTGTAAACACGCCCGGTGATGATTGGCCGATCCGGATCGCCGTTAATGAAGTCCACCACCACTTCATCCCCTACGCGCGGGATCTGCACGCCGCCGAATCCCTGGCCCGCCCAGGCGCTGGAGACGCGCACCCAGCAGGAGCTGGTGTCGTCGCCCTTCGCCAGACGGTCCCAGTGAAACTTCACCTTCACCCGGCCGTAGCGGTCGGTCCAGATCGACTCGCCTTTCGGCCCCACCACCTTCGCCGTCTGCGGACCGTGCGTTTTTGGCCACGGCGTCTCCGGCGGCGTGCGGTACGTCACCGACGACGGCAGCACCGTGAAGCTGATATTGTGCCGGCTCTCGCCGGTGTCGCCGCTGGCGTAACTGTTCTCGGCGAAGTCATAGGTCGCCGAGGTCACCAGATATTCGCCGTTGTCGCTGAAGTGCGGCGCGTTGATGATGGCGAAGGTGAAGCCCGGCGCGATGCCGGTGGCGGTGCCCGACCCGCTGACGCTGTGGTGCTCGGCCTGCCACACCTCCTGACGGATGCGCGCGTAGGACTCGCCGTGGCTG